>NZ_JBVHZI010000006.1:0-459565 GCF_055574495.1 Streptomyces sp. NPDC029836 | reverse complement strand
GGCCGCGCGGCCCCCCCCCCCCGCCGCCGGCGCCGCGCCCCCCCCCCCCCCCCCCCCCCCCCCCCCCCCCCCCCCCCCCGCCCCCCCCCCCGACCCCACCCGCAGCCCCCACCCGCAGCCCTCACCCGCAGCCCCCACCCCCCCCGCCCGGTCAGGGCAACGGCAACGTCAGCACCGCCTCCGCCCCACCCCCCTCCGCCCGCCGGAACACCAACCGCGCCCCGATCGCCTCCGCCTGCCCCGCCGCGATCGTCAGCCCCAGCCCGTGCCCCCGCCCCCCGCTCCGGAACCGCTGCGGCCCCCCGTCCAGCAGGTACTGCGGGTACCCGTCCCCGTGGTCCCGTACCGTCACCACCGGCCCGTCCACCGTCACCACCACGGGCCCCCGCCCGTGCTTGTGCGCGTTCACGACCAGATTCCCGAGCACCCGCTCCAACCGCCGCCGATCCGTCTCGACGTGCACATCACACCGCACCACCACCTCCGTCACCCCCACCCCCACCGCCCCCCGAACCACCCTCCGTACCAACCGCTCCAACTGGTGCAGGTCCGTCTCCACGACCTCGCTCCGCGAGTCCAGCCGCGAGATCTCCAGCAAGTCCTCCGTCAGCTGCCGCATCGTCCGCACCCGCTCCCGCACCAACTCCGTCGGCCGCCCCTCCGGCAGCAACTCGGACGCCGCCTGCAACCCCGTCAACGGCGTCCGCAACTCGTGCGCGACGTCCGCCGTGAACCGCTGCTCCCGCAGCAACTTGTCCTGCAGCGTGCCCGCCATCGTGTCCAACGCCCCGGCCACCGTCGACACCTCGTCCTGCCGCCGCCCGGGATCCTTCGTGCGCGGGTCGTCGACCCGCGCGTCCAGGTCGCCGTGGCTGATGCGCCGCGCGACCGTCGCCGTCTGGTGCAGCCGCCGCGTCACCCGCGTCACCGCGAACGCCCCCACCAGCAGCGTCCCCCCGAGCGCCAGCGCCGACGAGCCGATGATCGCGTTGTCCAGCCCGCTGATCGTCCGCGCGCTCTGGCTGTAGTCGACCGCGGCGGCCAACGCCCGCCCGTCGGCCGGGGCGGCGCCCCACATCACGGCCCGCCCCTCGTAGTCGGCAACCAGCGTCCCCCGACGGCCGCTCAGCGCGAGCTCCCGCAGCTCCGGCGGCAGCCCCACCGGATCCAGCCCGGACTCCGGCGGCAGGACCTCGCCGGCCTCGTACGCCCGCGAGGCGTCGTGCAGCTTGCCGAGGGCCTTGTCCCGCGCCGTCGCCACCGTCTGGCGCGTCACCTCGACGTGCACCAGCACGCCCAGCACCGCCGCCAGCGAGCAGCACATCACCACGATGAAGCACGCCGACTTCCAGGTCAGCGTGGCCGTCCACGCGGGCAGCCGCACCCTCACCGACCCCCCGCCCCCGCCCGCGAAGGCCCGGCCGGCCCGGCCGACCCCGACGGCTTCGCCGGCACCCGTACGATCTGCTCCCGCGTCGGCAGCATCGACCGCTGCCTCTCGTCCCACGACCACGCGGTGATCAGCTCGTACCCGGGGTTCCCGCTGGGCACCCGCAGGATGACGTCCCGACCGGCCAGTTCCACGGCCACGACGGTCTCCGTGGTCGCCATGATCCGGTTGAGCCGGCCGTCCGGATCGGCGGTGTACACCCGTACGGACATCATCCGGTCGGGGAACTCGATGCCGATCACGAGCTCGTCCTTGCCGTTCCCCGTCAGGTCCCGGTAGTACGGCGCCAGCACCGGGCACTTCGCCGGGTCCGCCCCCGCCGTCCCGCAGGCCAGCACCGCGGCGGCGGTCTGCGGGTACATGCCGTCGGGGCCGACGGACTTGTTCGGGTACGCCCGCAGCTCGGCCTGGACGAGGGCCACCGGATCGACGGCGTGGACGTCCTGGTCGGCGACCGGCGCCAGCCCCGGTACGTACTCCGGCGGCGCGCCCCCCGGATCGGCCGGCGGTACGTCGGCCCCCTTGCGCTCCGGCCACAGGTGTACGGGCCCGCTCGCCGTCGGGGTCGGCCCGGCTTGCACCAGCCCGCCGGTGTCACCGCACCCCGCCGCCAACGGCAGCAGGAGCGCCGCCAGGAGCAGCGAACGGCCCCCGCGAAGCGGCGTGCGCGGCGTGCGCGGCGTGCGCGAGCGGCCCGGGGTCTCGGGAACGGCCACGGCGGCAGGGGCTCCTCTCACAAGGCGACGGCGGACGATGCCCCGCCACCTTATGCAGAGGTACGCCCCATTTGTCGATCGTCCCGACCCCCGGATCGACACCCGACCCCCCGACCGACGCCCCACCGGGGAGCCGGCCCGGAACCGGGACGGAAGCCGGAACGCGACCCGGCACCCGCCTCGGGAGCCTCCCCGGGCCGTCAGCCCCCCGACCGCCCCCGCCGCAGCATCGCGAAACCCAGCCCCGCCGCGCCGACGGCCGCGATCCCGCCGCCCGCGGCCAGCAGCAGCATGCCCTCGCCGGGCCCGTCGGCCAGGGTGTTCAGCCGCAGCGCCTCGGCCGTACCGGCGGCCCCGCCCGTACCGGCCCCGTCTGCCCCGCCCGCGCGCTGCGACGACGCGGGGACCACGTGCCCGCTACGGGTCCCGGTCTTGTGCCCGGCGGCGTCCACCGCGCGGGCGTCGTCGCCGGGACGGGTATCGCCGACCCAGGTGGTGAGCCCGCCGTCGGGCCGCAGCGAGGCGTGCAGCTCGCCGGTGCTGACGAAGCCGGTGAATCCGTCCCGGCTGGTCAAGGTGGCGACGGTGACCCCGGCGCGCAGGATGTCGGCCTGGTACGCGTCCGGCCCCAGCCGGTACACCCGGGCGATCGACCGGCCGTCCGCCAGGGCGACGCTCTTGACCGGCGTCCGCTGCGTCGAGGACGCGGCCGGCGCCGCGTCGGCGAACGGGTCCGCGGCCGCGGCGACGCAGGTCAGGGCCGGCAGGCCGACGGCGCACGCGGTCCCGACGGCGACGCGGACGAGGGTGCGGCGGCGGGCGGAGTTCACGGAATTCCTTCGGGGCAGATCGGATCCGGCCGGTACGGCGGGTCCGGGGAACCTCAAAGTAGCCGGCGGCCGTTGCGGTACGCCGGTGTTCTTGTAACAGCGAGGCTGCAGCGTCCCGACGGAGTCGTTACACAGCCGAGGGATTGCCCCGCGGCCCGTCGCCTGCTCCCATGGAAGGCGGGGGTGAGGACGATGCGGGGACTGCGAGTGCTGCCGAGCGGCCGGCCCGGCCGCGGCCGGCTGTACGTCAACGGGCCGGACGGCCGGGCGGTGGCCTGGTACGACCGCCAACCCAACCGGGTCAGCCTGCTGTCGGACGACCAACGCGAGGCGGTACTGGCGGCGTTGGGCCCGTACCTGACCGGCGACTGGACACTGGGCCCGCCCCCGGTACCCACCACCGCCGAGTTGCGCCGCCTGGTGCTCGCCCCGGACGAGGACCTGGCCCCGAACCGCCCGGGGGAGACCCTGATCGGCGAGCTGACGTACGGCTCGCCGGGCAGCCGGGCCCGGCACCGGGTGCGTCAGGACCTCCAGCTGCGGCAACGGACCGGCGCGGAGCTGGAGGCGCTGGAGGCGGCGGACTGGCGGGCCGTGCACGACGTTCCGATACCGGGGCTCGGCCTGCTGGACCACCTGCTCATCGGCCCGCCGGGGGTGTTCGCGATCCTGTCGGTCGCGGGGCGCCGACAGCGCGTGCACATCGGTGACCTGCTGCTCGCGGTGGGCCGCTCCGAACCCCGCCCGGATCCCCGGTGGATACGCGACGCGGCCGGCCGCGCGGCCCGGGTCCTGTCCGTGCCGGTCGTCCCGGCCCTCGTCGTGGCGGACGCCTCCCGCCTGGAGGTGGCCCCGACGCCGCGCGACATCCGCGTCCTCCAACTCCCGACCGCCGCCGGCGCCCTCGCGGCGGCCCCCGTCACCCTCAAACTCCCGGACGTCGAAGCCCTCTTCACCCTCGGCCGCGACCTCAGCACCTGGCGCGGCCCCCGCCGCCGGTGACGTACGCGGACCGGCCGACCGCCCGACCCGGCCGAAACCCGCGCGGCAGCCTTCAGGCTCGCGGCCCCCGCCGCGGGTGACGTACGCGGACCGGCCGACCGCCCGACCCGGCCGAAACCCGCGCGGCAGCCTTCAGCGTCGCGGCCCCCGCCGCGGGTGACGTACGCGGACCGGCCGACCGCCCGACCCGGCCGAGGCCCGCCGGGCGGCCCCGCCCGCCCCCGCCCACCCGCGTCAGGCCGAGGCCTTCTTGCGGGCGGGGGAAGCCTGCTGCGTGCCGGCCTTCGCGGTTCCGCTGCTCTTCGTGGTGGCCTTGGCGGCCGTCCGGGACGAGGCCTTCGCGGTCGTGGCGGCGGTGGTCTTCTTCGCCGCCGTCTTCTTCCCCGCCGCCGAAGTGGCCTTCTTCGCCGTCGACTTGGACCCCCCGCCCGTCCCCGAAGCCTTCGCGGACCCGGCTGTCTTGGCGGCTCCCGAGGTCGTCTTCACCGACCTCGCCGTCTTCGTGCTCCGGGCGGCCCCACCCGCCCCCGCCGCCGACTTCTTCCCGCCGACCGCCTTCGGCGCCGCGGCCGCCCGCCGCCGGATCGGCGTCACCTCGGCCGGGACCTGCCCGACGCCGGCCCCGTCGTCCGACTCCGACCGCGACTCCGACCTCGACTCCGACCCCGCGCCCGTACCGGCGGAGCCCCCCTCGCCGCGCGAGGCCTTGGCCGCCCGTACGCTCTTCTCCAGCGCCGCCATCAGGTCGATCACCTGGCCTCCGGCCGGCTCCGCCCTCGCCTCCGACGGCTCGAACGCCCCGCCCGCCTTCGCCGCGATCATCGCCTCGACGGCCTCCCGGTAGTCGTCGTGCAGCGAGGCCATCTCCACCTCCCCGAGCGTCGCCATCAACGCGTCCGCCAGGTCGAGTTCGGCCTCCCGTACCGAGACGTCCGCCTCCGGAGCAACCCCCTCCGGGACCCGGATCTCGTCCGGCCACAGCAGACCGTGCATCGCGATCACGTCGTCGACGACCCGCAGCATGCCGAGCCGCTCCCGCCCCCGCAGCGCGTACTTGGCGATCGCCACCTTCCGGCTCCGCTTCAGCGCCTCCCGCAGCAGCGTGTACGGCTTCGCGGCCGTCGGCCCGTTCGCCGCGAGGTAGTACGCGGCGTCCATCTGCAACGGATCGATCTCCTCCGCCGGGACGAACGACATGATCTCGATCGTCCGCGCGGTCGCGATCGGCAACTGCGCCAGGTCCTCGTCGGTGATCGGGATGATCGCCCCGTCCGCCTCCTCGTACCCCTTGCCGATGTCGCCGCCCGACACCTCCTCGCCGTCCAGCTCGCACACCTTGCGGTAGCGGATCCGCCCGCCGTCGGCGAGGTGGATCTGACGGAAGGAGATCGAATGGCTCTCGGTCGCGTTCACGAGCTTGATCGGGATGCTGACCAGGCCGAAGGAGATGGCCCCGTTCCAAATGGATCGCACGGTTCCTCCTGATTCGTGGCAATCTCATCGTATGACGCCGATCACCATGGTGGAGGGGCGTCGCATCGCGCTCAGCAACCTGGACAAGGTCCTGTACCCGCGGACCGGGTTCACCAAGGGCGAGGTGCTGCACTACTACGCCACCGTCGCGGACTCCCTCCTTCCGCACGTCCGCGACCGTCCCGTCTCCTTCCTGCGCTATCCCGACGGTCCCGACGGACAGCGGTTCTTCACGAAGAACCCGCCGCCCGGCACACCCGACTGGGTGCGCACCGCCCGCGTCCCGCGCTCCGAGGACGAATCCGCCGAACAGGTGATCGTCGACGACCTGCCCACCCTCATGTGGGCGGCCAACCTGGTCGTCGAGCTCCACACCCCCCAGTGGCGCGCCGACCGGCCCGCCGTCGCCGACCGGATCGTCCTCGACCTGGACCCCGGACCCCCCGCCGACGTCGTCGCGTGCTGCGCCGCCGCCCTCTGGCTGCGCGAACGCCTCGCCGCCGACGGCCTGCACGCCTACGCCAAGACCTCGGGCTCCAAGGGCCTCCACCTGGCCGTCGCCCTGGAGCCGACCCCCTCCGAGCAGGTGTCCGCGTACGCCAAGGGCCTCGCGCAGGAGGCCGAACGGGCCCTCCCCGACCTGGTGGTGCACCGGATGGCCAAGGCGCTGCGCCCCGGCAAGGTCTTCGTCGACCACAGCCAGAACGCCGCCGCCAAGACCACGGCCGCCCCCTACACGCTGCGCGCCCGGGAGCTGCCGACCGTCTCGGCGCCCGTCTCCTGGGAGGAGGTCGCCGCCTGCCGGACCGGCTCCGACCTGGTGTTCCTCGCCGACGACATCCCGCCCCGGCTCGCCCTCGACGGAGACCTCCTCGCCCCACTGCTCGATCCCGCGCAGGCCGGGAGGCTGCCGTGACGGCGCCCGCCGGACCCGTACGGGTCGCGCTCGCCGCCGCCGTACGGACCCTGCCGCGCGGGGCGGGCCTCGCGTACGAGCCGAAGTTCGACGGGCACCGCATGGTCGTCGTGCGCACGACCGCGGGCGTGCTGCTCCAGGCCCGATCCGGCCGGAACGTGACCGCGGCCTTCCCCGATCTGGCAGCCGCCGCCCGCCTGCTGCCCGCCGGAACCGTCCTGGACGGGGAGGTCGTCGTCTGGCACGCGGGCCGCACCGACTTCGCGCTCGTCCAGCGCCGCGCGGCGGCCCCCACGGCCGCCCGGGCCGCGGTGCTCGCGCAGAGCCTGCCCGCCTCGTACGCGGCCTTCGACGTACTGGAACTGGCCGGGCTCGACGTGCGCGGCCGCCCGTACGAACGCCGTCGAGCCCTCCTCGTCGACCTGCTGCTCCCGCTCGGGCCGCCGCTCCAACCGGTGCCGATGACCACCGATCCGGAGCTGGCCCAGACCTGGTACGAAACCCTGCCGGCCAGCGGCATCGAGGGCCTGGTCGTCAAACGGCTGGACCAGGCGTACCCCGCCGGCCGACGCGCCTGGCGCAAGCTCCGGCACACCGACGTACGGGACGCGGCGGCCGTCGGCTACACCGGCACCCCGGCCCGCCCGGTGGCCCTGGTACTGGTCCTGCCGGGGGAGGAGGACGGGGCGCCGCTGGTGTCGAGCCCGCTGGCGGCCGGACCGCGTACGGAACTGGCGGCCGCGATCGCCGCCCGCGCCCGGACCGCGCCGGCCGGGGGCACGGTCACCGCCATCGGGCTCGGCGAGGTGCCGTACCGCCCGCTCGACCCGCCGCTGGCCGCCGAGGTCCGCCACAGCTCGGCCCGCCACCCGCCCCCCGAGGTGCTCCGGCTCCGGACGGACCTCTGACCCGCGCGGGAGGCGCGGGTCAGAGGGCGGGGCGTCGGGGGTCGGGACGGACGGGGAGGACGGGGCGGGGTCGGGACGTCGGGCGCGGGACGTCGGACTTGCGACGTCAGGCGTGTGACGTCAGGCGTGCGACATCGGGCGTGCGGACGTCAGGCGTGTGCGCCGCGTCCGGAGTCCGGCGGGGCGCCGGGCTGGACGTGCGGGTGGGGACCCTCGACGTGCCCGTACCCGGACTCCCGCTCGGCGCGGGCCTCGTCCTGGTGGCTGTGGGTGGTGGAGCCGAAGTTGCCGTAGCCCTGCATTTCGTGCGGTCGCAGGCCGCCTTCCGGGATCTCCACGGACTCCCGTTCCTCACGGACCTCGTAGACCGCCCCGCCCTCGGGCAGGTGCGGCTGGCTCTCGGCGCTGGGGGGTGCCGGTTCCTGGTTCCGGACCCGCTTGCCCAGGATGAAACCGCCGAGCAGGAAGCCGACCACGATGATCCCGACGAGCAGGAACCATGCGATGTCGCTCAGCGCCGTGTTCAGCGCGAGGGTGTTCAGGCTCGTGTTCATACATCCTATTTTCCCCGCATTTGTTCCGAATTCACGCGGGTGGTGCGAGCAATCCGCGAACGTCTCCGCCGACCCGACGCCCCGCAACACCCCCGACGGCGTACGGACCGCCCCGCCGGACCCCCTGCCCCGCCCGCGCGGGCAGCATGGGCCGTACGGGTGACGCGTCCCCCGCCGCCCACAGCCCAGGCCCCCGCGGCGGGCAGGCTCCGCCCCTCAGGCCAACCAACTCCGCCGAGCGGAGCAGCCCCGTCCCGCCCGCCCGCAGCCCCCGCCCCGCACGCCCGCGGCAGGCGCCCGGCACCCCCACCGCCACCCGCCGGCAGGCCCCGGCGGCCGGTCAGCGCAGCGGGCCGTCGGAGTCCCGCAGCCCCCGCGCGCCGCGCCCACCCAGCACGCCGAGGATCTCGGCACAGATGGCCAGGGCCGTCTCGGCCGGGGTCTTGGCGCCGAGGTCCAGACCGATCGGGCCGTGCACCAGCGCCAGCCCCTCCTCACCGACCCCCGCCGCGATCAGCCCCTCCCGCCGCCGGGCGGTCGTCCGCCGCGAGCCGAGGGCGCCCACGTACGGGATCCCGAGCGTCAGGGCCGTCTTCAGGGTCGGCACGTCGAAGTCCGGCTCGTGACTGAGCAGCACCAGACAGGCGGCGTCCCGGTGGTCGCCGAGCACCTTCGCCGCCTCGGCGGCGGTGTGCACGGTCACCGACTCCCAGCCCAGCAGCGCCGCCTGCTTCCCGATGACCTCGGCGAGCTCCCCGCCCCCGCCGATCACCACGTGCGGCGCGGACGGGTACGCCTCGACGAGCACCAGCCCCGACCCCCCGTACAGCGCGTCACGCCCCGGCCGCCGGGTCCCCAGCAGCTCCCCGGCCCGCCGCTCGGCATCGTCGGCCGGCGTCCCGCCCACCCGTACGACCCGGCTCACCGCGTTCTCCGCGCTCTCGTCCAGCCGCGTCACGAGGGCCACGCCGGCGCCCGTCCCGAGCAGCTCCCACCACTCGGCCGGGATCTCCGTCAGCGGCTGGAGCAGCACCTCGGCCTGCCCGCCGCACGTCAACCGGGCCTCCACGGCCTCGCCCGCGCCCACCGACACCTCGCACACCCGGGCGCTGCGCCCCGGCGCCATCGCCCCCGCCTCGGCGACGAGTTCGGCGTCGAACACCCCGCGGTACAGCGCCCCGACGCACTCCCCGCGCGCGTCCACGAGCACCGCCCCGGACGGATCCCGAGGCCCGAACCCCTGCTCGGTCACCGGCCGCGCCAGGAACCCGGCCCGCCCCTCGGACACCCACTGCCGCGCCGTCTCCGCCAGCTCACGCATGCTCGTCGCCCCATCCTCTACGCGCTCCGTACCCGCAAAGTGCCAGGTCAACGACACAAGGCGGCCTCGCCGACCACCCTACGCACGCCCCCACCCGCACCCCACCCCCCGAATCCCACAGACCCCACCCCACCCCCTCGTACGGACCACCGGAACCCCGCCCCCGGCCCGTACCGCTTGAACGGTGGCGACGAAACACGCACACGCGCAGGGCACTTCGGGAACACGGCGGCCACGCCCGCACGTCTCCTACGGAACGGGCCGCCGCCGGTCCCGGGTTGTCCGGCCCGCGAGCAGGGCATCTTGTGGGGGCGCGGTCCGACTGTTCCCATGGACGGGGCGGCGCGACGGGTCAGGGGGCGGTGTGGGGCGACTGAAGGTGTCTCGGTGGCGCAGGTCCGGTCACGACCGGCTGTACGTGAACCTGCCGGACGGCGCCGCCGTCGCCTGGGCCGACTGCCGGACGGGCCGGGTGACGGTCCTCGCCGAGGAACACCGCGAGGAGGCACTCGCCCTGCTCGGACGGCACCTGGCGGAGCTCCCGGAGCCGCCCGCACCGCAGCCCGCGGCCGATCCCCGCCGCCCCGAGCCCGCCCCGCCGCCCCTGGCCCCGCCGGCCCGCACCCCGCCGGCCCCCGCCCCGCAGCCCCCCGCCCGACCCGCGCCCGCCTCCCGCGGCGGTCGCACCGGTACCCGGAGCCTGCCGCCGCTGAGGGCGCCCGACGACCTCGCGCTCAACCGGCCGGGCTCCGGCATACAGGAGATGCTCCGCTCGAAGGGCCCGAGCCGTTTCCGACGCACCCTGGACCGGCTCCTGCGGCGCGAGACCGAATGGGACCCCTGGTTCAAGGGACTGGCCGGCGAGCGCATCGCCGGGGCCGAACTCGACCGCCTCAGGTCCCAGGGCTGGAAGGTCCTGCACTCGATCCCCCTCACCCGGGGCGGGGACATCGACCACCTGCTCGTCGGACCGGGAGGGGTCTTCACCGTCAACACCAAGAACTTCGGCGGAAAGTCGATCTGGGTGGGCGACGACGTGGTCAAGGTCGACCACGGGCCGGCGCACCCCTACCCGGCCCGGAGCCGGGCCGAGGCGGCGCTCGCCCGTGGCGTCCTGGAGCGGCACTGCCCGTTCCCCGTGGAGGTGGAGCCGGTCCTCGTCTTCGTGGGGGCGCGGGAGATCCCGAGGGCGGCCGGCCGGTCCCGGGTCCGGGTGTACCGGGAAAGGGAGGTCGCCGCCCTCGGTCCCCTCACCGGACGGCTCGCCCCTGAACAGGTCGACCTCGTGTACGCGGTCGCCCGCCACCGAAGGGCCTGGCTCGCCGCCTGACCCGGGGCCCCGCCACCCCCGGCGTACGGACCCGGCGGGGCGGACGGCCGGGCCTGCCGGCCCCGCCCCCGAGGTGCGCGGGCGCGCGAGGCGTGCGCAGCATGGGCGTACGCGCACCGCCGGCCGATGGCGGGGAGCCGCTGCGCACCGAGAAAGCAGGCGAGCCATGGGCCCGGCCGTTCCCCAGGACCCTGAGGGACTGAAGCAGCTCATCGCCGGCGAGGTGGCATCCCTACGGACCGCGGCGGCCCGGCGCGCCGGAGTACGCCGCGAGCCCCCCGCCCCGGACCCCCGGGCGCCGACCGCCGACCGGGAGTGCCCGTGCGGCGGCAGCGACGCACGCGGCCACGGCTGCGGCGACGCGGCGCAGGGGCACGACCCCTGGGCCTGCGTCTGCGCCACCCTGCCCGCGATCCCGGTGTCGGCCGCCCTGCTCGCGCCCGTCACCGACGACCGCGGCCGCACCGTCGACTTCCGCGTCCGCGCGGGCAACCACGTCCGTTCCTCCGCCTGGCTCGACGCCCCCGACCGGCTCGTCGGCGAACGCCTCGGCGACGTACGACCAGGCGCCGAGGGCGCGGGCCTGCTCGACGCCCTGCGCGAGGTCCTGCGTACGGGTCGCGCCCTCAAGGCCCACCCCGTCGACTACACCGAATGGCGCCCCGACGGGCTCCACCGCACGAAGCTGCTCTACGACGCCGCCTCCTGCTGCGGCCAGGTCCTCGCCACGTGGCGCCCCGCGCACCAGCCCACCGAAGTGCTGTCCCTGGAGGCGCAGCACATCGCCGGCATGGGCTGGGCCTACTTCGACCTGCTGTCCGGCGCCGCGACCTGGTCCGACGGCCTCGCGGCGATCTTCCGTACCGAACCCGGCCGCCCGATGACGCTCACCGACCTGTGCGACACCGTGCCGCCCGGTGACGTCCCCGCGTTCGGACGACTGCTGCGGGCCCTGTTCGACGGCGAGGAGCCACCGGGCCAGGACATCCGCTTCAACGTGCGCGGCGACATCCGTACGCTGCACGTCCTCGGCCGGCCGGTGATCGACGAGGACTCCGTGCCCTGGGCGTTCCACCTCATCGCACGCGACCTCACCACGCAGGTCCGCTCCCGCACCCGGCTCGCGCAGACCCGCCGCGAAGGCGAACGGCTCCGCCAGCAGGTCGCCGCCGAACGCCGCGTGGCCTCCGCCTTGCGGGAGGCGCTCCTGCCGACCCACTCGACGGAGCTCGCCGGCCTGGGGTACGCGGTGGCCGCGGCCTACCTGCCCGCGGAACCGCACGCCGCGATCGGCGGCGACTGGTACAAGTGCCGGGCCCTGCCGGACGGCCGGATCCTGCTCGCCGTCGGCGACGCCTGCGGCCACGGCCTGGGAGCCGTCGCCCGGATGGCGCAGCAGCGCCACGCCCTCGCCGGCCTCGCCCACGCGCCGGGCACGGACGCCGCGGACCTGACCACCTGGCTCAACGAACTGCTCTGCGCCGACCCGTCGGCGCAGACGGCGACCGCCGTCATCGGACACATCGACGCCGAGCGCCGCCTCACCTGGGCCTGCGCCGGCCACCCCCCGCCCCTCCTGCTCCGTGGCACCGAAGCCACCGTGCTGGACACCTCGCACCGCGGCCCGCTCCTGGGCATGCTGCCGGGGGGCCGCTACGAGACCGCCGACCTGCCGCTGACCACGGGCGACCTCGTCCTCCTCTACACGGACGGCCTCGTCGAGCGCCGGGGCGAGGACATCACGGACAGCATCGCGCAACTCCGCCACCGCCTGTCCACCTGCGCGGGCCTCGGCGCCCGCGCCACCCTGGACTCCCTGATGACCTGGTACGAGGAAGACCAACTGGCGGACGACACCTGCCTGCTAGCGGTGGAGGTCCTGCCCCCCACCTGACCCCGTACCAGCGGCCCCAGCAAGCGAGTTGACCCCCACAAACACGAAGACCCCGTCTCAGCGTGACCGCTGATGGCGGGGTCTTGGGCACTTCCTGCGAAGTGCCTGCGCACACGGCTCCGGAGGCCGGACCACGCCGAGGTGTTTGCCCAGGTCAGATGTGTACCTGATGAGTTGCAGGTCTGTCGTCCCGCGTATATCCCACGACTCGGAAATATCTGAATATCGCTGAATGTGCATGGTGTGGGCCGCAGTGGGTTGAGGCGCCGGCGCACGGATCCTTCCCCTCCGCCTCGGCGGGGCTGCCGGTGAGAGCGCCAGAAGCGAGCTAGGGTCTAAGTAAGATTCAATCTACGTAATATCGAACCTACGTTTGCTGAATGCCAGGAATGGGCGCTGATGGAGTTCAAGGGCAGGTCTGCCGACCTGGATCAGCTGGCTCGGCAGCTGGGCCTGGTGGTCAGCGGTACGGGCGCCACGCGTGGTCAGGCCGTGACCGTGACGGGCCGGCGCCGGGTGGGCAAGTCTCGTCTGGTCCAGGAGTTCTGCGACCGTTCCGGGCTTCCGTACGTGGTCTTCCAGGCGACCGGGGGACGCAACGCGGTGGCCGAGCGGGCGGACTTCGCCTCGACGCTGGCGCATTCCCCTCTTCCCGGGGCCGAGCTGGTGGCCGGGCTGCAGGCCTCCGACTGGAACCAGGCGCTGCGTTCCCTGGCGGTCGCGATTCCGGACGATGTCCCGAGCATTGCGGTGCTCGACGAGGTGCCGTGGCTGGTGGAGCAGGACGGGGAGTTCGAGGGGGCGCTGCAGACGGTCTGGGACCGGCACCTGTCCGCCAAGCCCGTCCTGCTGATCCTGGTCGGCAGTGACATGTCGGTGATGGAGGCGCTGCAGTCCTATGGCCGCCCGTTCTTCGGCCGGGCGTCCAAGATGACCGTACGGCCGCTGCATCTGGCCGATGTGCAGGCGATGACCGGTCTGGACGCGGCGGAAGCGGTGGACGCGCTGCTGATCACCGGAGGGTTCCCGGAAATCGTTCAGTCCTGGCGGCCGGGGATGGGCCGCCGAGACTTTCTGCGCGAGACCGTGTCCAACCCGCTTGCCCCGCTGTTGGTGGCGGGCGAGCTGTCGCTGCTGGGGGAGTTTCCCGAGGCGTCCCACTCGCGCGCGATCCTGGAAGCGGTCGGCAGTGGCGAGCGGACCTTCTCCACCATTGCCGCGCAAGCCGGTGGTGCCGGCGCACTGCCCTCGGGCACGTTGTCTCCGCTGCTGAACACGCTGCTTGCCAAGCGAGTCCTGGCCGCTGACCTGCCGCTCTCGATCAAGGCGGACAGCAAGAACAAGCGCTATCGCATCGCTGATCCGTACCTGCGGTTCTGGCTTGCTTTCCTGCAACGCGGGATCCCGCTCATCGAGCGCGGTCGTGGTGATCTGGCGCTGGAGCGCATCGAGCGGTCGTGGACGACATGGCGGGGCCGGGCCGTGGAGCCGGTCGTCCGCGAGTCGCTGCTGCGGCTGCTGCCCGACGAGATGTGGCCGCAGACGGAGGCGGTCGGGGGCTGGTGGAACCGGCAGAACAACCCGGAGATCGACCTGATCGGAGCCGACCGCGAACCCGTGGCAGGGCAGGTCCATTTCATCGGCTCGGTGAAGTGGCTGGAGTCGCAGCCGTTCGGCCGACGTGAGTACGACGCCCTGGTACGAGACGTGCTCGCTGTGCCCGGCGCCGAGCGGGACACGGCGCTGGTGGCAGTGTCCCGCTGTGGCGTTGAGGACGATCTGCCCCTTGCGGCGCATTGGGGTCCGGAGGACCTTGTTCGCGCCTGGCAGTAGTCAGGGAAACCGCGAGGTGGTGACGGCGGCCGGTTCACCCCCGCGGGGTGACCGGACGGCGCTAGCCTGGCCGGGTGAATGCGCGTACCGCCCTCGCGAAATGGCTGGGCACCCTGGATCCCGAGCGGCTGACCGCATTGCTGGAGGAGCGGGATCTGCCGCTCGCCGCCGGGTACCGACGGATCACCACCGTCCGCGAGCTCGCCGAACACTTGCTCACCGACGAGTCGGTGGGCCAGGGCCTGCTGGCGGGCACCGCCGGAGAACTGGAATTGCTCGCTTCCATCGCCGCCCTTGCTCTGGAGCGGCACGGCCCCGCAGCCGGTGGGGAGGACGAGGATGGGCCCCGATACCCCTGGCAACAGCGGAAGCCCGTGCCCCCGGTGGAACCCGCGGACCGATTGGTGCCCGAGCGGGACGTACTGTCCTGGTTCGAGCCGGGGGAGAAGCGGCAGCGGGCGGAACACACACTCACCCAACTGCGGGAGCGCGCGTTGTTGCTCCCCGCGCCCAAGGGCCGACTGGCGCTCCCACCACTGCTGCACGTCCGCGCCGCCGGGTTCGACGGTTACGGGCGTACAGCCGACCGGCTGCTGACCACCGCTTACAACGCCCCCGAGGTCAAGCGGATCGCCGCAAACCTCCTCGGCGAGGGCGCAGCACGTACCCGCGACCAGGCCCAGGAGCTGATCACCGCCCTGCTCGCCGACCCCGCCCGGGTGCGGGCACTGGTGGCGGATGCCCCTGCCCGGGCGCTGGAGCTGCTGGACCACCTGGTACCCGGCCCGCCGCTGCTGCGTACCCACTGCTTCGCCGGCCGGTACGGGGAGCAGCACGCGGGACCGGACTCCAAGTACGTCTTCCGGGAGGGCGGCAGCGGTGACGAGGGCACCGACTGGCTGGCCGCGCGCGGACTACTGGTTCCCGTCGGTCTCGACCTGGTGGAGCTTCCCTACGAGGTCGCCCGTGCGCTCCGCGATGGGGGCGCGGCACCCAGCCCCCGACTGGAACCAGAGCCGTTCACCGCCACCGCGCCGCTGCCGTCCGGCTGGGAGGGCGAGGGTGGCACGGCCGCCGCGGCGGCCGCCTGGCGGGCCGAACTGGTACTGCGGGCGCTGGCCGCCGAGCCGGTCGCGATTCGCAAGGCGGGCGGGATCGCCGTACGGGACACCCGGCGGCTGGCCAAGGCGGCCGGGGCCGATGAGGCCGGCACCCGGCTGTGGCTGGACCTCGCGGTGAACGCCGGACTGGCCGCGCCCCGGGACGACGAACCGGCCCCCGCTTTCCGCGGCCGCCGGAACCCGAAGGCCCCCAAACCCTGCGCCCGGCTGTTGCCGAGCGACCGCTACGATGCCTGGGCCGCCGCTCCGCCCGCGGGCAAACTGCTGCCGCTCCTGGCAGCCTGGGCCGTGGTCCCCGCAGTTCTCAGCCACTGGCCGGACCCCGACGAGACCCCGGTCGCGCTCATCAGCCCGCAGGACGAGGACGCCGTGACCCTCCGCGCGGGGGTCCTACGAGCGCTCGCCCTCCTCCCCGACGGACACGGGCTGACCGCGAACGCGCGCGGATACACCGAACTGCTCGCCCTGGCCGCATGGTTCCAGCCCGCCCTGCGCACTCACCTGGCCGCAGACGCCACGGGGGAGCTGACCGGCCTGGACGGAGTCCTCGACCGCATGGCGGCCACCCTGACAGAGGCGGCCCTGCTCGGCGTGGTCGCCCACGGCGCGCTCACCCCCGTCGGCCGGTCCCTGTGCCGCCTGCTGGAGGCGGGCGCCGCACACCACTACCCGGCAGTGCCTGGCGCGGGCGCCGACCCGTCCGCCCGCGGCTCGGAGGGCTTGGACGAGGGTCTTTCCCTCCGTCCCGCCCTGGCGAAGGCGGTGACCACCCTCCGCGAGGAGCTGTACGCAGCGCTGCCCGAGCCCAGCGACAAAGCCCGGTTCCAGAGCGACCTGACCGCCACCGTCACCGGGGCGCCCGCACCCGCCCTCGCCGACCTGCTCTCCACCGTCGGGGACATCGAGTCCGAGGGCCACGCGGTGGTCTGGCGCATCACGGCAACCTCCGTCCGCCGGGCCCTGGACGCCGGCTGGAGCGCGGACGAACTCCTCGACCGCCTCACGGCGGCAAGCGAGCGCGACATCCCCCTCCCCCAACCACTGGCCTACACGATCAAGGACACCGCCCGCACCCACGGACAACTCAAGGTGGTCCGCGCGGCCTGCTGCATTCGCTCCGACGACATCGCCCTGATCGCCGAGGTGGACCAGGCCCGCGGCCTGGCCAAACTCCGACTCCGCCGGATCGCCCCCACGGTCCTGATCTCCACAGCCCCGCCGGAGGAGACGCTGTCAGCCCTCCGCACGGCCGGCTACGCCCCCACCCAGGAAGCCGAAACGGGCACCACACTCCTCGACCGCGCCCCTACCGACCGCGCCCCGACCCTCATGCCGACCCTGGACCACGCTCACGCTGCCTACGGTGAACCGGGTCGCGGCGCCCCCGCGAGCGCCCGCCTACTGGCCGCCACCCTTACTGCGGCCGGCTAGGAGGCGCGCGTCAGACGTCGCCTTCGGTGCCCACGTCTGGCGCACAAGGCACCGGGGCGACAAGGGTGGGGACGGGTGCGATCAGTGCTGACCATGGCCGTTCAGGGGGCTCGCCGCGTCCGTTGTCCCAGCTGGGGCAGCCGGTACTCAGGAGGCTGGGGGCGTGTCGCGTACCCGGCCCATTGCTCTCCGGGTTGTGGAGACCTGGGCGCCCAGGTGCGCGGTGCGGGCAGAGCGAGCGCTGCCCGCACGTGCTTACCCATCGCGGGAGTGGGGTCCAGTTCCAAAGCGTTCAGAAGGAGCGGCATGGCTGATGAATGGAATTGCGGTGACGAAGTTCGGTACGTCACCTGGCAGAAGCCGTCAGCTTCGAATACGACACTCCGACAGTTGTCCGGCCCCTCCCGATCCGACAGCCACACCAGCCGGTCTCCAGCGACCAGGCGCTCTCGACCCATGAGTAGGCGGTTGTGGGCGGTTCCCTCGCGGTCGAGGAACGGTAGGGCATCATGATCGCCGGCCCGCAGCCGGTGGACGGCGGGCAGCGACCCCCACGTGCCAATACCGGTCACGACTTGCTGGCAATGGTGGATCGCTCTCTTGGCAACATCCGGGGAGACGCGGAAGAACTCCCGGTTGGCGGAGACCCTGTGACCCGCCAGGAGGCGGTGCACTGCGCGCTCGACCTCGGGGGCCTGGGCGGTCGTGACCCTGAAGAGCACCTGGAATGGGTAGGGAACCGACGTGTCCGAGAGGGCTCTCGCCCGGTCTTGCCTGCTCCAGTGACATGTAGGAGGGAGTCCCGATGCCGACGCCGGTCTTGGTGAGGGCTCCGTTGCTGTCCCGGTCGGTCAGGACTGGCGCGCGGCGGGGGACGGGGCGGATGTCAGAGCGCTTGCCGACGAGATCGGGTCCTCGTTGGTTCGGGCGATCAAGGAAGCCGCCGCTGATGACTTCGGCCGGGTGAGGAATGAGCGCGCTCTGGCCCTCAGCTGGTACGCCTTCTCGCTCGAATATCTGGAGGCGCGGTGGGTACAGGTCGCGGCGAAGACCCGGAGCGAGACCAACGATGCTCTGTGCTCGATCACCGAGGCCATGTTCCGAAGGACGCGAGGCCGGCCGGATGACGAGTTGGTGCGGCGGGCAGTCGCGGCTGCCGCGACGCAGCGGCGCAAGCGGATGACGTTCGTGAACGCGGTGGGGTACGCGATCGAGCTAGGTCAGCTCCGTGCCGATCCGCTGGCCAACATCAGCTGGCGCATCACCGAAACCGTTCAGCAGGTCGATCCCCCGGGTGGTCGTCAATCCCGTGCAGGCCCGGAACCCGCTCTGTGCGGTCTCCTACGTCGGTGGTTACAGGCGGGCGCGGGGGCGGAGGCTGGTCGGCCTCTTCGCCGGGATGTACTACGGGGGGCTGCGGCCGGCCGAAGCTGTGGCGGTTACGTTGCCGGACTGCGAACTGTCGACAGAGGGGTGGGGCAGCGTGGTCCTTCAGGCCACCCGCCCCTCCGTCGGCAAGAGGTGGACCGACAGCGGACAGAATCACGACCTGCGCGGCTTGAAGAGCCGACCGCCGGGAGGCACGCGTACGGTGCCACTCCCGCACGAACTCGTCAGCCTGTGGCGGGAGAGCGTCGACACCCTCGGCACCGCGGACGACGGTCGGCTGTTCTTGAACGAGGAGGGCGGCATCGTGGGATCCCCCACCTACGACCGTGCCTGGCACGAGGCCCGCGAACTCGCGCTTTCGCCGGGCCTGGTGGCATCCACCTTCGCCGCCCGCCCCTACGACCTGCGGCACTCGGCCCTGTCCACCCGGCTGAACGCCGGCGTCGATCTCACCGAAGTCGCCGAACGGGTTGGGAACAGCGTAGAGGTCCTCATAACCCGGTATGCGAAGTGCCTTTAGGGGCGCCAGGCCCTCGCGAACAAACGCATCGACGCGCTTCTGGACGAGTACAACTGAAGGTCCGTCATGATTCTCACGGAGAATCAAGCGGTCCGCGTAGGCCTTTTGCGTCCCACGCATCTCCCGCGCGAGCCGGTTTCACGAGGTCGGGCACGCCCGATCCCGTCGACGTGTCGAGGTGAAAGCGCAGGTCGGGGACGCGTGAGGGGCAAGGTGCTGAAAGGTGCAACGGTCACACAGGCCGTGTGTCTTTTGGCATGAACAAGAAAGCCTCTGACTTGCATTTCTGCAGGTCAGAGGCTTCTTTAGCACTCCTTGCGAAGTGCCCCCGGCAGGATTCGAACCTGCGCACACGGCTCCGGAGGCCGTTGCTCTATCCCCTGAGCTACGGGGGCGTGTCGTTCGCTTTGCGGCGACGGGTTGAACACTACCAGCATCCCCGGGGTGATCAGGAACGGTTTCGGGTGGGAGGGGGAGGTCCGTTGTCCGGAGGGGGTGGAAGTGGCGAAAACCCGGACGCGGGGGCTTAGGGCAACCTACTCTCGAGTTGTGCCAGGCGCCTCGGGCCGGGTGCTTGTTGTCGACGACAACAAGGTCATCCGGCAGCTGATCAAGGTCAATCTCGAGCTGGAGGGCTTCGAGGTCGTGACCGCGAACGATGGTGTCGAGTGCCTGGACATCGTCCACCGGGTGAACCCCGACGCGATCACCCTCGATGTGGTCATGCCCCGCCTGGACGGGTTCGGCGCCGCCGCGCAGTTGCGGGCCGATCCGCGGACACGGCATCTGCCCGTCGCCATCGTGAGCGCCTGCACGCAGTACGAGGTCGAGGCCGGGATCGCCGCCGGGGTCGACGCGTTCGTCGCCAAGCCCTTCGAGCCCGCCGAGCTGGTCCGCGTCGTACGGCGGCTCGTCGAGCGCCGGGACCGGCGCGAGCGGAAGGAGACTCCGGCCGGGAGAGGGCGGGGCTGAGACCCCTGCTCGGCTCATCGTCCACTCGTCCTCCACTCGTCCTCCGCCCCGCCGTCCCGTCGCCGTTCCCGGCCCCCTGTTCACATGCCGAAACCCGATGCATGCCCCTCGGGCTTCTCCCCTAGGCTGGGTGTCGTGATCCCCGCCGACCTCTCTCATGCCGTCGTACGCGCCGTGCGCCGTGCCGTCGAGGACGGGGAGCTGGGCGGGACCGTGCCCGCGCGGGTCGTCGTCGAGCGGACCCGGCCCGGGGGTGTGGGGGACTACGCCTCGCCCGTCGCCTTCCAGGTCGCCAAGGGCGCCGGCGCCGCTCCGGCCCACGTCGCACGCGTCCTCGCCGGCCGGCTCGCCGCCGAGCCCGGCATCGAGAACGTCGAGGTCACCGGCGCCGGGTTCCTCAACTTCACCCTCGCCACCCGCTCCGCCGCCGCCCTCGTACGGGACGTCAGGGCGCGCGGCACCCGGTACGGGTACGCCCCCGACGGCGAGCTGCGCGCCCGCGTCGTCGGCGACGCCGTCGCCCGGATCCGCCGGAGCCAGGCGGCCGCCCCCGACGGCGCCCCGAGCACGGCGGGGAACCGGACCGCCCCCGTCGCCCGCCGCGACGGCGACGTCGTCGCCGGGTACGGGACGGACGCCGCCGCCTGGGCCATGCTCGGCGTCCCGGCGCGCGAGACCCCCTCGTTCACCGCCGGACTCCTCGTACAGGACGAGTCCAGCGAGCTCTTCCGCGTCCGGTACGCCCACGCCCGCGCCCGCGCGCTCCACCGCAACGCCGCCGACCTCGGATACCGGTCCGAGCCGGGCGACGTCGACGCGCCCGCCCTGCTGGCCGCCCTCGCCGAATACCCCCTCGTCCTCGAAGCCGCCGCGCACCACCGGGCGCCCGAGCGACTCGTGCGGCACCTCGTCACCGTCGCCGACGCGCTGCTCGACTTCCAGTACGACGTCCTGCCCCGGGGAGACGAGAAACCCTCGGCCGCCCACCGTGCCCGGCTGGCACTCGCCGAAGCCGCCGGGACGGTGCTGGCCGGTGGCCTCGCCCTGCTCGGCCTGGACGCCCCCGACTTCCTGTGACCCGCGAAGAGAGATTCCGATGAGCCGTTCCGCGCACCCCGCCGGGCCCCGCCACGCCGACGTCCTGCCCGAAGGGCACTACGCGCCGCCGCCCGCCGACCTGAACAAGCTGGACGAGAAGGTCTGGGCCCGCACCGTCACCCGCGACGACCACGGCGTCGCCCGCGTCGGCGGCATCGAAGTGACCCGGCTCGCCGAGGAGTTCGGCACCCCCGCCTACTTCCTCGACGAGGAGGACTTCCGTGCCCGCTGCCGCGCCTGGGCGAACGCCTTCGGCAAGGACGCCGACGTCTTCTACGCGGGCAAGGCGTTCCTGTCCAAGGCCGTCGTGAAGTGGCTGCGCGAAGAGGGCCTGAACCTGGACGTCTGCTCCGGCGGCGAACTGTCCACGGCGCTGGCCGGCGGGATGCCCGCCGAGCGGATCGCCTACCACGGCAACAACAAGTCCGAGGCGGAGATCCGCCGGGCCGTCGAGGTCGGGGTCGGGCGCATCGTCCTCGACTCCTTCCAGGAGATCGCCCGCGTCGCGCACGTCGCCCGTGAGCTGGGCGTACGCCAGCCCGTGCAGATCCGCGTCACCGTCGGCGTCGAGGCGCACACCCACGAGTTCATCGCGACCGCCCACGAGGACCAGAAGTTCGGCATCGCCGTCGCCGACGGCAGCGCCGCCGAGGCCGTCCGCCGGGCGCTGGGCCACGACAGCCTCGACCTGCTCGGCGTGCACTCCCACATCGGCTCGCAGATCTTCGACATGGCCGGCTTCGAGGTCTCCGCCAAGCGGGTGATCCGGTTGCTGGCCGCCGTACGCGACGAGCACGGCGTCGAGCTCCCCGAGATCGACCTCGGTGGCGGCCTGGGCATCGCCTACACCTCCGCCGACGACCCGTGCGAGCCGCAGGAGATCGCCAAGGCGCTCACCGAGATCGTCGCCCGCGAATGCGAGAGCGCGGGCCTGCGGGCGCCGCGGATCTCCGTCGAGCCGGGCCGGGCCATCGTCGGCCCCACCGCTTTCACCCTTTACGAGGTCGGCACCATCAAGCCCCTCGAAGGGCTGCGGACGTACGTCAGCGTCGACGGTGGCATGTCCGACAACATCCGCACCGCGCTCTACGACGCCGAATACTCGGTCAATCTCGTCTCCCGCGTATCGGACGCCGAGCCCATGCTCGTCCGTGTCGTCGGCAAGCACTGCGAGAGCGGTGACATCGTGGTCAAGGACGCGTTCCTGCCGGCCGACCTGGCGCCGGGCGACCTGCTCGCCGTGCCGGCCACCGGTGCCTACTGCAGGTCCATGGCCAGCAACTACAACCACGCGCTCCGCCCGCCGGTCGTCGCCGTGCGCGACGGGCAGGCGCGGGTGATCGTCCGCCGCGAGACGGAGGAAGATCTCCTGCGTCTCGACCTCGGATGACCCTCATGTTTCTGGGGGAAGCCCTCAGATCCTGAAAATGGGTGTCTCACTCAATGGACCGAGGATGGAAACTGATGTCCATTGAGTGAGACTGGTTCACACCTGGCGCGCAAACCGCTCGCCGGGAATGCAGGAAGATCGAAAGGCGTAGGTCGAATGATGCGTACGCGTCCGCTGAAGGTGGCGCTGCTGGGCTGTGGAGTGGTCGGCTCAGAGGTGGCGCGCATCATGACGACGCACGCCGACGACCTGACGGCCAGGATCGGCGCGCCGGTCGAGCTCGCCGGTGTCGCCGTGCGCCGCCCCTCCAAGGTCCGTGAGGGGATCGACCCCGCTCTCGTCACCACCGACGCGACCGCCCTGCTCAAACGGGGCGACATCGACGTGGTCATCGAGGTCATCGGTGGCATCGAGCCCGCCCGCACCCTGATCACCACCGCCTTCGAGAACGGCGCGTCCGTCGTGTCGGCGAACAAGGCGCTGCTCGCCCAGGACGGCGCCGCGCTGCACGCCGCAGCCGACGCGGCCGGGCTGGACCTCTACTACGAGGCCGCCGTCGCCGGCGCCATCCCGCTGGTCCGCCCGATGCGCGAGTCGCTCGCCGGCGACAAGATCAACCGGGTGATGGGCATCGTGAACGGCACGACGAACTTCATCCTCGACAAGATGGACTCGACGGGCGCCGGCTACCAGGAAGCGCTGGACGAGGCCACCGCCCTCGGATACGCGGAAGCCGATCCCACCGCCGACGTCGAAGGCTTCGACGCCGCCGCCAAGGCGGCGATCCTGGCCGGCATCGCCTTCCACACCCGGGTCCGTCTCGACGACGTGTACCGCGAGGGCATGACCGAGGTCAGCGCCGCGGACTTCGCCTCCGCCAAGCGCATGGGCTGCACCATCAAGCTCCTCGCCATCCTGGAGCGCGCCGCCGACGGCCTGTCGGTCACGGCCCGCGTGCACCCGGCGATGATCCCGCTGACCCACCCGCTGGCTTCCGTCCGCGAGGCGTACAACGCCGTCTTCGTCGAGGCGGAGGCCGCCGGGCGGCTCATGTTCTACGGTCCGGGCGCCGGTGGCGCGCCGACCGCGTCCGCGGTCCTCGGCGACCTCGTCGCGGTCTGCCGCAACAAGCTCACGGAAGCGACGGGGCCCGGCGAGTCGGCGTACACCCAGCTGCCGGTCAGCACCATGGGCGACGTCGTCACCCGCTACCACATCAGCCTCGACGTGGCGGACAAGCCGGGCGTCCTCGCCCAGGTGGCGACGACCTTCGCGGAGCACGGCGTGTCGATCGACACGGTACGACAGCAAGGACGTCCGGACGGGGTCGGCAACGAAGCCTCCCTCGTGGTCGTCACCCACCGCGCGCACGACGCCGCCCTCTCGGGGACCGTCGAGGCGCTGCGGAAGCTGGACACCGTACGAGGTGTCGCCAGCATCATGCGCGTTGAAGGGGAGTAAGGACCCATGAGCAGCAACCGAACCCACCAGTGGCGCGGAATCATCGAGGAGTACCGGGACCGCCTGCCGGTCACGGCCACGACCCCCGTGGTCACCCTCCGCGAGGGCGGCACGCCCCTCGTCCCCGCCCAGCTGCTGTCCGAGCGCACGGGTTGTGAGGTCCACCTGAAGGTGGAGGGTGCGAACCCCACCGGGTCCTTCAAGGACCGCGGCATGACCATGGCGATCACCAGGGCGAAGGAAGAGGGCGCCAAGGCCGTCATCTGCGCCTCCACGGGCAACACCTCCGCCTCGGCCGCCGCGTACGCGGTGCGCGCCGGCATGGTGTCCGCGGTGCTCGTGCCCCGCGGCAAGATCGCGCTGGGGAAGATGGGTCAGGCCCTGGTGCACGGCGCCAAGATCCTGCAGGTCGACGGCAACTTCGACGACTGCCTGGACCTGGCCCGCGCGCTGTCCGACAACTACCCGGTGGCGCTGGTCAATTCCGTCAACCCGGTGCGCATCGAGGGCCAGAAGACGGCCGCGTTCGAGATCGTGGACGCGCTCGGCGACGCCCCCGACATCCACGTGCTGCCCGTCGGCAACGCCGGCAACATCACCGCGTACTGGAAGGGCTTCAAGGAGTACAAGGCCGACGGCCCGGCCTCCCGTACGCCCCGCGTGTGGGGTTTCCAGGCCTCGGGCTCCGCGCCGATCGTGCGCGGCGAGGTCGTCAAGGAGCCGCACACCATCGCCACCGCGATCCGGATCGGCAACCCGGCTTCCTGGGACTACGCGCTCGCCGCGCGGGACGAGTCCGGCGGGTTCATCGACGAGGTGACGGACCGCCAGATCCTGGCCGCCTACCGGCTGTTGGCCGCGCAGGAGGGGGTCTTTGTCGAGCCCGCGTCGGCCGCGTCCGTGGCGGGCCTGCTCAAGGCCGTCGACGCCGGTCTGGTCGACCCGGGCCAGAAGATCGTGTGCACCGTCACCGGCAACGGCCTGAAGGACCCCGACTGGGCGGTTGCCGGCGCCCCGCAGCCGGTCACCATTCCGGTGGACGCGGAGGCCGCGGCCGTCCGTCTCGGCCTGATCTGACCCGAGCTCCCGCTCGACGCCCCGTTGCCGGATTCCGGAAAGCTTCCGGAATCCGGCAACTCGGCCCGTACGGCACCAAAAGTCAACGGAATTCAGCGGAAGAACGCGACACGCATCGTGCGCCTCCTGTGCGCCCTATGTCGCGGGAGAACCTTCCTTCGATACGCTGTACTTACATCCGCCACCGCGCATATGACGCGGTGCTGCCCCAAGGGCCTTCGGGTGTCGTACGTTCTCCAGTACATTCGCAGCGAAGATCCCGCACCGTCACCAGATCTCGCACAGTCACAAGGAGTGTCATCGACCGATGGCAGGTCCAGCGTTCCGCGCCGCCGCCGTACGAGTGCGCGTCCCCGCCAGTAGTGCCAACCTCGGCCCCGGCTTCGATGCCCTCGGCCTGGCTCTGGGGCTCTACGACGACGTGGTCGTCCGCGTCGCCGACTCCGGCCTGAACATCGACATCGCCGGTGAGGGCGCCGACACCCTCCCGCGGGACGAGAGCCACCTCCTCGTACGTTCCATGCGCACCGCCTTCGACCTGCTGGGCGGCCAGCCGCGCGGCCTCGAGGTCGTCTGCGCCAACCGCATCCCGCACGGTCGCGGCCTCGGTTCCTCCTCCGCCGCGATCTGCGCCGGCATCGTCGCCGCCCGCGCCGTGACCATAGGCGGCGAGACGCGGCTCGACGACGCGGCGCTGCTGGAGCTCGCCACGGAGATCGAGGGACACCCCGACAACGTCGCCGCCTGTCTGCTCGGCGGCTTCACCCTGGCCTGGATGGACGGGGGCAGCGCCAAGGCGATCCGTATGGACCCTGCGGATTCCATCGTTCCGGTGGTCTTCGTCCCGTCCAAGCCGGTCCTGACCGAGACCGCGCGAGGACTGCTGCCGCGCAGCGTCCCGCACGTGGACGCGGCGGCGAACGCGGGCCGCGCGGGCCTGCTCGTGGAGGCCCTGACCAGGCGTCCCGAGTTCCTGCTGCCCGCCACCGAGGACCGGCTGCACCAGGAGTACCGGGCTCCGGCGATGCCCGAGAGCGTGGCACTCGTGAACCGGCTGCGGGCGGACGGCATCCCCGCGGTCATCTCCGGCGCGGGCCCCACGGTCCTCGCGCTGGTCGACAACGACGCGGCCGACAAGGTCGCGCGGCTCGCCGGCGAGGGGTGGGCGGCCAACCGGCTCGCACTCGACGCCGCGGGCGCGAGCGTCCTTCCGCTGGGCCCCCAGGGAGTCCAGTCCGTGTCCCGGTGACACGGCCCTCCGGGGCGGGCGGCCAGGGCAGGCCGGCCGCTCCGGACGGGGTGACAGCCGGTGATTGAGAGGGGGAATATCTGTTGGATCCGGTAGTGTTAGTCTCGAGTGCGCATCCGAAGCCGCCATGGCTCGGTGCTCAGTGTCCCCGTTCGGGACCACCTTTCTTCCGGGAGCCTCCCCGACTGCTTTGATCGCTGCCAGCAGTTTCGAGCACGCTCCGGAATCGGAATCGGCGTGACATTCCCACGCTTCCAGCTCGGGGGCTTCTCGCCGGAACCACCCATGCACGTTTCTCTCCGCCGTATCTCTATCGGCGGACCACCGCCCCGGCCGCGGCCCATGACCCATCAGGTCCTGGTCCGTTGTCGGACAGCACAACCGGTCGCCGAGCCAGACAGGCCGACGTCCGCTCCAGGGAAGGACCCTTCGTGAGCGACACCACCGATCTGATGGGCGCTGCCGACACCAACGTCGACACCAGTGCCCCCGCCGCGGGCGCCGCGGCTGCTCCGGGACGGCGACGCCGCTCCGGCACCGGCCTGGACGGCATGGTCCTGGCCGAGCTTCAGCAGGTCGCGTCGGGCCTCGGCATCAGGGGCACCGCGCGGATGCGCAAGAGCCAGCTGATCGAGGTCATCAAGGAAACCCAGGGCGGCGGCAGCGCCCCCAAGGCCGCGGCCCCCGCCGCCGACGCCGCCGAGGCCAAGCCGAAGCGCCGCGCCACCAGCAAGGCCCGTACGGGTGAGACCGCCGTGCAGGCGCCCGCCGAGAAGGCGGCCGACCAGCCCGCCGTCCAGGCGCAGATCGACATCCCCGGCCAGCCCGCGGGGGCCCCCTCCCGCGCGAGCGAGGCGGAGGACGCACCGGCCGGCGAGCGCCGTCGGCGTCGCGCCACCGCGCCCTCCGGCAGCCCGGAGGTGACGGCCCCGGCCGTCGTGCAGGTCGAGCAGAAGATCGAGACGGCTCCGGCCGCGCAGTCGGAGACCAAGGCCGAGGCGGCCACCGTCGCCGCCCAGGGCCAGTCCCCGGAGGCCGGCGAGGGCCGTACCCGCCGCGACCGTCGTGACCGCGGCGAGCGGGGCGAGCGTGCCGAGCGCGGCGACCGCCAGCAGGGCCGTCGCGAGCGCGGCGCCAAGGCCGACGACCAGGGCCAGGCCCAGAGCCAGGGCCAGGGCGGTCAGGGTCAGGGCGGTGGTCGTCAGGACCGCGCCGAGCGCCAGGACCGTACGGACCGCGCCGACCGTCAGCAGCAGGGCGGCCGCGGCCAGGGCCAGGGCCAGGGCCAGCAGCAGGGCCGGCAGGACCGTCAGGACAACGGTCCGCAGGACGACTTCGACGGTGAGGACGGTCGTCGCGGCCGTCGTGGCCGCTACCGCGACCGCCGGGGCCGTCGTGGCCGCGACGAGTTCGCGCCGGCCGAGCCGCAGGTAGCCGACGACGACGTCCTGATCCCCGTCGCGGGCATCCTCGACATCCTCGACAACTACGCGTTCATCCGGACCTCGGGCTACCTGCCCGGCCCCAACGACGTGTACGTCTCCCTCGCCCAGGTCCGCAAGGCCGGTCTGCGCAAGGGTGACCACACCACCGGTGCCGTGCGCCAGCCCAAGGACGGCGAGCGCCGCGAGAAGTTCAACGCGCTGGTGCGCCTGGACTCCGTCAACGGCATGGCGCCCGAATCCGGCCGCGGCCGGCCGGAGTTCCAGAAGCTGACGCCGCTGTACCCGCAGGACCGGCTCCGTCTGGAGACCGACCCGGGCGTGCTGACCACCCGCATCATCGACCTCGTGTCGCCGATCGGTAAGGGCCAGCGAGGCCTGATCGTGGCCCCGCCGAAGACCGGCAAGACCATGATCATGCAGGCGATCGCCAACGCGATCACCGTCAACAACCCCGAGTGCCACCTGATGGTCGTCCTGGTCGACGAGCGTCCGGAAGAGGTCACCGACATGCAGCGGTCGGTCAAGGGCGAGGTCATCTCCTCGACCTTCGACCGTCCGGCCGAGGACCACACCACCGTCGCCGAGCTGGCCATCGAGCGCGCGAAGCGCCTCGTCGAGCTGGGTCACGACGTGGTCGTCCTGCTGGACTCCATCACCCGTCTGGGCCGCGCGTACAACCTCGCCGCCCCCGCCTCCGGCCGCATCCTGTCCGGTGGTGTCGACTCGACCGCGCTGTACCCGCCGAAGCGCTTCTTCGGTGCCGCGCGCAACATCGAGGACGGCGGCTCGCTGACCATCCTGGCCACCGCGCTGGTCGACACCGGCTCGCGCATGGACGAGGTGATCTTCGAGGAGTTCAAGGGCACCGGCAACATGGAGCTCAAGCTCGACCGCAAGCTCGCCGACAAGCGCATCTTCCCGGCCGTCGACGTCGACCCGTCGGGCACCCGCAAGGAGGAGATCCTCCTCAACGCGGAGGAGCTCGCCATCGTCTGGAAGCTGCGCCGAGTGCTGCACGCGCTCGACTCGCAGCAGGCGATCGAGCTGCTGCTCGACAAGATGAAGCAGACGAAGTCGAACGCCGAGTTCCTGATGCAGATCGCGAAGACCACGCCGGCGGGCAAGAACGACGACTGACCGCCGCCTTCGGGCTCCGCACCAACGGGACCGCCCCCACCGCGACAGCGGCGGGGGCGGTCCCGCGTTCGTGGTGCGGGAGCGCGTGGTCCCGTGCGTGACCCGTACGTCACCCCGTGCGACCTTCGCCACATTCGTGCCGTCCGGCGGGCGATCGGACCGGCCCCGCGGACCCCGGGGAAACCGCAGGTAAGGGGTACGTCACATCCCGTTCGTCCGGAGATGTCCCCACGACCCCCGGGCGGCCGGGGCGGTTCGGCGCCGGCGCCGGCCGTGGAACCCTGGGGGCCGCTCCGCCGTCTGAGTGAAGGGACAGCGGGAAGGCGCGCCGTACGGAGCGCGTACCGCAGCCAGGGGACTGAGGAGAGCATGAGCGAGGACAGCAGGGGTCGCGGCCGTCCGGCCGGGACCCGGCGGCGCAAACCGCCGCGGCGCAAGGGCCTCACCGTGGCCGCGTGGACCGCCGCCGGCGTGGTCCTGCTCGGCGGCACCGGCCTCGGATACGTCTACTTCAAGTTCAACGGCAACCTGAAGAGCGTCGACATCGACCAGGCCCTCGGCACGGACCGGCCGGTCAACGTCGACAACGGCTCGATGGACATCCTCGTCCTCGGCTCCGACTCCCGCGGCGGCGCCAACGCCGAGTACGGCAAGGACGACGGCGGATCCGCGCGCTCCGACACAGCGATGATCGTCCACCTCTACGAGGGCCACCAGAAGGCGAGCGTCATATCGATCCCGCGCGACACCATGGCCCCGCGCCCCAGCTGCGCCACCGCCAAGGGGAAGACCGACCCGGGTAGTTCGCGCTCGCAGTTCAACGAGGCGTTCACCATCGGCGGGGCCGCCTGCGCGGTGAAGACCGTCGAGAAGATGTCGGGGATCCGCATGGACCACTACATCGAGGTCGACTTCACCGGCTTCAAGAAGATCGTCGACAACCTCGGCGGCGTCGAGGTGACGACGACGAAGCCCATCAAGGACGACTACAGCCACCTCGACCTCCCGCCCGGCACCAACAAGCTCAACGGGGAGCAGGCCCTCGGGCTGGTCCGCACCCGCAAGAGCGTCGGCGACGGCGGCGACCTCGGTCGAATACAGCTCCAGCAGGCCTTCATGAAGGCGCTGATCAAGCAGGTCAAGGGCATCGGGGTGTTCGACAACCCCAAGCGGCTGCTCGGCCTCGCCGACTCCGCGACCAAGGCGATCACCACCGACCGGGCACTCGGCGACGTGAAGTCCCTCATGGGCTTCGCCCAGGGACTCCAGGGCATCGACTCCGAGGACATGAACATGATCACCCTGCCGGTGACCACGGACCCGCGGGACGTGAACCGGGTCGTGCCGCTCACCAAGGAGTCCAAGATGGTCTGGGACGCGCTGCTCGCGGACCGGCCGATACCGGCCGAGGCCACCGCCGAGTCCGTGGGGGACAAGGGCGGCGCGGCCGGGATCGTGCGCTAGCGGGGCGGTAGCGGGAGGCGCGTGCGGTCGGTTGGCGAGCGGCCGGGAGGCTGTCCGGAGCCGACCCGGAGTCGGCCGGAATAGATGCCGGCCCCGTGCCGTTGAGGGGAGCGTCCTCAGAATTTTGACAGGCGGCCCGGTCCTGGCAGACTGGTCTGTCGGCCCCGGTTCACGCAGTGCGCAATTCGGCTCCTGCGACCCGGCGCCCTCCCGAAACTAGGAGACACCTTGAAGCGCGAAGTTCACCCCGAGTATGTCGAGACCCAGGTCAGCTGCACCTGTGGCGCGTCGTTCACCACCCGTAGCACCCTCACCGAGGGCACCATCCGTGCCGAGGTCTGCTCCGAGTGCCACCCGTTCTACACGGGCAAGCAGAAGATCCTCGACACCGGTGGCCGTGTGGCCCGCTTCGAGGCCCGCTTCGGCAACAAGGGTGCGGCCAAGAAGTAGCGCGACCCAGGCGCCGGTCTCCGGCCGCCCCCTGTCCACGCGGGGGCGGCCGGACCGGCGCCTTTGTCGTCGCCCACCCACGCCAGCCCTTTTTTTTGACTTTCACCACAGGAGCCCCCGATGTTCGAGGCGGTCGAGGAACTGATCGGCGAGCACGCCGACCTTGAGGAGAAGCTCGCCGACCCGTCGGTCCACTCCGATCAGGCCAACGCGCGCAAGCTGAACAAGCGCTACGCGGAGCTGACCCCGATCGTGGCCACCTTCCGCGCCTGGAAGCAGTCGAACGAGGACATCGAGGCGGCCAAGGAGTTCGCGGCCGACGACCCCGACTTCCACGCCGAGGTCAAGGAACTGAGCGCCCAGCGCGAGGAGCTCACCGAGAAGCTCCGCCTGCTGCTCGTTCCGCGCGACCCCAGTGACGACAAGGACGTGCTCCTGGAGGTCAAGGCCGGAGCCGGCGGCGACGAGTCCGCCCTCTTCGCCGGCGACCTGCTGCGCATGTACCTGCGCTACGCCGAGCGCGTGGGCTGGAAGACCGAGATCATCGACGCCACCGAGTCCGAGCTCGGCGGCTACAAGGACGTCCAGGTCTCCGTCCGGACCAAGGGCGGCAACGGGGCGACCGAGCCCGGCCAGGGCGTGTGGGCCCGGCTGAAGTACGAGGGCGGCGTGCACCGCGTCCAGCGCGTGCCGGCCACCGAATCCCAGGGCCGCATCCACACCTCCGCCGCCGGCGTGCTCGTCACCCCGGAGGCCGAGGAGGTCGAGGTCGAGGTCAACATGAGCGACCTGCGCATCGACGTGTACCGCTCCTCCGGCCCCGGCGGCCAGTCCGTCAACACCACCGACTCGGCCGTGCGCATCACGCACCTGCCGACCGGTGTGGTCGCCTCCTGCCAGAACGAGAAGAGCCAGCTCCAGAACAAGGAGCAGGCCATGCGCATCCTGCGGTCGCGCCTGCTGGCCGCCGCCCAGGAAGCCGCCGAACAGGAAGCGTCCGACGTGCGCCGCAGCCAGGTGCGCAGCGTGGACCGGTCCGAGAAGATCCGTACGTACAACTATCCGGAAAACCGGATCTCGGACCACCGGACCGGGTTCAAGGCGTACAACTTGGACCAGGTGCTCGACGGCGACCTCGACTCGGTCATCCAGGCCTGTGTCGACACGGATTCCGCCGCCAAGCTCGCCGCCGCGCACTGATCACCGCCTGATTCCCGCACCACCCCCCGTACGACAGCAGCCCGGAGGACCAGCGTGAACTTGCTGCTTGCCGAGGTGGCCCAGGCCACCCAGCGGCTGGCCGCCGCCGGCGTGCCCTCACCGCGCTTCGACGCGGAGGAACTCGCGGCCTTCGTGCACGGCGTCAAGCGGGGGGAACTGCACCACGTCAAGGACACGGACTTCGACGCCCGCTACTGGGAGGCCGTCGCCCGCCGCGAGGCCCGTGAGCCGCTCCAGCACATCACCGGCCGCGCCTTCTTCCGCTACCTGGAGCTCCAGGTCGGACCCGGGGTGTTCGTGCCCCGGCCCGAGACCGAGTCGGTCGTGGACTGGGCCATACAGGCCGTCCGGGCGATGGACGTCGTCGAGCCGCTGATCGTGGACCTGTGCACCGGCTCCGGAGCCATCGCGCTGGCCATGGCCCAGGAGGTGCCGCGCTCGCGCGTGCACGCCGTCGAGCTGTCCGAGGACGCCCTGCGCTGGACCCGCAAGAACGCCGAGGGCTCCCGGGTCAGCGTCCACCAGGGCGACGCGCTGAGCGCGCTGCCCGAGCTGGACGGGCAGGTCGACCTGGTCATCTCCAACCCGCCGTACATCCCGCTCACCGAGTGGGAGTACGTCGCCCCCGAGGCCCGGGACCACGATCCCGAGATGGCGCTGTTCTCCGGGGAGGACGGTCTCGACACCATCCGCGGCATCGAGCGCACCGCCCACCGGCTGCTGCGGCCCGGCGGGATCGTGGTGATCGAGCACGCCGACACCCAGGGCGGCCAGGTGCCGTGGATCTTCGCCGACGAGCGCGGCTGGGCCGACTCGGCCGACCACCCCGACCTGAACAACCGGCCGCGCTTCGCGACCGCCCGCAAGGCCCTGCCGTGACCCGCACCACCCCCACCCCCGACACCACCCCGCTGCACGAGGAGGCCCGCTGATGGCCCGGCGATACGACTGCAACGACGCGACGGACCGCAAGACGGGCCTGCGCGAAGCCGCATCCGCCGTGCGCCGCGGCGAGCTCGTCGTGCTGCCCACCGACACCCTGTACGGGATCGGTGCGGACGCCTTCAGCGCGGAGGCCGTCGGTGACCTGCTCGCCGCCAAGGGCCGGGGCCGCAACATGCCCACGCCCGTGCTCATCGGCTCGCCGAACACCCTGCACGGGCTGGTCACCGACTTCTCCGAGCAGGCGTGGGAGCTCGTCGACGCCTTCTGGCCGGGCGGGCTGACCCTGGTCGCCAAGCACCAGCCGTCGCTGGCGTGGGACCTCGGCGAGACCCGCGGCACGGTCGCCGTACGCATGCCGCTGCACCCCGTCGCGATCGAGCTGCTGACCGAGGTCGGTCCGATGGCGGTGTCCTCGGCGAACCTGTCCGGGCACCCGGCGCCCGAGGACTGCGACGCGGCGCGCGAGATGCTCGGCGACTCCGTGTCCGTGTACCTGGACGGCGGACCGACCCCGAGCACGCTGCCCTCGTCGATCGTCGACGTCACCGGGAAGGTTCCCGTCCTGCTGCGCGAGGGCGCCCTGACCGCCGAGCAGCTCCGGGAGGTCGTACCCGACCTTGAGGTAGCTCCGTGAGCCCTCAGGGGCGTGGCATAGCAAGCGGGCCCTTTCCGGCGGCGGCTTCGGGCTCGGCCTTCCGCATACTCCACGTCAGCACGGGCAACGTGTGCCGCTCGCCCATCACCGAGCGGCTGACGCGGCACGCCCTGTCGCACCGGCTGGGCGGCATCCCGGCCGGTGACCTCATCGTGGAGAGCGCCGGTACGTGGGGCCACGAGGGTGCGCCGATGGAGGCCAACGCCGCCGCCGTCCTCGCGGACTTCGGGGCGGACGCCTCCGGTTTCACCGGGCGCGAGCTGCTGGACGAGCACGTCATACGCGCCGACCTGGTGCTGACCGCCACCCGGGACCACCGGGCCCAGGTCATCTCGATGGGGCACTCGGCGGGGCTGCGGACCTTCACGCTGAAGGAGTTCACCCGGCTGGTGCGGGCCATAGACCCGGCCACGCTGCCCCCGCTGGACGACGGCATGGCGGAGCGGGCCCGGGCCCTGGTACGGGCGGCCGCCGCGCTGCGCGGCTGGCTGCTGGCCCCTTCCCCCGACGCGGACGAGGTCTACGACCCGTACGGCGCCCCCATCACCTTCTTCCGCTCGATCGGCGACGAGATCAACCAGGCGCTGGACCCCGTGGTCACGGCCCTGACGGGCGTCACCGCCGCCCGTTAGGCGGGTGAGGGCCGGCGACTCCGCGCGGTGAACGGGTGGGCGCGGGGCTCGGGCGGGGCGGGGGCGCGCGAGGGGCGAGGTCGGCCGGGCGCGCCTACAGTGGCTGTACCCCGGTACCCCTGGAGTCCTGCCATGAGCGTCATCACGCAGCCGACGGACCTGCTCCGGCAGCAGGACCCGCAGATGGCCGACGTCCTCGCGGGGGAGGCCCGGCGCCAGGCCGAGACGCTCCAGCTGAGCGCCGCCGAGAACTTCACCTCCGACGCGGTGCTCGCCGCGCTCGGCTCCGCGCTCGCCAACAAGTACGCCGAGGGTTATCCCGGCGCCCGCCACCACGGGGGCTGCGAGTACGCGGACCTGGCCGAAGGCATCGCGGTGGACCGGGCCAAGGCCCTGTTCGGCGTCGAGCACGCGAACGTGCAACCGCACTCCGGATCCTCCGCCGTGCTGGCCGCCTACGCCGCGCTGCTGCGACCCGGCGACACGGTGCTGGCCATGGGATTGGCGTACGGCGGGCACCTGACGCACGGTTCGGCCGCCAACTTCTCCGGCCGCTGGTTCGACTTCGTCGGGTACGGCGTGGACGGCGAAACCGGGCTCATCGACTACGAGCAGGTGCAGGAGCTGGCTCGAACCCATCGCCCCAAGGCCATCGTGTGCGGCTCGATCTCCTACCCCCGCCACCCCGAGTACTCGGCCTTCCGCGAGATCGCCGACGAGGTGGGCGCCTTCCTCATCGCCGACGCCGCGCACCCGATCGGGCTCGTCGCGGGCGGCGCGGCGCCCAGCCCCGTCCCGTACGCCGACCTCGTCTGCGCCACCACGCACAAGGTGCTCCGGGGGCCGCGCGGCGGGATGATCCTGTGCGGGGCCGAGTTCGCCGAGCGCGTCGACCGGGCGGTGTTCCCCTTCACCCAGGGCGGCGCCCAGATGCACACCATCGCCGCGAAGGCGGTGGCGTTCGGGGAGGCGGCCGACCCGGCCTACGTCGGCTACGCGCACCGGGTCGTCGCCAACGCCCGCACCCTCGCCCGGGCCCTGGAGGACCACGGCTTCGCCGTCACCACCGGCGGCACCGACACCCACCTGATCACCGCCGACCCGGCGCCGCTCGCCGCCGACGGGCCGACCGCGCGGGGCCGGCTCGCCGCCGCCGGGATCGTCCTCGACACCTGCGCCCTTCCGTACGGGGACCGGCGCGGGATCCGCCTCGGTACCGCCGCGGTCACCACGCAGGGCATGGGGGAGTCCGAGATGACCCGGATCGCGGACCTGTTCGCCGCCGCGCTGCGCGGGGACGGCGCGGGGATCCGGGCGGAGGTCGCCGACCTGACCCGAGGATTTCCCCCGTACGGGGCGTAACCGGGAGAAGAAGGGCGTAGCGCAACCGGGGAGGGTCCTTGCCGCGTCCTCTTCACCGGTGACATCGAGGCTAATGTGTGGGGCTGAGATGGCCGGCGATACATCTGGGGCAGCCCGTGCGTGAATACCTGCTGACGCTTTGCGTCACGGTCGCGGTGACCTACCTGCTGACCGGGCCCGTGCGGAAGTTCGCGATCGCGGCCGGGGCCATGCCGGAGATCCGCGCCCGCGACGTGCACCGCGAGCCCACACCACGGCTCGGCGGCATCGCCATGTTCGGTGGCCTGTGCGCCGGCCTGCTCGTCGCCGACCACCTGCGCAACCTCAACGGCGTCTTCGAGCTGTCGAACGAACCGCGGGCGCTGCTCTCGGGAGCGGCGTTGATCTGGCTGGTCGGCGTCCTGGACGACAAGTTCGAGATCGACGCCCTGATCAAGCTCGGCGCGCAGATGATCGCCGCGGGCGTGATGGTCATCCAGGGTCTGACGATCCTGTGGATCCCCGTCCCCGGCATCGGCACGGTCGCCCTCACCCAGTGGCAGGGCAACCTGCTGACCGTGGCCCTCGTGGTGATCACCATCAACGCGGTGAACTTCGTGGACGGCCTCGACGGCCTGGCCGCCGGCATGGTCTGCATCGCGGCGACGGCGTTCTTCCTCTACGGCTACCGCATCTGGTTCGGCTACGGCATCGAGGCGGCCGCCCCGGCGACGCTGTTCGCGGCGATCCTGATGGGCATGTGCATCGGCTTCCTACCGCACAACATGCATCCGGCCCGGATCTTCATGGGCGACTCCGGCTCGATGCTCATCGGCCTGGTGCTGGCCGCCGCGGCCATCTCCATGACGGGTCAGGTCGACCCGGACGCCATGGCCCTCTTCGCGGGCGGCGAGCGCAACGCGACGCACGCGATGCTCCCGGTCTTCATGCCGCTGCTGCTGCCGCTGACGATCATCGCGATCCCGATGGCGGACCTGGTCCTGGCCATCGTCCGGCGCACCTGGAACGGCCAGTCGCCGTTCGCCGCCGACCGCGGGCACCTGCACCACAGGCTGCTGGAACTCGGGCATTCCCACAGCCGCGCCGTACTCATCATGTACTTCTGGTCGGGCCTGATCGCCTTCGGCGCCGTGGCCTACTCGGTGCACTCGACCTCGATGTGGATCGTCCTGGCCATCGCGGCGCTGAGCGCCCTGGGACTCGTCCTGCTCCTGCTGCCGCGGTTCACGCCGCGCGCCCCGCGCTGGGCGGAGGGCCTGGTCCCGCCGCGCTACCGGCACGCGGCCCGGGCCGCCGAGGCCGCGGCGGAGGCCGCCGTACGGGAGGACGAGGGCGCGGAGCCGCCGGCTCCGCGGCCCGTCGCCGTGGGGGTCTCGGGCGTCAACGGGGCGACTGCCGTAGGCCCCCGTTCGCGCCTTCCCGACCGGCGTAAGGCCGGATCCGCGCGCTGACCCGTCGGGCACATGTCCGACATGGAACCCCTTTACCAGACAACCTGCCGTCATGTCCTGCACACACGCGCAGGGTCACTCTCATGTGTGACAGTCAGCACACCGAACAGGTAAAGCTCTCATCAAATAGTTTGTGATACCGTTCACTAAACCCGGCGACAGAGCCGAAGGACCGTAGTGCGACGGTCCATCGGCCCGAGGCTCTCACTCGGCCCGGGCTTACGCTCGTCCCGTACGAGTCCCGTTACCCCCACCATCACGCGGAGCCATGCGCCATGCTGTCCGATGACGCCCGATCCCTTCTGCAAACCGTTGTGCCCACCGCTGCCGTCGGCGTCATCGCCGCAGTTGTCAGTGGCGTGGTCGCGGGCGGCAAGGGGGCGATCGGCGCGATCGCGGCCACGATCGTCGTGATGTTGTTCATGGGTATCGGATTCGTCATCCTGCAGCGGACGGCACGATCGCTGCCGCATCTCTTCCAGATGATGGGTCTGGCGCTCTACACGACCCAGATCCTGCTGCTCTTCGTCTTCGTCGCCGTGTTCCAGAACACGACGCTGTTCAATCCCAGGGCATTCGCGATCACCATCGTCGTGGCGACCCTTGCTTGGATCGCCGCGCAGACGCGCGCGCACATGAAGGCCAAGATCCTTTACGTCGAGCCCGAGTCCGCGAAGCGTGACAAGGGTGAGAAGCCCAAGAACACGGGGTCCTCGTCGTGAACGGTAGGGGCGGAATAAGTGCGCGTTCGAGATGCTGCTATCGTCCGGTGCCAACTGCGGCAACGCGGGCGCGGGCAGCCGAGCTGACGCCCGCTCAATCGCGAGGCTCACTGCCTGCAAGCCGCCCCCACATCCGTAAGACCAGTCCCGTGCCGAACCGCGGCTGTGCGCCGCGCCGACACAACGAGGTTGCCGTACCTATGCGCCACGCTGAAGGAGCCCGCGGTGAGTGCTGACCCGACGCAGGTGCTCGCCTTCGAGACCGATTGCCACATCTTCGACGGCTGTGGCTTCCCGGCTCCCGGCCTGCACTCGTTCCTGTTCGAGCCGATCTTCGGCGACATGGACGGAGCCGTCTACTTCAACAAGACGATGCTCCTGGCCCTGATCGGAACCGTCGTCATCGTCGGATTCTTCTGGGCCGCCTTCGCCAAGCCGAAGGTCGTTCCCGGGAAGCTCCAGATGGTCGCCGAAGCCGGCTACGACTTCGTGCGCCGCGGCATCGTCTACGAAACGATGGGCAAGAAGGAGGGCGAGAAGTACGTCCCCTTCATGGTCGCGACGTTCTTCTTCGTCTGGATCCTGAACCTCTGGTCGATCATTCCGCTCGCCCAGTTCCCGGTGACCTCGGTCATCGCGTACCCGGCCGGTCTGGCCCTGGTCATCTACGTCATGTGGATGTCGGTCACCTTCAAGCGCCACGGCTTCGTCGGCGGTCTGAAGAACCTCACGGGCTACGACAAGTCGCTCGGCGGGATCCTGCCGCTGGTCATGCTGATCGAGTTCTTCTCGAACGTGATCGTCCGCCCCTTCACGCACGCGGTCCGTCTCTTCGCGAACATGTTCGCGGGTCACACCCTGCTGCTGCTCTTCACGATCGCCAGCTGGTACCTGCTGAACGGGATCGGCATCGCCTACGCCGGCGTGTCCTTCGTGATGGTCATCGTGATGACCGCGTTCGAGCTCTTCATCCAGGCTGTCCAGGCCTACGTCTTCGTGCTGCTGGCCTGCAGCTTCCTCCAGGGCGCCGTCGCCGAGCACCACTGACCGCCGCCCCACCCCCAAACCATCAGTCGTCCGGTGGCCAACCCCCACCGGTCCATGAAAGAGAAGGAAGAACCGGCATGTCCGCTCTCCAGACCCTCGCTGCTGGCGTCGAAATCAAGGGCAACCTCGGCTCCATCGGCTACGGCCTCGCGGCCATCGGCCCCGGCGTCGGCGTCGGCATCATCTTCGGTAACGGCACCCAGGCGCTGGCCCGCCAGCCCGAGGCCGCCGGCCTGATCCGCGCCAACCAGATCCTCGGCTTCGCCTTCTGTGAGGCGCTCGCCCTCATCGGTCTGGTCATGCCGTTCGTCTACCCGACCTCCTGATCCCGGTAGCGAACAGACCCCTTAGACGGAAGGCACTGATGTGAACCCTCTGGTTCAGCTCGCGGCCACCGAGGCGGAAAACCCCCTCATCCCGCCGATCCCCGAGCTTGTCATCGGCCTGATCGCCTTTGTCATCGTCTTCGGTTTCCTCGCGAAGAAGCTGCTCCCGAACATCAACAAGGTTCTGGACGAGCGTCGCGCGGCCATCGAGGGTGGCATCGAGACGGCCGAAGCGCTTCAGGCCGAGGCTCAGAGCGCGCTGGAGCAGTACAAGGCCCAGCTCGCCGAAGCCCGGCACGAGGCCGCTCGCCTGCGCCAGGACGCGCTGGAGCAGGGCACTGCGCTCAAGGAAGAACTGCGCGCAGAGGGCCAGCGGCAGCGTGAGGAGATCATCGCTGCCGGTCACGCCCAGATCGCCGCGGACCGCAAGGCCGCGTCGCAGGCACTGCGTCAGGACGTGGGCAAGCTCGCCACGGACCTGGCCGGAAAGCTCGTCGGCGAGTCCCTCGAGGACCACGCCCGGCAGAGCCGCACCATCGACCGTTTCCTCAGCGAGCTTGAGGAGAAGGCCGCGTCGACTGGGGCTGCCCGATGAACGGAGCGAGCCGCGAGGCACTGGCCTCCGCGCGCGAGCGTCTCGACGCGCTGACGGACAACACGTCCGTCGACGCGACGAAGCTTGCCGGTGAGCTGGCTGCCGTCACCGCGCTGCTCGACCGTGAGGTCTCGCTGCGTCGGGTCATCACGGACCCGGCGCAGCCCGGCGAGGCCAAGGCCGAGCTGGTCGGGCGTCTGCTGGCCGGCCAGGTGGGCGGGGAAACCCTCGACCTGGTGTCCGGTATGGCGCGGTCGCGCTGGTCGCAGTCCCGTGACCTGGTGGACGCGCTGGAGGGGCTGGCGGCTTCCGCCGACCTCACCGCGGCCCAGCAGGGCGGCGCGCTCGACAACGTCGAGGACGAGGTCTTCCGCTTCGGCCGGATCGTCTCCTCGAACACCGAGCTGCGTGCGGCACTGACCGACCGTGCGGCCTCCGCCTCCGCCAAGAGCGAGCTGCTGCGCAGCCTGCTCGGCGGCAAGGCGAACGCCGTCACCGAGCGTCTGGTCGCCCGACTCGTCACGCACCCGCGTGGACGTAGCCTGGAAGCGGGACTCGAATCCCTTTCCACGCTCGCCGCCGAGCGCCGCAACCGCATGGTCGCCACCGTGACCAGCGCGGTTCCGCTCAGCGACGTGCAGAAGCAGCGTCTCGGCGCGGTGCTGGCCGAGCTCTACGGCCGCCAGATGCACCTCAACCTCGACGTGGACCCCACGGTCCTCGGCGGGATCACGGTGCGGGTCGCGGACGAGGTCATCGACGGCACCATCGCGGAGCGTCTCGCAGAGGCGTCCCGCCGCATGGCCGGCTGACCAGCCACCAATAGAACAACGCATTCCTAGCGGCCCGGTTGGGCCGTGCAGAACTTGCAGAAGATTCCTGGGGGTCGCCCCCAGACCCCTAAGAAGCTTCAGGCCCAACAAGGAGAGCAGGGAACCCAGATGGCGGAGCTCACGATCCGGCCGGAGGAGATCCGGGACGCACTGGAGAACTTTGTCCAGTCGTACCAGCCGGACGCGGCCTCGCGCGAGGAGGTCGGAACGGTCAGCGTTGCCGGCGACGGCATCGCGAAGGTGGAGGGTCTTCCCTCCGCCATGGCGAACGAGCTGCTGAAGTTCGAGGACGGCACCCTCGGTCTCGCCCTCAACCTCGACGAGCGCGAGATCGGCGCCGTCGTCCTCGGCGAGTTCAGCGGTATCGAGGAGGGCCAGCCGGTGCAGCGCACCGGTGAGGTGCTCTCCGTCGGCGTGGGCGAGGGTTACCTCGGCCGCGTCGTCGACCCGCTCGGCAACCCGATCGACGGTCTCGGCGAGATCGCGACCGAAGGCCGTCGCGCCCTGGAGCTGCAGGCCCCGGGCGTCATGGTCCGTAAGTCGGTGCACGAGCCGATGCAGACCGGCTACAAGGCCATCGACGCCATGGTGCCCGTCGGCCGTGGTCAGCGTCAGCTGATCATCGGTGACCGTCAGACCGGCAAGACCGCTCTGGCAGTCGACACGATCATCAACCAGCGCGACAACTGGCGCTCGGGCGACGTGAACAAGCAGGTTCGCTGCATCTACGTCGCCATCGGCCAGAAGGGCTCGACCATCGCGTCCGTTCGCGGCGCCCTGGAAGACGCCGGCGCGCTCGAGTACACGACGATCGTCGCCGCCCCGGCGTCCGACCCGGCCGGCTTCAAGTACCTGGCGCCGTACACCGGTTCGGCCATCGGCCAGCACTGGATGTACGCCGGCAAGCACGTCCTGATCATCTTCGACGACCTGTCGAAGCAGGCCGACGCCTACCGCGCCGTGTCGCTGCTGCTGCGCCGCCCGCCGGGCCGTGAGGCCTACCCGGGCGACGTCTTCTACTTGCACTCCCGTCTGCTGGAGCGCTGCGCGAAGCTCTCCGACGACATGGGTGCCGGTTCGATGACCGGTCTGCCGATCGTCGAGACCAAGGCGAACGACGTGTCGGCGTTCATCCCGACCAACGTCATCTCCATCACCGACGGCCAGTGCTTCCTGGAGTCCGACCTGTTCAACGCGGGCCAGCGCCCGGCGCTGAACGTCGGCATCTCGGTCTCCCGCGTCGGTGGCTCGGCCCAGCACAAGGCCATGAAGCAGGTTTCCGGCCGTCTGCGCCTGGACCTCGCCCAGTACCGCGAGCTGGAGGCGTTCGCCGCCTTCGGTTCCGACCTGGACGCCGCTTCGAAGGCTTCGCTGGAGCGCGGCAAGCGCCTGGTCGAGCTGCTGAAGCAGGGCCAGTACCAGCCGATGCCCGTCGAGGAGCAGGTCGTCTCCGTCTGGGCCGGTACCACCGGCAAGATGGACGACGTCCCGGTCGCCGACATCCGTCGCTTCGAGTCGGAGCTGCTGGAGCACCTGCGCCGCGAGCGCAAGGACCTCCTCACCTCCATCGCCGACGGCGGCAAGATGTCGGACGACACCCTGACGTCCATCGCCGACGCCATCGCCGGCTTCAAGCAGCAGTTCGAGACCTCGGACGGCAAGCTCCTGGGCGAGGACGCGCCGGCCGTCAACGTCTCCAAGTGACGACGGAAGGGACCTGACTCATGGGAGCGCAGCTCCGGGTCTACAAGCGTCGCATCCGTGCCGTCACGGCGACCAAGAAGATCACCAAGGCGATGGAAATGATCGCCGCCTCGCGCATCGTCAAGGCGCAGCGCAAGGTGGCGGCATCGATGCCGTACGCGACCGAGCTCACCCGTGCGGTGACCGCGGTGGCCACCGGCTCGAACACCAAGCACGCCCTGACCACCGAGGTCGAGGCGCCGGCGCGTGCCGCGGTCCTGCTCATCACGAGCGACCGCGGTCTGGCCGGCGGCTACTCCTCCAACGCCATCAAGCAGGCGGAGCGGCTCACCGAGCGGCTGCGCGGCGAGGGCAAGGAGGTCGACACGTTCATCGTCGGCCGTAAGGGTCTGGCCTACTTCGGCTTCCGCGAGCGCAAGGTCGCGGAGTCGTGGACCGGCTTCACCGACAGCCCGGCCTACTCCGACGCCAAGCGCGTCGCGGGGCCGCTGATCGAGGCCATCCAGAAGGAAACGGCCGAGGGTGGCGTCGACGAGCTGCACATCGTCTACACGGAATTCGTGTCGATGATGACGCAGAACGCGGTCGACGGCCGGATGCTGCCGCTCAGCCTCGACAAGGTCGAAGAAGAGTCCGGTGCGAAGGGCGAGATCCTTCCGCTGTTCGACTTCGAGCCGTCGGCGGAGGACGTCCTCGACGCCCTCCTGCCGCGCTACGTCGAGAGCCGCATCTACAACGCACTGCTGCAGTCGGCCGCTTCCGAGCACGCCGCCCGCCGCCGCGCGATGAAGTCGGCGACCGACAACGCCGGGGATCTCATCAAGAGCCTTTCCCGGCTTGCCAACGCGGCCCGCCAGGCCGAAATCACCCAGGAAATCAGCGAGATCGTCGGTGGCGCCAGCGCCATGGCCGACGCGACCGCGGGGAGTGACAAGTAATGACGACCTCTGTTGAGACGGCCGCCGCCACGGGCCGCGTCGCCCGGGTCATCGGCCCGGTCGTCGACGTGGAGTTCCCCGTCGACGCGATGCCCGAGATCTACAACGCGCTGAAGGTCCAGGTCGCCGACCCGGCCCAGGACGGCGAGCTCAAGACGCTGACCCTCGAAGTCGCCCAGCACCTGGGTGACGGCGTGGTCCGCGCGATCTCGATGCAGCCCACCGACGGTCTGGTCCGCCAGGCCCCGGTGACCGACACGGGCGAGGGCATCACCGTCCCCGTCGGTGACTTCACCAAGGGCAAGGTGTTCAACACCCTCGGTGAGGTGCTGAACTACCCGGAGGAGAACGCCAACGTCACCGAGCGTTGGCCGATCCACCGCAAGGCGCCCCGCTTCGACGAGCTCGAGTCGAAGACCGAGATGTTCGAGACCGGCGTCAAGGTCATCGACCTTCTCACCCCGTACGTCAAGGGTGGAAAGATCGGTCTGTTCGGTGGTGCCGGTGTCGGCAAGACCGTTCTGATCCAGGAAATGATCTACCGCGTCGCCAACAACCACGACGGTGTGTCGGTCTTCGCGGGCGTCGGTGAGCGTACCCGTGAGGGCAACGACCTCATCGAGGAGATGGCCGAGTCCGGCGTCATCGACAAGACGGCGCTCGTCTTCGGCCAGATGGACGAGCCGCCGGGCACGCGTCTGCGCGTCGCCCTGGCCGGTCTGACCATGGCGGAGTACTTCCGCGATGTGCAGAAGCAGGACGTGCTGTTCTTCATCGACAACATCTTCCGGTACACCCAGGCGGGTTCCGAGGTGTCGACGCTGCTCGGCCGCATGCCCTCCGCGGTGGGTTACCAGCCGAACCTGGCCGACGAGATGGGTCTCCTCCAGGAGCGCATCACCTCGACCCGTGGTCACTCGATCACCTCGATGCAGGCGATCTACGTCCCCGCGGACGACCTGACCGACCCGGCGCCGGCGACCACCTTCGCCCACCTCGACGCGACGACGGTTCTTTCCCGTCCGATCTCCGAGAAGGGCATCTACCCGGCCGTGGACCCGCTGGACTCGACGTCCCGCATCCTCGACCCGCGGTACATCGCGGCGGACCACTACGCCACGGCGATGCGCGTCAAGGGGATCCTGCAGAAGTACAAGGACCTCCAGGACATCATCGCGATCCTCGGTATCGACGAGCTGGGCGAGGAGGACAAGCTCGTTGTCCACCGTGCCCGTCGCGTCGAGCGCTTCCTGTCGCAGAACACCCACGTCGCCAAGCAGTTCACCGGTGTCGACGGTTCGGACGTTCCGCTGGAGGAGTCGATCACCGCGTTCAACGCGATCTGCGACGGTGACTACGACCACTTCCCCGAGCAGGCGTTCTTCCTGTGCGGTGGCATCGAGGACCTGAAGGCGAACGCCAAGGAGCTGGGCGTCTCCTAGTCGGCCGCGTTCTGCGGAACGCGCGTCTTCGAAGAACGAAAGGAGAGGGGCGGGGTACGTCCCGTCCCTCTCCCCACGCCCATTAGAATTTGACCAACACCCGGCTGACCCGCCGGGTGGTGACCCGAGGAGCCACCTTGGCTGCTGAGCTGCACGTCGAGCTGGTCGCGGCGGACCGCAATGTCTGGTCCGGCGAGGCCACCCTTGTTGTCGCCCGCACCACGTCCGGCGACATCGGCGTCATGCCCGGTCACCAGCCGCTTCTCGGTGTGCTGGAATCGGGCCCTGTGACCATTCGTACCAGCGAGGGCGGCACTGTCGTCGCCGCGGTGCACGGCGGTTTCATCTCGTTCGCGGACAACAAGCTGTCCCTGCTGGCCGAGATCGCCGAGCTCGCGGACGAGATCGACGTCCAGCGGGCGGAGCGGGCACTGGAGCGCGCGAAGTCGGAGGCCGACGCGGCCGCCGAACGTCGCGCCGATGTCCGGTTGCGCGCCGTAACGGGCTGACAGCCCGTCGGAGTTCGAACCGTCGGACCCGGAGGGTGACCTCCGGGCGCCGGCAGACCTCAGCCGCGGTCCGTTCTGGAATTTTCCAGACCGGGTCGCGGCTGAGGCGATGTACGTCCGTCTCGGACCGGTCCGTGACGGGCTCGGTCGTGTGACGTGTTTCGATGAGCGAGGAGGTCGGTGAAGATGCTCCTCGCTCTGCTTGTGAGCGGCCTGGTCGTAGCCCTGGTGGTGATCGGGCTGATTGTGTTCGGACTGCGCCGCAGATTGATCCAGCGGTCCGGCGGGACCTTCGACTGCAGCATGCGCTGGGACGTGGCCGACGAGTCGGACGTGTCCGGCAAGGGCTGGGTCTACGGGGTCGCCCGCTACAGCGGTGACCGGATCGAGTGGTTCCGGGTGTTCTCGTACTCTCCGCGCCCGCGTCGGCTGCTGGAGCGCTCCTCCATCGAGGTGCTCGCCCGCCGCGCGCCCGAGGGCGAGGAGGAGCTTGCCCTGCTGTCGGACGCGGTCGTGCTCGGCTGTTCCCACCGGGGAACCCGCCTGGAGCTGGCGATGAGCGACGACGCGCTGACCGGATTCCTGGCCTGGCTGGAGGCGGCGCCTCCCGGCCAGCGGGTGAACGTGGCGTGATGCCCGCCCGCTGGTAGGGGGTCCCCACGGACGGGGTCCGGGGGGAGGGTGAACGTGGCCCGAGGCCGCGGCCGGCCGGCGCCACGGTCCGCCGTGGGGTCCGGGCCGCATCGGATGTGGAGAAGCCGGGGAGGCGGGGGACGGACCCGACTCCCCGGCTTCGTCTGTCACCGGGTTCGTTCAGTGGGGGTTACTGGAGCCCGGTGTGGATCGCGTTGGCGAGTTCGCCGTTGGTGGTGTCGCCGCTGAACTCCCAGAAGAAGGCGCCGCGGAGTCCCTGCTGCTTGGTCCAGTTCATCTTCGTGGCGACCGTGGCGGGGGTGTCGTAGCTCCACCAGTTGCTGCCGCACTTGGCGTAGGCCGTGCCGGCGATGGTGCCGGTGCTCGGGCAGGTGACCTTGAGGACCTTGTAGTCCTCGTTGCCCGGCTCGTACGTGCCCGGGGCCGGGCCGGTGGCGGTGCCGCCGGGCGTGGCCTGGGTGACGCCGGTCCAGCCGCGGCCGTAGAAGCCGATGCCGAGGTTGAGCTTCGAGCCGGGGATGCCCTTGCCCTTGAGCTTGGTGATCGCGGCCTCGGAGTTGAAGCCGTCCTGCGGGATGCCCGGGTAGGCGGTGAGCGGGGAGTGCGGGGCGGTCGGGCCCTGGGCGGCCCAGGAGCCGAAGAAGTCGTACGTCATGACGTTGTAGAAGTCGACGTACTGGGCCGCGCCGCCGTAGTCGGCCGCGTCGAGCTTGCCGCCGTTGGCGCCGTCGGCGGAGATGGCCGCGGTGACCAGGTTGTTCGCGCCGAACTTGGCCCGCATGGCCTGCATCATGTTCTTGAGTGAGGCGGCGCCGCTGGTGTCGCAGGTCAGGCCGCAGGCGTTCGGGTACTCCCAGTCGAGGTCGATGCCGTCGAAGACGTCGGCCCAGCGCGGGTCCTCCACGAGGTCGTAGCAGGACTGGGCGAAGGCGGTCGGGTTGGACACCGCCTGGCCGAAGCCGCCGGACCAGGTCCAGCCGCCGAAGGACCACAGGATCTTGATGTGGGGGTACTGGGCCTTCAGCTTGCGGAGCTGGTTGAAGTTGCCGCGCAGCGGCTGGTCCCAGGTGTCGGCCTTGCCGTCGACGCTCTGGTCGGCGGTGTAGGCCTTGTCGTAGTCCGCGTAGGCGTCACCGATGGTGCACTTGCCGCCCTGCACGTTGCCGAAGGCGTAGTTGATGTGCGTGATCTTCGACGCGGAGCCGGAGGTGACCAGGTTCTTCACGTGGTAGTTGCGCCCGTAGACGCCCCAGTTGGTGAAGTAGCCCAGCTTGACCTTGGTGCCGGCGCCCGGGTCCGTGCCGCCGCCGCCCGGGGTGGTGAGGGCGAGCTCGCCGGAGGAGGGGCCGGTCTGGTCCGCGGTGTCGCGGGCGACGACCGAGTACGTGTACGAGGTGCCCTTGGTCAGGCCCGAGTCGCCGTAGCTGGTGCCGGTGACCGTGGTGACCTTGGCGCCGTTGCGGTAGACGTCGTAGTTCTTGATGCCCTTGTCGTCGGTGGCCGCCGACCAGGACAGGGTCAGGGCGGTTTCGGTGACCCCGGAGGCCGTGGGGGTGCCGGGGGCCGAGGGGGCGGCGTCGCCGGGCTGGCTTCCGCCGTCACAGGCGCCGCCGTTGATCTTGCAGCCGGAGGGGGCGCCGGTGCCGGAGCCGTTGAACCCGAAGGTGATGCTCTGGCCCGGGGTGAGGGAGCCGTTCCAGCCGAGGTTCTTGGCGGTCCAGTGGTTGCCCGAGCTGGTGACGGTGGCGTCCCAGGCGGAGGTGACCCTGGTGCCGGCGGGGTAGTCCCACTCCACGGTCCAGCTGGACAGCGTGGTGGTGCCGGTGTTCTTGACCGTCCACCTGCCCTCGAAGCCGGAGCCCCAGTCGGAGGCCTTGGTGTAGGTCGCCGTCGCGGAGGTGGCCGCCTGTGCGGGTCCGGCCAGGCCGACGAGGCCGGCGATGGGCAGGGCGAAGACGGCCACCGTGGCGGCCAACCTTCTGTACAGACGGGTACGTAGTGGGGGTGCTGTGCTCAAGGGTGTTCCCCTCCGTAGGTCCGTGCCGGTCGTGGGGCCGACCGGGCACATGGGGGTGGGACCTGCGCCGCCCGTGAGCACGCCTCGTCATGACGGTCGTCATGGCACGCTCACCACAGTGTTTCGGTGAGACTAGAAAGGTCTGGACCAACCGTCAAGAGGTCCAGACCTTACCTCCAGCGCTCGTCCAGATCCCCCAACTCCTGGGCCAGTACCGCCGCTTGGAGCCGACTGCGCAGCTCCAACTTCCCCAGCAGACGGCTGACGTGCGTCTTCACCGTTGCCTCCGCCATGTCCAGACGGGCGGCGATCTCCGCGTTCGACAGCCCCCCGCCCAGGGCGCCGAGCACCTCCCGTTCGCGCCGCGTCAGCGATTCCACGGCCGCGGCCGTCTCCGGCGCCACGGAGGGCCGCCGCGCGCGGGGCGCCGCGAACTCGGCGATCAGGCGCCGGGTCACCGCGGGCGCGATCAGCCCCTCGCCGCGCGCCACCGTACGGACGGCCGCGATCAACTCCGCGGCGTCGGCGTCCTTCAGCAGGAACCCGCAGGCGCCCGCCCGCAGGGCGCCGAAGACGTACTCGTCGAGGTCGAAGGTGGTCAGGACGAGGACGTCCGCCAGCGACTCGGCGACCACCTGCCGGGTGGCCGCCACCCCGTCCAGGCGCGGCATCTGCACGTCCATGAGGACCAGATCCGGCCGAAGATCGCGGGCGAGGCGCACCGCCTCCTCCCCGTCGGTGGCCTCGCCCACCACCTCGATGTCCCCGGCGCTGCGCAGGATCAGTACGAGGCCCGCGCGCACCGCGCTCTGGTCCTCGGCGACCAGCACCCGGATGTTCCGCTGGTTCATGCCGGTACGGCTCCTTCGTCGGCGGGCAGCGTCGCCCGCACCTGCCAGACGGGCCCGGCCGGGCCCGCGGTGAACGTTCCGCCGAGCAGGTCCGTCCGCTCGCGCATGCCGATCAGCCCCGCCCCGGAGCCGGGCGCCCGGGGGTCGTGCCGGCCGCCGCGGGGGGAGTCGACCGCCACCGAAAGCACGCCGTCCGCGCAGGCCACCCGGACGGTGACGGTGCCCGGGCCGGCGTGCTTGAGGGCGTTGGTCAGCGACTCCTGCACGATCCGGTACGCCGCCAGTTCCACCGGGGTCGGCAGCGGCGGCCCGGCCTCGGGGCGGCCGTCGTCCAGGGCGAACTCCAGCCCGCTCGCGGCTCCGTTCGTCCGGGCCTGGGCCAGCAGCGCCTCCAGCCCGTCGAGGGTGGGCACCGCCACGGCGTCCGTCCCGGCGCCCGCGTCGCGCAGCAGCCCGATGAGCCGACGCATTTCGGCCAGCCCCTGCACGCTGTTCTCACGGATCACCCCGAGGGCCTCGCGGCTCGTCGCGGGGGAGTCGATGGACAGCGCGGCGGTCGAGTGGATGGCGATCGCCGAGAGGTGGTTGGCCACCATGTCGTGGAGCTCGCGGGCCATCCGGGCCCGCTCCGCGGCCACCGCCTGGGACCGGTCCATTTCGGCCAACAGGGCCGTCTGCTCGGCGCGCAGCCGAGCGGCGTTCGCGGCGTCGCGGTGGTTGCGCAGGGTGGCGCCGGTCATGGCCGGGCCGAAGGTGACGATGCCCGCGATGACCCCGATCAGCAGCGCCTGCGGGGTGCGCAGCCAGGCCACGGAGGCGATGGTGACGGCGACGGTGAGGAGCCCGGTGGCGACCGGGAGCCGGCGGGCCGTGGCGGGTTTTCCGTAGAGGGCGGCCGCGTACATCAGGTCCGTGTACATGAGGACCGTGGCCAGGTTTCCCACCGTGAACTGGTCGACGACCAGGGCGACCGTCCCGACGGGCAGGGTCACCAGGGGGTGGGTGCGGCGCAGCAGTTCCAGGCCACCCATGACCAACAGCGGTACCAGGGCCGCCCAGGCGGGGGCGAAGTGCGGGCGGGTGTTGCTGTGCACGCCGAGGGACCAGAGGAGCAGTCCCGCGAGCACGCTGACCAGTGCGATCAGGACATCGTCGCGGTGGGGGCGGGGCGGCTGCGGGGTCACGTTCCCATCCAACACGCCGGCACGGCCGCGCACGTCGACACCGGGACGGAACCCGCACTACATCGAAGGATGCAGTGCGCTTTCGTCACCTGAGACGACGAAACGGGCCGCCGCGGGAGCCAGCCTGGAGGAGAACCGGACAACCCGGAGGACGAGCGGAACGGAGAGAGCCGTGATCGTCGCGATGATCATCGCGTGTGAGGTCGGTTTCTGGGTGCTGCTGGCGGCGGGGCTGGGCCTGCGCTACCTGGCGAGGATGCCCCGACTGGGGGCCGCGGTCCTGTTGTGCGAGCCCCTGCTGGAACTCGTCCTGCTGGTCGTGACCACCCTCGACCTGAAGAACGGCGCCACCCCCGACTGGAAGCACGGGGTGGCCGCCCTCTACCTCGGCTACACCGTCGCCTACGGCCACTACACGGTGAAGTGGCTCGACGGCCACGCGGCCCACCGGCTGGCCGGCGGCCCGAAGCCGGCCGGCGCCGGTTACGGCAGGGCGCGGGCCGTCCACGAGTGGAAGCTGTGGGGCCGCACCGTCGTCGCCGCGGTCGTCGCGATCGTCCTGCTCCAGGCCGCCGTTTGGTACGTCGGTGACGCGGGTGACGTCAGCTCGCTCACGAGCTACCAGGGCGCGGCCCTTCGCGTCGTCGGCATCCACGGCGTCATCGCCGTCTGCTACACGATCTGGCCGAAGAAGGCCCCGGCCGCAACCGAACCCGACCGCGTGAAGACCGGCCCCCTCGCCTGACCGGCAGGACCCGGGAGGGCGGACCTACCGCTCGCCACCGGGCACCCACAGCACGTCCCCGACCTCCTTGTTGGCCACCCGGGCCAGGATGAACAGGAGGTCGGAGAGGCGGTTGAGGTAGGTGGCGGTCAGCGGGTTCATCACCTCGCCGTGCACCTCCAGCGCCGCCCACGTGGAGCGCTCGGCGCGCCGGACCACCGTGCAGGCCTGGTGCAACAGGGCCGCGCCGGGGGTGCCGCCGGGCAGGATGAAGCTGCGCAGCTTCTCGACCCGCTCCAGGAACAGGTCGCAGTCCGCCTCCAGCTTGTCGACGTAGAACTGCTCGACGCGCAGCGGCGGGCCCGTTTCTTCCGAAAGAGCGGACGCCTCCACGACCGGGGTGCACAGGTCCGCGCCCACGTCGAACAGGTCGTTCTGCACGCGGACCAGGACCTTCACCACCTCGTCCGGGAGCGCGCCCAGCGCGATCGCCGTCCCGATGGCCGCGTTGGCCTCGTTCGCGTCGGCGTACGCCGAGATCCGCAGGTCGGTCTTCCGCGTCCGGCTCATGTCGCCCAGGGCGGTCGTGCCCTTGTCGCCGGTACGGGTGTAGATGCGCGTGAGGTTCACCATGCGGCCAGGGTAGACCGGCCCGGTGGAGCCGGCGAAGCGCTGCTTCCGGGGGCGGGCCGGGTGAACTGGAGGGCTGTGCAGGGGTGCTGGGCCGTACCGGTGTGATGTCCGTCATCTGAGACGTGACGCGTGTTACTTCGCGGTCACACCGCCCTCCACGGACGCTAGTCTCCGCCGAAGAGGCTACGAGACTGGGCCGCGTGAAGAACTAAGGGGTGTGCAGTGGCTGGGAAGCTCGCCGTCATCGGTGCCGGACTGATGGGTTCCGGGATCGCGCAGGTCTCCGCTCAGGCGGGTTGGGACGTGGTCCTGCGAGACGTCACGGACGCCGCGCTGACCCGCGGTACGGACGGGATCAAGGCCTCGTACGACCGGTTCGTCGCCAAGGGCAAGCTGACGGCGCAGGACGCCGAGGCGGCCCTGGGCCGGATCACCACGACCACCGATCTCGGCGCGGTCGCCGACGCCGACATCGTCGTCGAGGCCGTCTTCGAGAAGCTGGAGGTCAAGCACGAGATCTTCCGCGCGCTCGACGAGCTGGTGCGCGACGACGCGGTCCTCGCCTCCAACACCTCCGCCATCCCGATCACCAAGATCGCGGCCGTGACGAAGCGTCCGGAGCGGGTCGTCGGCGCGCACTTCTTCTCGCCCGTCCCGATGATGCAGCTGTGCGAGCTGGTGCGCGGCTACAAGACCAGCGACGAGACCCTCGCCACGACCCGGGCGTTCGCCGAATCCGTCGGCAAGACCTGCATCGTCGTCAACCGCGACGTCGCCGGCTTCGTGACGACCCGTCTGATCTCCGCGCTGGTCGTCGAGGCCGCCAAGCTGTACGAGTCGGGCGTCGCCTCCGCCGAGGACATCGACATCGCCTGCAAGCTGGGCTTCGGCCACGCCATGGGCCCCCTCGCCACCGCCGACCTCACGGGCGTCGACATCCTGCTGCACGCCACCAGCAACATCTACACCGAGTCGCAGGACGAGAAGTTCGCGCCGCCGGAGCTGATGCGCCGGATGGTCGACGCGGGCGACATCGGCCGCAAGAGCGGCCAGGGGTTCTACAAGCACTGAGCACCACCGGAGCATTGAGCATCACCGTTCGAATGGCTTCACCCTCCGGGGTGAATTAGGTATCGGTTCGCTCACGGTCGGCAACTTCCCTGCCCGCGAGGCAGTCAGTTGCAGTGAGAGTTGCCGACCACGGGAGTCGGACCACACGCACGCGGTACAGCCGGGGAGTACACATGCACATCAGGGGCGACCACGCCGAACTCGCGGTCGGGGGTCGCCTCGACGTGCGCAGCGCGGCGGACGCCCGTACGGTCCTGCACAGTGCCCTGGACGACGGGCACGGCGACCTCGTGCTCGACCTGACCGGACTCGACTCCTGGGACGCGACCGGACTCGGCGTGATCATGGGAGCCCACCGGCGGGCCGGCCGGACCGGGCGGCGACTCGTCCTGCGCGGGGTCCCCGCCCAGATGCAACGCCTCCTCGTGGCGACCCGACTGCACCGCATCCTCGCGATCGAGGGCGGGCTGGAAGCGGAGTCCCTGCCCCGGGTCTGACCCGGGGCGCGGACGGGGCCGGGCGTCCGCCGCACGGAGGAATAATGGGCTGCGCCCCGCGCCCCCCCTCCGCTTTCATGGCCGCATGGTGTCCACCGACCGGGCGTTGGCCTTCGCGGCCATGGCGTTCCTCCTGATCGTGATCCCCGGCCCCAGTGTGCTCTTCGTCATCGGACGGGCCCTGGCCCAGGGCCGCCGCGCCGCGCTCACCACGGTCCTCGGCAACACGATGGGCTCCTGCGTCCTCGTCGTGGCCGTCGCCCTCGGCGTCGGGGCCGTCGTCGAACGCTCGGTGCTCGTCTTCACGGCGCTCAAGCTGATCGGCGCCAGCTACCTCGTGTACCTCGGCGTCACGGCGTGGCGCCGGCGCGGCGACCTGCACGCCGCCGTCACCGGCGGCGCACCGCCGGCGCGCGGCGGCCTGCGAACCCTGGGGGAGGGGTTCGTCGTCGGCGTCGCCAACCCCAAGACGATGGTGTTCTTCGCCGCCGTGCTGCCCCAGTTCGTGGACCGCGCCGCAGGTCACCCGACGGCGCAGATGCTGTTCCTGGGTCTGCTCTTCAACCTGATCGCGATCGTCCTCGACAGCGCCTGGGGGCTGGTCGCGGCCGGCGCCCGCGGCTGGTTCGCGGGCTCGCCGCGGCGGCTCTCCCTGGTGGGCGGCGCCGGCGGACTCACCATGATCGGCCTCGGCGTCACCGTGGCCCTGACCGGCCGGAAGGACTGACGGACGGGCCCCGGCGGCCCCGCCGGGAAACATAACGGTCCGGTGGTGAAGGCACCCCGGCGGTTCCCGCGCGGCGGGCCACGGTCTAGGGTTCGGGCGGAAACCGGACCAGTAGCGACAGCGGCGAGCGAAGGCCGGGCGTGGACACGACGGCGACGGCGCGCGCGACGCGATCGGGGGACTTGGTCATGGACCGTACTCAGGGGCAGCCCGATCGGGACGGCCGGGCGGCGGCCCCGGCCGAAGAGCCGGCCGCGGAACCCACCCGTCAGGCCCCCGACGGCCGCGGCACCGGCGCGGCCGTCGTGCCGGCCGCCACACCGGCCGCGCGGGTCGTCACCCTGACCGCCGGGACCTTCTCCCTCACCGTCAACCCCGTCGACGGCAGCGAGATCGAGCCCCTGCGCCCCGGCACGGCCAAGGGCCGCCCCGCGAAGCGCGACGCCGCCGACCGGGCCGCCCGCGACACCGCCGGGCGCCCGCCCGCGCTGCCGGGACCGCTCCCGCCCGCCCGGCCGCTCCTGGAGCGCGCCGAGGAACGGGAGCGCCTCGTACGACTGCTGGGCCGCGGCCGCTCCGTACGCCTGACCGGGCCCGCCGGGTCGGGCCGTACCGCGCTCCTCGACTCCGTCGCCACCGCCTGCGCGGGCCTCGCCCCGGACGGGGTCGTCCGGCTCAGCGGCCACGGCCACCACCAGCCCGGCGAACTGCTGCACGCCCTGTACGGGGCCGTCCACGACTCCGGCGACGAACGGCCCGACCGTACGGAACTCCTCGCGCGGGTCGGGGAGATCGGCGCCATCGTGCTCCTCGACGACCTGGAACTGGGCGGCGCCGCCCTCGACGAACTGCTGCGCGCCACCCCCGAATGCGCCTACCTGCTCGCCGCGACCCCCGACACCAAGGCCCCCTCCGACGACTCGCACCTGGAGGAGGTCTTCCTCGGCGGGCTCGGCAAGGCCGACTGCGTCCTGCTGCTGGAGGCCGCCACCGGACGGGCCCTGACGGAGGAGGAGACCACCTGGGCCGGGGACCTGCGCTTCGCCTCCGAAGGGCTCCCGCTGCGCTTCGTCCAGGCGGCCGCCCTGCTGCGCCAGCGCGACGAACTGAACCGGGCCACCACCGAGGACGACGACGAGGAACCCGGCGTCTTCGAGGAACGCCCCCGCGACCCCGCCCACGTACCGCTGCCCACCCTCGCCGAGGCCGCCGCCCCCGCCGAACTGTTGGCCTCCCGGGTCAGCGAGTCCGCCCGGGCCGCCCTGCGGATGGCCTGCGCGCTCGGCGGCGAGCTGCCGCACCACGCCCACCTCCCCGCCCTGGTCGGGGACACCCACGCGGACTCCGCCGTGGCGGAACTCCTCGGCTGCGGGCTGATCACCCCGGTCGGGCCCCGGTACCGGCTCGCCGAGGGCGTCGCCCGACAGCTGGAGGAGGCCGGGTACGGGGAGAGCGCCGGCGAGGAGGCGCGGACCGCCGCCCGGCACTACGCATGGTGGACCGGGCACGCCTCGGTGACCCCGGAGCGCGTCGCCGCCGAGGCCGACGCCGTGCTCGCCGCCTTGGCGGGCGCCGACGTGGTGGCCGCCGTACTCCTGGCCCGTACGGCCGCCCCGGCCCTCGCCGCCTCCCTGCACTGGGAGGCCTGGGAACGGGCGCTGCGCGCGGGCGCCGAGGCCGCCCGCAAGGCGGGAGAGGTCGCCGAGCAGGCGTACTTCCACCACGAGTTGGGCGTGCTCGCGCTGTGCGAGGGTCGCCTCGACCGGGCGCGAGCCGAGCTGGAGGCCTCCATCGGGCTGCGCGGGGCGCTGGCCGACAAGCGCGGAACGGTGGCCGGACGCCGGGCCCTGGCCCTGGTCACCGACCGAGAGGCGGCCGTGGCGCAGGCCTCGCCGCCGCTGCGACTGGAGCCGCCGGCGGCTACGCCGCCCGTCGCGGCCGGCGTCGCCCTGCCCGGGGCCGGGTCGGCCCCGAAGCCGAGCCCGTTCGCCGCACCGACGCCGAAGGCGGTGTCGGCGCCGGCTCCCCGCGCGGCCCTGACCTCCGGAGCCGCCGCCACGGCTGCCGCACTGCCCGCTGCCGCGCTGCCCGCCGCCGTACTGCCTGCTGCCGCGCTGCCTGCTGCCGCGCTGCCCGCCGCCGCGCAGGCCGCTGCCGCGAAGGCTGTCGCGCGGCCCGTCGCGCCGGCCCGGGGGGAGGCGAGCACGCAGGTCATCCCCGTCATCCGTGGGTCGGCCCCCGCCACCGGACCGGCCCCGGCGATCCTGTCCGACGGCTTCCGGGACGCGTTCCCGCCGCTCACCGAGCCCGCTCCCGCCACCGTCCCCGTACCCGTGCCCGCCCCGGGGGCCGAACCGGGATCCCGGCGCAGGACCGCGCTGCTGGCCGCCGCGGGGGTGCTGACGGTGGCCGCGCTCGGCACGGCGATCGGGCTGGCCCTGACCTCGGGGGAGGCGCAGGCACCGGCCAAGCCCGCGGTGTCCTCGACCCCGACCACCGCGGCCACGGATCCGCCGACCGTCCCGGGCACGATCGGAACCGACCCCGCGCCCGAGCCGGGTACGACGCCCCCGCCCTCGGAGTCGTCCGGCCCCGAGGAGGCCCCCGACGGCGCCGGGGACGACGCCCCGAACACCGGCCCGGCGCCCCGCACGACCGCGCCGCAGCGCCCCGGGATGCCCCCGGCCACCCCGCGCCCGCCGGTCAAGCCGACGCCCACCCCGACGCCCCCCGCCTCCCCGGGCCCGGACCCCGAGCCCGGACCGGGCAGCCCGACGCCCACCGTCACCCCGACGGTCCCCGAGACGCCGACGGGGACCGCCACCGCCCCGGCGACGAACCCCGCGAGCGTCAGCGCCCCGGCCGTCGACCGGTCCCCGACGGCCACCACGACGTAGCGTCCGCGCCAGGACGGAGCGTCCCCGCCGCGAGGCGGCCGTCCCGGCCCCGGACACGGCGAAGGCCCCCGGAACGGATCCGGGGGCCTTCGCCGCGTCCGACGTACGGCCGCGCGCCAAAATCAGGGGGGTCAGAACAGGCGGAGCTTGTCGTCCTCGATGCCGCGCATGGCGTTGTAGTCGAGCACCACGCAGTTCATGCCGCGGTCGTTCGCGAGCACGCGCGCCTGCGGCTTGATCTCCTGCGCCGCGAACACGCCCCGGACGGGTGCCAGATGTGGGTCGCGGTTCAGCAGCTCCAGGTAGCGGGTGAGCTGTTCGACGCCGTCGATCTCGCCGCGGCGCTTGATCTCCACCGCCACCGTCGCGCCGGAGGCGTCCCGGCACAGGATGTCGACGGGGCCGATCGCGGTCATGTACTCGCGCCGGATCAGCGTCCAGCCCTCGCCCAACGTGTCGATCCGGTCGGCGAGCAGCTCCTGGAGGTGCGCCTCGACGCCGTCCTTGATGAGACCGGGGTCGGTGCCCAGCTCGTGGGAGGAGTCGTGGAGGACTTCCTCCATGGTGATGATGAGCTTCTCGCCCGCCTTGTTGACGACGGTCCAGACGCCCGCGTCGTCGCCGCTCCCCTCCTTGAGGGTGCACGGGGGCGACATCCAGTTGAGCGGTTTGTACGCCCGGTCGTCCGCGTGGATCGAGACACTGCCGTCGGCCTTCACGAGGATCAGACGGGGTGCCGAGGGCAGATGGGCGGTGAGCCGGCCCGCGTAGTCGACGGAGCAGCGGGCAATGACGAGACGCATGGTCGGCAACGCTACTCGACGGATGCGCCTCCACGCGATTCGCCCCTGAAAGCCCCGTTCGCCGATGGCGCGTTGTATGCGCATTCTCCTGGTGCGGTACCCGGAGGGCGCCTACCGTGGTGAGCGGGAGGTCGTCGAACGTGCACTCTGCGTCGCGATCTCCTTCCCTGCCCGTAAGGCTCCGGCAACCCAACGGCCGGGGTCACGAGAGGAGAACCCATGTCGCTCGACGTCTCACCGGCCCTACTCGAACAGGCCGAGCGAGGCGAGGTCGACGAAGCCGCCTTCGTCGACTGCGTCCGGACCTCCCTGCCCTACGCATGGGAGATGATCAGCTCGTTGACGGCCCAGCTGGAGGTTGAGGGCGGAGAGTTCGCCGACAACCAGACGCCGCCGCCGGACGAGCAGGCGCGCGGACAACTGCTGCGCGCGCTGGCGAGTGACGCGATACGTGGTGCGCTGCAGCGGCACTTCGGGGTGCGCCTGGCCTTCCAGAACTGCCACCGCGTGGCGGTCTTCCCGTTGGATTCCTCGTCGGACGAGAGGCACGCCCGGTTCACCTCGATCCGTGGCCAGCTGCTCAACCAGTCGCCGGAGATGCGGGACTGCTAGCGGGACCGGTACTGCGCTGCCGCTCCGTGTCGCGGGAGGTGCGACTGACACCGGAGCGGCAGCCCAGGCCCGGTCCACCGGCGCTCAGGCCCCGGCCGCGTCCAGACGCGGCAGCACCTCGGAGCCGAGGCGCCGTACGTTCTCCTCCGTCGCGGCGAGGTCGCCGGAGCCCTCCGTGAGCAGGGCGAAGCGCGTGATCCCGGTGCGTTCCGAGGTCGCCGCGAGCCGGTCCGCCGCCACCCTCGGGGTGCCGACCGGATGCAGGGCGCACAGCAGTTCCGTGTAGGCGACGGGGTCGCGCATCGCGCGCCGCCGGCCGTCGACCGTGACGTGCGCGTCCAACCCCTGACGGAACCAACCCGGCATCGCCTTGACCAGGGTCTCGCGGGCGTCCGCCGTCCGGTCCGCCAGCTGGCAGACGCCCGCCGAGACGTGGCCGGCGGCCCGCACCGCGTCGGGCGGGTGCCCGGCCGCCAGCGCGGTCCGCCGCCACAGGGCGACCATCGCGGCCTTGTCCTCGTCACCGCAGTGCATGCCCAACAGCATCGGCAGTCCGCGCTGCGCGGCCGTGCGGACCGACGCCGGGGACGTGCACGCGACGATCACTTCCGGCCCCGTCCCGTCGCCGTCCAGCGCCTCGTCCGGGCGGGGTACGACGGCCACCTCGCGGAAGGAGTGCCGGGCGCCGGCCGCCCCCACGCGCGACTCGGTCAGCCAGCGCCGCAGCAGGTCGAGGTCCTCGCAGAAGCCGCTCTCGTACGCCTCCAGGCCGCCCCCGAACACCTCCAGGTCCACCCAGGGCCCGCCCCGACCCACCCCGAGGGTGAACCGGCCCCCCGAGGTGACGTGTAGCAGGGCCGCCTGTTCCCCGAGGGCCACCGGATGTGTGCTCGGCAGCACGCTCACCGCGGTCCCCACCCGCAGCCGCCGGGTCCGCCCCAGCAGCAGCGCCGCGAGGGTCACCGCCGACGGGCAGACCCCGTACGGCACGAAGTGGTGCTCGGCCAGCCAGACCGAGTCCAGTCCGGCCTCCTCGGCCACCTCGGCGGTCCGCACCGCCCGGTGCAGTGCCTCCCCCTGCCCCTGACCCGGAAACTGGGCCGCCAGTACAAACGCTCCTACGCGCATCGCCCTTATCCTCCTCGCGGCTGACGCGGCCTCCCCCAGGTGGACCGACCCGCTGATGACATCAACGTCTGATGGCAACAACGTCTGACACGTGCCAAAGGCACGGCCTCACCGGAAAGTTATTGAGATTGTCGGGCCGGTCCGCCGGCGCCGTCCGGCCATCTCCGGCAACCCTGCGGGTACCCCGGCTCGCTGCGCGTAGTCTGGGAGAAAGTCACTGCCCGCCGCCCTCCCGTGAGGTATACGTGTCACCGCGCCACAACCGCCCCAGGGGCGGCGAGACCCCGGACGAACGACCCGCCACCGGCCTCGACCGGTTCGGGCTGGAGCGGACCGAGGAGTACCTGGGCGAGGAGTGGAAGGTCCGGCACGTGGCGGGCGCGGCCGCGGCGGGCAAGCGCTACCGCTGCCCCGGCTGCGACCAGGAGATCCCCTCCGGCACCCCGCACCTGGTGGCCTGGCCCGAGTACGGCGGCGTGGACGACCGGCGGCACTGGCACAAGGCCTGCTGGAACGCGAAGGACCGTCGCACCACGAAGGTGCAACGGTCCCGCAACGCGCCCAGATACTGACGGACCGGCCGACCGGCCGCGCCTCAGACGTCCCGGCGCCGGACCACGACGTACGAGGCGGCCATCGCGGCCCCCGTCACCGTGAGGAGCAGCAGCAACTGGGCCCCGTTCCCGGGGACCGGTGATCCCTCTACCGTCGCCTCGTCCTGGAGCCCGAAGAACTGGACCAACGCGAGCGGGGCGTTGTAGCGCAGGACGGCCGCCCCGATCCCCGACGTCGAGGGCCAGGCGGTCAGGATGGAGCCGAGCACGGGCGGCAGGGTCACCACGCCCAGCATCACGGCGATGCCGCCCGCGGAATGCCGTACGAGCGCGCCGACGGCCAGCGCGAGGACCCCGAGCAGGGTGACGTAGAAGCAGCCGCCCAGCGCGCCCGCCCATGCCGAGACCCATCGGGATCCGTCGGGCGACGCCTTGTGCACCAGGGCGGCGGACAGGCCGACGACCGCCACCGAGCCCACGATGACGGCGAAGGAGACGGCCCCGAAGACGAGGTACTTGGCGGTGAGCACCCGCGTCCGCTCGGGGGCCGCGGTGAAGGTGGTGCGGATCAGTCCGGTGCCGTACTCGGAGCAGATCGTCAGCACGCCGAGGACGATCACGGCGACCTGGCCGACCATGAGGCCGAAGAGGGCCGGCCCCGTGTAGGGCGTCTTCATGTAGTCCGCGCCCCGGGTCTGGACGATGGCCAACAGGCCGACGCCGACGACCAGGACCACCAGGGAGCCGAGCGTCCACAGGGTGGAGCGCACGGAGGTCAGCTTGGTCCACTCCGAGGCCAGCGCGTGGCCCAGGTGCGGCCGCGGGGTGGGCATCGGCGAGGTGTAGCTCGCGGTCGGGGCGGGGCGGGCGGTCATCTGTGGTCCTCGGAGGTGCTCTGGGCGTTCTCGGGCGTCCGCGCCGGGTCGCCCTGCCGTACGGCGGGGGCGAGGTCGGCGGCGCTGCCGGGCATCAGGAAGGGCTGTCCACCCGCCGCGGGGGGTGGGGGAGCGAAGAAGCTCGCCGCGGTCTCCGTCGGGACCTCCGCGACGGGCGCCTCCTCCTCCCACTCGGGGACGCTCAGCGGTTCGGGCTCCCACAGCTCGGCGCGGGGGTCCTCGGTGGAGGTGTACTCCAGGGAGGACTGGGTCATCCGCATGTACGCCTCCTCCAACGAGGCCCGGTGCGGGGACAGCTCCCACAGCCGCACCCCGCTCTCGTGGGCGACGTCGCTGATGCGGGGGAGGTCCAGTCCGGTGACGCGCAGCGCTCCGTCCGTCTCCTGGAGGACGCGGGCGCCCGCCTTGACGAGCGCCGTGCCGAGCGCGGACCGGCCGTCGGGACGGTCCGCGGCGGGACGGACCCGTGCGAATCCGGCCGAGTTGTGCGTGATGAAGTCGTGGGCGCTCATGTCGGCGAGCAGTCGGCCCCGGCCGATCACGATCAGGTGGTCGGCGGTCAGTGCCATCTCGCTCATCAGGTGCGAGGAGACGAAGACGGTGCGGCCCTCGGAGGCGAGCTGACGCATCAGGTTGCGCACCCAGAGGATGCCCTCGGGGTCGAGTCCGTTGACCGGCTCGTCGAAGAGGAGGACCTGCGGGTCACCGAGGAGGGCGGTCGCGATGCCGAGGCGCTGGCCCATGCCGAGGGAGAAGCCCTTGGTGCGCTGCCGGGCGGCGTCCTGGAGGCCGACCACGCCCAGTACCTCGTCCACCCGCTTCTCGGGGATCCCGGAGAGCTGGGCGATCGACAGCAGGTGGGTACGGGCCTTGCGGCCGCCGTGCATGGCCTTGGCGTCGAGGAGGGCGCCGACGTGGCGCTGGGCGTTCGGCAGGTCCCGGAAGGGGGAGCCGTTGATCGTGACGTGACCGGCGGTGGGCCGGTCCAGGCCGAGGATCATGCGCATGGTGGTGGATTTGCCGGAGCCGTTCGGCCCCAGGAAACCGGTGACGTGACCCGGCCTGACCTGGAACGACAGCTGCTCGACGGCGGTCTTCGCGCCGAAGCGCTTGGTCAGGCCGACTGCCTCGATCATCGTGCTGCCCCTTGCCAGGCCCGGAGGGCTCTCGTCCGTATGACCCTTAAGAGGGTATCGAGCCTACGTCGGTTCCCACCCGGACCGAACCCCTGAGCTGCCCCTGAGATCCGGATCCGGGATGACCCGTAGTACCCGGGGTGTCCGTCGCACGACGGACACCCCGGGTCAGGCGTCGCACTGCCCGCCCCGGGCAGGCGTCACGCCTCACGACCGCGTCAGGCGTCGCGCTTCTTCAGGACGAGGTAGCCGCCGAGAACGGCCGCGAGCGTCCACAGCACCATGATCCCGAGGCCGCCCCACGGCCCGTACGGCGTCTCGCCGCTGTCCATCGCGCCGGGCACCACCTGCATGATCTTGGAGCCGGCCTGGTCCGGGAAGTACTGAGCCACCTTCCGGGTCGTCTCGACGGCTCCGAGGATGGTCGAGACCAGGAAGAAGAACGGCATCAGGATGCCGAGCGCCAGCATCTGACTGCGCAGGATGGCCGTCACGCCCATCGAGAACAGCGAGATCAGCGCCATGTAGAGGCCGGCGCCGATCACCGCGCGCAGGACGTTGTCCTCGCCGATGCCGATGCTGCGGTCGCCCAGGATGGCCTGGCCCAGGAAGAAGGAGATGAAGCTGGTCAGCAGGCCCACGACGAGCGCGAGCGCCGTCGCGACGGTGAGCTTGCCGAACAGGAAGCTCGCCCGGCCCGGCACGGCGGCCAGCGAGGTGCGGATCATGCCCGAGTTGTACTCGCTGCCGACCACCAGGACACCGAAGACGATCATCGCGAGCTGCCCGAGGGTCATGCCCGCGAAGCTCGCGAGGGTGGGGTCGAAGGTGACCTGCTGTTCCTTCGGCATGTCGTCGAAGGTCGAGTTGAACAGCGCGCACAGCGCGGCGCTGATGCCGACGGTGACGACGAGCGCGGAAGCCAGCGTCCACGTGGTGGAGGCGACGGTGCGGATCTTGGTCCACTCGGACCGGAGGACTGCGGAGAAAGCCATGATCACTCGCCGTCCTTGCGCGTCGCGTCGAAGCCGGCGCCCCAGGCGGGGGCGTCCACCGGACCCGGGGCGGACCCCACCGGTGGGCCGGACGCGCCCGGCGCGTGGGCGTGGTACTCGACGGAGTCCGCCGTCATGCGCATGAACGCTTCTTCCAGTGAAGCCCGTTGCGGGCTGAGTTCGTGCAGGACGATCTGGTGTTGGGCGGCGAGCTCGCCGAGCTGCTCCGACCCCACGCCGTCGATCTCCAGCGCGCCGGTGGCCGGCACGCTGACCGCGGCGATCCCGGCCTGGTGCAGGACGTCCTTGAGTCGTTCCTGCTGCGGTGAGCGCAGCCGTACGAAACTCCGCGAGTTCTGCTGGATGAAATCGGCCATCGACAGGTCGGCGAGCAACCTGCCCTGCCCGATGACCACCAAATGGTCCGCGGTCAGAGCCATTTCGCTCATCAAGTGGGAGGAGACGAAGATCGTCCTTCCTTCCGAGGCCAGGCCCTTCATGAGATTGCGGATCCAGAGAATTCCCTCCGGGTCCAGACCATTGACGGGTTCGTCGAACATGAGGATCTCCGGATCCCCGAGTAGCGCGGCGGCGATTCCCAGCCGCTGCCCCATCCCGAGCGAAAATCCTTTCGACTTCTTCTTGGCCACGGCCGTCAACCCGACCAGGTCCAGTACCTCGGACACCCGGCTCTCGGGGATCCGGTTCGACTGGGCGAGGCAGAGAAGGTTGTTGTACGCACTGCGCGCGCCGTTCATGGCTTTCGCGTCGAGCAGCGCTCCGATGTACTTCAAAGGCTCCGGCAGGTCCCGGTAGTGCTTGCCGTCGATCCTGACCGTCCCACTGGTGGGGTTGTCGAGGTCGAGCATCATGCGCATGGTCGTGGACTTCCCGGCCCCGTTGGGGCCGAGGAAGCCGGTGACCACCCCCGGTTTGACCTGGAAGCTGAGGTGGTCCACGGCGGTCTTCGCGCCGAATCGTTTGGTAAGGCCCTCAAGCTCGATCATGCCGACACGCTAGAACGCCGAAGGGCCGTACGCCACCTCAAACGGGTGACATACGGCCCACGAACCACTGTTTCGCCACCGGCGTGCGGCAACTGCCTTCGGGAGTAAGCCCTAGCGGCTCTGCTGAGCCGGAACACCACGGGTCACCGGCTCGTCGTCGATCGGGGAACCCGCGGCCGCGACGGCCGCACCCGTCAGCGTCGCCAGCATCTCGCGGACGTTGGTCAGCTGCGCGTTGATGGAGTCGCGACGGTTGGTGAGCGCCGCCAGCTCGCGCTCGGACTCGCTGCGGATCCGGTCGGCCTTGGCGTTGGCGTCGGCCACGATGTCCTCGGCCTGGCGCTGCGCGGTCTCCACGGTCTGACGGGCGCGACGCTCGGCGTCCGTACGGAGCTTCTCGGCCTCCAGGCGGAGCTGCTCGGCGCGGTGCTCGATCTCCGCCAGGCGCTTCTCGGCCTTCTGCTGGCGCGAGGCCAGGTCGCGCTCCGACTGCTCGCGGCGCTTGGCCAGGTTGGTCTCGAAGTCCGCGGCGGCCTGGGCGGCCTTGGCGCGGGTCTCCTCGAACAGCGCGTCGGCCTCCTCGCGCTTGGAGGCCGCGTCCTTCTGCGCCTCCGCACGCAGGGTGGACGCGTCACCCTTGGCCTTCTCGACGATGCGGACGCCCTCGTCCTCCGCCTTCGTCTTGCGGTCCGACGCGAACGACTCGGCGTCGTTGCGCACCTGCTGGGCCGCCGACTCGGCCAGCTCCCGGTGCTGCTCGGCCGCGCGACGGGCCTCCTCGCGCAGGTCCTTCGCCTCCTCCTCGGCCAGCCGCAGGATCTTCTCGACCCGGGCACCGAGACCGGCGTACGACGGCTCGGCGTCGCTCACCTGGGCCTGGGCGTTCTGCGTTTCGAGGTGCAGCTCCTCGATCCGCTTTTCCAGAGAGTTGATTCGTCCTAGGGCGCTGTCGCGGTCGGAGACCAGCTTGGTAATGCGGTCGTCCACCTGACCGCGGTCGTAACCACGCCGCACGAGCTCGAAGCCGAAGGGGGAGTGAGAGTCGCTCATGGGGTTCCTGTCGAATGAGACCGATGAGGTGCTACGTGAGGTGTTAAGGGGAATCCTAGGCGCCAGGGCGGCGTGTCATCGAGTCAATCCGGGTTTGCCCTGGACAATGACACCCCTTTTGAGTGGCAAGGCGACAGATTGCTGGTCACTCGTCCGCCTGAACCTTCATCAGGAGCACACATCGGCAGCACACATCATGAGTGGCAACTACCCCTCTGATGCCTTGCCACCCGAACGAGTGGAACCCGCCGTCGCGCCGGCCTTCACGCCCCCCGCGCCCTGGCCGCCCAACAGGGGCTTTCCGCCACCCGAAGGTGCCTCGAATGATTCCAACGCCTCAAGAACGTCCTGGACACGGGAGATCTCCGCCTGAATGTCCTCGCGCCTGCGCACCAGGACCTCCAACTCCCGCCGGCCCTCGTCGACCAGCCGCTCCGCCTCGGCGCGGGCCTCCGCCAGCGCCGCCTCGGCGGTCCGCACCAGCTCGGCCTTCTTCGTCTCGGCCTCCTTGAGCAACGCCTCGGCCTTGCGCACCGCCGCGATCCGGACCTTCCCGGCCTCGCTGCTCGCGTCCGACACCAGGGCCTTGGCCTTCGTCTCGGCCTCGACGCTCTGCTCGGTGGCCGCCCGCACCAGCTTGTCCACGCGCTCGCCCGCGGACTTCATCTGCTCCGCCGACTCCCGACGGGCCCGCTCGTGCAGTTCCTCGACCTCGGACTCGACCCGGGAACGCAGCTCCTCCGCCCGCTCCCTTATGGCGGCCGCGTCCGTGCGCGCGCCGACCAGCAGCTCGTTGGCGTCCGTACGGGCCTTCTCCACCGTGGAGTTGCCCTCGACGGTCGCCTCCGCCGTGATCCGCTCGGCCTCCTTGCGCGCCGCGTCGACCATCGCGTCGGCCTGCTCCTCGGCCGCCGTGGTGGCGGCCAGGGCCTGCCGGCCCGCGTCGGCGGTGAGCTTGTCCGCCTCCGCCGAGGCCTCCGTGATGAGCCGGTCGACCTGCTCCGCGGCCTCGCTGCGCCGCTTGTTGGCGGCCTCCCGGGCCTCGTCCAGCAACCGCTCGGACTCCTGACGGGCCCGCGTGCGGATGCGCTCCGCCTCGGACGCCGCCTCCGCCTTGACCCGCTCGGCCTCCGACCGGGTACGGGTCGCGTGCTCCTGCGCCGAGGACAGCGACTCCGCCGCCTCCGCGCGCAACCGCTCGGCCTCGTCGCGGGCTTCCCCGATCGTGCGCTCGCTGTCCTTGCGGGTCTGCTCGGTGAGCTTCTCCGACTCCGAGACGGCCTCGGTGATGAGCCGGTCCGCCTGCTCGGCGGCCTCCGTACGCAGCCGGCCGGCCTCCGTACGGGCCTCGTCGAGCGTCTGCTCGGCGTCCCGCTCGGCCGCGGCCAGGGTCTCGTTCGCCGCGACCGTGACGCGGTCGGCCTCCGCCGTGGCCTCGCCGATGATCCGGCCGCCCTCGCTACGAGCCTCGTCCAGGGTGTTCGCCGCCTCGGCGAGCAGCCGCTCCGCCTCCGCCGCGGCCACGCCGACGGTCGCCTCGTTCGCCGCCCGGGTCTCCTCGACCAGCCGGTCGCCCTCGGTGCGCGCGTCGACCAGGATCCGCGTCGAGTCCCGCTCGGCCGCGGCCAGCGCCTGCGCCGCCTGCGCGGTGAGCCGCTCCGCCTTCGCGGTGGCCTCGCGGACGGTCGCCTCGCCGGCCGCCCGGGTCTCCGCCGTGAGGCGCTCGGCCTCGGCCGCCGCCCCCGTGACCAGTCGGTCCGCCTGCTCTGCGGCCTCCGTACGCAGCCGGCCGGCCTCCGTACGGGCCTCGTCCAGGGTGTTCGCCGCCTCGGCGCGGGTCGCGTCCGCCGCGGCCACCGCCTCCGCGGTCAGCCGCTCCGCCTCCGCCGCGGCCTCGCCGACGGTGAGGGCGTTCGCGGCCAGGGTCTCCGCGGTGATCCGCTCGGCCTCCGACGTCGCCGCGGCGACGATCAGGCCGCCCTCGGTGCGCGAGGTCTCCAGGGCCTCCGCGGCCTCGCCGCGGATCCGGTTCGCGTCGTCCCGGGCGTCCGCCCGGGTCCGCGCCGCGTCGCGCTCCGACGCCGCCAGGGCGTCCGTCGCCTCGGTGCGCACCCGCTGCGCGTACTCCGCGGTGTCGGCGCGCAGTTGCTCGGACTCGGCGATCGCGTCGCCGACGGTGCGTTCCGCCAGCGCCTTCGCCGCGTCCGTCTCGATCCGGGCCTGGTCGCGGACGCGGGCCGCGTCCTCGGCCGCGCGCTCGCGCTCGGCGCGGGCGTCGGCGCGGACCCGGTCCGACTCCTCCTCCGCCTCGGTGCGCGTACGCTCCGCCGCGTGCTCGGCGGCGCTGCGCAACCCGGCGATCTCCTCCTCGGCCTGCTCGTGCAGCCCGGCCACGGCGTCGCGCACCTGCTGGGCGGTGGCCTCGGCCGCCGCGACCACCTCGGACGCGCGCCGCTCGGCCTCCTCGGTCAGCCAGACCGCCTCGGCCGTGGCCTCCTCGGAGCGCTTGCGGGCCTGCGCGAGGAGTTCCTCGCTCTGCTCGCGGGCCTGCGCCCGCTCGTTGCCGGCGTCCGTCCGGGCCGCCGACAGGGTCTCCTCGGCCTCCCGGCGCCGCCGGGCGGCCTCCTCCTGGGCGGCCGACAGGGCCTCGGCGGCCTCCGCCGCGACCCGCTCGGCGGCCGCCTTGGCCTCGGCGCGCAGCCGGTCCGCGGTCTCCTGCGCCTCGGTGCGCAGCCGCTCCGCCTCGACCTCGGCCTCGCCGCGCAGCCGTACGGAGACCTGCTCGGCCTCCGCGCGGATCCGCCCGGCGTCGTCCGCCGCGTCGGTGCGCAGCTGGTCGGCCTCCGCCTGGGACTGGGCCTGGAGGGTACGGATCCGCTCCGCCGACTCGGCGCGCAGCCGGTCGTTCTCCTCGGTGGTCTCCTTGCGGACGGCCTCCGCCGCCGCGCGGGCGTCGCGCAGCGTCTGCTCGGCCGTCGTCAGGCGGGACTCGGCGTCCGTGTGGAGCCGCACGAGCTCCGCGTCGGCCTCCTCGCGCTTCGCGGCGAGGGCCTGCTCGGTCTCCTCGCGCCGGGCGCGGGCCGCCGCGTCCGCCTCGGCGGCCACGGCCTGTGCCTGCTCCTCGGCCTCGGCGCGCAGCCGCTCGGCCTCGGCGCGGGTGCGCTCCAGGGTCTCCTCGGCCTGCCGGCGCAGCGTGCCGGCGCGTTCCACGGCCTCCGCGCGGACCCGCTCGCTCTCGGCGGTGGCCCCGCCGCGCAGTTCGTCCGCGTCGGCCTTGGCCTTGCCGAGGAGCTCCTCGGCGGTGCGGGCCGCCTCCTCGATCTGCTGGACGGCCTCGCGGCGGGCCTCGCCGCGGATCCGCTCGCCCTCGGCGACGGCCTCCGCGCGCAGCTGTTCGGCCTCGCCGCGCAGCCGCCGGGCCTCCTCCTGGAGTTCGACCGTACGGGCCCGGTACTCCTCGGTGTCGTCCTTCGCGGCGCCCTTGAGCTCATCGGCCGTGGTCGCCGCCTGAAGGCGCAGCCGGTCCGCCTCGGCCTCCGCCTCGCGGCGGATCCGCTCGGCCTCCTCGGACGCGGCGCGGGTGGTGGCCCGGGCGTCCTCCGAGGCCTTGTTCAGTACGTCCTCCGCGGTGCGCGCGGCCTTCGCCAGCTGCGCCGCGGTGTCCTCGGCGGCGGCCGTCCGGGCCTGCTCGCCCGCCTCGGTGCGCAGCCGCTCCGCCTCGGCGCGGACGTCGGCCAGCGCCTGCTCGGCCTCCGCCTTGAGGGCCTCGGCCTCCTTGGTGGCCTCGCCGACCAGCCGGGCGACCTGCTCCTTGGCGGTCCGGGTGCGCTGCTCGTTGACGGACTCCACCGAGGCGAGCTGCCGGGCGGCGCTCTCCTTGGCGTCCGACAGGAGGGTCTCGGCCTCCGAGCGGGCCGCGCGCAGCGCCCCGTCGGCCTCCTGCACCCGGGCCTCGGCCACCCGGCCGAGGTCCATGGTCTGCTGGCGGGTCTGCTCGGCCTCGGCGGTGGTGGTGCTCCGCAGCCGCTCCGCGTGTTCGGTGGCCTCCTGGGCCTGGGCGGAGGCGGCGGCCAGCAGCCGCTCGGCCTCCTTGCGGGCGCGCAGCAGCGTGGACTCGGCCTCGCCGCGGGCGGTCTCGGTGTCGGCGGCGAGCCGGCGGCGGGCCTCCTCGACGGTCCGGGCGGCCTCGGCACGGGCGGCGTTCAGCGCCTGCTCGGCCTCGGCGCGGGACTCGTCCATGAGCCGGCGGGCCTGGGACTCCGTACGGGCGCGCAGCTGCTCGGCCCAGGCGACGTTCTCGTTGACGTGCGCCTCGACGGTCTGGCGGCGCTCGTTGAGTTCCTGGTCCAGCCGTTGGCGGCGGTTGACGGCCTCGGAGTGCAGCTCGGCCTGCAGGCGCGCCTGGTGCTCGGCGTGCTCCTGGAGGATGCGCTGGGTCTGCGCCCGGGCGTCGCGGAGCTCGCGCTCGGCGTCGGAGCGCATCTGGTCGGCCTGGATCTGGGCATTGCGGAGCAACTGCTCCGCCTGGTAACCCATGTCCGCGCCGTCGTAGGCAGGGCGGGACGCGAGATTGCGGCGTACCTCATGGAGCTTGGCGCGCAGCACCTCGACCTGGTAGCCCAGGTCTTCCGCGTGCTGGACGGCCTTCCCGCGCTCCTTCTTCAGCCGCTCCATCTCGGCCTCGAAGCGCGAGAGGTGGTCGGCCTCGGCCTGGTGGCTCTCCTGGCTTTCGTAGCCCCGCACAGCGCGGTCCCATCCGTCCCCTGGTCGCAAGCTCATTCCCAAATGAGCATCGCTCGCCCGCTGAACGACGCCCCCGGGGGAATGGTGTCAGATACCGGGGCAGGGGTCACAGGCCCCGACCTCGTCTCCGCACCGAACCCCGGCCGAGCCATGGCCACTCTACCGGCCGGGGAATCGGGACATCAGTGCGCTCTCCATGAGGTGCTCGCGTCCGGGCCCCGGGAGGATTCCCGCGGGCGGAGCCGAATGCGAGGTTCGCGGCGTTCGTCCGGGCTCGTGGGGTCAGTGGGAGGCGGTCGGGTCCTCGGGCTTGGAGGTGACGAGTTCGGTCAGGACCCCGTGACAGTCCTTCGGGTGCAGGAAGGTGATCCGGGAGCCCATGGAGCCGATGCGGGGCTCGTCGTACAGGACGCGGACGCCCTTGCCGCGGATGGCCTCGGCGTCGCCGTCGACGTCGGCGGTGCCGAAGGCGATGTGGTGGACGCCCTCGCCGTTCTTGGCGAGCCACTTGCCGACGGCCGAGTCCTCGCGGGTCGGCTCCAGCAGCTGGAGGTACGAGGCGCCGCCGTCGGAGGTCTCGTTGATCTTGAGCATGGCCTCGCGGACGCCCTGTTCCTCGTTCACCTCGGAGTGGAACACCTCGAAGCCGTACGTGGCACGGTAGAACTCGACGGTCTTGTCCAGGTCGAAGCAGGCGATCCCGATGTGGTCGATTCTTGTCAGCATGGGAACACTTCACCGCCGAGGAGGGTGGTCACGCAACGTGCCAGCGATCACACCTGCTGCCCGGTGACTGCGCGGGTACCGCTCAGTACATTCAGGTAAACCCTCGTTCACTCCTCAGCTTCCCTTGTTGAAAGGGGATCCGCCTCATGTCCGGATCGAACAGCACCACTTCCGTGATCGTCGCCGGGGCCCGCACGCCCATGGGGCGCCTGCTCGGCTCGCTGAAGTCCTTCTCGGGAGCCGACCTCGGCGGTTTCGCCATCAAGTCCGCGCTGGAGCGGGCCGGGATCTCCGGCGACCAGGTCCAGTACGTGATCATGGGCCAGGTGCTCCAGGCCGGCGCGGGCCAGATCCCCGCCCGCCAGGCCGCCGTCAAGGCGGGCATTCCGATGAACGTCCCGGCGCTCACCATCAACAAGGTCTGCCTCTCGGGCCTCGACGCCATCGCGCTCGCCGACCAGCTCATCCGCGCCGGTGAGTTCGACGTCGTGGTCGCCGGCGGCCAGGAGTCGATGACCAACGCCCCGCACCTGCTGCCGAAGTCCCGCGAGGGCTTCAAGTACGGCGCCATCGAGATGCTCGACGCGATGGCCTACGACGGCCTCACCGACGCCTTCGAGAACATCGCGATGGGCGAGTCCACCGAGAAGCACAACACCCGCCTGGGCATCGAGCGGGCCCCGCAGGACGAGTTCGCCGCCTCCTCGCACCAGCGGGCCGCCGCCGCGCAGAAGAACGGGATCTTCGAGGCCGAGATCACCCCGGTCGAGATCCCGCAGCGCAAGGGCGACCCGGTGCTGTTCTCCTCCGACGAGGGCATCCGCCCCGAGACCACGGCGGAGTCCCTCGGCAAGCTGCGCCCGGCCTTCGCGAAGGACGGCACCATCACCGCCGGCACCTCCTCGCAGATCAGCGACGGCGCCGCCGCCGTGGTCGTGATGAGCAAGGCGAAGGCGGAGGAGCTCGGCCTGGAGTGGATCGCCGAGATCGGTGCCCACGGCAACGTGGCCGGGCCGGACAACTCGCTCCAGTCGCAGCCCTCGAACGCGATCGCGCACGCCCTGAAGAAGGAGGGCCTGGAGGTCGCCGACCTGGACCTCATCGAGATCAACGAGGCCTTCGCGGCGGTCGCCGTGCAGTCGATGAAGGACCTCGGCGTGACCCCGGAAAAGGTGAACGTCAACGGCGGCGCCATTGCCCTGGGCCACCCGATCGGCATGTCCGGCGCCCGCGTCGTGCTGCACCTGGCCCTGGAGCTCAAGCGCCGCGGCGGCGGCGTCGGCGCGGCCGCGCTGTGCGGTGGCGGCGGCCAGGGCGACGCCCTCGTGATCCGCGTTCCGAAGGCGTAGGTGCCCGTATGACGACGGTGGACGTCCCCACGCTGGTCGCGCAGGCCCGCGAGGGCCGGCCGCGGGCGGTGGCCCGGCTGATCTCACTGGTCGAGGGGGCGTCGCCGCACCTGCGCGAGGTGATGGCCGCCCTGGCCCCGCTGACCGGCGGAGCGTACGTGGTCGGCCTGACCGGTTCGCCCGGCGTCGGCAAGTCGACGTCGACCTCGGCCCTCGTGTCGGCCTACCGCAAGGCCGGCAAGCGGGTCGGGGTGCTCGCCGTGGACCCGTCCTCGCCCTTCTCGGGCGGGGCGCTCCTCGGCGACCGGGTCAGGATGTCGGACCACGCCTCCGACCCCGGCGTGTACATCCGCTCCATGGCCACCCGGGGCCACCTGGGCGGCCTGGCCTGGGCCGCCCCGCAGGCGATCCGGGTGCTCGACGCGGCCGGCTGCGAGGTGATCCTGGTCGAGACGGTCGGGGTCGGGCAGTCGGAGGTGGAGATCGCCTCGCAGGCCGACACCTCGGTGGTGCTGCTGGCGCCCGGGATGGGCGACGGGATCCAGGCCGCGAAGGCCGGGATCCTGGAGATCGGCGACGTGTACGTGGTGAACAAGGCCGATCGGGACGGCGCGGACGCGACGGCCCGGGAGCTCAACCACATGCTGGGCCTGGGCGAGGCCCGCGGCCGGGACGACTGGCGGCCGCCGATCGTCAAGACGGTCGCGGCCCGCGGCCAGGGCATCGACGAGCTGGTCGAGGCGCTGGAGAAGCACCGGGCGTGGATGGACGAGCGCGGGGTGCTGGCCGAGCGTCGGGCCGCCCGCGCCGCCCGTGAGGTCGAGACGATCGCGATCACCGCGCTCCGCGCCCGGCTCGCCGACCTGCACGGCGACGCCCGGCTCGACGCGCTCGCGCGCCGGGTCGCGGAGGGCGAGCTGGACCCGTACGCGGCCGCCGACGCGCTGCTGGACAGCCTGACGGAGGGCTGAACGCCGGTCGGGGCGGGTCGGGGCGCGCGTGGCGCTCCGACCCGCCCCGCCGTTCGCGTACGGGTCGGACGGTCGTACGGGCCCTACGGCCTCGGGTGCGGCCGTCGACGGCCGTCAGTTGTTGTCGTTGTCGTTGTCGCTGCCGTCGTCGTCACCGTCGTCCGAGGACACCGTGACCTTGCCGTCCGTGGCGCTCACGTCGTAGTTCGACGTCTTGCCGTCGGCGGCCTTGACCTCGATGTTCCAGTGTGGGGCGGCGCCGTTCTCGTCATCGTCGTCCCAGTCGACGGACACGACCGTGCCCGGGTGCGCGGCCAGGGCCGCCTTCATCGCCGCGGCGGCGGTGATCTTCGCGCCGACCAGGCGGGCGTTCTCCGCCGCGTTGTCGTCGCGGTCCTTGTTGCGTTCCGTCACCGCGCCGGTCGTGGAGACCTCCAGCTCGGAGTTGGTGACGCCGTCCTTGCCGATCACGTTGACGTGCCAGATGGCGCCGTCCTGGTCGAGGGACTCGACGACACCGGGGAAGTGCTTGAGGGCTGCCGCCGCCGCTCCGCCCGCGTCCACGTCGACCCGCGCGACGGCGGAGGCGGGAGCGGTTCTCGCCGTGTCGGCGACGGTCGCGGCGGCGGCCACCGCCGTACCTCCGGCCAGCAGGACGACGGACACGGCGGCGGAAACGTACAGATTGCGCTTCATGGGCTGGACCTCCTCGGGCCGGCCTGGCGCCCGGGGTCACGCGGCGGACGGCCGGCTGTGAGCGATTACCGCTCATTGTCCGGCCGCCCGTCGAGGACGGCGCGTCGGAGCGGCCGCGGCTCAGATCTTGCCGCGGTTGCTCCGCAGGTGTTCCGCCACCGGTCCCAGGGACTCGCGCAGGGCCGCCAGGTTCGCCGGGGTGAGCAGGTCGATGAAGTGCTCCCGCACGGACGCCACGTGGTGCGGGGCCACCTTGCGCATGGTCTCCATGCCCTCGTCCGTCAGCACCGCGTACAGGCCCCGGCGGTCCGACTCGCAGTTCTCCCGGCGGACCAGCCCGGCCGCCTCCATTCGGGTGATCTGGTGCGAGAGCCGGCTCTTGGACTGGAGGGTCGCGGTGGCGAGGTCGCTCATCCGTAGCCGGTGGTTCTCCGACTCCGAGAGGTTCACGAGGATCTCGTAGTCGTTGTTGGTGAGTCCGAAGGGCTGGAGATCCTTTTCCAGCTGGTGCATCAGTAGTCGGCTGACGTCCAGGTGGGTGCGCCAGGCGCACTGTTCGGCATCGGTAAGCCAGCGGGTGGCCGTATCGGTCTCCATGGTCTCCATGAATGAACTCTACCTAAGAAGTTGAATTACGTACAAAAATGGGAGGATCTGCGGCTGCCCGGAGATCGGCGGAAGATCACAGTCCGAAGCGCCGTTGCAGATCACCCAGCTGTCCCGGCATGCGCGGCACGCCCACGGAACCCGGCGGAGCCTGGCCCGCGCCCGGCACGCCCCGCGCGTCGCCGGCGTGCGCGCCGGCGCCGACCGTGCCGACCGCCTGCTCCGCCATCAGCATCTCCGAGGACTGCAACAGCACCGTTCCGGCTCCCACGAACTCGAACTGGTGCTCCTCGCCCGACGCGCCTCCGATGCCCGTCAGCGAGCGGAGCCCGCCCATCACGCCCGACATGTAGCCGTGGTCGTAGTGGTGGCACGGGGAGGGGCAGTCGGCCCAGCCCACCAGTGCCTGCGGGTCCACACGCAGCGGCGGCTCCATGAACACCACCGGTCCGTTGGACGCCGCCACGAACTTCCCGGTTCCGATCAGCGTCAGGAAACCCGGGACGATCGACTGCTTCAGCGCGAGGGTGGGCTGGTAGGCCAGCAGGTTCCCCGAGCGGATCGTCAGGTTGCCGTTCTCCAGGTCGAACGAGTTCACGTCGAAGGCCCGGTCGGCGAGCAGCATCTTGCCCTGCCCCTCGGCCACCACCCAGTCGCTCGCGTGCAGCGGCGAGTGGAAGCTGGTGCGCAGCAGCCGGTCGAAGCGACCGTGGCCGATGCCGTTGAACTCGATGCTCCCGTAGTACGAGATCATCTTGCCCTTCTGCAGGAACCACTGGCTCCCCTTGAGCTCCACGCAGAAGGTGTACGGGTTCACGTTGTCGTCGGAGGGCAGGGTGTACGGGTCGAAGACGGTGGGCCCGCCCGGCCCACCGGTCACGGGACCAAAGTTCACAGCTTCTCCTCCGAGGCCTGTACGTACACCGCGCCCTGGCCGGACAGCTCCAACTGGAACGCCTCGCCCGAGCCGCGCCCCACCATGTCGCGCCAGCCCAGCGCGGCGGAGAGCTTGTTCCTGACGTCCCCGTGGTGGGCGACGTACGCCTGCGGGTCGACGTGGATCGGGCGGTTGGGGGTGATGGGGAGTTCGATGACCCCGCCGTGGGCCATCACGGCGACCGCGCCGTGGCCCTTGAGGGTGGTGGTGAACAGGCCCTGGCCGCTGACCTGGCCGCGCACCATGCCCATGACGCCGCCCTGCGAGCCCATGAACATGGTGCTCTGCTGGAGCGTGCCGTCGAAGGCCAGGAGGCGGTCGGCCTCCACGTACAGCGTCTCGCCGGACAGGTTGATCACCTGGATGTGGTGGCCGCCGTGGCCGAACATCACGGTGCCGCTGCCCTCCACCTCCATCAGCGGGGTCTGCTCGTTCGCCACCCGGCGTCCGATCATGCCCATCACGCCGCCCTGACCGCCGGTCAGGCTGGGCGTGAAGGAGACCTCGCCGCGGTAGGCGAGCATCGCGCCGCGCTGGCTGTACATCTTCCGGCCCGGGACCACCTGGGCCTCGACCATCTTCGAGTTGATCTCGCGGAACGGCATCAGACGTCGCCCCCGACCGTGTTGCGCTCGCTGGGCTGCACGTAGACCAGGCCCTCGCCCTCGAAGCGGATCTGGAACGCCTCGCCCGAGCCCTCGCCGATCAGGGTGCGGAAGTTCACCCCGGACTGGAAGGACTGCCGGAGGTCGCCGGTGTGCGCCACGTACGCGCCCGGGTCCACCGAGAGCGGGTACTGGGCGCTGACGCGCAGCACCACCGCCGGGCCGTCGGACGTGATCGCCGCCCGGCCGGAGCCCTCGACGGTCGTGGTGAAGAGCCCGTTGCCCGTCGAGGCGCCCCGCAGGCCGGTGAAGGACGTACCGGTGCGCAGGCCGGCGTCGGCGCACAGCAGGTTGCTGGACTCCACCCAGAGCTTCTCGCCGCGCAGCTCGACGAGGTTGATCTCGCTCGCGCGGTCGGCGAAGAAGCAGGTGCCGTGTCCCTGCACCTCCATCACCGTCATCTGTTCGCCGGTCAACCGGCGGGTCACCATGCCGCGGAGGCCTTCGCCACCGCCGGTCATCTTCTTGAAGGCCATCTGGCCGTCGTACGCGACCATGGCGCCGTTCTTCGCTTTCACGGCGTCACCGGTCAGGTCGACGGCGAGCACCTTGCTGCCTTGGAGTCGGAACTGAGCCACGCAAAAGAAGGTATCCGCAGCGGGCGGGGCGGAACAGGGCCCGGTGGCCGATATGCGCCACACTCGGGCCCGGCCGGGACCCGGGGAAAGATCTCCCGGAGCGGCTGAGACACTGGGACGGACCCCCGGCCGTCACCCCCGAAGGTTCCACGTGGACATCAAGACCGCTTCCGCCCTGCACCGACTGCGGCTCATCTCCGTTCCGGAGGCCCTGTCGTTCCCGGCTCTGCTGATCTTCGGCTCGCTGCTGAGTCGGGTCTCGGACATCGACTACCTGATGATGCCGCTCGGCATCCTGCACGGCTTCCTGTTCACGATCTACGCGGTCTTCCTGCTCGACGTCTGGAACAAGGCGAAGTGGCCGGTCAAGAAGGTCGCCCTGTTCTTCCTGCTCGCGGTGCTGCCCTTCGGCGGCCTGTACGGCGACAAGCTGCTCAAGCGCGACGAGGCCGACAGCGTCGTGGCCGCCCGCGTCGCCCGCGAGGCGGCGCAGGCATGATCATCGCGTTCTCGGTGACCCCGTTGGGGGTCGGTGAAGAGGTCGGGGAGTACGTCGCCGACGCGGTCCGCGTCGTACGCGAGTCCGGACTGCCGAACCGCACCGACGCGATGTTCACGACCGTGGAAGGTGACTGGGACGAGGTCATGGACGTGGTGAAGCGCGCGGTGGCCGCCGTCGAGGCGCGGGCGCCCCGGGTGTCCTTCATCCTCAAGGCCGACATCCGGCCCGGGGTCAGTGACGGGATGACCTCCAAGGTGGAGACGGTGGAACGGCACCTCGCGCGGGGCTGACCGTGACCGACGGTCCGGGTACGACGTACGACGAAGTGCCCCCCGGCTCCGGCCGGGGGGCACTCGCGCGTCCGGGGGGCGTCGGCCGCCGGGTCAGTTCCGGGCGCGGCGGGCCAGGCCGAGCGCGTAGTCCGGCCACCAGCGGCCGGCCCGCGGGCCGCCGCGGCAGGCGCCGTCGGAGTCGCCGGGCCGCTTGACCCACAGGTACGCGTCCACCAACGGATGGCCCGTACGGTCGCTCGGCGGCGTGCCCAGGGCCCGGCCGGGCGGGTTGCACCAGGCGTCGTTCCGGTCGCCGGGCAGGGGGCCCGCGCCGTTGCGGCCGGTGTCGAGGACGAAGTGCTTGCCGCCGGTGGCCTTGGAGAGCCGGGCCCCGTACGCGCGGCTCGGGGCCTCGGCCTGGAAGCCGGAGACGTTCAGGGCGAAGCCGTCGGCGCGGGCGAGGCCCGACTTCTTCAGGGGTGCGACGAGGTCCGCCGGGTGCGGGATCCAGGCCGGGTTGCCGGCGTCCAGGTAGACCTTGGTGTTCTTGTTCCGCTTGAGCCGGTCGACGGCCTCGGCGAGCAGCCGGTGCCGCTCGTCGTGGTGTTCGGCGCGGGTGCAGCCGTCGATGAGGTGCGGGACGGCCTCCGGTTCCAGGACGACGAGGGCCTTCGCGTCCCCGAGGGCGTCGGCGATCGCGCCGGTCCAGGCGCGGTAGGCGCGGGCGTCCGCGGCGCCGCCGGTCGCGGTGGGGCCACAGCCGCGGTGCGGGATGTTGTGCGCGACGAGCACCAGGGTCCGCCCCGCCGCCTTCGCGCCGGCGCGGGCCCGGCGGACCTCCGGGACGGGGTTCCCGGTCGGCACCCACAGGGCCAGCGGTCGGTCGGAGATCCGGCGCAGGACCTGGGCGTCACTGTGGCGCCCCCGCGCCTCCCAGTCGGCGACCTGCCGGGCGGCGGCGCTGCGCGGGTCGACCCAGAACGCGGACTCGGCGACCGCGCCGGCCGCCCCGGGTCGCCCCTCGGCGGGCGCGGGTCCGGAGGCGCAGGCGGTGGCGGCCGAGAGGAACAGGGCGAGCCCGAGGGCGGTGACGGGGCGACGTCGTACGGCGACGGACATCCGGCTCCTCGGGGGAACGGGCGACAGGGGGACGGGCGACAGGGGAACGGGCGGTGGGGGGAGCGGGTGCTGGGGGAGCGGATGATGGGGGGAGCTGGTGGTGGAGGGCGCGGGCCGTTCGGGGCCGGGGGTGCGGAGGCCCCGGCGGACGGGGCGCCCCGCTGGACCGGTGGTCCCGGCGGACCGGGACATCGTGACATGACGGACATCCGTCCCCCCGTACGACACCGCGCACCGGATCCGGGCTACGGAGCGGTGCCGCCGGTCAGGGCTATCGCCAGGGGGGTGCGTTCGTACAGGACGTGGTGGCCGTGGCGGGACGGGATCAGCAGGCCCGCCGCCCGGAGGGCCTTGAGGTGTGCCGACACCGTCGAGGGGGCCAGCCCGAGCCGCAGCGCGAGGGCCCGCGTCGAGGCGGGCTCGTGCAGCGCGCACAGCACGTCCGCGCGGCCCCGCCCCAGCAGCCCGGCCAGCGCCTGCGGGGTCGGACCGTCCGAGGCCGTCCACAGTGCGCCGATGCCGCGCGCCGGATAGACCAGGGTCGGCTGCCAGGGCGGGTCGTAGCCACCCACCACGTCCGGCCACACGAACGCGCTCGGCATCAGCAGCAGCCCTTGACCGCCCGCCGCGCGGTCGTGGTGGCCGGGGCGCTCGATGGTCAGGGTGGAACGCCCGCCGTCCCACCGCAGGTCGGGGTGGAGGCCGTCGAACAGGGCCTCCAGCCCGCCCGCCGCCAGCCGCCGGGAGTGGAACAGGATGTCCGCCTCCAGCAGGGTCCGCAGCCGGGGCCAGTGCGGGGCGATGAGGGCCTGCCAGGCCGCCTCCGTCAGATCGGCGAGTTCCCGCACCGCCCGCGCGGGATCGGCGAGCATCCGCCGCCCGATGTCGCTCTCCCGCGCACCCGGGGTACAGGCCAGCGAGCGGCGCAGGTCCTCCCGGGCCACCTCCGGGTCGGCCGCCCGGACCCGGGCCATCTCCTCCTCGAACGTCACCGACGGGCCGAGCGGCGGCGGGCTCAGCACGTCCGGGTGGTGCCCGGCGCGCGGCATCAGCAGCCACAACGGCCGCAGGTCCAGCCCGGCCGCGGCGTCCCGGATCCGGCTCAGCCACGGCAGGTGGTACGCCTGGCGGCCCGGCCGCAGCAGGACCCGTACCGCCTCCTGGGTCTCCCAGCGCGGCGAGATCGCGAACCGGCAGCGCAGCAGGTCCGCCGCCCCGAAGCGGTAGTGGAACCCCATGGACGCACCCTCCGAAAGCCCCCGACGGCCCGACCGGTTGGCGACCGGGCAGTCGAACGTGGCCCCGCCCGCCCGTGGATTCGGCCGGGAACGAATCCCTGGGTCGCAGCGTAGGTTCCGGTCAGGGTGGCCGCCATGACAACCACGTCCCTCGACCCGGACGGGGCCGCGACCCCGGACCCGCCCGCCCCGCCGCCGGGCGCGGGCTACCGGGAGGTCTTCCGGGTCCGGGAGTTCCGTACGGTCTTCGCCGCGCACCTGCTGTCCCTGCTCGGCGTCGTCGTCGCCGAGATCGCCCTCACCGTCCTCGTCTACCGCGCCACCGGCTCACCCCTGATGAGCGCCCTCACCTTCGCCCTCGGGTTCCTGCCGTACGCCCTCGGCGGCACCCTCCTCGCCGGGCTCGCCGACCGGCTGCCCGCCCGCCGCCTGCTCGTCACCTGCGACCTGCTGTGCGCCGCCTGCGCCGCCGCCATGGTCCGGCCGGCGACCCCGGTCGCCGCGCTGCTCGTCCTGCGCTGCGCCATGGCCTTCGTCGCACCGCTCTTCCAGGGCGCCCGCAGCGCCTCCCTCGCCGACATCCTCGGCTCCGGCGAGGCCTTCGTCCTGGGCCGGTCCCTGCTGCGCATGGTCTCCCAGAGCGCCCAACTCGTCGGGTTCGGCCTCGGCGGGCTGCTGCTCACCGTCCTCGCCCCGCGCGGGGCGATAGCCCTGACCGCCGCCGGGTTCCTGGCCTCCGCGCTGCTGTTGCGCCTCGGTACGCGGGCCAGGCCCGCCCGGGCCCCGGCCGCCGGCGCCGCCCCGCCCGGCGGGCTGCGGGTGCTGTTCGGGGACCGCCGACTGCGCGCGCTCACCCTGCTGTTCTGGCTGCCGCCCGCCTTCGTCGTCGTACCGGAGGCGCTGCTGACCCCGTACGCCCACGACATCGGCGCCGGCACCGTCGCCCTCGGCATCCTCATGTGCGCGCTGCCCGTCGGCACCGTCGCGGGCGAGGTCTGGGCGGGCTCCGCGCTCACCGCCCGAACGCGTTCGCGGATCGTGGCGCCGCTGGCCGCCCTAGCCCCGCTGCCGCTCCTCCTCTACGCGGCGCGGCCCGCCTTACCCGTCGTCCTCGGGGCGCTGCTCCTGACCGGGCTGGCCCACGCCTACACCCTCGGCCTCGACCGGATGTTCGTCGACGCCGTTCCCGACGAGGTGCGCGGCCGGGCGATGACCCTGCTCTCCACCGGCATGATGACCTGCCAGGGCGTCGGCATGGCCCTGGCCGGCCTGGCGGCCGAGTTCCTCCCCGTGCACGCCGTCGTCACCGGCGCCGCGCTCCTCGGAACGGCCGTCGTCCTGCTCCTCCTCGGCGCGCTGCGCGCGGCCGGGCGGCCGAGGGGTGAGACGGGGCCGGCCACCAAATGACCGCCCGGTAGGGTCTGGTGGATGCCGAAGCCGCTCAGTCTCCCCTTCGACCCCATCGCCCGAGCCGACGAACTCTGGCAGCAGCGCTGGGGGCCGGTGCCGTCGATGGCCGCGATCACCTCCATCATGCGCGCGCACCAGATCCTGCTCGGCGAGGTCGACGCGGTGGTGAAGCCGTACGGACTGACCTTCGCGCGCTACGAGGCGCTGGTGCTCCTCACCTTCTCCCAGGCCGGCGAGCTGACGATGTCGAAGATCGGCGAGCGCCTGATGGTCCACCCGACCTCGGTGACCAACACCGTGGACCGGCTGGTGACGGCCGGACTGGTGGCCAAGCGCCCCAACCCGCACGACGGGCGCGGCACGCTCGCCTCCATCACGGAGAAGGGCCGCGAGGTCGTCGAGGCGGCGACGAAGGACCTGATGGAGATCGAGTTCGGGCTCGGCGCCTACGACGCGGAGGAGTGCGCGGAGATCTTCGCGCTGCTCCGCCCGCTGCGGGTGGCCGCCGCCGACTTCGACGAGGCATAGGCGGTCGCGAGAGCGGCCGGGGCACGGTCGGAGGCACGGCCGGGACCCGCTCCCGATCGTCGCGCCCGGAGCCGGGGCCCGCGTCAAGATCGAGCAAAACGGACGGTTAGGCTCGTCGGCATGAAACGAAGCGTGCTGACCCGCTACCGCGTCATGGCCTACGTGACCGCGGTCATGCTCCTGATCCTCTGCGCCTGCATGGTGGCCAAGTACGGCTTCGACACCGGTGCCGACCTGACCTTCGCGGTCTCCCAGGCACACGGCGTGCTCTTCATGATCTACCTGGTCTTCGCCTTCGACCTGGGCTCCAAGGCCCGGTGGCCCTTCGGCAAGCTGCTCTGGGTGCTGGTCAGCGGCACGATCCCGCTGGTCGCCTTCCTCGTCGAGCGCAAGGTCCGCGCCGAGGTCGAGCCGCTGCTCGTGGACGCGCCCGCCACCGCGAAGGCCTAGCGAAGGCCCGGCCCGCGGCCCGCTGCGGGCTCGAAGGAATCCGACCCCCGGGGACTCCCCGGGGGTTTCCCATCGACATTTACTAGGACGTCCTAGTAAATTCATGGGTATGGACGCTGACGTCATCGAGGAGGGCCGCCGTCGCTGGCAGGCCCGGTACGACAAGGCCCGCAAGCGCGAGGCCGATTTCACGACGCTCTCCGGAGACGACGTCGACCCCGTCTACGGGCCCCGTCCCGGCGACGCGTACGAGGGGTTCGAGCGGATCGGCTGGCCGGGGGAGTACCCCTTCACCCGCGGGCTGCACGCCACCGGCTACCGCGGCCGGACCTGGACCATCCGCCAGTTCGCCGGGTTCGGCAACGCCGAGCAGACCAACGAGCGCTACAAGATGATCCTGGCCGCCGGTGGCGGCGGGCTCTCCGTCGCCTTCGACATGCCCACCCTCATGGGCCGCGACTCGGACGACCCCCGGGCGCTGGGCGAGGTCGGGCACTGCGGCGTCGCCATCGACTCCGCCGCCGACATGGAGGTCCTGTTCAAGGACATCCCGCTCGGCGACGTCACCACCTCCATGACCATCAGCGGGCCGGCCGTCCCGGCCTTCTGCATGTACCTGGTCGCCGCCGAGCGCCAGGGCGTGGACCCGGCGGTGCTCAACGGCACGCTCCAGACGGACATCTTCAAGGAGTACATCGCCCAGAAGGAGTGGCTCTTCGAACCCGAGCCGCACCTGCGCCTCATCGGCGACCTCATGGAGTACTGCGCGAACGGCATCCCGGCCTACAAGCCGCTGTCCGTCTCCGGCTACCACATCCGCGAGGCCGGCGCGACGGCCGCCCAGGAGCTCGCGTACACCCTGGCCGACGGCTTCGGGTACGTGGAACTCGGCCTCTCCCGGGGCCTGGACGTCGACCACTTCGCCTCCGGCCTGTCCTTCTTCTTCGACGCGCACCTCGACTTCTTCGAGGAGATCGCCAAGTTCCGCGCGGCCCGCCGGATCTGGGCCCGTTGGATGAAGGAGGTCTACGGGGCCAAGTCCGACAAGACCATGTGGCTGCGCTTCCACACCCAGACGGCCGGGGTCTCCCTCACCGCGCAGCAGCCGTACAACAACGTCGTGCGCACCGCCGTCGAAGCCCTCGCGGCCGTGCTCGGCGGCACCAACTCCCTGCACACCAACGCCCTCGACGAGACCCTCGCGCTGCCGAGCGAGCAGGCCGCCGAGATCGCCCTGCGCACGCAGCAGGTGCTGATGGAGGAGACCGGCGTCGCCAACGTGGCCGACCCGCTGGGCGGTTCCTGGTACGTCGAGCAGCTCACCGACCGCATCGAGGCGGACGCCGAGAAGATCTTCGAGCAGATCAAGGAGCGCGGTCTGCGCGCCCACCCGAACGGGCAGCACCCCATCGGGCCGATCACCTCGGGCATCCTGCGCGGCATCGAGGACGGCTGGTTCACCGGGGAGATCGCCGAATCGGCCTTCCAGTACCAGCGGTCCCTGGAGAAGGGCGACAAGCGGGTCGTCGGCGTCAACGTGCACCACGGATCGGTCACCGGTGACCTGGAGATCCTCCGGGTCAGCCACGAGGTGGAGACCGTCCAGGTGCGCGAGTTGGCCGAGCGCAAGGCCGGCCGCGACGACGCCAAGGTGACGGCCTCGCTGGCCGCCATGCTGGACGCCGCCCGCGACGGCTCGAACATGATCCCGGCCATGCTGGACGCGGTGCGCGCGGAGGCGACGATGGGCGAGATCTGCAACGTCCTGCGCGACGAGTGGGGCACCTACACCGAGCCCCCCGGCTTCTGACCCCGCCGCGACCGGCCCCTGCGGGCCGCGCGCCACGGCCGGTCGCGGCGCCCTCACCGGGCGACGCGGCCGGCGTCCGCGTTTCCGTGCCCGTAGGTCGGCGCCGACTCAGGTCCGGTCCGCGCCCTGGAGGCCGTGCATCAGCAGGGTGGTGAAGGAGGTCACCCAGACCTCGTCGACCGGTTCGGCGCTGACCAGGGCCCGGTGCACCACCGTGCCCGCGATCACGTCGAAGATCAGGTCCGTGGTGCGGCCCGCGACGGACTCGTCCTCCTCGTGGGGGAGTTCCCCGCGGGCCTGCGCCCGTTCGCGGCCCAGTACGACGAGACGTTTCTGCCGGTCCACGATCGCCGAGCGGATCCGGTCGCGCAGGGCCTCGTCCCGGGTGGATTCGGCCACGACCGCCATCAGCGCGGTACGGGCCTCGGGGCGGCGAAGCAGCTGCGCGAACTGGAGCACCACGTGCTCGATGTCGGCTTCGAGCGAACCGCGGTCGGGGAGTTCCAGCGCGTCGAAGAGTTCCGCGACCGCGTCCACGACCAGCTCGTTCTTCCCGGCCCAGCGCCGGTACAGGGTGGTCTTGGCGACGCCGGCGCGGGCCGAGACGTCGCCCATCGTCAGCTTCGACCACCCCAGGTCCACCAGCGCGTCCCGCGTCGCCGCGAGGATCGCGGCGTCCGCAGCGGCACTGCGGGGCCGGCCGGTGCGGCCGTGCGGGGAGCTGGAGCCGGGGCAGGGGTTGCGCATGGCCGAGACCATACCCGCCGGTAGGGGAACCGTCGGGGGCCGTTTCGGTGTGGTTCAGATCACTGGGCGTCGGGGGCTCCGGCGAGTTACGCTACGGCTCGTAGCGTAAGAGCGACAACCACGCGAAGAGCTACTGGTGTCGGGTGGGGACCCGGCGCCGCCCAGCAGATCGGTACGACGGTTCGACACGGCCGCCGGTGACGGCGGCCGTGCGCGACGGCGCGTACCGAAGTCCAACGGCATTTCACGGACGATCTTTCGGGATCTTTTTCGTCGGCGCGCGCACTCGGGGGAGGATGTACGCATGCAGCCCAGAAACATGTCCATGAGCGGCGTCGTCGACCTCGCCGCGGTGAAGGCCGCCGGCGAGGCCAAGGCGAAGGCCGAGCAGGCCCGCGCGGACGCGGCCCGACAGGGCGGCGGCGCGGGCAGTGCCCCCGGAGGCGCCGTACCGCCGTCCGCCCTCGTCTTCGACGTCACCGAGGCCGGCTTCGAGAGCGACGTCATCCAGCTGTCCAACGAGGTCCCGGTCGTCCTCGACTTCTGGGCCGAGTGGTGCGAGCCGTGCAAGCAGCTCAGCCCGCTCCTGGAGCGACTGACCGTCGAGGCGAACGGCCGCGTCGTACTGGCCAAGGTCGACGTCGAGGCCAACCAGACGCTGATGCAGCAGTTCGGCATCCAGGGCATCCCGGCCGTCTTCGCCGTGGTCGCCGGCCAGGTGCTGCCGCTGTTCCAGGGCCTCGCCCCCGAGCAGCAGATCCGCGAGACCCTGGCCCAGCTGGTCCAGGTCGCCGAGGAGCGCTTCGGCCTCGTCGGCCTCCAGGTCGACCCCGGCGCCGATGGCGCCCCGGTGGAGGCCGAGGACTTCGTGCCGGCCGGTCCGTACGACGCGCTGCTGGAGGCGGCGGTCGGCGCGCTGGACGCCGGTGACTTCCCCGGCGCGGTGCGCGCGTACCAGGACGTGCTCGCACAGGACCCGACCAACAGCGAGGCGAAGCTCGGCCTGGCCCAGGCCGCGCTGCTGACCCGGGTGGGGGAGATGGACCCGCAGGCGGTGCGCGCCGCGGCGGCCCAGAACCCCAAGGACCCGGCCGCGCAGATGGACGCCGCCGACCTGGACCTGGCGGGCGGCCACGTGGACGACGCCTTCGGCCGTCTCGTGGACACCGTCAGGGTCACGTTCGGTGACGACCGGGACGCCGTCCGCGTCCGGCTCCTGGAGCTGTTCGAGGTCATCGGGGCGGACGACCCCCGGGTGTCGGCGGCCCGTACGGCGCTCGCGCGGGTGCTCTTCTAGAGCCCGTCCGGGCCAGGCCGGAGGAGGCCCGAGGGCGCCCGGAGGCCGACGGCGATTTGTTGACACGTCGATGAACAGCGGCCGCGTTTTGCCAAAACTTGGTAATCGCGGCCGCTGTTACTCGTAGTAAGTCGAACCCCGTGAACTGTCCGGTTGGTTCGCTCTTCCACCGATCTGTCGTGGCCCTGGGTGACACCCTGCGTGCCCGCCCGGCAGCGCCGGGCCTCACTCCGGTTATCCACCCGTTACCCGCCAGTAACGAACCCCCTTGTGCCCCGGCCGGGAATGCACCACGATCGGCGACGCTCGGTCCTTCCCGCAGCGCCGCTCACCCGGAGCCGCGGTGGAGGGTCCCCACCGAGCCGACCGGTGACGGTGTCACCGGCCGTGGACAGGGGGGTCCCTGCACCAGCAGGGCCTGTCCTCCAGGTTGCGCGAACGCGTGGCCCAGTGGTTGTCGCTCGGGGGTGAACGCCGGTGGATCGGACGCGGCCGCGCCGCGGCTCGGCCGCCGGCGCTTCTTCCCGAGGACGTAGCACTTCTCCCATCCCAGGACGGGTACGGCCCGGACCGGAGATGTACGTCCGAGAAGGAGGAACAAAATGAATTCTCAGGTTCGTGGCGGGACCAGATGGAAGCGCTTCGCGCTCGTCATGGTGCCGAGCATCGCGGCCACGGCCGCGGTCGGTGTGGGTCTGGCGCAGGGCGCCCTCGCGGCGTCCTTCAGCGTCTCCGGCCAGGACTTCAAGGTCTCGGCCGACAAGCTCGACGGTGACAACCTCATCCAGTACGGCGGCATCGCCGAGGGGCACGATCTCAAGGGCAACCCGCAGAAGCACCCGGTCACCATCTCGGGCTTCAGTCACGCCGAGATCACCAACATGTGCCAGTCCCTGGTCACCCCGACGCCGCTGGGTGCCATCACCCTGCAGCTGAGGACCGGCCACAAGGGCACGCCGGCCGTCGCCGAGAACATCTACCTGGATGTCGCGGAGCTCGACACGGACGCCGAGTTCAAGAACCTTGACATCGGTGTCGCGGTCGGAGACCCGAGCCACAAGACGAAGCCGCAGGCCGGTACGGTCACCAGCCCGTACGCGTTCTCCCAGCGTGCGGACAAGGCCGTCCTGTCGAACGTCCGGCAGAAGGCGTGGGCGACCACGGCGGGCACCTTCAAGCTGCCCGACCTGAAGCTGCGTCTGCTCGGCGGCGACCAGCCGTGCTACCAGGACGAGAAGTAACCGGTCCCGGTGCGTGACCGCGGGGGCGGACGGCGGCAGCCGTCGCCGCCCGCCCCGGCGGGCTCCACATAGTTCTCCGTACCACCGTTTCCAGGGAGCTGTTGTCCATGAACCCCCAGGCCCCGGTTCGCGCCGCAGACGACGCTTGGCTCACCGTGGTGTACCACCAATTCCGCGCCTGGAGAGGCCGCCGTCCCTTCTGGGCTGGCCTGTTCACGCTCCTCGGCGGTGTACCGATCGCCTACTTCCCTTACGCGGACCTGCGGTTGGGCAACGTCACCCTCGCGATGGCCACGACGGGCGGGGCCGGCGCGCTCATCATCGGGGTCCTGCTGATCACGCTCGGGCTGGCCCTCTGGTTCCAGCAGACCATCCGCGTGTTCGCGGGTGTCGCCGCGATCCTGCTGGCCCTGGTGTCGATCCCGGTGTCCAACCTCGGCGGCTTCTTCATGGGCTTCCTCTCCTCCATGATCGGCGGCGCCCTCGCCCTGTCGTGGGCTCCCGGCGAACCGGTGGACGAGGAGGCGGAGGCGCAAGCCGAGGCCGAGGCCGAGGCGGCGGCGGCCAAGACGGAGGTGCCGGCGGGCAACCCGTACGGCGTCCCGGCTCCCCGCGACACGGAAACGGCGCACCTGACCGAGACGACTGCCCACGCCGATGGCGGGAGGAACAGTGCGGGGTGACGAGACGCAGCGGGGCGTGGCCCCAGGCGCAGAGTCCCGTGAGAGAAAGGGCCCGCGGCACGCGGCGCCCAGGAAGTCGCTGCTGAACAAGCTCCAGATACCCGTCGGCAAGACGATGGCGCTGGCGGCGATGCCGACGGCCGTGTTCGTAGGGATGGGCATGGCGCCGAAGATGGCGCTGGCCGACGAGAAGGACATCCCCTTCGCGCCCGGCCCGTGCGTGACGCGTTCCGACGAGCCCGCGGAGTCGGCCTCGCCGTCGCCGAGCGGTTCCCCGTCGACGACGCCGTCACCGAGTACGTCGCCCAGCGCCGGCCCCTCGCCGAGCACGACCGGCGCACCGAAGCCGGGGGCGACCCCCTCGGCGACGAAGCCGCCCTCCGCCGTCAAGCCCTCCGGGGCCGCGACGACCGGGAAGCAGACCCCCACGACGGCGCCCTCCACGAGCACGGCCCCGTCCCCCTCGGCGTCGAAGACGCCCGACCCGCTGGACCCGCTGGGTGTCGGGGATGCCGTCAAGGGCCTCTTCGACGAGCTAGGCAAGCCCCTCCAGGACGCGAAGAAGCCGGCCACCCCGACGCCCGCGCCCACTCCGAGCGGTGCGCAGACCCCGGACCCGGCCGCGGACGCGATCCGCGACGCGGCGAACAAGGCCGGCGTACCGGTCAAGGAACTGCCGCAGGACGTCAAGGACTCCGCGAAGTCCCCCAAGGACGAGACGGGCAGGACGCCCGCCAAGGACCCGAAGGACGACAAGGACCCGAAGGACGCCGAGGCCGACAAGGACAAGGACGCCAAGGACAAGGCCGACAAGGACAAGGACGCCAAGGACGAGGACGCCGACGACGAGGCGACGAAGGACCCGGACGGGAAGGAACCCTTCCCCTGCCCGACCTACGACGCCAAGGCGCTGGCCGACGCGAAGCTGGAGCCGGGCGTCCCGCTCCTGCCCGACGAGCCCTGGTACCTCGACAGCTCGCTGCTGACCCTCTACGGCCTCGACTACGAGGGCATCGTCGAGGTGAAGACCGCGGGCGGCAAGACCAAGAAGGTCCTGAAGTTCACGGCGGACTCGCTCGACATCAAGGACCTGTACCAAACGGTCGGGACGGGCGCGAACACCGCCCAGCTGAAGTCCCGCCCGGGTTCCACGTCCACGATCCGCGGCGGCAAGGTGACGATGTACACCGAGAGCCTCAAGGGGAACCTGTTCGGACTCATCCCGATCGAGTTCACCCCGAACAGCCCGCCGCCGTTGAACGTCCCCTTCGCGTTCTTCACGAACGTCAAGGTCGTCCAGGCCGGCCAGTTCGGCGGCAACCTCACCGTCCCGGGCCTCAAGAACTACATCGGCCCGAAGTAACAGCAGCAACCCGCACGCGCACCGAGGGCGGCACCCCGATGATCCGGGGTGCCGCCCTCGCTCTGTGCGGCAGAGTCGTTCCGGCGGCGGAGCCGCCGGGTCAGTCGCGGGCGGAGCCGCCGACGTGGTGGACGCGCACCATGTTGGTGGTGCCCGGGACACCGGGGGGCGAGCCGGCCGTGATGACCATGGTGTCGCCCTCGTTGTAGCGGGCCAGCTTGTGCAGCTCCCCGTCGACGAGGTCGACCATCGCGTCCGTGTTGTCCACGTGCGGGACGACGTAGGACTCGACGCCCCAGCTCAGCGTGAGCTGGTTGCGGGTGTTGACGTCCGTGGTGAAGGCCAGGATCGGCTGGGTCGCGCGGTAGCGCGAGAGCCGGCGGGCCGTGTCCCCGGACTGGGTGAAGGCGATGAGCGCCTTGCCGTCGAGGAAGTCCGCGATCTCGCAGGCCGCGCGGGCGACGGAGCCGCCCTGGGTACGGGGCTTCTTGCCCGGGACCAGCGGCTGGAGGCCCTTGGACAGGAGCTCCTCCTCGGCCGCCGTGACGATCTTGGACATCGTCTTGACGGTCTCGATCGGGTAGGCGCCGACCGAGGACTCCGCGGACAGCATGACCGCGTCCGCGCCGTCGAGGATCGCGTTGGCGACGTCGGACGCCTCGGCGCGCGTCGGGCGCGAGTTGGTGATCATCGACTCCATCATCTGGGTCGCGACGATCACCGGCTTGGCGTTGCGGCGGCACATCTCGATGAGCCGCTTCTGGACCATCGGGACCTTTTCGAGCGGGTACTCGACGGCCAGGTCGCCGCGGGCCACCATGACCGCGTCGAAGGCGTCCACCACGGCGGCCATGTTCTCGACGGCCTGCGGCTTCTCGACCTTGGCGATGACGGGGACCCGGCGGCCCTCCTCGTCCATGACCTTGTGGACGTCCTTGATGTCGCCGGCGTCCCGGACGAAGGACAGGGCGACCATGTCGCAGCCCATCCGCAGGGCGAACCGCAGGTCGTCGACGTCCTTCTCCGACAGGGCGGGGACGTTCACGGCGGCACCCGGCAGGTTGATGCCCTTGTGGTCCGAGATGACACCGCCCTCGATGACGATGGTCTTGACCCGCGGGCCCTCGACCCCCGTCACGCGGAGCTCGACGTTGCCGTCGTTGATCAGGACCTGGTCGCCCTTGGACACGTCGCCCGGGAGACCCTTGTAGGTGGTGCCACAGATGGACTTGTCACCGGGGACGTCCTCGATGGTGATGGTGAACTCGTCACCGCGCACCAGCTCGACGGGACCCTCGGCGAAGGTCTCCAGGCGGATCTTCGGACCCTGGAGGTCGGCGAGGACGCCGACCGCCCGGCCGGTGTCCTCGGAGACCTTCCGGACGCGGTCGTACCGCTCCTGGTGCTCTGCCTGGGATCCGTGGCTGAAGTTGAATCGGGCCACGTTCATACCTGCCTCGATGAGCGCTTTCAGCTGCTCATACGAGTCGACGGCGGGGCCCAGCGTGCAGACGATTTTGGAACGGCGCATGAAGCGGATCCTATCCGTTTGTTTCGTAGCGGAATATTCCGTCTGGTGGAAAGTCCAAGTGACTAGTGGGTAACCAGCGCGTGCGCCTGGGTGGCGATCTCCAGTTCCTCATCGGTGGGGACCACGGCCACCGCCACCCTGGCGTACTCGGCCGACACCAGTCGGGGCTCGGAGGACCTCGCCGCGTTGGCCTCCGGGTCCAGCGCCAGGCCCAGCTCCTCCAGCCCCCGCACCGCTGCTGCCCGGATTCCGGCCGCGTTCTCGCCGACGCCCGCGGTGAACACCACCGCGTCCACCCGACCCAGCACCGCCGTGTAGGCACCGATGTACTTCTTCAGCCGGTGCACGTACGCGTCCAGGGCCAGCCGGGCCGCGGTGTCGCCCCCGTCGGCCCGCCGCTGCACCTCGCGCATGTCGTTGTCGCCGCACAGACCCAGCAGACCGCTCTTCTTGTTGAGCAGCGAGTCGATCTCGTCGATGGACAGGCCGCCCACCCGCGCCAGGTGGAAGATCACCGCCGGGTCCAGGTCGCCCGAGCGGGTCCCCATGACCAGGCCCTCCAGCGGCGTCAGCCCCATGGACGTCTCCACGCACACGCCGCCCCGCACGGCCGAGGCGGAGGCGCCGTTGCCCAGGTGCAGCACGATCACGTTCACGTCCTCCACCGGCTTGCCCAGCAGCCGGGCGGCGGCCCGGGAGACGTAGGAGTGGGAGGTGCCGTGGAAGCCGTACCGCCGGATGGCGTACCGGTCGGCCGTGGCCGCGTCGATCGCGTACCGGGCCACGTGCTCCGGCATCGTCGCGTGGAAGGCGGTGTCGAACACCGCGACCTGCGGGAGGTCGGGACGCAGCTCGCGCGCCACCTCGATGCCGGTGACGTTCGCCGGGTTGTGCAGCGGGGCCAGCGGGATCAGGCTGCGGATCTCCGCGAGCACCTCGTCGTCGATGACCGTCGGCTCGGTGAAGCGGGTCCCGCCGTGCACCACCCGGTGGCCCACGGCCGCCAGTTCGGGGGAGTCCAGCCCCATGCCGTCGGCGGCCAGTTCCGCCGCGACCGCCTTCAACGCGGCCCCGTGGTCGGCGATCGGGCCGGACCGCTCGCGCTTGCCGGCCGCGGCACCCGGCCCGGTCAGCGGTTCGTGGGTGAGCCGCGAGGTCTCCTCGCCGATGCGCTCCACCAGGCCGGCGGCCAGCCGGGACCGGTCCGCCATGTCGAGGAGCTGGTACTTCACCGACGAGGAGCCGGAGTTGAGGACGAGTACGCGCGATGCGGTCACGATGAAGGTCTTTCCTGGTCGCGTTCGGTGGGGGATGCGGGCGGGCCGGTCGGGGTCAGGCCCCGGGGGCCGGGGCGGCCGGAACCTCCGGGCTCCGCGTTCCCTGGTTCTGGGCCTGGATCGCGGTGATCGCCACGGTGGTGACGATGTCCTGCACCAGCGCGCCGCGCGACAGGTCGTTGACCGGCTTGCGCAGACCCTGGAGCACCGGGCCGACCGCCACGGCGCCCGCCGAACGCTGCACGGCCTTGTAGGTGTTGTTGCCCGTGTTGAGATCGGGGAAGATCAGCACGGTCGCCCGTCCGGCCACGTCGGACTCGGGCAGCTTGGTCGCGGCGACCGAGGGCTCCACGGCGGCGTCGTACTGGATCGGCCCCTCGATCAGCAGGTCGGGCCGCTGCGACCGGACGATCTCGGTGGCCTTGCGGACCTTGTCCACGTCGGCCCCGGAACCCGAGGTGCCGGTGGAGTACGAGAGCATCGCGATCCGCGGCTCGACGCCGAACGCGGCGGCCGTGGCCGAGGCCTGCACGGCGATGTCCGCGAGCTGCTCGGCGTCGGGGTCCGGATTGACCGCGCAGTCCCCGTAGACGAGGACCTTGTCGGCCAGGCACATGAAGAACACCGAGGAGACGATCGCCGCGTCGGGCTTCGTCTTGATGATCTCGAAGGCGGGGCGGATGGTGGCGGCGGTGGAGTGCACCGAGCCGGAGACCATGCCGTCGGCGAGCCCCTCCTGGACCATCAGGGTGCCGAAGTAATTGACGTCCGTGACCACGTCGTTGGCCAGCTCGACGGTCATCCCCTTGTGGGCGCGGGCCTTCGCGTAGTACTCGGCGAAGCGTTCGCGCAGCGGTGAGGTCGCCGGGTCGATCAGCTGCGCGCCGGAGATGTCGATGCCCAGGTCGGCCGCCTTCTTCAGGATGGCCGGCTCCTCGCCCAGCAGGGTCAGGTCGCAGACCCCGCGGCGCAGCACCACGTCGGCGGCGCGCAGCACCCGCTCCTCGGTGCCCTCGGGCAGCACCACCCGGCGCCGCTCGGCGCGCGCCCGCTCCAGCAGCTCGTGCTCGAACATCATCGGGGTGACGCGCTCGGAGCGGGCCACCGACAGCAGCCCGCGCAGCTCGGCGGTGTCGACGTGCCGCTCGAAGAGGCCGAGGGCGGTCTCCAGCTTGCGCGGGGTCGCCGAGTTCAGGCGGCTCTGCAGGGAGAACAGCTCGGCGGCGGTCGGGAAGCTGTTGCCGGCCACCGAGACGACGGGCGTACCGGGCGCCAGCTTCGAGGCCAGCGTCAGGATGTCCTGTCCGGGCCGCTCGTTCAGGGTCAGCAGGACGCCGGCGATCGGCGGGGTGCCGGAGGTGTGCGCGGCGAGCGCGCCGATGACGAGGTCGGAGCGGTCCCCGGGGGTGACCACGAGGCAGCCGGGCGTCAGGGCGTTCAGGAAGTTCGGCAGCATCGCGCCGCCGAAGACGAAGTCGACGGCGTCGCGCGCCAGCCCCGCCTCGTCGCCCAGGAGCACCTCGCCGCCGAGCGCGCGGGTGATCTGCGCGACGGTCGGGGCGGACAGCGACTTGTCGTCCGGCAGCACGTAGCAGGGGACGGGGAGCCGGGCGGCCAGCCGTTCGGCTATGACGTCGCGGTCCTCGGGGGCCACCCGGTTCACGACCATCGCCACGACGTGGCAGCCCAGGCTCTCGTAGGCGCGGTACGCGTTGCGGGTCTCGGCGCGCACGGCCTCGGCGGGGTGCTTGGTGCCGCCCACGACGGGGACGACGACCGCGCCGAGCTCGTTGGCGAGGCGGGCGTTCAGCGCCAGCTCGTCGGGGAGGTTGGTGTCGGCGTAGTCGGTGCCGAGGACCAGCATGACCTCGTAGTCGCGGGCCACCCGGTGGAAGCGGTCGACCAGCCGGGAGACCAGCTCGTCGGTACCCTTCTCGGCCAGGATGGCGGAGGCCTCCTGGTACTCCATGCCGTAGGCGGTGGCCGCGTCCTGCTCGATCCGGTAGCGGGCCTTGAGCAGGTCGAAGAGCCGGTCCGGGGCATCGTGGAGCAGGGGGCGGTACACGCCCACCCGGCCCGTCTGCCGGGTCAGGAGCTCCATGATCCCCAGCTCGACGACCTGCCGGCCGTCCCCCCGCTCGATACCGGTCACGTACACGCTGCGCGTCACGCGTGCTCTCCGTCCGTGGTCTGTGATGGTCGTGGCGCCCCACCGTGCGGCGGGCCGATCCGTGCGTCGTTCATCCCGAATGCGTAGGGCTCGACCCCTTGACAATACCTCCGCCAATGGATAGGGCGCCCGCCGGAACAAAGGCCCTGTGGGAGGGTCGAAAGGCCCGGTGGGCGGAGTGGCGCGCAGCGCGCGGCCCCCCGGGCACGTGGAACAATCGGACAGGCGGCATCAATACGCCCTTCATATGTACGGCTGTCCGCCCGCACGCGTACGGCCAGGTACGACCAGGAGCAGGAGACACAGCACGATGCGTATCGGAGTTCTCACCGCAGGCGGCGACTGCCCGGGCCTGAACGCTGTCATCCGGTCGGTCGTACACCGCGCCGTCGTCGGTCACGGGGACGAGGTCATCGGCTTCGAGGACGGCTTCAAGGGCCTGCTCGACGGTCACTACCGCCCCCTCGACATCAACGCCGTCAGCGGCATCCTCGCCCGCGGCGGCACGATCCTCGGCTCGGCCCGAATGGAGCGCGCCCGCCTCCACGAAGCCGCCGAGAACGCGGCCGAGTTGGCCAGGCGGTACGAGATCGACGCGCTCATCCCGATCGGCGGCGAGGGCACCCTGACCGCCGCCCGCATGCTGTCCGACGCGGGAATGCCCGTCGTCGGCGTACCCAAGACCATCGACAACGACATCTCCTCCACGGACCGCACCTTCGGTTTCGACACCGCCGTCATGGTGGCCACCGAGGCCATCGACCGGCTGAAGACCACCGCCGAATCGCACCAGCGGGTGATGGTCGTCGAGGTCATGGGCCGGCACGCCGGTTGGATCGCCCTGGAATCCGGCATGGCCGGCGGCGCCCACGGCATCTGTCTGCCGGAGCGCCCCTTCGAGGTGGACGCCCTGGTCAAGATGGTGGAGGAACGCTTCGCCCGCGGCAAGAAGTTCGCGGTCGTCTGCGTGGCGGAGGGCGCGCACCCGGCCGAGGGCTCCATGCCGTACGAGAAGGGCGCCATCGACCAGTACGGGCACGAGCGCTTCGCCGGCATCGGCAACCGCCTCGCCGTCGAGCTGGAGCACCGGCTCGGCAAGGAGGCCCGTCCGGTCATCCTCGGTCACGTCCAGCGCGGCGGCACCCCCACCGCCTACGACCGGGTCCTCGCGACCCGCTTCGGCTGGCACGCGGTGGAGGCCGTCCACCGCGGCGAGTTCGGCAACATGACCGCGCTGCGCGGCACCGACATCGTGATGGCCCCGCTGGCCCACGCCGTCACCGAGCTGAAGACCGTCCCCGAGGCCCGGATGTACGAGGCCGAGTCGGTCTTCTGACCGGAACGCCCGGCCGGGACCCGCGGCCCCACCTCACCCGCCGAACGGTCCCGGTGCGCCTCCTCCGCGAAGCGCCCGGGGCCGTTCGCCGTGCCGGGCCGAGGGGTGGCGGTGTGTCCTATCCCGCACCGCCGACCAGGGCCCAGAACCGGTCGGTGATCTCCGCGAGGAACTCCCGGCCCGAGGTTCCGGCCCCGGCGCCCTCGGCGCCGCCCCAGCTCAGGGTGGACACCATCCGGGCCTGGTAGTCGCCGTGCAGGAGCTCCAGTGCCCGTTCCAGGTTGGCCTTGGGCACCGGGAGGAGCTTGGCGAGCGGTTTCACGTACGCCTGCCAGCGGGTGGTCACCGCGCTGCGGAGCAGGTCGGTGAGCTCGTCGTGCTTGCCGGTCGCGGTGATGAACTGGGCAAGCGTCAGGCCGAGCACCGAGGCCAGGGCGGCGGACTGCCGCTCGTTGCCCTTCCAGCGCCCGGTGTCCTCCATCTTCTGGTACGCGTTCGCTTCGATCCCGACCCGGCGGGCCAGGTCGTCGGGGTCGAAGCCGCGGGCGACGCGGTGTTCCCGCAGGGTGACCGGCTCGGCGAGCAACTCCGCCGGGGAACACCAGAGCACGCCGGCGAGGGCCGTGAGCTCGGTCGAGCTCGGCGATTGTTCGCCGCGCTCCCAGGCCATGACGGTCTCGGGCGCGACGAGCAGTCCGTACTGGGCTCGCAGGCCGTAGGCGACATGACCGGGAGCCATGCCCAGGGCCGCACGCAGACGACGCGCGGCGGGGGCATTGAAAGGTGGGCTGGAGTGCACAGGGCACACGGTAGAAGTGGCCAAGGCTTGGCGACTACCAACCGTTCAAACAAGCTCATAACTCGTAGGAAAGTCCTATGAAGATAAGGGCTTTGGGCCGGTTTCCCTGCGACTGTCCGGTAATCGGATCAGTCGAAGATCCATTTATAGCGTACGGATTTGGCCACTCCATTTCAGCTGCCCGGCCACACCCGTGAAGTGATCCCCGTCACAGGCGCTGAACCCGCCGCCCGGCCCGTACGTGATCCGTACCGGGGGGCCCTCGCATACGGGGGTGGCGAGGGCCCCCTCCCGACGGGCTCCTTGCCTTGACGTCGGCGTCAAGGTCTACGGTCGCGGCATGCGAATCGGCGAACTGGCCCGACGGGCCGGCACCAGCACACGGACGCTGCGCTACTACGAGAGCCGCGGCCTCCTCGACGCGCGGCGCGCCGACAACGGCTACCGCAGCTACGACGAGGACGACCTGCGCCTGCTGCGCCAGATCCGGACGCTCCAGGACGTCGGCTTCGAGCTGGAGGAGACCCGGCCGTTCGTCGACTGCCTGCGGGCCGGCCATCCGGCCGGTGACTCCTGCCCGGCCTCCCTCGCCGTCTACCGCCGCAAGCTCGCGGAACTCGACGCGCTGATCGGCCGGCTGGCCGACGTACGGGAGCAGGTGGCCCACCAACTGGCCACCGCCGAGGAGAGCGCCGGCCCGACGGCCGCGCCGCGCTGCGAGATGACGGGCTGACCGGAACCCGGACCGGGGCCAGGACCAGTGCCGGAACCCGAACCCGAACCGGAATCCGGCCCCGGCCCCGGCCCCGGCCCCGGACGTCCCGCCCCCACCGACCACCACGCCACGAGAGGGAACGCCATGCCCCACACCGAGGGAACCGACCGCAGGTCCGCCGTCATCGAGGTGACCGACGCCGACTTCGAGGCCGAGGTGCTGCGGGAACGCGAGCGCACCGTACTGGTGGAGTTCACCGCCGCCTGGTGCGGACCCTGCCGTCAGCTCGCCCCCGTCCTGGCGGCGATCGCCGAGGAGGAGGCCGACCGCCTCAAGGTCGTCGTGATCGACGCGGACAGCAACCCCGGCACCGTCACGCGGTACGGGGTGCTGTCCATGCCGACCCTGCTCGTCCTGCGCGACGGCGAGCCCCTCCGCCGGATGGTCGGGGCCCGCCCCAAGCGCAAGCTGCTCCAGGAGCTCCAAGAGGTGCGCGAACTCCGGGAGCGGCCCGCTACGGCTTGAGCCAGATCGTCGCCATCGGCGGGAGCGTCAGCCGCAGGCTGGCCGCCCGCCCCTGGGTCGGCACCGGCTCGGGCCGCAGCGGCGCGGCGTGGTGGACGTCGCTCCCGCCGTAGACCTGGCGGTCGGTGTTGAGGACCTCCCGCCACGCGGGCACCTCCTCCGGCACCCCGATCCGGTACGCGTGCCGGACCACCGGGGAGAAGTTGGAGACGCACAGCAGCTGCGAGCCGTCCTGCGCGAACCGCAGGAACGCCAGCACGTTGTCGTCGGCCGCGTCCCCCGCCACCCAGGCGAAGCCCTCCGGAACGGTGTCCCGCTCCCACAGCGCCGGCGTCGCCCCGTAGGTGTGGTTCAGGTCCCGGACGAGGTCGCGCACGCCCCGGTGGTCACCGGCCGCCGAGTAGGAGGAGTCCAGCAGCCACCAGTCCGGCCCGTGCGCCTCCGACCACTCCGAGCCCTGCGCGAACTCCTGCCCCATGAAGAGCAGTTGCTTGCCCGGGTGGGCCCACATGAACCCCAGGTACGCCCGGTGCGTGGCCCGCTGCTGCCACCAGTCGCCGGGCATCTTCGACACCAGCGCCCGCTTGCCGTGCACCACCTCGTCGTGCGAGATCGGCAGCACGTAGTTCTCGCTGAACGCGTACACCATCCCGAACGTCATGTCGTTGTGGTGGTACTTGCGGTGCACCGGCTCCTTCGACACGTACCGCAGGGTGTCGTGCATCCAGCCCATGTTCCACTTCAGACCGAAGCCGAGCCCGCCCGAGTCCGTCGGCCGGGTCACCCCGTCCCACGCCGTGGACTCCTCCGCGATCGTCATCACGCCCGGGCAGCGCCGGTAGACCGTCGCGTTCATCTCCTGGAGGAAGGCCACCGCGTCCAGGTTCTCCCGGCCGCCGTGCTCGTTCGGCGACCACTCGCCGTCCTCGCGCGAGTAGTCCAGGTACAGCATCGAGGCCACCGCGTCCACGCGCAGGCCGTCGATGTGGAACTCCTGGCACCAGTACACGGCGTTGGCGACGAGGAAGTTGCGGACCTCCTTGCGGCCGTAGTCGAACTCCAACGTCCCCCAGTCCGGGTGCGCGGCCCGGCGCGGGTCACCGTGCTCGTACAGCGGCCGGCCGTCGAACTCGGCGAGCGCCCACTCGTCGCGCGGGAAGTGCGCCGGCACCCAGTCCACGATCACCCCGATGCCCGCCCGGTGCAGCGAGTCCACCAGGAACCGGAAGTCGTCCGGGGTGCCCATCCGCGAGGTCGGCGCGTAGAAACCGGTGACCTGGTAACCCCAGGAACCGCCGAAGGGGTGCTCGGCGACCGGCATCAGCTCCACGTGGGTGAAGCCCAGCTCCTTGACGTACGCCGGGAGTTGCTCGGCGAGCTGCCGGTAGCCGAGGCCGGGTCGCCAGGACGCCAGGTGCAACTCGTAGACGGAGAACGGGGCCTGGTGCGGCGGCCGCTCGCCGCGCGTCCGCATCCAGTCGGCGTCCTGCCAGGCGTACCGGGAGGCGGTCACCACCGAGGCGGTCGCCGGCGGGACCTCCGCGTACCGGGCCATCGGGTCCGCCCGGACGGTGTGGCTGCCGTCCGGGCGCGTGATGTCGTACTTGTACAGGGTCCCCTCGCCCACCCCCGGCAGGAAGAGCTCCCACACCCCGGACGAGCCGAGCGAGCGCATCGGGAAGGCGACCGAGTCCCAGTACGAGAAGTCGCCCGTGACCCGGACGCCCTGCGCGTTCGGCGCCCACACGGTGAACCGGGTGCCCGCCACGCCCTGGTGCTCCATGGGCTCCGAGCCGAGCGCCGTCCACAGCTCCTCGTGCCGGCCCTCGCCGATCAGGTGCAGGTCCAGTTCGCCGAGGGCGGGCAGGAACCGGTACGGGTCGTGCAGCTCCACCTCGTCACCGTCGTACGTCACCAGCAGTCGGTAGTCCGGCACGTCGGTCAGCGGCAGCAGCCCCGAGAACAGCCCGTCCCCGTCGTCGAAGAGCTCGGCCCGCAGCCCCTTCGCCACGACCGTCACGGACTTCGCGTACGGACGCAGCACCCGGAAGGCGACCCCGCCCCGCTGGGCGCGCGCCCCCAGCACCCCGTGCGGGTCGTGGTGGCGGCCCTCCAGCAGCCGGAAGCGTTCCTCCGCGGCGAGCGGGGGCGCGGGCCGCACGCCGCCGTGCTGCGGGTCGGCCCGCCGGGCCCGCGGGGTACGGGGCTTCTTCCCGGTCTCGGGGGCGGTTTCGTCGCGGACGGTCGGTGACGGCTGTCGTGCGGCGCTCACGCGAGCGGCCTCCTCGGGGGCTTCGGATGCGGATGCGGGGAAACGGAACCGGGGGCGGGCGGGGTCGGCGGCACGCGGTGGGCGGGCCGCTGCGGTTCCGACAGGCGGCGGATCGCCGCCATCGGGACGTGCAGCCAGTCGGGTCGGTGACGGGACTCGTAGCGGGCCTCGTACACCGCCTTGTCGGTCTCGTACGCGCGCAGCAGGACGGGGTCCTCGCGCGGGTCCCGGCCGGTGGTGCGGGCGTAGCCCTCGCAGAACGCGGCCCGGCAGGCGTCCGCCCAGGCGGGGGCGAACGGCCGGTGCGAGCGGGCGGCGTAGTCGAAGGAACGCAGTATCCCGGCGATGTCGCGGACGGCCGGTTCCGGTCGGCGCCGGTCGGCGAGCGAGCGGGCCGGTTCGCCCTCGAAGTCGATCAGCGCCCAGCTGCCGTCGACGGTGCGCAGGGTCTGACCCAGGTGCAGGTCGCCGTGGATGCGCTGGGCTCGGACCCCGGTCCCCCGGGACGCGGCCAGGGCGTCGAAGGCGCCGCGCAGGCCGGCCTCGTAGGGCTGGAGCGCGGGCACCTCGCGCGCGGTGGCGGCGAGCCGGGCGGTCATCCCGGCGGCGAGCCGGGCGGTCTGCTCGGGCCCCAGCGCGATGGTGGGCAGGGCGGAGGCGAGGGCGCTGTGCACCTCGGCGGTGGCCCGACCCAGCGCGTGCGCCTCCGCGGTGAAGTCGGCGCCGGCGGCCAGCCGGCGCAGGGCCAGCTGCCAGCCGTCGTCGGAACCGCGCAGGTACGGCTGGAGCACGCCGAGGGTCAGCGGCTCGGGCCCGGGCAGCACGGCCTCGTACCAGGCGACGGGCGCGGGTACCCGCGAGCAGCCGGCGTCGGCCAGTGCCCGGGGCAGTTCCAGGTCCGGGTTGACGCCGGGTCCGACGCGGCGGAACACCTTGAGGATGAACGAATCTCCGTAGATGAGGGAGGAGTTGGTCTGCTCCCCCGAGAGCGGCCGGGGTGGGAGCCCGGCCGGGACCGGGGCCTGGGGGTCCCGGTCGAAACGGAGCGGGCCGAGGGTGCCGGGGGAGCGCAGTCGCTCCAGCAGCATGGCGGCGAGCCGGGGATCGCCCAGCGCCTCGTAGACCGCCCTGCCCGCGTACGGGCCGTCCTCGGCGGTCCCGATCAGTGCGGGCGCGAGGGCGGGCGGGAGCGGGGACGGGCGGATGCCCAGCAGCAGCTGGTAGCAGTCCCCGTCCACGTCGAGGAGCAGGTGGAGCAGGCCGGGAGTGGATCCCGGCGGCAGCAGTTCGGCCGCCGAAACGGCCCTCAACCTGCTGATGGTGCGGCCCTTGCCCGCGAACCAGCGCTGTGCGGGCAACCAGGCCCTCAGCATGGGTTCCAGCGGGCCGATCCCGGCGGCCCGGTCGGCCGTCAGCCGGCTCCGGGCGGATGCAGCCTCCGACATGGCGTCGCGTCCTTTCCCCGGGCCGTCACAGAATGCGCAGAGTGTCCCGGATGTGCGGCAGTTGCTTCTCCGGTATGTGCGAGTGTCGGGTCAGGATGATCCGTACAGGGGCGGGCGATTGACCCAAAGGAGTGCCCGCCCCCCTGCTCGGTCCGTCAGTCGGAGCGCTGGTCGCTCCGCAGGCGGAACCAGTAGAAGCCGTGTCCCGCCAGGGTCAGCAGGTACGGCCATTGGCCGATCGGCGGGAAGCGCACGTCACCCGTGAGCTCCACCGGGACCCGCCCGTTGAACGACCTCAGGTCCAGCTCGGTGGGCTGCGCGAAGCGCGAGAAGTTGTGCACGCACAGCACCAGGTCGTCGTCGAGCTCGCGGAGGAACGCGAGGACGGCCGGGTTGGACGAGGGCAGTTCCGTGTACGAACCGAGGCCGAAGGCGGGGTTCGCCTTGCGGATCTCGATCAGTCGCCGGGTCCAGTGCAGCAGCGACGAGGGCGATGCCATGGCCGCCTCGACGTTGGTGACCTGGTACCCGTAGACCGGGTCCATGATGACCGGCAGGTTCAGCCTGCCCGGATCGCACGAGGAGAAACCGGCGTTGCGGTCCGGGGTCCACTGCATCGGGGTGCGGACGCCGTCGCGGTCGCCGAGCCAGATGTTGTCGCCCATGCCGATCTCGTCGCCGTAGTAGAGGATCGGCGAGCCGGGCAGGGACAGCAGCAGGGCGGTGAACAGCTCGATCTGGTTGCGGTCGTTGTCCAGGAGCGGGGCGAGCCGGCGCCGGATGCCGATGTTGGCCCGCATCCGCGGGTCCTTGGCGTACTCGGCGTACATGTAGTCGCGTTCTTCGTCCGTCACCATTTCGAGGGTCAGCTCGTCGTGGTTGCGCAGGAAGATGCCCCACTGGCAGCTCTCCGGGATCGCCGGGGTCTTCGCCAGGATCTCCGAGACGGGGTAGCGGGACTCTCTTCGTACGGCCATGAAGATGCGCGGCATGACGGGGAAGTGGAACGCCATGTGGCACTCGTCCCCGCCCTTCGCGTAGTCGCCGAAGTAGTCGACGACGTCCTCGGGCCACTGGTTGGCCTCGGCGAGCAGCACCGTGTCCGGGTAGTGCGCGTCGATCTCCGCCCGGACCCGCTTGAGCAGGGTGTGGGTGCGCGGGAGGTTCTCGCAGTTGGTGCCCTCCTCGGCGTACAGGTAGGGCACGGCGTCGAGGCGGAAGCCGTCGATGCCGAGGTCCAGCCAGAAGCGCAGGGCGGACACGATCTCCTCGACGACGGCCGGGTTCTCGTAGTTGAGGTCCGGCTGGTGCGAGAAGAAGCGGTGCCAGTAGTACTGCTTGCGTACGGGGTCGTACGTCCAGTTCGAGGACTCGGTGTCGACGAAGATGATGCGGGCGTCCTGGTACTGCTTGTCGTTGTCGGCCCACATGTAGTAGTCGCCGTACGGCCCGTCGGGGTCATTGCGGGACTGCTGGAACCACTCGTGCTGGTCGCTCGTGTGGTTCATGACGAAGTCGATGATCACCCGCATGCCGCGGGTGTGCGCGGCGTCCACGAACTCCACGAAGTCGGCGAGGTCGCCGAACTCGGGCAGCACGGAGGTGTAGTCGGAGACGTCGTAGCCCCCGTCGCGCAGGGGTGAGGCGAAGAACGGCGGCAACCAGAGGCAGTCGACGCCGAGCCACTGGAGGTAGTCCAGCTTGGCGGTGAGCCCCTTGAGGTCACCGACGCCGTCGCCGTTGCTGTCGTGGAAGGAGCGGACGAGGACCTCGTAGAAGACCGCCCGCTTGAACCAGTCGGGGTCGCGGTCCTTGGCGGGGGTGTCCTCGAAGGTGTCATGGACGGGATCGTTGATCATCATGTGGTGGGTGACCCTCCGGTGGGCGGGGACGGTCGCAGCGCGGCCAGTACGTGTGCGGGCGTGCGGCCCGGCTCCAGGCGTACGTAGTTCGCCCTGCCCCAGTGATAGGTATCGCCGGTGAGCTCGTCGCGCACCGCGAGGGACCCGTGCCAGTCGAGGCCGAGTACCGGCATGTCCAACGAGACCGTCGCCTCCTGGGTGTGGTGCGGATCGAGGTTGACGACCACCAGTACGGAATTGGCGCCCGCGTGCTTCGAATAGGCGATCACCTGTTCGTTGTCGGTCGAGTGGAAGTGGATGTCCCGCAATTGCTGAAGGGCGGGATTGAGCCGGCGCACCCGGTTCAGGGTGGTGATGAGCGGGGCGATGGTGCGGCCCTCGCGTTCGGCGGCGGCCCAGTCGCGTGGCCGGAACTCGTACTTCTCGGAGTCCAGGTACTCCTCGCTGCCCGGCTTCGCCGGGGCGTTCTCGCACAGCTCGTAGCCCGCGTAGACCCCCCAGGTGGGGGAGAGGGTGGCGGCCAGGACCGCGCGGACCTCGAACGCGGGGCGGCCGCCGTGCTGGAGGTACTCGTGCAGGATGTCGGGCGTGTTGACGAAGAAGTTCGGCCGCATGACCGAGGCCGAACGGTCGTCCGCCAGCTCGCTCACGTACTCCGTCAGCTCGGACTTCGTGTTGCGCCAGGTGAAGTACGTGTACGACTGCTGGAACCCGACGGCCGCCAGGGCCCGCATCATGGCCGGGCGGGTGAAGGCCTCGGCCAGGAAGATCACGTCCGGGTCGGACTTGTTGATGTCCGCGATCACCTTCTGCCAGAAGACCACCGGCTTGGTGTGCGGGTTGTCGACGCGGAAGATCCGTACGCCGTGGTCCATCCAGTACCGCAGGATCCGGCAGGTCTCCGCGACGATGCCGGCCATGTCGGCGTCGAAGTGGACCGGGTAGATGTCCTGGTACTTCTTCGGCGGGTTCTCGGCGTACGCGATCGTCCCGTCGGCCCGGTGCCGGAACCACTCGGGGTGCTTCTCCACCCACGGGTGGTCGGGGGAGCACTGGAGCGCGAAGTCCAGCGCGATCTCCAGCTCCAGTTCGCGGGCCCGGGCCACGAAGGCGTCGAAGTCCTCGATGGTGCCGAGCTCGGGGTGGACCGCGTCGTGCCCGCCCTCCGTGGAGCCGATGGCCCACGGTACGCCCGGGTCCCAACTGCCCGCCGACAGCGTGTTGTTGGGGCCCTTGCGGTAGGTGGAGCCGATGGGGTGGATGGGCGGCAGGTACACCACGTCGAAGCCCATGTCCGCGATCGCGGGCAGCCGCTCGGCGGCGGTCCGGAAGGTACCGCTGACCGGGGCCGAGCCGGGCTCCAGCACCGCTCCCTCGGAGCGGGGAAACATCTCGTACCAGGAACCGAAGAGGGCGCGCTTGCGCTCGACCAGCAGCGGCAGTGCCTTGGCGGCGCTGACCAGCTCGCGGTACGGGCGCTTGGCGAAGGCGGCGTCCACCTCGGGCGCGAGCGCGACCGCGTACCGCTCGGCGACGGTCCGGTCCTCGTCGCGCATGATCGCGGCGGCGTCGCGCACCGCGGCGCGGCCGTCCCGCTTGGGAATCTTGGCGGCGGCCCGCTCGTAGAGCTCCGCGCCTTCCAGCAGGACGAGACCGGTATCGATGTCCGCCGGGATCTTGATCGCGGCGTGTGACCGCCACGTGGCGACCGGATCGCTCCACGCCTCGACGGTGTACGTCCACCTCCCCTCGGTCTCGGCGGAGATCCGGGCCCCCCACCGGTCGGTGCCGGGGGCGAGTTCGCGCATCGGGATCGGCGGGCGCAGGCGCCCGCTCGGATCGCGCAGTACTACGTGTGCGGCCACGGCGTCGTGGCCCTCGCGGAACACGGTGGCGGAGATCTCGAAGACTTCGTCCGCGACCGCCTTGGCGGGTCTGGCGCCGCAGTCGACGGCAGGGCGGACGTCCAGCACGGGAATGCGACCGATCATGATGGGATCACCTGGGGGCAGTTCGCAGGGCTCGGTGACAACAGGCCAGCCGGTATCACGGCTGGTAGTGCACGCTCTGTTCGCTCTGTTTCTAGCCGCTCGGAAGACGGCTGGGCTGCGGGCATGGCCGCTCCTGTCCGCGTTCACTCGGGTGGCGGGGAAAGGGGTGGGCGGGTGCGCCGTGCGTGTACCGCGCGTACCCGCAGAGCCCTGCCCCACGCACGCCCCGTCCAATCCGAGCCGTTGGTTAACTACTCGTACGTAGTGGCACGTGGCGCACAAAGGACCGGATCGCCGGGTGCCGACGCTCCGTCAAGTCGGTGAGGAAAAAGCGATGTACAGCGACGAGGTCTCCGTCCCACCCGTCCCGGCAGCCCCGGGAGTACCGCCATCGAGGGGTGCGGAAGGGGCGCCGCAACCGGTGTTCGCGCTGCCGTGCGGCATGGTCCTGCGCCCCTGGCGGGCCACGGACGCGCAGGTCCTGGCCTCGGCGCACGAGGATCCGGACATCCGGCATTGGAACCGGACCGAGCCGATGACGCCGGCCGGCGCCGTCGAACGGATCGAGCGCTGGGCGCGACGCTGGGAGGCGGGCGAGGGCGCCGCCTGGGCGGTGGCGCACCCCGACGGGGACGGGACCGCGGGCGCCGCAGTGGGACTCGTCGGTTTGGCCGACATCGATCGGTCCGGCGCGAGCGCGGAGTTCCTCTACTGGCTGCTGCCCGCCGGCCGCGGCCGGGGCGCGGTCGGACAGGCCGTGACGGTCGTATCCCGATGGGCGTTCGAGGAGTGCCGTCTGCACCGGCTGCGGATCTGTCACTCCGTGGCGAACCCCGCCTCCTGCGCCGTCGCGGTCAACGCCGGCTTCCCGCTGGAGGGCACCCTGCGCGGCGCCCTGCTGCACGCCGACGGATGGCACGACGAGCACCTCCACGCCCGCCTGGCCACCGACGCCTGACGGACCGCCCGACGGACCGCCCCACCGGCCGCCCCACGGGCCGTCCGACGAGCCGTCCGACGAGCCGTCCGACGAGCCGTCCGACGGGCCGTACGACCGGATCCCGACCAGGGCGCGCGGTCGGGCGGACGGGAGGATTCCGCCGGCGTGCGCCCACCCGGTGCCCGCCCGGCCCGCAGGGCGCGACAATGCCTGGCATGGGTCCGATGGAGCAGCAGGAATATCCCCTCGTACGGCGCCTGCGCGCGCCCGACCCCCGGCTGCGCGAGGCCGCCGCCCGGGAGGCCGCCGACACCCTGTGGGGGCCCGAAGCGGAACGGGTCCTGGCCGCCGCGCTGGTCAGCGCGGCCCGCGAGGAGGAGGACCCCGGCGCGCTGGCGGCGCAGCTGGCCGCGCTGCCCACGGTGGAGACCGGCCTCGACGACACCGACCTCGGTCGGCTCGCCGTCATGCCCTCCCCGCCCCCGGTGCTGGCCAGGCTGCTCGCCCGGGCGGGCCGGCTCCAGGTGTCCGGCCCCGTGGAACCCGTCGGCGCCGGCACCCGGGCCGTCGTGCGCTGCCTGCGCGGCATACCCTGCACCGGCCTCGGCCTGCGCACCCCGCTCGGGGCCCGGGTGGTGCTGGAGCGCATCGAGACCTACGGCCGGGCCGCCGACCGACTGGGCACCGGCGCCTCGGCGCGGGTGCTGCTCTCGGGCCCCGGCGCGCGGGAGCTGGGGGAGTGGGACCGCCTCGAAGCCGACCCGCGCGCCCGGGAGTACGTACGCCTGCTGCGGGCCCCCGATCCGCGGGTGCGGGAACTGGCCGCCGCCGGGGCCGCGGACTGGCCCGACTCCTGGGACCCCGAGACCGGCGCCCTGCTGTGCGCCGCCCTGGCCCGCGCCGCCGCGCACGAACCGGACCCCTCCGCGCTGGAGACCGAACTGGGGGCCCTGCTGCAACTCGTCCGCTTCCTGCCACCGTCGGCCCGCGCCGCCCTGCGCGCACTGGACCGCGCGAGCGTGCCCCCGACCCTCCGCCCCTGCCTGGACGCCCTGCTGACCGCCGCCGGCCCCGCGCACGGATGACGCCCCGCAGGGGCGGGATGGTCCGGGGCGGGGTTCGCCGCTAGCCTTCCGGGGGCGATGCGCGGGTGCACAGCGTGGTGCGGCCGCTCCGATCCGTCATCCCCTGCGAAGGTGGAACACGTGAAGGCTATCCGTCGATTCACCGTGCGCCCCGTCCTCCCCGAACCCCTCGTGCCGCTCGCCGAACTCGCGCGCAACCTGCGCTGGTCCTGGCACACGGAAACCCGAGAACTCTTCCAATCCGTCGATCCCGAAGGCTGGCAGGCCGCCGGCGGCGACCCCGTCCGGCTGCTCGGCGCCGTGCCCGCGGCCCGACTCGCGGAACTCGCCGCCGACCGGCGGTTCCTGCGCCGGCTCGCCGTCGCCGTCGCCGACCTCGATGACTACCTCCACGGCGGCAGGTGGTACCAGAGCCAGGAGAACGTCGCCGACCTGCCCGCCGGGATCGCCTACTTCTCCCCCGAGTTCGGCATCACCGCCGCCCTCCCCCAATACTCCGGTGGCCTCGGCATCCTCGCCGGCGACCACCTCAAGGCCGCCAGTGACCTCGGCGTGCCCCTCATCGGCGTCGGACTCCTCTACCGCCACGGCTACTTCCGCCAGTCCCTGTCCCGTGACGGCTGGCAGCAGGAGCACTATCCGGTCCTGGACCCCAACGAACTGCCCGTCTCGCTGCTGCGCGAGGACGACGGCGCCCCCGCCCGGGTCTCGCTCACCCTGCCCGGCGGCCGATCCCTGCACGCCCACGTCTGGCAGGCCCGCGTCGGCCGTGTCCCGCTGCTCCTCCTGGACTCCGACGTCGAGGACAACGACGCCGTCGCCCGCGAGGTGACCGACCGCCTCTACGGCGGCGGCAGCGACCACCGGCTCCTCCAGGAGATGCTGCTGGGGATCGGCGGCGTGCGCGCGGTGCGCACGTACTGCCGGATCACCGGGCACCCCGACCCCGAGGTCTTCCACACCAACGAGGGACACGCCGGTTTCCTCGGGCTCGAACGCATAAGGGAACTGGAAGGGGAGCGCGGCCTCGGCTTCGACGCCGCCGTCGAAGCCGTGCGCGCCGGGACGGTGTTCACCACCCACACCCCCGTCCCGGCCGGCATCGACCGCTTCGAGCGGGCCCTGGTCGCCCGGCACTTCGGCGAGGCCGCCGAACTGGCCGGCGTACCCGTCGACCGGATCCTGGAACTCGGCGCGGAGTCGTACCCCGGCGGCGACCCCGGGGTGTTCAACATGGCCGTCATGGGACTGCGCCTCGCGCAGCGGGCCAACGGTGTCTCCACCCTCCACGGGGCCGTCAGTCGGGGCATGTTCGCCGGGCTCTGGCCGGGCTTCGACCCCGTCGACGTACCCATCGCGTCCGTGACCAACGGGGTGCACGCCCCCACCTGGGTCGCCCCCGAGGTCATGCGGCTCGGCGCCCGCCAGATCGGGTCCGGGCGCACCGAGGACGCCCTCGCCGTCGGCGGCTCCGCCCGCTGGGACGCCGTCGCTCAGATCGCCGACCAGGACGTGTGGGACGTGCGCCGGGTGCTGCGCGAGCAACTGGTCCAGGAGGTACGGGACCGCCTGCGCGCCTCCTGGAAGCAGCGCGGGGCCGCGGACGCGGAACTGGGCTGGGTGGACTCCGTCCTCGACCCGGACGTGCTGACCATCGGCTTCGCCCGGCGCGTGCCCTCGTACAAGCGGCTCACGCTGATGCTGCGCGACCCCGAGCGGCTGCGCCGACTGCTGCTGGACCCGGACCGGCCCGTGCAGATCGTCGTCGCGGGCAAGGCGCACCCGGCCGACGACGGCGGCAAGCGGCTCGTGCAGGAGCTGGTGCGGTTCTCCGACGACCCGCGGGTGCGCCACCGCATCGTCTTCCTGCCCGACTACGGCATGGCGATGGCGCAGAAGCTGTACCCGGGCTGCGACGTCTGGCTGAACAACCCGCTGCGTCCGCTGGAGGCCTGCGGGACCAGCGGGATGAAGGCGGCGCTCAACGGCTGCCTGAACCTCTCCGTCCTGGACGGCTGGTGGGACGAGTGGTTCGAGCCCGACTTCGGCTGGGCCATCCCGACCGCCGACGGCCTCGGCACGGACGAGGACCGGCGCGACGACCTGGAGGCCGGCGCCCTCTACGAGCTGATCGAGAACCGGGTCGCGCCCCGGTTCTACGACCGGACCGGGCGCACGGGGCTGCCCGTGCGGTGGATCGAGATGGTCCGGCGCACCCTGGTGTCCCTGGGACCGAAGGTGCTCGCGGGGCGGATGGTCCGCGAGTACGTGGAACGGCTCTACACGCCCGCCGCCCGCTCCCACCGCGCCCTGACCGCCGACGCCGCGCGGGACCTGGCCTGGTGGAAGGGCCGGGTCCGGGCGGTCTGGTCGCGGGTGGCCGTCGAGCACGTGGAGGCCGTCGCCGCGGCGCCCGTCGGGGGCACCGCCGAACTGGGGGCCACCCTCACGCTGCGGGTGCGGGTGGCGCTCGACTCGCTCACGCCCGAGGACGTGGAGGTGCAGGCCGTCGCGGGCCGGGTCGACGCGCAGGACGTCATCCGGGACGGCCGGAGCTTCCCGCTCAAGCCCGCCGCCGGGCCCGACCTGGAGGGGCGGTGGGTGTACGAGGGCCCGCTCGCCCTCGACCGTACGGGACCGTTCGGCTACACCGTCCGGGTGCTGCCCTCGCACCCGTTGCTGGCCACCCCGGCCGAACTCGGGTTGGTCGCGGCCCCGGTCGACACCGAGGCTCCGGGCGGCGTCCTGCTGCGCTGAACCCCGGGCCGGCGGGCGCCGTGGCGCCCTGTGCGGACCGTCCACCGCCCCGCCCCGCAGCCGCGGGGCGGGGCGGTGGGCCGTACGGACGCGGGTGGCTCGGGGGGCCGCCCCGGGAGGGTGAACCATCGAACACGTTGTGCATGCAGAAACGTTTCTTCAGAGCGGGTCGCTCCTACGTTGGCCGCGGATGCCGACAGGACAGGCATCCGTGGACCCACGAGAAACGGATCCCCCATGCGTCTACGCACCACAGCCACCGTGCTGCTCGCGAGCCTCGCGCTCGTGCTGCCCACCGCCGGCCAGTCGATGGCCGGCGACCGGCACGACCGCGACTCGCTCGGCGAGCTGTACTACCGGTACGCCGATGAGGAGGGCGACGTACACAGCCGGTCGATCGAACCGGCCGACAACGACACCTGCTACCAGCTGCCGGGCACGCGCAACCACCCGGCCTTCAAGGTGGTGAACGACACCGGGTCCCTCGCGCTGGTCTTCGGGGACCGCAACTGCGGCGGTGAGCCGCAGGAGGTGCTGGAGCCGGGCGACGAGGCACGGAACCTGAACGTCCGCTCCGTGTACTTCAAGCCGACCGACGGGCACGGCCACCACGGCGGCCGCCACGACGGCGACGACGGCCGCGGCGACGACCGCGGCGACCACTGGGACGGGGACGACCGGTACTGATCGGCCCTCCGCACCACCGACCGACCGCGGGTCGCACCGCGCGCCACACCGGCAGGAGGGCCCGGCACCCCCAGGGGTGCCGGGCCCGCGCACGTCCACCCGCCGGATGCCCCGGGCCCTAGGTCGCCGGCCGCGCCCCGGGCTCCAGCCATCGGACCACGTCCGCCGCCGTATAAGGGGAGGCGTCGGGGGAGAGCCGGGGCAGGAACGACAGGTCCTTGCCGATCGTCACCAACGGGGGCTCGGTCCGCCCGCCCGGCCGGCGCTGCGCGAGGCCGATGGTGGCCAGCAGGCCGTTGCACAGGCACTGCTTGCCCTCGGCGTCCGCGGGATCCCCGCCCTTGCGGACGTACGCGGCCACCGGCTCGGCCGCGCACCGGTACACCAGCCCGCGCCGCCCCCGTACCGGGGTGCGCAGGAACCCCAGGTCGCAGACCCGGCGCCGGGCGGCGGCCACCTCCGGTTCGGACACGGTGCCCGGCAGCCGCGCCACCTTGAACGGGAACGCGGTGGGGGAGGCCCCCGGATCGTTGCGGACCGTCAGGGTGCCGGCGTGCGCCCGGCCCAGGAGTTCCTCGCGCAGGTGCCGGGCCATCCCCGACTCCTCGCACAGCGCGAAGGCGCTGCCGATCTGCACCCCGGCGGCGCCGGCCGCCCGGGCCGCGGCCACCGCCTCCGGGGAGGCCTGGCCGCCCGCGAGCCAGAACGGCAGCCCGAGCCCGGCCATCCGCGCGAGGTCGGGGTGGTCCCGCGGTCCGTAGACGGGTTCGCCCGCCGCGTCCAGGGTCATCGGCCCGCGCGGCGGGGCGCTGTGGCCGCCGGCCCGGCTGGTCTCGATGACGAAGCCATCGGGGCGGGTGGCCTCGTCCCGGGCCAGGTAGGCGGCGAGCACCGGCAGCGAGACGATGGCCAGCACCTCCGGGCGGCGCAGCGGGCCGGGCAGGTGCCCGGCGAGCAGCGCCCGCGGGTCGAAGAGCTGCTCCAGCGGCTCCTCCTGACCCACGACGGAGACCCGGGTCACGCAGGGTTCGCAGCGCGCCAACCGGGTGGCGAGGGTCGGGATCTGACCGGGGACTCCCGCGCCCACGAGCACGTGGTCGACGCCTGCCAGGATCGCGCCGAACATCGCGGGGGCGGTGGCCAGCTGGATCTTCTCCAGGTAGTTGATGCCGATGACACCCTCGTGTCCCTCCTTGGCGAGCCAGACCTCGACGAAGTTGCCGAGGACGGTGAGGACCTCCGCCGGGGCCCCGCCGGCCGCGCGCAGGCGCGGGGTGGTCCGCATCGGGGTGCGGTCGTCGGGCAGGCCCTCCTCACGGAACCAGCAGTCGAGGGCGATCTGCGCGAGCTCGGGCAACGGGAAGGCGGCCAGGGCGCGGCGGGCGTGACCGCCCGGGTCGCCGGTCTGCAGGACGCGGGCCAGTACGACGTCCAGCGCGGTGCCGGACACCACGCCCAACTGCCCGGTCACGGACACCGCACGGGCGAGCCGCCAGCCGGAGACGCCGACGCCCATGCCGCCCTGGATCAGCCAGGGGCGCTGCGCGGGGGGAGCGTTCGTGGGGCTCTGGGGCATGGCGCACGTCCTCGGATCACTCGAACCTACGGTTCCGTAGGTTCGTCGGACTCCACCATCCCCCCGCCCCCGGGCCCGCCGGCAGCGGGCGAAGGTCCCGCTCCCGGGGGCAGCAGGTCCCGGTCCCGGGGGCCGGCGGACCCGTCACCCCGGGTCGTGCGCGGACCCGGTGGCCCGCCGTCGGGCGGCCGTCCGGGGGCCGGCGAACTCGGGCCGGCCGTGAAGGCGCTGCCGCCGCTGGTCGAGGAGCGGCCGGCGGCGCCGGGCCGGGGAGCGCCGGGCGGACGCGGCCGCCGCCGTCCGGCGCGTCACGGGCCGCCCGGCGGACACGGCCCCGGTGATCGCCCGTCAACCCGTCGGCCGAGGCACCCCGCCGACGCCGTCGCCCGGACGTGGAACAGGGCCGCCCGGGGAGGTCTGCTCCCGGGCGGCCCCGTGATCTTGCGGTTCAGCCGTGGTTCACCTCAGGACCCGGTGGGTCAGAAGGTGAGTTTCCAGCTGTCGATCTTGCCGACGTCGGCGGACGCGAGGTCCGCGACACGGAGCTTCCAGACACCCTGGGCCACCTCGGAGGAGGCGTTCACGGTGAACTGCTGGACGATGTTGTCCGCGCTGCCGCCGGTGCGGTTGCGCAGGTTGTAGACGGAACCGTCGGGGGCGACCAGGTCGACCTTCAGGTCACCGACGTAGGTGTGGAGGATGTTGACGTCCACCTTGAGGGCGCTGGAGGCGTTCCCCGTACGGTTCACCGTGATCGGCGACTCGACCGTGGAGTTGTCCGCGATCGCGTAGTCGGTCGTGTTCTCGAACACGCTCGGCTGCGTGGTGCCGACGGTCCAGGTGAAGGCCGCCGTACCGGTCTTGGCCTGCGAGTCGGTCACCGTGACGGTCACGTTGGACGTGCCCGCCGTGGAGGCCGTGCCCGAGATCAGGCCGGTGGAGGAGTTGATCGACAGACCGGCCGGCAGGCCGGACGCCGCGTAGCTCAGCGCACCCGGGTTCGTGCTGTTCGCCTGGATCTGCAGGCTCACCGCGCTGCCCGTGACGGTGTTCTGGTTGCCGGGGTTGGTGACCGTCACGCCGTTGGCGATGCGGGCACCGACGGCGATGCCGGCCCAGGCGTTGGCCACGTTGTTGTACGTGGTCGAGCCCTGGCCGTACAGGTCGGCGGCGGCCTGGAGGGTGGCGGTGCGGGCGGCGGCGTAGTTCGTGTTCGACTTGAAGTAGCCGACCGTCAGCGCGCGGAACCAGATCTTCGAGGCGGCGTCACGGCCGATCGCGGTGACGGGCAGGCCGTCGGCGGTCGGGGAGTCGTAGCTGACGCCGTTGACGACCTTGGCGCCCGAACCCTCGGAGGCCAGGTAGTACCAGTGGTTGGCCGGACCCGAGGAGTAGTGGACGTCGATGCCGCCCAGACCCGAGTACCAGGAGTCCTTGGACGAGCCGTCCTTGCTCGGCTTGTCCATGTAACGCAGCGGGGTGCCGTTGCCGCGGATGTCGATCTTCTCGCCGACCAGGTAGTCGCCGACGTCCTGCGGGTTGTTGGCGTAGAACTCGACGGCCGCCGCGAAGATGTCGGAGGTCGCCTCGTTCAGGCCGCCGGGCTCACCGCTGTAGGTCATGTTGCCGGTGACCGAGGTGAGGCCGTGCGTCATCTCGTGCGCCGCGACGTCGGTGGAGGTGAGCGGCTTGGCGTTGCCGTCACCGTCGCCGTACGTCATGCAGAAGCAGGAGTCGTCCCAGAACGCGTTCACGTAGTTGTTGCCGTAGTGGACCCGGCTGTACGGCGAGATGCCGTCGTTGCGCAGGCCGTTGCGGCCGTGGACGTTCTTGTAGTAGTCCCACGTCACCTGGGCGCCGTAGTGCGCGTCGGCGGCCGCGGTCTCCAGGTTGGAGGCGGCGCCGTTGCCCCAGACGTCGTCCGGACCCGAGAAGAGGGTGCCGGTGCCCGACGAGCCGCGGTTGAGGTTGTACGTCTTGTGGTTGCCGCGGGCGGCGTCGGTCAGCGTCCAGTTGCTGCCCGACTGCGAGGACCCGAGCGTCACCTGACCGCTGTACATGGTGTTGCCGGTGCCGGTCTCGACGGCCTGCCACTCGGTGATCTTGGCGCCGGTCCTGGCGTTGGTCACCACGTGCAGTTCGTTCGGGGTGCCGTCGTGCTGGAGGCCGCCGACGACGGTCTCGAACGCGAGGACCGGGGCGCCCTCGGCCGCCCAGATCACCTTGCGGGCGTTCTTGGAGGCCTTGGCCTCCTTCGAGCCCTCGGCGTTGGCGGCGGAGACGGCCTGGCTCTCGGCGGCGGCCGGCGTGACCGAGGCGGTGGTGTCCGCGACCTTGATCTCGTGGTTGGTCGCCTTGGTGACGCCCTTGGTGACACCGCCCTTGGCATGGACGGTGAGGTCACCACCGAGCACGGGCAGACCGTCGTAGGTCCGCTCGTACGAGGTGTGCGTGGTGCCGTCCGCGTCCTTGACGACGTCGCGGACGACCAGCTTCTCGCCGGAGCCGAGGCCCAGGGCCTTGGCCGCCTGCACGGTGGTGGAGTTGGCCTCGGCAAGGAGCGTCGCACGCTCCGAAGCGCTGAGTTTGAGGTTGGCCGCGCCCGGGTTGGGCTGGGCTGCCGCACTGGCCTGCGACGCGGTGGCGTCGGCGGTGGCACTGCCGGCCTGTATGCCTACGGCGAGCAGTGCTGCCGCGGCGACGAGCGCTCCGGCCGCGGTGGCACGCCTCTGGGGGGTGGGACTCAACGCAGACTCCTTCTGCAAGGGGGGTTCCGGACGGCTGGGTAGGGCCTCCGGGCAGATCAGGGCTGGTGCGATGAACGGTCGAAGAGTGCCATCTGTGGGCCGTGATGTCAGGGCCGCGTCAAAAGGTTGGCTGGAAACGGTCCGTTGTCCGAAGATACGTATCCGGTATCCGAACCATTCACCTTCGCGTGCGAAAGGGGTGTCCCATATGCGGAGTGGTTGATACCGGTTTCTAACACTTGGGCAACGAGCGCTCGCGTTAACGCAAACGGCATTTACCGTACGGGTGTTTGTCGTACTGTTTGCCGGTGCGACAGTCGCTCGTTGCCAGGGGAAGCCGCGGGCACGCGCCATCGTCATAGACCACGTGCCAGGGGGGCCCATGAGGCATGTCCATTTTCCTGCGCAAAGGGTGGCCAGAGCAGTCTCCGAGTCGGAGGGGCCGGCGAAAGCCCCGGCGCGGCGGCTCGGTGACAAGGCCCGCTGGTACCTGCCCGCAGCCGTCACGGCCGACTTCGTCGGCGCCGCCGTGCCCGTCGGCCTCGTGTTCGAGGCCGCGCAGCAGGCCCGGCCCGTCTATTGCGCCGTCGGCGCGGCCCTGGCGTGGACCGGCGTGCAGGCGCTGAGGCGCCGTTACACCTCGCGCGTGCTCGGAGAATCCCGCGGCGTCCTGCCCGTCCTCCATGACTGGCTGATTCTCATCGGGGTCCTGGCCGTCGCACGCGTGGTGACGGGCGAGAGCACCCCCCGACTGGCGGCCCTCGGGGCGCTGCTGCCGGCGCTGCTCATCACCGTCGCCTGCCACAAGCTCACCTACCGCCACCTCTCGGCGGCCCGCCGCGAGGCGCACGCCGTCAGCCGGGTCCTGGTCGTCGGGGAGCCCGAGGCGGCCGAGCACGTCATCGCCCACCTCGCCGCGCGCACCGACCACCCGTACGTCGTCGTCGGCGTGGTTCCCGTCGGCGCCGGGGCCCTGACCAGCGGAACGCCCATCGCCGCACGGCTCGACGACGGGATGCCCGAGGCGTCGAACGCCGACTCCGTCGCCGTCCTCGGCGCCGTCCGCAGCCACCAGGCCGACCTCGTGCTCGTCGCGCCCGGCGTGCGGATCGGGGGGGAGCGGCTGCGCCGCGTGGCGTGGGCCCTGCACGACGAGGGCCTCGAACTCGCGGTGTTCCCGGGACTGGTCGAGATATCCGTCAAGCGGCTGGAAACCCTGTCCGCCGGCGGACTCGCCGTGCTGCGCATCGCGCCACCCGTGCGCCGCGGCGTGCAACCCCTGCTCAAGTCGGCGCTGGACCGCATCGGCGCCGGGGTCGGCCTGATCCTGCTGTCGCCGATGTTCCTCGGCGTCGTGCTGGCGATCCGGCTGGGCTCGCGCGGCCCCGCCTTCTACAGCCAGCACCGCATCGGCCGCGACGGCGAGCCCTTCGTCATGTGGAAGTTCCGCACGATGGTGGTGGACGCCGACCAGCTGAAGGCGAAGCTCTCCGGGGCCAACGAGAACGACGGCCTGATGTTCAAGATGCGCCGCGACCCCCGGGTGACCCGGGTGGGTCGGGTGCTGCGCCGCACCTCCATGGACGAACTGCCCCAGCTGCTGAACGTGCTGACCGGCAGCATGTCACTGGTGGGCCCGCGCCCGCCGCTGCCCGAGGAGGTGGCGGAGTACGACGAGGTCGAGCTGCGCAGGCTCTCGGTGAGGCCCGGGATGACCGGGCTGTGGCAGATCAGCGGACGCTCCGACCTGTCCTGGGACGAAACGATTCAGCTGGATCTCCAGTACGTCGACAACTGGTCCTTCACCAGCGATGTCGACGTGATGGGCCGTACCCTCCGCGCCGTCGTCGACGGTCGCGGAGCGTACTGAGGGCCGCGGTGGAGTCAGCTCTGGTCGAGCCACCAGCGGTAGGTGGCGGCGATGCCGTCCCGCAGCGGGATGCCGGGCTTCCAGCCCAGCGAGGTGAGGCGGCCGACGTCCAGCAGCTTGCGCGGCGTTCCGTCGGGCTTCGAGGTGTCCCAGGCGAGCGTGCCCCGGAAGCCGGTCACCTCGGCGACCGTCTCGGCGAGGGCCTTGATCGTCAGGTCCTCGCCGCAGCCGATGTTGACGGGCTCGTCGCCGTCGTAGCGCTCCAACAGCACCGCGCAGGCCGCCGCGAGGTCGTCGACGTGGAGGAACTCGCGGCGCGGGGTGCCCGATCCCCACAGCGTGACCTCCTCGCGCCCCTCGGCCGCGGCCTCGTGGAAGCGGCGGATCAGCGCGGGCAGGACGTGCGAGGTCTCCAGGTCGAAGTTGTCGCCCGGACCGTAGAGGTTCGTCGGCATGGCCGAGATGTACGAGGCCCCGTACTGCTTGCGGTACGACTGGACCTGCACGATGCCGGCGATCTTGGCCAGGGCGTACGCCTCGTTCGTGGGCTCCAGCGGACCGGTCAGCAGCGCGTCCTCGCTGATCGGCTGCGGGGCCAGCTTCGGGTAGATGCAGGACGACCCGAGGAACAGCAGGCGTCCGACGCCGGCCGCGTGCGACCCGGCGATGACGCTGAGCTGGATCTTGAGGTTGTCCTCCAGGAACTGCACCGGGTAGGTGCTGTTGGCCATGATGCCGCCGACCTTGGCGGCGGCCAGCACGACCGCGTCCGGGCGTACGTCCCTGAGGTGGGCCTCGGTCGCCGCGGCGTCGCGCAGGTCGAGGTCGGCCCGGCCCCGGGTGAGCACCTCGTGGCCGTCGGCGGTCAGCCGACGCACGACCGCGGAACCGACGAGGCCGCGGTGGCCGGCGACGAAGACGCGGGCGTGCGGGGGCAGGAGCGGCAGCGAACTTGTCATACCGCCGATGATGCCAGTCCGCCGCCGCGCGTCCGCCCGCGGTCCGCAACCGGCAGCGCGGCGGCGGACGCGCGGGCCCGTACGCGGCCCCCCTCCACGGGGGCGGCGCCCGCCGCACCGGCCGGGGGCGGAATCCGCCGCAAAGCCCGCCGCAACGGACGTGTACGGTACCCATCCGGCCCCGGGCCGCGGCCCGAACGCTCGGTGCGCCCCCTGCCGGGGCTCGACCCGCGCACATCCCGAGGCACCGCCTCACCACGACGAACAGCAACCACCACCAGGGGGACCCCATGGGCAAGACCGCGCTGATCACCGGCGTCACCGGGCAGGACGGCTCGTACCTCGCAGAGCTGCTGCTCTCCAAGGGCTACACGGTGCACGGGCTCGTGCGGCGCTCGTCCAGCTTCAACACGGAGCGGATCGACCACGTCTACCAGGACCCGCAGACCGCCAACCGGTCCTTCGTCCTGCACCACGCCGACCTGTCCGACGGCGTCGCCCTGGTGAACCTGCTGCGCGACATACGCCCCGACGAGGTCTACAACCTCGGCGCGCAGTCCCACGTCCGCGTCTCCTTCGACGCCCCCCTGTACACCGGTGACGTGACCGGGCTCGGCGCGCTGCGCCTGCTGGAGGCCATCCGGGCCAGCGGCGTGGACACCCGGATCTACCAGGCCTCGTCCTCGGAGATGTTCGGCGCGACCCCGCCGCCGCAGAACGAGGGGACCCCGTTCCACCCGCGCAGCCCGTACGGCGCCGCGAAGGTCTTCGCTTACTGGACCACCGTGAACTACCGCGAGGCGTACGACATGTTCGCGGTCAACGGGATCCTCTTCAACCACGAGTCCCCGCGCCGCGGCGAGACCTTCGTGACCCGCAAGATCACCCGCGCCGTCGCCCGCATCAAGGCCGGTCTCCAGGACCACCTCTACCTGGGCAACCTCGACGCCGTCCGCGACTGGGGCTACGCCCCCGAGTACGTCGACGCGATGTGGCGGATGCTCCAGGAGGACGAGCCGACCGACTACGTGGTGGCCACCGGAGTCGCCGCCACCGTCCGCGAGTTCGTCGAGTCCTCCTTCACGCACGCCGGCCTCGACTGGAACGAGCACGTGCGCTACGACTCCAAGTACGAGCGCCCCAGCGAGGTCGACGCCCTCATCGGCGACGCCTCCAAGGCGCGGGAGATCCTCGGCTGGAAGCCGTCGGTCCTGGTGCCCGAATTGGCCCGGATCATGGTGGACGCCGATATCCGTCAGGTCGAGGACCAGCTGGCGGGCGCGACGGTCCGCATCGACCGCTGAGGGCTTATATTGCCCCTACGATTTGCCGTGTCCCGGTCATTGCCGCGCCATTTCGCGGCCTGACCGGGGCAAACCTGCCGTATGTCCGAAGTGCACCCTCCTCGTGAACCTTGTTGATTCCAAGTTGGTATGCAATGGGTCAAGTGAGGTGACCGGGCCCTCGCGTGAGCCCTAGTCTGCGCCAGTACATATGGCTGTTCGGATAATTTCAGCCATCAAACCGGGCTTTTGCCCTGGGGGGCTCATGCGTAGATCCAGAGGGCTGACTGCTGCCCTCGTCCTGTCACTGGCCGGCGCCGGCGCCGGCATCGGCCTGGTGCTGATGCCCGAGGCGTCGGCCATCACGCCGCCGGTGGCATTCACGGCCGACGAACTGCCCACCTGGCAGCCGAACGGCATCGTCTTTGCGATGGACCAGGCGAACGGAACCGTTTTCGCCGGCGGCACCTTCTCGGCGGTCAGCCCGCCGGTGGGAGCCGGTAGCGGCACCGAGCAGGAAGCTGTGAACTTCGTGGCGCTGGACGCCGCCACGGGCAACCCGACCTCCTGCAAGCTGGCCTTCACGGTCGGCGAGGGCACCGCCACCGTGCGGGCCCTGGTCGTCTCGAAGGACAAGAAGACCCTGTACGCGGGCGGCTACTTCGGCGCCGTCAACGGCACCCCGGTCTCCAGCGTCGCGGCGATCGACATCGAGACCTGCACCCCCAAGGCATCGTTCCACCCGAGCTTCCCCGCCACCGTGCGCGCGCTCGCCGTCACGGACGACACGCTGTACGCGGGCGGCGACTTCAACACCGTCGAGGGCCAGACCCGCGAGCGGTTCGCCGCGGTCGACGCCTCCTCCGGTGCGCTGAAGCCCTTCGTCGCCAACGCCGACGAGCCGGGCCGCGCCATCGAGATCAGCAACGACGGCAAGAACGTCCTGCTCGGCGGCGACTTCTTCTCGGTCAACAACGCGAACTCGCACGCGCTGGCCGTCGTCAACGCCACCACGGGCGCGGTCACCAAGACGTACGGCAACATCCCGTCCAACTCGGTCGTCAAGGACATCTCGGCCGACGAGACGGGCTACTACACGGGCAACGAGGGTTCCGGCGGTGGCGTCTTCGACGGCCGCATCGGTCTGAACCTCGACTTCAGCGAGAAGTGGCGCGACCGCTGCCTCGGCGCGACCCAGTACGTCCTGCCGTACGACGGAGTCCTCTACAGCTCCTCGCACGCACACGACTGCTCCACCGAGCTGGAGTTCCCCGACGGCAAGCGGAACTTCCTGCTGGCCCAGCGGACCAACCACGAAGGCGTCGCCCCCGCGCCGGTGGACGGCTTCGTCCGCGGCCCGCGCAAGCTCGGCTGGCACCCCAACGCCAACGACGGCATCGGCGAGGGCATCGGCCCGCGCGTCATGTCCGTCGCGCAGAAGGGCGACGTCAAGTACATGTGGGTCGGCGGTGAGTTCACGCTCATCAACGGCGAGCCGCAGCAGGGCCTGACCCGCTTCGCCTCCACCGGCGACGTCGGCGCGCCGACCACCCCGGTCGCCAGCGCCGCCAGCGTCAAGCCCGGTGAGGCCCAGGTCCGCTGGCGCACCAGCTACGACCAGGACGACAGCAAGCTGACCTACCGGATCTACCGGAACGGCTCGGGCACCCCGATCGCCACGGTCAACGCCGACTCCCTGGAGTTCGAGCGCCCGCAGGCCTCCTGGAACGACACGACGGTCAAGGCCGGCCAGGCCTACACCTACCGCGTCACCGCCACCGACGCCGCCGGCAACACCAGCGCCCTGTCGGCGAACGTCTCCGTGACGATCCCGACCTCGGTCCAGGCGTACCCGGACAAGGTCCGCAGCGACGGCGCCCAGCTGTACTGGCGCTACGACGACACCGTCAGCCCGTACGTCGCCGACTCCTCCAACGGTGGCAACACCAGCGGCATCCAGGTGAACGCCCCGACGCTGCGCCAGAGCCCCGGCGCCGTCTCCGGCTCCAGCACGGCGATGGGCTTCAACGGCACCAGCCAGCAGGTGTACAGCGACCACCGCCAGTCGGTCGGCTCCACCTACACCATCGAGACGTGGTTCAAGACGAACACCACGCGCGGTGGCAAGCTGATCGGTTTCGGCAACGACACGACCAGCAGCAGCGGCTCGTACGACAAGCACCTCTACATGACCAACACCGGACGTCTGATCTTCGGCGTCTACAACGGGTCGACCCGCACCATCTCCACCGGTCTGTTCGACTCGTACAACGACAACAAGTGGCACCACGTCGTCGGTACGCAGGGCCCCGGCGGCATGACCCTGTACGTCGACGGTCAGAACAAGGGCACGAACAGCGCCACGAACTTCACCCCGTACGCCGGTTACTGGCACGTCGGCGGTGACAACCTCGGAAGCTGGCCGACCCGCCCGACGAGCAACTACTTCGCCGGACAGATCGACGAGACGGCCGTCTACCCGACGGTGCTCACCCAGGCACAGGTCAAGAGCCACTACGACCTGGCCAAGGCGCCCACCGACACGGTCTCCAAGGTCGTCGCGGCCGAGGACACCTACATCAACCAGGGCGCCCCGAACGCCGCCTACGGCACGTCCACCTCGCTCGCGGTGCGCGGCACCTCGGCGTACGAGACGTACCTGCGCTTCACCCTCCCGGCCGCACCGTCCGGGCAGGTCCTGAAGGCCGCCTCGCTCCAGTTCAAGACCAGCTCGCAGGCGGGTGCCGGCACCGCCGACACCGTGTCCGTGGTCCCGGTCACCGGCACCTGGAGCGGCGCGGGCACGACGTTCAACACCAAGCCCACCCTCGGCACCACCCCGCTCGGCAGCATCGCGGGCGTGCCGGACGGCTCGGCCATCCAGAGCGTCGAACTGGACACCGCCGCGGTCTCCGCGGTGCTCGGCACCAGCTCCAGCCTGGGCCTGACGAGCACGGGCACCGACCCGATGTGGCTCTGGTCCTCGGAGTCGACGGCCGCGGACGCCGCCCCGCAGCTGATCCTCACCTTCGGCCCGAAGTAACCGCCGAGCGCGTACGGGGCCCGGTCACCACCGGGCCCCGTACGCCTCTCCACCCCGAGTACCCAGTGAGTACGGGAGCCACCTGATGTACCGACGCTCCGCAGCGGCTGCTGTTCTGCTGGCCGCCGCCCTGACGCTGACCGCCTGCTCCTCGGGCGACGGCAAGGCCGACGCCGAGGCGGCGGTCAAGCCGAAGCCGCCGGCCGCCTCCCCGGTCCCCGACCCGGCCGACGCCTCACCGACGCCCTCCGCGCCGGCCGCGTCGGTGGCGCCCGACGCCAAGCCGACGGGCCCGGTCGTGCCGGACCCGAAGCTCACCCCGAAGACGGGCAGCTTCAAGGACAACGAGAAGAAGTACCTCAGCGGCCGGGTCCCCGCGAAGATGGACCCGGCGGCCGTCCTGCAGACCGGTGAGGAGTCCTGCCAGCGCGTGGAGCGCACCGCGAAGCGGGACAAGGACGCGGCGACCGGGGCCATCATCTCCGGTGAGATCACCGGGGCGAAGGACGCGATCACGCACCTGTGCCCGGAGCAGAAGCCGATCCTGGCCGCCGCGGAGAAGGGCTTCGGCGACGGATCCCGCAACGCGCCCGCGGCGGGCACCTACCGGGCGCTGACCCAGAACGTCGCCTGCACCTGGGAGGCGAAGGGCAAGGACGGCTCGATCCTGGCCTCCGGCCCCGAGACCCCGCCCAAGGCGGGCGACAGGATCACGGCCACGATCCCCGGCGGCACCGCCACGTTCAACTCCACGGGCTGCTACGCCTGGATCCCCGCCTAGTGCTGTGACCGGAAGGGTCCACCGGTCGCGGCGCCCGGCACGGCACCTCGCCGCTTTGTCGGACCACGGAAGTACGTCCAGTACGAGCCGCGGCCCGCCGCCTTGCGACGCACCGCACCGAACACCGCGACCCGGCAAACCTTTCCGGCCACAGCACCAGTCCGTACGGTCCTGGCCTCCCGCACCACCACGAAACGCCGTCGCAGCCACAACACCCGGGCAGCGACGGCGTTTTCGTGCCCGCGTTCGGGGTACCCGCGCGGTCACACGACACAGCGGAGGCGAATCCTATGCGGGGCATCGGCGGTTGCATCGCCCTGATCGTGGTGGGGGCCATCCTCACCTTCGCGAGCGACTGGGAGCTGGAGAGCGTCAACCTCGACCTCGTCGGCCTCATCATGATGGCGGCCGGCTGCGTCGGCCTCGCCGTCTACGCGAGCGTCCTCAAGCGCCGCCGCGCCATGGCGGCCTTCCCGGTGGTCGACAACCACCACCGGGACCCCCTCTAGACCGCCCCCCGGCGCCCCCACGGCGCCCACCGACCCACGCCCCCGACCGGCCGCGATGCGGCCGTCCCGGGGGCCCCTTCGAGCCGCGCGGCCCCCACCGTACCGAGGGGGCCCCGGGGCTCAGGGGTGGAGTGCGCCCTCGTACACCGGCAGGAGGGTGTTCAGGACCGCGTCCATCGAGAAGGAGGCGGCGGCGAGTTCGCGGGACGCGAGGGAGGCCTTGCGGTTGGTCTCCGGGTCCAGGAGGTTCAGGACCGCGCGGGCCACGCCCTCCGGCCCCGGGTCCACGGCGCGGCCCGCGTCGGCCGCCGCGACGTCGCGGGCCAGACCGTTGGAGTGGGTCACCACCGGGGGCACGCCCACCGCGAGGGCCTCCAGCACCGACATCGGGAACGGCTCGTCCACCGACGGCAGGACGTACACGTGCGCCCGGCGCAGCTCGGCGAGCACCTCGGCGCTCGACAGCGCCCCCGGCACGGTGAACCGCTCGCCCAGGCCGAGCGCCTCGATCCGGGCGCGGACGGCCGCGAGTTCGCCCTCGTCGGGGCCCGCCACCACGAACCGCGCGTCCGGGTGGACGGCCAGCACCGCCGGGGCGGCGTCCACGAAGTCCACCGGCCGCTTGCGGGCCTGGAGCCGTGCCGAGTACAGGATCCGCGGCGGGCCCTGCGGGGCGGGCCGCTCCGCCTGCGCCGGGGTGCCGTTGACCAGCCGTACGGCCCGCTCCAGCGGCGATCCGACCACCGCGTCCAGGCCCTCCCGTTCGTGCGGGGTCAGGTACAGCACCGCGTCGGCGCCGCGCAGCAGGCGGCGTACCGCCACCGCGTCCAGCACCTTCGCCAGCGCCTTACCGCTCGGGTCGACCATGCCGTGGGTCTGGAGCACCAGCGGCTTGCCGGCGCGCAGTGCGGCCAGCGCGACCGGCAGGGTCACCAGGTCCCGCGCCAGGTGCACGTGCACCACGTCGGCCTCCCGGACCAGCCGGCCCGCCGACGCCAGCAGGGCCGGCGAGGTCATCCCGCTGAAGCCGAGGGGGAGGATCCGTCGGGCCGGGAACAGTTTGGCCGGAACGCCCTCCACGTCGGTGGGCCACGGCTCGGGGAAACCCTCGCCGAGCGCGAGCAGCCGGGCCTCGTGGCCCCGGGCCCGCAGCCCCTTGGCGAGGTTCAGCGCGACCCGGACCGGCCCGCCGAAGGCGTGCGAGGGAGAGTGCAGGGTGACGGCGTGCAGAACTCTCACTTCGGCTCCTCGACCGGACGGCGCCGGCCGTCCTGGGTCTGCAGGGTCAGTTCCGGCAGGTCCTCGTGCACGACGGCGCCCGCGCCCGCGACCGCGCAGCGGCCCACGGTCACCCCGGCCAGCACGGTCGCCCGTACGGCCACCCACGCGCCGTCCTCGACGGTGATCGGGGCGTTGCGGTAGCGGAAGTCGGCGGCCCGGTGGTCGTGCGAGCCGGTGCACAGCATCGACTCCTGCGACAGGCACACGTTCGCCCCGATGGTCACCGGCTCCAGGTTCAGCAACCAGGCGCCCTCACCGATCCAGGTGTGGTCCCCGACGGTCAGCTTCCACGGCCACAGCACCCGCACCTTGTGCCGGATCAGAACGCCCTCGCCGATCTTCGCCCCGAAGGCCCGCAGCAGGGCCACGCGCCACCGCGCCGGACAGCACCAGGCCATGAACACCGTGTTCATCACGGCGAACCAGAGCGCCTGCGTCAGCAGCCCGCGCCCCTTGTCGTACCCGGCCAGCGTGAAGGCAGGAAGATCACGCAACAGTCGCCCCTCATCGTCCACCCCGACGCGCCTCCCCGGGCGCAGCCCGCTCAGACTAGACTGCGCGCGGATCACGCACAGGGGTGGGGGCAAGAGTGGCTACGGACATGCGCAAGCCCACCGTCACACCCGCACGGCCCCCCGTCGAGGACGAGGCGAAGTGGGGCAGGGTCACCACCCCGCGCACGCTGCTGTCCCGCGCGCTGTCCGTCCCGCTCGCCCTCGGCTTCACCGTCTTCCTGCCGTTCTTCGTCGCCGTCCAGTCCGGCGCCGGCGCCCGCGACGCGGCCTTCTGGCTCCAACTGTTGCTCACCATGTACGCCGGCGCCCGACTCTCGGCGATGGTCCTCACCAGTCGTCGCAAGCTCCTCCAGGGCTCCTTCTGGCTCTTCGTCTACATGGCCATGGGCGTGGCCCCCCTCGCCCAGGCCGTACTCGGCCAGGTACCGACCCCGGTCGTCGGACCGCGCTCGGACCTCACCGTCGCCGTCGGCCTCGTCCTGCTCGGCTGCACCGCCTTCGACGTCGGCGTGCTGCTGGCCCGCCACCGGCCCACCGGCCGCGCGGGCGGCTCCCAGAAGGAACCGCGGCCGGTCATGGCGCACCGCCGCCGGCTCCAGCTGCTGACCGTCCTCGCCTTCCTGTGCAGCGCCGCCTTCATCATGAAGCTGGGCGGCCCGAGCGTGTTCTTCTCCAGCCGGCAGGAGATCATCGCCGGCATCGAGGAGGCGGGCGTATCCAACGGCGACGGCCAGGCCGGCCAGGCCCTGCTGCGCGGCTTCGGCACCGTGCCGGCGCTGCTCGCGCTGCTGCTGTACACGCGCTGGCTCATCACCTCGAAGTTCGCCCGCCGCAAGGTGTCGGTCATCGTGACCTGGGCCGCGCTCGCCGGGCTGAACCTGATCGTCAACAACCCGATCTCCAACCCGCGGTACTGGTTCCTCACCGTCATGTTCGCGTTGCTGTTCACCGTCTTCCCGGTGAGCGCCGCGATGTACCGGGTGGCCCTGTCGATGGCCGTGGTGATCGCCCTCCTGGTGTTCCCGTTCGCGGACCGCTTCCGCTACGACGAGAAGAACTACAAGCCGGTCGAGACGACGTCGTTCCTGGAGCCGATGGCGCTCAAGGACTACGACCAGATCGGCATGTTCGCCAACACCATCACCTACTCCAACTCCGGGCCCGGCCACTTCTACGGCCGCCAGCTCGCCGGATCGATCTTCTTCGCCGTGCCGCGCTCGATGTGGCCGGGCAAGCCGCGCGACACGGGCGTGATGGTCGGTACCTGGATGGGCACCGTCAACACCAACCTCTCCTCCCCGATCTGGGCGGAGCTGTGGATCGACTTCGGCCCGCTCGGCATGGGCGCCGGACTGCTCGGCATGGGGTACGCAGCCGCCCGCGTGGACCGCCGCTACGCCAAGCGCGCCACCCGCCGCTCACCCCCGGGCAGCCTGATCTCCGTCGTCGTCCCGCTCGTCGCCGGTTACTCCTTCATCCTGCTGCGCGGCCCGCTGCTCCAGGCCTCGGGCCGGGTCGCCATCGCCGCGCTGTGCCTCGCGCTGGTGGCGACGTACCGTCAGGACGGGGCCACCACCCTGCGCTGACGCGCGCGGGGTTGCCGCCGGGGCATCCCTCCGCAGGGCCCGCCTGCCGGCTCCGCACGGCCGGCTCCGCTCGCCTTGGACGTCCCCTCCGCTCACCCCGCTCCGCTCGCCCGTCGCCCGCGAGCGGAGCTTCGGCATGTCCGGGAGCCGACGTCGGTGACGCCTCCCCGATGGCTGGTTCCAGCCCCGGCGGACGCTTCAGGCCGGGGCCGCTTTCGGCCGGCCGGAACCCCTGGATCGGCCTCCGACCAGCGGACATGATCGTGTCAACGGCCCGCAGGGGCCGGGGAAACACCGGGTGGTGCGGCCGAAAACGCGCACCCCCGGGCACCGCTCCACTGCGCGTCCGCAGCACATCCACGTCATCATCCCGGGGGATCCGCCATGCCTGCTCGCCGTCGAACCACCGCGCTCGCCTCGCTCACCGCCACCGTCGCCATCGGCGCGTCCGTCGCACTCCCGCTGGGCACCACCTCGGCCTCGGCGGCCAGCGTGGCGACCTGGGACAAGGTCGCCCAGTGCGAGAGCTCGGGCAACTGGAGCATCAACAACGGCAACGGGTACTACGGCGGCCTCCAGTTCTCCGCGTCGACCTGGCGGGCCTTCGGCGGCACGGCGTACGCCGCGTACGCACACCAGGCCACCAAGAAGCAGCAGATCCTGATAGCCGAGAAGGTCCTGGCCGTTCAGGGGCCGGGCGCCTGGCCGAGCTGCGGCCGCAGCAGGGGACTCGGCACCGACCACGCGAACCCGTACCCCGACGCCCCCACCCCGCCGGCCCCCGCGCAGTCCTGGAAGGCGCAGGTGCTGGTCGACTCCGGCAACGGCCTGCACCACGCGACGCGCTTCGCCGACGGCACCTGGACCCGCTTCGGCAACGTCGAGGGCGAGGCGGCCGCGGTACCCGGCGGCGTCCGCGCCGTCGCGGAAGCCGGCATCAACGGCGACACGCACGTCCTGGCCGTCAGCAACGAGGGCAGGCTCCACCACACCGTCCGCAACGCGAACGGTTCGTGGGGCACCTTCGGTGATGTCCACGCGGCGGCCGGTGAGTTGGCGAACGTGACGCAGGTGGCGGCGGCTTCGGTGGGTGGGGAGCTTCAGGTGGCGGTGGTGGCGGACGGGAGGGTGTACCACACGGTGCGCCGGGCGGACGGCAACTGGACTCCGCTGGCGGCGGTGGGTAACCCGGCGGGTGACAAGCCGGTGACGAAGGTGGCGATGGCCCGTACGGGCTCGGACGTGCAGCTCGTGGCGGTGGCCGACGGGGTCCTGCACCACACGGCGCGGTTGGCGAACGGAACGTGGCTGGGTTGGGGTGACGTGTCCGCGGAGGGTGCTCCGGCCGCCATCGCGGACGTCGCGATCGCCGGTACGGGCAATGACCTCCAGGTGGTTCTGACGGTCGAGAACGGTGCGAAGCAGTACCACGGTGTTCGCTTCTTCAGTGGTGAGTGGGTGTTCAACTCGCTGTCCCCGGTGGTGTCCGGTGTGACCGTGACGGACGTGTCCGCGGCCGCCGTCAACGACGAGCTCCAGGTGGCGTTCGTGGCCGCGGACGGGCGGGTCCTGCACACGGTCCGTCAGGTCAGCGGCAACTGGACCGGCGTCGGCTCCGTCGACCTGACCGGTGTTCCCGCCGCCCGCGACGGCGTCGCCCTCACCGGCACCTTCAACTGACCCGCGCCGACCCGCGCCGCGCCCCCCACCCCGAACTTTCGAGGAATCCTCATGTCTCTCGCCTTCTCCCGCCGCGTCCTGACCTCCGCCACCGGCCTGGCCCTGGCCGCCTCCGGTCTGGTCGCCTTCGCGGCCACGCCCTCGCACGCGGCGGGCCCCGCCTACCAGATGCCCTTCAGCTGCCAGCAGTCCTGGCTGGGCAAGACGTACGGCGGCCACAGCCCCTCCACCCTCTCCATCGACTGGACGCGGGGCTCCTCGACGGAGAACCAGCCGGTCCTCGCCAGCGCCGACGGCACCGTCAGCGTCGTGAAGTCCCTCACCACCAGCTACGGCAAGTACGTGGTCATCGACCACGGCGGCGGCTCCAAGACGCTGTACGCCCACCTGAACGACCACGACGTCACCGTCGGACAGCGCGTCACCCGAGGCCAGAAGATCGGCATCGTCGGCAACACCGGCAACTCCACCGGGGCCCACCTGCACTACGAGCAGCAGTACCAGGGGACGGTCAAGCAATCCGTCTTCAACGGCGTCCCGTTCAGCATGGGTTCGACGCTCAGCAGCAAGAACTGCGGCGAAGTGGAGACGCCACCCGCGCCGACCCGCCAGTGGCGGGCCCAGTTCGCGGTGGAGGCGGGCGGGGGGCTGTTCCACGGCGTCCGCAACCCGAACGGGACCTGGTCGAAATTCGGGAACGTCCAGAACGAGGGCGGCGACGTCCCCTCGGGCGTGCGGACCACCGCCGAGGCCGGCATCGACGGGGACACCCATCTGGTCGCCGTCAGCAACGAGGGCAAGCTCTACCACACCGTCCGCTTCGCCGACGGTTCGTGGGGAGGCTTCGGTGACGTGAACGCGGCGGCCGGTCAGTTGGCGAACGTGACGCAGGTGGCGGCCGCTTCGGTGGGTGCGGAGCTGCAGGTGGCGGTGGTGGCGGACGGGAAGGTGCACCACACGGTGCGCCGGGCGGACGGCAACTGGACTCCGCTGGCGGCGGTGGGTAACCCGGCGGGTGACAAGCCGGTGACGAAGGTGGCGATGGCCCGTACGGGCTCGGACGTGCAGCTCGTGGCGGTGGCCGACGGGGTCCTGCACCACACGGCGCGGTTGGCGAACGGAACGTGGCTGGGTTGGGGTGACGTGTCCGCGGAGGGTGCTCCGGCCGCCATCGCGGACGTCGCGATCGCCGGTACGGGCAATGACCTCCAGCTCATTCTGACGGCCGAGAACGGTGCGAAGCAGTACCACGGTGCTCGCTTCTTCAGCGGTGAGTGGGTGTTCAACTCCCTCTCCTCGGTGGTGTCCGGAGTGACGGTCACCGATGTCGCGGCGGCCGCCGTCAACGACGAGCTCCAGGTGGCGTTCGTGGCCGCGGACGGGCGGGTCCTGCACACGGTCCGTCAGGTCAGCGGCAACTGGACCGGCGTCGGCTCCGTCGACCTGACCGGCGTCACGGGCACCCGTACCGGCGTCTCGATCACCGGCACCTACAACTGACCCGGCACGGGCCGCTCCTCCCCCTCACCCGACTTCTTCCGCAAAGGACCTCTCCCTCATGTTCAAGGCCAAGCAGTCCGCCCGTAGCCGCTCCCTCCTCCTCGCCGCCGTCGTGCTCGCCCCGATGCTGGGGATGGCCTCGGCCCAGTCGGCGGCGGCCAACGCCCCCAGCGTCGCGGACATCGCACGCAACCAGGTCGGCAACAACTGCACGCCGTACTACGGATGTGTGTACCCGTCCGCCTGGTGCGCCGAGTTCTCCCGCTGGGTCTGGAAGCAGGCCGGCGCGAACACCAGCGGCCTCAACGCGGCCGCCGCGTCCTTCCACAGCTACGGCCAGAAGAACGGAACCCTGCACACCAGCGGACCGCGGATAGGCGACGCGGTCCTGTGGGACGACGACGGTTCGGTCTCCGGCGAGGCGAACCACGTCAGCCTGGTCGTCGGAGTCTCCTCCGACGGCTCGCAGATCCAGACCGTCGGCGGCAACGAGAGCGGCAAGGTCTCGTACAAGAACTGGTTCAACTGGCGGACCTACAACAACCCGGGCGCGGGCAAGGCCCTCGCCTTCGTCTCACCGGTGGGCGTACCCGGAACCCCGCCGCCGGTGGTGACGCCGCCCGCGCCGTCCGGACAGTGGCGGGCCCAGGTCGCCGTGGAGGCGGGCGGGTCGCTCCACCACGGCGTCCGCAACCCGAACGGAACCTGGTCGAGCTTCGGCAACGTCGACAACGAGGCGGGCGAGATCCCCTCGGGCGTCCGGACCACGGCCGAGGCCGGCATCAACGGCGACACGCACGTCCTCGCCGTCAGCAACGAGGGCAAGCTCCACCACACCGTCCGCTTCGCGAACGGCCAGTGGGCCGGGTTCGGCGATGTCCACGCGGCGGCCGGTCAGTTGGCGAACGTGACGCAGGTGGCGGCGGCTTCGGTGGGTGCGGAGCTTCAGGTGGCGGTGGTGGCGGACGGGAGGGTGTACCACACGGTGCGCCGGGCGGACGGCAACTGGACTCCGCTGGCGGTGGTGGGTAACCCGGCGGGTGACAAGCCGGTGACGAAGGTGGCGATGGCCCGTACGGGCTCGGACGTGCAGCTCGTGGCGGTGGCCGACGGGGTCCTGCACCACACGGCGCGGTTGGCGAACGGTACGTGGCTGGGTTGGGGTGACGTGTCCGCGGAGGGTGCTCCGGCCGCCATCGCGGACGTCGCGATCGCCGGTACGGGCAATGACCTCCAGGTGGTTCTGACGGTCGAGAACGGTGCGAAGCAGTACCACGGTGCTCGCTTCTTCAGTGGTGAGTGGGTGTTCAACTCCCTGTCCTCGGTGGTGTCCGGAGTGACGGTCACCGATGTCGCGGCGGCTGCCGTCAACGACGAGCTCCAGGTGGCGTTCGTGGCCGCGGACGGGCGGGTCCTGCACACGGTCCGTCAGGTCAGCGGCAACTGGACCGGTGTCGGCTCCGTCGACCTGACCGGCGTCACGGGCACCCGTACCGGCGTCTCGATCACCGGCACCTACAACTGATCGCAAGCAGCACACGGCCGCGGGCCCGGGACGGTCATCGTCCCGGGCCCGCGGCCGTGTCCCTGCGCCACCGCTCAGGCGGTGGTCCGTCCCGCGGTGTCCGGGGCGGCGGGCGCCGGGTCGGCGGCCGGAACCTCCAGACGGACGACGCGCAGCCAGCCGGCCGCCGCCTTCGCGGCGGAGCCCAGGGCCAGGCCCCAGGCGGCCCCCGCGACGCCCCACAGGGCGTACCCGCCGAGCAGCAGGGCCACCGACAGCAGGGAGAAGACCACTTGCAGGGACAAGGTGGCCTTCGGGTTGAGGACGCGCAGGGTCAGCAGCGCGCAGGTGCCGAGCCCCATGACGGCGTACTGCGCTCCCGTCGCCGGCAGCAGCGCGGACGCGGTGGCCCAGGTGTCGCCGAGCAGGTGACGGCCCAGTCGGTCGGGCAGCGCGTACAGGAGGGCCGCCCAGCCGGCGCCGAGCACCGCGAGGGCGGCGCCCATCAGGGCCGTCAGGCGGACGACGCCCCGTTTGCCGCGGGCGCGGCCGACGACGGGCGGGCCGAAGGCGCTCGCCGAGTTGAACAGCACGTTCAGCGGCCCGAAGAGGGTGGTGGCACCGCGCAACGCGCCCACGGCCAGCGGGGTCGCGAAGACGCCGAGCCCGAGGACGGCCAGCTGGCTGGAGCCGTTGCCCACGGCGAACTCCACCACGAACCGCTGCCCCAAATGCCCGCGCCGCAGGTAGGGGCGCAGTTCGGCGCGCACGCCACGGACGAAGGGCCGCAGCAGCCACAGGCCGAGCGCCAGCGCGGGGAGCGCGGAGAGCCCCCACACGAACACCAGCCGTCCGGCGGAGGCGCCCGACGGCTGCACGGCCAGCGCGGCGACGACGCAGACCAGCCGCAGCGTGTCGGCGGCCAGCGCCCGCTGGGGCACCCGCAGCGCGGAGAAGCAGTAGCGCAGTCCGTCCTGGACGAGGACCAGGGGCAGTACGGCGCCCAGCGCGAGGAAGGCCGTCCCGACCTCGCCGGGCAGGGCCAGGCCCACGGCGGCGAGCAGCAGGCCGGCCGCCACCGAGGCGGCGGCCGTGAACAGGACGGAGGAACGGCAGACGGCGCCGAGGCGCTCGCCCTTCTCCAGGACGACGGTCTGTCCGACGTAGGCCATGTTCAGCCCGAGGAGCACGCTGAAGGCCACGTACACCATCGAGAAGTCCGCGAAGCCGGACGCCGAGGACAGTCGGGCGGCCAGCACCAGCACCAGGATGTTCGTGGCGCTGGACGCTGCCTGGTCCAGGACCGAGGAGACCGCGGCGAGGCCCCGCCGGCTCACCGCCGGCCCGTGCGCACCGTGCGCAGGGCGACGGTGTCGGTGCCGTCACCCGGGATGTGCTGCTCGGGTTCGGCAGGCTCACGGGTGAGGGGCTGCGGCGCGGACTTCGCCGGCGCGGGCGGCGCGACGGCCGGGGCGGGCGCGGCCTTGCCCTTGCCGCGTCCGCGCTTCTCGGTCGGCAGCGGGGTGTGCAGGACGGCGCCCAGCACCGTTCCGCCGGCGCCGCTGATGAGCTCGCGGATCCGGGACAGGTCGGTGCGGTGCACGGCGCGCGGGTCGCAGACCACCAGCACGCCGTCGACGCGGTCGACGAGCGCGAGGGCGTCGGCGTACGAGAGCACGGGCGGGGCGAGCACCACGACGGTGGAGTTGGGGGAGTCGGCCTCGGAGATCAATCGGGTGGCGCGCGGGGAGGTCAGCGCGCGGGGCACGTTGCGCACCCGCTCGCCCGGGATCAGGTCGAAGGCGCCCGATTCCCCGGCGTCCACGACGAGCTGACGTCCGTCGGGCCAGTCGGAGTCGCCGTGCCCGCCCGCGGCGGGGCCGCCCGGCATCTGGCTCCAGCGGGGCCGCCCGCCGGCGTCGGTGGGCAACTGGCTGGCCAGCACCGGGGTGCGCAGGTCGGCCTCGATGAGCAGGACGTCCTTGCCGGTCTCGGCGAAGGAGGCGGCCAGGTTCACGGCCACCGCCGCGGCGGTCTCGCTGCTGCCGCGCGGAGCGACGACGAGGAGCCGGCGCCGGTCGGCGAAACGGGAGTCGTAGGCGAGCCGGAAGGCCACCGAGCGGTACTCCTCGGCGAGCCGGGGGTCGGCCTCGCCGGCCGCGAGGAGCGGCCCGCCGCCGGACTTGTCCCGGGGGAGGGAGCCCAGTACGGGCGCACGCAGGGCCCGCGAGACGTCACCCTCGGAACGCGGCGCCGGGTCGAAGACGAGCCGGACCCAGGCGGCGAGCAGGCCGAGCGCCAGGCCCACGGCCGCGCCCAACGCCAGCGACATGAGGATGCCGGGACCGTCGGGGGAGGTGGGCACCGTCGCGGCACTGGTGACCCGACCCGGGGTCATGTCCAGGGCTTCCAGCTTGGTGATCTTGCCGTTGTAGCCGCCGACCTCGCTCTGCAGGTCGGTCTTGGAGGAGGTCGCGGCGTCGCGCGTGGTGCCCGCGGGCATCCGGGCGATCTCCTTGGAGAGCTCGTCGAGCTGCTTGGCGACCGGGTCGCGCTGCTCCTTGTAGCCCTTGACCATCTTGTCGCGGGTGGCGTCGAGGGCTTCCTGCCGCTTGAGCAGGTACGCCTGGGTCATCGCGTTGGCGCGCCGGGCGGCCTCCTTGGGGGAGGACGCGGTGTAGGTGAAGCGGAGCACCATGGTCTGCGGCGGGTTGGTCACCTGGAGGCCGCTGCGCAGGGACGCGAAGTCCTGGTCGGCGATCTTGAGGCTCTTCTTCGCCGCCTCGGCGATGGAACTGGAGAGCGCGACCTGCCGCTCGGAGCCGATGTTGATCGCCTTGTCGGGCGCCAGGCTCGGGTTGAACGGGTCGTCGGTGGGCGCCCGCAGCACCACGTCGGCGGTCGCCACGTAGGTGTCCGCCGTGGATATGCCGAGGTAGACGCCGCCCAGCAGGCCGATGCCCACGCCCGCGCCGATGAGCTTGCGGTAGCGCAGGAGCTGCTTGAACTGGTCCCTGAGGAGATCGGGTTCGTCCTCGGCCGGGGCCGCTGCTGGGCGGTTCGTCTCGATCACGGCTGGGTGCCCCCAAGTGCTTCGTCTATCAGTGCGTCGATGCGGGCGAGGCCCGCTTCCCGGCTCAGGTGGGCCGCCACGTGGACGGGCCCGGCAGCGCCCAGCGCGTCCGCGCCCCCGGGGTCCTCCGCCAGAGCCCGTACGGCCTTCAGCAGCGCGTCGGGGTCCTCGGGCGGTACGAGCACCCCGGCGCCCGAACGTGCCACCTCCTGGGCGGTTCCGCCCTCCGCCGCGACGGACGCGACGACGGGTCGGCCGGCCTGGAAGTAGGAGGTGAGTTTGGACGGAACGCTCATGTCCAGCACGGCCGCGTGCTGCGTGACCGCGAGCACGTCCGCCGCCGCGAGGATATCGGGGAACTCGCCGTCAGCGGCAGGGGGGATGATGTCGAGATTCGGCACGTCCGCCGCGAGGGCGGCCAGCGCCGCCCGCTGACTGCCGTCACCCATCAGGACGAAGCGGACGGACGGATCGCGTCGGGCGGCGCCGACGAGGACCTCCAGCCCCTGCTTGAGGCCCATGTTCCCGGAGTGCAGGACCACCGTCTGACCAGGGGCCCAGCCCAGGTGCCGGCGGGTCTCCCCGCGCGGCTTGGTGGGCAGCGGCACGTGCGACCAGTTGGGCACGAGACGGATCCGCTTCGGGTCCACGCCCATGCCGACGACCCGGTCCACGAAGGTCTCGTGGATCACACCGACCAGGGTGGCCCGCTTCAGGGCGTACGCCTCGGCGCGCCCCGCGATCGCCGCGGCCTTGTCGCCACCGCTGATCCCGCTCTGCGCCGCCGCGGCCCCCATCAGGTCCTGGACGACGGGGACGTACGGAACCTTCCAGCGCGCCGCCAGCCGCGCGGCGAGCACGCCACCGGCCAGGCTCGGCATCTGCGCGAGGACCGCGTCCGGCTTCGGCATCCGGGGCGGGGCCACGGCGCCGTGGAGCAGAATCGATCCTTCGAAAAGCGCGCGCTTCACGGCGGTCTGCCGCTGGGGAACGGTGTGCGCACGCCGGTGCACGGTGACACCCGCGCGCTCCTCCGTGCGCCGGAGCGCCCCCTTGTACGCCGGCTCGACCGACCACGCCGGATAGTGCGGCATGCCCGCCAGGACGTGGGTCTCGTGGCCGATACTGGCCCAGTGCTCCGCGATCTGGGTGGCGTACGGGCCTATACCCGCATGCTCGGGGGCGTAGTTGGTGGAAACCAGCAGCAGGCGCCGGTGACCGGAATTGGACACTGAACGTCCCCTTCTCCCCTGGATGATGCGCACGTCACCCTATTCGTTCACCGACAGGGTGCGGAACGTGCACGCTATTGTCTGCTAATCCGCCACACCCGGGGGTGTGGCCGCTGGGGGGTAATTGATGATGGAGCACGATATGTCCGAGTCCGGTCCGTCCGCGCGCAGACCGTACCGGGTCGGGTACGCGCCCGGTGCCTACGACCTGTTCCACATCGGGCATCTGAACATCCTTCGGCACGCCCGGAGTCAGTGCGACTACCTGGTGGCCGGCGTGGTCTCCGACGAGATGGCCGAGCGGGCCAAGGGTCGCCGGCCGATGATTCCGCTGGTCGAACGGCTGGAGATCGTCCGCAGCGTCAAGTACGTCGACGCGGCCTTCGTCGAGACCGTCCCCGACAAGGTGGAGACGTGGAAGCAGGTCCGCTTCGACGTGATCTTCAAGGGGGACGACTGGCGGGGCACGCCCAAGGGCGACCGGCTGGAGAAGGACTTCGCCGCCCACGGTGTCGACGTCATCTACTTCCCCTACACCGTCCACACGTCCAGCACCCAGCTGCGCCGGGCCCTGGACGCGCTCGCCCAGCCCCTCGCGGGGCCGGAGGCGCTCATCGCCGAACGGCGCTGAGCTCCCGGAACCACTTCGTCAGGAACGCCAGCAGGAACAGCACGGCGACCGCGCCGAGCCCCGCGTACGCCCAGCGGAACAGCTCCCCGCCGCCGAGCAGCAGGAACACCAGGCAGAACACCCCGTAGTCCACGGGCAGCAACGCCACCGCGCGCAGGGTCGACGGTGCGGCGGCGGGGCTGCCCGGCGCCGGCTTGGGCTTGAGCTTCTCGGTCAGCAGCCCGCCGAAGAAGGTGACGACCGCCGCGAACTGGAAGACCAGCGGCACCAGCAGCCAGCCCTGCGAGTCGGTCCCGTACGCCTCGGGGAAGCGGTGGAAGGCGATCAGCACGCAGGTGTGCAGCGCGGTCAGCTTCGCGCAGTCCACGACGTGGTCGAGCCATTCGCCGGCCGCGCTGCCGCCCCCGCGCAGGCGGGCCAGCTGCCCGTCGGCGGAGTCGAAGGCGAAGCCGACCGCGAGGGCGGCCCACACCGCGACGCCCAGCCCCCAGGAGGGCGCGACCAGCGCGACGGCCGCCACGGCCGCGAAGCTGAAGACGGCGCTGATCAGCGTCACCTGGTTGGGAGTGAGGCCCAGCGCGTACGACCCGGCGGCCAGGTACCGCCCGGCGGGCCGGTTCACGAACCGGGAGTAGAGCGACACCCCCTTCGCCGACTTCTGCGCCCCGCGCAGCTCCCGCAGCGCGGTCCCGACTCTCGCCATGCGTACCCCTGACCCCTTCGATGACACACGTGCGCGAGGCACGCGTGTTCGTATGAAGGCCACATCATCGCAGGGCGAGCGAGGGCTTCCGTGCCGGATCCGCCCTCACGTCCGGAAGCAGTAGTACGGACAGGTTCGCGGCGGCCACGAGCACCGCCGCGGCCAGCAGCGGCGCCGTCGTTCCGGTGGCGGCGGCGAGCGGCGCCGCCACCGCGAGCCCGAGCGGCCGGGCCGCGAAGGAGATCAACGAGTCGAAGGAGCCGACCCGCCCCAGCGCCTCGGCCGGCACCCGTCGCTGGATCTCCGTCTCCCACAGCGGGCTGAGCAGTCCGACCCCGCCCATGCCGACGAAGTACGCGGCCGCGCACGCCGCCACGGGCAGCCGGAACGCGAACGCGGCCAGGGCCGGCGCGAGGGCGGCGGAGGCGACGGCGACCCACACCAGGGGCCGGCGCACGGGCAGTCGGCCTGCCGCCCAGGCCCCCGCGAGCAGTCCCGCGGTGCCGGCCTGGGCGACGAGCACCCAGGAGCCCTCGCCGCCCAGGGACTCCACGGCGATCAGCGGGCCGAGGGTCAGCAGGACGCCGGCCGTCAGGTGCCAGACCCCGTGCGCCATGACGTTGGCCAGGAACCACGGGTGCCGACGGGTCTGCGCCCAACCGGCGCGCAGCTCGGCCGTGAACCCGCCCCGGGCGCCGCCGCCTTCCCGGGCCGGGGTCCGCAGCCCGCCCAGCGTGAGGGCGGAGGCCACGAACAGGGCGCCGGTCACCAGTGAGGACCAGCCGGCCCCGGCGGCCAGCATCAGCGCGCCCGCGGCGGCCGGCCCGGCGATGGCGGCCAAGCCCTGGGCCACCATCAGCCGGGAGTTGGCCCGCAGCCGGCCGGGCCCGGCGACGACGGCCGCCACCAGGGTGCGCGCCGAGGGGGTGCCGAAGGCGACGGCGGCGCCGGTCACCGCCGCCAGTGCGGCCAGCTCGGGGACCCGTACGGGACCGGACAGCAGGAGCGCCCCGGTCGCCAGTTGGGCGGCGGCCCGCACCAGATCGGCGGCGAGCACCACCCGGCGGGCGGCGAACCGGTCGGCGACCACCCCCGCGACGGGCAGCAGCAGGAGCATCGGCAGCATCTCGGCGGCGAGCACCAGCCCGAGGTCGCCGGCCGAACCGGTGCGCATCACCGCGAGGGTGAGGGTGGTGGGGATCAGCGCCGTCGCGAAGGCGGCGCAGGTGCGGCCGGCGAGCAGCCGCAGTAGGGTCGGGGTCATACCGCGCAGATTATTTCGCCGGCGAAGGATTCGCCAGCGAAATGTTTCCGGCCGGGGGTGGGGACGGAGCCGTCACGGACCGGGTCATAATGCGGACATGGGCACAGAGACGGGCGCGACCCCGGCACCGCACGGGACCACGGAACCCGCCCCCCGCCCCGGCTCCGACCGGCCGGAGCCGGTGGTCCGCGCGGAGGACTCGGTCGACCGCCACATCGCGCGCTGGAGCGGCAAGGTCCCCTTCGACGTGCCCACCGAGGCCGTCATCACCCGCATCCAACTCCTCGCCAAGCACGTCGCGCACGGCAAGGAACGGGCCCTCGCCGAGACCGGGCTCCAGGCCTTCGAGTTCGAGACGATGCACCGGCTCGCCTCCCGCGGCGCCCCCTGGCGGGCCCCCTCCTCCGAACTCGCCGCCGAACTGCTCCTCTCGCCCGCCGGCATGACCGGACGGCTGGACACCCTGGAGCGGTCGGGCCTGGTCCGCCGGCTGCGCGCCGCCGCGGACCGCCGCCGGGTCGACGTGGAGCTGACCGGGGAGGGACACCGCCGCTGGACCGACGCCATGCGCTGGCGCGGCATCGCCGAGGCGCGGATGATCGAGCCCCTCGACGACGCCGACCGCGCCGCGCTCGCCGTCCTCCTCAAGCGGATGCTGATCCAGGTCGAGACGCGCTGACCCCCGGGGCCGGGATCCCGTCCCGGCCCCGCCCCCTCACGTCAGCACGCGCAGCAGCATCACCGACCGACCCGGCACCGTCAGGATCTGCCCGCCCCGGTGCCGGGTCGCGGGCGGGGCGTCCTGCGACTCCCGCCCGGTGTCCAGCACCAGCTCGTACTCCTCCGCCCAGGGCGCTCCCGGCAACAGCCACTCCACCGGCCGGTCCCCGGCGTGCAGCAGGGCCAGGAAACTGTCGTCCGTCACCTGACGACCCCGCTCGTCGCGACCCGGAATGTCGCGCCCCGACAGGTACAACCCCACCGCGGCGGCCGGCGCGTACCAGTCCCGCTCCGTCATCTCCGCGCCGCCCGGGGTGAACCAGGCCAGGTCCCGCAGCCCGTCGGCGCCCTGCGCCCGACCGGAGAAGAAGGCCCGGCGCCGCAGCACCGGATGGGCCTGGCGCAGCGAGATCAGCCGCCGGGTCAGCGCGAACAGCTCGTTCCAGGCGGGGTCCTCCAACAGCGACCAGTCCACCCAGCCCGTCTCGTTGTCCTGGCAGTACGCGTTGTTGTTGCCGCCCTGGGTCCGGCCGAACTCGTCGCCCGCGACCAGCATCGGCACCCCGGTCGACAGCAGCAGCGTGGTGAGCAGGTTGCGCAGCTGACGGCGGCGCAGCGCGCCGATCCGCTCGTCGTCGCTCTCGCCCTCCGCCCCGCAGTTCCACGACCGGTTGTCGTTGGTGCCGTCGCGGCCGTCCTCCCCGTTCGCCTCGTTGTGCTTGCGCTCGTAGGTCACCAGGTCCCGCAGGGTGAACCCGTCGTGGGCCGTCACGAAGTTCACCGAGGCGTACGGCCGCCGGCCGCCCCACGCGTACAGGTCGCTGGAGCCCGACAGCCGGTACCCGAGGTCCCGTACGTCGGGCAGCGCACCCCGCCAGAAGTCCCGGACGGCGTCCCGGTAGCGGTCGTTCCACTCGGTCCACAGCGGCGGGAACGCCCCCACCTGGTAGCCGCCCGAGCCCACGTCCCACGGCTCCGCGATCAGCTTGACCCGCCGCAGCACCGGGTCCTGGGCGATCACCGCCAGGAACGGCGACAGCATGTCCACGTCGTGCATGGACCGGGCCAGGGCCGCCGCCAGGTCGAAGCGGAAGCCGTCCACCCCCATCTCCGTGACCCAGTAGCGCAGCGAGTCGGTGATCAGCCGCAACACGTGCGGACGCCCCGCGTGCAGGGTGTTGCCGCAGCCCGTGTAGTCGGAGTACCGGCGCTGGTCGGACTGGAGCCGGTAGTAGCCCCGGTTGTCGATCCCGCGCAGGGACAGCGTCGGGCCCAGCTCGCCGGCCTCCGCCGTGTGGTTGTAGACCACGTCGAGGATGACCTCGATCCCGGCCGCGTGCAGGGCGCGCACCATCCGCTTGAACTCGCCGACCTGCTGCCCGGTCGTCCCGCTGGACGAGTAGCCGGCGTGCGGGGCGAAGTAGCCGACCGAGTTGTAGCCCCAGTAGTTGCGCAGGCCCCGGCGCAGCAGGTGGTCCTCGTGGGCGAACTGGTGCACGGGCAACAGTTCGACCGCCGTCACCCCGAGCTTCGAGAGGTGCTCGACCGCCGCCGGATGCGCGAGGCCCGCGTAGGTGCCGCGCAGTTCCTCGGGAACACCCGGATGGCGCATCGTGAAGCCGCGCACGTGCAGTTCGTAGATCACCGAATCGGCCCAGGGGGTCTTCGGCCGGACGTCGTCCGCCCAGTCGTCGTCGTCGTGGACGACCACGCCCTTCGGGACGAACGGCGCCGAGTCCCGGTCGTCGCGCACGGTGTCCGCGATGTACTGCTGCGGCCAGTCCCGGACGTGCCCGTACACCTCCGGCGGGAGCGTGAAGTCCCCGTCCACGGCCCGCGCGTACGGGTCCAGGAGCAGCTTGGCCGGGTTGTGCCGGGCGCCCGTCCACGGGTCCCAGCGGCCGTGCACCCGGAACCCGTACCGCTGCCCCGGGCGCACGCCCGGCAGGAACCCGTGCCAGATCTCGTGCGTGAGTTCGGTCAGGGCGCAGCGGGTCTCGACGCCGGCCTCGTCGAACAGACAGACGTCCACCGCCTCCGCCCCCTGCGCCCACAGGGCGAAGTTCGTGCCCCCGACCCCGTCGGGGCCGGTGCGGTAACGGGCCCCCAGGGGGTGCGAGGAGCCCGGCCACACCGGTGGCCCCGGGCGCGCGGAAGCCCGCAACACCCTCGTGTGGACCCGCTCCCGGGTGTTCACCGCGTTCGCGGTGCCCTCGACGGCATCCACCGCCTCTTGTTCGGCTGCGCTAGACAATGCCCGCCTCCACGGCTCCTGGGTACCGAAGGGGGCAGGGGATCGTGGCCCCGGCGTCCCGGCCTGGGCCCGCCCCCGTCTGGTGCCTTCACACTGTTCTGCCCGGACTGTTCTGCCCGGAACGTGCCCCGCCCTCACGTTTCCCCCGGAGGGGGCCGATCGTTGGACCCTTCGTGATTCTTCTGACGAGGCGGGCAGGGGCGGGGTGGGCCGCCTTGGCGGCATGTGCGGCCCTGTTGGGCGGGCTGACGGGGTGCACCGAGGACGGCAGGCCCCCGGTGGAGGTGCAACTGCCCGGCAGGCCCGAACCGCCGGCCGAGGCCATCCGGATCACCCCCGACGACAACGCGAAGGGGGTCCCGGCCGAGGGTCCGCTGCGGGTGACCGTCCCCGAGGGCCGCCTGGAACGTGTCGTGGTCACCAAGGTCGAGGACGCCCAGCAGGAGAAGGTGCCGGGCAGCATCGCCGCCGACGGCCTCAGCTGGAGCCCCGACCCGAAGGCCGGACGGCTCTCGCTCGCCGCCAAGTACACCGTGGACGCGGTCGCCCTCGACGGCCACAACCGCCGCCAGGCCCGGCACACCACCTTCACCACCTACGTCCCCGAGGAGCGGTTCATCGGCTACTTCAAGCCCGAGAACCGCTCCACGGTCGGCACCGGCATGATCGTCTCGTTCAAGTTCAGCCGGGCCATCAAGGAACGCACGGACGTGGAACGGGCCATCACCGTCACCTCGAACCCGCCCGTCGAGGTCGCCGGGCACTGGTTCGGCGACGAACGCCTCGACTTCCGGCCCAAGGAGTACTGGAAGCCCGGCACCGAGGTCACCATCACCATGGACCTGCGCGACGTCGAGGGCGCCCCCGGCTCGTACGGCATTCAGGAGAAGACCGTCCGCTTCACGGTCGGCCGCTCCCAGACCACCCTGGTGGACGCCGAGGCGCACACCATGCAGGTCCGCCGGGAGGGGCAGCTGCTGTCCACGATCCCGATCACCGCCGGGGCCCCCGAGAACACCACCTACAACGGCAAGATGGTGGTGATGGAGATGTTCGACGTCACCCGCATGAACGGCGCCACCGTCGGCTTCACCAGCGAGGACGGCAAGGGGGAGTACGACATCCCGGACGTCCCGCACGCCATGCGGCTCACCAACTCGGGCACGTTCCTGCACGGGAACTACTGGGCCAGCCCCGACACCTTCGGCTCCACCAACGTCAGCCACGGCTGCGTGGGCCTGCGCGACGACAAGGGCGGCGGCTCCGACACCCCGGCCGGCTGGTTCTTCGACCGCACCCTGGTCGGGGACGTGGTGGAGGTCGTGAACTCGCGGGACAAGACGGTGTCTCCGAGCAACGGCCTGGGTGGCTGGAACATGTCCTGGGCGGACTGGGTCGCCGGGTCCTCCCTCACCTGACCGACCGGCTGACCGCCCCTCCGACCGACCGCCCGTCCGACCGTCCGCCGGACCCCGGCCCGCACCGAGCCCCGCCCGTCCGGTCGCCGCCCGGGTCGGTCGCGGGCCGGTCACCCGTCCGGCCGCAGCATCCGAGTGATTGTCGGACCGGAATGCCGTAGTCGCCGGTGTCGTCCGTCCGCCGCGCCGAAGCCCGCCCGCAGCCTGTCAGGGCCCACAGCGCGGATACGGACGGAGCGTCATGTCAGCAAGGAACTGGACCCTCGGGGTGGCGATCGGGGCCGTACTGGCCACCGCCGCTCCCACGGCACTCGCCGCGGGTCCCGGCGCACTCCCCCCGGCGGCCGGCACACTGCGCGCCCCCCTGCCCGGCGGGCTCGGTCCCTGCGTACCGGGTGACTGCCCGAGCCCGTTCCCGCAGATCGGCAGCGACGGCAGCATCAAGGGCCGCGACAACGCCGTCAACATCTTCGCCGGAGGCCAGTTCCGCGTCCGCGGGTCGGCCTCGGAGGCCGAGGGCCGGCTCGTCGTCCTCGGCGGCTTCGACCAGGACAAGCGGGCCGGCGGGGACAGCCGCTACAACGTCGGCATCGTCGGCGCCGGCTCGCTCGTCCCGCCGAGCGACGGGGCCGACTTCCTGACCACCGGCGCCGACGTAGCCGTCGCCGCCGGGGAGACCCTGATCGCCGACCGCGGCGTCGTGCGGTACGCGGGCGTCCTCACCGGGCCGGGCACCGTCACCGGTACCACCACCCGCGACCCCGCCGCCGTCGCCCCGTACGCGGGCCTGCGCGACCGCCTCACCGCCGCGGCCCAGTGCTACGCCCGGGTCGACGGCAGCCCGCGCCCCGCCACCGGCACCGCCGTCAACAGCGGCTTCGAGACCCTGTTCACCGGTGACAACCGTTCGCCGCTCCAGGTCTTCAACGTGGACGCCGACCTGGTCAGCGGCACGGGCGGCGCCCAGGGCATCCGCTTCACCGGCATCCCCGCCGGCGCGACCATCCTGGTCAACGTCCTCGGCACCGGCACACGCACCATCAACACCTTCAGCGGGACCCTCGTCGATTCCGGGTCCCCGAACCTGAACCCCTACCGCGAGCGGCTGCTGTGGAACTTCCCGGACGCCACGACGGTGAACCTGACCGGCAGCGGCCAGTTCCAGGGCAGCTTCCTGATGGGCAACCAGGCCTCCGAGACCACCGTCACCCTGCCCGGCATCAACGGCCGCTTCTTCACCACGGGCTCCGTCACCCACGGCAGCGAGACCGTCGGGGGCGGCGGCCAGGAGTTCCACGCCTACCCCTTCACCGGCAACCTGCCCGACTGCGGCACGCCCCCGGCGACCGGCGCGGTCGCCGTCACCAAGGTGGACGAGGCGGGCGGCACGCTGGCGGGCGCCACGTTCGAGCTGTGGCGCGAGACCAACGACCGCCCCGGCCTCCAACCGACCGGGAACACCCCGGACACCCGGGTGTCCGACTGCACGACCCCCGCGAACGGCGCATGCTCCCGGGCGAACCTGATGCCGGGGACGTACTACTGGCGGGAGACGGCCGCGCCGGCCGGCTTCGACCTGCCCGCGAACCCGGTCTTCCCGCTGGTCCTGACGGCGGACGACGCCACGAACGGGCGCACGCCCCGCGCCCGCGCCGTCAACGCCCGCACCGCGGTCCCGGTGACCGGCTCCGTCTCCGTCCTCAAGCGGGACGAGGAGGGCGAACCGCTGGCCGGGGCCGCCTTCCAGCTGTGGCGCGAGACCAACGGCACCCCGGGCCTGCAGACCGCCGGCCCCGGCGCCGACACCAGGATCCACGACTGCGTCACGCCGGCCAACGGCGTCTGCTCCCGTGAGGACGCCGAACTCGGCACCTACTACTGGCGCGAGACCGCCGCCCCGGCCGGGTATGTGCTGCCCGCCGACAACGTCTTCACGCTGACGCTGACCCGGGAGAACGCCTCGGCCGGCGTCCGGTACCAGGTCGACAACGAGCGCGACGCCACGCCGGACGACGCCAGGGTGGTCCTGCGGAAGTCCGACAAGGACACCGGGGCCGCCCTGCCGGGCGCCAGGTTCGAGCTGTGGCGCGAGACCAACGACCGGCCCGGCCTGCAGACCGGCGGCCAGAACCCGGACGAGCGCCTCGACGACGTCTGCGTCACCGACGCGGAGGGCACCTGCACGGTCGAACTGCCCGTCGGCGAGACGTACTACTGGCGCGAGACCGCCGTCCCGCCCGGCTACGAACTCTCCCCGGACCCGGTCACGGCCTTCGACCTGGACGAGGGCGACGTCGCCGAGGGCATCGTCCTCAACGTGACGAACAGCAAGAAGGAACAGGCCCGCGGCTCGATCCGGGTCCTGAAGAAGGACGCCAAGACGAAGCGGCCGCTGCGCGGAGCGGTGTTCGAGGTCTGGAAGGAGACCAACAACACCGCGGGCCTGCAGACCCGCGGCATCAACCCCGACCAGAAGTCCGGGCCGGGCTGCGCCACCGACCGCAACGGCGTCTGCGACTTCGACCGGCTCTCCGAGGGTTGGTACTACCTGGTCGAGACGGACGTCCCCGAGGGCTACGTGCTGCCCCGCGACCGGGTCACCGGTCCGCTGAAGCTGGACGCGACGACCCCGGGCGCGCGGCTCGTGGTCCCGCTCCAGAACGAGCGCGACGACCACGGCAAGGGCAAGCCCGGCAAGGGCGGCCGGCCCGAGTAGCACGACCGGCGGCACCCCGCCCCGGTGCGCCGCCGGAGTGATCTCCTCACTCCGGCGGCGCACCCGCGCGCGCGTACCGTCGCCGGCGCCGGTTGGGTGGGGGGTGGTGGCCCGGCCGGCGGGCCGGAGGAGGCCCGGATGGCTACACGTCAGGCGGCGGTCACGGCTGCCGGAACCGCCCTCCTGTGGGCGGCCCTCGCCCTCGTCGCGGCCCCCGCCGCCGCGGCCGCGCCGGAGCCCGAGCCGGAGCGGGCCTGCACGGTGGGCACCGGCCCCTACCAGCGGGAGCTGGAGACCCAGCTGCGCCTGCCGGTCGACGGGACGCAGTCCCCGGCCGACTGCCTCGCCGTCCGCGCCTTCCAGCGCGAGCACGCCGTCACCCCCGCCGACGGCTACGCGGGCCTGGCCACGTACCGCACGGCCGTCGCCGTCGCCGCCCGCGCGAACCCGAACGCCGCCGGGGCGTGCCCCGTCCGCGGGTACCGGGTGACCTGCGTCGACCTCGCGCGCCAGCTGCTGTGGGTGCAGAGCGGGCGCCGCGTCGTGTTCGCGCCCGTGCCCATCCGTACCGGCCGCGACGACCAGGAGACCCGGCCCGGCATGCACGAGGTCTACTGGCGCAGCAAGGACCACAGATCGACCCTGTACGACGACGCCCCCATGCCGTACGCCCAGTTCTTCGACAAGGGCCAGGCCCTGCACGGCCGCCCCGGCCCGCTCTTCGAGCACGGCGGCTCGGCGGGCTGCGTGAACCTCACGGTGGCGGACGCGAAGCGGCTGTGGGACCTGCTCCAGGAGGGCGACGCCGTGTACGTATGGGGCGTCAAACCCGGTACCGAGGACTGACGTCAAGGGGCGCGCGACACCCCGGACGCTTGGGACGGAACGGTGACAAGACCGTGCCTTTTCGTGTTGTTCCCCTGTGATTACCTGTCGACATGCGCGCGACTGTCCGCGCGCGGGGGACATGGGGAGTACACGAGTGAACCTGCAGCCGATACGCGGCCGCGTCCGCACCGGCCTGCCGGCCCTCCTGCTGGGAGCGGCGCTGCTGTTGACCAGCGCGTGCGGCGGCGGGGGCAACAGCGGGGGCAGCGACGGGAAGAACGGCGGGTCCGGGGGCGCCGGTACGGCCGGCACCGAGGCGTCCAAGGCCGTGGTCGGCGTCAAGCCGGACGACGGGGCCAAGGAGGTCGCCACGAGCGGCGTCCTGAAGATCACCAGCACGGGCGGCAAGCTCACCACGGTGACCGTCGCCGACACCAAGGGCAACGCGGTCGAGGGCAAGCTCGCCGCCGACGGCGCGAGCTGGGAGCCCAACCGCCACCTGGCCTCGGCCACCGAGTACAAGGTGCACGCGGTCGCGAAGGACGAGGCGGGGCGCGAGTCCGCCAAGGACACCAGCTTCTCCACCCTGACCCCCGTCAACACGTTCGTCGGCCACTACACGCCCGAGGACGGTTCGACCGTCGGCGTGGGCATGCCGGTGTCGATCAACTTCACCCGTGGGATCACCAACCCCGAGGCCGTCGAGAAGGCCATCACGGTCACCGCCGAACCGTCCGTCCCGGTCGAGGGCCACTGGTTCGGAAACGACCGCCTCGACTTCCGCCCGGAGAAGTACTGGGCCGCCGGCACCAAGGTCACCGTGAAGCTCGCCCTCGACGGGGTCGAGGGCCGTCCGGGGGTCTACGGCAAGCAGACCCGTACGGTCACCTTCACCGTCGGCCGCTCGCAGGTCACGACGGTCGACGCGGAGGCCAAGCAGATGGAGGTCGTCCGCGACGGCCAGGTGCTCAAGAACATCCCGATCACCGCGGGCGCCCCGGCGACGACCACCTACAACGGGCAGATGGTCATCAGCGAGAAGTACAAGGTGACCCGGATGAACGGCGCCACCGTCGGCTTCGGCGGCGAGTACGACATCTCCGACGTCCCGCACGCGATGCGGCTGTCGCAGTCGGGCACCTTCGTCCACGGCAACTACTGGGCCTCCTCCGCCACCTTCGGCTCGGAGAACGTCAGCCACGGCTGCGTCGGCCTGCGCGACGTGCGCGGCGCCGGTGACGACGGCACCCCGGCCGCCTGGTTCTTCAACGAGTCGCTGATCGGCGACGTGGTCGTCGTGAAGAACTCCAAGGACAAGCAGATCGCCCCGGACAACGGTCTGAACGGCTGGAACATGGCCTGGGCGGAGTGGATCAAGTAGGTCGCCGGCGCGCGTGGTCGAACCGCGCGGGCGAGGCCGACGCGAAGTGGCCCGGTGCTGTGACCCACGGCACCGGGCCACTTCGCGTGCTGTGACCTTCCGGGGGGCGACCCCCGGACCCCCGGCCTCTAACCTGGGCCGTATGACCATCTCTCTCGAAGTCTCCGAAGGCGTCGGCACCATCCTGCTGGACCGGCCGCCCATGAACGCCCTGGACATCGCCACCCAGGACCGGCTCCGCGAGCTCGCGGTGGAGGCCGGTGACCGCGCCGACGTGCGCGCGGTCGTCCTCTACGGCGGGGAGAAGGTGTTCGCGGCCGGCGCGGACATCAAGGAGATGCAGGTCATGGACCACGCGGCCATGGTCGCCCGGTCCCGCGGCCTCCAGGACGCCTTCACCGCCGTCGCCCGGATCCCCAAGCCCGTCGTCGCGGCCGTGACCGGCTACGCGCTCGGCGGCGGCTGCGAACTCGCGCTGTGCGCCGACTACCGGATCGCCGCCGACAACGCCAAGCTCGGCCAGCCGGAGATCCTGCTCGGCCTGATCCCGGGCGCGGGCGGCACCCAGCGGCTGTCCCGGCTGATCGGCCCGTCCAAGGCCAAGGACCTGATCTTCACCGGTCGGATGGTGAAGGCCGAAGAGGCCCTCGCCCTCGGCCTGGTGGACCGGATCGTGCCCGCCGCCGAGGTGTACGAGCAGGCGCACGCGTGGGCCGCCAAGCTGGCGCAGGGCCCGGCGCTCGCGTTGCGCGCGGCGAAGGAGTGCGTGGACGCGGGCTTGGAGGCCGACATCGACACCGGCCTGACCATCGAACGCAACTGGTTCGCGGGGCTGTTCGCCACCGAGGACCGCGAGCGCGGGATGCGCAGCTTCGTCGAGGAGGGCCCGGGCAAGGCCAAGTTCCTCTGAGTGCGGGCGGGTCGACGCGGCCGGGTGACACGGGCCGCATCGGCCCGCGCGGCGACCTCCTCCCTGGGGGTGGATTAGCCAGGCCTTAAGGGAGCCTTAAGGGGAAACGGTGATCAACACGGTGTGATCGCTTTCGCACGGGCTGTCACCGCAGGTCAAGTGGGTCCCGCAGGGCTCCGGTTGCCCTGCGCATATGCCGATGGATCCCTGCGGAATCCTGGATTCCGGGGGGTGTTTTCCCATGGAACGGCCCGGACGGGCGCACCGGCCGTCCATGATGGGTGCATGGCGGGCCTGGAGGGTGTGGAGCAGCCGCGGCAGCGCAGTACCAGCGCTTCGGCCGTACGGCTCGTGACGGCGCTTGAGGACGAACAGGGTCTCAAGGCGCTGGAGTTGTACGGGAATCCGGCCGAGGGGGAGGTGACCCTGCCCTCCATGCCGGAATCGGCGAGCACGGCCCGCCGGCTCACCCAGAGCGTGGTGATCCGCTTCTGGGGCCTCTCGCCGCAGATCGCCGAGCACACCGTCCTGCTGGTCTCGGAACTCGTCGGCAACGCCGTGCGCCACACGGGAGCCCGGTCCTTCGGGTTGAAGATGGTCCGCCGGCGCGGCTGGATCCGCGTCGAGGTGCGCGACCCCTCGCGCGGACTGCCCTGTCTGATGCCGGTGCACGAGTTGGACACCACGGGGCGCGGGCTGTTCCTCGTCGACAAGCTGTCCGACCGCTGGGGCGCGGACCTGCTGCCGCGCGGCAAGATCACCTGGTTCGAGATGCGCGTCGCCGACCGCTGAAACCGCGGTCGGCGCCCGCCGCTTCAGCCGGTGTGCAGGGTGCGGAAGCGGTCCGGCCGCGCCGGGTCCCGGTCGGTGACCTGGATCGGCGACCAGGCCCACTGTCGTACGCCGATGCCCGGCACGCGGGAGAACCGGATCAACCCGCGGCTGCCCTCGACCGCGACGTGCGGCCACGCCCCGGTGACGGCCGCCCGGTCGGTGCCGTGGGAGCGCAGCACCTCGGCGAGGACGGTGACGGTGTCCCAGCCCTCGAAGGCGACGAACGAGGGCGCCTCGCCCAGTTGCTCGCGCAGCTCCTTGCCGACGCGTTCGCCGAGCGGGTCGAGGCGCTCGGGCAGGTAGCGCAGGAACGGGATGCCCGCGCCGTCGCGCCGTGGTCGACCAACGCGTCACACAGGGCCGCCGGGGTGAGCGCGTTCGCGTCGAGTTCGACGACGGAGCCGCCGTGCGGGGCGAGGTGCTCGCGCAGGATCCGGCGCCCCCGCCCGGGGCAACCGGTTATCCCCGCCGGGGGCCCGGGCGCCGCCGGGCCCGCAGGGCCCGGAACGCCAGAAACCCCCTGGCGCCGGTGTGGGGCGGTGCGGGGGTTTCATGGGGGCGCCGAGGATCGAAGGGGGTGTGATCCTCGGCGGGCGACTTCGCTCGGGTCAAAGGGGAAGCCGTGATGGCGACTATGGCAGAAGAGGGGCCGAACGCCAAAAGTCCCAAGTGGGGCATAAGTGTGCATATCCTAAGAGTTTCCACCTAAATCCTAGGTGAGATGGGCCACTCACCTCGTAATCTATGAATAAGTATCGACTGCTCTGAGTGAATCGTTGATCACATAGTGGACGGATGGGTCGGACGGCTCGGCCCGCGAAGGTCCCGAATTGGGTCAATCATTACCTTTCCTGTCATCCACCCCTTAAATGGGCAGGTGTTGTCATCATCAGGCCGCCGGGCGGCCCTGCGCGCGGGCGTCGCCACGCTGGCCGGTCTCGCCGCCGGTTGCGGGACGGAGCGGACCGCCGACCGGGGGCCCGCCCCCGCCGCCCCGCCGAAGGCCTCCGGTGCGGCCCCGGTCAAGCCCGCACCGGCCGCCCCCGCGCCCGCCCCCCGCCGGTTCGCCGGGCAGCCCGTCGAGATCGGCCACGGCCCGCGCGACCGCCCCCGGATCGCCCTCACCTTCCACGGCAACGGGGACCCCGCCATCGCCCGCTCCGTCCTCGCCGAGGCCGAGCGGGGCGGGGCCCGGGTCACCGTCCTGGCGATCGGCAGCTGGCTCGACGAGCACCCCGACATGGCCCGCCGGGTCCTGGACGGCGGCCACGAGCTCGGCAACCACACCCAGCGCCACCTCGCGATCAACGAGATGTCCGAGGCGGAGGCCTACGCGGAGATCACCGGCTGCGCCCAGCGCCTCAAGCGCCTCACCGGCTCCATCGGGACCTGGTTCCGCCCCTCGCAGACCCAGTACGCCACCGCGCTCGTACGCACCCTGGCCCAGCGGGCCGGCTACCCGCACGTCCTGTCGTACGACGTGGACTCCCTCGACTTCACCTCGCCCGGCGCCGCGGCCGTCATCCGCAACGTCACCGGGACGATCCTCGGCGGATCGGTGGTGAGCCTGCACTTCGGCTACGCGGACACGGTCGACGCGATGCCGCCCCTCCTCGAAGAACTCGCGCGCCGCAAGCTGCGCGCGGTGACCACCACGGAGCTGCTGACCCCATGACGACGAACCGCCTTCCACGCAAGGCCACCGCGCTCCTCGCCGGACTGGTCCTCGCCGCCCTGGCCGGCTGCGGAGGATCCGGCGGAAAGGGTGAGCCCGCCGCCCGCGGCTCCAACGGGCCCGTCCGCCCGGCCAAGGTCGTACCGGTCGCACCCCCGGGGCTGCCGGGGATGCCGCCGGTCCTCGACCCCGACGACGTGTACGCGGCCGACCGGCCCAACAACCTCTCCCCGGTGGTCAAGGACTTCCCGTCCCGCGTCTACGTGCCGAACACCAACTCCAACACGGTGTCCGTCATCGACCCGGCCACCTACAAGGTCATCGACACCATCCCGGTCGGCGTCCAGCCCCAGCACGTGGTCCCGTCCTGGGACATGAAGACGCTGTGGGTCAACAACAACCGCGGCCACACGCTCACCCCGATCAACCCGGCCACGGGCGAGTCGGGCAAGGACGTCGAGGTGCACGACCCGTACAACCTGTACTTCACGCCGAACGGCAAGTACGCCATCGTGATGGCCTCCATGGACCGCGAGTTGGTGTTCCGCGATCCGCACTCCATGGACCGCGTGAAAACCGTCCCGGTGACCTGTTTCGGCGTCAATCACGCGGACTTCTCCGCCGACGGCCGGTACTTCATCGTGAGCTGCGAGTTCTCCGGCGAACTGCTCAAGGTCGACACCGAGAAGATGGAGGTCATCGGCCAGCAGAAACTCCCCTTCGAGGGCGCGATGCCGCAGGACGTCAAGGTGTCCCCGGACGGGAAGACGTTCTACGTCGCCGACATGATGGCGCACGGCATGTGGGTGCTCAGCGGCGACAAGTTCGACACCCCGAAGCTGCTGCCCACCGGAAAGGGCTGCCACGGCCTGTACATCAGCCGTGACTCCAAGGAGATGTACGTCCCCAACCGGGGCGAGGGCACCATCTCCGTCTTCGACTTCAAGCAGAACCGACTCACCAAGAAGTGGGAACTGCCCGACGGCGGCAGCCCCGACATGGGCGGTGTCTCCGCCGACGGCAAGGTGCTGTGGCTCTCGGGCCGCTACGACTCCGAGGTCTACGCGATCGACACCGCGTCCGGCAAGGAACTCGCCCGCATCCCGGTCGGTGACGGCCCGCACGGACTCGCCGTGTACCCGCAGCCCGGGCGCTACTCGCTGGGGCACACCGGGATCTTCCGCTAGTCGAAGGAGCGGCCGGCCGGCCCCCCCGACGTACGGACATGACAGTGTCCCGGGAGCTCGCACAGCTCCCGGGACACCGGGTCAACGGGGGGCGCCCCGCCGGACGCCCCCCGGTTCATGGGCCCGTGGTCACCAGGCCACGGGCAGCCGCTCGGGCAGCCGCTTGATGAACCCCGTCCGCCAGACGAGGTTCTCCGCCGGCACCGCGAGCCGCAGCTGCGGCAGCCGCTCGACCAGCACCTCCAGCGCGATCTCGGCGTGCGCCCGGCCCAGCGCCGAAGCCGGGCAGAAGTGCCGGCCGGCGCCGAAGGCGAGGTGCGCGTTCGCGCCCTCCCGCCCCAGGTCCAGCTCGTCCGGGTTCTCGAACGCCTCCGGGTCGAAGTTGGCGCCCTCCAGCAGGACCAGGACCAGCTCGCCCTCCTTCACCAGGACGTCGCCGACCCGGACGTCCGCCAACGCGATGCGCGGCAGCCCGTCCCCGACGGACAGGTTCCAGCGCAGCAGCTCGTCGACCGCCCCGCCCATCCGCTCCGGATGGGCGCGCAGGTACCCGATCAGCTCCGGCCTCTGGAGCAGCGCCAGGATCGCGAGGACCAGGAACGCCGACGTGGACACCGCGCCCGCGCCGAACAGGGACACGGCGACCGTCGCGAACATCTCGTCCGTCAGGTGTGCCGACTCGGGGTCGGCCTCCTTCAGGTCCGCGAACCGGCCGAGGAGCCCCGTACGCTCCTCGGACGGCAGCGCGAGCTGCGCCCGCAACTGTCCGGCGAAGTAGTCGACGTCCTTGTACCAGTTGAGCGCGGAGTCGGCGAACGGCTCGCGGGCGGTCATGAACGCGACGTCCAGCCCCGACATCAACCGGCGCCGGTCCTCGTACGGAACCCCCAGCACCCGGCAGTGCAGCGCCGCCGAGAAGGGGTCGGCGAACCCCGCCCGGAGATCGGCCGGAGCGCCCTCGGCGACGAGCCGGTCGAGGAGCTCGCCGGCTTGGGCGCGCAGGTGATCCTGGAGCCCCTGCTGCCGCGGGTTGAGCGCCTTCATGACCGCGTTGCGCAGGCCGGCGCTGTTGATGTTGCCCATGTTGTTGACGACCTCGGGCGGGATCGTCAGGGCGTACTGGCGGGGCACCCCGGCGTTCGCGGTGTCCTTGAGGCTGAAGCGCTCGTCCTCCAGGACCTGTTTGGCCAACGCGTAGCTGCTCACCAGCCAGGCGGGGTCCCCGGTCAGGGTGCGGACCTTGGCGACCGGCGCCTTCTCGCGGAGCCAGGAGCACTCCTCGGGCAGTACGTCACCGCGCCGCGAGAGCGGGAAGTCGAGGAGCGGCTCCCGCTCCCGGCCGTCCGCGCTCTCAAGCTGCTCGACGCTCATCGACGGTCCTCTCGGTGGTCGCGTGGTCCACGGTGCTCTGAGGTGCCGTGCCCCGCGGTGCGGTGGTGGTCGGGGCCGCGGTGTTCGCCGGCCCGGTGTCGGTGGCGTCGACGGCCTCGGGGCGCACGACGGCGTACGCCTGGTTGCGGGTGGCGCGCAGGCCCCCGCCCCGGGCGAAGAGGAGGTCCGTCATCGGCATCTTGACGTGGTAGGCCGCCACGGAGGACGGCACGTCGAGAATGCTCGGGGTATCCACGAAGAAGGGCAGCTCCGCCGCCATGTAATCGAAACAGACCTGCAACTGCGCGTCGGTGATGGATTCACCTTCCGGCAACTTGGATCCGACGAAATGGAGAGCCATTTCCTCACAACCCTTGCGGAATGCGTCATCCGTCTCCAAGAAATGGAGCACGCGCCGGTGCAGAAGTTGGTACACGGGGTTCGACTCGAACTCCGAAAGCGCCCTCACGCGGATCTCGGCCTGTTGAGGTCCTGATTCCTCCACGCCTTTGAGAATCCTCCTCCGGACCGCCTTGATCTCTTTCGCCGCGCGCTTCTCCGCATGCTCCGGGGTGTAGCCGAAGGCGGCGAACATCCGGTCGACGTGGAGGTCCGCGTAGACGAAGTCGACCTGCGCGAAGCGGGTCGTGGCCCATCGGGCGAGACTGGACACGCGCTCGGCACTGAAGTAGCTGTTGCCAGGACTCACTCCGATGAGCACATGGTCGCCGTCTTCCCAGATATGGCGGCAGGTGCGGGTGAAGGGCAGAACTTCGAATGATGCGTCAGCTGTGATCGTCACCTGTGTGATCGCCCTTGTTGCCGCTTGTCCCTGGGAGCCCTGCGCTCCCGGTGTGGCGGCAATGTCTGAACGTTATGCCGTGATCCCGGAGCGTGACAAGTGGCGGCCGGATTTCTTGGCCGGAATTATCGCTTCCGCGTTACGGAAGAGTAATTGAATTTGTTTCTGCCGACCGAACGGGACCCGCGGGACGCGGCCCGCCCGGCGGCCGCTACCCTGAGCCGGTCAACAAGCACCAAGAAGGGGTGGACCCAGTGGCGGACATCGAGAGCGCACGGGCGACGTTCGGCAGGTTCGACGCGGACGGCGACGGCTTCGTCACGGCCGACGAGTACAGCGCGGCCATGAAGGCCATGGGCGACGCGTTCGTCACCGGCGCCGTCGCGGACGCCGTCGTCGCCTCCAAGGACGCGAACGGCGACAAGCTGCTCAGCTTCGACGAGTTCTGGGCCTCCGTCAACAAGTAGGCCCGCGCGAGGCGAGCCGGCCCGCGAGCCGAGCCGGTCAACGCCCGCCCACCGCCCCCGCCCGCCCCGGCGGGGGCGCGTCAGGCCGTGTCCCGGCCCTGCGGCGGGGCGTCCGGCCCCGTCATGCCGTCGACCTCGGCCAGCGCCTCCTCCAGCCAGCGCAGCCAGAACGTCTCCAGGGCGATGCCCCCGTGCAGCACGAGCCGGCGCAGCCGGTCCTCGACGGCGTCGCGGCCCGGCGGGAAGTCCTTCGCCTCGATGGCCTCGTACGTCTCCAACTGCCCCTGGTGCAGCTCCAGATGCCGCCGCAGCTCGGGCAGCAAACCCTGCGGCCCCACGACGCCCGCGGCCCGGATGCGCAGCAGCAGCGGATCCCGCATCGGCTTGGGGTCCTGGCTCTCGCCGACCCACCGGGCCAGCTCCGCGCCACCGGCCGGAAGTACCTCGTACTCCTTCTTGCGGCCCCGCAGCGGCACCTCGCCGGGCAGCGCCCGGATCAGCCCCGCCTCCTCCAGCCGACCCAGCTCCCGGTAGATCTGCTGGTGCGTCGCGGACCAGAAGTACCCGATCGACCGGTCGAACCGCCGGGTCAGCTCCAGCCCCGACGAGGGCCTTTCGAGCAGGGCGGTGAGGATGGCGTGCGGGAGCGACATGCCGCCATCCTAGGGAGGCCCGGCGCGGCTCAGCGCCAGGCGGCCAGGGCCTCGGGGACGCGCGGGCCCGGGGAGTCCTCGTCCAGCAGGCCCCGGGAGCGCAGGAAGGCCGTCACGGCCGGCGACCAGGCCTGGCGCAGGCCCGCCGAGGCCAGCAGCTCCGGGTCCGACAGCAGGGCCGTCGCCGGCCCGGTGCGGATGCCCGCCGGGGTCAGGACGGCCGCGTCGTCGGCCCAACGGACCGCGAGGTCCACGTCGTGGGTGGCCATCACCACCGTCGTGCCCGCCCGCCGCAGCCCCGCCAGGACGTCCAGCAGCCGTTCCTGGCCGTCCGGGTCCAGGCCGGCCGTCGGCTCGTCCAGGATCAGCACGCGCGGCGCCATCGCGACCGCGCCCGCGATGGCCGCGCGCTTGCGCTGCCCGTACGAGAGCAGGTGCGTGGGACGGTCCCGCAGCGCGGTGATGTCCAGGGCGGCCAGCGCCGAGTCGACCCGCTCGCGGACCTCCGGGGCGGCCAGCCCCAGGTTCATCGGACCGAAGGACACGTCCTGTTCGACGGAGGCCGCGAACAACTGGTCGTCCGGGTCCTGGACCACCAACTGCACCGACGTCCGCAGCCGGGTCAGACCGGTCCGGTCGTAAGCCACCACCGCCCCGTCCAGCCGCAGTTCGCCCGAGCCGGGCCGCAGGCCGCCGCTGAGCAGCCGCATCAGCGTGGTCTTGCCGCTGCCGTTGCGGCCCAGCAGGACCAGCGCACGGCCCGGCGCGATGGCGAAGTCCACGCCGGCGAGGACGGCGGGACCGTCCTCGTAGGCGTAGCCCGCGCCGACCAGCTCCACCAACGGGGTCACGGACACAGCTCCTTCAGTACGAGGGTCAGGCCGACCAGGGAGGCCGGCAGGGCGGCGGACGCCGCCAGGAACCGCCGGGACAGGGTCGCCTCGGGGACGAGCACCCGCAGCGCGCCGTCGTAGCCGCGCCCGGCCAGCCCCTCCTGGAGCCGGCCGGCGCGGTCGAAGGCCCGTACGAACGAGGTCGCCGCGAGCGCGGCCAGCGAACGCCACACCGCGGCCCGGTTCGTGTGCCCGAGGCGGGCCGCCTGGGCCCGGCGGACCTGGGCCATGGAGTCGAGCAGCAGGAACCCGATCCGGTACATGACCAGGGCCACGTCCACGACCGGGGCCGGCACCCCGGCGCGCACCAGCCGGGGCAGCACGTCGGAGACCGGGGTGGTGAAGGCGAACAGCAGCACCCCGAGCGAGGCCGCCGAGGTGCGCAGGAGCAGCTCGGCGGCGTGCCGGGGCCCGTCGGGGGCGAGCGAGACGAATCCCGACGGGCCGCCCAGGGACACCAGCAGCGGCAGCGCGCCCGTGCAGCAGAAGCCGAGCGGGACCCGGAAGGCCCGCCACAGCTGTCGGCCGGCCACCCCGGCGGGGCCGAGCAGCACCGCCAGGGTCGCCGCGGCGACCAGCGGCCCGCCGGGCCAGGGCGGCAGGCACACGGCGGTGACCGTCAGCCCCAGCCCCAGCAGGGCCTTCTCCAGGGGATGGCGGCGGCGCCAGCGACTGCCGTGCGCCGCCACGTCGATCGGCAGCACCGCGCTAGCGCTCCGCGCCGGCCGCGCCGGCCGTACCCGGGTCGGCGCCGGTCCCGGCGCCCGTCCCGCTCCCGCCGTCCGCCCCGGCCGCGAGCGCCGCGCCCTGGCGGCGCCCCTTGCGCACGCCGAAGTAGTACGCGAGCACGCCCGCGCCCAGCGCCGCCTGGAGGGCGAACAGGGCCGACTCGATCTCGCCCGAGGGGGGTTCGTACAGGGGGGAGAACCAGGGTTCGTAGTCCGGCTTCAGCTCGGTGATGGCCGCCTCCGCCTGCGCGTCGGCGCCGGCGAACGGCTCCTCCTTGCCGTCCCCGAGTCCCAGCGCGAGCGGGAGCACGGCCAGCGCCGCCACCAGGAGCAGCAGCAGGGTGTTGATCTTCGCGTTCCTGGTCATCGGGCCGCCGCCTCCTGCTTCGTCGTGGTACCGGTCAGCCGGGCGACGCCCAGGCGCACCAGGTCGGACCTGCTCGACTGCATCAGCAACCGCACCACGAGCACCGTCAGCAGCCCCTCGCTGATCGCGAGCGGGATCTGGGTGAGGGCGAAGATGCCCGCGAACTTCTCCAGCGCCCCGACGAACCCGCTGGCCGGGTCCGGGAACGCCATGGCCAGCTGGACGGAGGTCACGCAGTAGGTGACGAGGTCGGCGAAGAAGGCGCCGAAGAAGACGGTCACCATCAGCGGCACGTCGAACTTCTTCAGCAGCCGGTAGACCCCGTAGCCCGCCCAGGGGCCGGCGATGGCCATCGAGAAGACGTTGGCGCCGAGCGTGGTGAGCCCGCCGTGCGCCAGCAACAGGGCCTGGAACAGCAAGGTGATCGTGCCGAGGACCGCCATGATCGGTGGCCGGAACAGGATGGCTCCCAGTCCGGTGCCGGTGGGGTGCGAGCAACTCCCCGTCACCGAAGGGATCTTCAGGGCGGAAAGGACGAAGGTGAATGCTCCGGACGCCCCGAGCAACAGGGTGCTCTCGGGATTGGCCTTCACCTCGCGGGTGAGGGCGCGGACGCCGTGGACGACGAAGGGAGCGGATGCGGCGCCCCAGGCGACCGCGTGCAAAGGGGGCAGGAACCCCTCGGCTATATGCATGAGTAGAGAGACCTCTCCAGCACCTCGTGGATGGACGACGCGCCTCGGCCGGTCTCCTGGCTCACGGGTACTGATGCCCTGACTCCGCCTTCCCGGGGCCGTGCGGTCTCCCGCGCGGAACCCAGTGGCTTCCCGCAGGAATGGAGCCGGACTTCCCGATCACAGTGGCGAGGGCCGCACCGGTTTTCCACCGGTTTCCCGAACACCAAGGCCCGCTGACAGTAGTCGGCCGCGCGGACCGGTAACAACCCGGCCCCGCCGGCGGGGGTGACCCGGGCGGGTGCGGCCCGATGGCGGCCGGGGCGGGGGCGTCCTACCCGGCCGGCCTCGACCCGTGACGGCGAAGGGGGCCCGGGGTGTGCGACACCCCGGGCCCCCGACCGCGCGTCGGACCCGTCAGGTCAGCACGTGTTGGGGTGCGAGACGTCCACCACGACCCGTTCCGGGTTGTGCAGGACGGTGACGCCGTAGGTCGGCTTGGTGTCGAAGGCGGCGCCGAAGGTCACGTACCCCTCGTAGTCGCCCGTCATGGCGAGACCCTTGAGCTTGGACAGGTAGATCTTCTGGAGCCGGGGGCCCTGGTACACGTTCTGGCCCGCGTCGTCGTGCCCCGCGGCCGGGTTCAGGCGGATCTCCAGGAAGTACTTCCCGGCCAGCGGCACGGGCTTGCCCGAGCCGTCGTAGACCAGCTTGGGAACGGGGCTGACGTTGACCGTCGGGACGTAGCCCTGGAGGTCGATCACGATCCGGTCGAAGGTGCAGTGCCCGCCCCAGCGGGCGTTCACGACGAGCGGAGTCTGGGTGTTGGTGGTGGAAGCGGCGGCGGAGGCGGCGGTGGCCGGACCGGCGAGCGCGAGTCCGGCGGTGAGCAGCGCGCCCGTGGCCAGGGCCGCGATCCGCCGACGACGAGGACGAAGCAGGTGACGCATGACGTTCCCCCGATTCTTCAGAGACGGGGACAGGGTTGTCATCGGGTAGGACACCCGAGGGGCGCCCACGGTTGCACGCCGGCGCCGCCCCGTTTCCGCCCGCTGCGGAGGCCCGCGGCCGGCGCGGCGCGCCCGGCGGCCGGTCAGTGCGCCAGCAGGGCGCTCACCTCGGCGTCGAGGTCGTAGTGGCGGCGCTCCTGCCCGCGCGGGACCAGGGCGGTCATCCGGCGGCACAGCTCGCGGACGTCCTTGGCGCGGGCGGAGACCACGCAGTTCTGCAGGCCGTTGCTGAAGGCGAGGAGGACCCGCGGCTCCGAACCCTGTCGGCGGGGCCACACCTGTATGTCCCCCTCGCCCGTCGCGGTGGCCTCCCCGTCGAGCAACAGCTCCCGGGAGAACACCCAGCGCGCCAGGTGGACCCCCGCGCCGCGGAAGTCCACGGCCAGCTCGTACGGCCGGTCCGTGCGGTAGACGAAGACCCCCTGCAGGGGGACGGACGCGGGCGCCGCCTCCAGTCGGAGCGGCAGGACGCGGTGCTCGGTGACGGAGGTGTGCAACGGATGAGCCTTCCTCTCGAACGGGGTCTTCCGGGGCCCTTCCGGCACGCCGGCCGACCCCCTCGGCCCGGCCGGGCGCCGAAGGTCCCGAGCCGGACGGGCCCCTGGACCCGTCTTCGCCGCCCGCGGGCAGCCGCATGCCGACCAGGGCGGACGCCCCGGCGCCGAGCGCGCCGACCAGCAGCAGGGCCGCGTCCGGGTTGACGTACGGGGGCTCGCGGCGGTGACCGGTCCGACCAGCCCGACCGTGGTCGGGGCGGTCGGTTCGTGCCCATCGAATGACCGCGAGGCATGCGGGCTTGGAGCCCAGTGCGATGTTTCCACGCTTCCCCCCTCGCCGGTACGCGAGATCGTAGCCGCCCCCTGCGACGCCCCTGCCCCGCCCCTGGTTCCGTACGCGGAAGAGCCCGCCCTCCGGCGGGGAGGGCGGGCTCTCGGGGCGCGGCGGCGGGCGGCGCGGTCGCCGGGCGGTGGTTCCGCCCGTCACCATCGCCGCCGGCCGGTCAGGTCCGGTCGGCGCCGGTCAGCACTCGATGACGTTGACCGCGAGGCCGCCGCGGGCGGTTTCCTTGTACTTGACCTTCATGTCCGCGCCGGTCTCCTTCATGGTCTTGATGACCTTGTCGAGGGAGACCTTGTGGCTGCCGTCGCCGCGCATGGCCATCTTCGCGGCGGTGACGGCCTTCACGGCCGCCATGCCGTTGCGCTCGATGCAGGGGATCTGGACCAGGCCGCCGACCGGGTCGCAGGTCAGCCCCAGGTTGTGCTCCATGCCGATCTCGGCGGCGTTCTCCACCTGCTCCGGGGTGCCGCCCAGGACCTCGGCGAGGGCGCCGGCCGCCATCGAGCAGGCCGAGCCGACCTCGCCCTGGCAGCCGACCTCGGCGCCGGAGATCGAGGCGTTCTCCTTGAACAGCATGCCGATCGCGCCCGCCGCGAGGAGGAAGCGGACCACGCCGTCCTCGTCCGCGCCCGGCACGAAGTTCATGTAGTAGTGCAGGACCGCGGGCAGCACCCCGGCCGCGCCGTTGGTCGGGGCGGTCACCACGCGCCCGCCCGCCGCGTTCTCCTCGTTGACCGCCATCGCGTAGATGGTGGTCCACTCGCTGCGGTGCATCATCGGGTCGCCCTCGGTGCGCAGCTGGCGCGCCGTGGAGGCGGCCCGGCGCTTGACCCGCAGGCCGCCCGGCAGGATGCCCTCGCGGGACATGCCGCGCGCGACGCAGGCCTGCATGACCCGCCAGATCTCCAGGAGGCCCTCGCGGATCTCCTCCTCGGTGCGCCAGGCCTTCTCGTTCTCCATCATCAGGGAGGAGATCGACAGGCCGGTCTCGTTGGCGAGGCGCAGCATCTCGTCGCCGGAGCGGAAGGGGTACTTCAGCTCGGTGTCGTCGAGCTTGATCCGGTCCTCGCCGACCGCGTCCTCGTCGACGACGAAGCCGCCGCCGACCGAGTAGTACGTCTTCTCCAGGAGCGGGTTGCCGGCCTCGTCGTAGGCGAAGAGCGTCATGCCGTTCGCGTGGTACGGCAGCGAGCGGCGGCGGTGCAGGATCAGCTGGTTGGGCTCGTCGAAGGCGATCTCGTGGCCATCGCCTATCTCCGCCCCCAACAGCCGCAGCCGGCCGCTCTGCCGGATGCGCTCGACCTCGGCGTCGGCGCTCTCGACGTTCACCGTGCGGGGGGAGTGCCCCTCCAGGCCCAGCAGCACCGCCTTGGGCGTGCCGTGGCCGTGGCCGGTGGCGCCGAGGGACCCGAAGAGCTCCGCGCGGACGGAGGCGGTCTGGGCGAGGACGCCGTCCTTCTTCAGCCGCATGACGAACATGCGCGCCGCGCGCATCGGGCCGACCGTGTGGGAGGAGGACGGGCCGATGCCGATGGAGAAGAGGTCGAAGACGGAGATGGCCACTGGCGGACTCCCTTGTCTGCTCGTGGGGTGGGAGGGGGCAGGAGGTGGAGCGGTGTGCTGATCGAGCGGTGGGGTGATCAAAGGGCGGATCTGCGGATTTTGTCCGGTGGTCGAGCGTAACGCGTGCAGGTGAACGACTCTGCTGCCGGACGTGGCGCTCAGGCGTGGGCCGGCTCGCGTTCCGGTTCCGCCGCCGGGGCGACGGAGCCGTCCAGTACCGGGTCCGGGCCCGGCAGGCCCGCCCGGTGGGCCTTGACGCCCGCGTCCACGGCCCAGAAGTACGTGACGAGCGCCATGGCGGCGACGAGGGCGATGTCCAGCCCGCCCGGGAGGGTGCCCCGGCCGCCGAAGTCGGTGGAGCCCAGCCAGGACAGCAGGGACAGGGCTCCGAGGAAGAAGACGATCCACCAGGCCGGGGCGAACTGGCGGGAGAGGTTCCGCTCGCCCTTGCGGGAGAGCACGAGGGCGGCGATCGGGGCGGCCAGCAGGGTCAGCGCGGTGACGATGCCGGTGTTGGGCCACTTCGACCAGTAGAGGGCGCAGGCGGCGAAGACGAAGGTGAGCGGGCACATGACCTTCGCGGCGGGCAGCCGGAAGGGGCGGGGCAGACCGGGCTTGGTGCGGCGGAAGACGCCGACCGCGACGGGACCGATCAGGTACGAGATCACCATCGCGGCCGAGATGACCGGCGCCAGGGTCTTCCAGCTGTGGCCGACGGTCACCAGCAGCAGGACGGAGAACCCCAGGTTCAGCCACATCGCCGGGCGGGCGGTCCCGTACACGGGGTGCGTCTCCTTGAGTCGCCGGGGGAAGAAGCCGGTCTCGGAGAGGTTCTGGACCATGTAGGCGGCCGAGGCCACGTTGGCGATGTTGGAACCGGCGGGGGAGACGAAGGCGCCGAACTGGAGCATCACCACCACCCAGTGGATCATCAGCAGCTTGGCGAGGTCGGCGAACGGCGAGTTGAAGTTCACCCCGGACCAGCCGCCGGACTGCGCCAGGTGCTCCGGCGGTACGGCGCCCAGGAAGGCCACCTGGAGGGCGAGGTAGATGACCAGGCCCAGGGACAGCGCGCCGACCAGGGCGACCGGAATGGCCCGGCCCGGGTTCTTGGCGGCCCCGCCGAGGTTCACGACCGCCTGGAAGCCGTTGAAGGCGAAGACGACGCCCGAGGTGGTCACCGCCGTCAGGACGGCGGTCCAGCCGTTGGGCGCGAAGCCGCCGTGCGCGGAGAAGTTCTCGGTGTGGAAGCCGGAGGCGATCAGCGCGGCGACGGCGAGCACCGGGATGGCGAACTTGACCAGGGTCAGCGCCGCGTTGATCTTCGCCAGCAGCTGGACCGACCAGTAGCAGGACAGCCACAGCACGACGGTGAGCACCAGCGCGACGGCCGTGCCGAAGCCGGTCAGTTGGTGGGACCCGGCGTCCACCAGGTCCCGTGCCCAGCCGAAGCTCCAGGAGGACATGTACTGGGTCGCCGCGATCGACTCGATGGGGATCAGGGAGGCGACCGCGATCCACACCGCCCAGCCGGTGATGAAGCCGAGGACCGGGCCGTGCGAGATGGCCCCGTACCGGGCCATGCCGCCGGGGATCGGGTAGGCGGCGCCCACCTCGGCGTAGGACATGGCGATCATGCCGATGAACACGGCCCCGATCACCCAGGCGACGAGCGCCGCGGGGCCCGCGACCTGCGCTGCCGTGCCGGCACCGAAGAGCCAGCCCGATCCGAAGATCGAGCCGATGCCGATCATGATCAGCGCGAAGAGACTGAGTCCCTTCCGGTTCGCTGCGCTCATGTCCATGGGGAGGGTGTCCGTCCTGACGGGAATGCCGTGGCGTGCTGTCTTTATCGCGAGCCTATTTGCCACTTTTTGAACGTTTAAGAGGCGATGGGCGGCATCCGCCAAGGACATTGGTCATGAAAAGGGCCCGGCCTGTGGACAACACGGCCGGGCCCCCTCCTTCGGCTACAGCGACGGCTACAGCGACGGGTACAGCGGGAACTTCGCGGCGAGCGCCGAGACGCGCGCCTTCAGGTCCGCCGCGTCGTACTCCGGCTTCAGTGCCTGCGCGATGATCTCGGCGACCTCGGTGAAGGCCTCGGCGTCGAAACCGCGGGTGGCGAGCGCCGGCGTACCGATCCGCAGGCCCGAGGTCACCATCGGCGGCCGCGGGTCGTTCGGGATGGCGTTCCGGTTGACCGTGATGCCGACCTCGTGGAGGCGGTCCTCGGCCTGCCGGCCGTCGAGCTCCGAGTTGCGCAGGTCCACCAGGACCAGGTGCACGTCGGTGCCGCCGGTGAGGACGTCCACGCCCACGGCCTTGACGTCGTCCTGGACCAGACGGGCGGCCAGGATGCGCGCGCCCTCCAGGGTGCGCACCTGGCGCTCCTTGAAGTCCTCCGAGGCCGCGATCTTGAAGGAGACGGCCTTGGCCGCGATCACGTGCTCCAGCGGGCCGCCCTGCTGGCCCGGGAAGACCGCGGAGTTGATCTTCTTGGCCAGCTCCTGCGTCGACAGGATGACGCCGCCGCGCGGACCGCCGAGGGTCTTGTGCGTGGTGGTGGTGACGACGTGGGCGTGCGGCACCGGGTTCGGGTGCAGGCCCGCGGCGACCAGACCGGCGAAGTGCGCCATGTCGACCATCAGGTACGCGCCGACCTCGTCCGCGATGCGGCGGAAGGCGGCGAAGTCCAGCTGGCGCGGGTAGGCGGACCAGCCGGCGACGATCAGCTGCGGCTTGGACTCCTTGGCGAGGCGCTCGACCTCGGCCATGTCGACCTCGCCGGTCTCGTCGACGTGGTACGGGACCACGTTGTAGAGCTTGCCGGAGAAGTTGATCTTCATGCCGTGGGTCAGGTGACCGCCGTGGGCCAGGTTCAGACCCATGATCGTGTCGCCCGGCTTCAGCAGCGCGAACATCGCGGCGGCGTTCGCCTGCGCACCGGAGTGCGGCTGCACGTTCGCGGCCTCGGCGCCGAAGAGCGCCTTGATCCGGTCGATCGCGATCTGCTCGACGACGTCGACGTGCTCGCAACCGCCGTAGTAGCGGCGGCCGGGGTAGCCCTCGGCGTACTTGTTGGTCAGGACCGAGCCCTGGGCCTCCATGACGGCGACGGGAGCGAAGTTCTCCGACGCGATCATTTCCAGGGTGGACTGCTGGCGTACGAGCTCGGCGTCGACGGCGGCGGCGACGTCGGGGTCGAGCTCGTGGAGGGGCGTGTTCAGTACGGACATCGAAATCCCCTGGTGTCAGTTGTCGGAGTGGGTGAGCGCGGCGTACTCCTCGGCCGAGAGCACGTCCTTGGGCTCGTCCGAGAGGCGCACCTTGAACAGCCAGCCACCCTCGAACGGGGCCGTGTTCACGAGGGCCGGGTCGTCCACGACGTCCTGGTTGGCCTCGACGACCTCGCCGGAGACGGGGGAGTACAGGTCGCTGACCGACTTGGTCGACTCCAGCTCGCCGCAGGTCTCGCCCTCGGTGACGGTGTCGCCGACCTCGGGGAGCTGGGCGTAGACGACGTCACCGAGCGCGTTGGCCGCGAACTCCGTGATGCCGACCGTCGCGACGCCGTCCACGGCGTCCGACAGCCACTCGTGCTCCTTGGTGTAACGCAGCTGCTGGGGGTTGCTCATGACCTGATTCTCCTGGATGCGGGGGAGTGGATACGAACAGCGGTCTTGGATGCTGGGACGCCACGGGACGACCCCGTACGGGTGCCCGTACGGCCGTCCGTGCCGCGTTGCCGTGTGCGGAACTACTTCTGCCGCTTGTAGAACGGCAGGGCCACGACCTCGTACGGCTCATGCGTACCGCGAATGTCGACGCCGACGCCGGACGTGCCGGGTGCGGCGTGCTCCGCGTCGACGTACGCCATCGCGATCGGCTTGCCCAGCGTCGGGGACGGGGCGCCCGAGGTGACCTCGCCGATGACCTGCCCGTCGGCGACGACGGGGAAGCCGGCGCGCGGGACGCGGCGGCCCTCGGCGATCAGGCCGACCAGCTTGCGCGGCGCCTTCGTGGCGGCCTTCTCGGCGGCGGCCTCCAGCGCGGCGCGGCCGACGAAGTCACCCTCCTTCTCGAACTTCACGACCCGGCCCAGACCCGCGTCGAACGGGGTGAGGGAGGTGGTCAGCTCGTGCCCGTACAGCGGCATGCCCGCTTCCAGGCGCAGGGTGTCGCGGCAGGACAGGCCGGCCGGGACCAGGCCGACGCCCGCGCCCGCCTCGGTCAGCGCCTGCCACAGCGCCACCGCGTGCTCGGGGGAGACGAACAGCTCGAAGCCGTCCTCGCCCGTGTAGCCCGTACGCGCGATCAGCGCGGGCACGCCCGCGACGGTGCCCGGCAGGCCCGCGTAGTACTTCAGCCCGTCCAGGTCGGCGTCCGTGAGGGACTTCAGGATGCCGGGGGACTCCGGACCCTGGACGGCGATCAGCGCGTACGCGTCACGGTCGTCGCGGACCTCGGTGTCGAAGCCGGCGGCGCGCTCGGTGATCGCGTCCAGCACGACCTGGGCGTTGGAGGCGTTGGCGACGACCATGTACTCGGTCTCGCCGAGGCGGTACACGATCAGGTCGTCGACGATGCCGCCGTCCTCCTGACAGATGTGCGTGTAGCGGGCGCGGCCGACACCGACGGTCGAGATGTTGCCGACCAGCGCGTAGTCCAGCGCCTTGACGGCCTCGGGGCCGGTCAGGGTGATCTCGCCCATGTGCGACAGGTCGAACAGGCCGGCGCGGGTGCGCACGGCGTTGTGCTCGTCGCGCTCACTGGCGTACCGCAGCGGCATGTCCCAGCCCGCGAAATCGGTCATGGTCGCACCGAGCGAGCGGTGCAGCGCGTCGAGCGCGGTCAGGCGGGGGGCAGTGCTCATGGGTGTGGCTCCCGGGTCCCAGGGCATGACATGACGAGGACGATCCTCCCCATCTGTCATCGGAACCTGAGAGGTTCGCCGGGAGTTCCCGCGCGTACGGGTCAACTCCACGGTTTGCACCTTGGGTGGAGCACGCTCCGACGACCGTCGGGACGGTCGTGGCGCGGCTCGCTTTTCAGATCTGCCTCATCCACGCGGTACGGGGCCTGAGAGATTCAAGGGAGGTACTTGCTCCTTCGGCGCCCGGGCACGGCCTTGCGGCCCTGCCGGGACTCTCCCGCGCGGATTCAAGCGGCCGGTATGCAGTTGGTGTCCAGATGGCGCACATCATTGCACGGGACGTCCGGGACCGGGCGGCGGGGCCCGTGGGAAAGCCGAGAGCGGAACCGGGGGCGCCGGATTACCGTCTCTTTACACTCAGTGGGCATGGGGCTCGTGCGGCCCCGTTTCGGGGGGAGACGCTGTGCGGAGGTTCGGAGTGGTCACCACAACGGGACCCGTCGACGGAGGAACCGGGATCGACGCGGTCCCGGCCCAGCGGGCCGCGGGAGCGGCGCCGCGCGCCCTCGCGCAGGGCCTCGGCCCGGTCCGTGACCTGCGGGGATCCGCCGCGTGCGGCCCGCACCGGCTCGGCTTCGCGACGGGGGACATCGTCGTGGTGTCCGGCCTGCCCGGCGGCGGCAAGAGCACCCTGATCAAGCGCGCCACCGACGGCGGCGGCATCGACTCCCAGGACGCCCGCGAACGCTGGGAACGCCGGATGCCGGCCGCGCTGCCCTACGCCGCGTACCGGCCCCTCGTCCGCGTCGCCCACTACTGGGGCCTGTGGCGCAAGCTCAGCTCCGGTGAATCCGTAGTGGTCCACGACTGCGGCACCCAGAGCTGGGTGCGCGCTCTGCTCGCGACCGTCGCCCGCCGCCGCGACCGTTCGCTGCACCTGCTGCTGCTCGACACCACCGCCGAGGAGGCGCTGTCCGGCCAGGCGGCGCGGGGGCGCCGGGTGTCCGCGTACGCCTTCGCCTGCCACCGCGGCGCCGTCCGCCGGCTGCTCCGCGAGGCCGAGGCCGGCCGGCCGCCCGCGGGCTGCGCCTCGGCGACGCTGCTCGACCGCCGCTCGGCCGCCGCCGTGACCTCCATCGCCTTCCACGGCTGACTCCGACCGGCCCGCCCGCAGCCGATAGCCTCGGCAGCACATCGGCGCCACACGGAGGGCAGGGGTACATGCAGGGCAGCGGCTGGCCGGCGAACGAGTTGGAGCAGGTGCTCGGGGCGGCGCTCGGGCGGACGGACGCCGGGGAGCGGATCGTCGAGGTGCTCGGGCGCAGTCCGCTCTGGGTGCCGCTGCCCGAGGGCGGCGGCCCGGACCAGGGCAGCCTCAGCCTTCCCACGATGCTGATCGGCGGGGAGGCGTACGTCCCCGTCTACAGCTCGGAGGCCCAGTTCCGGTACTGCGCGGGACCCGGCATGGACTTCGTGATCGCCCCCGCCGTGGAGTTCGCCCGCGGCCTGCCCCCGCAGCTCGGCATCGCCGTGAACCCGGAGGGGGCCGTCGGGGTGCCGCTGCCGCCGGCCGCCGTCGCCGAACTGTGCCGGGCGGGCCGGGGGCCGCTCGACGGTCCGGCCACCGGGGGCCGGGTACGGCTCTTCGAGCCCGACTGGCAGGAGGACCCGGTCGACTTCCTGGCCGTCGCCGCCGAGGAGTTCCGCGGCACCGGCGTGGTCGCCGCCGCCCACCGCTGCCTGGCCAGCGTGGAGGGCGGGGCCCCCGAGCTGTACGTCGGTGTCCGGCTGGTGGGATGGGACCCCGAGTTCCGCGGCGCCCCGCTGGAGGCCCTCGGGCGGGCCCTGGCACGCGTACCGGTGCCCTGGACCGTGCAGTTGATCCTGCTCGACGCCGCCGAGGACCCGGTCACGGAGTGGATTCGTGAGCGCGTACGCCCCTTCTACCTTCCGTAGCGCCGCTTAAGCTGGGCGGTACGGGTGGACGACGGGCGGACGAAGAGGGGTACCGGGTGAGTGCGTCAGGCACGGCCGCGGCCGGGCAGGTCGAGCACATGCTGCGCCAGGTGACTCCCGGGCGCTATGAGAACTACGAGTCATTGCTGCACGGCCTCGCGGAGGGCCGGCTGTGGATGCTGCTGTGGCAGGGACAGCCGGGTTCGCCGGACGCCCAGTACGGCGGCATGGAGGTCGACGGGCTCGGCTACGCGCCCTGCGTGACCTCGCCGCAGGAACTGGCCGCCAGCGGCTGGAACCGCGGCTACGAGGTGGTCACCGGCCGGGACGTCGCCCGCGCCCTCTACCCGGACCGCTGGGGCCTGTGGGTCAACCCGCACGCCCAGGGCGGCGGCCTCGGCGTGCCGTGGGCCGACCTGCGTCGGATCGCCACCGGCCTGGACCGGATGCCGGCCGGCCCGTTGCGGCTCTCCGAGCCCTCCCTGGAGCTGCCGCAGTTCTACGGGCTGCTGACCCGCCACGCGCACCGCACGCCCGCCGTGCGCTCGCTGCGCCGCGCCTGGGTGCAACCTTCGCTGGGGTCGGCGTACCTCGCGGTGGGGCTCGACCTCTACGACGCCTCCGCGCCCGCGCTGGAATCCGTCCGCGAGATGATGCGGCAGTCCGTCGGGGCGGTGCCCGAGGGGGTGCCGGTCTGCACGGTCGCGCTGGCCGACGAGCACGACCCGGTGGCGATGTGGCTGCGCGCGCAGACCCGGCCGTTCTACGACCGGGAGGGTCAGGCGGCGGTCCACTAGCGGACGCCGGAGGCCGCCGGGACGCACCCGGAGGGCTTTCACCAGGTCACCTACAGGGAGAACGGGCAGCTGCCCGCCCTCTGGGACGGACCCCTTCGACGGACTTCGGGCCGCCGGGAACCACGGTTCCCGGCGGCCTTCGCGTTGTCCGGATTTCAACCCTGTTGGGCGCCCAATAGGCGCACTCCTCCAGTGAGTTGGGCGCGATGTCCGGTTAGGTACCGAACGGCCGGTCTTGCTCCGCTGAGGAGACAGTGGAGTCCGGATAACGGGAACCGACGCATCAGATCACGGTTGCGCATCCATTCATCTGCGGGTCTGGCGGCTGGTCGAGCGCCCGATGAAGACTCCCCACCCAAGAGCCGGTCAGTCCTCCAGGACCCGGTTCGGCACGTGGACTTCGCTTGTTGTTCCGCACGGCACTTTCCGCACTTCAGCTGCTCAGCACCCTGCACTCCGCACGCGTTCTGCGTGTACCACGCACTCCGAGCGCCACTCCGCACCAACGCCGCCACAGCGGCGGGCATGGGCCGGCTACCCGTCGGCCGAGAGGGGTCCCCACCACGATGACGGCACCACTGCATGACACGAGCGCGGAAACACCCGCACCCGTGTCCGTAGCCGACGTCCCTGCCAAAGCCATCGAAGGCCGTTCGCCCGGCCGCATCGCCTGGATGCGGCTCAAGCGTGACAAGGTCGCGCTGACCGGCGGCGTGGTCGTGATCCTGTTGATCCTGATCGCGGTGTTCGCCCCGCAGATCGTGAGCCTGTTGGGCCACCCGCCCAACGAGTTCCACGAGGACATGATCGACCCGGACCTGGGCACGCCGATCGGCTCCTTCGGCGGCATGAGCTCCGAGTTCCTGCTGGGCGTCGAACCGACCAACGGGCGCGACGTGTTCAGCCGGATCGTCTACGGCGCCCGCATCTCGCTGGTCGTCGCCTTCCTGGCGGCCTTCGTGTCGGTCGTCATCGGCAGCCTCCTCGGCGCGCTGGCGGGCTTCCTCGGCGGCTGGGTCGACGGCGTCATCAGCCGCCTGATGGACCTGCTGCTGGCCTTCCCGCAGCTGCTGTTCACCATCGCCCTGGTCTCGGTCGTCCCCAACTCCCTGCTGGGCTTCGAGGGTTCGGGCGTCCGGATGGGCGTACTGATCGTCGTCATCGGCTTCTTCGGCTGGCCGTACATCGGCCGCATCGTCCGCGGCCAGACGATCTCCCTGAGGGAGCGCGAGTACGTCGAGGCGGCCCGCAGCCTGGGCGCCGGTCGCGGCTACATCCTGATCAAGGAGCTGCTGCCGAACCTGGTCGCGCCGATCCTCGTCTACGCGACGCTGATCATCCCGACCAACATCCTGACGGAAGCGGCCCTCAGCTTCCTCGGCGCCGGCGTCAAGCCGCCCACCGCCTCCTGGGGAAAGATGCTGTCCGACGCCATCCCCATCTACCAGGACGACCCCATGTACATGGTGGTCCCGGGTATCACGATCTTCATCACCGTCCTGGCGTTCAACCTCTTCGGGGACGGGCTGCGTGACGCACTCGACCCCAAGGGCAGCTGAACCGCTTCTCGATTCACCCACCTTTGGAGGTTGGACCATAGTGATCCGCAGAAAGCAGGCACTCGCGATCACCGCCGTGATCGCCGCCCTGTCCCTGACCGCCGCGTGCGGTGGCGACGACGGCAAGGCCGAGGGCAAGGGCGGTGACGGCGGCGCCGCGTTCAACGCGGCCACCACCGGGCTCGTGAACCCCTCGGACGCCAAGGGCGGGGAGCTCAAGCTCTGGTCGCCGCAGGACGTCGACTACCTCGACCCGGCGCGTGCCTACTACGGCTTCGTGTGGAACATGCAGCGCCTGTACGTGCGCCAGCTGCTCGCGTACGACAGCAAGCCGGGCGAGGCGGGCACCAAGCTGGTCCCGGACCTCGCCGAGGCCCTGCCGGTGCTCAGCAACGACGGCAAGACCTACACCGTCAAGCTCAAGGACGGCGTCAAGTTCGAGGACGGCACGCCGGTCACCTCGAAGGACATCAAGTACGGCATCGAGCGCGTCTTCGCGCAGGACGTGCTGTCCGGTGGTCCGACGTACCTGATCGACATCCTCGACCAGGGCCAGAAGTACCCCGGCCCGTACAAGGACACCGACCCCAACAAGATGGGTCTGAAGTCCGTCGAGACGCCGGACGACAAGACGGTCGTCTTCAACCTGGCGAGCGCCAACTCCGACTTCAGCTACCTGCTGGCCATGCCGTCCTCCTCGCCGGTCCCGGCTGCCAAGGACACGGGCGCCACGTACACCAACAAGCCGCTGTCGACCGGCCCTTACAAGGTGGAGAGCTTCACCGCGGGCAAGGGCGCCACCTTCGTTCGCAACGAGCACTGGGACCCGAAGACCGACACGATCCGCAAGGGTCTGCCGGACAAGGTCTCCTTCACGGTGACGACCAACCCGGACGACATGGACCAGCGCCTGCTCTCCGGTGACATCGACCTCGCGGTCGACGGCACGGGCATGCAGCAGGCCGGCAAGAACAAGGTCCTGAAGGACCCCAACCTCAAGAAGAACGCGGACAACCCGTTCACGGGCTACATCCGCTACTTCGCCTTCCCGCAGACCGTCGCGCCGTTCGACAACATCGAGTGCCGCAAGGCCGTCATCTACGCCGCCGACCCGAAGTCGCTGCAGACCGCCCGCGGCGGCCCGACCAGCGGTGACCTCGGCGCCAACATGCTGCCGCCCGGCATCCCCGGCTCGGACAAGGCCTTCGACCCGTTCGGCCTGACGAAGGGCGAGCCCCAGGAGGCCAAGGCCAAGGAGGCCCTCGCGGCCTGTGGCAAGCCCGGTGGCTTCGAGACCACCATCGCCGTGCGCAACAACCGCGCCCCCGAGGTGAAGAGCGCGGAGTCCCTGCAGGCGGCCCTCGCCAAGGTCGGGATCAAGGCGACGATCGACCAGTACGACGGCAAGCTCTCCTCCTCCACGATCGGTTCGCCCGAGAACGTGAAGAAGAAGAACTACGGCATCATCGTGATGGGTTGGGGTGCCGACTACAACTCCGGCGCCGGCTTCCTCCAGCCGCTGGTCGACGGCTCGTTCATCCTGCCGAACGGCAACAACAACTACACCGAGCTGAACGACCCCGAGGTCAACGGTCTCTTCGACAAGGCCGCCTCCGCGGCCACGCCCGAGGCCGCCGCTCCGTTCTACACGGAGATCAACAAGAAGGTCATGGAGAAGGCGCTCTACCTGCCGATCAACTTCGACAAGGCCTTCGTCTACCACAACCCGCGTCTGACGAACGTCTACTTCAACGACTCCATGGGCAAGATCGACCTTGCCACGGTGGGCATCGCCGCCAAGTAGTCGCAGGCCAGGTTCAAAGCAACTCAGCACGCAAGTAAGTGCCTTCACCGCACATGCGCTAGTCCGAAGGGCAGGTGAAGGCCGCAGGCGGTGGCCGCCGTCCCCACGAGGGACGGCGGCCACCCGCCCCGGGCGGCCGACTGCAGTGCTCGTCTACCTCATACGGCGGCTGTTCAACGTCGCCGCCACGCTGCTGGTGGTCTCCGTGGTCACCTTCGGCATCTTCTTCGCGGTCCCGAAGCTGACCGGCAGCGATCCCGCGCTCATGTACGCCGGCCGCGAGACCAACGAGACCGCCCTGGCGGGCATCCGCGTGAAGATGGGCTTCGACAAGCCCATCTCCGAGCAGTACCTGCTCTTCCTCAAGGGCATCTTCGTCGGCCGCGACTACGACGGCGGCACGGATGTCACGCACTGCGCGGCGCCCTGCTTCGGGTACTCCTTCAAGACCGAGGCCCCCGTCTGGGAGACGATGATCGACCGCATGCCGGTCACCCTCTCGCTCGCCCTCGGGGCGGCCGTGATCTGGGTCATCGCCGGTGTGGCCACGGGCGTCGTCTCCGCGCTCAAGCGTCGTACCGCCATCGACCGGACCGTCATGGTCGGCGCCCTCGCCGGCGTCTCCCTGCCGATCTTCTTCACCGGCATGGTGGCCCCCGCGATCTTCGTCTACGGCCTCGGCTGGTTGGACGTCTCCAACTACCGACCACTCACCGAGGATCCACTGGCCTGGCTCAACAGCCTGATCCTGCCCTGGATCACCCTGGCCTTCCTCTTCGCCGCGACCTACGCCCGCATCACCCGGGCGACCATGCTCGAAGTGCTCGGCGAGGACTACATCCGCACCGCCCGCGCCAAGGGCCTCAAGGAGGGCGTGGTCATCCGCAAGCACGCCCTGCGCTCCACGCTCACCCCGATCGTCACCATGTTCGGCCTCGACCTCGGCGGACTCCTCGGCGGCGCGGTGCTCACCGAGACGACCTTCAACTTCCAGGGCCTGGGCACGGCCGCCGTGGCCGCCATCGGCGCCGGCGACCTCCCCGTGATCATGGGAGTGACCCTGCTCGCCGCGCTCTTCGTGGTGATGGCAAACCTGATCGTGGACCTGCTGTACGCCGTCATCGACCCGCGCGTGAGGCTGACGTGACCGAGACCCCCGCCTCCACCCCCACCGCCTCCGGCGGGCCCGCCTTCGTCCCCGAACAGGGCGGCCCGCGGGACGACGCGTACCTCTCCGTACGCGACCTGCGCGTGCACTTCCCGACCGACGACGGCCTCGTCAAGTCCGTCGACGGGCTCTCCTTCGACCTGGAACGCGGCAAGACCCTCGGCATCGTGGGCGAGTCCGGCTCCGGCAAGTCGGTGACCTCGCTGGCCATCATGGGCCTGCACCGCACCGGGAACGCCCGCAGCCGCCCGCACATCTCCGGCGAGGTCCGGCTCGACGGCGAGGACCTCGTCTCCGCCGCCGACGACCACGTGCGCAAGCTCCGCGGCCGCAAGATGGCGATGGTCTTCCAGGACCCGCTCTCGGCGATGCACCCGTACTACACGGTCGGCGCGCAGATCGTCGAGGCGTACCGCACCCACCACGACGTCGACAAGAAGACCGCCCGCAAGCGGGCCGTCGAGATGCTCGACCGGGTCGGCATCCCCGAGCCCCACCGGCGCGTGGACGGGTACCCGCACGAGTTCTCCGGCGGCATGCGCCAGCGCGCGATGATCGCCATGGCGCTCGTCAACAACCCCGAGCTGCTCATCGCGGACGAGCCGACCACCGCCCTGGACGTCACCGTCCAGGCGCAGATCCTGGACCTGATCCGAGACCTGCAGAAGGAGTTCGGCTCCGCGGTCATCATGATCACGCACGACCTGGGCGTGGTCGCCGAGATGGCCGACGAGATCCTCGTGATGTACGGCGGCCGGTGCGTCGAGCGCGGTACCGCCGAGAAGGTCTTCTACGAGCCCCGGCACCCCTACACCTGGGGCATGCTCGGCTCGATGCCGCGCATCGACCGCGACCAGACCGAGCGCCTCATCCCGGTCAAGGGTTCGCCCCCCAGCCTCATCAACATCCCGAGCGGCTGCGCCTTCAACCCGCGCTGCCCCTACGCCGACGTCCCCAAGGGCGGCATCACCCGCACCCAGCGGCCCGAGCTGGTCCAGGACGACAGCCGGCACTGGTCCGCCTGCCACATGTCGCAGGACGAGCGGACCCGGATCTGGACCGAAGAGATTGCGCCGAAGCTGTGACCGACGACATGAAGAAGGACGCCGCGCAGGGCACCGCGACGGACCCCGCCGGGCCCGGCGCCAAGGGGTCCGGGGCGGAGCCGCTGCTGCGGGTCACCGGGCTGGTCAAGCACTTCCCGATCAACAAGGGACTGCTGCGCCGGCAGGCCGGGGCGGTCAAGGCCGTGGACGGCATCGACTTCGACGTCCGCCGCGGTGAGACCCTCGGCGTCGTCGGCGAGTCCGGCTGCGGCAAGTCCACGATGGGCCGACTGATCACGCGCCTGCTGGAGCCGACCGGCGGCACCGTCGAGTTCGAGGGGCGCGACATCACGCACCTCGGGGTCGCCGGGATGCGTCCGCTGCGCCGCGACGTGCAGATGATCTTCCAGGACCCGTACGGTTCGCTGAACCCGCGGCACACCGTCGGCACCATCGTCGGCGCCCCCTTCAAGCTCCAGGGGGTCTCCCCGGAGGGCGGGCTCAAGGCCGAGGTGCAGCGGCTGCTGTCGCTCGTGGGCCTCAACCCCGAGCACGTCAACCGCTACCCGCACGAGTTCTCGGGCGGCCAGCGCCAGCGCATCGGCATCGCCCGGGCCCTGGCCCTGAACCCGAAGCTGGTCGTCGCCGACGAGCCGGTGTCCGCGCTGGACGTGTCGATCCAGGCCCAGGTGGTCAACCTGCTGGACGACCTCCAGGAGGAGCTCGGCCTCACGTACGTGATCATCGCGCACGACCTGTCGGTGATCCGGCACGTCTCGGACCGCATCGCGGTGATGTACCTCGGCAAGATCGTGGAGCTGACCGACCGCAAGTCGCTCTACGAGAACCCGATGCACCCGTACACCAAGGCGCTGCTGTCGGCCGTGCCGGTGCCGGACCCGCGGCGGCGCGGCGCCAAGAGCGGACGCATCCTGCTCAAGGGCGACGTGCCCTCGCCGATCTCCCCGCCGAGCGGCTGCCGCTTCCACACCCGGTGCTGGAAGGCCACGCAGATCTGCATGACGCAGGAGCCGCCGATGCTGTCCCTGGCCACCGGCCACCAGGTCGCCTGCCACCACCCCGAGAACGCCCCGGACCAGGCTCCGGGCGACAAGGCCCTGCCCGGCGCGGCGGACGCGGTGATATCGGTCGCGGAGTAGCGGACGAGACCGGCACCACCGATGGAGCGGGGCCCCCGGGACACGTCCCGGGGGCCCCGCTCCGTTTCCGGGCGACAATGACGGGGTGCTCCACGATCTCTTCCCGCCCGGCGTCCAGCACGCCCTGGACCTCGCGGGCATCTTCGTCTTCGCCACCGCGGGCGCGCTGCTCGCCGTACGCAAGAACTTCGACGTCTTCGGCATCGCCGTGCTCGCCCTGGTCACCGCCCTCGGCGGCGGCCTGCTGCGCGACCTGTGCATCGGCGCCGTCCCACCGGCCGCCTTCGGGGAGCTGAGCTTCTTCGTCACGCCGCTGATCGCGGCCGCGCTCGTCTACTTCCTGCACCCCGAGGTCCAGCGCATCAACCGGGCCATCAACGTGTTCGACGCCGCCGGCCTCGGCCTGTTCTGCGTGACGGGCACGACCAAGGCGTACGAGTACGGCCTCGGGCTGACCGCCTCCGCCGCGCTCGGCCTGGCCACGGCGGTCGGCGGCGGCGTGCTGCGCGACGTACTGGCCAACGAGGTGCCGTCGCTGCTGCGCGACCGGGAGATGTACGCCGTGCCGGCCGTGGTGGGTGCGGCCATGGTGGCCCTCTTCATCGCGTTCGACATGCTGAACGCCGTGACGACCGGCCTCGCGATCGTCACCACCTTCGTGCTGCGTCTGCTCGCCATGCGCTACCACTGGCGGGCGCCGCTGGCCTGGAACCGGCGTTCGTCGGTGGCCGAGGAGCCGTAGGCGGGGGCGGCGGGGCGGCCGGAACGGGCGCGGAAACAGCGGCGGGGCGGCCCGGACCTGGGCGCGGAAACAAAAGCTACCGCTTAGTAGCCCTCCGGTGTACCGTCGTTCCATGGCATACGCAGCGGCCCAGGCCTCCATCGGCGACAGCGAATTCGACCGCGACACCGGCATCTCCCCCCGCGCGGGAGAGCCCGGCGCGTACGACGCGGAACTCTCCGCCGGCTGGACGATCATCACCGCCGTCAACGGCGGCTACCTGCTGGCCCTGGTCGGCCGTGCCCTGTCGGCCGCCCTGCCGCACCCGGACCCCTTCACCGTCTCCGCGCACTACCTGACCTCCTCGGTGCCCGGCCCCGCCGTCATCCGCACCCAGGTCGTCCGCGTCGGCCGCACCCTGTCCACCGGCCAGGCCTCGCTGTTCCAGTTCGACGAGAACGGCGCCGAGGTCGAGCGCATCCGCGTCCTCGCCTCCTACGGCGACCTCGCCGCGCTGCCCGACGCCGTGCACACCGCCGCCGTACCGCCCGCCTTCCCCGCGTACGAGGACTGCCTCGGCGCCGAGGCGGGCCCCGCCCCCATCCCCGGCAGCTCCGCCATCGTCGACCGCCTCCGGCTGCGGCTGGACCCGGCGACCGCCGGCTGGGCCGTCGGCGCGCCCTCCGGCAAGGGCGAGATGCGGGCCTGGTTCGAGCTGGCCGACGGCCGCGACCCCGACCCGTTCTCGCTGCTCCTCGCGGTGGACGCGCTGCCGCCGACCGCCTTCGACCTCGGGCTGGTCGGCTGGGCCCCGACCGTCGAACTGACCACCCACATCCGCTGCCGCCCCGCCCCCGGTCCGCTGCGGGTCTCCATCACCACCCGCAACATGGCGGGCGGCTTCCTGGAGGAGGACGCCGAGGTCTGGGACTCGGCGGACCGGCTTGTGGCCCAGTCCCGCCAGCTCGCGCGGGCCCCGCGGTAGGGCTCCCGACGCCGCCGGCCGGCGGGGGCCGTACGGTGACCCGCCGCCCGCCGGGGAGCCGGCGCCCGGGGGACTCGTAGAATCGGGGGATCATGGCCTACCTCGACCACGCCGCCACCACCCCGATGCTGCCGGAGGCCGCTGCGGCGATGACCGCGCAGTTCGCCGCCACGGGTAACGCGTCCTCCCTCCACGCCGCCGGCCGCCGCGCCCGCCGCACCGTCGAGGAGGCCCGCGAGGCCCTCGCCGAAGCCCTCGGAGCCCGGCCGAGCGAGGTGGTGTTCACCTCGGGCGGCACCGAGGCCGACAACCTCGCGGTCAAGGGCCTGTACTGGGCCCGCCGCGACGCCGAACCCGCCCGGACCCGGGTCCTCGCCAGCCCCGTCGAGCACCACGCCGTCCTCGACGCCGTGCACTGGCTCGCCGAGCACGAGGGCGCGCGCGTCGAGTACCTGCCCGTCGACCGGTACGGCCGGGTGCGTCCCGAGGCGTTCCGGGAGGCCGTCGAACGCGACCCGCACGACGTGGCCCTGGCCACCGTCATGTGGGCCAACAACGAGATCGGCACCGTCATGCCGGTCCGCGAACTGGCGGGGATCGCCCGCGAGTACGGGATCCCCCTGCACTCGGACGCCGTCCAGGCCTTCGGGCAGCTCGACGTCCGCTTCGGCGACAGCGGCCTCGCCGCCATGACCGTCAGCGGGCACAAGATCGGCGGCCCGTACGGCATCGGCGCGCTGTTGCTCGGCCGCGACCAGAGCCCCGTCCCCGTGCTGCACGGCGGCGGGCAGGAACGGCACGTCCGCTCCGGCACCCTCGACGTACCGGCCGTCGCCGCCTTCGCGGTGGCCGCCGTACTCGCCGCCGAGCGGCGGGAGCGGTTCGCGGCGGAGGTCGGCGCCCTGCGCGACGAGCTGATCGCCGCCGTGCTGCGGGCCGTCCCCGACGCCGTCCTCGGCGGCGACCCCGACGACCGGCTCCCGGCCAACGCCCACTTCAGCTTCCCGGGCTGCGAGGGGGACTCCCTGTTGCTGCTCCTGGACGCGCAGGGCATCGAGTGCTCCACCGGCTCCGCCTGCACCGCCGGCGTCGCCCAGCCGAGCCACGTCCTGCTGGCCACCGGCACCGACCCGCAGCTGGCCCGCGGCACGCTGCGGTTCTCCTTCGGCCACACCTCCACGAAGGAGGACGTCGCCGCGGTCGCCGCCGCCATCGGCCCCGCCGTCACCCGAGCCCGCACGGCCGGCCTCAGCTGACCCCCCGCCCCTCGGCGCGGCCTCAGCCCGGTCCGCCTCATACGCGACCCGGTCGGGGGTCAGCCCTTGGGCGTGGCGGCCAGGGCTTCGGCGGTCATGCGGAGGTAGCGGTCCCAGTCCCAGTGGCGGCCCGGGTCCGTGTGGTCGGCACCCGGAACCTCGGAGTGGCCCACCAGGTGCTCCCGGTCGACGGGTATGTCGTAGCGCCGGCAGATGTCCGCCGCCAGCTTCGCCGAGGCCGCGTACATCGCGTCCGTGAAGTCCTGCGGCCGGTGCACGAAGCCCACGTGCTCGATGCCGACGCTGCGCTCGTTCATCGAGCGGTTGCCCGCGTGGTAGGCCACGTCCAGCTCGCGCACCATCTGCTCGATGTGGCCGTCCTGGCGCACGATGTAGTGCGCCGACGCCTTGTGCCACGGGTTCTTGAACGCGTCCACCGAGGAGGCGAAGCCTCCCTGTGTGACGTGCACGACGATCCGGTCCACCCGGTAGTCGTCCGGCCGGTCGGCCAGCCGCCAGTTCGCGGGCGACGCCGCCGTCCAGCTCGCGCCCACGTGGTCGAGCTCGCCCTCCTTGCGGGGCTTGGACACCCCCGGCATCAGCCACCAGGCCCGGCCGATCTCCTCGCGCCCGACGACCGCCGCCGCCGCGAGGACGCCGAGCCCGCCGAAGAGCACCGCCCTGCGGGTCCTGCGCGCCGGTTTCCCGGCCTTGTCCGCCTGCTCCGTCATGTGATCCACCCCCCACAGCCGATAACGCGCCGTGACCCCGCTCGGTTCCCCGTACCCTGGACGGTGCTATGACTCAGAACCTGCCGCGCACCGCCCGTCCCCTTCGCGTCCTGGCCGCCATGTCCGGCGGCGTGGACTCCGCCGTCGCCGCCGCCCGCGCGGTCGAAGCCGGGCACGACGTCACCGGCGTCCACCTGGCGCTCTCCGCGAACCCGCAGTCCTTCCGGACCGGGGCCCGCGGCTGTTGCACCATCGAGGACTCCCGGGACGCCCGCCGCGCCGCCGACGTCATCGGCATCCCGTTCTACGTGTGGGACCTCGCCGAGCGCTTCCGCGAGGACGTCGTCGAGGACTTCATCTCCGAGTACGAGGCCGGCCGCACCCCGAACCCCTGCCTGCGCTGCAACGAGAAGATCAAGTTCGCGGCGCTGCTGGACAAGGCCCTCGCCCTCGGCTTCGACGCCGTCTGCACCGGCCACTACGCCACCGTCGTCCTGAACGAGGACGGCTCCCGCGAGCTCCACCGCGCCTCCGACATGGCCAAGGACCAGTCGTACGTCCTCGGCGTGCTCGACGAGAAGCAGCTCGCCCACGCCCTCTTCCCGCTCGGTGACACCCTCACCACCAAGGAGGAGATCCGGGCGGAGGCCGAGGAGCGCGGTCTGGCCGTCGCGAAGAAGCCCGACAGCCACGACATCTGCTTCATCGCCGACGGCGACACCCAGGGCTTCCTCGCGAACCGCCTCGGCAAGGCCGAGGGTGACATCGTCGACGAGAGCGGGGAGAAGGTCGGCACCCACGAGGGCGCCTTCGGCTTCACCATCGGCCAGCGCAAGGGCCTGCGCATCGGCCACCCCGCCGCCGACGGCAAGCCGCGCTACGTCCTCGACATCTCGCCGGTGAACAACACCGTCACCGTCGGACCCGTCGAGGCGCTCGACGTCGGCGCGCTCACCGCGATCCGGCCCCGCTGGTGCGGCTCCACGGCCGCCGCCCCCGGCACCTACACCGCGCAGCTGCGCGCCCATGGCGGTGAGACCGAGGTCTTCGCCGAGCTCGTGGACGGCGAGCTGCGCGTCGCCTTCACCGAGCCGGTCCGCGGCGTCGCCCCGGGCCAGGCGATCGTGCTCTACGACGGCACCCGCGTCGTCGGCTCCGCCACCATCGCGACGACGACCCGGGCCGCGGCCGCCGTCTGAGGCGGGCGCGGTCCGGGTCGTACGGTCGTCGGGTCCGCGCGGTCCTAGGGGCCGCCGCGGGTCCTGCGGGTCAGGCCACCGTCAGGACGATCTTGCCGGTGGTGCGGCCCAGTTCGCCGATCTCGTGGGCCCTGGCGGCCTGCTCCAGCGGCAGCACCGTGTCCACCAAGGGCTTCAGCAGCCCCTGGTCGGCCAGGTCGGCGATGCCCCGCAGGCCCGCCAGGTCGGGCTCGACCAGCAGCCACACGGCCCGCGCGGAGCCCGCGTCGGCCGGGACGGAGTCGGGGCCGGGCAGCGAGATCAGGTGGCCGCCCGGCTTCAGCACCTTGAGGGAACGCTCCGCGGTCCCGTCGCCGAGCGCGTCGATCACCACGTCCACGTCGGAGACGACCTCCGTGAAGTCCTGCTCCCGGTAGTCGACCAGCTCGTCGGCGCCCAGCCCGCGCAGCAGCTCGTGCTTGGCCGCGCTCGCGGTGCCGATGACGTACGCGCCGCGCGCCTTGGCGATCTGCACCGCCAGGTGGCCCACGCCGCCCGCCGCCGCGTGCACCAGGACCCGCTGACCGGCCGTGACGCCGGCGGTGTCCACCAGCGCCTGCCAGGCGGTGAGCGCCGCCAGCGGCAGCGCGGCCGCCTGTACGTGGTCCAGGGCGGCGGGCTTGCGGGCCAGGTGCCGGGCCGGGGCCACCACGTACTCGGCGTAGCCGCCCGCCTGCCGCGGGAAGAGCGGCATCCCGAAGACCTCGTCGCCCGCCCGGTACAGGGTCACGCCGGGGCCGACCGCCTCGACGGTGCCGGAGACGTCCCAGCCCAGGATCGGGGTCTCGCCCCAGGCGATCAGGGCGCCGCTGGCGCGGGTCTTCCAGTCGACCGGGTTCACGCCGGCCGCGTGGACCCGTACCAGGACCTCGCCCAGGCCGGGCTCCGGGCGCTCGACCTCCCGCTCGACCAGGTTCTCGGGTCCGCCCCACTCGTTCACGACCATCGCGCGCATGCTGTCCGCCTCGTTCCGTCCGATTGGTGTCCGTCGCCGGGCCGTTCCGTTCCCCGGCGACGTGTTCCACATTCGGACACCGCGCGCCCCGACGGTATTGGCCGTCCGGCCACTATGTGACAGGATCTGGCCATGAGCGAGGCGCGTACGGAACCGACGAAACCGACCGAACCCGTGCAATCCGCGCCACTCCCGGCACCGACCGGCCGGAGCGGGGTGGACGGCCGGCACCTGGTCGCCGTCCTGGCCCTGCCCGGCTTCCCGCCGTTCGAGCTGGGCATTCCGTCCCGGGTCTTCGGCAGCGCCGTGGACGAGCACGGCGCCGACCTGTACGAGGTCGTCGTGTGCACCGCCGACGGCGGCCCGGTGACCAGCGACTCCGGCTTCGCCATCCAACCCGCCGCCGGGCCCGAGGCCCTCGCCGCCGCCGACACCGTGATCATCCCGCCCACCCACGCGATGCCCGAACTGGCCCTCGGCGGGCCGCTGCCGCCCGAGGTGGCCGCGGCCATCGCCGGCATCCGCCCCGGCACCCGCCTGGTCTCCATCTGCAGCGGCTCCTACGTGCTCGCCGCCGCCGGGCTCCTCGACGGCCGGCCCGCGACGACCCACTGGAACCTCGCCCCCGAATTCCGCCGGGCCTTCCCCCGGGTCCTGGTCGACGAGGAGGTCCTCTTCGTCGACGACGGAGACATCCTGACCTCCGCCGGAGTCTCCGCCGGCGTCGACCTGTGCCTGCACCTGGTCCGCCGCGACCACGGCGCCGCCATCACCAACCGGGCCGCCCGGATGTGCGTCGTACCGCCGTGGCGGGACGGCGGGCAGGCCCAGTACATCGACCGGCCCGTCCCCGAACCCACCGTCGCCACCACTACGGCCACCCGCGCGTGGGCCCTGGAGCGGCTCGCCGAGCCCATCGCCCTCGCCGAACTCGCCGCCCACGCCCGGATGAGCCTGCGCACCTTCACCCGGCGCTTCCGCGACGAGGTCGGCATGACCCCCGTGCAGTGGCTCACCGCCCAACGCCTGGAGATCGCCCGCCAGTTGCTGGAGTCCAGCGACCTGCCGGTCGATCTCGTGGCGCACCGCGCCGGTTTCGGCTCCGCCAACTCCCTGCGCCAGCACATGCGCGCCGCCCTCGGGGTCTCCCCGATCGCCTACCGCCGCACCTTCCACCCGCACGGCCCGGCCGCCGAAGCCGAAGCCGCGGCCTCCGCCTCCCCGGCCCCCGTCGCGACCTGACATGACCTGTGAGGGAATCGACCCGGGGGGTACCCCCTCGGGCACGATGGGAGCCGAGGCCCCGGGGACCCGGGGCGCGTGACAGGGGAGACCGCCATGACCGCGTACGCCATCGCCCACATACGTCCCGCGGCGCCGAACGAGGACATCCTGCGCTACATCGAGGAGATCCAGTCGACCCTGGAGCCCTTCGGCGGCCACTTCCTCGTCCACGGCGCCGAGGTCGAGGTCCTCGAAGGCCCCTTCCCCGGCACCATCGTCATGATCGGCTTCCCGGACATCGAGCGGGCCCGCGCCTGGTACGCCTCGCCCGCCTACCAGGAGATCCTGCCGCTGCGCACCGCCCACATCGCGGGCGAGACGTTCCTGGTCGAGGGCGTCCCCGCCGGCTACGACGCCCGCACGACCGCCGCCGCGCTGCGGGCCCAGGCCGGCCTCTGACCCGGCCGACCCGCCCGCCCCGGCGCCCGCCCGGCCCGCCGGCCGGGCCGTGGACGGCGCCGGGCCGGGGCGATCACCGGCCCCCCCGCCACCTGCTTCCGGTCGGGGGCCGCGGGGCCCCCTCGGGGGTGCGAGCATGGCCCGTATGCCTACTCATCTCATCACCGGTGCCGGCTCCGGCATCGGCGCCGCCGTCGCGGCCCGCCTCCACGCCCGCGGCGACGACCTGGTCCTCCTCGCCCGTGACGCCGGCCGGGCTCGGCAGCTCGCCGACGCCCATCCCGGCGCGCGGACCCTCGTGGGAGACCTGGCCGACCCCGACCGGCTGTCGTGGGCCTTCTCCAAGCAGCCGATCCCGGAGCGCATCGACTCCCTCCTGCACATCGCGGGCATCGTCGACCTCGGCCCCGTCGGCGAGCTGCGCCCCAAGACCTGGCACCAGCAGCTCAACGTCAACCTGATCGCGCCCGCCGAGGTCACCCGGCTGCTGCTGCCCACCCTGCGCGCCTCCAAGAGCACCATCGTGTTCGTGAACTCCGGCGCCGGACTCGCCGCCCACGCCGACTGGAGCGCGTACGCCGCCTCCAAGCACGGCCTCAAGGCCCTCGCCGACTCGCTGCGCGCCGAGGAGAAGGAGCACGGCATCCGCGTCACCTCCGTCTACCCCGGGCGTACCGCGAGCCCCATGCAGGCCAAGGTGCACTCGCAGGAGGGCAAGGACTACGACCCCGCCGCCTGGATCGACCCCGAGTCGGTGGCCACCACCATCGTCATGGCCGTCGACCTGCCCCGCGACGCCGAGGTGAACGACCTGTCCGTCAGGCCCGGCCGATGACCGGCGCCACCGGAGTCGGCTCGCTGCCCGGCGGGGACGCCCGCGAGGCCGCCAAGACCGTCACCGGTTCCTTCGAGGAGTTCCCGTACCTCGCCGAGCTGCCCGCCCGCGGGCCCGGCGCGGACATGATCGGCCGGTCCCTCGGGCTACTCGTCGACCTGTACGCCCACGTCGAGCCGAGCGGCTGGCGCATCAGCGACCGCCCGGGCCGCGACACCCGCCGCGCCCGCTCCTGGCTCGGCGAGGACCTCGACGCCCTGGAGGAGTTCACCCAGGGCTACACCGGGAAGCTCAAGGTCCAGGCCGTCGGACCGTGGACGCTGGCCGCCTCCCTCGAACTGCACGGCGGCGAGGCCGTGCTCCAGGACGCCGGTGCCTGCCGGGACCTGGCAGCCTCCCTCGCCGAGGGCCTGCGCGCGCACCTGGCCGACGTCCACAAGCGCATCCCAGGCGCCGAGATCGTCCTCCAGTACGACGAGCCCTCGCTCACCTCCGTCCTCCTCGGCCGGGTCCGCTCGGCCAGCGGCTACCGCACCTACCGGGCCGTCGACCGGCAGGTCGTCGAAGGCACCCTGCGCGAGCTCTTCGCCGTCCACGACGGCGAGGTCGTCGTCCACTCCTGCGCCCCCGAGGTCCCCTTCGCGCTGTTGCGACGGGCCGGAGCGGCGGGCGTCTCGTTCGATTTCTCGTTGCTCACCGAGCGCGAGGACGACGTCCTCGGGGAGGCCGTCGAGGGCGGCCTGAAACTCTTCGCCGGAGTGGTGCCGGGCACCGACGCCGCGTTGTCCGACCCGGGCGGTAGCGTCATGGGGGTCAGGAAGCTTTGGCGCAGGCTGGGGCTGGCCCCGGGGACTCTCGCCGAGTCCGTCGTGGTCACTCCCTCGTGCGGCCTGGCGGGCGCCTCGCCCGCCTACGCCCGCGCGGTGCAGGCCCATTGCGTCAGGGCGGCGAGGTCGCTCGCCGATAACCCTGAGTGACGCTCGGGACGGGCCACGGGAGGACACGGCATGGCAGCCGAACAGCAGGACACGGCAGTACCGACGGCGGTGCGCGAACAGCACGCGCTGCTGGCCGAGCAGGTCGAGGAGCACCGCTTCCGGTACTACGTGAACGACCAGCCGGTCGTCAGCGACGCCGAGTTCGACACGCTGCTGCGCTCGTTGGAGGCGCTGGAGGAGCAGTACCCCCAGCTGCGCACGCCCGACTCGCCCACCCAGAAGGTGGCCGGGGCGTACGCGACGGACTTCGCCTCCGTCGAGCACCGGGAGCGGATGCTCTCCCTCGACAACGCCTTCGACGACGAGGAACTGGCCGCCTGGGCCGAGCGCGTGGCCCGGGACGCCAACACCTCCGACTACCACTACCTGTGCGAACTGAAGGTGGACGGCCTCGCCGTCAACCTCACCTACGAGAACGGCCGCCTCACCCGCGCCGCCACCCGCGGCGACGGCCGCACCGGTGAGGACATCACGCCCAACGTCCGCACCATCGCCGAGATCCCGGACCGGCTGAAGGGCGAGCGGATCCCGGCCCTCGTCGAGATCCGCGGCGAGGTCTTCTTCCCGATGGAGAAGTTCGAGGAGCTCAACGCGCGGCTCGTGGCGGCGGAGGGCAAGCCCTTCGCCAACCCGCGCAACGCGGCGGCCGGATCGCTGCGGCAGAAGGACCCCAAGGTCACCGCCGGCCGGCCGCTGCACATGGTCGTGCACGGCATCGGCGCCCGCGAGGGCTTCGACATCGAGCGGCAGTCGCAGGCGTACGAGCTGCTGCGCGAATGGGGCCTGCCCACCGCCCAGCACAACGCGGTGGTCTCCACGCTCGCCGAGGTGCGGGAGTTCATCACCCGCTTCGGCGAGAACCGGCACTCGGTGGAGCACGAGATCGACGGGGTCGTCGTCAAGCTCGACGAGATCGCCCTCCAGGGCCGGCTCGGCTCCACCGCCCGCGCCCCGCGCTGGGCCATCGCCTGGAAGTACGCCCCCGAAGAGGTCAACACCAAGCTGATCGACATCAAGGTCGGGGTCGGGCGCACCGGGCGGGTGACCCCGTACGCGCAGGTCGAGCCGGTCACGGTGGCGGGCTCCGAGGTCGAGTTCGCGACCCTGCACAACCAGGAGGTCGTCAAGGCCAAGGGCGTCCTCATCGGCGACACCGTCGTACTGCGCAAGGCGGGCGACGTCATCCCCGAGATCCTCGGCCCGGTGGTGGACCTGCGCGACGGCGGCGAGCGGGAGTTCGTCATGCCGGCCGAGTGCCCCGAGTGCGGGACGCCGCTGCGGCCGATGAAGGAAGGGGACATCGACGTCCGCTGCCCCAACGGGCAGACCTGCCCGGCCCAGTTGCGCGAGCGGCTCTTCTACCTCGGCGGCCGGCAGAGCCTGGACATCGAGAACTTCGGCATGGTCGCGGCGGCCGCGCTGACCGGCCCGCTGGAGCCGGCCACGCCCCCGCTGCTGGACGAGGGCGACCTGTTCGGCCTGACCATCGAGCAGCTGCTGCCCATCAAGGCGTACGTCCTCGACGCGGACAGCGGACTGCCCAAGAGGGACCCGAAGACCGGCGAGGAGAAGATCGTCACGGTCTTCGCCAACCAGAAGGGCGAGCCGAAGAAGAACGCCCTGGCGATGTTGGAGAACATCGCCGCCGCCAAGGACCGTCCGCTCGCCCGCATCATCAACGGCCTGTCGATCCGTCACGTCGGCCCGGTCGCGGCGGAGGCCCTCGCCCGCGAGTTCCGTTCCATCGAGCGCATCGAGCAGGCCTCCGAGGAGGAGCTGACCGCCACGGAGGGCGTCGGCGCGATCATCGCGGCCTCCCTCAAGGAGTGGTTCGCCGTCGACTGGCACCAGGAGATCCTCCGCAAGTGGCGGGAGGCCGGCGTCCGGATGGAGGAGGAGGGCTCCGCCGAGGAGCAGGGTCCGCGTCCGCTCGAAGGGCTGACCGTCGTCGTCACCGGCACCCTCGTGGGCCACACCCGCGACGGCGCCAAGGAGGCCCTGCAGAGCCGGGGCGCGAAGGTCACCGGATCGGTGTCCAAGAAGACCTCGTTCGTGGTGGTCGGCGACAACCCCGGCTCGAAGTACGACAAGGCCGTGCAGCTGAAACTGGCCATCCTGGACGACGCCGGGTTCGAGGTGCTGCTCGAACAGGGGCCCGACGCGGCACGCGAAGCCGCGCTCCCCCTGGACGACGGGGCCGCGGCGGAGTAGTAACCCCCACGGGAGCCGCCGAGAAGGGCGCGTCGGGGGCGAACGGATGCATGGCGTGCGGCCGTGCGGGCGGGCGCACGCCCGGCGCGGCACCCGGTGGTAAACGGCCGGTACAGGCCTGGTCGTGGCGGGGTGCGCTGTCGGATCATCGGTATGGCGACGGGGGGCCTGGTCCAAACTCACCCGTTCGGCGGATACCGTACTGATGAGGATGGCTGGGTCGCATTCGGGCAACCGCTGCCGACCGCTGCCCCTGGGTGCCCCTCGCGTCCTACTGTTGTGGGGTGCGCCTGTCGTGCACGGCTGCCCGGAAGCGATCGCGGCCGTGATGGCATGACATCGGGGCCATCGCGTGACATCGGCATCGCCGGCTGTGAGAGGGACGGGCATGAAACCCACCGAAAGCGCCGACCCGTCACCTGAGTTGGGCGGCGAACCCCCGCCCGTACGGACGGGCCGGCTCGGACTCCTGGGCGCCAGAACGCCGCAGACCCGCCCCCTCGACACCGGTACGGGCGGCGGAACCGGCGGACAACGGCGCACCGCACTGCCCCTGGTGGTCATCGGCATGGCCGCCGTGGTCCTCGCCGGCGGCATCGTCTCCACACTGACGAGCCGTCAAGCCCTGTTCCCCGGCGGTCGCGTGGGCTGGGCGCTGGCGATCCTCACCGGAGTCATCGTCGGCCACCTCGTCGCCCTCGGCCGGGACCGCTGGTGGGGCGGCACCGGCTCGGGCGCCGCCCTCACCCTCGGCGTGCTCCTCCTCTACGGCTGGGTCCCCGCCGGACTCGTCTCGCTGGCCGTGGTCACCCTGGTCGGCGCCGCCCGCCGGCACCGCTGGCGCCAGGGGCTGCTCCACGGTTGCGTCGACATCCTCGGCATCGGCGCGGGAGCCCTCGTCCTGGCCGCCTTCGACGACACCCCGACCGTCGAGGAACCCTGGCTGCCCGGCACCTGGGGTCCGGCCGACGTCCCCGAGGTCGTCCTCGTCGCCGTCTCCTACCTCGCCGTCACCCGGCTGCTGCTCTGGTGCTCGCTCGCGCCCCGCGGCGGCGGGCTGCCCACCGTCGCCCGCACCGCCCTGCTCCGGCAGGCCCTGGTCGCCGCCGCCCTGCTCGGCATCGCCCCGCTGATCTGCGTGGTCGCCGTCAGCCAGCCGGTGCTGCTGCCGCTGTTCGCCGTACCGCTCATCGCGCTCGACTCCACCCTGTGGATCGCCCGGGCCCGGGCCGAGGAGCAGTTGCGCGACCCGCTGACCGGGCTGCCGAACCGCCAGTGGCTGCTGGAACGTGCCTGGTCGGCCCTCGACGAGGCCGAACGTTCGGGCACCCGGTCCGCCCTCGTCCTGATCGACCTGGACCGCTTCCGGGCCGTCAACGACACCCTCGGCCACCTCGCCGGGGACCGGCTGCTGCTCCAGATCGCCGACCGGCTGCGCCAGGCCCTGCCCCAGGACGCGGAAGTGGCCCGGCTCGGCGGCGACGAGTTCGCCGTACTGCTGCCCGTCGCCGACTCCACCACCAGCGCCCAGCGGGTCGCCCGCCACCTCGTCGCCGAACTCAGCTCCCCGCTCGACCTCGACGGCCTCACCCTCGTCCTGGAGGCCAGCGCCGGACTCGCGGTCTTCCCCGACCACGCCCTGGACGCGGAAGGCCTGCTGCGCCGCGCCGACGTCGCCATGTACCAGGCGAAGCGCGACCGCACCGGCGTCGAGGTGTACGAGTCCAAGCGGGACAGCAACACCCCCGACCGCCTGGGACTCCTCGGCGACCTGCGGCGCGCCCTGGACGCGGGCGAGGTCGAACTCCACTACCAGCCGAAGGTCCGCTTCGACGGACAGGTCGCCGGCCTGGAGGCCCTGGTGCGCTGGGTGCACCCGGAGCGCGGGCGCGTCCCCCCGGACGAGTTCATCGCGATCGCCGAGACCTCCGGGCTGATGCCCCACCTCACCGAGTACGTCCTGGAGACGGCCCTCGCCCAGGTCGCCCGCTGGCGCGCCCAGGGCCTCAAGGTGCCCGTCGCCGTCAACGTGTCGCCGCGCGACGTCCACACCCCCGGCTTCGCCGGCGCCGTCGCCGCCCGCCTCGCCCGGCACGGGGTACCGGCGAGCGGCCTCCAGCTGGAGATAACGGAACACGTCCTGCTGGAGGACCCCCAGCGGGCCGCCGACACCATGGCCGGCCTGACCGGGTACGGCGTCAAGATGTCCCTGGACGACTTCGGCACCGGCTACTCCTCGCTGGTGCACCTGCGCCGGCTGCCCGTCAGCGAGTTGAAGATCGACCGCTCCTTCGTCGCCCGGCTCGCCGTGGACGCCCAGGACGCGGAGATCGTCCGGTGCACCGTCGACCTGGCGCACTCCCTGGGACTGCTCGTCGTGGCCGAGGGCGTCGAGGACGACGAGACGTGGGAGCGGCTGCGCGACCTGGGCTGCGACGCCGTCCAGGGGTGGCTGGTGGCGGCCGCGATGCCACCGCAGGAAGCCACCGCCTGGCTGCTGGCCCGGGGCGAGCGCGGCTGGCGCCGGCCGGCCGACATCGACGCCGAGCTCGCCGCCGCGGCGGCCGCCGCGGAGCCGCAGTCCTCGTGACCAGGTGACGGGACCGACGAGGTGACGATGTGAGTCGATGCCGGGCGGCGCCGCCCTCTAGGATTGGGCCCTACGCCCAGAACTCCAACCCCAGAGGATCGCCGCATGCCTGGCATTACGCGCGAGGAGGTCGTTCACCTCGCTCGGCTGGCACGTCTTGAGCTGGCCAGCGATGAGCTGGACCACTTCGCCGGACAGCTCGACGACATCATCGGCGCGGTCGCCCGCGTTTCCGAGGTAGCCGACCAAGACGTACCGCCGACCTCCCACCCGCTGCCGCTGACGAACGTCATGCGCGCGGACGAGGTCCGCCCGTCGCTCACCCCCGAGCAGGCGCTTTCCGGCGCTCCCGCCCAGGAGCAGCAGCGTTTCAAGGTGCCGCAGATCCTGGGGGAGGACTAATCACCATGACCACCGAAAACATCCTGAGCATCATCAAGCTCACCGCCGCCGAGACCGCCGCGAAGATCGCCTCCGGCGAACTCACGGCCGTCGAGGTCACCGAGGCCCACCTGGCCCGCATCGAGGCGACGGACGAGAAGGTCCACGCCTTCCTGCACGTCGACCGCGAGGGCGCCCTCGCGCAGGCCCGCGCCGTCGACGCCAAGCGCGAGGCGGGCGAGGAGCTCGGCCCGCTGGCCGGCGTACCGCTCGCCCTCAAGGACATCTTCACCACCATCGGGGTCCCGACCACCGTCGGTTCGAAGATCCTCGAAGGCTGGATCCCGCCCTACGACGCCACCCTCACGCGCAAGCTGAAGGAAGCCGACGTCGTCATCCTCGGCAAGACCAACATGGACGAGTTCGCCATGGGGTCCTCCACCGAGAACAGCGCCTACGGCCCCACCGGCAACCCGTGGGACCTCACCCGGATCCCCGGCGGGTCCGGCGGTGGCTCCGCCGCCGCGCTGGCCGCCTTCCAGGCCCCGCTCGCGATCGGCACGGACACCGGCGGTTCCATCCGTCAGCCCGCCGCCGTCACCGGCACCGTCGGCGTGAAGCCCACGTACGGCGGCGTCTCCCGCTACGGCATGGTGGCCTTCTCCTCGTCCCTCGACCAGGGCGGTCCCTGCGCCCGTACGGTCCTGGACGCGGCCCTGCTGCACGAGGTCATCGCCGGGCACGACCCGCTCGACTCCACCTCCATCGACGCGCCGGTCCCGCCGGTCGTCGAGGCGGCCCGCAACGGCTCCGTCGCCGGGATGCGCGTCGGCGTCGTCAAGCAGTTCTCCGGCGAGGGCTACCAGGCCGGTGTCGTCCAGCGCTTCAACGAGTCCGTCGCGCTCCTCAAGGAGCTCGGCGCCGAGATCGTCGAGCTGGACTGCCCCTCCTTCGACCTCGCGATGGCCGCGTACTACCTGATCGCGCCGTCCGAGTGCTCCTCGAACTTGGCCCGCTTCGACGCCATGCGCTACGGCCTGCGCGTCGGCGACGACGGTACGAAGTCCGCCGAGGACGTCACCGCCCTGACCCGTGAGGCCGGCTTCGGCGACGAGGTCAAGCGCCGCGTCATCCTCGGTACCTACGCGCTCAGCTCCGGCTACTACGACGCGTACTACGGCTCGGCCCAGAAGGTCCGCACGCTCATCACGAAGGACTTCGAGAAGTCCTTCGAGCAGGTCGACGTGATCGTCTCCCCGACGACCCCGACCACCGCCTTCCCCATCGGCGAGCGCTCCGACGACCCCCTCGCCATGTACCTCGCGGACCTGTGCACCATCCCGACCAACCTGGCCGGCAACTCCGCCATGTCGCTGCCCTGCGGCCTGGCACCGGAGGACGGTCTCCCGGTCGGGCTCCAGATCATCGCCCCGGCGATGAAGGACGACCGCCTGTACAAGGTCGGTGCCGCCGTCGAGGCCGCCTTCATCGAGCGCTGGGGTCACCCGTTGCTTGAGGAGGCACCGTCGCTGTGAGCACCAGTGCACTGTCCAAGGCCAAGGGCTTCAAGAAGTCCAAGACCGGGACCTACCTGTCGATCGGCACCACGGCCTTCGGCGCCCTGAGCGTGCTGAAGCAGGTCAAGAAGGCCCGTGTCGAGCGCGACACGCTGAAGCTGATCGACGCCGCCGTGTCCGCCGCCGCCATCGTCACCGGCCTCGCGATCCTGTACCGCGAGCTGAAGCGCCTGGGCGACGACGACGTCCTGCTGGGCTGAGAGGGAAAGTTTCACCGTGACCACCTTCACCGAACTCCTGTCGTACGAGGACGCTCTCGCCTCGTTCGACCCCGTCATGGGCCTGGAGGTCCATGTCGAGCTCGGCACCAGGACCAAGATGTTCTGCGGCTGCTCGACCGAGCTGGGCGCCGAGCCCAACTCGCAGACCTGCCCGGTCTGCCTCGGTCTGCCCGGCGCGCTCCCGGTCGTCAACGAGATCGGCATCGAGTCCGCCATCAAGATCGGCCTCGCGCTGAACTGCGAGATCGCCGAGTGGTGCCGCTTCGCCCGGAAGAACTACTTCTACCCGGACATGCCGAAGAACTTCCAGACCTCCCAGTACGACGAGCCGATCGCCTTCAACGGCTTCCTCGACGTACAGCTGGAGGACGGCGAGATCTTCCGCGTGGAGATCGAGCGCGCCCACATGGAGGAGGACACCGGCAAGTCGCTGCACGTCGGCGGTGCCACCGGCCGCATCCACGGCGCGTCCCACTCCCTGCTGGACTACAACCGCGCCGGCATCCCGCTCATCGAGATCGTCACCAAGCCGATCGAGGGCGCGGGCGAGCGGGCCCCCGAGGTCGCCAAGGCGTACGTCGCCGAGCTGCGCGAGGTCATCAAGGCGCTCGGCGTCTCCGAGGCCCGCATGGACAAGGGCCAGATGCGCTGCGACGTCAACCTGTCGCTGCGCCCGACCCCCGAGTCCGAGTTCGGCACCCGCTCGGAGACCAAGAACGTCAACTCCCTGCGGTCCGTCGAGCGGGCGGCCCGCTTCGAGATCCAGCGCCACGCGGCGGTGCTCTCGTCGGGCGGTTCGATCGTGCAGGAGACCCGGCACTTCCACGAGGAGGACGGCTCCACCACGGCCGGCCGCATCAAGGACAACGCCGAGGACTACCGCTACTTCCCGGAGCCGGACCTCGTGCCCGTCGCCCCGGCCCGCACCTGGGTCGAGGAACTGCGCGCCGGTCTGCCCGAGATGCCGCGCGTGCGCCGCAACCGGCTCCGCGAGGAGTGGGGCGTCAGCGAGCACGACATGCAGTCGATCCTCAACGCGGGCGCGGTGGACTCCATCGTCGCCACGATCGAGGCGGGCGCCGACTCGGCGGCCGCCCGCAAGTGGTGGATGGGCGAACTGGCGCGCAACGCGAACGAGCAGGGCGTCGTCGTCGACGAACTGCCGATCACCCCGGCGCAGGTGGCCCGGGTCGCGGCGCTGGTCGCGGACGGCTCGCTCAACGACAAGCTGGCCCGTCAGGTCATCGAGGGCGTCCTCGCCGGCGAGGGCACCCCGGACGAGGTCGTCGACAAGCGCGGCCTGAAGGTCGTCTCCGACGAGGGCGCGCTGGGCGCGGCCGTGGACGAGGCCATCGCGGGCAACGCGGCCATCGCGGACAAGATCCGCGGCGGCAAGGTCGCCGCCGTCGGCGCCCTGGTCGGCGCGGTCATGAAGACCACCCGCGGCCAGGCCGACGCGGCGCGCGTGAAGGAACTCATCCTGGAACGCCTGGGCGTCACCGAGGGCTGAGCCCCATCGGCCGACACTCGGACGTCCGCCTCGGCCGCGAGCCCGACCGCAAGGGCCCCGCCCCCCGATCAGGGGACGCGGGGCCCTTCCGCGTGACCGGCCTCCCGGTGGCCGGCCCGGACTGCGACAGTCTGGGTTAGGGTGACCTAACCAATGGGGTGTCGGTGAAGGGGTGGGTGGGCATGGTCGCGGGCAAGGGGTGGGAGGGCATGGTCCTCAAGTTGCTCAGGGGCAAGGACTTCACCTTCACCGTGACGCAGGTCGAGCAGGTCACCGAGCACTTCCGGCGGATCCGCTTCACCGACGGCGGGCTGCTCGCGGCCGCCGGGGAGTCCCTCCACCCGACCATGTGGGTGCGGGTCTGGTTCGAGGGCGGCAGCCGACCGCACCAGCGGGCGTACACCCTCGTCGACCCCGACCCGGCCACCGGCACCTTCGCGTTCGAGTTCGCCCTCCACGACGGGCTCGCCAGCCGGTGGGCGCGCGGCGCCGCGCCCGGTGACACCGTCGAAGCCACCGTGCAGGGCACCGGTTTCACCGCGCCCGACCCGGCGCCCGAGCGGCTGCTGGTGATCGGCGATCCGGCCTCCCTGCCCGCCATCAACTCCCTGCTGGACGCCTACCCGGCAACCCCGGCGACCGTCTGGTTCGAGACCCAGCACGCCTCGGACGTGGACCTGCCGCTGCGCACCGATGCCGGTCGGCACGACGTCCGGCGGGTGGAGCGGGGCGCGACGGCGCTCGCCGACCGGGTCCGGGCCGAACTGCCCGAGCTGGTCGCCGACCCGGCGTCCGCCTACGTGTGGATGGCCTGCGACACCGCGACCACCCGCGCCCTGACGGCGTACCTGCGCAAGGACCTGGCCCTGCCCAAGCAGCGGGTCAACAGCCTCGGGTACTGGCGGGCGGCCTGAGGCGCGCACCCCGGCGGCGCTCGTCGCCGTGAGGGGTCAGGCCCCGACCGTGCCGTCCACGGCCTCGCGGAGGAAGTCCGCGTGGCCGTTGTGGCGGGCGTACTCGTGGATCATGTGCAGCATCACCACGCGGGCCGAGACGTCCGCCTCCCACTTCGGGACGTGCGCCGTCACGTCGAGGGACACCAACGCGGCCTCGACCGACCGGGCGTGCTCCACCTCGGCCCGCCAGGCGGCGAACGCCTCCGCCATCGTGGCGCCGGTCGTGTCGTAGGCGGCCTGGAAGTCCCGCCGGTCGGACCACACGTGCGGCACGTCCGCGTCACCGCCCAGCGTGCGGCGGAACCACTGCCGCTCCACCTCGGCCATGTGGCGGACCAGCCCCAGCAGGGACAGCGTGGACGGCGGCGAGGCCGGGCGGCGCAGGTCCTCGTCCCCGAGGCCCTCGCACTTCATGGCGAGGGTGGCCCGGTGGAAGTCGAGGTACGCCCGCAGGGTCTCGCGTTCGCCCGCGGTCAGGGGCGGACCGACGCGCTCGACGTCCCGGACGACGGGGGCGACCACCGCCGGGTCCGGGGCGCCGGCGGGTGTGCCTTCGGTGCTCGTACGGCTGCTCATGGCGATCATCCTGCCGTCCCGTCCACCCTTCCGGGAAGGGCGCCGGTCCCGCCTCGGCCCCGCCACACGTACGGGACGGTGACCCCCAACACCCCGAAACCGAGGCGCTCCAGGATCGGCCGACTGTCGTCCGACGCGTCCACCTGAAGGTACGGAACACCCCGCTCCGCCGCCACGCGGGCGCGGTGGGCCACCAGCAGCCGGTAGATGCCCCGGCCACGCCAGTGCGGGTCGGTACCGCCGCCCCACAGCCCCGCGAAGGAGGACCCCGGCCGCATCTCCATCCGGGCCGCGCTCACCGGAACGTCGCCGGCCATCGCCACCACGGCCTCGACCGTGTCCGGCTCGTCGCGCAGCAGCCGCAGCAACGTCTCCCGGATCGCCGGCCGCTCGGTGCCGAAGGCCCGACGGTGGACCTCCATCATCAGATCCACCCCGGCCCGGTCCCGCACCACCCGCAGGGCGATCCCCCGCGGCGGCTCCACCGGCAGCCCGGCGAGATCGGCCGTACGGGCCACCAGCACCGTCTCCGCCGGCTCCGGTACGAAGCCCGCCGCGCGCAACCGGTCCCCGAGGTCGGCCGGCCGGTCGTGGGAGTACAGCTTCCACTCGAACTCCGTGCCCGCGCCGAACTCCGTGCCCGCGCCGAACTCCGTGCCCGCGCCGTGGTCGTCCCGCGCCGCGAAGAACGCCACCTGCTCCGCGATGGCCGCGTCCGCCGTCGTCTCGTCGAGGTCCGACCAGAGCACCCCGTTCCAGCCCGGGCCCGGCACGGTCTGCCGGACGACCGGACCGACCCGCTCCACCCGCGCCGCCGCGACGTCGGGCGCCGCGTCCCGGCGCATCTGGGCGTCGTGCAGGGCGCGCACCGTCAACAGCTGTTCATCATCCATCGGGTTGCTCATCGGGCCAGCCGATCAGTTGTCGGGGCGCCGCGGCAACTGCATTAACCTCGCCTGCGTGAACACTTCCTCCGGCGACGGCGACGGCGCGGACACCGCGGACGCCGCGAATGCCGTGCCCGCGGACTTCGTCGTCCACACCGGTAAGGCCGGCCCCGACGCCGCCGGCGACCGCGGCTGGCTGCTCGGGCACTTCAAGCCGTCCGGCGACCCCCGCCACAGCACGGACGTGGAGATCAAGTGGGGCGTCCACCCCAAGGGCGAGGAGCGCGGGCGCTGGGTGACCGGCGAGCGTCGCACCGCCCTCCAGGTGCTGATCAGCGGCCGGTTCCGGCTGGAGTTCCCCGGCCGCACCGTGGTCCTCGCCGAACAGGGGGACTACGTCGTGTGGGGACGGGGCGTCGACCACTCCTGGTACGCGGCGGAGGACAGCGTCGTCCTCACCGTCCGGTGGCCGTCGGTGGCGGGCTACCGCGCCGACGCCCCGTCCGACGGCGCTGTCGACGGCGCGGCCCACGTACCGGTCGGCCCCGTGAACGACTGACCGAGGTCCCGCACTTCCCCGCCGACCTGTGACGATGCACACGAATCGGGCCAACGATCACGAAACGCTGAGATCGTGGCCCCGAGGTGCGGACCATCCCGGCCGTGACGGGGCGACCCCCCGGGCGGCGGCCGTCCGCACGCGTTCAAGCGTTCTTTGCGTCGGGCCGACTCCCGGTGAAGATCCGAACCACCAGGGAGCACGTCCGTTGGCAGCAATCGCACGGTGGTGCATGCGGCACCGCCTGGCCACCGTCCTGATCTGGCTGCTGGCCCTCGGCGGGACCGCCGCGGCCGCCGGCGTCGCCGGGAGCGCGTTCTCCACCGACTACGAGGTCCCCGGCACCGAGTCCGCCAAGGCCCACGCCCTGCTCCGCGAGGGCTTCCGGGACCAGGGCGGGGACACCGACACCATCGTGTGGCGGACCCCGGAGCACCGCACGGCACGCACCCCGGACGTCGAACAACGCATGACCCGCGCCCTGGAGGACGTCGCCGCCCTCCCCGGCGTCGGATCCGTCGCGAGCCCCTACGGGCCCGGCCCGGGCAGCGCCGCGCAGATCAGCGCCGACGGCCGCACCGCCTACGCCGTCGTCACCTTCGACGAGCCGGCCGACGCCGTGCCCAAGGCGCAGGCCCGAGCCGTGGTCGACGCCGCGCGCAACGACACCACCCGGGCCGACGGCCTCCAGGTCGAACTCGGCGGCCGTGCCATCGGCCTGACGGAGGCGCCCGGAGCCCACCTCGCCGAGGTCATCGGCGTGGTCATCGCCGCCGTCGTCCTCTTCCTCGCCTTCGGCTCCCTCGCCGCGAGCCTGCTGCCCATCGCCACCGCCCTCGTCAGCGTCGGCAGCGCCTACTTCGGCATCACCCTCCTCGGGCACGCCATGCCCGTCGCCGACTTCGCCCCCATGCTGGGCACCCTCGTCGGCCTCGGCGTCGGCATCGACTACGCCCTGTTCATCGTCACCCGGCACCGCAAGGGCCTGACCCGCGGACTCACCGTCGACGAGGCGGGCGAGAACGCGGTGGCCACCACCGGCCGGGCCGTCGTCTTCGCCGGGGCCACCGTCTGCATCGCCCTGCTCGGCATGCTGGTGCTGCGGCTGAACTTCCTCAACGGCGTCGCGATGGCCGCCTCCCTCACCGTCGTGCTGACCGTGGCCGCGTCGGTGACGCTGCTCCCCGCGCTCCTCTCCTTCATCGGCACGCGCGCCCTCTCCGGCCGCGAGCGGCGCCGGCTCGCGGCGGAGGGGCCACGGCCCGAGCAGCCCAGCGGCTTCGCCGCCCGCTGGTCGGCCTTCGTCGAGCGGCACCCGAAACTGCTCGGGGCCGTCGCCACCGCCGTCATGGTGGCGCTGGCCCTGCCCACCTTCTGGCTCCACCTCGGTACCTCCGACCAGGGCAACAACCCGGCGGGCTCCACCACGCGCAAGGCCTACGACCTGCTCGCCGAGGGCTTCGGGCCCGGCACCAACGGCCCCCTGACCGTCGTCACCCGCCTCGACGGGCCCGGCGACCGGATCGCCGTCGACCGGATCGCCGAGGCGGTACGGGACACGCACGGCGTGGCCTCCGTGGGCCCGGCGGTCCTCAACCGCGCCGGGGACACCGCGGTCCTGACCGTCGTACCGGACTTCGCCCCGCAGGCCCGCGCCACCAGCGAACTCGTCGACACCCTCCGCCAGGACGTCATCCCGCGCGCCTCCCACGGCAGCTCGGCGCAGACCCACGTGGGCGGGGTGACGGCCGGCTACGACGACTTCGCCGAGGTGATCATCGGGAAGCTGCCGCTGTTCGTCGCCGTCGTGATCGCCCTCGGCTGCGTGCTCCTGCTGCTGGCCTTCCGGTCCGTGGGCATCCCGCTGAAGGCGGCCGTCATGAACGTCGCGGCCGTCGCCTCCTCGTTCGGCGTCGTCGTCGTGGTCTTCCAGTGGGGCTGGGGGAGCGAACTGCTGGGCCTGGGCAGCGCCGGCCCCATCGAACCCTTCCTGCCCGTGATCATGGTGTCGGTGCTCTTCGGGCTCTCCATGGACTACCAGGTCTTCCTCGTCAGCCGGATGTACGAGGAATGGCTCGAAACCGGCGACAACAAGCGGGCCGTCCGCGTCGGCCTCGCGGAGACCAGCCGGGTCATCAACTCGGCGGCCGTCATCATGATCGCCGTGTTCCTGGCCTTCGTACTGAGCGGCGACCGGATCATCGCGATGTTCGGCATCGCGCTGGCGGCCGCCGTCGCCCTCGACGCCTTCGTCCTGCGCACCCTGCTCGTACCGGCCCTCATGCACATGCTCGGCGGGGCCAACTGGTGGCTGCCCGGCTGGCTCGACCGCAGGTTGCCCCGCATCAGCATCGAGGCGCCGGAACGCCGCACCCGCGTGAGCCTGCCCGCCCAGCGACCGGACGCCGACCGCGCGGAGCCGCCCGTCCCGTCCCGCTGACCGGTCGAGGGCGGGCCGGGGGACCCCTTCGGACCACCCCGCCGCCGGCCCCGCCCCCGGGACCTGCGGACCCTGCGGGGGGACGCCGTCCCGGCCTCTCAGAAACCTCTCAGAAAGGCCGCCTACGGTGCGCGGCATGGACATCAAGAAGACCCCCGCCCCGACCGCCCCCGAGGCGGCCGCGGACGCCGTCGCGGACCCGGAGGCCGGGACCCCCGCCGCCCCCGCCGACACCACCGCCGCAGCGGGCCCGGCCGTCGGAACCCCCGCCGAGGTGGACGCGTCCGACGACGCCTCCGCGTACCCCGAGGATTCCGCGTACGACGACGAGGACGAGGCCCTCGCCCCGCGGGAGCACGCCGGCGTCGGCGCCGCGGCCTCCGCGATCGTCGCCGCCGGCCTCGGGCTGGTCGCCCTCAGCGGCAGCTGGGTCTCCCGCGTCATCGCCGAACGCCAGACACTGATCGGCCAGATCGAGTCGGCCAACGCGGCCACCGCCAAGGAGAAGATCGCCGCCCTCTACGGCGACGCCTGGCACATGACCGCCCTGGTCAACGGTGTCCTGTCCACCCTCGCCCTGCTCATCGCCGTCTTCGTCCTGGCCCGCCCGGCCTTCGGCGCCCCCGGCCGCGTCCTGCCCGTGTGGATCCGCTCCGTGTCCTGGGCCGCCGTCGCCCTGGGACTCCTCGGCGTCCTGCTGTTCGGCCTCATGTACTTCGACGTGCTCGTTCCCATGCCGACGGCCGCCGAGTAGGCACCCCCTTAGGGCGCTCCACCCGTTCTGGAGCGCCCGGGCCCGCGGCCTAAGGACCCCCACCCCGTACAGATGCGGCATGCGCCCGATGCGGCGGCACCCCCTGGGAAGCGAATCTTGGATCACACCGAACGAGGTGCCCGAGAAACACCACCAGGGAGTACGAGATGTTCGAGTACGAGATGGCCACCGCCCGCCGCGCCGACCTCATCCGCGAGGCCGACCGGTACCGCATGGTCCAGGAGGCGAAGAAGGCCCGCCGCGCCTCTTCCCGCGATCAGGAACCCGAAGGGCCGGTGAGAGCCGTCCGCAGTCTCTTCACCCGCGCCGCGTAACCCGCGCCGCACCCCGGGTGAGCTGATACGTGATGAGAAGCGCAGCGATATCCGGTGCCGCCGGGCCGCAGCTCTGTGCGATGCTCGGCGGCGTGGAGACCAGATCTGTCAGCCCGGTGTTCGTCGGCCGAGCCGACGAACTGGCCGTACTCGTGGACGCCCTGACGCGGGCCGCGGCGCAGGAGCCGCAGGCCCTGCTCATCGGGGGAGAGGCCGGGGTCGGCAAGACCAGGCTGACCGAGGAGTTCCTCGGCGAGGCCACCCGACGCGGCGCGGTCGTCGCCGTCGGGAGCTGTGTGGAGATCGGGGCGGAGGGACTTCCCTTCGCCCCTTTCTCGACGGCCCTGCGCGCCCTGCGCCGCCAACTCCCCGACGAGCTCGCCGTCGCGGCCGCCGGCCAGGAGGACGAACTGGCCCGGATCCTCCCCGAACTCGGCGAGACCCCGCGCGGTCCGCACGACGAGGAGAGCACCGCCCGGCTCTTCGAGCTGACGGCCCGGATGCTGGAGCGCCTCGCCGCCGACCGCACCCTCGTGCTCGTCCTGGAGGACCTGCACTGGGCGGACACCTCCACCCGTCACCTGCTCGCCTACCTCTTCCGCACCCTCGGCAGCGGCCGGCTCGTCGTCGTCGCCACCTACCGGGCCGACGACGTCCACCGCCGCCACCCGCTGCGTCCGCTCCTCGCCGAACTGGACCGGCTCCGCACCGTCCAGCGCATCGAGCTGCCCCGGTTCAACCGCGCCGAGGTGCGCCGCCAGCTCGTCGGCATCCTCGCCTCGCAGCCCGACGAGACCTTCGTCGACTCCGTCTTCGACCGCTCCGACGGCAACGCCTTCTTCGTCGAGGAACTCGTCGCCTCACGGCAGAGCGGCTGCCGCACCGGCCTCACCGAATCCCTGCGCGACCTGCTCCTCGTCCGCGTCGAAGTGCTCCCGGACGCCGCCCAGCGCGTGGTGCGCGTCGTCGCCGAGGGCGGCTCCACCGTCGAGTACCCGCTGCTGCGCGCCGTGGCCCGGCTCGGCGAGGACGAGCTCATCGACGCGCTGCGGGCCGCCGTCGGCGCCAACATCCTGCTCGCCACCTCCGACGGCGACGGCTACCGCTTCCGCCACTCCCTGGTCCGCGAGGCCGTCAGCGACGACCTCCTGCCCGGCGAACGCGCCCGCGTCAACCGGCGCTACGCCGAAGCCATGGAAGCCGACGGGACGCTGGTGCGCGCCGAGGAACGCGTCATCCGGCTCGCCCACTACTGGTACGCCGCCAACGAGCCCGCCAAATCGCTGCCCGCCGTCCTCGCCGCCTCGGTGGTCGCCCGGCGCCGGCACGCCTACTCCGAGCAACTGAGCCTGCTGGAGCGGGCCATGGACCTGTGGGACAGCACCCCGCAGGAGATCCGCGAGGCCCTGCGCCCGGCCGACTACACCGACGTCTACCCGCCCTGTGGCTGCGACCCGGAGACCACCCCGCTGCGACGCCTCGACCTGCTGGCCGAGGCCACCGTCGCCGCCCGCTTCGGCGGCGAACGCGAACGGGCCCTGAAGATAACCAAGTTGGCCCTGCGAACCCTCGCCGAGGACGGCGACGATCCGCTGCGCGCCGCCTGGTTCTGGGCCGAACGCTCCCGGCTCGTCGCCGGACTCGGCCGCAGCGACGGCTGGGAGGAGATCGCCCGGGCCCAGGAACTGGTCAAGGGGCTGCCCCCGTCCCAGGTGCACGCCGACGTCCTCGTCCTCGCCGCCGGCTGGGGCATGCTGCACAAGCCCGGACCCGGCAACCTCGCCGCCGCCGAACGCGCCGTCGAGTACGCGCGCATGGTCGGCGCCGAGGACACCGAACTCAACGCCCGCATCACCCTCGGCAGCCTCCTCACCGATTCCGGTGACGGCAGCGCCGGACTCGCCGAGATGCACGCGGTCAAGGACCGGGCCGCCGAACTCGGCCTCACCCCGATCGTGGGACGCGCCCACATCAACCTGACCTCCCAACTGGAAAGCCTGGGCCGCTCCCGCGAGGCCGTGGAACTGGCCGAACGGGGCGCCCAACTGGTGCGCAAGTCCCGGCTCATGGACACCGAGGCCTGGGTCTGCGGGAACATGGCGGAGAGCCTGTACAGCCTGGGCCGCTGGGACGAGGCCGCCGACGCCGCCCGGCGCACCCTGAGCGTCGGCCAGAGCGCGGCCCCCCGCGGATCCGCCGCGGCCCGCCTCGCCTACCTGGCGCTGGCCCGCGGCGAACTCGCCGAGGCCGCTCAGCAACTGGCCGCCGCACACGCGCATTTCGGCACCCACGACACCCAGCCCCAGCACCGGGTCCCGCTCTACCGGCTCGCCGTCGGCGTCGCCGCCGGCGAGGGCCGGATCGCCGACGTCCGCACCGAGATCGAGCAGGCCGTCAGCATCGGCTTCCGGCTCGGCCAGCACCGCTACGCCTGGCCCCTGCTCCTCGCCGGCGCCACCGCCGAAGCCGACTCGCGCGGCCTGCCCGCCGCCGAACCCGGCCGCAGCGCCGCCATCGGCCTGCTGCGCACCGCCGCCCGCACCCTGGCCGCCCCGGCCCCGGTGTGGAGCGCCCACGCCGAGTACGTGCGCGCCGAGCTGCTGCGCGCCGAGGCCGCCGACACCGTCGCCGACTGGACGGCCGTCGAAGCCGCCGTCCGCGCCCTGGAGCGGCCCTACCTGCTGGCCCGCGCCCGCCACCGGCTCGCCGAGGCGCTGCTGGCCGCGGGCGGCGACCGGACCGCGGCCGTGGCCCTACTGCGCGACGCCCACGCCACCGCCGACCGGCTCGGCTCCCGCCGACTGCGCGAGGACCTGGCCCTACTGGCCCAGCGCGCCCGGATCCCGCTGGACGCCGAGGCCGACGCCGACCCGCACCCGCCCGTCGCGGACACCGACCCGGCCGAGGCCCTCGGCCTGACCGGTCGCGAACGGGAGGTGCTGCGCCTGGTCGCGGGCGGCAGCACCAACCGCCGGATCGCCGAGGAGCTCTTCATCTCCCCGAAGACCGCCAGCGTGCACGTGTCGAACATCCTGGCGAAGCTGGGCGTCGCCGGCCGCGGCGAGGCAGCCGCCCTCGCCCACCGCCTGCACCTCTTCACCCCCCTCCCGCCACCGCCCCCACCTACCCCGAACACTCCGGCGGCTCCGGGCAGGACACCTGCCGGCCGCCGCTAGCGCTGTGACCGGAGCGTTTGGACAGTGGCGCCGGGCGCCCGAAGGGCGCGGCGAAGGCGGACCGGTTCGGCGCCCCGGAGGGACCTGTGCGAGGTGCTGTCCACCCCCCACGGCGTCCGCCTCGTGGTCGCCGATGTCCAGAGCGAGGGGGGCGGCACCGTCCGCTGCGCGGCCGTGGTGCTGACCGCGTGCCGGGAAGCCGGGCCAGGCTCGACGACCCGGCGGGGGTCGGCCGCGTGTCGATGCCGCCCTGGACCGCAACCGGCGGTCAGGGGCCGACCCCCGGGACCGCGTCGTCATCGTGTTCCTCGGACGGGCGTATGAGCACTCTGCCCGAATCCAGGTCTATCGGCCCCCGCCCCGGGTCGCCGTCGTTCACGTCCGTCCGGGACAGCTCCAGGCGCTTGCGCTCCTCGTCCGTGTGCTTGCTGCCGGGATTGAACAGTTGGTCGATCATGTTGAACACCGTGCACCGTGCCTTCCACCCCGCCGGGGCCTCGTTCGCTCACTGCACCTTCAGCGTCAGGATCCTGTCGTCGTCCGCCTCCGGCGATCCCCGTCCGTCCGTCTCGCTCGTCACCAGCAGCAAGCCGTCCCCACCGAGCGGGACCACCGTGCGCAGCCGCCCGTACTTGCCCTCCAGGAAGGCCTCCGGCTCCGCGACCGGTACGGCCCCGTCCAGCGGGATCCGCCACAGCCGCTGCCCCTTCAACCCGGCCATCCAGATCGAGCCCTGCGCCCAGGCGATCCCGCTCGGCGAGGCCTCGTTCGTTCTCCACACCGCCACCGGATCCCGGAAGCCGGGCTTCGACGCCTTCCCTTCCGCCTCCGGCCAGCCGTAGTTGCCGCCCGGCTCGATCAGATTCAGCTCGTCCCAGGTGTTCTGCCCGAACTCGGCGGCCCAAAGCCGTTTGTCCTTGTCCCAGGCCAGACCCTGCACGTTGCGGTGTCCGTACGAGTAGACGACCGAGTCCGCCTCGGGATTGCCGTGCACCGGCTCACCGTCCGGCGTCATCCGCAGGACCTTCCCGGCGAGCGACTTCTTGTCCTGGGCCAGCCCCGTCTCACCGGTCTCGCCCGTCCCCGCCCAGAGCATCTTGTCCGGCCCGAACGCGATCCGGCCCCCGTTGTGGATGACCCCCTTGGGGATGCCCCGGAACACCGTGTCGGGCGCGCCCAGTTGCTGTCCGGGGGCTCTCTGTTCCTCGTACCGCATCCGGGCGATCCGGTTGTCGGACTCGGTGGTGAAGTACGCGTACACCAGCCGGTCCGTCGCGAACGTCGGGGACACCGCCAGGCCCAGGAGGCCCCCCTCGCCGCCCGGAGCGACCCCGGGGACCTCGCCGATCGGCGTCACCGCCCCCGTGTCGGCGCGGATCCGGCTGATCGTGCCCTTGTCCCGGGAGGCGACCAGCAGGTCCCCGCCGGGCAGCGCCGCCACGCCCCACGGCGACTCCAGACCCTTGGCGAGCTCGCCCGTCACCGCCACCGAACCCTTCGCCGGCGCCGCGGGGGCCTTCGCCGGGGCCGAGGCGCCCGGGGACGCCGACCCGGCCGGAGGTGAGCCCGGGGGAGAGCCGCCCGGGCCCGCCTGGGCCCCGCCCGAACCGGAGCAGCCGGCCGCCAGCAGGGCCCCGCACCCGGCCAGCGCGAGCGCCGTCAGCCCACCGCGCCGGCCCGCGCCGGCGGACCCGTACGCCCCCGGCCGCGGCTCTCGCGGACCGCCCCGGTCCCCGACCCCGCCGACCGGGCGCGCCCCGCCGACGCCGCCGATCCGTCCGTCGTCCCACATGGCCCCGCTCCCCTCCGTCGCCTGCCTGCCTTCCCTCTGTTCCAACAGCCCGGGCAGCTCACGAAGTTCCACCGCTCGTACACCCGATCGAGTGCACTTGCCCGGGACCGCTCAGTCCCAGGCTCCCACCGCCGAGGGCAGCGCCGCTATCTCGGACAGCTCGGCGGCCGTCAGCCGCACCTCCGCCGCCCCGGCGTTCTCCGCCGCCCACCGGGCCCGCTCGGCCCCCGGCACCGGTATCACGTGCGGCCCCTGCGCCAGCACCCAGGCCAGCGCCACCTGCGCCGCCGTGACCTGCGGGCCGTGCCGCAGCGCCACCCGGCGCAGCCCCGCCGGCAGCACCTGGTTCGAGGCCATCGCGTGCGCCGTGAACCTCGGGTGCCGGGCCCGCACGTCCGCGTCCTCGAACCCCTGCCCCGGCGTCAACGTCCCGGTCAGGAACCCGCTGCCCAACGGCATCGCCGCCAGCACCCCGACCCCCCGCGCCGCGCACCACGGCAACAGCTGCCACGCCGCCTCCGGGGACCACACCGACAGCTCGGCCTGCACTGCCGTCACCGGGAACACCTGCTGGACCCGCTCCAGCCGCCGCAGGGTCGTCGCGTACGCCCGGTCGCCGCGCCGCCCCGCGCCCGGCCCGGCCCCCGCCCCCAGCGCGCAGTACCCCAGCGCCCGCACCTTCCCAGCGCCCACCAGCTCCGCCATCGCGCCCCAGGTCTCCTCCACCGGAACGTCCGGGTCCACCCGGTGCAGTTGGTACAGGTCGATGACGTCGGTCCGCAGCCGCCGCAGCGAGGCGTCGCAGGCCCGCCGCACGTAGCCCGGCCGCCCGTCCGCCACCACGTGCTGCTCGCCGGCCCGCAGCCCGACCTTCGCCGCCACGAAGGCGTCCGCCCGCCGCTCCCGCAGGACCCGCCCGACCACCAGTTCGTTGGTGAACGGCCCGTACAGATCGGCCGTGTCCAGCAGGTTCGCCCCCAGATCCAGCGCCGTGTGCACGGTCCGCAGTGACTCCTCGCCCCGGCGGAGCGACGGCGCGTAGGCCCAGCTCATCGGCATGCAGCCGAGCCCGATGGCGCCCACCGTCAGCGGTCCCGACCCGATCGACCTGCGCTCCACTCCCGCGTCCCCCTCCCGGTCCGGCCCTCAAACTAACGGCTCGATCCGGATCCCTTGGCATAGCCTCGTGATCATGACTGCACCGACCGCCGACGTCTGGCTCCCCTTCCCCGCCGGGGAGATCGACGGCCTGCCCGATTCGTTCCGCTACCGTCGCTGGGACGGCGAGGACGAGTTCCCCGCGGACCCCGCCGCCTGCGTCTTCTACGTCACGCCCTACATGAAGTCCCCGGAGGTGACCCTGCGGCCGCTGGCGGCGATGCCCGACCTGAAGGTCGTCCAGACCCTCACCGCCGGCATCGACCACGTGCTCGGCGGGCTCGCCGACCTCGGCCCCGGCGTACGTCTGTGCAACGCACGCGGCGTCCACGAGGCCAGCACCGCCGAACTCGCCCTGACCCTGACCCTCGCCTCCCTGCGCGGCATCCCCCGCATGGTCCGCGGCCAGGACCGCGAGGAGTGGCGCGACGGCTTCTACGAGTCCCTCGCCGACAAGTCGGTCCTGATCATCGGCTACGGATCGATCGGCGCGGCCGTCGAGGACCGCCTGACCGTCTTCGAGTGCGGGCGGATCACCCGCGTCGCCCGCTCGGCGCGCACCGCCCCGCACGGCCCGGTGCACGCGCTCACCGACCTCCCCGGGCTCCTCCCGGACGCCGACGTGGTGATCCTCTGCACGCCGCTGACCGAGGAGACCAAGGGCCTGGCCGGAGCCGACTTCCTGGCCCGCATGAAGGACGGCGCCCTGCTCGTCAACGTCTCCCGCGGCCCCGTGGTCGACACCAACTCCCTGCTGACGGAGGTCGGATCGGGCAGGCTGCGGGCCGCGCTCGACGTCACCGACCCCGAACCGTTGCCCGCCGGCCACCCGCTCTGGCACGCGCCGAACGTCCTGATCACCCCTCATGTGGGCGGCAGCAGCTCGGCGTTCGAGCCCCGCGCGAAGCGACTGGTGGCCCGCCAGCTCGTCCGCTTCGCGGCCGGGGAGCCGGTGGAGAACACCGTGCTCGTCACCGACTGAGGCGCCCGGCGCGCACGCTCCGCGACCGCCCCCGCGCAGGCAGTGGCCACAACTCCCCGGATGGTGACGGAGAGTAGAGATGCTATGTCGCTGAGTGACGAAAGTGGTGTATCGTCCGGAAGAAGGGGCTGCGCCGCGTACGTCTGGCGCTGGGGAGTGATCGGACCATTTGGGGGGCGACGGGCGATGCACGGCCAATGGACGAAGGATCCGACGCGGCACAGCCGCCGGAGGCGACGATGGGGCGCGCCGAAACAAGCCGGCGAGGTGGACCGGTGAGCACCCCGGGGGCGGCGCTCCTGACCCGGCCCCCCGCCGCGGCCGACGGGGGCAGAGGACTGGCGGCGCAGCTCCTCCTCGCGGTGGTCAGCGGCGGGTACGCCGTCGGAGCCGCCCTGGGATGGGGGTCCAAGGACGTCGCCAAGATCATGGGCGACTTCGGGCTCAGCACGGCCGGCTTACTCGCCGCCGTCTCGTGCTACCACTACGCGCGGACGATCGACCGCCGCGAACGCCCCGCCTGGATGATGTTCGCCTTCTCCTCGCTCATGGGCGCCCTCGGCAACGCGATCTGGGGCTGGTACGAGGTCATCCTCGGCCAGGAGGTGCCCGAACCCTCCCTCGCGGACTTCGCCTTCCTCTGCTTCGCCCCGCCCGCCATCGTGGGCCTGCTCGTCCTCGCCAAACGCCCGGTCACCCGCGCCGGTTGGGTCTGCCTCGGACTGGACTCCTGGCTCATCGGCGGTTCGCTCCTGACCCTGTCCTGGAGCCTGGCACTGGCCAACGCCGCCCGCACCGCCCAGTCGGGAGCCCCCGGCAGCGTTCCGCGCGCCGCGCTCTCGCTCGCCTACCCGCTCCTGGACATCGCCCTCGTGTCGATGGTCCTGGTACTGCACTTCCGTCGCTCGGCGAACAACCGCTCCGCGGTCAACACGGCCATCGCGGCCCTCGCCCTGACCGTCCTCAGCGACGCCCTGTTCACCTCGCCGCTGCTGAACACGACCTACCGCTCCGGCGAGATCCTCGACGCCGGCTGGTTCGCCGGCTCCCTCCTGCTCGCCTACGCGCCCTGGGGCGCCCGGCGGGCCGACTCCGCCCGGCGCGCCGATCCCACCGGCCGGGCGGCGCCCCCCGGCGTCGAGCGGCCGCACAGCCGGCCCATCACGGGCTCGCTGCCCGCCCTCACCCCGTACCTCGCCGCGGCGGTGTGCACCCTCGGGATCCTCTACAACGTCGTGGACGGGCGGAAGGTCGACCGCATGGTCGTCTTCACCGGCTGCACCGTCGTCCTGGCCCTCGTCATCCGCCAGGGCATCATGCTCCTCGACAACATCGCGCTGACCCAGGAACTGGCCCAGAAGGAAAATCACTTCCGCTCCCTGGTCCAGGGCTCCAGCGACGTCATCATGATCGCCGCACCCACCGGAACCCTGCGCTACGTCAGCCCCGCCGCCGCCGGCGTCTACGGCCGTGAGGCGGAGGAACTGATCGGTAGCGAACTCGCCGCCCTCATCCACCCCGACGACCTCGGACAGGTCGTCCACGAGGTGCGCCGCTTCCTCGCCGCCCAGCCGACGGAGGAGCCCACCACCCGCATCGAGTGCCGGTTCAGGTCGGGCAGCGGCGATTGGCTCAACGTGGAGTCCACCGTGAACCGGCACCAGGGCGGGCTCATCCTCAACAGCCGGGACGTCACCGAGCGGGTCCGCCTCCAGGCCCAGCTCCAGCACAGCGCCGAGCACGACCCGCTGACCGACCTGCCCAACCGCGCCCTGTTCACCCGCCGGGTCCGCCAGGCCCTCACCGGCCGCCGGTCGGGTGACCACAGCACCGCCGTGCTCTTCATCGACCTCGACGGCTTCAAGGCCGTCAACGACACCATCGGCCACCAGGCCGGCGACGAACTGCTCGTCGAGGCCGCGCACCGGCTCCGGGCCGCGGTCCGCGCCGGGGACACCGCCGCCCGACTCGGCGGCGACGAGTTCGCCGCCCTGATCCTCGGCGACGGCAGCCGCGACCGCGGCGCCCGCGAGTACCAGGTCCACGAGATCGCCGACCGGCTGCGGACCACCCTCGCCCAGCCCTACCGGATCGCCGGGAGCGAGGTCCGCGTGGCCGCCAGCATCGGCGTCGCCTTCGCGGACCCCGGCATCACCCCCTCGGACCTGATGCGCAACGCGGACCTCGCGATGTACCGGGCCAAGGCCGGCGGCAAGGACCGCGTCGAGCTGTACGCCCCGCAGATGCAGGCCGAGGTGGTCCGCAAGGCGGAGCTCGCCGGCCGGCTGCGCACCGCCCTCCACGAGGGGGAATTCACCCTCCTGCACCAACCCGTGGTCTCGCTGGCCACCGGGGAGGTCACGGCGGTGGCCGCGCAGGCCCGCTGGCGCTCCGCCCAGGGGATCCTCTTCACCCCGGCCGAGTTCCTCAGGGTGGCCGAACAGAGCGAAGCCGCCGGCCCCGGGCAGGAGGCCGCGCGCAGCGCCGAACTGGGCCGCTGGCTGCTGGAGGAGGCCGTGGAGCAGGCCGCCGAGCGCCACCGCGCCGGGCGCGCCGTACCAGTGGCCGTCCGGATGACCGCCCAGCGGCTGTTGGACCGCTCCATGCCGCGCGGCTCCGTGGAGGCGCTGCTGACGCGCCACGGGCTGCCCTCCGGCGCGCTCGTCCTCGAACTGGCCGCATCCGACCCCAGAGTCCCCTTCGATGAGCTGGAGCGCCGTCTGACGGCCCTGCACCGGTTGGGCGTACGCATCGCCCTCGACGGCTTCGGCAGCGGCTACGCGGCCATCAGCGCCCTGCGGCGGCTTCCCGTGGACCTGCTGAAACTGGACCGCGGCCTGGTGGAGGGCGTGGTCGAGTCGGCCCGACTCCACAAGATCACCGCCGGATTGTTGCGGATCGCAAACGACCTGGGGATGCAGTCCGTGGCCGACGGCGTGGACCTGCCCGAACAGGTGATGGCGCTGCGCGCGATGGGGTGCACCCACGGCCAGGGAACGGCCTTCTCCGGACCACTCGACGAATACAGGCTGCGGCGCGCGCTCGTGCGCGGTACGTTCCCAGTACCGGGCGGTACGGCCCAGCCGGCCTTGGCCGGAGGCTCGTCCGGCGGTTCGATGATCATCCGTAGAGGCTCACATAATGAGACGCCCGTCCCACCCGCTTGACATCCCCCTCCCGCCGGAGGGAGGGTCAATGCCATGCGCACCCGAATTCTCGTACTTGGAAAGCGCGTCGGCTGAAGCCGGGACCTGCATGTCCCCGCTCAACACCCCCGACGCGCTCCCCTCGCTTGCCACCCGGCACGAGGGGTTTTTTGTTGCACTGGCACACGCCCCCGGTTCTTATCCGGGGGATCCCCGCTCCTCGTAAAACCCTCAGCTTCGAGAAGAGAATGCCGATGACCGAGCAGGCCACCGGGGCCCACCATCCGCAGCCGCGGCCCCGTACGGGTGGACACCAGCCCACCGCAGTTGAGCACGTCACGGGTGCGCAGTCCCTCATCCGCTCTCTCGAAGAGGTGGGGTGCGACACCGTCTTCGGGATTCCGGGGGGCTGCATCCTCCCCGCGTACGACCCGATGATGGACAGCAAGAAGGTCCGTCACATCCTCGTCCGCCACGAGCAGGGGGCCGGCCACGCCGCCACCGGCTACGCGCAGGCCACCGGCAAGGTCGGCGTCTGCATGGCGACCTCCGGCCCCGGCGCCACCAACCTGGTCACCCCGATCGCCGACGCGCACATGGACTCGGTCCCGCTCGTCGCCATCACCGGCCAGGTCTCCTCCAAGGCGATCGGCACGGACGCCTTCCAGGAAGCGGACATCGTCGGCATCACGATGCCGATCACCAAGCACAACTTCCTGGTGACCAAGGCCGGGGACATCGCGAAGACCATCGCCGAGGCCTTCCACATCGCCGCCAGCGGCCGACCGGGCCCGGTCCTGGTCGACATCGCCAAGGACGCCCTCCAGGCCAAGACCACCTTCTCCTGGCCGCCCACGCAGGACCTGCCCGGCTACCGGCCGGTCACCAAGCCGCACGCCAAGCAGATCCGCGAGGCCGCCAAGCTCATCTGTCAGGCCAAGCGCCCGGTCCTGTACGTCGGCGGCGGCGTCATGAAGTCCGGCGCCACGGCCGAGCTGAAGGTCCTCGCCGAGCTGACCGGCGTCCCGGTCGCGACCACCCTGATGGCCCTGGGCTCCTTCCCCGACAGCCACCCCCTGCACGTCGGCATGCCCGGCATGCACGGCAGCGTCACCGGCGTCACCGCGCTGCAGAAGTCGGACCTGCTGATCGCGCTCGGCACCCGCTTCGACGACCGCGTCACCGGCAAGCTGGACAGCTTCGCCCCCTTCGCCAAGGTCATCCACGCGGACATCGACCCGGCCGAGATCGGCAAGAACCGCGAGGTCGACGTCCCGATCGTGGGCGACGCCCGCGAGGTCATCGCCGACCTGATCCAGGCGGTCCAGGCCGAGCACACCGACGGCAACGCGGGTGACTACAGCGCCTGGTGGAAGGACCTCAGCCGCTGGCGCGAGACCTACCCGCTCGGCTACGACCAGCCCGAGGACGGCTCGCTCTCCCCGCAGCACGTCATCGAGCGGATCGGCGAGCTCGCCCCGCAGGGCACGATCTTCACGGCGGGCGTCGGCCAGCACCAGATGTGGGCCTCGCACTTCGTGAAGTACGAGGAGCCCCGCACCTGGCTGAACTCCGGCGGCGCCGGAACGATGGGCTACGCGGTCCCGGCCGCGATGGGCGCCAAGGTCGGCATGCCGGACCGCGCGGTCTGGGCGATCGACGGTGACGGCTGCTTCCAGATGACCAATCAGGAACTGGCCACCTGCGCGCTGAACAACATCCCGATCAAGGTCGCCATCATCAACAACGGCGCCCTGGGCATGGTCCGCCAGTGGCAGACGCTGTTCTACAACCAGCGCTACTCCAACACGGTGCTCCACGGCGACGCGACCGGCGCCGACGTGGGCTCCCAGCTCGGCGAGTCCAGCGCCCCCCGTCAGGGCACCCGCGTCCCGGACTTCGTCAAGCTGTCCGAGGCCATGGGCTGCGTCGCGCTGCGCTGCGAGGACCCGGCCGACCTGGACAAGGTCATCGCCGAGGCCAACGCGATCAACGACCGTCCCGTCGTGGTCGACTTCATCGTCCACGAGGACGCCATGGTGTGGCCGATGGTCGCCGCCGGCACCTCCAACGACGAGGTCATGGCAGCCCGGGGCGTCCGCCCCGACTTCGGCGACAACGAAGACGACTGAGCCGAGAGAGCCGAAGAGAGAGAACGACCCACATGTCCAAGCACACGCTCTCCGTCCTGGTCGAGAACACGCCCGGCATCCTCGCCCGGATCGCCGCCCTGTTCTCCCGCCGCGGGTTCAACATCGACTCCCTCGCGGTCGGCGTCACCGAGCACCCCGACATCTCGCGCATCACCATCGTCGTGAACGTCGAGGACCTCCCGCTGGAGCAGGTGACCAAGCAGCTGAACAAGCTGGTCAACGTGCTCAAGATCGTCGAGCTGGAGGCGCACAACGCCATCGAGCGCGAACTCGTTCTGGTGAAGGTCCGCGCCGACAACGAGACCCGCTCGCAGATCGTCGAGATCGTCCAGCTGTTCCGCGCCAAGACCGTCGACGTCTCCCCGGACGCCGTCACCATCGAGGCCACGGGCGGTACCGACAAGCTCGGCGCGATGCTCAAGATGCTGGAGCCCTTCGGCATCAAGGAACTGGTCCAGTCCGGCACGATCGCCATAGGGCGTGGCGGCCGGTCCATCACGGACCGCAGCCTGCGCTCGCTCGACCGCAGCGCCTGACGGGCCGGACACGCTCCCGGCTCGCATCGCGAGACCAAGAACCTCAGATTCCGTTCCCCGCCGTACGGTGGGTGCAACATCAGCGCACCAAGGAGATATCCCAGTGGCCGAGCTGTTCTACGAGAACGACGCCGACCTGTCCATCATCCAGGGCCGCAAGGTCGCTGTCATCGGATACGGCAGCCAGGGCCACGCCCACGCGCTGTCGCTCCGTGACTCCGGCGTCGACGTCGTCGTCGGCCTCAAGGAGGGCTCGAAGTCCAAGGCCAAGGCCGAGGAGCAGGGCCTGAAGGTCGTCCCCGTGGCCGAGGCGGCCGCGTGGGCGAACGTCATCATGATCCTGACCCCGGACCCGCTCCAGGCCGAGATCTACGAGGAGTCCATCAAGGAGCACCTCGAAGAGGGCGACGCGCTCTTCTTCGGTCACGGCTTCAACGTGCGCTACGGCTTCATCAAGCCCCCGGCCAACGTCGACGTCGCCCTGGTCGCCCCGAAGGGCCCGGGCCACCTCGTCCGCCGCCAGTACGAGGAAGGCCGCGGCGTGCCCTGCATCGCCGCCGTCGAGCAGGACTTCACCGGTTCCGCCTTCGCCCTCGCGCTGTCGTACGCGGCCGGCATCGGCGGCACCCGCGCCGGCGTCATCAAGACCACCTTCACCGAGGAGACCGAGACCGACCTGTTCGGTGAGCAGGCCGTTCTCTGCGGTGGCGCCTCCGCGCTGGTCAAGGCCGGTTTCGAGACCCTGACCGAGGCCGGCTACCAGCCGGAGATCGCGTACTTCGAGTGCCTGCACGAGCTGAAGCTCATCGTGGACCTCATGTACGAGGGCGGCCTGGAGAAGATGCGCTGGTCGGTCTCCGAGACCGCCGAGTGGGGCGACTACATCACCGGCCCGCGCGTCATCACCGACGCCACCAAGGCCGAGATGAAGAAGGTCCTCGCGGAGATCCAGAGCGGCGAGTTCGCCAACACCTGGATGGCCGAGTACAAGGCGGGCCTGCCCAAGTACAACGAGTACAAGAAGGCCGACGAGGCCCACCTGCTGGAGACCACCGGCAAGAAGCTGCGCAAGCTGATGAGCTGGGTCGACAACGACGAGAGCTGATCCCCTGCGCGGCGGGGCCGGGACGCGCGTCCCGGCCCCGCCCCGCATCTCCGGCACGGCCGGAAAGCAACCCTCGTACTGCACGGATTGTCCACCCCGGCCAATCTCGGACGGGTGATCCTTCCGTACAGGCGGAATTCCGCTGTGGATCCGCTACTACACTGCTCAACACAACGCGTCAGGCCCACAGTGTCGTGCGTCTTCCACGCGGCTACCCCCTCCACGCCTGCGGCCGTCGGGACGGCCGTCCGCACTGGACTTGTGAGGACCCACGTGAGCTCGAAACCTGTCGTACTCATCGCCGAAGAGCTGTCGCCCGCCACGGTGGACGCGCTCGGTCCGGACTTCGAGATCAGGCACGTCAACGGCGCGGACCGCGCCGAGCTGCTGCCCGCGATCGTCGACGTCGACGCGATCCTGGTCCGTTCCGCCACCAAGGTGGACGCCGAGGCCATCGCGGCCGCCAAGAAGCTGAAGGTCGTCGCCCGCGCCGGTGTCGGCCTGGACAACGTCGACGTCTCCGCCGCCACCAAGGCCGGCGTGATGGTCGTCAACGCGCCGACCTCGAACATCGTCACCGCCGCCGAGCTGGCCTGCGGCCTGCTCGTGGCCACGGCCCGCCACATTCCGCAGGCCAACACCGCCCTGAAGAACGGCGAGTGGAAGCGGAACAAGTACACGGGCGTCGAGCTCAGCGAGAAGGTCCTCGGCGTCGTCGGTCTCGGCCGCATCGGCGTCCTGGTCGCCCAGCGCATGTCGGCCTTCGGCATGAAGATCGTCGCGTACGACCCCTACGTACAGCCCGCGCGCGCCGCCCAGATGGGCGTCAAGATGCTCGCGCTGGACGAGCTGCTGGAGGTCGCCGACTTCATCACCGTGCACCTGCCCAAGACCCCCGAGACCCTCGGTCTCATCGGGGACGAGGCGCTGCACAAGGTGAAGCCGTCCGTCCGCATCGTCAACGCCGCGCGCGGCGGGATCGTGGACGAGGCCGCCCTGTACGCGGCCATCAAGGAGGGTCGTGTCGCCGGCGCCGGCCTCGACGTGTACGCGAAGGAGCCCTGCACGGACTCCCCGCTGTTCGAGCTCGACCAGGTCGTCTGCACCCCGCACCTCGGCGCGTCCACGGACGAGGCCCAGGAGAAGGCCGGTGTCTCGGTCGCGAAGTCGGTGCGCCTCGCGCTCGCCGGTGAGCTCGTCCCGGACGCGGTCAACGTCCAGGGCGGGGTCATCGCCGAGGACGTCCGTCCGGGCCTGCCGCTCGCCGAGAAGCTCGGTCGCATCTTCACCGCCCTCGCGGGCGAGGTCGCGGTCCGCCTCGACGTCGAGGTCTGCGGCGAGATCACCCAGCACGACGTGAAGGTGCTGGAACTCTCCGCGCTCAAGGGCGTGTTCGAGGACGTCGTCGACGAGACGGTCTCCTACGTCAACGCCCCGCTGTTCGCGCAGGAGCGCGGTGTCGAGGTCCGCCTCACCACCAGCTCGGAGTCCCCGGACCACCGCAACGTGGTGACCGTGCGCGGCACCCTGTCGGACGGTCAGGAGGTGTCGGTCTCCGGCACCCTGGCGGGCCCGAAGCACCTGCAGAAGATCGTGGGCGTCGGCGAGTACGACGTGGACCTGGCCCTGGCCGACCACATGATCGTGCTGCGCTACACCGACCGTCCCGGCGTGGTCGGCAAGGTCGGGCAGCTGCTCGGCGAAGCCGGTCTGAACATCGCGGGCATGCAGGTCGCCCGCGCCGAGGAGGGCGGCGAGGCGCTCGTCGTGCTCACCGTCGACGCGGAGGTCCCGGTGGACGTCCTCGCGGCCATCTCGGCGGAGATCGGCGCGGCTTCGGCCCGTACGGTCAACCTCGTCTGAGCGGAACCAGCAGCGCGCGAAGGGCCCGGGGTGTTCACCTCGGGCCCTTTCGCGTACCCCCGTCCCGCGCGGCTCAGCGGGCCGGCACCGGGGGAGTCGCGGCCGGTTCGGCGTCGACGGGGGCGTTCTGCGCCGGGCCCCGCAGCAGGACCGGCGCCAGCAGCGCCGCGCCGAGCAGGAGGGCCGCGCCGCCCCAGGCCGCGTACTGCATGCCGTGCACGAACGCCTCGCGGGCCAGGGTCAGCAGGTGGTCGCCCGCCCCGCCCCCGAGTCGGCCGGCGGCGGCGACCGCGCCGCCCAGGGTCTCCCGTACGGCCGGGTCCGTACCGGCGAGGTCGGCGCGGTAGACCGCGGTGCCGAGGCTGCCCAGCAGGGCCATGCCGAGCGCGCCGCCGAACTCCTGGCCCGTCTCCAGCAGGGAGGCGGCCGAACCGGCCTTCTCGGCGGGGGCGGCGGCCAGCGCCATGTCCGAGACCAGGGACATCACGGTCACGATGCCGGCGGCCAGTACCCCGGCGGCGGTGAGCAGCAGCCACAGGGAGTCGCTGCCGGTGAGGGCCATCAGGACGAATCCGGCCGCGGCGAGGACGAAGCCGCCGGCGATGACGGGGGTACGGCCGATCCGGCGGGCCAGGGCGGCGCCGGCCGGGGCGGCGGCGCCGATGAACAGCGAGGGGGCGAGGCTCCACAGGGCCGCCGCCAGGGTGCCCATGCCGAGGACGGACTGCAGGTACTGCGTGGTGTAGTAGGCCGAGCCCATCATGGCGAAGGCCGCCACCGCGTTGAGGGCGATGCCCGCCCCGAAGCCGCGGCCCCGGAACAGGGCCCGGCCGATCATCGCGTCGGGCCGGGAGCGCTGACGGAGGACGAAGAGCCACCCGAAGGCCACGCCGATGGCCAGGCAGCCCAGGCGGAAGGGGGTGAAGCCCTCGGCGGCGATCTCCTTGAGGCCGTACACCACGGGCAGGACGGCGGCCGTCGACAAGGGGACGCTCAGCAGGTCGAAGCGACCGGGGGCCGGGTCCTTGAACTCCGGTACCAGCACCGGGACGAGGGCCAGCAGGAGCAGCATCGCGGGCACGTTGATCAGGAAGACCGAACCCCAGTGGAAGTGGTTCAGCATCACCCCGCTCAGCACCGAGCCCAGGGCGATGCCGCCGGTCATGGCGCCGGACCAGATGGCGATGGCCTTGCCGCGCTGGGCGTCGTCCTGGAAGAGGTTGCGCACGAGGGCCAGCGTGGACGGCATCAGGGTCGCGCCGCCGATGCCCAGCAGCACGCGGGCCGCGATGAGCATGTCGGCGCTGGTGGCGTACGCGGCGGCGACGGAGGCCAGCCCGAAGGCGGCCGCGCCGATCAGCAGCAGCTTGCGGCGGCCGATCCGGTCGCCCAACGAGCCCATCGTGATGAGCAGTCCGGCGAGGGCGAAGGCGTAGCTGTCGAAGATCCAGAGCTGTTGGGATGCGCTCGGGTCGAGCTCGCGGGTGATGGCCGGGACGGCGAAGTAGAGGACGGACACGTCCATCGCGACCAGCAGCAGGGGCAGCAGGAGGACGGTGAAGGCGGTCCATTCGCGGCGGCCGGCGAGGCGCGCCGTGGCGGCGGGATTGGTCATGAACAGGAATGTACAGACGTCATAAACGTCTGTCTATGACGAATGTATGGAACGATCGTCTGGAACTTCTGTCTGAGACGCCTGTCTTGCTACCGTGGCGGCATGGGACATCGTGAAGATCTGCTCGAAGGCGCCAAGAAGTGCCTGGCCGAGAAGGGATTCGTGCGCACCACGGCGCGCGACATCGTCAGCGCGTCCGGAACCAACCTGGCGTCGATCGGCTACCACTACGGCTCCAAGGACGCCCTGCTCACGCAGGCGTTCATCGCCCTGATGGAGGAGTGGGGCGAGGGCTTCCAGACCGGACTCGGCGCCGACGCCGCCTTCCCGGACCGGTTCCGGGCACTGTTCGAAGGGGTGCTGGACCGGCACGAGGAGACGGCGCCGATCTGGGCCGCCAGCCTCGAAGTGGCCCTGAACCGGGACCGGATGACGGAGCTGCGGACGCTGCTCGCCGCCTCTCAGGACGAGGGCCGCAAGGGCCTGATCGCGATGATGACGGGCGTCCGGGAGGAGGACATCACCGAGGGCGAGGTCCGCACGGTCGGGGCCGTCTACCAGGCGCTGCTCAACGGCCTGATGGTCCAGTGGCTGTTCGACCCCGCGAGCGCCGCCACCCCGGAGGAGTTCACGGAAGGCATGCGGCAGGTGGCGCGGGGGTTCAACACGGGGGAGTAGGGGTGGCGGAGGGCGCGGCCCGTCTCACCGGTGGAGGCGGGAGGCCTTGAGGGCCATGTGGAGCAGGAGGCGGTCCTCGCCCTCGTCGAGGTCGAGGCCGGTCAGCTGCTCGACCTTGCCGAGGCGGTAGTACAGCGTCTGCCGGTGCACCCCGAGGACCGCCGCCGCGCGGCCCGCCTGCCCGGCGCAGTCGAGGAACACCTCCGCCGTACGGGCCAGTTCGCGGTGGGCGGGGCTCAGCAGGGTCCGGACCGCCGGGTCGTCCGCCGGGCCGGCGGGGAGCGCCGCCAGCATCCGGTACGGGCCGATCCGTGACCACTGGGCCACCGGGCCGAACCGGGGCTGCGCGGTCGCGGCCCGCGCCGCGGCGCAGGCCTGCGCCCAGGCGGCCGGCAGCTCCCCGAGGGCCCGGACGGGATCGGACACCCCCGCGTTCATGCCCGGGGCCCGCGCCGACGTCGCCGACCCGGCGGGCGGCCTCCCCCCGGCCGACGGCGCGGCCCGCGGGCCGCCGGTTCCCGCCCCGGCCGCGCCACCCGGCGACTCCGCCGCGCGCGGCAGGAGCCGTCCGAGGGCGGTCAGGGCCGGGGCCAAGGCGTCCGTACCGCGCATCCGGACCAGCGCCGCGAGCCGTCCACCCGCTTCGCCCTCCTGGGCCGGGACCACGCACACCGCCGCCGCACCCGGGACCGACTGGGGGATCTCCCCGGCCCACGGCGCCACGCACACCACCGTGTGCGGGCCCTCCCCGGCCGCCCCGAGGGCCAGCCGCAGCGCGGCGACCGCCATGTCCTGTTGCCAGCCGCGCCCGGCGGTGAGCACGGCGAGGAACTCCCGCGACAGGTCGGCGCCGGCCTTGGCCTCCTGCGCGAGCAGCACCCCGATCCGCTGGGCCACCTCCATGGCGGCGGCCAGCGCCTGCGGGCCGGGCCCGGCGGCCTCGGCGTCCGGGCCCTCCTGGTCGAGGAGCCACACGTACCCCTGCACGATGCCGCGGTAGCGCACCGGCAGGCAGATCCGTCCCCGGAAGACGCCCGCGTCCGGCGCCGCGGGGATGCGGACGGGGCCCGTCGCGCGGGCGATGCCGAAGCCCTCGAACCAGGACCGGACGGCGGAGGTCGACTGCCGGGTCAGGATCGAGCGGGTCCGTACGGGATCCAGGACGAGTTCCTCGCCGTCGCTGTCGCTGTCGTGCGCGCCGAAGGCGATCAGGCGGAAGTCCCGGTTCTCCAGCGTCGCGGGGGCGCCGAGGAGCGCGGAGATCTCGTCCACCAGGTCCTGGTACTCGTCCTTCACCCGGACATTCTCCCACTCCCCGACCGGCCCTTCAGACAGATGTATGAGATCCGGGCCACGGATGCGTGACAGCTGTCGATGGCCGAGGATCGTGGGGATCCTTAGGTTTCACGGTGGTTTCACTTGCGTTTTCCTTACGGCCGCGGCCCATCCGGCGACGGACCGTATGTCTGCTTCTGCCACCCGTTGGAGGTGCCCCGTGCTGGGTCCCGCGATCCTCGCCGCTTCGCGCAGCGACAAGATGCGCCGAATCGTCTCTGCCGCCCCGGTGACCAAGCCCGTGGTGAACCGGTTCATCCCCGGTGAGACGGTCGACCAGGTCATCCCGATCGTCGAGGAGCTCACGCGCAAGGGCCTGGAGGTCACGCTCGACGTCGTCGGTGAGGACATCACCGCCGTGGAGCAGTCCCACGCCGCCCGTGACGCCTACCTCCTGCTGATCGAGCGGCTGGCCGAGCTGGGCCTCGGCGAGACGGTCGAGATGTCGGTCAAGCTGTCGATGTTCGGCCAGGCGCTGGAGGGCGGTCACGAGCTGGCCCTCGCCAACGTCCGCCCGGTCGTCGAGGCCGCCGCCGCCATCGGCACCACCGTCACCCTCGACGCCGAGGACCACACCACCCTCGACTCGATGTTCGCCATCCACGAGGAGCTGCGCCGGGACTTCCCGCAGACCGGCTGCGTGATCCAGGCCTACCTGTTCCGCACCGAGGCCGACGCCCACCGGCTGGCCGCCGCCGGCAGCCGCGTGCGGATCGTGAAGGGCGCCTACAAGGAGCCCGCAGAGGTCGCTTACCTCGACAAGGCCGAGATCGACAGGGCCTACGTCCGGATCATGAAGATCCTGATGGAGGGCGAGGGCTACCCGATGATCGGCTCCCACGACCCGCGCCTGATCGCCATCGCCCAGGAGCTGGCCCGGCAGGCGGGGCGCAAGCTGGACGAGTACGAGTTCCAGATGCTGTACGGCATCCGCGGCGAGGAGCACCTGCGGCTCGCCGCCGAGGGCCACCGCATGCGCGTCTACACGGCGTACGGCACCGACTGGTACGGATACTTCATGCGCCGCCTCGCGGAGAAGCCGGCCAACCTGCTGTTCTTCCTCCGCTCGATGATCACCAAGAACTAGGCACCCCACTAGCTCAAGGCCCGTCCCCCTAGCTCAAGGAGTTCCCGCCCCATGGATGCTGTGACCCAGGTCCCCGCGCCCGTCAACGAGCCGGTTCACTCGTACGCCCCCGGCAGCCCGGAGCGCGCGCGTCTCGAAATCCAGCTCAAGCAGCTGTCCGAGAACCCGATCGACCTCCCGATGACCATCGGTGGCGTCAAGCGGATGGGCGGCGGCGAGCGCTTCGACGTGGTCCAGCCGCACGACCACAAGTCCGTCATCGGCACCTACGCCAACGCCACCGAGGCCGACGCGCAGGAGGCCGTCGACGCGGCCCTCGCCGCCGCCCCCGCCTGGCGCGCGATGGACTTCGACGACCGTGCCGCGATCATCCTGCGCGCCGCCGAGCTGCTGGCCGGCCCGTGGCGCGAGAAGCTGGCCGCGTCCACCATGCTGGGCCAGTCCAAGACCGCCCAGCAGGCGGAGATCGACACTCCCTGCGAGCTCGTCGACTTCTGGCGCTTCAACGTCCACTTCGCCCGGCAGATCCTCGCCGAGCAGCCCGCCGCGAACTCCGCGGGCGTGTGGAACCGCAGCGACCACCGCCCGCTGGAGGGCTTCGTCTACGCGATCACGCCGTTCAACTTCACGGCCATCGCCGGCAACCTGCCGACCGCCCCGGCCCTGATGGGCAACGTGGTCGTCTGGAAGCCGTCCCCGACGCAGACGCACTCCGCGGTCCTGCTGATGGAGGTCCTGGAGGCGGCCGGTCTGCCCAAGGGCGTCATCAACCTGGTGACCGGCGACGGCATCGCCGTCTCCGAGGTGGCGCTGAACCACCCCGAGCTGGCCGGCATCCACTTCACCGGCTCGACCAAGACCTTCCAGTACCTGTGGAAGACGGTCGGCAACAACATCGAGAAGTACAAGTCCTACCCGCGTCTGGTCGGCGAGACCGGCGGCAAGGACTTCGTCGTCGCGCACCCCTCCGCCGACCACGACATCCTGAAGACCGCCCTGACCCGCGGCTCCTTCGAGTTCCAGGGTCAGAAGTGCTCGGCCTCCTCGCGCGCCTACGTGCCGGCCTCCATCTGGAACGCCGGCTTCAAGGAGCGCTTCGCGGCCGAGGTCGACGGCATCACCATGGGCGACGTCCGCGACCTGGACAACTTCATCGGCGCGGTCATCGACGAGCGCTCCTTCGCGAAGAACAAGGCCGCGATCGACCGCGCGAAGGCCGACCCGACCTGCACCATCGTCGCCGGCGGCAGCTACGACGACTCGGAGGGCTACTTCGTCCGCCCGACCGTCATCGAGTGCACCGACCCGGAGAACGAGGTCTTCACGACCGAGTACTTCGGCCCGATCCTCGCCGTCCTGGTCTACGAGGACGAGAAGTACGACGAGATGCTGGCCCAGATGGAGTCCGTCTCGGCGTACGCCCTGACCGGCGCCGTCATCGCGCAGGACCGCTACGCGGCCGCCGACACGATGGAGAAGCTCCGCTTCGCGGCGGGCAACTTCTACATCAACGACAAGTCGACCGGCGCCGTCGTCGGCCAGCAGCCCTTCGGCGGCGGCCGTGCCTCGGGTACGAACGACAAGGCGGGCGCGGCCTCGAACCTGCTGCGCTGGACCTCGACGCGCTCCATCAAGGAGACCCTGGTCCCGCCGACCGAGTACGGCTACCCGCACATGGGCTGATCACCGCCCACCGCTGAACCCCGCCCCCGCTCCGGTACCCCCAAGTCCGGAGCGGGGGCGGTTCCAGTTGCCCGACCGGTACCGGTCCTGGTACCGGTACCGGTCAGACCTCGACCATCACCTGGTCCAGGGACTTGCGGACCAGGTCCGGGACCTCGCAGTCGTCGGCGGGGTAGCCCACCGGGATGACCGCGAACGCCTTCTCGTTCGCGGGGCGGTTCAGGACGTGCCCGAGGAAGCGCATCGGACTCGGGGTGTGGATCAGCGCGGAGAGCCCGCTCAGGTGCAGGGCGGACAGCAGCATGCCGACGGCGATGCCGACCGACTCGTCCACGTAGTAGTGCTTGCGCTTCGCACCGTCCGGGCCGAGCCAGTAGCGCTGTTGGAACACCACGATCAGCGCGGGCGCGTCGGTCAGGTGGGTCTTCACGGCGTCCGTGCCGATCGGGCGCAGCGCGGCGAGCCACTCGTCGCCCAACCGGCCGTCGTAGGAGATCTGCTCCTCCTGCTCGGCGGCGGCGCGGATCTGGAGGCGGATGTCCGGATCCTTGACGAGGACGAACGTCCACGGCTGCTGGTGGGCTCCGGAAGGGGCGGTGGCGGCGCAGGCGACGGCGTCGCGGACGACCTGCTCGGGGACCGGATCGCCGGCGAACTGGCGCACGGTCCGCCGTTCGTCCATCCGCTCCCTCAGTTCCGCGGCCCGCGCGAGGGATTCCCGGCTCGGCATGCGCGCCGGCCGGTAGGCGACGGGCCGGTAGGGCCGGCCGTGGGTGGGCGTCCACTGCTGCGTTTCTGGCGACATGGGCAGATCTTCGGTCCGCGCCACCGCCCGAGGCCAGCGCCGCGTCATGGCTCCCTGTCCGTTGTGTACTGACAGGGGGCCTATGACCGTGGCGATCGTCGGTCGATTCGTGGACCGGGAGGGCTGCCACTACGCCCGCGACCTGGGCGGGGTCGCAGGCCTGCGGCCGGGCCGCCTCGTGCGGCCCGACAGCCTCGACGGGCTGACCTCCCGGGGCTGGACCGCGCTCGCCGCGCACGGGGTGCGGACCGTCATCGACCTGCGGAACGACGACGAGCGGGGAGTGGACCAATCCCCGCGACCGGCCGGTACGACCACCTGCGAGTCCCCCTCGACGGCATCGAACACCGGGACTTCCGGGACGCGTGGTGGGGCACTCCGGGATGCGGAACCCCCGCGCATTTCCGGCCTTTCCCGGTCGCCTCGTCGGGGAGGGGGTCGGGGTGGCGCTGGTAGCGTCCACCGGCGGGGCCCGCCGCGCGCCCGGAGCCGCCGGCCGACCGCCGGAGGACGAGCAGTGACCGTGACCCTGACGCTGACCCACACCGCCGGGCTCGGGTCCGCGGCGTTGGGGGAGGTCCGCGCCCTGCTGGACGCGGCCTTCGAGGGGGACTTCGCCGACGAGGACTTCGAGCACGCCCTCGGCGGGATGCACGTACTGCTGCGCGAGGGCGGCCCCGGCGGCGCCCTCGTCGCGCACGGCAGCGTCGTACAGCGGCGGGTCCTGCACGGCGGCCGGGCCCTGCGCACCGGCTACGTGGAGGCGGTGGCCGTCCGCGCCGACCGGCGCCGGCGCGGACTCGCCGGGCAGGTCATGGCCGAGCTGGAACGGGTGATCGGCGGGGCGTACGTACTGGGCGCGCTCTCCGCGTCCGAGGCCGGCGCGGCCCTGTACGAGAGCCGCGGCTGGCGCCCGCACCCCGGCCCGATCGGGGTCCTCGGACCGACCGGCCCCGAGCGGCTGGCCGAGGAGGAGGGCTCGACCTATGTGTGGACGCCGCCGGGCGCGACCCCGCCGGACCCGGCCGGGCGGCTCGACTTCGACTGGCGCGACGGGGACGTCCTGTAGCGCGGCGCACGCCCTTGAGCCGGCCGAAGTAGTGGTCCAAGCCGCGGTTCTCCTGCATCCCGATCACCACGTGCTTCACGTCGGTGATCGTGCCCGTCGCGGCGGCCGCCGCCGCGGACGCCGGTCCAAGGTCCAAGGTCCAAGGTCCAAGGTCCAAGGTCCACAAGCGTGCGGTAAGAACTCGGTGAACGTCCGGAGGGGTGCGGTCAGCCGGTGACGCGCACCAGCATCTCGCCCGTGTTCTGCCCGTGGAGCATTCCGAGGAAGGCCTCCACAGTGCGGTCAAAACCCTCAAAAACGGTGGTGTCCGTGCCCACGCGACCACTGCGTAGGTGGGGGACCAGGAAATCCTCCAGCTCCTCCTGGAGATTGGTGTGGTGACGTACCAATACCCCTTCCATCCGCAGGGACTTGTGCACGACCTCGAAGAGGTTGTGGGGTGCGGCGGGCGCCCGGTCGCCGTTGTACGTCGAGATCGCACCGACCCAGGCGATGCGCCCGAACTCGCGCAGCGAGGCGATCGCACCCTCCAGGTGTTCCCCGCCGACGTTGTCCACGTAGACGTCGATCCCGTCCGGCGCCGCCTTCGCCAGCTGCTCGGCGACGGGGCCGTCGTGGTGGTCGAAGGCCGCGTCGAAGCCGAGTCGATCCGTCAGGTGACGCACCTTCGCCGCCGAGCCCGCGCTGCCGATGACGCTGCGGGCGCCGAGCAGGCGGGCGATGTGCCCGGTGGCCGTGCCGACCCCGCCGGCGGCGGCGGACACGTAGAGGTCCTCGCCCGGGCGCAGGGCCGCCGTCCGGGTGAGGGCGGCGTACGCGGTCAGACCGGTGCCGCCCAGGATGGACAGGTACGCCTCCAGCGGGACGCCCGCGTGCCCCGGCAGCCTGCGGGCCCCGTCGACGCCGCGGGCGACCAGGGCGTGGGTGCGCCAGCCCGCGCGGTGGAAGACCAGGTCGCCCTCGGCGAGCCCCGGATCGCGGGAGGCGAGGACCCGGCCCACGGAGCGCCCCTCCAACGGGACGCCCAGCGCGAAGCCGCCCTCGCCGCCGTCCATCAGCCCCCGGTGGTAGGGGTCCACGGACAGGAGCAGGTTCTCCACCAGGGCCGTCCCGGGGGCCGGTTCGGGGACCGGGTACGCGGCGTACGCGAAGTCGGTCGCGGCGGGGAAGCCGGTGGGGCGGGCGGTCTGGTGGACGGCGAGAGCGGTCTTCGTGGTCATGGCGCCGACGCTACGAAGGAATCCCCGGGCCGGGCAGGAGGTTGCGTTCATGACAGCCGTTCCGCCATGAACACCGCTCATGGAACGAGGTGAGAGCCCCGTGGCCGATCTGCTCCCGCAGGAACTGCGGATCCTGGTCGCCGTCGCCGAGACGGGCGGCTTCACCGCCGCGGCCGCCCGGCTCGGGATCGGCCAGTCCGCCGTCTCGCACTCCGTGCGCGGCAGCGAGCGAAAGGTCGGCGCGGTCCTCTTCGAGCGCGGCCGCGCCGGGGCCTCGCCCACCCCGGCGGGGGAGCGGGTCGTCGCCCTCGGTCGGCGCATCCTGCGGATGTACGAGGTCCTCGGCGCTGAGGCGCGCGCCGCCGGTCGCGCCGGACCCAACCGGGGCGAACCGGCGGGAACCCTGCGCATCGCCGCGTTCCGCAGCGCGGCCCTGCACCTGCTGCCGCCCGCGCTGGAACGCCTGACGATCCGGCACCCCGGCATCCGGCCCGAGGTTCGGGTGGTGCGCGAACTCGGCGCCGGTACCGCGGGGGAGGTGGCCGCCGGCCGCGCCGACCTGGGCATCGCGACGCTGTACCCGGGGGATCCCCTACCGCCCGGCCTGCTGACCGGGGTCCTCGCGGACGAGGCGTACGCCTTGGTCCACCCGGTCGGACATCCGGACCCCAGGGCGTTGCCGCTGCTGGACTGGGACGAGAACTGCGGTTCCCGGACCCGCGACTGGTGGCGGGCCCAGGACTGGATCCCGTCGGCGACGGTGAAGGCGCAGGACGACGCGATGGTGCTCACGATGGTCGGCCGGGGTCTGGGCATGGCGATCCTGCCGGAACTCTCGCTGCGGGAGGCCACGGACGCGGTGCAGATCGTCGCGCTGGGGCCCGAGGGGCCGGTGCGGCAGGTGGGATACGTCACCACACCGGAATCGGCGTCAACCCTCGCCGTCAGGGCTCTGATCAGGGAACTCAGGGCCGAGAAGGGCTGAAAGGGGAACCGGCGGAGGGGCGGATTCGGCGGTTCGGCGTCTCAGATACTAGGAAGTCCGAGTAATTGCCGAGACATACAGCCGGACCTGCCCTAGCTTTGTAGGAGCCGAACGTCTCGCTGATCCAGCGAATGGCGGTCGAGAGCGCGCGCCCCTGGCAGGCAACCCCTGCGGCGCACCGCTCCCCGCCTCTTCCGGCGCCTTGAAGGAACCCCTCATCCGTGGCCCCGCCACGCCGTGATCTCAAGGAGTCGATCACCATGACCCCCACCACCGCCGCAGTCCGCCGCGTCCGCCACTCATCCCCGGCCGACGCCGACCGCAAGAACGCCGCCGCAGCCCTCCAGCGCGCCCTGGACCGCCGTGACAACGGCGGCTCGACCGGCCACTGAGCTGCCGCTTCCTCCCTCGCACACCCCCCCCGGCCGACTGACGTCTCGCGTCCACACGGGTCCACATCGTGGACGCGAGATGTCTGAGGGCTAAGACGCGGAGTACGGTTCCGTCATGTCGACCAGCATCAATCTCGCAGTGATCCCCGGCGATGGCATCGGCCAGGAAGTCGTGGCTCAGGGCCTCAAGGTCCTTACCGCGGTCCTGCCCCAGGACGTGAAGCTGGAGACCAAGCAATACGACCTCGGCGCCCAGCGCTGGCACCGCACCGGTGAGACCCTCCCGGAAGCGGAGCTCGAAGCCCTCAAGCACCACGACGCGATCCTCCTGGGCGCCATCGGTGACCCCTCGGTCCCGTCGGGCGTGCTGGAGCGCGGTCTGCTGCTGAAGCTCCGCTTCGCCTTCGACCACTTCATCAACCTGCGCCCGTCGAAGCTCTTCCCCAACACGGCCACCCCGCTCGCCGGCCGCCCGGAGATCGACTTCGTCGTGGTCCGCGAGGGCACCGAAGGCCCGTACACCGGGAACGGCGGCTCGCTGCGCACCGGCACCCCGGCCGAGGTCGCCACCGAGGTCAGCGTCAACACCGCCTACGGTGTCGAGCGCGTCGTGCGCGACGCCTACGAGCGGGCCAACGCCCGCCCCCGCAAGAAGCTGACGCTGGTCCACAAGAACAACGTCCTCGTGTACGCGGGCCACATGTGGAAGAACATCTTCGACCGGGTCGGCCAGGAGTACCCCGAGGTCACCACCGACTACCTGCACGTCGACGCCGCGACGATCTTCTTCGTCACCCAGCCCGAGCGCTTCGACGTCATCGTCACGGACAACCTCTTCGGTGACATCCTCACCGACCTGGCCGCTGCCGTGACCGGCGGCATCGGCCTGGCCGCCTCCGGGAACATCAACCCGACCGGCTCCTTCCCGTCCATGTTCGAGCCCGTCCACGGCTCGGCCCCGGACATCGCCGGCACCGGCAAGGCGGACCCGACCGCGACGATCCTCTCGGTCGCCCTCCTGCTGCGCCACCTCGGCTACGAGGCCCAGGCCGTCCGCATCGAGGACGCCGTCTCCGCCGACCTCGCCGAGCGCGACGGCACCTTCCGCTCCACCGACGCCATCGGCGACGCACTCGCCGCTCGCGTAGCCGGCTGACCCGGTAGCTCCATCCCAGGAAGCCGCCGGGTCGCGACCAACGCACCCGGCGGCTTTTCCTGTGCGGCCCCGGGTGCCACCATCTCCCCTGGGCCGCTCATGCCCCGTTTCACCGAAGCCTGGCCGCGGGCGATAATCGAACGCGAGGCCGCGGAATACGGGGAAGCTCGGACGTCCTAGTACGCCGTGAGCGCGGTCCGCCCTACCCAACCGGTGAAGGACAAGCACTCATGACGACGCCCACGATCGAGCTGAAGCCCTCCTCGAACCCTCTGTCCGACACGGAGCGGGAAGCGATCCTGGCCAGCCCCGGTTTCGGCCGCCACTTCACCGACCACATGGTGACGATCAAGTGGACCGAGGGACGCGGCTGGCACGACGCCGAGCTGGTCCCGTACGCGCCGCTGTCGATGGACCCGGCGAACATGACCCTGCACTACGCGCAGACGATCTTCGAGGGGCTCAAGGCGTACAAGCAGCCCGACGGCACCGTGGCCACCTTCCGCCCCGAGGCCAACGCCGAGCGCTTCCAGGCCTCCGCCCGCCGCATGGCCATGCCGGAGCTGCCGTCCGAGCTGTTCATCGGCGCCTGCGACGCCCTCATCACGCAGGACCGCGCCTGGGTCCCGGACTCCGGCGAGGCCTCCCTCTACCTGCGGCCCTTCATGTTCGCCTCCGAGGTCGGCCTGGGCGTCCGCCCCGCGAACGAGTTCCTCTTCATGGTCATCGCCTCCCCGGCGGGCGCCTACTTCCCCGGCGGCGTGAAGCCGGTCTCCGTCTGGCTCTCCGAGGAGTACGTCCGCGCGGTCAAGGGCGGCACCGGCGCCGCGAAGACCGGCGGCAACTACGCGGCCTCCCTCGTCGCCCAGGCCCAGGCCGCCTCGCACGGCTGCGACCAGGTCGTCTGGCTCGACGCGGTCGAGCACCGCTGGATCGAGGAGATGGGCGGCATGAACCTGTACTTCGTGTACGCCGAGAAGGACGGCACCCGCAGGATCGTCACGCCGGAACTCACCGGCTCGCTCCTCCCGGGCATCACCCGCAACTCCCTCCTCACCATCGCCCGCGACCTCGGCTACACCGCCGAGGAGGGCCGGATCACCACCGAGGACTGGAAGCGCGACAACGAGAACGGCACCCTGACCGAGGTGTTCGCCTGCGGCACCGCCGCCGTGATCACCCCGGTCGGCTCGGTGAAGTCCGAGCGCGCCAACTGGACCCAGGGCGACGGCGAGCCCGGCGAGGTCACGATGGAGCTCCGCAAGGCGCTCCTCGACCTTCAGACCGGCCGCGCCGCCGACGCGCACGGCTGGATGCACCCGCTCGGTTAGTCGTCCCGGCGCGCTCGTCGCCCGCTCGCGCGAAAGGCCCCCGACCGGACCGGTCGGGGGCCTTTCGTACGGTGCGCCCGCGCGGTGCGCGGGCACGCCGTCAGCGGGCGCGGCGGGCCGCCCGCCGCGCGCGACGGGCGTCGGCGCGGGCCGAGCCGTCGGGCAGCAGCGCGACGAGGGCGTCGCCGAAGAGGTACACCACCGCGCCGATCCCCTTGAGGACCCGGATGATCACAGGGCCTGCGAGCTCGTCCATGTCTGCTCCGCGTTCTTCACCTGCTCCTGTGCGTCCGCGGCGGGCGCGTCCGCCGACCGCGGGGTCAGCGCGGCGTAGACGAGTCCGCCGACCAGCCCCGAGAGGACGAAGCTGCAGTCCACGCCGCCCGTCAGGGCCAGCAGGGGGCCCTCGTAGAACGGTGTGGTGACGGCCGCGAGGCCGGTTGCCGCTCCGAGTGCCCAGGACACCGTCGCACGCGGGTTCCACCCCCCGCTGTACCAGTAGACGCCGCCGCGGGCGCGCTGGTTGAACACCTGGAGCGACTGCTCGTCGTACCGGCCGCGGCAGCGCACGTACCCGATCAGCGTGATCACGGCCCACGGGGTGCCGATCGCGGTGAGGACGAGGACGAACGAGGTCATCGCGGCCTGGGCGTTCCAGCCGAAGGAGCCGATGAACACGAAGGCGGTGGCCACGGCCGCGGCGACCAGGGTGGCCGTGGTGCGGGTGGCACGCGGGACGATCGCGTCGAGGTCCAGGCCCATCGAGTAGAGCATCAGGCCGGCGTTGCCGATCGAGCCGGCCGCCGCCGCCACCAGCAGCGGGACCAGGTACCAGAACGGCGATGCGGCCACGAGCGGCCCGGCGTAGTCCGCCCCGGCGCGGGCGGCGAGCGCCGTGTACGTACCGAAGAGCTGCGGGATCAACAGGCCGAAGAGCAGACCGACCACGGTGGCCCACAGCACCGTGCGGGAGCTGTGCCGGCGCGGGGAGATGTAGCGGGTGTAGTCGCCGAGCAGGGTGATGAAGGCGACCGGGCCGCTGAGCCCGGCGGCGACGGTGGCGAGCAGCCAGGTCGGCCAGAAGGAGCCCAGCAGGTACGAGGTATCCGGCGGCGCGGCGCCGGTGAAGTCCGGGGCGTACGCGATGACGCCGATGGCCAGCAGGATCACCATGGCGACGGACAGGATCTTGCTCATGCGCAGCAGCAGTCGGTAGCCGAACACGGCCCCGACGACGGTACAGGCGGCGAGTACGCCGTACATCGCGGCCCGGGAGACGCCCGTGTCGGGCAGTCCGGTGAGCCGGGACAGCGCCCCGACCATCACGTCGCCGCCGATCCACAGGGTCAGCGCGGTGTAGCCGAGCGAGAGCAGCAGTCCCACCACCGATCCGACGAGCCGGCCCCGGACGCCGAACTGGGCGCCGCTGGAGGTGGACAGGTTGGTCGCGGTGCGCAGGGAGACCAGCGCGAGCGGGGCGGTGAAGGCGATGCCGACGAGGGTTCCGATCACCACGGCGGTGACCGAGGGCCACAGCCCCAGCCCGAAGGACGGGGGCAGCCAGCCGAAGACGATCACACCGAGGCAGAGATTGGAACCGAGCAGGATCGAGACGAGGTCGCGGGGACCACTCGTCCGTTCCTCCTCGGGGACGGTGTCGACTCCGCGCTGTTCGATGGGCATGGGGGACTCCCTTGGCAGGGCGGGGGGTGGTTGTGCTGGTGTTTGAGCGACACTCAATGTGACTCAGGCTTTGCCTTCCGGTCAATGGTTCCCCGCAAGGAACTGAAGAGTTAGAGTGATGCTCTAACCCATCGACTCAAGAGGTGGTGGATCGGCGTGCGGCTGACCCCTACGGAGCGCGACCGGCTGCTGCTGCGCAGCGCCGCGGAACTGGCCAGGGCCCGGCGGGCCCGCGGCCTGAAGCTCAATGTCCCGGAGGCCACGGCGCTCATCGCGGACACCGTCTGCGAGGCTGCCCGGGACGGCAAGCGGCTGGCGGAGGCCATCGAGGAGGCCCGCGGCGTGCTCGGCCCCGACGACGTGCTGCCCGGCGTGTCCGACGTGGTCACCGAGGTGCACGTGGAGGCCGTCTTCGACGACGGCTCCCGCCTCGCGGTGGTCTCCGCGCCGATCGCCGGCGCCACCTCGCTCGGTGAGGACGCTCCGGGCGCGGTGGTACCGGGCCCCGGCGCCCCGCAGCCGCAGCCGCAACTCCACCTGCACGTGCGCAACACCGCGTCCGTGCCGGTCAGCGTCACCTCGCACTTCCACTTCTTCGAGTCGAACCCGCGCCTGGACTTCGACCGCTCCGCCGCCTACGGCATGCGCCTGTGCGTGCCGGCCGGCTCCTCCGTACGGTTCGACCCGCACGGCGGGGCCGAGGTCGGGCTGGTCCCGATCGGCGGCGAGCGGATCGCCATCGGCTTCGCGGGCCTGGTCGACGGGCCGCTGGACGCGCCCGGCGCCAAGGAGGAGGCCCTGCGCCGTGCGGCGGCCTGCGGCTACCTCGGCGTGACCGCGGGTAGCGCGGACGGGGCCGAAGGAATCGATGACGTGGACGGAGATCCGGCGTGAGCAAGAAGACCCCGCACAGCGACCACTGCGCCCCCGGCAGTCGACACGTCGACCCGCACGAGTACGCCTCCGTGTTCGGCCCCCGCGCCGGCGACCGGGTCCGTCTCGGCGACTCCGGCCTCACCGTGCGCGTCGAGCACGACGCCCAGAAGCCCGGGGACGAGTTCCTGGCCGGCTTCGGCAAGACCGCCCGTGACGGCCTGCACCTCAAGGCGGCGGCGGTCCGCGAGACCTGCGACGTGGTGATCAGCAACGTGCTGGTCATCGACGCGGTCCTCGGCATCCGCAAGGTGTCCATCGGCATCCGCGAGGGCCGCATCCACGCGATCGGCCGGGCCGGCAACCCCGACACCCTCGACGGCGTCGACGTCGTCGTCGGCACCGGCACCTCGATCGTGTCCGGCGAAGGCATGATCGCCACCGCCGGAGCCGTCGACACCCACGTCCACCTGCTCTCCCCGCGGATCATGGAAGCCTCGCTCGCCGCGGGCGTCACCACGATCATCGGCCAGGAGTTCGGCCCGGTCTGGGGTGTCGGCGTGAACTCGCCGTGGGCGCTCAAGCACGCCTTCAACGCCTTCGACGCCTGGCCCGTCAACATCGGCTTCCTCGCCCGCGGTTCCTCCTCGGACGCCGCCCCGCTGATCGAGGCCCTCGCCGAGGGGGGCGCCAGCGGCTTCAAGGTCCACGAGGACATGGGCGCCCACACCCGCGCGCTGGACACGGCGTTGCGGGTGGCGGAGGAGTACGACGTGCAGGTGGCCCTGCACTCGGACGGCCTGAACGAGTGCCTGTCGGTGGAGGACACCCTGCGGGTCCTGGAGGGGCGGACGATCCACGCCTTCCACATCGAGGGGTGCGGCGGCGGGCACGTGCCGAACGTGTTGAAGATGGCGGGGGTGGAGAACGTCATCGGTTCCTCCACCAATCCGACGTTGCCCTTCGGTCGGGACGCGGTGGCCGAGCACTACGGCATGATCGTCTCCGTCCATGACCTGAAGCCGGACCTGCCGGGTGACGCGGCGATGGCCCGTGACCGGATCCGGGCCGGGACGATGGGCGCGGAGGACGTGCTCCACGACCTCGGGGCGATCGGCATCACCTCCTCGGACGCGCAGGGCATGGGTCGGGCGGGCGAGACCATCCGGCGGACCTTCGCGATGGCCGCCAAGATGAAGGGCGAGTTGGGCCCGATGGACGGCGACGGCGAGGGCGACGACAACGCCCGCGTGCTGCGCTACATGGCCAAGCTGACGATCAACCCGGCCATCGCCCACGGTCTGGCGCACGAGATCGGCTCGATCGAGATCGGCAAGCTCGCCGACATCGTGCTGTGGCGCCCCCAGTTCTTCGGTGCCAAACCCCAACTCGTCCTCAAGTCCGGGTTCCCGGCCTACGGCGTCACCGGCGACCCCAACGCCGCCACCGACACCTGCGAACCCCTCGTCCTCGGACCGCAGTTCGGCTCCTACGGGGCCACCGCCGCCGACATTTCCGTCGCCTTCGTCTCCGCCGCGGCCGCCGCGCTCGGCTCCGACGAGATGCCCACCCGCCGGCGCCGCGTCGCCGTCCGCGGCACCCGCGGCATCGGACCGAAGGACATGCTCCGCAACTCCCGGGTGGGCGCGGTCGATGTGGACGCGCGCAGCGGACTCGTCTCCCTCGACGGGGAACCGCTGCGCTCCGAAGCGGCCGAATCGGTCTCCCTGAACCGCCTGTACTTCCTGTAAGCCAAGCCAAGCCCAGCCAAGCCCAGCCAAGCCAGCCAAGCCCAGCCGCCGGCCAAGCCCAGCAGCCGGCCGGCCCGGCCGGCTCAGCCCAGCCCCAGCCCAGCCTGTGAGGACCCTGCCATGACCCAGCCGACGCAGCCGGCCCAGCCGGCCAAGCCCGTCGACGCCGGATTCCGGATGCCCGCCGAGTGGACCCCGCACGAGCGCACCTGGATGGCCTGGCCCAGCCCCAACCCCACCTTCACCAACGAGCAGGAGCTCGCCGAGGCCCGCGAGGCCTGGGGCGCCGTCGCCCGCGCGGTCCGCGCGTACGAACCGGTGACCCTCGTCGTCTCCCCGGGCGACGCCGAGAGCGCCCGCGCGGTCGTCGGCGACGACGTCGACCTGGTCGAGCGCGAGCTCGACGACGCCTGGATGCGCGACATCGGCCCCACCTTCGTCACCAACGAAGCGGGCGAACTGGCGGCCGTCGACTGGACGTTCAACGGCTGGGGCGCCCAGGAATGGGCCCGCTGGGACCACGACTCCAAGGTCGCCCGGCACGTGTCCGACCTCATCGGCACCCGCACGTACAGCACCCGCCTGGTCAACGAGGGCGGCGCCATCCACGTCGACGGCGAGGGCACCGTGCTGCTCACCGACACCGTGCAACTGGGCCAGGGCCGCAACCCCGACTGGACCCGCGCGCAGGTCGAGGCCGAGATCCACGCCCACCTCGGCACCACCAAGGCGATCTGGCTCCCGTACGGCCTGGCCGGCGACTACGGCACCTACGGCACCCAGGGCCACGTCGACATCGTCGCCGCCTTCGCCCGACCCGGCGTCGTCATGGTCCACAGCCAGCCCGACCCGGCCCACCCGGACCACGAGCGCTGCAAGACCGTCGCCGCCCTGCTGCGCGCCGCCACCGACGCGCGGGGCCGGCTGCTGGAGGTCGTGGAGGTCCCGGCGCCGACGGTGCTGGAGGAGGACGGCGAGTGGGTCGACTACTCGTACATCAACCACTACCTGTGCAACGGCGGCGTCGTACTGTGCGCGTTCGACGACCCGCGCGACGAGGAGGCCGCCGAGATCTTCCGCGGTCTGTTCCCCGAGCGGACCGTGACGCTGGTTGACGCACGTACGATTTTCGCCGGGGGCGGCGGTATCCACTGCATCACCCAGCAACAGCCGAAGGTCTGACCTGCGGCGGACCTCATGAAGGAGTGGCCCATGGTGGCGGGTGGAGTACCGGTACGGGCAGCGCGCAAGAACGCGCCCCCGCGCGAGGACGTACTCGTCGCCGCCATGGCCACGATCGCCGAGCGCGGCCTGGAAGGCCTGACCATGGCCGGTCTGGGCCGCCAGGTCGGCATGAGCAGCGGCCACCTCCTCTACTACTTCCGCAGCAAGGACGAACTCCTGCTGCAGACCCTGGAGTGGAGCGAGGCCGCCCTCGGCACCGAGCGGCGGGCCCTGCTCTCCCGCCGCGACCCGGTCGGCGCCCGGCTCCGGGCGTACGTCGACCTGTACGTCCCCGACGGCCCCCGGGACCCGCACTGGACCCTGTGGCTGGAGGTCTGGAACCGTTCCCAGAACGCCGGCCCCCAGGAACGCGAGCGACAGGCCGCCATCGAGGGCGCCTGGCACCGAGACCTGGTCGCCCTCCTCGCCGAGGGCGTCTCGCGCGGGGAGTTCCGCCAGGTCGACCCCGACCGCTACGCCGCCCGGCTCCGGGCCCTCCTCGACGGCTTCAGCATCCAGGTCGCCGTCGGGCTGCCCGGCATAGGCCGGGCCGACATCCTCGAACACGTACGGGAGTTCCTCACCGAGAGCCTCACCGTTCCCGTCCCCGGCGGCCCCGGGGACCACCCCGTGCGGGGGCTGCCCGCATCGTGAGATCTCCGTCCACGGACGGCGGGTCGTGTGGCACACTGCGGACGTGCCTGCTCAGCTCATGATTATGGACAGCAGCGCGCCGGTCCTCTGTGACCGCTGAACCGTGGAAGACCTTCGCGGCAGCGGCCACCGTGCCTCGGACCCGCGCGCAGACCTCTCGCACCCGCGAGGGGTCTTTTCGTTTCCCGGCCCGAAATCATGCCGGGACCGGGCGGCGCGCGATGATGGGGGCAGTGGATCCCGGGCTTCCGGAACCACTCATCCGACAGGAGTCAGATCAGCATGACGACGACAGAGGCGACGGAGTCGACCGAGCCGACGGAGCCGCGCACCGGTCCCGACGACAGCTTCCACGTCTTCGACACCACGCTGCGCGACGGCGCCCAGCGTGAGGGCATCAACCTCACGGTCGCGGACAAGCTGACCATCGCCCGGCACCTCGACGACTTCGGCGTCGGCTTCATCGAGGGCGGTTGGCCCGGCGCCAACCCCCGCGACACGGAGTTCTTCGCCCGCGCCACCGCCGAGATCGACTTCAAGCACGCCAAGCTGGTCGCCTTCGGCGCGACCCGTCGCGCGGGCGGCTCCGCCGCCAAGGACCCGCAGGTCCGCGCCCTCCTGGAATCCGGCGCACCGGTGATCACCCTGGTCGCCAAGTCCCACGACCGGCACGTCGAACTCGCGCTGCGCACCACCCTCGACGAGAACCTGGAGATGGTCCGCGACACCGTCGCCCACCTGGTGGAGCAGGGCCGCCGGGTCTTCGTCGACTGCGAGCACTTCTTCGACGGCTACCGCGCGAACGCCGAGTACGCCAAAGCCGTCGTGCGCGCCGCGTACGAGGCCGGCGCCGACGTCGTCATCCTCTGCGACACCAACGGCGGCATGCTGCCCGCGCAGATCTCCGCGACGGTGGCGACCGTCGCCGCCGACACCGGCGCCCGGCTCGGCATCCACGCCCAGGACGACACCGGTTGCGCCGTCGCCAACACCCTGGCCGCCGTCGACGCGGGCGCCACCCACGTCCAGTGCACCGCGAACGGCTACGGCGAGCGCGTCGGCAACGCCAACCTGTTTCCCGTCGTGGCCGCGCTGGAGATCAAGTACGGCCGGACCGTCCTCCCCGAGGGCGCCCTCGCCGAAATGACCCGGATCTCGCACGCCATCGCCGAGGTCGTCAACCTCACGCCCTCCACGCACCAGCCGTACGTCGGCGTCTCCGCCTTCGCGCACAAGGCCGGCCTGCACGCCTCGGCCATCAAGGTCGACCCCGACCTGTACCAGCACATCGACCCCGAGCGGGTCGGCAACACCATGCGGATGCTGGTCTCCGACATGGCCGGGCGCGCCTCCATCGAGCTGAAGGGCAAGGAGCTCGGCGTCGACCTCGGCGGTGACCGCGCGCTGATCGCCAGGGTCGTCGAGCGGGTCAAGGAGCGCGAGCTCCAGGGCTACACCTACGAGGCCGCCGACGCCTCCTTCGAGCTGCTGCTGCGGGCCGAGGTCGAGGGCCGGGCCCGCAAGTACTTCCGCATCGAATCCTGGCGCGCGATCGTCGAGGACCGCCCGGACGGCACCCACGCCAACGAGGCCACGGTCAAGCTGTGGGCCAAGGGCGAGCGGATCGTCGCGACGGCCGAGGGCAACGGCCCGGTCAACGCCCTGGACCGGGCGCTGCGGGTGGCGCTGGAGCGGTTCTACCCGCAGTTGGCCAAGTTCGAGCTGGTCGACTACAAGGTCCGCATCCTGGAGGGCACGCACGGCACGGAGTCCACGACCCGCGTACTGATCGCCACGACGGACGGCGTCCGCGAGTGGTCGACCGTGGGCGTCGCCCCGAACGTGATCGCCGCGTCCTGGCAGGCCCTGGAGGACGCCTACACCTTCGGTCTCCTGCACGCGGGCGTGGTACCGGCGGAGTAGTCCGGCTTCGGGCACAACAGGCGGTGTCCCGCACTTTTCGAAACGCCCCCCGGGACCTCGCCCGTCCGTCGACCCACACCTCGCCGGGCGCCGACCCGGCGAGGTCGTCCTCCGCGAACTGCGCCTGCCCGTAGTACACGCCGTCGTCCGGACCTGGCCCTTATGTCCTGTTAACACAGGAAACGACCTGTTCGGGTAGCGTCGTAGGCATGAGGACCAGGCTGATATCCGCACGTGTCGGACCGCTGCTGGCCGGTCTGCTGCTGGCCCTGTCGACGACCGCGCTCGTGGCCGCCCCGCAGGCATCGGCCGCCACCGGGGTCGCCGCGGTGGGGGAGGCCCTCAAGCAGGGCCCGGTCTACGTGGACCCCGGCGCCCGCGAGCAGTTGTCCGCGGCGCAGGCCGACGCGCTGGCCCGGAAGATCAAGGACTCCGGGAAGCCGGTGTTCCTCGCCGTACTGCCGGCCACCGCACAGTTCCCGCAGGACAAGGTGCTCTCCGCCGTCCGCGCCGAGACCGGCATCACCGGCCTGTACGCGATCCGCCTCGGCGACGGCTTCAGCGCCGGCGCCGACCCGGCCGTCATGCCGAGGAACGCGGTGCGCAACCTCAGCGACGCCGTGAAGACCGGCGCCCCGGTGGACGCGGCCACCCAGCTCGACAACTTCGTCGACCAGGCCCTGAGCCAGGCCAAGGGGTCCGCCCCCGCTTCCTGGGGCACTACCGGCGCCTCCGACGGGGCGCCGGTCGGCGGGCTGGTCGCGCTCGGCGCGGTCGCCGTCGCGGGAGGGGGCGGCGCCTACCTGCTGGTGAAGCGGAACCGCAAGAAGAAGGAGGAGACCCGGCGCGAGGCGATCGAGCGGCTCTCCGTGGTCGTGGACGAGGACATCACGGCCTTCGGCGAGGAACTGGAGCGGCTGGACTTCCACCCGGGCGAACCCGGCGCCGACGACGCCATGCGCCGCGACTACGAACAGGCCCTCGACTCGTACGAGAAGGCCAAGCAGATCATGGCTTCGGTGCGGCGCCCCGAAGAGGTGCAGGACGTGACCCAGGCGCTGGAGGACGGCCGGTACGCCCTGGCCCGCCTGGACGCGCGCCGTCAGGGCGCGCCGGTGCCCGAGCGCCGATCGCCCTGCTTCTTCGACCCGCGGCACGGACCGAGCACCGAGGACGCCGCCTGGGCGCCGCCCGACGGGGCCGCCCGTACCGTTCCGGTCTGCGCGGCGGACGCCGTACGGCTGCGCGACGGCCTCGACCCCGCGGTCCGTACGGTCGACACCGAGCGCGGGCCGCGTCCGTACTACGACGCCGGCCCGGCGTACGGTCCCTGGGCCGGCGGGTACTTCGGCGGGGGCATCCTGCCGGGACTGCTGATGGGCACGATGCTCGGATCGATGATGGCCGGTCCCGCCTACGCCTCGGACTTCGGCGGCGCGGGGAGCGGCTTCGCGGGCGGGGACGCCTCCGGGGCCGACTTCAACCCGTCCGACTTCGGCGGCGGGGACTTCGGCGGCGGGGGCGGGTTCGACGGGGGCGGCGGGTTCGACGGCGGGGGCGGCTGGTAGCAGCGGTGGCCGAGGTGGCTCGGGCGGCTGCGGTGGCCGCCCCCGGGCCGGCGTCGCGAGCGGGTGGTCAGGCCTGCTTGATCGCCGAGATGTCGAAGGTCAGCTTCACCTTGTCGCTGACCATGACGCCGCCGGCCTCCAGTGCGGCGTTCCAGGTCAGGCCCCAGTCGGAGCGCAGGATCTCGGCGGCGCCCTCGAAGCCGACGCGCTCGTTGCCGTAGACGTCCGTGGCGGAGCCGGTGAACTCCAGGTCGATGGAGAGCGGGCGGGTGACGTCCTTGATCGTGAGCTCGCCGGTGATCCGGTACGCGTCCCCGCCGAGGGTCTCGGCCGAGGTGGAGTGGAAGCTCATCACGGGGAAGGCCTCGGCGTCGAAGAAGTCGCCGCTGCGCAGGTGGGTGTCGCGGTCGGCGATGCCGGTGCCGATCGAGGCGATCTTCACGTCGATGACCGCGGTGGAGCGGGACGGGTCGCCGCCGTCGAGGTGGAGGGTGCCCTCGTGCTCGGTGAAGCTGCCGCGCACGTTGGTGACCATCGCGTGCCGGACGGTGAAGCCGATGCTGCTGTGCGCGGCGTCGATCACGTAGTCGCCGGTCAGGGCGGCCAGTGCCGGGTCCACTTCGAGCGTGGCGACGGCGGTGGGGGCGGTGCGGCGGGTGAAGAGACCCATGACTTCCTCCTCGGAAGATCCTGCTGCCGGCGTGTCCGGCGAGGTGTCCGACGGGTTCGGCGGGGCCCGAACTCGTTGAACTTTCAACGAGATAGACGCTAGACCCATTCCGTTCAAATTTCAACTTTCATGGCAGCGAGTCCGTTGTTTTGTGGAACCTCCACAAAGGGCCACGGTCTCGACTGGGGGAGTCCATGCATTCATCGCCGGTTCTGTCCGGGCCGGACAGCGGATCGGGTCCGAGACTGTGCGGAACCAACGGAGGGTTTTCGCCGTCGGACTTCGTAAGGTCGGTACATGACCGTTGTGGACCAGACTTCGAGCGAGCCGACCGACGCCCGTGGACGCGTGGCCGAGCTGCACTCCCTCCGTGAGGAGGCGCGGCGCGGGCCGAGCGATCGGGCGACGGAGGCGCAGCACGCCAAGGGCAAGCTGACGGCCCGGGAGCGGATCGCGCTCCTGCTCGACGAGGGGTCCTTCAAGGAGGTCGAGCAGTTGCGTCGGCACCGGGCGACCGGTTTCGGCCTGGAGGCGAAGAGGCCCTACACGGATGGTGTGATCACCGGGTGGGGGACGGTCGAGGGTCGTACGGTCTTCGTCTACGCGCACGATTTCCGGATCTTCGGCGGTGCGTTGGGCGAGGCCCACGCGACGAAGATCCACAAGATCATGGACATGGCGATCGCGGCCGGTGCCCCGTTGGTGTCGCTCAACGACGGGGCGGGGGCCCGTATCCAGGAGGGCGTTTCGGCGCTGGCCGGGTACGGCGGGATCTTCCAGCGCAACACGCGGGCGTCGGGTGTCATCCCGCAGATCAGTGTGATGCTGGGTCCGTGCGCGGGTGGCGCGGCGTACTCGCCGGCGTTGACGGACTTCGTGTTCATGGTCCGTGAGACCTCGCAGATGTTCATCACCGGTCCGGACGTGGTCCGCGCGGTGACGGGTGAGGAGATCACCCAGAACGGGCTCGGCGGGGCCGATGTGCACGCGGAGACCTCGGGCGTGGCGCACTTCGCGTACGACGACGAGGAGACCTGCATCTCCGAGGTCCGCTACCTCATCACGATGCTGCCCTCCAACAACCGCGAGAACCCGCCGGTCCACGAGACGGACGACCCCAAGGACCGCCGCTCCGACGTCCTGCTGGACCTGGTGCCGGCCGACGGGAACCGCCCGTACGACATGCTCAAGGTGATCGAGGAGCTCGTCGACGAGGGCGACGTCCTGGAGATCCACGAGCGCTGGGCGCGCAACATCATCTGCGCGCTGGCCCGGATCGACGGCCAGGTCGTGGGCATCGTCGCCAACCAGCCCGGTCACCTCGCGGGCGTCCTGGACATCCACGCCTCGGAGAAGGCGGCGCGTTTCGTCCAGCTGTGCGACGCGTTCAACATCCCCATCGTCACCCTGCTCGACGTCCCCGGGTTCCTGCCGGGTGTCGACCAGGAGCACGGCGGCATCATCCGGCACGGCGCGAAGTTGCTGTACGCGTACTGCAATGCGACCGTGCCGCGGATCTCGCTGATCCTGCGGAAGGCGTACGGCGGTGCGTACATCGTCATGGACTCGCAGTCCATCGGGGCCGACCTGACCTACGCCTGGCCCACCAACGAGATCGCGGTGATGGGCGCCGACGGCGCCGCCAACGTCATCTTCCGCAAGCAGATCGCGGACGCCGAGGACCCCGAGGCGATGCGCGCGCGCATGGTCAAGGAGTACAAGGCCGAGCTGATGCACCCGTACTACGCGGCCGAACGCGGTCTCGTGGACGACGTCATCGATCCCGCCGAGACCCGCGAGGTCCTCGCGGGCGCGCTCGCGATGCTCCGCACCAAGCACGCCGACCTGCCGTCGCGCAAGCACGGCAACCCGCCGCAGTAAACGAAGGAGACATGCCACCGATGAGCATCGCCACCGACACCCTGTTGAAGGTCGAGAAGGGCAACGCCGAGCCCGAGGAGCTGGCCGCGATCACCGCGATCCTGCTCGCCCGCGCCGCCGCGACCCCCGAGGCCGTCAACATCCCCCGCCCCCCGGCGGGCTGGCGGCGCCTGGAGCGCAGCCGGGGCTTCCAGGCCCCGCACAGCTGGCGCTGACCCGGCGCGGTACGCACCCCGCTCGCCCGACGGCCGCTCAGCCGCTCCTGACCTTGATGCCCTCCGGCACCGAGTCGAGGCGCGGCGGGCGGCCGTCGGCCGTCCGGCACCCGGACAGCCGCAGCGTCCGGCAGCCGAGCACACCGAGGCCGCTCAGGTCCTCGGGCAGCGTGCAGCCGTGCAGGACCAGCTGTTCCAGGTGCGGGGGCCCGCTCTCCAGACGCGGGAGCCAATCCCGCAGGTCGTAGCCGAACAGCGTGAGACCGGTCAGGCGCTCCAGCCGGTCGAGGCCGGTGAAGCCGCGCGGTGTGCCCTCGCCCTGGAGCACCAGCCGACTCAGGCGGACGCCGAGGCGGAGGGAGTCGAGTCCGACATCCGCGGGGAGCCGTCCCAGGGACAGGCCACGCAGCTTCGGGACGTCCGATATCTCGTCCGGCGCCGGGCAGGTGCTCCAGTTCAGGAGCTGGAGGAACTCCAGGTCCGGCAACTCGCGCAGCGGCCCTACGTCGCGCAGCGGTACGTTGCCCCAGGCGTCGAGCGCCGTCAGGCCGGTGAGGGAGGCCACGGGCGCGAGGTCGGCGTCCTCCCGCAGATCGGTCACCGACAGCCTCTCCAGCGGCCCCAGTTCCACGAACGCCCCCAGGCCTCGGGTGAAGGGGTGGTGCACCGCGATCCGCCGGGCATGGGCCAGCAGCGGTATCGCCTGCCACTGGGCGGCGTGCGTAGTCCTGCGGGTCGAAGTGCTCCCAGGCGTCGGCGAGTTCCCGCTGGGACGTGGGCCGCGGGTCATCGGTCCACTGCCCCAGCCTGTGCAGCGCCCCCTCGCCGCCGATCAAGGCCGTCGTCCGGACGAGGGCCCGTACCGCCGCCTCGGACTCGCCCCTCAGGGACGCCGGCAGGAGCCGCAACACCGGCGGGCCCACCGCCGACAGGGAGGTGGCCTCGCTCGCCCGGCGGGGCGGGACCAGCGAGCCCAGGGCCTCGTCCAACGGCCCGACCAACGCGTCGGGCACGGAGGGCATCGTCTCCAGGCAGGAGGCCGCCAGCAGGCGCAGGCGGCGGGCGTGACGGGGTTCGGCGGCGGCCCGGGCCAGCACGCCCTCGATCAGCTCCTCCCGCTGCGTACGGTTGGCGTGGCCCGCCGTCATCACGAGCGTCTCGTGCCACGGATCCAGGTGCGCCCGCTCCACCAGGTTGCCGATGCGGTCCTCCGAGGCCGCCTCGGCCGCCGCCAGGTACTCCTGGAAACTGCGGTGGACGAAGTCCACCCGGTCCTCGGCCGGCGCCCGCAGCACGCCCGAGCGCACCAGCAGGTGGTCCAGTACGGCCGCCCCGTCCGCCCCCTCCAGGTGCCGCATCGCGGAGATCGCGCCGCGCACGTGCTCGGCGGCCCGGTCCCGGGCGATCTCGCTGCGGTTGTTGTCCGACAGCCGCCAGGCCAGGTCCTGGAGCAGCAGGAGCTTGTCCGCCAGGGTCAACGGGACGACGAGGTCGCCCGGGACGCCCCGCTCCGTGTCCCGCCGGTGCAGCAGGATCTCCAACGCCGTCCGGTACAACTCCATCCGACTGCGGGGCAATTGCCGACGTCGCTCCAGGTGGAGCGCGCACAGCAGCGCGGCCATCAGCGGGCTCGCGGCCAGGGCCTGCAGCTCCACCTCGTCCAACGTCCCGCTGATGAGCTCCAGGTACTCCCGCCGGAACGCCTCGTCCTCGCCCTCGGGCGCGTACAGCGAGCGGACGGGCAGCCGGTCCAGCGCGCGGGCCACCTCGGCGGCCAACGTCGTGGTACGGGCCAGCAGTTCGGTGACGGCCCGCTCGGTGCGCGCCAGCAGCGGCTCCAGGCGCGCGGCCACGGCATCGGCCATGTCCTCGAACTGTCGCTCCAGGCCCCGCTGATGGCGCAGCCCCGGTACGCGGAAGCGAATCAGGTCCGCCATGGAGGAGTCGGCCTCCTGCGCACGCCGGCGTGGCGCGAGCCACAAGGACACCGCGCGGGTGGCCAGCACCCTGCCCAGATTGATGGCCGCGACCTCGGCGCTCACGCCTACCCCCCTCCGTCAGAAGGAGAGAACGCCGGGAACCCGTCACGGGTTCCCGGCGTCCCGGGTGAAACGTCCGGGCGGAGCGCCTACCGCAGGCGGGCCATCAGGGCGTGCTCGACGAGCGTGATGAGCGCGCTCTTGGCGTCGCCGCGGTGCCGGGCGTCGGTGGTGATGATGGGGGCGTCCGGGCCGATCTGCAGGGCCTCGCGGACTTCCTCCGGCGTGTACGGCTGGTGCCCGTCGAAGCCGTTGAGGGCGATCACGAACGGCAGGCCGCTGTTCTCGAAGTAGTCCACCGCGGGGAAGCAGTCCGCCAGACGGCGCGTGTCCACGAGCACGACCGCGCCGATGGCGCCGCGCACCAGGTCGTCCCACATGAACCAGAAGCGGTCCTGACCCGGGGTACCGAAGAGGTACAGGATCAGGTCCTGGTCCAAGGTGATGCGGCCGAAGTCCATGGCGACCGTGGTGGTCGTCTTGTCACCGGTGTGGGTGAGGTCGTCGATGCCGGCGGAGGCGCTGGTCATGACGGCTTCGGTGCGCAGCGGGTTGATCTCGGAGACCGCGCCGACGAACGTGGTCTTGCCCACGCCGAAGCCGCCCGCCACCACGATCTTCGCGGAGGTGGTGGAGCGCGGTGCTCCTCCGGCAGAACCTCCGTTAGAGCTTGCGAAGTCCACTGAGCACCCTTTCGAGCAGTGTCACATCTGGCTGGCCGCCCGCGGACTCGTCGCCGCCGGGCTGGTGGATGGCGACGAGGCCCGCCTCCGCCAGGTCGGCGACGAGGATTCGGGCGACACCAAGAGGAATGGAGAGGAGTGCCGAGATCTCCGCGACGGATTTGATCTCCTGGCACAGGCGGCAGATGCGCTGGTGCTCGGGCAACTGCCCTTGCAGCCGCGCGGGATCGGCCGTGGTACTGACCAGCGCCTCGATGGCGAGCTGGTAGCGCGGCCGGGTACGGCCGCCGGTCATGGCGTACGGACGCACCAGCGGGTTGTGCGCCTTCGGAGCCGGGGGCTGCGAGGACCGCATGGGACTCTGCGAGGGCCGATGGCCCTGCGGAGGCTGCTGCGGCTGCTGGGGCTGGCCGTACTGCTGGTACGGGTTGTGCTCCGGCACGGGCCGGCTGGGAGCGGAGGGGAAGTTGAAGCGGTTCTGGTCGTGCCCACCCTGCGGCTGCTGCGCGCCGCCATAAGGATGTCCTCCGGGTGTTGTCACGTTTCCTCCTCCGACTCCAAGAACGCAGTACTCCCTGTGGAACCGCGCCACCGCACCCTATGGTGCGGTGACGCGAAACGCACTGCTTGTTTGCTAGTTGAGAAGACTTCCCTGGAGCTCCGCGCGCAGGTCCGGGGTGAGGACGCTGCCCGCGCGGTCCACGAGGAGGGCCATCTCGTAGCCCACGAGGCCGATGTCGCACTCGGGGTGCGCGAGCACCGCGAGCGAGGAACCGTCCGACACGGACATGAGGAAGAGGAACCCGCGGTCCATCTCCACGACGGTCTGGTTGACGGCGCCACCCTCGAAGATGCGGGAAGCACCGGCGGTCAGCGACGTCAGACCGGAGGCCACGGCCGCCAGCTGATCGGCGCGGTCGCGCGGGAATCCGTCGGACATCGCCAGAAGGAGTCCGTCGGCGGAGACCACCACCGTGTGCGACACCCCTGGGGTGTTGTCCACGAAGTTGGTGATCAACCAGTTCAGGTTCTGTGCCGCCTGGCTCATCGGGCTCACACTAACGCTCCTGGTCATAGCTGTTACTTGACTGCTCGGATCCCGCGTTGCGTCCCTGCTGGACACCACGCCGCAGGTTGCTCAACCTGCCACGGACGTCCTCCGGTGCGCGGGAGACCTGGGGGCCGCCCTGCGGAGTCGTCTCCGCAGCACCCTCGACCAGGTTGGCCTTGGGCACCCGCCGAGGGAGACCGGACGGGGTGACCCCGCCCGCCTTCGGCTCACGGAGCTTGCCGGCCTGTTGCCAGCGCTCGTCGTTCGTCGAGCGCCAGGACTCGGTGCCTTCGGATTCCTCCGGGGCCCGCTTCGGTTCGGCGGGCTGCTGCTGACGCTGCGGCCGCTGCTCGAAGAGAGATCCGGTGGACTCCGCTTCCTGCTTCGCCGGCTGCCACTGCTGCTGGCTGCCGCGTCGCGGCAGGCCCGCTCCGGTCATCTGGTGACCGGTGTCGGCAGCGGCGCCCGGACGGTCGAAGCCTACGCGCTCCGCGGCCGGTTCGGGAGCGGACGTCGATTCCGATTCGGTCCCGTAGCTCTGCTGGTAGGAGCCCGAATAGGTGTTCTGCTGGGGCCACTCGCCCTGCTGGGACTGGTCCTCGTAGCCACCCTCGTACGACGGGGCGGGCTGCTGGGGGTCCTGGTAGCCGACCTCCGGATAGGCATATGCCTGGTCCGGGTAGGCCTCCTGGCCCACCGGCTGCTGCGGAGCGTCCCAGGTGTTCTGGTAGCCCTGCGCGGCCGGTTCCTCGTAGCCCTGGTACGGCTGGTAGCCGTGTTCCGGTTGAGGTTCCGGATAGTCCTGGGACGGGTACTCGGCCTGCCCCTGCGGGAAGCCGACCTGAGCCTCCAGCGCGGCCCGGCGCTCCTCGCGGCCCAGCGACCGTACGACGGGGTCCGCGGGCGCAGCGTCGGCGCTGCGGTCGCCCTGGCGGTCGTACGCCGAGTCGTCGAAGCCGAGTTCGGCGGCGGTGCGCAGCGGGGCGGCCTGCTGGGACTTCTGCTCCGGAATCATCGAGGAGACCGTGAAGTCGTCGTCCGGGATGCCCTCGCCACCGCCACCGTGGGTGATCGCGTCCGGGAGCATGACCAGCGAGGTGGTGCCCGCGGCCTCGCCCGAGGGACGCAGCTGGACGCGGATGCTGTGGCGGTCCGCCAGCCGGCCGACCACGAACAGACCCATGCGCTGCGAGATCGCGGCGTCCACGGTCGGCGGGTTGGCCAGCTTGTGGTTGATGTCCGCGAAGTCCTCGGCGGTGAGGCCGATGCCCTTGTCGTGGATCTCGACCATGACGCGGCCGTCCGGCAGACGCGTGGCGTTCACCCGGACCTTGGTCTGCGGGGAGGAGAACGTGGTGGCGTTCTCCAGCAGCTCGGCCAGCAGGTGCACGAGGTCGGTCACGGCCTGGCCGTGGATCTCGGCCTCGGAGACGCCGGAGAGCTCGATGCGCTCGTACTGCTCCACCTCGGAGGAGGCGGCGCGCAGCACGTCGACGAGGGGCACCGGCTGGTCCCAGCGGCGGCCCGGGTTCTCACCCGCGAGGATGAGGAGGTTCTCGCCGTTGCGGCGCATGCGGGTGGCCAGGTGGTCCAGGCGGAAGAGGTTCTCCAGCTGGTCCGGGTCGGCCTCGTTGTTCTCCAGGTCGGTGATGAGGGTCAGCTGGCCCTCGATCAGCGACTGGTTGCGCATGGAGAGGTTCGTGAAGATCGCGTTGACGTTCCCTCGCAGGAGCGCCTGCTCGGCGGCGAGCCGGACCGCTTCCCGGTGGACCTGGTCGAAGGCGCGGGCGACCTCGCCGATCTCGTCCTGGGAGTTGATCGGGATCGGCGCGACGCGGGTGTCGACCTTGCCCGGGTCGGTGCGCGAGAGCTGGTCGACGAGCATCGGCAGGCGCTGCTCGGCGATGTCGAAGGCCGAGCTGCGCAGGTGGCGCATCGCACGGCCCATCTGGCGGGCCATCATGCCGGCCAGGATGAAGGCGGCGAGCAGGGCCACGACCACGATCGCGCCGGTCAGGATGGCGTCGCCGCGGGACTCGTCGGAGACCGCGACGGCGTCGTCGACGGCCTTTTCGAGGAGTTCCTTCTCGATCTCGGCGTAACCGTCGAACTTGGCCGTGGAGGCGGCCTGCCAGGCGGCCGGCGTGGTGCCGTTCAGGGCCAGCTTCGTGTTCTTGTCGCCGCCGGCTATCGCCTCGGTCATGCCGACCAGCGGGGAGCCGTTGACCACGGGCGGAGCCTTGAAGGCGGCGCCGGACTGCTCGGCGGCCTGCTTGGCCTGCGCGAGCTTGGCGGCGCCCTCCTGGGACTTCTTGCCCATGACCTCCTTGAGCCGGTTCGTCTCCTCGTCGGTACCGGCGGCGACGTACTCGCCGATGGCTATCTCTTCGAGGTAGGCGTAGGAGGAGAAGGCGACGAGCTGGGCCTTGCGGACCTCCTCGTTCTCGTTCGGACGCACCAGCAGGTGCGTGCCGACCGAGCGCTGGAGGGAGTTCGCGGCCTTCGCCAGCTCGATCGCGTAGACCATGCGGCCGTAGCTGGTGACGTTGCCGGTGCCGAGGCCGAGCTCGTTGGAGAACTGCATGAGGTAGTGCTGGACCAGCACGTACCCCTCTTCGGTCGGGATGGGACCCGCCGAGGCCGGGAGGTTCTTCTTCGCCGACTCGGGCACCGCGTAGGCGGTCTTGCGGACCTGCTCCAGCTTCGGCTCCTCCTGGCGGAAGAGCTCCAGCCGGCGCTCCAGGCCCTGCTTCGAGGGCAGGTCCTTCGCGGCCGTCGCGAACTTGGCCTTGGCGGCGTCGGTGGCGGCGTACGCCTTCGACACGACCTCGCTGTTGCGGTCGCCCTTGAGGAGCGGCTCGGCGGTCAGGTCGCGCTCGTTGAGCAGAGCCTGGCCGTACTCGGCAGCCGCCTGGACGATGCGCGCGGTCTTCTCGGCGTCCTTCGCCTCGTTCCAGCTGTCGACCGAACCCTTGACCTGGAAACCGCCCATGACCAGTCCGACGAGGACGGGTACGAGGAGGATGGCGTTCAGACGGGTCGGTACGCGCCAGTTGCGGGGGGACAGCTTGCTGGTGCTACCGCCGCTCGTGGGTGGGTCCACGGGCACGTCGACGGATGACGTGGCCGCGCGCGGCGGCGGGGTGAAGTTGCCGCGCGCGGGTTCATCCGCGGGGCTCGAGTTGCTTCGCCTCACTCGACCAACAACCTCTCGGCGGTGCTACTAGCTAGTTCGTTGAATTCCAGCACGGTTGACGGCCGTGTTCCAAACAGTTGAAATCGGCGATTCACAGAGCCTTGAGCCCCACATAAACCGGACATAAAGAGCGAGCTGCGGCAAAAACCGGGCCATATGTGCGCGCAGCGGTACCGGACGAACGCACCGTGTGCGCACGCCCTCGATAATTCTCTGTCGAAACGTTATGAACGACAGGGGCGGGCCGTGTCGTAGGACACAGCCCGCCCCGGTGCACGGCGTGCGGAATCGTGTTACTTGAGCCGCGCCATCAGGGCGTGCTCGACGAGCGTGATGAGCGCGCTCTTGGCGTCGCCGCGGTGCCGGGCGTCGGTGGTGATGATGGGGGCGTCCGGGCCGATCTGCAGGGCCTCGCGGACTTCCTCCGGCGTGTACGGCTGGTGCCCCTCGAAGCCGTTGAGGGCGACGACGAACGGCAGGCCGCTGTTCTCGAAGTAGTCCACCGCGGGGAAGCAGTCCGCCAGGCGCCGCGTGTCGACCAGCACGATGGCGCCGATGGCGCCGCGCACCAGGTCGTCCCACATGAACCAGAAGCGGTCCTGACCCGGGGTACCGAAGAGGTACAGGATCAGGTCCTGGTCCAGGGTGATGCGGCCGAAGTCCATGGCGACCGTGGTGGTCGTCTTGTCACCGGTGTGGGTGAGGTCGTCGATGCCCGCGCTCGCGGACGTCATCACGGCCTCGGTGCGCAGCGGGTTGATCTCGGAGACCGCGCCGACGAACGTGGTCTTGCCCACGCCGAAGCCGCCCGCGACCACGATCTTCGCGGAGGTGGTGGAGCGAGGAGCCGCTCCGCCGTCAGAGCTTGCGAAGTCCACTGAGAACCCTCTCGAGCAGCGTTACATCCGGCGTTCCGCCGGCCTCTCCATTGCCCGGCTGGTGGATGGCCACCATTCCGGCCTCGGCCAGGTCGGCGACGAGGATCCGGGCGACACCGAGCGGCATCGACAGCAGTGCGGAGACCTCCGCGACCGACTTCACCTCACGGCAGAGCGTGCAGATGCGCTGGTGCTCCGGCAGCAGGCCGGACAGGTGCATCGGATCGGCCGTGGTGCTGACCAGCGCCTCGATGGCGAGCTGGTAGCGCGGACGGGTCCGGCCACCGGTCATCGCGTACGGACGTACCAGCGGCTGGTCGCCATCCGAGTACGAATCTCCGTACGCATCGGGATAGGCGGGGGGCGGGGTCATTGATCCTCCGGGCTGGACAGCAGTGGTCAGCGTGCCGTCTGACGGGGCGGCCGGTGGGGGGACGTGATGACGGCCTGTCGGGGGTACTGGGTACCGGGGGTGGGGTCCCGGCTCCCCCGGCCGGAAGTACCGTCCGGCCGGGGGACGTGCAGTCAGATGAGCAGGCTTCCCTGGAGCTCGGCGCGCAGGTCCGGGGTGAGGACGCTGCCCGCGCGGTCCACGAGGAGGGCCATTTCGTAGCCCACGAGGCCGATGTCGCACTCGGGGTGCGCGAGTACGGCCAGCGAGGAGCCGTCCGAGACGGACATGAGGAAGAGGAATCCCCGGTCCATCTCCACGACGGTCTGGTTGACGGGGCCGCCCTCGAAGATGCGGGAGGCACCGGCGGTCAGCGACGTCAGACCGGAGGCCACGGCCGCCAGCTGATCGGCGCGGTCACGGGGGAATCCTTCGGACATCGCCAGAAGGAGTCCGTCGGCGGAAACCACCACCGTGTGGGACACCCCTGGGGTGTTGTCCACGAAGTTGGTGATCAACCAGTTCAGGTTCTGTGCCGCCTGGCTCATCGAACTCAACTAACGCTCCTGCTGGTAAGTGGGGTCGATGTGGTAACTGCCGGTCGCGGGGCCGGTGGTGCCGGCCTGGCGCCCCTGCTGGATACCGCGTCGGAGGTTGGTGAGACGGCCACGGACGTCGTCCGGAGCACGCGAAACCTGCGGGCCCGCCTGGGCTTCGGCCTGCTGCTGCGCGGTGCCGGCCACGAGGTTCGCCCGCGGTACCCGGCGGGGCAGCCCCGACGTCGTGATCCCTCCGGCGGCGGGCTGACGGACGCGCTCGGCCTGCCGCATCAGCTCGTCGTTGGGGGAGGAGCGCCAGCTGACGGTCGGCGAGGTGCCGGTGACCGCCGCGGCGGGCTCGGCGGCGAGTTCCGTGCCGCGCTGAGCCTGTGCCTGCTGCTGGGGTACGGCCGGTGCCTGCGCGGCGGGCTGTTCGCCCTCCTCGCGGAACCAGTTCGACTCCAGCGTGTCGAAGATCGGGCTGCGGCCCGGACCGCTCGTGGGCTGCGCCGGCGGCAGGGCCTCGGGCTGTGTCTGGGGCAGCCGGGGCGCGTCGGGACGCTGAACCGGGAGGGGCGCCGGCGCGTAACCGCCGGGCTGCTGCTCCTGCCCGTAGCCACCGACACCCGGACCGCCGGGCAGCGGTGCCGGAGCGTGCTGCTGCGGCGGGACCGGACGGGCGAACTGGCCCGTCGAGGCCGGGTCGAGGGGGCCGCCCAGCTGCGGGCGCTCGAACTGGCCCGTGGTGGACGGGTCCAGGGGACCCCGTACGTCGGGACGCTCGAACTGGCCGGTCGTGCTGTTGGCGGGGTTGCCGCCGGTGGCCTGGGGCGGGTAGGGGGCGTTGTAGTCCGGGCGGGCGAACTCGGAGGTCGAGCCGGGGCCCGAGAGCTCGTCGTGGCCGCGCGGGACCTCGTGGCCGCCCTGGGCGGAGCCCCAGCTGGCGGACTGCGGGATCCCGGCGGGCGAAGCGCCGGTGCCCGGGAGCTCCGCACGGGGGGCGCCGCCGCGCGGCGGCAGCTGCGGCCGCTTGCGCTGGACCGGAGCGGCGGGCTGCTGGCCGGCCTGCTGCTGGCCGCCGGGCTGCTGCTGTGCGGCCTGCTGCGGCTGCTGCTGTCCGGGCTGCTGACCCTGCTGGAACTGGCCCTGCTGACGGCTCTGCTGGGGCTGCTGCGGCCGCTCGAAGCCGTTGCCCTGGGCGAACGCGCCGGGCCCGGAGGACTGGGGCGCCGCCGGACGGGCCTGCGGGCCGCCGGACGGGCCGCGCGTGGGCAGCGGGCCACCGCTGCCGAAGGCCGCCTGACCCTGGCCGGTCGGAGCCGAGGGGCCGCCCTGCTGCGGGCGACCGCCCTGCGGGCCCTGACCCTGGCCCGGACCCTGCCCCTGGGGGCGCTGCTGCTGACCGGGGCCACCGCCCTGGCCGGGCAGCGCGGGGCGCTGTCCGCCACCGGCGACCTGACCGCGCTGCGGCCCGGCGCCGACCGGGGGACGGGTACCCGCACCGGCCATCGAAGCCTGACCACCGGGGCCACCCGCGCCGGGACCGCCCGTGCCGCCGGCGTTGCCCTGGGATCCCGGGCCGCCCTGGCCCGGCATCGGAGCCGGCTTCTTGCCGCCCTGGGCGACGTCCACCGGCAGCATGACGAGAGCCGTCGTACCGCCCGAGTCGGAGGGGCGCAGCTGGATGCGGATGCCGTGTCGCAGGGACAGGCGGCCGACCACGAACAGGCCCATGCGGCGGGAGACGGAGACGTCCACGGTCGGCGGCGCCGCGAGGCGCTCGTTGATCGCGGCCAGGTCCTCGGGGGAGAGGCCGATGCCGGTGTCGTGGATCTCGACGAGCACGCGGCCGTCGGGCAGCGCGTGACCGGTCACCTTGACCTTGGTCTGCGGGGAGGAGAACGAGGTGGCGTTCTCCAGCAGCTCGGCGAGCAGGTGGACGAGGTCGTTGACGACGCGGCCGGCGACGTCGGTGCCGGGCACCGACGAGAGTTCGATGCGCTCGTACTGCTCCACCTCGGACGCCGCGGCGCGGAGCACGTCGACGAGCGGGACGGGGCGGGTCCACCGGCGGCCCGGCTCCTCACCCGCGAGGACGAGGAGGTTTTCGCCGTTACGGCGCATGCGGGTCGCGAGGTGGTCGAGCTTGAAGAGCGAGGACAGCTGGTCCGGGTCGGCCTCGCGCGACTCCAGCTCGGAGATGAGCGAGAGCTGACGCTGGATGAGGCCCTGCGAGCGGCGCGAGAGGTTGGTGAACATCGCGTTGACGTTGCCCCGGAGGAGGGCCTGCTCGGCGGCGAGGCGGACGGCCTCGCGGTGCACGTCGTCGAAGGCCGCGGCCACCTGGCCGATCTCGTCGCGGGTGTGCAGACCGACGGACTCCACGGAGGTGTCCACGTCCTGCGGGTCCGACTCGGAGAGCTGCTTGACGAGCTCGGGCAGACGGTCCTGGGCGACGCGCGTCGCGGTGTCCTGCAGGCGGCGCAGCGAGCGGATCATCGACCGGGCCATGACGAAGGCGCCGACGAGGGAGACACCGAGGACGAGGAGGATCAGGGCACCGTTGATGATGGCGTCCTGCTGCGACTCGCTCTTGAGCTCGCGGGCCTTCTGCTCCATGTCCTCGAGCAGCGTCAGCTCGATGACCTTCATCGCCTGGAGCTTGGTGTCGTCGGCGTCGTACCAGTCCATCCAGGACCGGTTCTTCTCCTTGCCGAGCTGTCCCGGGGTGGTCAGGACGCGGCGGGCGTAGTGGTCCGCGGTGCCGATCTCCGAATTGCCGTCCCCGAGCGAGGCGAGGAGGTCCTCCGCCTTGCCCTGGTAGGCCACGTCGAAGGCCTTCCGGGACTGGCTCTCACCGCGGAGCGCGGAGAGCGCGTAGAGGCGGTCGTTCTCCTCCAACTTGCCCGGCTGGGCGCCGTTCTCGGGGAGCGAGGCGGCGATGACCGCGCGCTGGATGGAGGCGTACTCCTTGGCGGACGAGAAGGCCGCCAGGGCGCGGGTGCGCTTGATCATCTCGGGGCTGGAGGTGGCCTGGGCCATGTCCTGCGACAGCGAGAGGAGCGAGGTGATCAGTGCGTTGTACTCGGTGACGGTCTGCTGGGCGCCGTTGGCGTACGCCTTCTTGCGGATGTCCTCGATGCCGGTCAGCTGGCGCGCGATCTGCAGGATGTTGCTGCGGATCGACTGGAGGGTCTCGTCCTGGTCCTTGGTGTTGTTGACCTTCTCCGTCGCCGCCGTGAAGGCGATGGCGGCGGCGTCGGTCTGGTCGCGGACGCCCTCGACGAGGCTGTTGGTCTTGCCGTCCTTGGCGACGGACATCGGACCGGCCGACTTGTCCCGCTCCTCCTGGAGCATGGCGGCCAGGTTGGTGGCCTGCCGGGTCATCGTCGTCAGCAGCTGCATGTGCTCCAGCTGCGAGATGTCGTTCATCGAGTCGTTGATGCGGAAGCCACCGAGCGTGGTGGCGGCGACGACCGGCAGGGTCAGCAGCGACACCAGTCGCGTGCTGATGCGCCAGTTCTGCATGGCGAGACGGGAACCGGGCCCGGGAGCCTTCGGTATCGCCTCGGCCGCCGGCTGGGGCGCGTCGAGCTTGCCCTTGGGCTTGGCCTTGACGGCCTTACCGGGCTTGCCCGACTTTCCGCGTCCCTTCGCCTTCACCGAAGCGGAGGCATCGGGTCCCGCTCCTTCGACAGCCGGCCCGCGGTTCTGGGCGTGCTGGGGCGAGGAGCCACGGTCGGTCCCGCCGCGCGGCTCCTGCTCCGCCGCAGCGCTGCCATCCCTCTTGAATCGTCCCTGCACTAGCGTCGCAACCTCTGGACCAGGCGCCCCGCCGGGTGAGCGGTGGGACGGTGTCGAGTCTTGGGGCACTGACGGCCCCATGGTGGTCGTCGGTGACCGGCGCGTCTCCCTCTCCGTTGCCACCGCGCTCGGCGCTGTCTCGCGCCACCTGCGCGCCGGCTGATTCCCGCGGCGGTCCCGCGAATTCCAGCACAGTGGGGGATCTCCAACAAGGTGCGCGTGTCGCCCCGGCGAGCCGTCACGGCACGTGACAGGAACGCTACGCGACGTGGAACCGCTACCGGGACGAACCGGACTTACGCCAATCAAAGCTCGCGCCTGGCAAGGTGTCCCAGTCCTGATGATCAGGAGCGGAATGGCGCATTCAGTGGCGCAATGTCCGATTGGTCGGTCGGAATCCACTGTCTGGTATGCCGGGAATGCCCGGTCATTGGTGAGCAAACTCACACGCCCATGGCCATTACTTCCCGGTTCAGCCGGGGATTCAGATGTTTAGCCTTGCCCATTGAAGGGTTGGCGCCAGGGTTGGCGCATCACACAACCACCACCCACCACGACCGAACCGAGGGCCCCGGACTCCGATGAAGACGACGATGCTGTTCCGCAACATAGCCAACCCCCGCCGCACCACCCTCGCGCACCTCGAGGACGCCGAGGAGCTGCAGGCGGCCCCGGCCACCCCGGAGCACTCCGTCGAGCTGCCGGCCCAGACCGCGAACCCCCGCCGCACGATCCTGATGGACGCCCCGGTCGCGGTCGCCGCGCCGTAGTCCCCCGGGTACGGAGCGCCGAACGCCCCCGCCCGCCGCGTTAGCCTGGAGTCCGCAGACTCCAGCAAGCGGACATACAGAGGGGCAGACGCAACACGTGCGCATCGCCAGGTTCTCGATCGACGGCAACGTCGCCTTCGGCGCGGTCGAGGGCGATGCCGCCCCCGGCGCCGAGGGCGAGCTCGTCCTCGACATCATCAAGGGCATCCCGTTCGCGGACTTCGAGCTCTCCGGCACGAAGGTCCCGCTCGCCAAGGTCCGGCTGCTGCCGCCCGTGCTCCCGAACAAGATCGTGGCCGTCGGCCGCAACTACGCGGAGCACGCGGCGGAGCTCGGGAACTCCCTCGTCGACGAGCAGGGCGCGCTCGAACCGCCCCTCACCTTCTTCAAGCCCTCCACCTCGGTGGTCGGCTCCGGCGACCCGATCACGTACCCCTCCTTCTCGCAGGACCTCCACCACGAGGCGGAACTCGCCGTGGTCATCGGCCGCATGTGCCGCGAGGTCCCCAAGGAGCGCGTCAAGGACGTGATCCTCGGCTACACCTGCGCCAACGACGTCACCGCCCGCGACGTGCAGCGGCGCGAGAAGCAGTGGGCCCGGGCCAAGGGCTTCGACAGCTCCTGCCCCCTCGGCCCGTGGATCGAGACCGACCTCGACCCGAGCGACCTGACCATCCAGTGCACCGTCAACGGCGAACAACGCCAGCTCGGCCGCACCAGCGACATGGTCCGCTCCATCGAGGACCTGATCGTGCACATCAGCGAGGCCATGACCCTGCTCCCGGGCGACGTCATCCTCACGGGGACCCCGGCCGGAGTCGGCCCCCTCAACGTCGGCGACGAGGTCGCCGTCACCATCGAAGGCATCGGCACTCTCACCAACAAGGTGATCAAGCGTGGTTAACGGACCCGTCCGCGTACGTTTCTGTCCCTCCCCGACCGGCAACCCCCACGTGGGCCTGGTCCGCACCGCCCTGTTCAACTGGGCGTTCGCGCGCCACCACGGCGGCACGTTCGTCTTCCGCATCGAGGACACCGACGCGGCCCGCGACTCCGAGGAGTCGTACGACCAGCTGCTCGACTCGCTGCGCTGGCTCGGCTTCACCTGGGACGAGGGCCCCGAGATCGGCGGCCCGCACGCCCCGTACCGCCAGTCGCAGCGCATGGACATCTACGCGGACGTCGCGAAGAAGCTCCAGGACGGCGGCCACGCCTACAGCTGCTACTGCACCACCGAGGAGCTCGACCAGCGGCGCGACGCCGCCCGCGCGGCCGGCAAGCCCTCCGGTTACGACGGCCACTGCCGCGAGCTGACCGCGGAGCGGAAGGCCGCGTACGAGGCCGAGGGTCGCGCCTCGATCGTCCGCTTCCGGATGCCCGACGAGACGATCACCTTCACGGACCTGGTCCGCGGCGAGATCTCCGTCACCCCGGAGAACGTCCCGGACTTCGGCATCGTCCGGGCCAACGGCGCCCCGCTGTACACCCTGGTCAACCCGGTCGACGACGCGCTGATGGAGATCACCCACGTCCTGCGCGGCGAGGACCTGCTGTCCTCCACCCCCCGCCAGATCGCGCTCTACCGGGCACTGATCGAGCTGGGCGTCGCCAAGGCCGTCCCCGAGTTCGGCCACCTGCCGTACGTCATGGGGGAGGGCAACAAGAAGCTCTCCAAGCGCGACCCGGAGTCCTCGCTCAACCTCTACCGCGAGCGCGGCTTCCTGCCCGAGGGCCTGCTGAACTACCTCTCGCTGCTCGGCTGGTCCTTCTCCAAGGACCAGGACATCTTCTCGATCGAGGAGATGGTGGCGAAGTTCGACATCCCGGACGTCAACGCCAACCCGGCCCGCTTCGACCTCAAGAAGGCCGAGGCGATCAACGCCGACCACATCCGGCAGCTCGACCCCAAGGACTTCGCGGACGCCTGCGCCCCCTGGCTCACGGCCCCGCACGCCAATTGGGCGCCCGAGGACTTCGACGCCGAGGCGTGGGCCCGCATCGCCCCGCACGCCCAGACCCGCGTCACCGTCCTGTCGGACATCACCGCGAACGTGGACTTCCTCTTCCGCCGGGAGCCCGTCGAGGACCAGGCGTCCTGGGACAAGGCGATGAAGGGAGAGCCCGCGGCCCTGCTGACCACGGCCCGCGCCAACCTGGAGACGGCCGACTGGTCCGACCCGGAGGCCCTCAAGCAGGCCGTCCTGACCGCGGGCGAGGCCCACGGCCTCAAGCTCGGCAAGGCCCAGGCCCCCGTCCGCGTCGCCGTGACCGGCCGCACCGTCGGCCTGCCGCTCTTCGAGTCCCTGGAGATCCTGGGCAAGGAGCGCTCGCTGGCCCGCATCGACGCCACCCTGGCCAAGCTCACCGCCTGACCCGCACCACCCCCGCGGGGGCGACGGCCGCGCCGGCCGTCGCCCCCGCGGCGTTCCCGGTCGTACTTCCCCGTTGCCCTCCCGAGGCCGGGCGCCCCGGCGTAGGCTCGGCCGTATGCCGATCCGCGCCGTGCTGTGGGACATCGACGACACCCTCTTCGACTACACGAGCGCCGACCGGGCCGGACTGGCCGCGCACCTGCTCGCGGAGGGCACCGCCGGACGGTACGGGGCCCCGCACGAGGCGCTCGCACGGTGGCGGCGGATCACCGAGCGGCACTGGAACCGCTTCGCCGCGGGGCACGGAACCTTCCAGGGGCAGCGCCGGGACCGGGTGCGGGAGTTCGCGGGGCTCCCCGCGATGAGCGACGCCGAGGCCGACGACTGGTTCGCACGGTACGTGGAGCACTACCGGGGCGCCTGGGCGCTCTTCCCGGACGTCGTGCCCGTGCTGGACGCCCTGGCCACCACCCACCGGCACGGGGTGCTCTCCAACTCCTCCGTGGCCAACCAGGACCCCAAGCTGCGCCACCTCGGGCTGCGCGACCGCTTCGAGGTCCTGGTCTGCGCCGCCGAGCTGGGCATCAGCAAGCCCGACGCGGGCGCCTTCCGCGCGGCGTGCGCGGAGCTGGCCCTGGAGCCGCACGAGGTGGTCTACGTGGGGAACGAGCCGGAGATCGACGCCCGCGGCGCCCACGACGCCGGGCTCGCGGCCGTCTGGCTGGACCGGGACGGCGGCCGTGGTTCCGGACCCGACGGCGTGCACCGGATCACGGGACTCGACGGGCTCCTGCGGCTACTGGCCGCCGATACCCGTTTTGGAGCACGGTCAGGCATCCGGTAATGTTCTTTCTGCGCCGCCCGAGCGGGCCGAAAGGGCCGGGCCGGAGGCGCTAACCGAACGAAAGCCCCTCAGGGTCTTGAGTTTTGGTGGGCTATAGTGTAATTGGCAACACGAGGGTTTCTGGTTCCCTTATTCTAGGTTCGAGTCCTGGTAGCCCAGCGCAGTTCAGTAGTGACGCAGTGCTTGCCCCCGTTGTGTAGCGGCCTAGCACGCCGCCCTCTCAAGGCGGTAGCGCCGGTTCGAATCCGGTCGGGGGTACAGATCCTTCCCGCGAGATCTCCAGGGTCGCACCCGGATGTTTTGATGCAGGATCGCTAGGGCCCCCGTTGTGTAGCGGCCTAGCACGCCGCCCTCTCAAGGCGGTAGCGCCGGTTCGAATCCGGTCGGGGGTACGGTGTCTAGTTGGTCTAGACCTTTGGGCTATAGTGTAATTGGCAACACGAGAGTTTCTGGTTCTCTTATTCTAGGTTCGAGTCCTGGTAGCCCAGCGCAGTACCGCAGTAAACAGGCCCCCGTTGTGTAGCGGCCTAGCACGCCGCCCTCTCAAGGCGGTAGCGCCGGTTCGAATCCGGTCGGGGGTACATGAGGAAGAGGCCCTCCGCGATCATCGCGGAGGGCCTCTTCGCCGTTCCCGGCCACCGGTCGGGCCGGCGGACAAGTGCGGGCCCGGAGGCGCGAGTTCGGACGTGTGCGGCGTCGTACGCGCCCCCGGACCCGGGGGGATGGGTGAGAGGTCCTTCGGGTCGGGGGGTGCTCAGCTGGAGCGGCGCAGGGCCTCCGTCAGACGGGCGGCCGCGTCGATGACGGCCTGGGCGTGCATGCGCCCCGGGTGGCGGGTCAGGCGCTCGATCGGGCCGGAGACCGATACGGAGGCCACCACGCGGTTCGACGGCCCGCGCACCGGCGCGGAGACGGAGGCCACGCCGGGCTCCCGCTCGCCGATCGACTGGGCCCAGCCCCGGCGTCGTACGCCCGACAGGGCCGTGGCCGTGAAGCGCGCGCCCTGCAGGCCACGGTGGAGCCGCTCGGGCTCCTCCCAGGCCATCAGGATCTGCGCTGCCGAACCCGCCTTCATGGGCAGGGTGGAGCCCACCGGGACGGTGTCCCGCAGGCCCGACAGTCGTTCCGCCGCTGCCACGCAGATGCGCATGTCGCCCTGACGGCGGTAGAGCTGCGCGCTCTCGCCCGTCACGTCACGGAGGTGCGTGAGCACCGGTCCGGCCGTGGCCAGCAGACGGTCCTCGCCGGCCGCGGCGGCAAGTTCTGCCAACCGCGGGCCGAGGATGAACCGGCCCTGCATGTCCCTCGCCACCATGCGGTGGTGTTCCAGTGCCACGGCCAGGCGATGTGCCGTGGGTCGTGCGAGCCCTGTCGCCGCGACCAGCCCGGCGAGGGTGGCCGGACCGGACTCCAGTGCGCTCAATACCAGAGCTGCCTTGTCGAGAACGCCGACGCCGCTAGAGTTGTCCATGAAACGATATTCGCGTCTCACACTGTGAAACGCAAGTTCAATTTTTCCAAGAACAGGCGAGTCTGTATGTGCGGGTCCACGAACCACTGGGTCCGAGCCGTCGATCCGCGCGGGGGGTGCGGGCGATCAGGCGCACCAGGTCTCTATGAAGCGCCGGCACAACCGGCCGGCCGGAGGGAAAGCGATGGGTAGGACACTCGCGGAGAAGGTCTGGGACGACCACGTCGTCCGGCGCGCCGAAGGCGAGCCCGACCTCCTCTTCATCGATCTGCACCTGCTGCACGAGGTGACCAGCCCGCAGGCCTTCGAGGGTCTGCGCCAGGCCGGCCGCAAGGTCCGACGCCTCGACCTCACCATCGCGACCGAGGACCACAACACCCCCACCATCGACATCGACAAGCCGATCGCGGACCCGGTCTCCCGGGCCCAGCTGGAGACGCTGCGCAAGAACTGCGCCGAGTTCGGCGTACGCCTGCACTCGCTGGGCGACGTCGAGCAGGGCGTCGTCCACGTCGTGGGCCCGCAACTGGGGCTGACCCAGCCGGGCACCACGGTGGTCTGCGGCGACTCGCACACCTCCACGCACGGCGCCTTCGGCGCGCTGGCATTCGGCATCGGCACCAGCCAGGTCGAGCACGTGCTGGCCACCCAGACGCTGCCGCTGGCCCGCCCCAGGACGATGGCGATCACCATCACCGGCGCGCTGGCCGAGGGCGTCACCGCGAAGGACCTGATCCTGGCGATCATCGCCAGGATCGGCACCGGCGGCGGCCAGGGCTACATCCTGGAATACCGCGGCGAGGCCATCGAGCAGCTCTCGATGGAAGCCCGCATGACCATCTGCAACATGTCGATCGAGGCCGGCGCCCGCGCGGGCATGATCGCCCCCGACGCCACCACCTTCGACTACCTCAAGGGCCGCGACCACGCCCCCGAGGGGGCGGACTGGGACGCGGCCGTCGAGTACTGGAAGACGCTGCGCACCGACGACGACGCGGTCTTCGACGCCGAGGTCGTCATCGACGGCACGACGCTGGCCCCGTTCGTCACCTGGGGCACCAACCCCGGCCAGGGCGCGCCGCTGTCGGCCAACGTCCCCGACCCGGCTTCGTACGAGGACGCTTCGGAGCGGTACGCCGCCGAAAAGGCCCTGGAATACATGGGGTTGACCGCCGGCCAGCGGCTGCGGGACATCAAGGTCGACACCGTCTTCGTAGGTTCCTGCACCAACGGCCGCATCGAGGACCTGCGTGCCGTCGCCGGGATCGTCGAGGGCCGCAAAGTCGCCGACGGCGTACGGATGCTGGTCGTCCCCGGCTCGGTGCGCGTCGCGCTCCAGGCCGTGGAGGAGGGCCTGGACAAGGTCTTCAAGGAGGCCGGCGCCGAATGGCGGCACGCGGGCTGCTCGATGTGCCTGGGCATGAACCCCGACCAGTTGGCCCCCGGTGAGCGCTCCGCGTCCACCTCCAACCGCAACTTCGAGGGCCGGCAGGGCAAGGGCGGACGCACCCACCTGGTCTCCCCGCAGGTGGCCGCGGCCACCGCGGTGCTGGGCCATCTGGCCTCGCCCGCCGACCTGTCCGACGCCCCCGCGACCGCCGGAGTCTGAACCATGGAAGCCTTCACCACCCACACCGGCCGGGCCGTCCCGCTGCGGCGCAGCAACGTCGACACCGACCAGATCATCCCGGCCCACTGGCTGAAGAAGATCACCCGCGACGGCTTCGAGGACGGGCTCTTCGAGGCCTGGCGCAAGGACCCGGAGTTCGTCACGAACCGTCCGGAGCGCGCGGGCGCCACCGTGCTGATCGCGGGCCCCGACTTCGGTACGGGTTCCTCGCGCGAGCACGCCGTCTGGGCGCTGCAGAACTTCGGCTTCAAGACGGTCATCTCCTCCCGCTTCGCCGACATCTTCCGCGGCAACTCGCTGAAGAACGGTCTGCTGACCGTCGTTCTGCCGCAGGAGACCGTCGAGCGGCTGTGGGAGCTGACCGAGGCCGACCCCACCGCCGAGGTGACCGTCGACCTGGTGGACCGCAAGGTCCGAGCCGCTGGCGTCGAGGCGGAGTTCGAACTCGACGACAACGCCCGCTGGCGCCTTCTGGAGGGGCTGGACGACATCTCGCTCACCCTTCAGAACGAAGGGGACATCAGCACCTACGAAAGCACCCGCCCGGCGTTCAAGCCGCGCACGATTAGGGCGTGATTCCAGCCTGATCAGCGCTTATTCACCTACGGGTGATCACATCGACAACACTGTGCCCCTCGCCTTCCGGCGGGGGGCACAGCTGTATGTTGAGGCCCCGTGAGGCGACAACTCGCCCCAGATGGCACAATCTGTGCATGGAACGCGACAGTCAACTGGAGCTCTGGGAACTCGTCGCCGACCGACTGAAAGAAGCACACACAAGGGTGCGCACACTGCAAGTCCCGGAGGGCGTAAGGATGGCGCTGTCCCGGAAGCTGTTGGTCGCCACTGCCGCGGCGAAGCATGATCTCGCCGACGCGGCAAGGCGCCTGGACAGGTTGATGAAGGACCTCGACGAGGGTCGATTCCCTGAAGGCGACTGATGCGAAGGAACTCCGTAACGGACTGCATCGTTGCGGCACTAGGGTGATTAGCCCGTTTCGTGTTTGATTTGCGGTATATATCCGCCTAACGTGCGAAATAAGCTTGAACACATTCGTTCTGGCGAAGTCTCCGAAGGGGAAGACGTGAACAAGGCGCAGCTCGTAGAAGCGATTGCCGACAAGGTGGGCGGCCGCCAGCAGGCCGCCGACGCCGTCGATGCGGTACTCGACGCGATCGTCCGCGCAGTCGTCGCGGGCGACCGGGTCTCGGTCACGGGCTTCGGCTCGTTCGAGAAGGTCGACCGGCCGGCCCGCTACGCCCGTAACCCGCAGACGGGTGAGCGCGTCCGGGTCAAGAAGACCTCTGTTCCCCGCTTCCGCGCGGGCCAGGGCTTCAAGGACCTGGTCAGCGGCACCAAGAAGCTGCCCAAGGGCGGCGAGGTGTCCGTGAAGAAGGCGCCCAAGGGCAGCCTGAGCGGCGGCGGCGCCTCGGTGACCGTCAAGAAGGCCGCGGCCAAGAGGGCCACCACCGCGAAGAAGGCCGCGGCGAAGACCGCCGTCGCGAAGAAGACCACGGCCACGCCGGCGAAGAAGACGACCGCCACCGCCAAGAAGGCCACCGCCACGGCGAAGAAGGCCGGCGCGACGGCCAAGAAGACCACGGCGACCGCGAAGAAGGCGGCCGTGAAGTCCACGACGGCGGCGGCGAAGAAGACCACCGCCAAGAAGACCGCTCCCGCGGCCAAGAAGGCCACCGCGAAGACCACGGCGCCCGCCACCAAGACGGCGACCGCCCGCAAGACCACCGCGAAGAAGACCACCGCTCGCAAGAAGTAGGGCACGAGTCACACACGCCGGGCCGGTTTCCCCACCGTGGGGAAGTCGGCCCGCGGTGCTTTCCCCGCAGGTCAACGGGGTGCGTGGTGACGCAGCGCCCGCCGGCGCCGGCAGGCGCGTCAGAAGGTCTGCAGCGTGACCAGCGTGATGCGCAGGGCCGCGCCCTCGCCGTCCGTCTCGATCCGCACCCGCTGTCCGGGGCGCAGCAGTCGCAGACCGCCCGCGTCGAAGGCCGGGGCGCCGAAGGGCACCGGGGTGCCGTCGTCCAGCAGCACGCTGCCGCTGCGGGTCTGGGAGTCGTACGTGTACGCGGTCGCCTGCATACGCGCACTGTATCGGGCGGTGTGGCGGCCCACACCGAGGGTGAGGGCCGTGCGCAGATCGGCCGCGGTGTCCACGTCCCGACGCACGCTCTCGACGTCCGGCAGGGCGATTTCCACCGCGCCCGACGCCGAATGCCGGGCCCGGGAGGGCCCTCCGAACGAGGGTGCCAATTCCACGTCCGGAGCAGCGGAAAGCAGAGTCGTCCCGATTCCCGCCGCATCCGCCAGAAATGCCCGGGGAAATGTCGAAGCGTTATCGAGCACGCGTAGCAATTCCGGTGACCGCAAAGCGGGCAGATCGGCGTTCATCGCGGCCACCCGAGCCCCGGGGCGCCCCCGGCGCACCGCCCCGGCGCCGTGCGCGAGGGCCGCGTTGAGGCCGGCGCCCGGGGCGTCGGCCAGGATCCGCGCCCCCAGCCTGGCCAGTTCCGCACCGGCCAGGGAGTCGTCCGTGACGACCACCACATCCGCCACCGCCGCGCAGGCCAGCGCCCCCGCCACGGTGTCCTGCGCGAACGCCAGCGCCCATCCCGGGCGGGACGAGCCGACGGCCGCCGCGAGCCGGCTCTTGGCCACCGCCAAGGGCTTGAGCGGAACCACCAGACTCCACACGGCGTTCGTGGCGGACTCCTTCCCTCCGGCGCGTTCACGCACCCCCCGGCCATCGGCAGGTCATGGCCTGGTCATCAGTCGGCCCATTGTCGCCCCCGACCGGCCACTGGGGGGCCCGGTGGTGCGGGCGGGGCGTACGGTGTCCTCGACAGAGACCGGACCTGGGGCGAGACTTGTCCGGCCGATGAGGTGCCCAAGCCGCGCACCGGTCCTAGAGGAAGGTGTCCGAGTGTCCCGCCGCAGAATCGGCTTCTGGTACCGCCTGGCAGCGGTCATCGCGAAACCGCCGCTGGTAGTGCTCTTCAAGCGGGACTGGCGGGGAATGGAGCACATTCCGGCCGACGGTGGATTTATCACCGCCGTCAATCACAACTCGTATCTGGACCCGCTGTCCTACGCGCACTTCCAGTACAACACCGGCCGGGTGCCCCGATTGCTCGCCAAGGCCGGACTCTTCAAGGTGCCTTTCGTCGGCATGATCCTCCGCGGATCGGGCCAGATCCCCGTCTACCGGGAGACCACGAACGCCCTGGACGCATTCCGGGCCGCCGTGGACGCCATCGAACGCGGTGAATGCGTCGCCTTTTACCCGGAAGGCACCCTGACCCGGGATCCCGAGATGTGGCCGATGGCCGGCAAGACCGGCGCCGCACGGGTGGCGCTGATCACCAAGGCGCCCGTCATTCCGGTGGCCCAATGGGGCGCGAATCTCGCGATGCCGCCCTATGCCAGGGAGAACAAGCTCAGCCTGTTCCCCCGCAAGACCCTCCAGGTCCTCGCCGGACCGCCCGTGGACCTCTCGGCCTTCCACGACCTGGAACCCACGCCGGACGTCCTCAAGGGCGCCACCGAGGCCATCATGGCCGACATCACCAAACTCCTGGAGGAGCTGCGCGGGGAGAACGCCCCCGCGCAGCCCTACGACCACCGCAGGGCCAGGGCGCAGCAGCGGCGCGACGCCGCGGGGGAGGACAACAAGTGACACGTCCCGTGAAGGTGGCCGTCTTCGGAACCGGCTCGTGGGGAACGGCCTTCGGCATGGTGCTCGCCGACGCCGGCTGCGAGGTGACCCTGTGGGGCCGTCGGCAGGAACTGGCCGACGCCATCAACAACGGCCGGACCAACCCCGACTACTTCCCCGACGTGGAACTGCCCGCGAACATGCGGGCCACCACCGACGCCGCACAGGCCGCGGACGGCGCCGACTTCGCGGTCCTCGCGATCCCCTCGCAGACCCTGCGCGGCAACCTCGCCGCCTGGGCCCCGCTGCTCCCGGCCGACGCCGTCCTCGTCTCCCTGATGAAGGGCATCGAACTCGGCAGCGCCAAGCGGATGAGCGAGGTCATCGAGGAGGTGGCCAAGGTCCCCTCCGAGCGGGTCGCCGTCGTCACCGGCCCCAACCTGGCCCGCGAGATCGTCGCCCGGCAGCCCGCCGCGTCGGTCGTCGCCTGTGTGGACGAGGCCGTGGCGCAGCGGCTCCAGGCCGCCTGCCACACCCCGTACTTCCGCCCGTACACGAGCACCGACGTCATCGGCTGCGAGCTCGGAGGCGCCGTCAAGAACGTCATCGGCCTCGCCGTCGGCATCGCGGACGGCATGGGGCTGGGCGACAACACCAAGGGCTCCCTCATCACCCGAGGCCTCGCCGAAGCCACCCGCCTGGGCCTGGCCATGGGCGCCGACCCGCTGACCTTCTCCGGACTCGCCGGGCTCGGCGACCTCGTCGCCACCTGCTCCTCGCCGCTCTCCCGGAACCACACCTTCGGCACCAACCTGGGCCGCGGGATGACCCTGGAGGAGACCATCGCGGTCACCAAGCAGACCGCCGAGGGGGTCAAGTCCTGCCAGTCGGTGGCGGATCTGGCCAACCGGTACGGAGTGGACATGCCGATCACCGACACCGTCGTCGACATCGTCCACCACGGCAAGCCCACGCTGGTCGCCCTGAAGGAACTCATGGGACGCAGCGCCAAACCGGAACGGCGCTGACTCCGTTCCGGCCGTTCGAACGGGTACCCTCGTGGCGATATGAGCAGCGAGAACCTCCCCCAGACCCCTGAGCAGCAGGGCCGCAAGCCCCGCGTGGCCGTCGTGTTCGGCGGCCGCAGCTCGGAACACGCCATTTCGGTCGTCACGGCAGGCGCCGTGCTGCGTTCCATCGACCGCTCCAAGTACGAGGTGCTGCCCATCGGCATCACCACGGACGGCCGGTGGGCGCTGACCGCCGACGAGCCCGAGCGCATGGCCATCGCGGACCGCGAGCTGCCGAGCGTGGAGACGCTCGCCGACTCCGCCGACGGCAGCGTCGTGCTCTCCGTCGACCCGGCCAGCCGCGAGGTCGTCTACACCGAGCCCGGCGCCGTTCCCAAGGCCCTGGGCGAGGTCGACGTCGTCTTCCCCGTCCTGCACGGCCCGTACGGCGAGGACGGCACCCTCCAGGGCCTCCTGGAGCTCTCCGGGATCCCGTACGTCGGCTCGGGCGTCCTCGCCTCGGCCGTCGGCCAGGACAAGGACTACATGAAGCGGGTCTTCACGTCCTTCGGGCTGAAGGTCGGCCCGTACGTGACCATCCGCCCCCGCGAGTGGGAGGCCGACCAGGACGCGGCCCGCGCCAAGGTCCTGGACTTCGCCGCCGAGCACGGCTGGCCGCTGTTCGTGAAGCCCGCCCGCGCGGGCTCCTCCATCGGCATCACCAAGGTCGACGACGCCGCCGGACTGGACGCCGCGATCCGCGAGGCCCGCCGCCACGACCCGAAGATCATCGTGGAGGCGCTGCTGCGCGGCCGCGAGATCGAGTGCGGGGTGCTGGAGTTCGAGGACGGCCCGCGCGCCAGCGCGCCCGCCGAGATCCCGCCGGTCTCCAGCCACGACTTCTACGACTTCGAGGCGAAGTACATCGACTCCGCCTCCGGGATCGTGCCCGCCCCGCTCACCCCGGAGCAGACCGCGGAAGTGCAGCGCCTGGCGATCGAGGCGTTCGACGCCGCGTCCTGCGAGGGCCTGGTGCGCGCCGACTTCTTCCTCACCGAGGACGGCGAGTTCGTCATCAACGAGATCAACACGATGCCGGGCTTCACCCCCATCTCGATGTACCCGCGCATGTGGCAGGAGGCCGGCATCGAGTACCAGCAGCTGGTGGACCTGCTCATCCAGGCGGCGCTGCGCCGCTCCACCGGGCTGCGCTAGCAGGCGGCCCGGACCCCGGACAGCCGACCGCCCGCCGCCGCGCTCATCGAGCGCGGCCGGCGGGCGGCGGTGTGCGGGCGGCGGATCCGGTGGGACGGATCCGGTGGGGGAACGCGTCGACGGACTCAGTAGGACGAGATGCCGACGGGCACGGACTCGGCAACGGCGCCGGACAGCCCGACCAGCATCCCGGCATCCGTGGCATGCTCCTCGTCGACCAGGACCTCGGTGTAGGCCAGCCGTGACCCGGTGGTGAACCGGTACCCGCCGTCGTCCGTCTTCTCCAGCAGCCAGCCGACGCCGTTCACCTCGACGCCCTCCTGTTTCGGATCCGCCATCTTGGGGGGCTTGGGGATACCGCACCGCAGTACGATCGCCGAGCCGCCCCACGCGGCCGTCAGATCCGAGCGCGGTTCGGTGGTGGTCCGCGCCAGCCCGGCCACCTCTTCGGGGAGCTTCTCGTGCAGCGTCGCACAGAGCCCCGCGACGTCGGCGGGCGGAGCGGGCGGCGGATCCACCGTGACCCCGGAATCCCCCGGGGCGCAGCCCGCGAGGGCCAGGAGGACCGCGGCGGCGGGCGGGGCGAGCAGACGGAGCGGCCGGCGGTGCAGTGACATCACCGGCCCAGAGTAGACGGGGGCTACAGATGGACCACCGGGCAGGTCAAGGTGCGGGTGATGCCCTCCACCTGCTGGACCTTGGCCACCACCATGCGGCCGAGATCGTCGACGGTGTCGGCCTGGGCGCGCACGATCACGTCGTAGGGGCCCGTCACGTCCTCGGCCTGGATCACCCCCGCGATCTGGCTGATGGACTCGGCGACGAACGACGCCTTGCCCACCTCGGTCTGGATGAGGATGTACGCCTGTACCACGGAACCTCCAGGGCGGCCACGGGGATCATTTCCCCTAACCTTCGGATGGGCCCGGGGACAACGGGCGGGCCCCGGCACGAAGGGACGCCACGGTACCGCGTCGCCGCGTGCCGCGGGGAGACCCTTCCCGCACGTGCCGTGGGGAGATCCGATGGACCCGGCGCCACGCACCGCGGGGCGTACGGAAAGCAGCAGTTGACGTATCTGTTGACGGTACCCAGAGCTGTGACGGCTCGCGACCGCAAGCGGACTTGCCAAGAAGGGGCACAGCGATGAAGGGCACTGTGGGCGAGCTGGGGGAGTTCGGGCTCATTCGGGAGCTCACCTCACGGCTCACCACCACCCCGGCGGTCCGGCTCGGACCGGGCGACGACGCCGCGGTGGTGTCGGCACCCGACCGCCGGGTCGTGGCGAGCACGGACATCCTGCTGGAGGGCCGGCACTTCCGGCGCGACTGGTCCACGGCCTACGACGTCGGCCGCAAGGCCGCCGCGCAGAACCTGGCCGATATCGCCGCCATGGGCGCGGTACCGACCGCGCTCCTGCTCGGCCTGGTCGTGCCGGCGGAACTGCCGGTCACCTGGCCCACCGAGCTGATGGACGGCATCCGCGACGAGTGCCAGGTCGCGGGCGCCGCGGTGGTCGGCGGCGACGTCGTACGCGGCGACACCATCACCGTCGCCATCACGGCCCTCGGTGACCTGCGCAACCACGAGCCCGTGCTGCGCTCCGGCGCCCGCCCCGGCGACGTGGTGGCCGTGACCGGCTGGCTCGGCTGGTCCGCCGCCGGGTTCGCCGTGCTCTCGCGCGGCTTCCGCTCTCCGCGCGCCTTCGTCGAGGCCCACCGCAGGCCCGAACCGCCGTACCACGCGGGTCCGGCGGCCGCCGGACTCGGCGCCACCGCCATGACCGACGTCAGTGACGGGCTGATCGCCGACCTCGGGCACATCGCCGAGGCGAGCAAGGTGCGCATCGACGTGCGGTCGGGGGCCGTGGACATCCCGACCCAGATGCACGACATCGGCCAGGCCGTCGGCGTCGACCCGCTCCAGTGGGTGCTCACCGGGGGAGAGGACCACGCCATCGTGGCGACGTTCCCGCCCGACGTGAAGCTGCCGGCGCGCTGGAAGGTCATCGGGGAGGTCCAGAACCGCTCCGCGCTGCCCCAGGTGACGGTGGACGGCGCCCCCTGGACCAGCACCGGCGGCTGGGACCACTTCGGCGCCGACCCGGCCCCCGAGGAGAACCTGCGATGAGCGGCCCCGTACCGCCGCTGTGCCTGACCGTCGCCGGATCCGACTCCGGCGGCGGCGCCGGCGTCCAGGCCGACCTCAAGGCCATGCTCGCGCTGGGCGTGCACGGCATGAGCGTGCTCACCGCCGTGACCGCCCAGAACTCCCTCGGCGTGCACGGGGTCTGGGAACTGCCGCCCGAGGCCGTCACGGCCCAGTACCGGGCCGTCGTCGACGACATCGGGGTGGGAGCGGTCAAGACCGGGATGCTGGCCTCGGCCGTCCTCGTCGAGACCGTCGCGGAACTGCTGGCCGGTACGGACGCCCCGGCGGTCGTGGACCCGGTGGGCGTCTCCAAGCACGGGGACGCGCTGCTCGCGGCCTCGGCGCTGGACGCCGTACGCGAGGAACTGCTGCCCCGGGCCACGGTCGCGACGCCGAACCTGGACGAGGTCGCCCAGCTCACCGGCATCGTCGTCGAGGACGAGGACGGGATGCGGCGGGCCGCCGACGCGATCCTGGGCCACGGAGCGCGGTGGGCGCTGATCAAGGGCGGACACCTCGCGGCGCACGGCGGCGAGGCCGTCGACCTGCTGACGGACGGGACCGAGGAGCACTGGCTGCGGGCGCCCCGCCACGACAACCGGCACACGCACGGCACGGGCTGCACGCTGGCCAGCGCAGTCGCGGCCGGCCTGGCCAAGGGGCGGACGGTCCCGGAGGCCGTCACGGAGGCCAAGGCGTACGTCACCGGCGCCATCGCGGCCGGCTTCGCCCTCGGCGCGGGCATCGGCCCCGTGGACCACGCCTGGCGGTGGAAGGGCACCACCAAGCGCTAGAACCCGTGCGCGGGTCCCCGGTTCACGCCGGGGGCCGGCGGCTCAGGAAGGTTCCGGGCAAGGCAAAAGGCCGGTTCACCTGGGTGAACCGGCCTTTCTGGCAACCGAGAAGGGCTGCGCGACGACGACGGAGGCCGTCAGCGCGAGACCTTGCCGGCCTTGATGCACGAGGTGCAGGCGTTGAGGCGCTTCGGCGTCCCATTGACCACGGCACGGACGCGCTGGATGTTCGGGTTCCAGCGACGCGAGGTGCGGCGGTGCGAGTGGGAGATGCTGTTGCCGAAGCTCGGCCCCTTGGCGCAAACGTCGCAGTTGGCAGCCACAGGTCACTCCAAAGACTTCAGATGCACTTACAGTGAAATCCGGCGCACCGGAATCAGAGATCTGAAGTGGCTTGCCGGACGAATGGCCCGACTCTCGACGGGCAACCTGAGCAGCATACAACGACTGCTTCGGTCCAAGAAAACTACCATGTGAGCCACCGGCCCTGCCCCGGGGTCCCGGGCCGGCGGCCGCCCTTCGTTACCCTGCGGTGAACCCTGGCCCGCACAAGGAGGAACGCCCGGTGGCGAACGAGCCCGGCCCGCACACCCTCGACGCCGAAGCGGTGCGCACCTGGAGCTCGCTGGCCCTGGCCGCACTGGGCCGGGCCCGCGAGGACATCGACGCGATCAACGTCTACCCGGTCGCGGACGCCGACACCGGCACCAACCTCTACCTGACCGCCGAGGCGGCCCACCGCGCGCTCACCGAAGCCTTCGAGAAGACCGACGGCGGGGTGACCGAGGGCACACCCGGGACCGCCTCCCTGGCCGAGGCCGTACGCGCCTACGCGCACGGGGCCCTCATAGGCGCCCGCGGCAACTCCGGCACGATCCTCGCCCAACTGCTGCGGGGCGTCGCCGACGTCCTGGGCGCCGAGCGCGCGCCCGCCGAACGCGCCCCCGGCACGCTGCTGGCCCGGGCCCTGACCAGGGCCGCGGAGGAGGCGTACCAGGCCGTCGCGCACCCCGTCGAGGGCACCATGCTCACCGTCGCGGGCGCCGCGGCCCGCGCCGGGGCCGCCGCGGAGAGCGCCGCCGCCACCGCCGCCGACGTCGCCAGGGCTGCGTACGACGGCGCCCGCGCGGCCCTCGCCGAGACCCCGGGACAACTCGCCGCGCTGAGCCGCGCCGGCGTCGTCGACGCCGGGGGCTGCGGGCTCGTCGCCGTACTCGGGGCCCTGTGGCAGGCCCTGTCCGGCGAGGCGCCCGCCGAGGAGCCGGTGCGCGGCCGGGCCGTGCCCGTACCGTCGACGCCGCAGCCCTGCGCCGAGGAACAGGGCGGACCCGGCTACGAGGTGATCTACCTGCTGGAGGCCGCCGAGGAAGCCGTCGGCGAGCTGCGCGAGCGCCTCGACGGACTCGGCGACTCCCTGGTGGTGGTCGGCGGCGACGGCCTGTGGAACGTCCACGTGCACGTCGACGACCCCGGCGCCGCCGTGGAGGCCGGAGTCGTCGCCGGCCGGCCGTACCGGATCCGCATCACGCACTTCGGCGACGAACGCCGCCGCGCCAAGGCCCCGCGCGCCCAACGGGCCGTGGTCGCCGTGGTCCCGGGCGAGGGGCTGGCCGCCCTGTGCGGGGAGGCCGGCGCGACCACCGTGCTGGCCCGCCCCGGCGAGGCGCCCGCCGTCACCGAACTCCTCGACGCCGTCGGCCGGGCCCACGCCCGCGAGGTGATCCTGCTCGCGGGCTCCGTCGAACTGCGCGCCGCCGCCGGCGCCGCCGCCGAACGGGCCCGCGCCGACGGGGTCCGCGTCGCCGTGATCCCCACCCGGTCCGCCGTCCAGAACCTGGCCGCGCTCGCCGTGCACGACCCCGACGCCAGCTTCGACGAGGACGTCGTCGCGATGACGGCCGCCGCCGGCGCCACCCGGTACGCGGAACTCGCCGTCGCCGAGGCCCGGTCCTTCACCTCCGTCGGCATCTGCCAGGCCGGCGACGTGCTCGGCCTCATCGACGGGGACGTCGCCGTCATAGGCTCGGGCCTGCCCGAGACGGCCGAGGCGGTGCTGGAGCGGATGCTCGGCTCCGGCGGCGAACTCGTCACCCTCGTACTGGGACCCGAGGTCCCCGACACCCTGGCCGCGCACCTGGAGGCGTACGTCCAGCACGGACACCTGGCCGTCGACACCGTCACCTACCGGGGCGGACGCTGGTCGGCGCCCCTCCTCATCGGGGTGGAATAGCCGGCTTGTCGGCGCCATGGTGTGCAATGGAACACGTGCCCGCGCTCGACGAAGACCTCAAGAAGACCCTCGGCCCCGCCACCGCCAAGGTGCTGGCCGAGCAGCTCGGCCTGCACACGGCCCTGGACTTGCTGCACCACTACCCCCGGCGGTACGCCGAGCGCGGCGAGCTGACCCCGCTCGCCGAACTCGCCGACCAGATCGACGAGCACGTCACCGTCGTCGCCCAGGTCGCCGACGCCCGACTGCTGACCTACCAGGGCAGCCGAGGCGGCGGAAAGCGCCTGGAGGTGACCATCACCGACGGCAGCGGCCGCCTCCAACTGGTCTTCTTCGGCGCCGGCGTCCACAAACCGCACAAGGACCTGCTGCCCGGCAGCCGCGCCATGTTCGCGGGCAAGGTCTCGAAGTTCAACAACAAGCTCCAACTGGCCCACCCGGCCTACGAACCGCTCGGCGCGGACGCCTCCGACCAGGACGCCGCCAGCGCCTTCGCGGGCCGGCTCATCCCGATCTACCCGGCCTGCGCCAAGATGGAGTCCTGGAAGATCACCAAATGCGTCGACGCGGTACTGCCCGGCGTCGGCGAGATCGTGGACCCGCTCCCGCCCGCCCTGCGCGAGGGCCGCGGGCTGCTCCCGCTCACCGAGGCCCTCCTCAAGATCCACCGACCCACCACCAAGGCCGACATCGAGGACGCCCGCCAACGCCTCAAGTGGGACGAGGCCTTCGTCCTCCAAGTGGCCCTGGCCCGCCGCCGGCACGACGACTCCCAGCTCCCGGCCGTCCCGCGCCGCGCCACCCCCGGCGGCCTCCTCGACTCCTTCGACGCCACCCTGCCCTTCACCCTCACCGAGGGCCAGCAGACCGTCTCGAAGGAGATCTTCGACGGCCTGGGCACCAGCCACCCCATGCACCGACTCCTCCAGGGCGAGGTCGGATCCGGGAAAACGATGGTGGCCCTGCGGGCCATGCTCGCCGTCGTCGACTCCGGCGGACAGGCCGCGATGCTCGCGCCGACCGAGGTGCTCGCCCAACAGCACCACCGGTCCATCACCGAGATGATGGGCGAACTCGCCGAGGGCGGCATGCTCGGCGGCTCAGACCGGGGCACCAAGGTGGTGCTGCTCACCGGCTCTATGGGCATGCCCGCCCGCCGGCAGGCCCTGCTCGACCTGGTCACCGGCGAGGCCGGCATCGTCATCGGCACCCACGCCCTGATCGAGGACAAGGTCCGCTTCCACGACCTCGGCCTGGTCGTCGTCGACGAACAGCACCGCTTCGGCGTCGAACAGCGCGACGCCCTGCGCTCGAAGGGCAAGCAGCCCCCGCACCTGCTCGTCATGACGGCCACCCCGATCCCGCGCACCGTCGCCATGACCGTCTTCGGCGACCTGGAGACCTCCGTCCTGGACCAGCTGCCCGCCGGGCGCTCCCCGATCGCCACGCACGTGGTGCCCGCCAAGGACAAGCCGCACTTCCTCACCCGCGCCTGGGAGCGGGTCCGCGAGGAGGTGGAGAACGGCCACCAGGCGTACGTGGTCTGCCCCCGGATCGGCGACGGCGAGGACGAGCCCAAGAAGAAGAAGGCCGCCGAGGAGGACGGCGACCGGCGGCCCCCGCTCGCGGTCCTGGAGATCGCCGAACAACTGGTCAAGGGACCCCTGTCCGGGCTGTCCGTCGAAGTGCTGCACGGCCGGATGGACCCCGCAGACAAGGACGACGTGATGCGCCGCTTCGCCGCCGGCGAGGTCAAGGTGCTGGTCGCGACCACCGTCATCGAGGTCGGGGTGAACGTACCGAACTCCACCGTCATGGTGATCATGGACGCGGACCGGTTCGGCGTCTCCCAACTCCACCAGCTGCGCGGCCGCGTCGGCCGCGGCTCCGCCCCCGGCCTGTGCCTGCTGGTCAGCGAGATGCACGAGGCGAGCCCCGCCCGGGCCCGGCTCGCCGCGGTCGCCGCCACCCTCGACGGGTTCGAACTCTCGCGGATCGACCTGGAACAGCGCCGCGAGGGCGACGTCCTCGGCCAGGCCCAGTCGGGCGTGCGCTCCTCGCTGCGGATGCTCGCCGTCATCGAGGACGAGGAGGTCATCGCCCAGGCCCGGGAGGAAGCCACCCGCGTCGTCGCCGCAGACCCCGACCTGGAGCGGCTGCCCGGACTGCGCACCGCGCTGGCCGCCCTGCTGGACACCGAACGGGAGCAGTACCTGGACAAGGGCTGAACGGCGGCCCCCCGGCGGCACGACCTATCGTGGGGCGGGAGACCGACATCCCGCCCACCCCAGCGAAGGACCCCAGATGACCCGCGTGATCGCCGGCACCGCCGGCGGGCGGCGGCTGACCGTGCCGCCCGGCACCGGCACCCGCCCCACCTCCGACCGGATGCGCGAGGGGCTCTTCTCCACCTGGGAGTCGCTGCACGGCCTGGAGGGCGCCCGGGTGCTCGACCTCTACGGCGGCTCCGGCGCCGTGGGCCTGGAAGCCCTCTCCCGGGGCGCGGCCCACGCCCTGCTCGTCGAGGCCGACGCCAAGGCCTCCCAGGCCATCCGGCAGAACATCACGACCCTGGGACTGCCCGGCGCCGAGTTCCGCCCGGGCAAGGCGGAGCAGATCGTCGCGGCCACCGCGCAGGGGGACCCGTACGACATCGTCTTCCTGGACCCCCCGTACGCCGTCGAGCACGGCGATCTTGGCGAGATCCTGCTCACACTCCGGTCCAATGGCTGGCTCACCGACGATGCGCTCGTCACCGTGGAGCGCAGTACGAGGAGCGGTGCGTTCCCGTGGCCCGAGGGCTTCGAGCCGCTCCGCTCGCGCAAGTACGGCGAGGGCACGCTTTGGTACGGTCGCGCCGCCTTCACCAGCGAAGATTCATGATGCCCGCACGGGAGAGCGAGGGACTTCAGTTGCGCCGCGCCGTCTGTCCGGGGTCGTTCGACCCCATCACCAACGGACACCTCGACATCATCGGCCGGGCCTCCCGGCTCTACGACGTGGTCCACGTCGCCGTGATGATCAACCAGTCCAAGCAGGGTCTCTTCACCGTCGAGGAGCGGATCGAACTCATCCGCGAGGCGACCGCCGACTACGGGAACATCGAGGTCGAGTCCTTCCACGGGCTGCTCGTCGACTTCTGCAAGCAGCGGGACATCCCGGCCATCGTCAAGGGCCTGCGCGCGGTCAGCGACTTTGACTACGAACTCCAGATGGCCCAGATGAACATGGGCCTGTCGGGAGTCGAAACGCTGTTCGTGCCGACCAACCCGACCTACAGCTTCCTGTCGTCCTCCCTGGTCAAGGAGGTCGCGGCCTGGGGTGGCGACGTCGCCCACCTGCTCCCCGCGCACGTGCACGCGGCGCTGATCGAGCGACTCGGTTCCAAGTGACCGGGCGGCGGCCGGACCGGGGTTCCCCGGTCCGCGTCGCCCGCCGGTCCGGTGGCCCTACAGTCGACTCCTCAGCCGTCCCGTCCGTCCCGGCACCGGCCCGGGGCAGAGAGTGCGAGCCCCCATGGACGTACAGAAGAAGCTGGACGAGATCGTCGCGGCCGTCGGCGCCGCCCGGTCCATGCCCATGTCGGCCTCCTGCGTGCTCAACCGCACCGAGCTCCTCGCCCGACTCGACGAGTTGCGCCAGGCCCTGCCCGGCTCCCTCGCCCAGGCGCGCGAGCTCCTCGGCGGCCGGGAGCAGATGGTCGAGGAGGCCCGCCGGGAGGCGGAGCGGATCATCGGATCCGCGCACGCCCAGCGGGGCGCGCTGATCGCCGACACCGAGGTCGCCCGCCGCTCGCAGGCCGAGGCGGACCGGATCCTGGCGGACGCCCGCCGCGAGGCCGAGGAGATCAGGGCCGAGGCGGACGACTACGTCGACAGCAAGCTCGCCAACTTCGAGGTCGTCCTCGGCAAGACCATCGGCGCGGTGGACCGCGGCCGGGAGAAGCTGTTGGGTCGCGGCCCCGGCCACGGCCGGGAACACCCGGACGACGCGGACGCCCCCGAGCGCAGCGAGGACCCGCGCACGCAGCGCGAGCAGGCGGACGCGTACGTCGACACGAAACTGGCGACCTTCGAGGCGGTGCTCGCCAAGACCCTGGAGGCCGTCGGTCGGGGCCGCCAGAAGCTCCAGGGCCGGGGCCGGAGCGACGACCTCGGGGCCCACGTGGCCGCCCAGGACGCCGTCGGGGGCCGGGCGGGACGCCCGTCGAGCGACGCGGACTTCCTGGCGGGCCTGGCCGAACCGGCCCCGGCGCACGTTCCGATCCCGGCGCAGGCGCAGCCGGAGCCCGCGTACGAGGCCTACTACCCGCAGCCGGTGGCCGCGCAGCAGGACGCGTACGGCTACCAGGACCCCTACGGGGGGCAGGCGTACGGCACGCAGCAGCAGCCCGCGTACGTCGATCCGTACGGCGGCGGGCAGCAACCCGACCCGTACGCGGCGTACCAGCAGCAGCCGCAGCAGCCGCAAGCGCGGCAGCCGGCGCTCGACGAGACCAGCTTCTTCGACACGGGCATGATCAACCTGGACCAGCTGCGCCCGTACGAACAGGGGCGCTAGCCCGGATTGGGTCCAGGGCGCGTCGCCGGGTATCCTGGCACTTCGGTCGCGCGTATGCACCGCGATCCATGCTGCCCGTAAGCGGTTCCCCGCTTGTGCGGCAGGTGTTTGATCTTCAACGATCCGTGAAAGCAGGAACGGCCCTGAATACCCGCCTTGACCACCGCGACCCCCTCGTGTTCGACACGCACGAACTGGGTCGGCGTCCGGGTGCCATGCAGCGGCTGTCCCGTGAGATCGCGACCCCGGCGGACTTCGGTCTCGCCGGTGTCATCGGAGTGCCGGAAGGCACCCCGCTGAAGCTCAAGCTCCGCCTGGAGTCGGTCATGGAAGGGGTGCTTGTCACAGGCACCGCCCGTGCATCGGCCGTGGGGGAGTGCGTAAGGTGTCTGGAGACCGTCGAGCGTGAGCTCAAGGCGGACTTCCAGGAGATGTTCTCGTACCCTGACGCCGACGACCGGACCCGCTCCAAGGCGGAGCCGGCCGACGACGCCGAGGACGACGAGGACACTCTCTTCCTCGAGGACGGCTTGTTCGACCTCGAACCCGTGCTGCGCGATGTGGTGGTGCTCGCACTGCCCATGCAGCCGGTGTGCCGGGAGGACTGTCTCGGACTGTGCCCCGATTGCGGGCTCAGCCTGAACGACGACCCGGACCACCACCATGACGCCGTCGACATCCGTTGGGCGGCATTGCAGGGACTCGTCGTGACCGATCAGGACGACGAGAAGGACAACATGAGCGGCACTGCCTCTGACGGAGTTCAGGGCGCCGCCGAGAAGCAGGAGAAGTAGCCGTGGCTGTTCCGAAGCGGAAGATGTCGCGCAGCAACACGCGCCACCGCCGGTCGCAGTGGAAGGCTGCGGTCCCCACCCTGGTTTCGTGTGAGCGTTGCCAGGAGCCGAAGCTCCAGCACATTGCGTGCCCGAGCTGCGGCACCTACAACAAGCGCCAGGTCCTCGAGGTCTGAGCGGCTGGTGAGAGGCGCAATGTCTGAGCTGTCCAACGCTGAGAAGCAGGCAGACAGTAAGAACGCGGCCTCGTCCCACACGCTTCTGGAAGGGCGGCTCGGGTACCAACTCGAGTCCGCCCTTCTGGTGCGTGCGCTGACCCACCGTTCGTACGCGTACGAGAACGGCGGTCTGCCCACCAACGAACGCCTGGAGTTCCTCGGGGACTCCGTGCTGGGCCTGGTGGTCACGGACACGCTGTACACCACCCACCCCGACCTGCCTGAAGGCCAGCTGGCCAAATTGCGGGCCGCGGTGGTCAACTCGCGTGCGCTGGCGGAGGTGGGGCGCGGCCTCGAACTCGGCTCCTTCATCCGGCTCGGCCGGGGCGAAGAGGGCACGGGTGGCCGGGACAAGGCCTCCATCCTCGCCGACACCCTTGAAGCGGTGATCGGCGCGGTCTACCTCGATCAGGGCCTCGACGCGGCCTCGGAGCTGGTTCACCGGCTCTTCGACCCGCTCATCGAGAAGTCCTCCAACCTCGGGGCCGGCCTGGACTGGAAGACCAGTCTCCAGGAGCTCACGGCGGCTGAAGGCCTCGGCGTACCGGAATATCTGGTGACCGAGACCGGACCGGACCACGAAAAGACCTTTACCGCTGCTGCCCGCGTCGGTGGTGTCTCGTACGGCACCGGCACCGGCCGCAGCAAGAAGGAAGCGGAACAGCAGGCAGCGGAGTCCGCCTGGCGCGGGATCCGTGGCGCGGCGGACGAGCGGATCGCGGCGGCCGCCGCGCCCGTCGCGATGCCCGCCGCCGCTGCGGCCGAGGACGACGGGGCGCCGACGCCCGCCGAACCGACGCCGGGCGCCTGACGGCACCGCCCCTTCGGGTGTTTCCCCGCCCGCCCCCTGCCCCGGCAGGAGGCGGGCGGATCCGTTTCCGGGGGCTGTTTCCGGATCCCTTTCCGGGCGGGACGGGGAGGCCGGTAGGCTCGCCGGAGCCCCCAGTCCGTGGATCTCCGGAGGAGAACGCCGTGCCCGAGCTGCCCGAAGTCGAAGTGGTGCGGCGCGGGCTGGAGCGATGGGTGGCCGGGCGGACCGTCGCGTCCGTGGAAGTGCTGCACCCCCGCGCGGTACGCCGCCACCTCGCCGGCGGCGCCGATTTCGCCGCGCGCCTGGCCGGCCGGACGATCGGGGTGCCGCGGCGGCGCGGCAAGTACCTGTGGCTGCCGCTGGAGGGCGGGGACCTCTCCGTACTCGGCCACCTCGGGATGAGCGGGCAGCTGCTGGTGCAGCCTGCCGACGCCCCCGACGAGAAGCACCTGCGCATCCGGGTCCGCTTCGCCGACGACGCCGCCACCGAGCTGCGCTTCGTCGACCAGCGCACCTTCGGCGGGCTGTCCCTGCACGAGATCGTCGGCGACGGCGCCGAGGGGCTGCCCGACGTCATCGCGCACATCGCGCGCGACCCGCTGGACCCGCTCTTCGACGAAGCGGCCTACCACCTCGCGCTGCGCGCCAAGCGCACCACCGTGAAGCGGGCCCTGCTGGACCAGTCGCTGATCAGCGGGGTCGGCAACATCTACGCCGACGAGGCGCTGTGGCGCGCGAAGCTGCACTACGAGCGCCCCACCGGCACGCTGACGCGCCCCCGGAGCACGGAACTCCTGACCCACGTACGGGACGTCATGAACGCCGCGCTCGCCGTCGGCGGGACCAGCTTCGACAGCCTGTACGTCAACGTGAACGGCGAGTCGGGCTACTTCGACCGCTCGCTCGACGCGTACGGCCGGGAGGGTGAACCCTGCCGCCGCTGCGGCACGCCCATGAGGCGCCGGGCCTGGATGAACCGGTCCAGCTACTTCTGCCCGCGCTGTCAGCGGCCGCCGCGCTCGGAGTCGTAGGCGCCGCGGGAGACCATGACCTGGTCCATGCTGCCTTCGAGGAAGTGGATGAGCGCGAGCAGTCGGTCCGCGACCTCACGGCCGAGCGCCGTGAGCTCGTAGTCGACGCGCGGCGGGTTGGTCGGCTGCGCCTCGCGGTGCACGATGCCGTCGCGTTCCAGCGCGTGCAGGGTCTGCGAGAGCATCTTCTCGCTCACCCCGTCGACCCGGCGGCGCAACTCGTTGAAGCGGCAGGGCCCTTCGCGCAGGGCGCCGACCGTCAGGCTGCCCCAACGGCCGGTGACGTGCTCCAGGGTTTCCCGGGACGGACAGGCGCGCGCGAAGACGTCGAACGGCAGGTCCGCGCCGGCGGCCTCGGTACAGACAGGTGTCTCCATACGCACAAGCGTACCGCCGGGCAGCGCTAACTGTCTGCTTGCGCTTTCGAAAAGTTAGTGCTTTTCTTTCTCTCGTCGCACCGCGCCACCCACCGCACCGCTCCTGAGGAGAACAGTCATGTCCGCAGTCACCCCCGCACCCGTCGTGTCGATCGCCTACCACTCCGGCTACGGGCACACCGCGGTCGTCGCCGAGGCCGTCCGAGCGGGAGCCGCCGCGGCCGGCGCGACGGTCCACCTGATCAACGTCGACGGGATCGGCGAAGCCGAATGGGAGCTGCTCGACGGCTCCGACGCCATCGTCTTCGGCTCCCCGACCTACATGGGCACCGCCTCCGGCGCCTTCCACGTCTTCGCCGAGGCCACCTCGAAGCGTTGGTTCGGCGACGTCTGGCAGGACAAGGTCGCCGCCGGCTTCACCAACTCCGGCTCCAAGAGCGGCGACAAGCTGCACACCCTGCAGTTCTTCCAGACGCTCGCCGCGCAGCACGGCATGAGCTGGGTCAACCTGGGCCTCAAGCCCGGCTGGAACTCGACCACGGGCTCCGAGTTCGACCTCAACCGTCTCGGCTTCTTCTCCGGCGCCGCGGCCCAGACCAACTCCGACGAGGGTCCGGAAGGCGTGCACAAGGCAGACCTCGCTACGGCCGAGCACCTCGGCCGCCGCGTCGCCGACCACACCCGTGTGATCGTGGCGGGCCGGGCGGCGCTGTCGGCGACCGCCGCCGTCTGATCGGGCGAGGGGGCGGGGGCTTCTAGAAGCCGAAGTCCTGGGTCCACCAGGGGCCGCCGGACGCGACGTACACGCCGACGCCCAGGGTGCGGAATTCGCAGTTGAGTATGTTCGCCTTGTGGCCCGGGCTGTTCATCCAGGCCTTCATCACGGCGTCGGCGTCACCCTGGCCGCGCGCGATGTTCTCGCCGCCCATGCCCGAGATCCCGGCCCGGTCGGCCCGCGTCCAGGGGGTGTTCCCGTCCGGGTCGGAGTGGTCGAAGAAGCCCCGGACCGCCATGTCCTTGCTGAAGGCTCCGGCCAGCGCGGCCAGCGGCGGGTTCGCCCGGACCGGTCCGCAGCCCGCCATCGCGCGCTCCTGGTTCACCAGGGTGAGGACGGCCGCCTCCTCGGCGTTGTGGCCGTCGTCGGGCGTGGGGGCGGTGGGCTTGGCGGTGGTCGGCTTCGGGGCCGGCGGCTCGGGTTCCGCGGGCTTGGGCGCCACGGGCTTGGGGGTCGGCGGCTCGGGTTCCGCGGGCTTGGGCGCCACGGGCTTGGGCGCCACGGGCTTGGGCGCCGGCGGCTTGGGGGCCGGCGGGGCGGGCGTCCGCTCCGGTTCCTTGGTGGAGGGGGAGGGCGAAGGGGCTGCCGAGGACGGGGACGGGGCCGAAGCCGACGGGGACGGCGAGGCGGAGGTCGAGCCCGACGGGGACGGCGAGGCCGAAGTGTCGGCAGGGGTAGGCGGGCTGGTCACGCCGCCCTTGCCGGCGGGGGCCGACGAGGCGCGGCCCGACAGGCCGGCCAGCCCGCCCTGCCGCTCCGGCGTCCGCTCCGCGCTCGCGACCGGCTTGGCCTTCGTCTCGGACCGGTCGGCGCCGGGGCCCACGTAAGGGAACGACCCGCCGACCGGGACGAAGCCGGTCGTGACGGCCGCGGTGCCGAGGGCCACGGCCACCGAGACGCCGAGCAGGCCGGTGCGTACGGCCGTGCGGCGCGTGACGCCGCGGCGGGGCGGTGCGGCGTGGAGTCGGTGGCGTCCCATCGGCGGCTCGCCCTTCCTGGCAAGATCAACCCAAACTCACCCGAACGGGTGCGGCATTGGTGGGGGACTGTAGTCCATGACGGGAGGGGGCGATGTGACCCGAAAGTGTTTGCCCCGTTAGCGTTCACGCATGGATGAAGAGGTCCGGCTGACCGCCTGGGTGCGCGGCCGTGTACAGGGAGTGGGCTTCCGTTGGTTCACCAGGGCGAATGCTCTGGAGATCGGCGGCATGGTCGGTTTCGCCCTCAATCTGGACGACGGCAGGGTCCAGGTCGTGGCGGAAGGTCAACGTGAGAATTGCCACCGGCTGCTGGAGTGGCTCGGCTCCGCCGACACGCCCGGGAGGGTGGACGGAGTGACGGAGATCTGGGGCACGCCCCGCGGCGGTTACGACGGGTTCGGAATCCGTTGATCTTTCGACTGATCATGAACTGATCAGATCCCGGGGTCGCGCGCACCTGGTCGGATCTGCGCATTCATCGCCGACGCGTTGCCGTGGGCGCCGATCCGTGGAAGGCTCGGAGACGAGGATGATCTCCGCGCCCCTTGTGCGGACCGGGCCGCCCGCCGATACGGGGCGTGATCGTGTTGACCGTCAAACTTTTTGGTGAGACGCTGGAAGCCCCGCGCACCTGAGCTGTTTGGCAGTGTTGGCAGTAGTAAGCGCAGTGACTGTCAGTCGCTGCCGGACATCCGCGGGTGCGATTCCCTCACGACCCACACCGCTCTCGGTCGGTCACTCAGTGTGGAGGACCATCCATCATGGCAAAGGCGCTTCTCGGTTACGTCGGCGGTTCCGACCCGCGACTCCTCGCCGAGATGCGACGGCTTCAGCAGCGCGTCCAGGACCTCGAGTCCGAGCTCGGACGAATCCAGTCCGAGAATGACGCACTGAACGCGGCCGCCGCTCAGCACGGAGACTCGCTGCTCGACAGCATCGACCTCGACGTACCCCAGGCGGAGCCTGCGCTCACCTGATCCGCGCTCACCCGTCGCAACTCCAGCCCCGCATGATCTGCAAGGGACGCTCCGGCGTCCCTTCTTTCTTTCACCCGCCGCCCCCTCCGTTCCTCGGCGGCCCGCCGGCGGCCCGGTCCTCGGCCCTTCGCGTTCCCACTTCGCCGTCGGACGTGCGTTGGGCCGGGCGGGGGGCCGCGTCCTTCGGCGTCCGATCTGCCCTGCACCTTCATGGGTGAAACCGGACGCGAAAGGTAGAGTCCGGCGGCGTGCACCTCAAGTCCCTGACCCTGCGCGGCTTCAAATCATTTGCCTCCGCGACCACCCTGCGCTTCGAACCGGGGATCACCTGCGTCGTCGGCCCGAACGGTTCCGGCAAGTCCAACGTGGTGGACGCGCTGTCGTGGGTCATGGGGGAGCAGGGAGCCAAGTCCCTGCGCGGCGGCAAGATGGAAGACGTCATCTTCGCCGGGACCACCGGCCGCCCGCCGCTCGGCCGCGCCGAGGTCTCCCTGACGATCGACAACTCCGACGGCGCGCTGCCGATCGAGTACGCCGAGGTCACCATCACGCGGATCATGTTCCGCGGCGGCAGCAGCGAGTACCAGATCAACGGGGACACCTGCCGGCTCCTCGACATCCAGGAGCTGCTCTCCGACTCCGGCATCGGCCGCGAGATGCACGTCATCGTCGGGCAGGGGCAGCTGGACTCCGTGCTGCACGCCGATCCCATGGGCCGCCGCGCCTTCATCGAGGAGGCGGCGGGCGTGCTGAAGCACCGCAAGCGCAAGGAGAAGGCGCTGCGCAAGCTCGACGCGATGCAGGCCAATCTCGCGCGGGTGCAGGACCTCACCGACGAACTGCGGCGCCGGCTCAAGCCGCTCGGACGGCAGGCCGCGGTGGCCCGGCAGGCCGCCGTGATCCAGGCCGACCTGCGGGACGCGCGGCTGCGGCTGCTCGCCGACGACCTCATGACGCTGCGGGGCGCGCTGGACGCCGAGCTCGCCGACGAGGCGGCGCTCAAGGAGCGCAAGGAATCGGCGGAACGGGACCTCGCCGCTGCCCTGCGTCGGGAGGCCGAGCTGGAACAGGCCGTACGGGAGCTCTCGCCCCGGCTCCAGCGCGCCCAGCAGACCTGGCACGAATTGGCGCAGCTCGCCGAACGGGTCCGGGGAACCGCCTCGCTCGCCGACGCCCGGGTCAGGAGCGCGACGGCCCCGGTGGAGGAGGAACGGCGCGGCCGGGACCCGCAGGACATGGAGAAGGAGGCCGAACGGATCCGCGAGCAGGAGGCGGAGCTGACGGCCGCGCTGGAGGCCGCCGAACGGGCGCTGGAGGACACCTCCGAGCACCGTGCCGAGCTGGAACGGGCGCTCGCCGCGGAGGAACGCCGGCTGCGGGACGCGGCCCGGGCGATCGCCGACCGGCGCGAGGAACTCGCCCGGCTGACCGGGCGCCTCGGTGCGGCGCGCTCCCGGGCGGGCGCCGCCCAGGCGGAGATCGACCGGCTGGTGGCGGCCCGGGACGGCGCGCAGGCCCGGGCGGTGGCGGCCCGGGAGGAGTACGAGGCCCTGGCCGAGGAGGTCGGCGCGCTGGAGGACCCCGGGGCGGAGGGCGCGTACGAGGAGGCCCGCGCCGAACTGGTCGCGGCCGAGGCCGCGCTCGGGGTGGCCCGGGAAGCGTCGACCGCGGCGGAACGCTCCCGCGCGGCGGTCTCGGCGCGCCGGGACGCCCTCGCGCTGGGGCTGCGCCGCAAGGACGGTACGGGGGCGCTGCTCGCGGCGCGCGAGAAGCTGTCCGGGCTGTTCGGCCCGGCGGCGGAGCGCCTGACGGTGACGCCGGGGTACGAGGTCGCGGTGGCCGCGGCGCTCGGGGTCGCGGCCGACGCGCTGGCGGTGGACTCACCGGGGGCTGCGGCGCAGGCCATCCGCCTCCTCCGCGACACGGACGGGGGCCGGGCGGGCTTCCTGATCACCCCGCCGCCGGCCGGGGCGGCGGGCGCGAACGGCTGTGGGGCGAACGGTGTCGGCAGCCCCCGTCCGGCCCCCGGCGGGGTTCCGCATCCGGCGCCGGGCCGGGACCGCAGCGTCGCCGCCGAGGCGGGTGCGGCGCGGGGCGGGGCCGACGCCCGGACGGCCGTCGGGGTGCTGGCGCCGCCGTGGCGGGAGGCCGCGGCCCTGGTCGGCGGGGACGCCGAGGTGCGGCGGGCCGCCGCCTGGGTGCTGCGGGACCACGTGGTGGTCGGGACCCTGGAGGAGGCCGAGGCCGTCGTGACGGAGCATCCGCACCTGGTGGCGGTGACCGCGGAGGGCGACGTACTCGGGGCGCACGCCGCGCACGGCGGCTCGGCGGGGGCTCCGAGCCTGATCGAGGTACAGGCCGCCGTCGACGAGGCGGCGGCGGAGCTGGACCGGCTGGACGAGCGGTGCCGCGAGCTGGCCGGGGCGCAGGACGGAGCCCGGGAGCGGCGTACCGGGGCGGCGGCCCGGGCCGATGAACTCGCCGAGCGGCGCCGCGCGGGCGAGCAGGCGCGCGCCGGGGTCGCGCAGCAGCTCGGGCGCCTCGCCGGGCAGGCGAAGGGGGCCCTCGGCGAGGCCGAACGCAGCGCCCAGGCGGCGGCCACCGCGCAGGAGGCGCTGGAGCGGGCGCGGGTCGACGTGGAGGAGTGCGCGGAGCGGCTCGCGGTGGCGCAGGAGCTGCCGGCGGAGGAGGAGCCCGACACCGCGGCGCGGGACCGGCTCGCCGCCGACGGGGCGAACGCCCGGCAGACCGAGATGGAGGCCCGGCTCCAGCTGCGCACCCACGAGGAGCGGGTCAAGGGCCTGGCCGGGCGCGCGGACGCCCTCGACCGGGGGGCCAGAGCCGAACGCGAGGCCCGGGCGCGGGCGGAGCGGCGCCGCGCCCGGCTGCGCCACGAGGCCGAGGTGGCCCGGGCCGTGGCCGACGGGGCGCGGCAGCTGCTGGCGCACCTGGAGGTGTCGATCGGCCGGGCGGAGCAGGAGCGGGCGGCCGCCGAACGGGCGAAGGGGTTGCGCGAGCGGGAGCTCGGGGAGGCCCGCGGTCGGGGGCGTGACCTCAAGGGCGAACTGGACAAGCTGACCGACTCGGTGCACCGGGGCGAGGTGCTCGGCGCGGAGAAGCGGCTGCGGATCGAGCAGTTGGAGACGCGGGCCCTGGAGGAGCTGGGCGTGGACCCGGTCGCCCTGGTGGCGGAGTACGGACCCGACCAGCCCGTCCCGCCGTCCCTGCCCGCCGAGGGGGAGGGCGGCCCGGCCGGCCCCGTCGCGGAGGGTGGGGATCCGCAGGACCCGCGCCGGCTGCCCGGACCCTTCGTACGGGCGCAGCAGGAGAAGCGGCTGCGCGCGGCGGAGCGTGCGTACCAGCAGCTCGGCAAGGTCAACCCGCTCGCGCTGGAGGAGTTCGCGGCGCTGGAGGAGCGCCACCGGTTCCTCAGCGAGCAGCTGGAGGACCTGCGCAAGACCCGGACCGACCTCCTTCAAGTCGTGAAGGAGGTCGACCAGCGCGTCGAGCAGGTCTTCACGGAGGCCTACCGGGATACCGCCCGGGAGTTCGAGGGGGTGTTCTCGCGTCTGTTCCCCGGTGGCGAGGGCCGGCTGATCCTCACCGACCCGAGCAACATGCTGACGACCGGGGTGGACGTGGAGGCCCGGCCGCCGGGCAAGAAGGTCAAGCGGCTGTCGCTGCTGTCCGGCGGCGAGCGATCGCTGACGGCCGTGGCGTTGCTGGTCTCCATCTTCAAGGCGCGCCCCAGTCCGTTCTACGTGATGGACGAGGTCGAGGCGGCGCTGGACGACACCAACCTGCAACGTCTGATCCGCATCATGGTGGAGCTCCAGGAGAGCTCCCAGCTGATCGTCATCACGCACCAGAAGCGGACGATGGAGGTCGCGGACGCGCTCTACGGAGTGTCGATGCAGGGGGACGGGGTATCCAAGGTGATCAGCCAGCGGTTGCGTTGAGTTCCGGTCCCTGATCTCAAACCTTCAAGAAGTTAACTCAAGTAGCGAGCCTGTAGTCCATCGGACCTTCGCACCCCGCCTCTTGACTTCAGAAAATGAACACATAGGCTCGCTCCGCTGTCCCCCGACTTCGGGTGGTGCCCGATCTTGACCTGTGCGCCACTAGGAGAACGGACAAAACCCCCACGGAGCGCACCTTGACCAGCAGCACAGCGAAGGCACCCGCGCCGGGCGGCGGCTCGCCGCAGCCCGAGCACCTCGGGCACGTCATCTTCATCACCGCGGCCGCGGCCATGGGCGGATTCCTCTTCGGCTACGACAGTTCCGTCATCAACGGCGCCGTCGAGGCGATCCGCGACCGTTTCGACGTCGGTTCCGGCACCCTCGCCCAGGTGATCGCCGCCGCGCTCATCGGCTGCGCCCTCGGCGCGGCCACGGCCGGCCGCATCGCCGACCGGATCGGCCGAATCCGCTGCATGCAGATCGCCGCGGTCCTCTTCACCGCGAGCGCCATCGGCTCCGCCCTGCCGTTCGCCCTCTGGGACCTCGCCCTGTGGCGCGTCATCGGCGGCTTCGGCATCGGCATGGCCTCGGTGATCGGCCCCGCCTACATCGCCGAGGTGTCCCCGCCCGCCTACCGCGGCCGGCTCGCCTCCTTCCAGCAGGCCGCCATCGTCATCGGCATCGCCATCTCGCAGCTGGTCAACTGGGGCATCCTCAACCTCGCCGACGGCGACCAGCGCGGCGAGCTCGGCGGGCTGGAAGCCTGGCAGTGGATGCTCGGCGTGATGGTCGTCCCGGCCGTGCTCTACGGCCTGCTGTCGTTCGCGATCCCCGAGTCCCCGCGCTTCCTGGTGTCCGTCGGCAAGATGGACAAGGCCAAGACGGTCCTGCGCGAGGTCGAGGGCGAGGGGATCGACGCGGACGCCCGGGTGCGCGAGATCGACAACGCCATCCACTCGGAGCAGAAGTCGACGTTCAAGGACCTGCTCGGTGGCGGCTTCGGCTTCCTGCCGATCGTCTGGATCGGTATCGGCCTCTCCGTGTTCCAGCAGCTCGTCGGCATCAACGTGATCTTCTACTACAGCTCCTCGCTGTGGCAGTCGGTCGGCATCGACCCCAGCTCCTCGTTCCTGTACTCCTTCGAGACGTCCGTCGTGAACATCATCGGTACGGTGATCGCGATGCTGCTCGTCGACCGGATCGGCCGCAAGCCGCTGGCCCTCATCGGCTCCGTCGGCATGGCGATCTCCCTCGCGCTCGCCGCGTGGGCCTTCTCCTACAAGGACACCAGCGGCGGCGACATCGCCCTGCCGCACACGCAGGGCCTCGTCGCCCTCATCGCCGCCAACTGCTTCGTCCTCTTCTTCGCCCTGTCCTGGGGCGTGGTGGTCTGGGTGCTGCTCGGCGAGATGTTCCCCGGCCGGATCCGCGCCGCGGCCCTCGGTGTGGCCGCCGCCGCGCAGTGGATCGCCAACTGGGTCATCACGGTGTCGTTCCCGACCCTGTCGGACTGGAACCTGTCCGGCGCCTACGTCATCTACGCGGTCTTCGCCGTGCTCTCGATCCCCTTCATCCTCAAATGGGTGCCGGAGACCAAGGGCAAGGCGTTGGAGGAGATGGGGTAATCATCCCCGCCACCACCCCCTCTCCTCCTGCGGCGCTGCCCCGGCTCAGTCCTTGAGCCGGGGCAGTACCCGTTCGCACAGCAACTGGAGGCTGCGCCGACCCTCCTCCAGCGGCATCCCCCCGCACAACGGGTGCAGCACCAGGTTCCCCGCCTCGCCCGCGTCCCGGGCGAAGTCCACCGCCTGCTCCGGGCTCAGGATCCGGTACACCCCCTCCGCGCGGAGCTCCTCGACCGTGCGCGCGCCCGAGCGCACCGCGCTGCGGATGTCCTTGGACTGCCAGGAGGCGTACGTCGCGGCCTCGTGCAGGAAGTGCCCGCCGTACTCGGCCCACGCCCGGTCCGGGTCCTCGGCGATGTGCAGCAGCGGGGTCACGGCCGCGGGCATCATGCAGAACCCCTCCGTGCCGTACTCCGCGAGCTTCGTCAGGTAGTACGCCTCCAGCTCCGGCAGGTGCGCGCTCGGGAAGAAGGGCAACCCCAGCCGGGCCGCGCGCCGGGCCGCCGCCTGCGAGCTGCCGCCCACCAGGAGCAGCGGGTGCGGCCGGCTCAGGGGGCGCGGGGTGACCCGTACGGTCCTGCCGCGGAAGGTGAACGGCTCGCCGGTCCACGCCTCCAGCAGGGTCTCCAGCAACTCGTCCTGCAGCTTGCCGCGCCGGCCCCACTCCACGCCGTGCTGCTCGTACTCCTCGGGCCGGTAGCCGATCCCCGCGACGGTGACCAGGCGTCCGCCGCTGAGCAGGTCCAGGACGGCGATGTCCTCGGCGACCTTCAGCGGGTCGTGCAACGGGCCGATGATCGCCGAGACGGTGACCGTGAGCCGGCGGGTCGCGCCGAGGACCGCGCCCGCGAAGGTGAAGGGCGAGGGCATCCAGTTGTTCGCGGTGCCGTGGTGCTCCTCGGTCTGGAGGGTGTCGATGCCGTGCCCGTCCGCGTAGACGGCCATCTCCAGCGCCGCCCGGTAGCGGGCGGAGAGGGTCTCGGGGGTGCCGTTCGGGTCGACCAGGTTGAACCGGGCCACGGTGATGGGCATGGAGGAGTCCCCCTTCGCCGGAGGTGGGTGGGCGGGCGAAGGGGGACGTTAGCTGACGTTGCGTCAGTTGGACAGGGTTCCCACCGGCGACCCGCCCTCGGCGGGGGCGGGCGCCGGCTCGACCGGCGCCGTGCGCGGCAGGACGGCGTACAGCACGCCGGACGTCACGATGCCGGTCACCCAGCCCAGGCCGTTCCGCCCGATCCAGGTGGAAGCCAGCGGGCCGCCGAACCAGTCCACCTTGGTGAACAGCAGGCCCGTCACCAGGGCGAGGGCCCAGGCCGTCATGGCCTGCCAGGCGAACCCGCCGCGGTACCAGTAGGCGCTGGTGGGCGTGGTGTCCAGGAGCGCGGCGCCGTCGTACGTCCGGCGGCGCAGCATGTCCACGCCGAACACGCCGATCCACGCGGAGAAGGCCACGGCCAGCAGCGTCAGGAAGGAGATGAACGAGCCGAAGAAGCTCGTGGCCACGACCATCAGCAGGAAGCCGAAGACCAGGCTGATGACGGCGTTGACGCTGACCGCCCAGGCGCGCGGGACCTTGATGCCGAGCGTCTGCGCGGTGAAACCGGCCGAGTACATGGACATCGAGTTGATCAGCAGCATCCCGATCAGCGCGATGAGCAGGTAGGGGACCGCCAGCCAGATCGGCAGCAGCTCGCCGATGAAGGAGACCGGGTCCTGGGCGGTGGCCAGGTCCGGCGTACCGACGGCCATCACGGCGCCCATCAGGACCATCGGCAGCACCACGACGCCCGCGCCGCCGATCGTCGCGCCGACCATGCCCCGCGAGGAGGCGGTGCGCGGGAGGTACCGGGTGAAGTCCGGGCCGGAGGGCACCCAACTGATGCCGCCCGCCGCGATGGTGCCGATGCCCGCGATCATCATCGCCGTGGAGCCGGCCGGCTTGTCGAAGACGGCCGACCAGTCGGTGGTGAACAGCAGGTAGCCGAGCACGAGCACGCTGAAGCCGCCGAAGAGGTACGTCGACCAGGTGGAGCAGACGCGCAGCGCGTTGATGCCGAGCCCGGACACCACGAAGGTGCAGCCCACGAAGAGGAGCAGGGTGAGGACGATGAGCGGGGTGTTGCTCCGGATCCCGAAGAGCAGGTCCAGGACGGTCAGCACGGCGTAGGCCCCGCTGACGGCGTTGATGGTCTCCCAACCCCACCGGGCCACCCAGATCAGCGCGCCCGGGAACAGGTTGCCCCGCTGCCCGAAGACGGCCCGTGAGAGGGCCATGCCGGGCGCCCCGCCGCGCTTGCCCGCGATGGAGATCAGCCCGACGAGCCCGTACGAGATCACGGGCGCGGCGATCGCCACGACCAGCACCTGCCAGATGTTCAGCCCGTTCAGGATCACGAGCCCGGCGCCCATGGTGAGCAGCAGCACGCTGATGTTCGCGGCGACCCAGGTGGGGACGAGCTCGCGCACGCGGCCGGTGCGCTCGCCGTCCGGTACGGGCTCCAGGCCGCGGGTCTCGACCGCGGTCTCGGTCGGGGCGGTCATCGCGCCGTCGGCGGTCTCGGCAGGCATGCGCTACTCCGTGGGGGCAGGGAGGGTAATCCGACCATCATCATGGATTCCTCGCGAAAAGCCCAAACAGCTGCTTAGTGCTCAAGGGGGAAGGGCCGAAAACGCCCGGGCGGGACCGACGGACCGCCGCGGACGCGGTCGCGCATACTGACCCTGTTATGGAAATCCTGATCCTTGCTGTAGTCATCGCCCTGGTCGCGGTCGGCGCGATCAGCGGGCTCGTGGTCAGCAGCCGCAAGAAGAAGCAGCTGCCCCCCACGGCGCCGCCGAGCACGCCGACCATCACTGCCCCGCCCGCCGAGCCGCAGGTGGGGGAGGACGCCGCACCGACGGCGCAAGAGCCGCGCCGCACCATCGAGGAGGTCGACCTCCCCGACGCCGAGGCTGCCCTCGCCTCCCCGGTCGCGGTCGAGGATCCGGTCGTCGAGGCGCCCGCCGCCCCCGAGATCGAGGTGCCCGAGCCCACCGCCGGCCGCCTGGTCCGGCTGCGCGCGCGACTCGCCCGTTCACAGAACTCCCTCGGCAAGGGGCTGCTCACGCTGCTCTCGCGCGAGCACCTCGACGAGGACACCTGGGAGGAGATCGAGGAGACCCTCCTCATCGCCGACGTGGGCGTCGCGCCGACCCAGGAGCTGGTCGACCGGCTCCGCGAGCGGGTCAAGGTGCTCGGCACCCGCACCCCCGCCGAGCTGCGCGCCCTGCTCAAGGAAGAGCTGGTGGCCCTGCTCGGCACCGACTTCGACCGCGCCGTGAAGACCGAGAGCGGCGTCGACACCCCGGCCGTCGTGATGGTCGTCGGCGTCAACGGCACGGGCAAGACCACCACCACCGGCAAGCTGGCCCGGGTCCTCGTCGCGGACGGCCGCAGCGTGGTCCTCGGCGCAGCCGACACCTTCCGCGCGGCCGCCGCCGACCAGCTCCAGACCTGGGGCGAGCGGGTCGGGGCGCGCACCGTGCGCGGCCCCGAGGGCGGCGACCCGGCGTCGATCGCCTACGACGCGGTCAAGGAGGGCATCGCCGAGGGCGCCGACGTGGTGCTCATCGACACCGCCGGCCGGCTCCACACCAAGACCGGCCTCATGGACGAGCTCGGCAAGGTCAAGCGCGTCGTGGAGAAGCACGGCCCGCTGGACGAGATCCTGCTCGTCCTCGACGCCACCACCGGCCAGAACGGCCTGACGCAGGCCCGCGTCTTCGCCGAGGTCGTGGACATCACCGGCATCGTCCTGACCAAGCTCGACGGCACCGCCAAGGGCGGCATCGTCATCGCCGTCCAGCGCGCGCTGGGCGTCCCGGTCAAGCTCATCGGCCTCGGTGAGGGCCCGGACGACCTGGCGCCCTTCGAGCCCGAGGCGTTCGTCGACGCCCTGATCGGCGACTGAGAGCACGTCCCCGCACGCGATGGTGCCCCCCGGTCCGCTCGGACCGGGGGGCACTTCCGCGTACGGGGACGTCAGCGCCGGAAGCGGTGGCAGATGTAGGCCAGGGTGCCCAGCAGCAGCCGGGCCTGCGGCGGGCCGCCCGCACAGTCCAGCGCGGGCCGGCGCAGCCAGTCGGCCGGACCGAGGCCCGCGTGGTCGGAGGGCGGGGCGGTCAGGAAGGCGCCCGGGCCCAGGGCGCGCAGGTCCAGATCGGCGTCGTCCCAGCCCATCCGGTACAGCAGCTGCGGCAGCTCGGCGGCGGCGCCGGGGGCCACGAAGAACTGCGCGCGACCGTTCGGGGTGGCCGTGACCGGCCCCAGCGGCAGGCCCATCCGCTCCAGCCGGACCAGGGCCCGCCGGCCCGCTTCCGCGGCGACCTCGATGACGTCGAAGGCACGGCCGACCGGGAGCATGATCGCCGCGCCGGGGTACTCGCCCCACACCTTCGTGACCTCGTCCAGGGTGGCGCCCGCGGCGACGGTGGGAGCGAAGTCCAGCGGATGCGCCCCCGGCGCACCGCAGTTCGTATGACCGCAGGAGCAGTCGCGGGAGGGACCGGCGGCCCTGGCGCCGGGCCTCACGTCCCAGCCCCACAGTCCCGTGTACTCCGCCACCGTCGTGCACTCCGAGGTCCGGCCGCGGCGCCGGGCGCCGGTACGGAACTCCTTGGTGCCGCGGCTGCCGCCGATCGTGAAGCCCATGCCCATGCCCCCTCCAACGGGTCGGACGCGCCGGTGGTTACGACATCGGCGGCACCTTGCGGCGGTCGGGTGCGTCGCGTCCTCCGGTCGGACCCGCCCGGCGCACTCCTCGCCGCGCGCGCCCCGAGCGCACTCCCGACCAACCATTCCGTTCCGCCTTCGTGTCAAGTGAATCGCGCCTGGCCGGTGGCGAGTTCATTCGAAGGGGTGGCGAATGGTGGCGTTTCTGGAATCGACCTCGCGCTGGGGGTGATCGTAGGATTACTTTCGGTGCACGAACCCGAAGGCGGACCCGACCGTGGGTATGCCGGAGGCAATCCGTGGAGGACCTGTGAAGGTCCCCGGCGGTCCGGGCCGGGACGGCCAGGGTTCGTGTGGAGAAGCGATGCGGATGGGGGCGTTCCAGTGAGCGGCAACGGCGCGAGCGGAACGGTCGACGAGTCCGCTGACCGCAATGTGCAGCTGACCTCGTGGTTCGTCCGCAGCGGCTGGTCGAAGGGCGAACTCGCCCGCCAGGTCAACCGTCGGGCCCGCCAGATGGGCGCCCACCACATCAGCACGGACACCTCACGGGTCCGCCGCTGGCTGGACGGGGAGCAGCCGCGCGAACCCGTGCCGCGCATCCTCTCCGAGCTGTTCTCCGAACGTTTCGGGTCCGTCGTCGCCATCGAACAGCTCGGTCTGCGCACCGCCCACCAGACCCCGTCCGTCTCCGGCGTCGACCTGCCCTGGGCCGGACCGCAGACCGTGGAACTGCTCAGCGAGTTCTCCCGCAGCGACCTGATGCTGGCCCGGCGCGGCTTCCTCGGTACCTCGCTCGCGCTCTCGGCCGGCCCCGCCCTGATCGAGCCCATGCAGCGCTGGCTCGTCCCCGTTCCGGCCGCCGACCCCGCATCGCGCGACCTCGCCCCGCAGCCCGGCCACCGCCCGCCCCGGCTGTCCGAACCGGAACTCGACCTCCTCGAAGCCACCACCGTCATGTTCCGCCAGTGGGACGCCCAGTGCGGTGGCGGACTGCGCCGCAAGGCCGTCGTGGGCCAGCTGCACGAGGTCACCGACCTCCTCCAGGAGAACCACCCCGCCCCGATCATGAAGCGGCTATTCAAGGTGGCCGCCGAACTCGCCGAACTGGCCGGCTGGATGAGCTACGACATCGGCCTGCACCCCACCGCCCAGAAGTACTTCGTCCTCGCGCTGCACGCCGCCAAGGAGGGCGGGGACAAGCCGCTCGGCTCGTACATCCTGTCCAGCATGAGCCGCCAGATGATCCACCTCGGCCGGCCCGAGGACGCGCTGGAACTCATCCACCTCGCGCAGTACGGCAGCCGCGACTGCGCCGGCCCCCGTACCCAGGCCATGCTGTATGCGATGGAGGCCCGCGCCTACGCCAACATGGGCCAGCCCAGCCGCTGCAAGCGTGCCGTGCGGATGGCCGAGGACACCTTCGACGACGCCCGCTCCGGCGGGGAGCCCGAGCCCGACTGGATCCGCTTCTTCTCCGAGGCCGAACTCAACGGGGAGAACTCCCACTCGTACCGCGACCTGGCCTACGTCGCCGGCCGCAGCCCCGCCTACGCCTCCCTCGCCGAACCCATCATGGAACGCGCCGTCGAGATGTTCGCCAAGGACGAGGTGCACCAGCGCTCGTACGCCCTGAACCTCATCGGCATGGCCACCGTCCACCTGCTCCAGCGCGAGCCCGAGCAGGCCACCGTCCTCGTCGACCAGGCCCTCGACGTGGCGCGAAAGGTGCGCTCCGAACGGGTGAACACCCGGCTGCGCAAGACCGTGGACACGGCCGCCCGTGAGTACGGCGACGTCGCCGAGGTGGTCCGGCTGACCGACCTCCTCGCCTCCCGCCTCCCCGAAGCGGCCGAGGCCGTCTGACGGCCCTCCCGGCCGCTCCCCAAGGCCCCGGCCGCGGCAGTCACCCCGTGAAGCCCGATCAGGCTCCCCCAGCCAGGTCTCCCGGGTCACCGCCGCGGCCGGCCCCTCCCCATGATCCGTTCATCGAGGCGTAACACTCCCGACCTCTTCGTCATCGGGGCGAAACACCCAGCGGTGCCGCCGGAAACCGGCCTGCGCGAATCTCAGGGCCATTAACCGGCCAGTCCCCCAGCGGGCCGGACCCCTTAACGCCGCTCAGGTTTTCACGTTCGCCCGCACGCGAACGTACCGACGACGAGGAGACGCCGATGGCATCAGCCATCACGACCCTCGCGGCAGACGCCCCGACGCTGTCTGCCGCGAACACCGGGTTCATGCTCATCTGCTCCGCCCTGGTCATGCTGATGACCCCGGGACTCGCCTTCTTCTACGGAGGCATGGTCCGCGTCAAGAGCAGCCTCAACATGCTGATGATGAGCTTCATCAGCCTCGGGATCGTCACGATCCTGTGGGTCCTCTACGGCTTCAGCCTCGCCTTCGGCACCGACCACGGCTCCCTCATCGGCTGGAACTCCGACTACGTCGGCCTCAGCGGCATCGGGATCACCGAACTCTGGGACGGCTACACCATCCCCGTGTACGTCTTCGCCGTCTTCCAGCTGATGTTCGCCGTCATCACCCCGGCCCTCATCAGCGGCGCCCTCGCCGACCGCGTCAAGTTCAGCGCCTGGGTCCTGTTCACCGTCCTGTGGGTCACCGTCGTCTACTTCCCCGTCGCCCACTGGGTGTGGGGCGCCGGCGGCTGGCTCTTCGAACTCGGCGTCATCGACTTCGCGGGCGGCACCGCCGTCCACATCAACGCGGGCGCCGCCGCCCTCGGCGTCATCCTCGTCATCGGCAAGCGCGTCGGCTTCAAGAAGGACCCGATGCGCCCGCACAGCCTCCCCCTGGTGATGCTCGGCGCCGGCCTGCTGTGGTTCGGCTGGTTCGGCTTCAACGCCGGATCCTGGCTCGGCAACGACGACGGCGTCGGCGCCGTCATGTTCGTCAACACCCAGGTCGCCACCGCCGCCGCGATGCTCGCCTGGCTCGCCTACGAGAAGCTGCGCCACGGCTCCTTCACCACCCTCGGCGCCGCCTCCGGCGCGGTCGCCGGTCTCGTCGCCATCACCCCGGCGGGCGGCTCCGTCAGCCCCCTCGGAGCGATCGCCGTCGGCGCCATCGCCGGTGTCCTGTGCGCCATGGCCGTCGGCCTCAAGTACAAGTTCGGCTACGACGACTCCCTCGACGTGGTCGGCGTCCACCTCGTCGGCGGCATCGCCGGCTCCCTCCTCGTCGGCTTCTTCGCCACGGGCGGCGTGCAGTCCGACGCGGCGGGCCTCTTCTACGGCGGCGGCCTCGAACAACTCGGCAAGCAGGCCATCGGCGTCTTCGCCGTCCTCGCCTACTCTCTCGTCGCATCGGCGATCCTCGCCCTGCTCCTCGACAGGACGATGGGGATGCGGGTCAGCGAGGACGTCGAGGTCTCCGGCATCGACCAGGTCGAGCACGCCGAGACCGCCTACGACTTCAGTGGAGCCGGCGGCGGCACCGCCACGCGCACCGCCCCCGCACCCACCGCCGCAGCGAGCAAGAAGGTAGACGCATGAAGCTGATCACCGCGATCGTCAAGCCGTACAAGCTGGACGAGATCAAGGAAGCCCTCCAGGCGTTCGGCGTCCAGGGGCTCACCGTCTCGGAGGCCAGCGGATACGGACGCCAGCGCGGCCACACCGAGGTCTACCGGGGCGCCGAGTACACCGTGGACCTCGTACCGAAGATCCGCGTCGAGGTGCTCGTCGAGGACACCGACGCCGAGGAACTGATCGACCTCATCGTGCGGGTCGCCAGCACCGGCAAGATCGGTGACGGCAAGGTGTGGAGCGTCCCCGTGGACTCGGTCGTCCGGGTCCGCACCGGCGAGCGCGGCGCCGACGCGCTCTAGACGGCCCAGGTGACAGGAGCTTGCGGGTGACGAGCGTCGAACCGACCACGACCGGTCCGGACAACGATCCGGGCGACGCGGGACCCAGCGGCTACGCCGCGGCCCGGCTGCGACTCCTCCAGGAGGAGTCGCGGTCCGGGCCGTCCCGGCGTTCCGCGCTGTCCGCACTCACCGACCAATGGCTGACCGCCCTGTTCGCCACCGCCGTGCGCGAGACCGGCGTGCGCGGCGCCTCCCTCGTCGCCGTCGGCGGCTACGGACGGGGGGAGCTGTCCCCGCGCAGCGACCTCGACCTGCTGCTGCTCCACGACGGCAAGGCACAGCCCCGGGCCCTGGCCGCCCTCGCCGACCGGCTCTGGTACCCCGTGTGGGACCTCGGCCTGGCCCTGGACCACTCGGTGCGCACCCCGGCCGAGGCCCGCAGGACCGCCGCCGAGGACCTCAAGGTGCACCTCGGACTGCTCGACGCCCGGCCCGTCGCCGGGGACGCCGGGCCGCTCGCCGCCCTGCGCACCTCCGTCCTCGCCGACTGGCGCAACCAGGCCGCCAAACGGCTCCCGCAGCTGCACGCCCTGTGCCGCGAGCGGGCCGACCGGTCCGGGGAGCTGCGCTTCCTGCTGGAGCCCGACCTGAAGGAGGCGCGCGGGGGACTGCGCGACGCCACGGCGCTGCGGGCCGTCGCCGCGTCCTGGCTGGCCGACGCCCCGCGCGAGGGACTGGCCGAGGCCCGGCGCCGACTGCTGGACGCGCGGGACGCGCTGCACCTGGTGACGGGCCGGGCGACGGACCGGCTCGCCCTCCAGGAACAGGAGCAGGTCGCCGCCCGACTCGGCCTGATGGACTCCGACGCCCTGCTCCGCGAGGTGTACGAGGCCGCCCGGGTCATCGCCTACGCGGGCGACGTCACCTGGCGCGAGGTCGGCCGGGTCCTGCGGGCCCGGGCCGCCCGACCGCGACTGCGCGGGCTGCTGGGGACACGGGGGGTCCCGGCAGCCGAGCGCGCGCCCCTGGCCGAAGGGGTCGTGGAGTCCGACGGAGAGGCCGTACTGGCCCTGGCCGCCCGGCCCGACCGGGACCCCGTACTGCCCCTGCGGTTCGGGGCGGCGGCCGCGCAGGCCGGCCTGCCCGTCTCCCTGCACTCCGTACGCCGCCTCGCGGCCCAGGCCAAGCCGCTGCCCGTGCCCTGGCCGGCGGAGGCACGGGAACAGCTCGTGACCCTGCTCGGCGCGGGCGAGCCGATGGTGGGGGTGTGGGAGGCGCTGGAGGCCGAGGGGCTGATCACCCGGCTGCTCCCCGACTGGGAACGGGTGCGGTGCCGGCCGCAGCGCAACCCGGTGCACACCTGGACGGTGGACCGGCACCTGATCGAGACGGCGGTCCGGGCCTCCGCCCTGACCCGCCGGGTCGGCCGCCCCGACCTGCTGCTCATGGCCGCCCTGCTGCACGACATCGGCAAGGGCTGGCCCGGCGACCACTCGGTGGCCGGCGAGACCATCGCCCGGGACATGGCCGTCCGGGTGGGCTTCGACGCCGAGGACGCCGCCGTGCTGGCCGTCCTCGTACGCCACCACCTGCTGCTCATCGACACCGCGACCCGGCGCGACCTGGACGACCCGGCCACCGTCCGTTCCGTCGCGGCGGCCCTGGGCTCGCTCGGCACCCTGGAGGTCCTGCACGCCCTGACCGAGGCCGACGCCCTCGCGACGGGCCCCGCCGCCTGGAGCACCTGGCGGGGTTCCCTGGTGGCCGACCTCGTGGAGCGGGTCGCCGCCGTCCTGCGGGGCGTGCCGCCCGCCGCCGGCGAGCCGGAGATCCCGAGCACCGAACAGGAACGGCTGGCGGTGGAGGCGCTGCGCACCGGGGAACCGGTGCTGGCCCTGCGCGCCCGGGAGGAGGAGGACGAGGCGGTCGGGGTGGAACTCGTCCTCGCCCTTCCCGACCAGCCCGGGGTGCTCCCGGCCGCCGCCGGGGTCCTCGCCCTGCACCGGCTGACCGTCCGGGCGGCGGACCTGCGCTCGCTGGAACTCCCGGACCTGCCCGGCGAGGTCCTGGTGCTGCGCTGGCGGGTGGCCGCCGAGTACGGGGCGCTGCCCCAAACGGCCCGGCTGCGGACCGACCTGATCCGGGCGCTGGACGGCTCGCTCGACGTCCCGGCGAAGCTCGCGGACCGCGAGGCGGCCTACCCGCGCCGGCGGGGCGTCGTACCGCCGCCCCCGCGCGTGACGGTCGTGCCCGACGTCTCCTCGCTGGCCACCGTCCTGGAGGTGCGGGCCCCGGACGCGGTGGGGCTGCTGCACCGCATCGGCCGGGCCCTGGACGCGGCCGGCGTCCGGGTGCGCAGCGCGCACGTCTCCACCCTGGGCGCCAACGCCGTCGACACCGTCTACGTCGTCGACGCCGACGGCAAACCCCTGACCGGGGCGGGCGCCACCGCCCTGGCCGCGTCGGTCCAGGCCGCGCTGACGTAGCCCGGGGCGTCCGGGCGCCCCTTCCCGCGCCCGGGCCGCACGGTGAACGGGGAGGGACGGGGGAGGAAAGGGGCGAGGCGGGGAACGGAAAAGGCAATGGCGCCCGCAGGGCCGGGCAGGCGGCGCGGCCCGATACCCTGGGGGACGACCACCACGCCCCCGACCCGAGGAATCGCGACCACCGTGTTCGATACGCTTTCCGACCGCCTCAGCGCGACCTTCAAGTCCCTCCGGGGCAAAGGCCGCCTCTCCGAGCAGGACATCGACGCTGCGGCGCGGGAAATCCGTATCGCCCTCCTTGAGGCCGACGTCGCGCTCCCCGTGGTCCGCTCCTTCATCGCGAACGTCAAGGAAAGGGCCCGCGGCGAGGAGGTCAGCAAGGCGCTGAACCCCGGCCAGCAGGTCCTGAAGATCGTCAACGACGAGCTGGTGAGCATCCTCGGTGGCGAGACCCGCCGGCTGCGGTTCGCCAAGACCGCGCCCACCGTGATCATGCTCGCGGGCCTCCAGGGTGCCGGTAAGACCACCCTCGCCGGAAAGCTCGGCCTCTGGCTGAAGGGGCAGGGCCACTCCCCGCTCCTCGTGGCGTGCGACCTCCAGCGCCCCAACGCCGTCAACCAGCTGTCCGTCGTCGCCGAGCGCGCGGGCGTCGCGGTCTACGCGCCCCAGCCGGGCAACGGCGTCGGCGACCCGGTCCAGGTCGCGAAGGACTCCGTCGAATACGCGCGCACCAAGCAGTTCGACATCGTGATCGTCGACACCGCCGGTCGCCTCGGCATCGACGAGGAGCTGATGCGGCAGGCCGCGGACATCCGCGACGCCGTCAGCCCCGACGAGATCCTCTTCGTCGTCGACGCCATGATCGGTCAGGACGCGGTCAACACCGCCGAAGCCTTCCGCGACGGCGTCGGCTTCGACGGCGTCGTGCTCTCCAAGCTCGACGGCGACGCCCGCGGCGGCGCCGCGCTCTCCATCGCGCACGTCACCGGCAAGCAGATCATGTTCGCCTCGAACGGCGAGAAGCTCGACGAGTTCGACGCCTTCCACCCGGACCGCATGGCGGGCCGGATCCTCGACATGGGTGACATGCTCACCCTCATCGAGCAGGCCGAGAAGACCTTCTCGCAGGCCGAGGCCGAGAAGATGGCGGCCAAGCTCGCCAAGGGCCCCAAGGAGTTCACGCTCGACGACTTCCTGGCCCAGATGGAGCAGGTCCGCAAGATGGGCTCCATCTCCAAGCTCCTCGGCATGCTGCCGGGCATGGGCCAGATCAAGGACCAGATCAACAACATCGACGAGCGCGACGTCGACCGCACGGCCGCGATCATCAAGTCGATGACCCCGGCCGAGCGCCACGACCCGCACATCATCAACGGCTCCCGCCGCGCCCGCATCGCCAAGGGTTCCGGCGTCGAGGTCAGCGCCGTCAAGAGCCTCGTCGAGCGCTTCTTCGAGGCCCGCAAGATGATGTCCCGCATGGCCCAGGGCGGCGGCATGCCCGGAATGCCGGGCATCCCGGGCATGGGCGGCGGCCCCGGCCGGCAGAAGAAGCAGATCAAGCAGGCCAAGGGCAAGCGCAAGAGCGGCAACCCGATGAAGCGCAAGGAAGAGGAGGCCGCCGCCGCGGCCCGGCGCGAGCAGGGTCCCCAGGCGGACGAGCCGGCCGCGGCCGGCAACCCGTTCGGGCTCCCCGCCGGCGGCCAGGGCGGCCAGGACTTCGACCTGCCGGACGAGTTCAAGAAGTTCATGAAGTAGGGCGCAGGGGTGCGGGCGCACGCCGCGCACCTCGGGGAGGGCCCCGGCCGGTGGTGACCGAACAGGTCACCCGGTCGGGGCCCTCCCCTTTTCCGGGGGCTCCGCGCCGGGTGACCCTGCGGGGGCGATGATCACGTTTGTCCCTTATCGTCGGCCGGGAGGACGGCATAAGGAGGCCACGTGCCCAGCCCCACCCCCGTACCGCCGCGCGACCGGGCCGACACGCCTTGGCGATCGGAGGGCGCACCGCCCTCCCCGCCGCCACGCAAGAAGATGCCCGGCGGCTGGCGCGGACTGGTCCTGGCCGCCCTGATCGTCTACCTCATCACCAACCTCGTCCTGTCGTTCTTCAACGAGGGCGACGAACCGGTCATCTCCTACACCGAGTTCAGCAAGCAGGTCACCAACGGCAACGTCTCGAAGATCTACTCCAAGGGCGACGCCATCCAGGGCGAACTCAAGGCGAAACAGCCCCTGCCCGACGGGGACGAGGGCGACTACACCAAGTTCGTCACGCAGCGCCCCGCCTTCGCCGACGACGCCCTCTGGGCCGACCTCACCCGACAGAACGTCACCGTCACCGCCTCACCCGTCGTCGTCCAGCGCAGCTTCCTCGCCAACCTGCTGATCTCCCTCGCCCCGATGCTCCTGCTGGTCCTGCTGTGGGTGCTCATCGCCCGCAGGATGGGAGCGGCCATGGGCGGGGCGGGCCGACTCGGCCGCAAGGCCCCGCCCAAACCGGTGGAACTGGAAGGCACGCAGCGCACCACCTTCGAGGACGTGGCCGGCATCGACGAGGTCGAGGGCGAACTCAACGACGTCGTCGACTTCCTCAAGAACCCCCAGCAGTACCGCCGGATGGGCGCCCGGATGCCCGGCGGCGTCCTGCTCTCCGGCCCTCCCGGCACCGGCAAGACCCTGCTGGCCCGGGCGGTCGCGGGCGAGGCCGGCGTGCCCTTCTTCTCCGCCTCCGCCTCCGAGTTCATCGAGATGATCGTCGGGGTCGGCGCCTCCCGGGTCCGTGAACTCTTCGCCGAGGCCCGCAAGGTGGCCCCCGCGATCATCTTCATCGACGAGATCGACACCATCGGTCGGGCCCGGGGCGCGGGCACGGGCGGCCACGACGAGCGCGAGCAGACCCTGAACCAGATCCTCACCGAGATGGACGGCTTCTCCGGCTCCGAGGGCGTCGTCGTCCTCGCCGCCACCAACCGCGCCGACGTCCTCGACCCCGCCCTGACCCGCCCCGGCCGCTTCGACCGGACCGTGGTCGTCTCCCCGCCCGACCGCCGGGGCCGCGAGGCCATCCTGCGCATCCACACCCGGGACATCCCGCTCGCCCCGGACGTGGACCTCGACCGGGTGGCCCGCAGCACCCCGGGCATGACGGGCGCCGAACTGGCCAACCTCGCCAACGAGGGCGCCCTGCTCGCCGTCAAACGCGGACAGGACGCGGTGACCCGCGCCGACCTGTCCGACGCCCTGGAGAAGGTCCAGCTGGGCGCCGAGCGCTCCCTGGTCATGCCGGAGGAGGAACGCCGCCGCACGGCCTACCACGAGAGCGGGCACGCCCTGTTGGGCATGCTCCAGCCGGGCGCCGACCCCGTACGCAAGATCACCATCGTTCCCCGCGGCCGTGCGCTCGGCGTCACCCTCTCCACCCCGGACGCCGACCGCTACGCGTACACCGAGAAGTACCTGCGCGGCCGGATCATCGGCGCCCTCGGCGGCATGGCGGCCGAGCACGTCGTCTACGAGGTCATCACCACGGGCTCGGAGAGCGACCTCGAACAGGTCACCAACATCGCCCGCGGCATGGCCGGCCGCTGGGGCATGAGCGAGCGCGTCGGCCGACTCACCGCCATCCCCTCCGACGGCCAGAGCCCCTACGGACTCGCCGCCGCCCCGGCCACCCTCGACGCGGTCGACCACGAGATGCGGCGGATCGTCGACGAGTGCTACGCGGACGCCTGCCGGCTGCTGCGCGAGCACCGCCCGCAGCTCGACGACCTCGCCCGGGCCCTGCTGGCCGCCGAAACCCTCGACGAGGCGGCCGCGTACGCGGCCGCCGGCATCCCCCGCCTCACCAAGGACCACGACCCGGCCGACGCGGCGGACTGACCGGATCCGTCAGTCCGCCGCGCCGCCCGCGCCCGGTCCGCCCACCCCGCCGCGGGAGGCGGAACCGGGCCGGGCGCGTTAGGCCACCCGGGCCACGACGTACCGGAAGATGTTCGGCAGCCAGACGGCGCCGTCGCCCCGCTCGAAGGGGTGAAGCGCCTCCGACAGCTCCTTCTCCGCGAGCGCCGGATCGGCCGCGCCGTCGTAGAGCCCCGTGGACAGCAGGCCGCGCACGGCGCTGTCCACGTCCGCGTACCCGAAGGGGCAGAACACCCGCCCCGAACCGTCCGGAACCAGCCCGGCCCCCGCCGTCATCGTGTCCAGGTCCCGCCCCACCGGGCCGCCGCCCAGCACCGCCGGCACCGTGCACCGCTCCGGCGGACCCCAGTCGGCCAGCACCACGGCCCCGCCCCGCCGCACCCCGGGGAGGGCCGAGGCCAGCGCCCCCGGGGACGGCGAGAAGGCCAGCAGGACGTCCCACGGCCGTTCCTCGGGCGCCGGGGGATCCGCCACCACCTCCAGCCGTCGTTCCCGGGCCAGCGCCCGGCGGGCCGGATCCGCCTCCACGCCCGTGGCCGCGGCACCCCGCCCCGCGGCCAACAGCAGGGGCAGCCCCGCCCCACAGCCGAGGCCCAGCAGCCGGTCACCCGGCCCGACCTCCAGCCGGTCGTAGACCGCCTCGTAGAGCGGTACCAGCATCCGTTCCTGGATCTCGGCCCAGTCCCGGGCGACGAGCGTCGCCGTCGGCGTCGGTGTCATCGAAAGAGCGCTCCTGATTCCGTATCGCCCCCTTGCCCCCGTTGCCAGGGAACTCCCCATTCGCCCCCGCGTCCAGAGGAGCGCGCCACCCGATTCACGCTCGGCGCGCGCGGCGCCGTACCATTCGCGCCATGGCAAAGGCACCCGTTCTCACCCCGCAGGCGGAGGATTTCCCCCGCTGGTACCAGGATCTGATCAACAAGGCCGAGCTGGCCGACAACGGTCCGGTCCGCGGCACCATGGTCATCCGACCGTACGGCTACGGCCTGTGGGAGCGGATGCAGCAGGAGATGGACGCGCGGATCAAGGACGCGGGCGCCCAGAACGCGTACTTCCCGCTCTTCATCCCCCAGTCCTACCTGACGAGGGAAGCGGAGCACGTCGAGGGCTTCGCCCCCGAGCTCGCGGTCGTCACGCACGGCGGCGGCAAGGAGCTGGACGAGCCGGTCGTCGTCCGGCCCACCTCCGAGACGATCATCAACGACTACTTCTCCAAGTGGGTCCAGAGCTACCGCGACCTGCCCCTGCTGATCAACCAGTGGGCCAACGTGGTCCGCTGGGAGATGCGCCCCCGCGTGTTCCTCCGTACGAGCGAGTTCCTCTGGCAGGAGGGCCACACGGCCCACGCCACCTACGAGGACGCCCGCGACTACGCGGCGCGGATCCACACGGACGTCTACGGCGACTTCATGAAGAACGTCCTCGGCATCGACGTCGTCCTCGGCCGCAAGACCGCCAAGGAGCGCTTCGCCGGAGCCATCAACACCCTCACCCTCGAAGGCATGATGGGTGACGGCAAGGCCCTCCAGCTGGGCACCAGCCACGAGCTGGGCACCAACTTCGCCAAGGCCTTCAACACGCAGTACCTGTCGAAGGAAGGCAAGCAGGAGCTCGTCTGGCAGACCTCCTGGGGCGTGTCGACCCGCATGGTCGGCGGCCTGATCATGTCCCACGGCGACGACAACGGCCTGCGGGTCCCGCCGCGCCTCGCGCACGTCCAGGTCGTCGTCATGGCGATCAAGGGCGACGAGGCCGTGGCCAAGGTCCGCGAGCTGGGCGCCCAGCTCAAGGCCGCCGGACTGCGGGTGTTCGTCGACGACCGCGTCGACACCCCCTTCGGCCGCCGCGCCGTGGACTGGGAGCTCAAGGGCGTACCGGTCCGCATCGAGATCGGCCCCCGCGACCTGGAGGCCGGCACCGCGATGCTGGCCCGCCGCATCCCCGGCGGCAAGACCCCGGTGCAGATCGACGCCATCGCCGACCTGCTGCCCAAGGTGCTGGACGAGGACCAGGCGCAGCTGCTGCGCGAGTCCCGCGAGCGCCGCGAGTCCCGTACGTCGGACGTCGCGACCATCGAGGAGGCCGCCGAGGCCGCCATCGCCGGTGGCTGGGCGCGCATCCCGTGGGCAGACCTGGGCCCCGAGGGCGAGGCCAAGCTGGCCGAACAGGCCGTCTCCGTACGCTGCCTGATCGCCCCGGACGGGTCGGTTCCGGCGACGGACGACGCCCCGGGGACGCTCGCCATCGTCGCGCGCTCGTACTGAGTTCCCGGGCCACGCCCCCGGTGTGCGGCTACGGCCGCGCACCGGGGGCGTGGCCGTTGTCGGTACTCCTTACGTACCGACTCCTCCTGAGATCGGCGCACCCGTCCTCCTCCGGACGCATGAGGCTGAACTGACTGGTACGTGCAAAAAATTTGGAATGGCCCGGAATCGGAACACCGGGGCCCCCCGGCTCGTTGTCACGACGTGAGCACGACACCACCTGTTCTCGCCGCAGAGCTGGCGCAGGCGTGGGCCGACATTCAGCGGTACCACCCCGAGCTGCCTGACCTTGCCGCGCCCGAGTCCCTGATCGGAGAGTCCTCGTCCGCCTGCGGCGCCGAGCTCTCCTTCGAGCGACTGCTGCACGAGGCAGTCCACGGCATCGCAGCCGCCCGCGGAGTCCGGGACACCTCCCGGGCCGGCCGCTACCACAACCGCAGATTCCTCGCGATCGCCGAGGAGATGGGGCTGGACCACTCCGAGGAGCCGCACGCCAGCAGCGGCTTCTCCCTGGTCTCGCTCAATCCCGAGGCGAAGAAGCGCTACCGCCCCACCATCGAGCGGCTCCAGCGCGCCCTCAAGGCGCACACGGTCGCCACCGCGGCCGACACCAAGCGCAGCTTCCGCGGCCCTGCCGCCCGGCACGGCTCCTCCGGCGGCGGCGTCCGGGTCAAGGCGGTCTGCGACTGCGGGCGCAACGTGCGCGTGGTCCCTTCCGTACTGGCCCAGGCGCCGATCGTGTGCGGCGGCTGCATGAAGCCCTTCCGCATCCCGGACGTGGTCGTCACCGCGGCCGCCTCGTAGCGGCCCCGGGCCGTTCCGGGTGAGGTCGGCGCGCCTCTCGCGGGCGAGCGCGCCGCAGGCGTATGGCACAATGGCTAGCTGTACTCGACAGTCGCATAGGACCCCTCTCTCCTCCGGCTGACGCGTCCATCGGGCACCCGAGTACCGCAACCCCACGTGGCATCTCATGTGCCCAACCACGTCAAGTTCAGGAGACACCACTCCAGTGGCAGTCAAGATCAAGCTCAAGCGCCTCGGCAAGATTCGCCAGCCGCACTACCGCATCGTCGTCGCCGACGCCCGTACCCGTCGGGACGGTCGCGCGATCGAAGAGATCGGTATCTACCACCCGACGTACAACCCGTCGCGCATCGAGGTCAACGCCGAGCGTGCGCAGTACTGGCTGTCGGTCGGCGCCCAGCCCACCGAGGCTGTGCTCGCCATCCTGAAGCTGACCGGTGACTGGCAGGCGCACAAGGGCCTCCCGGCCCCCGCGCCGCTGCTGCAGCCGGAGACCAAGGAAAGCAAGCGTCGCACCTTCGACGAGTTCGCCAAGGCCCTCGAGGGCATCGGCGAGACCAAGGGCGAGGCCATCACGCAGAAGGCCAAGAAGGCCGACAAGAAGGCGGACGAGGCTGAGGCCGCCGCCGAGTCGACCGAGGCCTGATCATGCTCGAGGAGGCTCTTGAGCACCTCGTGAAGGGCATTGTGGACAACCCCGACGAAGTGCAGGTCGCCTCGCGCGACCTGCGTCGCGGGCAGGTGCTCGAGGTCCGGGTCCACCCGGATGACCTCGGAAAGGTGATCGGTCGCAACGGCCGCACCGCACGTGCCCTGCGTACTGTCGTGGGCGCCATCGGCGGACGGGGCATCCGCGTCGACCTCATCGACGTGGACCAGGTCCGCTGAGCAGTTGAACCACCGGCACGGGCCGGGGAGGGCGTTCGTCGCCCACCCCGGCCCGAGTCGTTTCCGCCCCCGGGTGGAGCCACCATTGACCCGAGAAGCCACGACGGAGAGGTACACCTCCGCGGGAGCGGCGGCGGGTCGGCCGCGCAAGGGAGAAGGACACACAGTGGAGCTGGTAGTCGCGCGGATCGGCCGCGCCCACGGGATCAAGGGTGAGGTCACCGTCGAGGTACGGACCGACGAGCCCGAACTGCGGCTCGGGCCGGGCGCCGTCCTGCGCACCGATCCGGCGTCGGCGGGTCCGCTGACCATCGAGACGGGCCGGGTGCACAGCGGCCGGCTGCTCCTGCGCTTCGCCGGCGTCAAGGACCGCACCGGCGCCGAGGCGCTGCGCAACATCCTCCTCATCGCCGAGGTCGACCCGGCGGAACTGCCGGAGGAGCCCGACGAGTACTACGACCACCAGCTGATGGACCTGGACGTGGTCCTCGCCGACGGCACCCCGATCGGCCGCATCACCGAGATCTCCCACCTGCCCTCGCAGGACCTCTTCATCGTCGAGCGCCCCGACGGCACCGAGGTGATGATCCCCTTCGTCGAGGAGATCGTCGCCGAGATCGACCTGGAGGAGCAGCGCTGTGTCATCACCCCGCCGCCCGGGCTGATCGACGACCGCGCCGAGGTCGCTTCCGCGCGCGACGCCGAGACGACCGGTGCCGAAGCCACCGACGCCACCGCCACCGCCACCGGCACCGACGCTGAGGGCGCTGCCTGATGCGGCTGGACGTCGTCACGATCTTCCCCGAGTACCTCGAACCGCTGAACGTCTCCCTCGTCGGCAAGGCGCGGGCCCGCGGGCAGCTCGACGTACACGTTCACGACCTGCGGGAATGGACGTACGACCGGCACAACACGGTCGACGACACCCCGTACGGCGGCGGACCCGGCATGGTCATGAAGACCGACCCGTGGGGTGAGGCCCTCGACGCGGCCCTCGCCGACGGCTACGAGTCCGGCGCGCACGGCCCGGTGCTGGTCGTCCCCACCCCCAGCGGCCGGCCCTTCACCCAGGAACTGGCCGTCGAGCTGTCCGAGCGCCCCTGGCTGATCTTCACACCGGCCCGGTACGAGGGCATCGACCGGCGCGTCATGGACGAGTACGCGACGCGCATGCCGGTCTACGAGGTCTCCATCGGCGACTACGTCCTGGCGGGCGGCGAGGCCGCCGTCCTGGTCGTGACCGAGGCCGTGGCCCGACTGCTGCCCGGAGTGCTGGGCAACGCCGAATCGCACCGCGACGACTCCTTCGCGCCCGGCGGGATGGCCAACCTGCTGGAAGGTCCGGTCTACACCAAGCCGCCGCGGTGGCGCGGCCGCGGCATCCCCGAGGTGCTGCTCAGCGGCCACCACGGGAAGATCGCCCGCTGGCGGCGGGACGAGGCGTTCCGCCGTACCGCGCGCAACCGCCCCGACCTGATCGAGCGCTGCGAGGCCTCCGCCTTCGACAAGAAGGACCGCGAGATCCTGAGCATCCTGGGCTGGAAGCCGACCGCCGACGGCCGATTTTGGCGCAGGCCCGCCGCCGTGGAAGAATAGGCGGCTGTTGTGTGCTCACGGGCGCCCCTGCCACAGGGGGACCGTCGTCCGGGACGCGACACGACTCCCGAATTCTCTACGGAAATCCGCACCGGCGACCTGTGGCGTCGTGCGAAGAAAGCAGACGAACTCCATGTCCCACCTGCTCGATGGCGTCAACTCCGCCTCGCTGCGCACCGACGTCCCGGCCTTCCGCCCCGGTGACACGATCAACGTGCACGTCCGCGTGATCGAGGGCAACCGCTCCCGTATCCAGCAGTTCAAGGGTGTGGTCATCCGCCGCCAGGGTTCTGGCGTCTCCGAGACCTTCACCGTCCGCAAGGTCTCCTTCAGCGTCGGCGTGGAGCGCACCTTCCCGGTCCACTCCCCGATCTTCGAGAAGATCGAGCTCGTCACCCGTGGTGACGTGCGTCGCGCCAAGCTGTACTTCCTCCGTGAGCTCCGCGGCAAGGCCGCGAAGATCAAGGAGAAGCGCGACCGCTGATCTCCTCTCCGGATCCAGTGGGCGGCCGGATAGGCTCGCCTGCGATGGACACCGAAGCAGAGCTCACACAGCGCGGCCGCTCCGCCCCCGAGAAGGGGGCGGAGCGGCCGCGTTCTGCGTTTTCCGCGCGGTCGGTGGGTTCCGTGTTCTCCGGCGCCCCGGGTTGGCGGCGGGGCGGGGCGCTCGGCGCGGTCTGCGCCGTCTTCCTGCTGCTGTTCGCGAACTTCGTCGTCCAGCCCTTCCTGATCCCGAGCCACTCGATGGAACCGACCCTGCGGGTCGGCGACCGCCTGCTGGTGAACAAGTTGGCGTACCGGTTCGGCGACGAGCCGCGGCGGGGGGACGTGGTGGTCTTCGACGGCACCGGGTCCTTCGTGCGGGAACGCGCCGCGGGCAACCCGGTCGGCGAGGCCCTGCGCGGCGCCGGATCGGCGCTCGGGCTGGCCCGGCCCCGCGACACCGACTTCGTGAAGCGGGTCGTGGGCACCGGCGGGGACGACGTGGTGTGCTGCGACGCGGGGGGCCGGATCCAGGTCAACGGGGTCGCGCTGGACGAGCCGTACCTCTTTCCCGGTGACACCCCCTCGAAGGTGCCCTTCCGGATCGTCGTTCCCCTGGGCACCCTGTGGGTGATGGGTGACCACCGGTCCCAGTCCCGGGACTCGCGCGACCACCTCGGTGAGCCGGGCGGGGGGATGGTGCCGGTGGAGAAGGTGATCGGGCGGGCCGACTGGATCGGCTGGCCGGTATCGCGCTGGGGTTCCGTGACGGGTGCGGACGGTGGCCCGCGTGGGTAGTCGAGGGCGCCCGAAGGGCGGGCGCACGCCGAGATCCGGATCGCAGGGCGGCTCCGGGAGCCCCTCCGGGCGGCCGGCCCGCAAGCGGAAGCCGCCGTCCGGGCGGATGGACTTCGGGGCGTGGCCCGGCATCGGCATGGACGCGGACGCCGCGGCCCGGCCGGGCGCGGATCCGGGTCGGAGCGGGGCGAAGGACAGGGGTTCGGCGGTCGGCTCCGGTCGGGAACCGGACTCCGGGCCCGCGGCGGGTGAGGGTGGCAGCAGGGCCGAGCGGCGTCGGGTGGCGCGCCGGGTCCGGCGGCGCCGGCGTACCCGGCGGGTGGGCGAGCTGCCGCTGCTGGTGGTGGTCGCGCTGTGCATCGCCCTGGTGCTCAAGACGTTCCTGGTGCAGGCCTTCTTCATCCCCTCCGGTTCGATGGAACAGACGATCCGGATCGGCGACCGCGTCCTCGTGGACAAGCTGACGCCCTGGTTCGGCTCCCAGGTCGAGCGCGGGGACGTCGTCGTCTTCGAGGACCCGGGCGGCTGGCTCAAGGGCGAGGCGGCCCGACCGGCCGAGGACCCGGCCGGGATCAAGCAGATCAAGGAGACCCTGACCTTCATCGGCCTGCTCCCCTCCGCCGACGAGCAGGACCTGATCAAGCGGGTCATCGGAGTCGGCGGCGACACCGTGAAGTGCTGCGACGACCGGGGTCGCGTGACCGTCAACGGAGCGCCGCTCGATGAGCCGTACGTGTCACCCGGCAACGCCCCCTCGGAGATCCGCTTCGACGTGGAGGTGCCGGCCGGGCGGCTGTTCGTGATGGGCGACCACCGGGCGAACTCGGCCGACTCCCGGTTCCACCTGGACGAGGCCTTCGAAGGCACCATCGACGAGGAGAAGGTGGTCGGGGAGGCCGTGGTGATCGCCTGGCCCTTCGACCACTGGCGCAGGCTGGAGCAGCCGGCGACCTTCCTGACCGTCCCCGACCAGGCCCGGCGGGGGCGTCGGCGCGGGCCGGGCGGGCGCCGTGGGGGCACCCCGTTCGCATAGTGTGTCCTTGGTCTCCCGCGCCTTAGGGAACTCCCGCTCGTTAAGGGAGGGGAGGGCCCGTTCTCCCTTGGGAGCGGGCTGCGATTCTCGATTGAGGAGTGGATGTGGGGGATGTGGCGGTAGGCGCACGATCCGGACGCGATGAGGGCGAGGAGCGGCCGGACGACGCCGTCGAGCGCGAGGCCGAGGAGGACGCCGCCGAGGAGAGCCCGCAGCGTTCCTTCTGGAAGGAGCTGCCGCTCCTGATCGGTATCGCCCTGCTGCTGGCCCTGTTGATCAAGACCTTCCTGGTGCAGGCGTTCTCGATCCCGTCCGACTCGATGCAGAACACGCTGCAGCGGGGCGACCGGGTGCTGGTCGACAAGTTGACCCCGTGGTTCGGCTCGGAGCCCGAGCGCGGCGAGGTCGTAGTCTTCCACGACCCCGCGGACTGGCTGTCCGACCAGCCGACCCCGGAGCCGAACATCGCGCAGAAGGCCCTCAGTTGGATCGGCCTCATGCCGTCCGCCGAGGAGAAGGACCTGATCAAGCGGACCATCGCCATCGGCGGGGACACGGTCTCGTGCAAGAAGGGGGGACCGGTCGTCGTCAACGGCAAGGAGCTCGACGAGCCGTACATCTTCCCCGGCAACACCCCGTGCGACGACGCCCCGTTCGGCCCGATCACCGTGCCCAAGGGCAAGATCTGGGTCATGGGTGACCACCGGCAGAACTCCCGGGACTCCCGCTACCACATGCAGGATTCCACCCAGGGCTTCGTGCCGGTCGACAAGGTCGTCGGGCGTGCCGTGGTCGTCGCGTGGCCGGTCACCCGCTGGTCCACGCTGCCGGTCCCGAAGACCTTCGACCAGCCGGGCATCGGCAACCAGGCCGCGGCGACCGCGCTCGGCCTCGGGGCCGCCGGACTGGCGCCCGTCGGGCTCGGCCCGGCCGCCCTCGGGCTCGCCGGCGCCGTACCGCTCGTCATGTGGCGCAGGCGGAGGCTGACCGACGGTCGTACCGCCCGGTAGGGTGCCGCCCAGGTCGACGATCTCCGAGGTGTGGGGGCGCTGCAATGGGCGGAACGCAGGCGAGCGGTACACGTATACGTGGTGGCAAGGATGGCCGCGGCGGTCTCGGCAGCACATTGTCGGGACTGGCCGTGGCCATCGGTTTTGTGCTCTTCCTCGGTGGTTTCGTCTGGGGCGCGCTCGTGTACCAGCCGTACACGGTGCCGACGGACTCGATGGTCCCGACGGTCAATCCCGGGAACCGGGTCCTCGCGCAGCGGATCGACGGCGCCGAGGTGCGGCGCGGGGACGTGGTCGTCTTCCGGGACGCCATGTGGAGCGACTCGCCCATGGTCAAGAGGGTCGTCGCGGTCGGCGGCGACACCGTCTCCTGCTGCGGCAAGGGCGGCCGGCTGACCGTGAACGGCAAGGAGCTGGACGAGACCTACCTGGCTCCCGTGCGGAACGACGCGGCGGCCGCGGCCGCCGGGGCGGCCTCCGGGACGCCGTTCGAGGTGAAGGTGCCCGAGGGCAACCTCTTCCTGCTGGGCGACCGGCGGGGGGCCTCGCTGGACTCCCGGGCCCACCTGACGGAGGCCGGGCAGGGCACCGTTCCCCGGTCGACGGTGACGGCCCGGGTCGACGCGCTGGCGTGGCCGTCGATGAAGATGCTGGACCCGGCCCGGACCTACGCCGACCTGCCCGGCGGCATCTCGCGGCCGGGGCCGCTGCTGCTCCAGGTGACGGCGGTGGCGGCCGGAGCGGCGCTGGTGCTGCTGGGAGCCGCGTACGGGCCGCTCGCGCGGCTCCTGGGGCGCGGCCGGCGGGAGCGTGCCGGTGGCCGCTGACGGCGCCGGCAGCGGGACGGAGCCGGTCGCGGGGGAGGGGCGGGAGCCCCGGAAGGTGTCGCGGGTGATCCTGCTGGATCCGGCGGACCGGATCCTGCTGCTCCACGGCTTCGAACCGACGGACCCCGCCGACGACTGGTGGTTCACCCCCGGCGGTGGCCTGGAGGGCGCCGAGACCCGGGAGGAGGCCGCGCTGCGGGAGCTGGCCGAGGAGACCGGGATCACCGAGGTGGACCTGGGCCCGGTGCTGTGGCGCCGCTACTGCGCCTTCCCCTTCGACGGGCGGCGCTGGGAGCAGGACGAGTGGTACTTCCTCGCCCGCACCACCCGGACCGAGACGGTGATGGCCGGCCTCACCGAACTGGAACGGCGCAGCGTCTCCGGAGCGCGGTGGTGGACCTCCGAGGAACTGCTGGCGGCGCGTGAGACGGTGTACCCGACCAGACTCGCCGAGCTGCTCCGCACACTGCTCGACGACGGCCCTCCGGACGCTCCGGTGGTCCTGACCCCGGAAATCGTTTAGGGGCGCGGGGCGCCGGCGCACAATAGGGGGACGCACGGCTGAAGGGGAACATGCCATGAGTGCCGAGGACCTCGAGAAGTACGAGACCGAGATGGAGCTGAAGCTCTATCGGGAGTACCGCGACGTCGTCGGGCTGTTCAAGTACGTGATCGAAACCGAACGTCGGTTCTACCTCACCAACGACTACGAGATGCAGGTGCACTCGGTCCAGGGCGAGGTCTTCTTCGAGGTGTCGATGGCGGACGCCTGGGTCTGGGACATGTACCGACCGGCCCGCTTCGTCAAGCAGGTCAGGGTGCTGACCTTCAAGGACGTGAACATCGAAGAGCTGAACAAGACCGACCTGGAACTGCCGGGGGGCTGATCCGGCGGCCGGCCGATCCGGGGGCCGACCGATCCGGGGGCTCCGTTACGGGGCCCCGGTTTTTTCTTGGGGCGGGGCCGGTTCACGCGGGAGAGTGAGGGGGTTTTCCACAATCGCCCGGCTGTCCACCAAGATCCACACGGTGGGCGGGAACGCGGGATCTTCGGTGCCGGAGGTGGTGCCGGATGAACGCGAAGGGCGTGGCACAGCAGGCATTGGGGCGGTACGGGGAGGACCTCGCCGCACGGGCGCTGACCCGGGCGGGGCTGATCGTGATCGCGCGGAACTGGCGCTGCCGGGGCGGCGAGGTCGACATCGTCGCGCGGGACGGGGACGCCCTCGTCGTGTGCGAGGTCAAGACGCGGCGCGTGGGGAACTTCGAACATCCCCTGGCCGCCGTTCGGGCGGCCAAGGCCGCCCGACTGCGCCGGCTCGCCGAGCGATGGCTGGCCGACCACGGGGGGCCGCCGCCCGGCGGAGTACGGATCGACCTGGTCGCCGTCCTGCTGCCACAGCGCGGTGCGCCCGTGGTGGAGCACGTGCGGGGGGTGGCCTGATGGGGTTCGCCCGGGCCTGCTCCGTGGCGCTCGTCGGGGTCGAGGGCGTGGTCGTGGAGGTCCAGGCCGACCTGGAGCCGGGGGTGGCGGCGTTCACGCTCGTGGGCCTCCCCGACAAGACGCTGGTGGAGAGCCGGGACCGGGTGCGGGCCGCCGTGGTCAACTCCGGCGCCCAGTGGCCGCAGAAGAAGCTCACCGTCGGGCTCAGCCCGGCGTCCGTGCCGAAGGCCGGCGCCCATTTCGACCTGGCCGTCGCGGTGGCCGTCCTGGGCGCCGCCGAGGTGATCGACCCCGCCGTGATCGCCGACCTCGTCCTCATCGGCGAGCTGGGCCTCGACGGTCGGGTCCGCCCCGTCCGCGGGATCCTGCCGGCGGTGCTCGCCGCCGCCGAGGCCGGGTACCGGCAAGTGGTGGTGCCGCAACAGTGCGCCGCCGAGGCCTGTCTCGTGCCGGACGTGTCGGTGCTGGGCGTGCGCAGCCTGCGGCAACTGATCGCGGTGCTGACCGACGGGGAAGTGCCCGACGAGGAGCCGCCCGAACGGGCGGGGCGACCCGACGCCATGCTCGCGGGCCTCGTCCTCCCGGGCGCCGGGCTCGGTACGGGCCTCTCCCGCACCGGCGGCGACACCGGGGACCACCCGGACCTCGCCGACGTCGCCGGGCAGCACGGAGCCCGCCGAGCCCTGGAAGTGGCGGCCGCCGGGGGCCACCACCTGTTCCTGAGCGGGCCCCCGGGCGCCGGGAAGACGATGCTGGCCGAGCGGATCCCCTGGGTCATCCCGCCCCTCACCCGGCAGGACTCGTTGGAGGTGACCGCCGTCCACTCGGTCGCGGGCATCCTGCCGCCCGGGGAACCCCTCGTCGGCAGGGCCCCGTACTGCGCGCCGCACCACTCCGCGACCATGCAGTCCCTCGTCGGCGGCGGGGCCGGGATCCCCCGGCCCGGGGCGGTGTCCCTGGCCCACCGGGGCGTGCTGTTCCTGGACAGGCCGTGTAAAACGAGTGGCTTGAGGAGGTGATCTCTATGTGCCCCTGGTAGCAAACAAGGGATGCCCCTAACTGCTAGGCCGTTCGCGGGCCTGTGCGCCCGTATGACGGTCTCCCAGACCGACGGCGGCCCCGACCCCCATGGAGGGGAATCGGGGCCGTCAGGCGCGCTCATGATCAGTAGCGGGGCCGCGCCGCGCGGGGGAGGAACGCGCGCGGCGTGGCCGTCAGCGGCCCGCTACCGCGTTGCGGCGAAATCAACGGATCACGGGCCCCCGTTGGGCTCGCCAGTCGGTCAGACGCTTGCGGATGCTGGGAACCATGGGCAGATCGTCGACGGCGTCCGGCGCGAACCATGCCACCTCAAACGACTCGTCCGAGGTGCGGAGTGTGCCGCCCGTCGGACGGGCAAGAAGGCAAATGGAGAACTCTTGCCGGACCTCGCCATCGTCGTAGGCGAACACGTGGCCGGGGTTGGTGTACGTCCCCACAATGCCCGTGATCTCTACGTCAATGCCGGTTTCCTCCAGCGTCTCGCGGACCGCACAGTCCCCGATGGACTCGCCGAGATCCATTTTTCCGCCAGGCAACGCCCACATGCCGTTATCGGTGCGCCGCTGCAACAGCACTCGGCCGGCATCGTCCACGACGACGGCTGATGCCGCTGGTACCAAGCTGTTCGCCTTCGGGGCGCTTGGGTCGTCTTCGTAGTCACGCCTGGGCATTTTCGGCAACCTCCCGGATATCGCGTCCGCGTCCCCACAGTTCTTCGACATGCGCGGCGAAGCGATCGAACATGCCGTCCGTCTGGCAGCGCCGTAGATGCATCATCGGAGAGTCGTGGCCGACCCTGCGGGCGAGGATTGGCGTAACGATCATGTCGTCGTCGAAGCGGAACACGCTCAGATTGACATGTCCGGTCTCGAAGCGGCCTTCGATGCCTGAGACGTCCCGGAGCTTTTCCAGCTCGGCCAGGGTGACGGCGATACGGGTGGAGAGGGTGAGGGGGACGTCTTCCTCAGCTTCCCGAGCCGCGGTGACGGAGCTGTTCGGATCGCCGATCAGGAAGCGAACTCGGCACCCCGTCTGTGCCTTCCGCCGCAGCGCGCCACTCAAGTTGGCTTGCTCCAGCCACAAGAAATAGTTGGTGTACCCGGCGAACATCAGCTCGCGTTGGGCCTTCGTGACCAGGGAACGCCACAGGCTTGCCGGTGCCGCCGAGCGGTACGGGTAGACCTGGACGAGCTCGCGGTTCGGTCCCGTTGTAAGCGCACGGATCGCAGTGGGCCACAAGTTTCGTTCCTCCTCACGTAACGCCTCGCAGGCTGCCCATCGGTGCCGGGCGTGAGGGATCCGGTTCGGCTCGGTAATCCACCGCGCCACCGTTTTGGCGTCGACCCCACACAGCGCTGCGAGCTGCGTTTCGGTCATGTTCGCATCGGCCAAGGCCCGACGTAGAGCGTCGTTCATTGTTCGCCTCCCAGGGACGTGCAGCCCGAGACGAACCGTAGCGAGAGAACGTCCCAAACGTCCTGCAAACGGGGTAGGAACGCCCCCTCCGGCGTCGCAACATCGACATGCATCAGCACAGAGAGTCATCAAGTGCTTGACAACCGGAAGGGGTACGGCGATGGCGAACGAGCTGCCGCGGCGCGTACGGCGCGTCAGTGACGTGGACGCCGCCATAGCCCGGAGGGACTTTCACCGGCTCGGCCGTGACGACTCCCCGATGCCTGCATGGGTGCCGGCCGCCGCCGCGCCGATCCGAGCGACCACACGACCGACCCCCGAGATCCTGCGCGCCCTGACGGCCGGGCTGGAAAGGCGGTTGAACGATGAGTAAGGCCAGCTCGCCCCCCGCGCTGTACTCCCCGGACCTTGAGCCCGTGCCGGTGTCCAGCTGCATGATCTGCGGGGCCGCAGGGCGGCACCGCGAAGCGGTCCGCCGGCTCGGCAACACAGTGGGGGTCCACGCCATGAACGTGATCATCGGCGAGCACCCGCACCGGGTGACCGACGGCGAGGACGTGGCGACGTGAGCGCCCACGAGGAGCGCGACGGCGCCGGTTGGGTGCCGCACATCGGCGACCTGGTCAAGGTCAAGTCCACGGGAACGCTCGGCCGGCTCATGGGCCGTGACTGGGGGCTCTGTCAGGTCCGTCCCGAAGGGGGCGGGGTCGAGGTGGACGTCGAGTTCAGCGACCTGGTGAAGCCGACCAACGAGGAGCGCGTCAGCGCCGGTGTTCGGCACGCCAACGCGCGCAGCTGGGGGCACCTGTGAGACCGGAAGAGGTCTTCGCCTTCACGGCGCAGGAGCGCGCCGAGTTGGAAGCGGGATGGGTCGACATGCTCGCCGACAAGGAAGCCGCGGTGGTGTCGGCCGCCATAAGGGAAGCCGCGCCGGTGCTGGTGCAGCGCGCCGTACGAGAGGCGCGCCGACGGAGGGGGCCGGCGCGACGGGCGTACGACTTCGCGGCCCGGTTCACGGGGCCGCTCATGGTCCTCATGATCTCCGGAGGTGTGGGGCTGTTCCTCGGGGCGGCTGCGGTGATGGAGCGGTGAATCAGTTCCGACCGCCGGGGCGGGTGTGCGGGTCCATGGCCTGGCTCAAGCCGGATCAGGTCGAGTGGGCGCGCCGCTGCCACCCGGAGACAGGCCCGTACCAGGGGCTCATCCCGGCCGTGGTGCTCTGCCGGAAGCCTGTGCACGCCCGGGACGTGTTCCACGTGGGGCAGATCCGGGGCCCGGACGAGGACGGCGGGAACGTCCTGCTCGCCTGGCGTAAGCGCGACGTCCTGATCTTCCACGACTCCAGACTCGCCGCGCTGCGGGTCTAAGGCTCCGCCCCCTGCCCGCTATCCGGTCCCCACTTTCCTCATGGCCGCGAGATACGCAGGGGGCGGGTTGGAACGCTTCGGCTGCCCCCGGCCGGAGTAATCGGGGCGCCCGTGCACTGGCGCCCCGCAGCGGCCCCGCCCGTTCTTCCTCCCTCGGGCGGGGCCCTACCCCCAACACTCCGTCCCTGCCGGACGGATCCGAGATCGAGGCTTCGTGCCGCGTATCGGCATCCCGGCAGGGCGGCGCCAACCCCCACCCCGTCCGGCATGTACGGCAATGGGAGCCGGGCGGGGTGGGTCGCAAGTGCACGACGGGCCAGGGATAGTCCCCGGGCCGGGATCTTGAGGAGGCACACAGTGACGCTCAAGGAAGCACTCAGGCGGATGGCCACCGTTCGCGGTGGCGACGAGGACAACAGCGGTGGTCACGACAACACCGACATCGAGGACGGCGACCAGCAGGGCGGCAGTGGTTCGCCCGGTCACTGACCTCAACTCGTAGGCGGCGCCCCGGTTGCAGCCCGGGGCGCCGCCCTCGTTGAAAGATAGGGTCAACTCATGCCACAGCGGATCACGGATACGTCCCGGCTGACGATCGGTCGGTTCCTGTACGACTGGGACAACGGCACGTATTGCCTGCTTGCCTACGCCCGACACGGCAATAGGGGCGTCGTCGCCACCGTCCCGGACGTCAATGGGGATGCTCCCGACCTGTGGTCGATCGCGACTCGGCACTCGCCGCCCAACGCGTCGCATGAGGACATCGGCCGGTGGTGCCTGTGCTCGGGCTGGGCGCTGAGCAGCGGGCGCCCCGACCACTGGTTCGCGGCGCCAGATCAGAAATGGAAGCTGGACGTCCGTAACACGCTGCACGAGATCAAGCCGCACCAGTACGGCATCACGGCGTACGGGTGGCACGGCGCCTACGTGGGGATCCTGACGCCGCAAGATCCGGATACGCGTGAGCGTGCGCACCGCCTACTCAAGGAAGCCGAGTAAGGGCGGCGCCCGGAAACACGAATGCGCCCCCCGTACGGCCCTGAGTGGCCGTACGGGGGGCGTTGTTGTTACCGGGCGGGCCCGGCCTGCCAGAGGGCGAGTAGGACGCCCACGACGGCCACCAGGGCCGCGAGGGACGGAAGGGGCCATCGGCCGCGTTCGAGGTTGTCGAGGCGCTGCTCGTGGTCGGCGATCTGCTTGTCGGTCTGATCGCTGCGCTGTACGAGCAGGGCGAGGGAGCCGTCGATACGGGTCATGCCCACCTCGACGACGGCGCGCAGCCGTTCGAGTTCGAGGGCTACGCCAGTGTCGTCCGGGTGCGGCGGGGTCACTCAGCGACCTCGTCGACCAGGCCCAGGCCCACGCGATCGAGCAGGGCCTCGACAGTCGGCAGGGCCATGACGCGGGCGAGGCCACCAGCGGCGGCCAGGGCGGCGGCGACCCACGGCAGGGTGTCGGGGATACCGGCCGCGCCGATGATGGCGGGCAGGGCGACGGCCAGGGCGACCGTGGTCTGAATGATCGTGCGGACGGTGCGCTTCGCGGCGTTGGTCATGTGGGGCTCCTTCGGGGTGGGGGTGGGGTTGGGGCGGGGTCAGACCTTGGGGACCTTGAGGGCCGCCCAGGTCTTCGGGCCCGGCCACCCGTCGGCGCCGATACCGGTGTGGCCCTGCTTGCGCTGGTAGGCGGCGTAGCTCTGGCGGTCGGCGTCGGTCCACTGCGGGCCGGGGCCGCTGCGGTACCGGCCGCAGCCTTCTGCGACCAAGCGCCGGCCCATGGCGGTCACGATCGGCGAGCGGGGCGCGCTCTTGAACCACGCGGCCCCGGGGAACGGCTCGAACTTCGGGCCCGGGGTCGGGACGGGCCCGGGGCCGGGGGTGCCGCCGGGGCGCGGTGCGCCGCGCTGGACCCACGCGTACAGCGGACCGCCGGGGCAGGCGGTCGGGTGCCCGTCCTTGTGGCCCTTGATCTCGTCTCCGGCGTCGCCGTCGGCGCGAAGCCATGCGACGGCGTCGAGGATGCCGTCGAGCTGGGCGGGGGTCGGCTCGGTCAGGCCGGAGTTTCCGACCATGGCGCACACGGCGTAGTGCTGCCGGTTCAGCGCGGACGTGCCGTTGGCGCCGGTCTGGTGGTGCGCTCCGCGGCCTTCGTAGACGTAGCCGTGCGGGCACACCATCGCCGAGTAAGCGATATCCGAATAGTCCTCGTCGTCGTCGGCGAGGTGCTGCGCCTGGATGGCGCGGACGCGTTCGGCGCACTGGGCGTGCGCGTCGGGGTTGGCGAGGCTCGGGGGGACGTACGAGCCTTCGTAGTGGACCTTCACGCCCCGGGTGTCGGGGATGCGGGTGAGCTTGTAGCGGGAGGCGCGGGCGCCCCACTGGGCGCGGCTGATGAACTTCACGCGGGGCCCTTTCTGGGCATGGCTGTGGCCCCCGGCGCGGTGCGCGGCGGGGGTGCGGCGGGGAGAGTGGGTTACGCGGGCAGCAGTTCGCGCAGGGCGGCGACGATGCGGCGCGAGAGGTAGAAGTGCCCGGCGTCCGTGGGGTGGACCAGGTCGGTGCCCACGTAGGTCGCGGCGTTGCCGGTGGTGATCCACGGGCCGTGCGTGGCGACGGCCTGCCCGGTCGCGGCGTAGATCGTGCCGGTGACCGGTGATACGAACGGGAGACCTGCGAGGGCGGCGGCGGCTCTCAGGGTCTCGTCGGTGGCGATCAGGCTGGGGGCGGGTGTCCCGGTGGGGGCCCAGCAGCCGAGCACGTACGTCTCACACGCGGGTAGGCCCTGTTTGATCTGGGCGTACAGGGCGTCGGCGGCGGCCCGGATGACGGCCTGGTCGTTGCCCGCGACGTCGTTGTACCCCCCGAAGATGATCAGCCGGTCGGGGGTCCATCCGATGATGTCAAGCGGGGCGCGGGTGCCGAAGGTGGCGAACGTTCCCGGGTTGACGTACCCGGTACCGCCGCGCCCCGACTCCCACACGTCGGTGGAACCGAGCAGGCGGGCGGCGCGCGCCACCCATGTGCCCTGTCCGCCTCCCGTGTTGTGGGCGCTTCCGTCGCTGATGCTGTCGCCCAGGACGGCCAGGCGCCCGCCCTGCAACGGGACGCGCCACATGCCGGCCGACGGGGGGAGGTAGACCCCTCCGAACGGCATCGTGGTGCAGTCGAGCCGGACCGTCCGGGGGACGGCGCTGCCAAGGTCGATGGTGATCAGGTGTCCGGATCCGGCGTTGGTGCCGCCCGCCGGTTGGGTGGTGTCGCTGACCTTGCGCCCGTCGATGGTCAGGCGGAACTGTGACGCGGTGCTGATGTGCTTGTACCGGACCTGTATGTACCGGCTGTCGGTGCCGAACTCGACGGACCACACGGCCTGACCGGACGTGTAGAGGTTGGGGTACCTCGACGTCGGTAGTACGTACTGGTTGTCGGGGGTGCCGGTGCCGGCCAGGAACCCGCCCGCCCCCGCGAACGTGAAGACGCCCCGGACCTCGCTGCCGGTGAGGGCGACGGGGGCGGGCACGTGCCGGATGTATCCGGCGGTCGGGGTGGTGCCGAGCGTGGTCGTGATGACGGGGGCCGGTCCCGCGTACGGGGAATCCGCGGTGAGGGGGTCGGGCAGGTCCCGGCGGCGCCACTTCGTATTCGACGGTCCGGGCGGGCCCTGGATGCCCTGGGGGCCGGTGGAGCCCTTCGGGCCGGTCGGACCGGGTACGGCTAGGTAGTTGGGCTTGGTGGGGTCCGTGGGCGCGATGTCGGCGAGGTCGACATCGTCTTTCGCGGCGGGGATCAGGATGTTGTACGAGCGGTTCGTACCGACCCCGGCAAGCTGCTCGGTGACGACGTACGACCAGCCGGTAGGCGTCATCCCGGCCGCGTCCGTCGCGGGCAGGGTGACCGATATTCGGCCCTGCGGGTCGAGCTGGGCGGTGACCGGGCCGCCGAGAATGACGTCGGCGGCGCCGAAGGTCAACATCGCCGGGGCCCGGAAGGACACGGACCCGGTGAGGGGCTGGCCGTTGGGGAACAGGAAGCGTCCCCGAACGGTGACGACGGGGATGGTTACGGGCAGAGTTATGGCGGGGCTCCTTCCTAAGGGGTGCGAATCGGGTCGCTGGGCTTCTCGGCCTCCGAGTAGGTGTTCCGGCCGGTAGCGCAATAGAGGCGGGTCTCGATGTTGGACCCGGAGGTTTTACAGCGGTGCTCGACTTTCCACGACACGTATTCCATGTATTCGACGCCGTGCATGGGGACGGTGATTACGCGGGTGGTCCAGTCGGTTGCCGGGCAGTCGTATTCGGCGACGACCTGGGACCCGGTGGCGGACTCCTTGGTGACCTTGACCTGTCCCCCACCTGCGGCGGCGTAGGTTACGAGCGTGATCTCGGCGACGGCGTTGATGGCCGGGCCCCCGCCCCACCACGCGATTTCGTAACCGGTCTGTCCGGTGTCCTGTCGCTCGGTGGGGTGGAGCTGTAGCGGAATCCACGGACGGCCCAAAAATCGGTCCGAGTAGAAGTCGTCCATAACGAGCTGACGGTTTTTCGCGCCCTCGTCCCGCGACTGAATGCGGATCATCTGACTCGTGGTGGACACGTCGTGTCCGACGGTCAGGGCCGGGGTGCCGTCCTCGCGGGCGAGCTTGATACCCCAGTCCCCTTGCGGAGTCTGTCCGGACTCGAACACGACCTTTCCGGTCGGGGCCTGGGCGATCAGCCGGCCACCCTCGCCGATCCGGATATCGCCGTGCATGATCTCGGTCAGGGCCGGACGCATCTGGGCGCGCCCGGCGAGTTCGCGCACGCGCCGTTCGAGGTCGCGGACGCGGTCGAGCAGGTCTTGCGGAACAGCGGCCATCAGGGCAACTCCAGAAAGAGACGGGCGACTTCGGGGCGTCCGCGCTCCGGCGCGGTGATGGCGACTCCGACGACCCGGTACCGGGCGTCGAGGCCGTCGGGCCACATCAGGTCGTTGATCCGCAGGCGGACGGTCGCGCCGAGCAGGGCGGGGGTAAGGGGGGTGCGGGCGAGGGCGACCGTGACCTCGGGGATCGTGCGCGGGGTGCGCGCGGCGGCCCAGTCGCCTGCGGCGTGCCGGTTGAGGGTGGCGAGCTGTTCCACGGTGGTGTGGTCGCTGGTGCCGTCCAGGCGCGGCCACCCGGCGGCGTGCGCGGCGGTGTCGACCAGCTCGGCCGACATGAGCGGCACGGAATCCGCGGCGGCGTTCGTGTTGATGGCGGCGCCCCGGGACTGCCACACGGTGGCCTGCTTAGTCGCGTCGACGGGCCACGTGTACGAGAGGACCGGGCCCGGCCGGGTGAGGACGATGTCGCTCCGGCCGGTGCGGATGACCGGGTGTCCCAGCTGCAACCGCTTGATCCGGCGCCCGCTTACGGGGTCGCGGTGCGCGGCGATCCGCCACTCGAACCCGTTCTCGACCCCGGCGAGGCCGTCGAGCATTTCGCGGATGGTCTTGAGGTCGTAGCGCGAGTAGGTGCGGTCCCTCAGCACCCCGGAGGTGCGGGCGTCGTACTCGATGCCGATGTCGCCGCCGGTGGTGTCCTGGGCGTACTCGACCATGTACCGGGCCAGGTCGAATTGGTCCATGCCCTCGGCGACGCCGGACGTCATCAAGAGCCGGTGGTCGAGGTAGCTCTCGAACGATCCGGCCTGGACGCCCATGGACAGCCGGCCGCGCTCGTCGCTTCGTATCTCGGTCGTCCATATCAGACCGCCCCACCAGATGTCGCCGCCGCGCTCCAGCCACAGGGCCGTGCGGCCGGGGACGACGGACTCACGGACGCGGGCAGCGATCCGGGCGTTCGGGATGGGGATGGTGCCGGTACAGCTGCCGATCTTGCCTATGAAGGTGTCGAGGGAGACGCCGTGCAGCGGCAGTACGTCGAGCAGTTGATCGGAGCGGAGATCACAGATCAGGGCGCGGTACGCGCTGGTTATGGGCGCGGCCATGAGATCCCGTTGAGGTAGATCGACCAGCACGAGGCGCTGGCAAGGTTGAGGGTGAACGTGGTCCGGCCGACCAGGGCGCCCGTCGGGGCGGTGCTTCCCGCGACGCCGCACGGCAGGTGCAGCCAGAACGGCGCGGGGATGGTGCCGGGCAGGAACAGCACGTTGGTGCCGTTGGCGATGTTGCCCCCGCCCGACTTGGCGATCTCCCCACGCAGCCATACGCGGTCGTTGTGGATGGCGTACTGCGTGGGCGAGTGCGCGGGCGCGACCAGGCCGGCGGGAAGGGAAAGGGCCTGCCACTGAATGGGCTTGATCACGGGCTCCCACGCGGTCCCGCTCCAGCGCTCCAGCTCGGCCCCGTTGTCGCGGTACTGCCCGGGATACCCGCCGTTGAAGGAGAGGGAGTAGCCGCGCGGCACGATCCCGCCGTACGCGGACGTGTACCGCCTGCGGTCCGTGAGCGCGGACGCCCAGCTGATCCCGCCCGTACCGGCGGACGTCCCGGCGGGTACAGCGATCTCCCACAGCCGCAGCGACGAGTTGGGCAGGCCCGGCGCGCTCGGCGTTGCGCTCGGCGTGCCGGTGACGATCTCCAGCTGTACGGCCGTCTGCTGGCTGGTGTCGTACAGCGCGTCGTACAGCCGGATCGCGACGGCGTCGATGCGGGGGTGCTGGGCGTGCCCGTCCGGCACGGTCAGGGTGACCGGCGCGGTCACGGCGACCGGGTAGGCGCCCTGGGCGGTGGTGCCCTGGATGATGGCGCGGCCGGTGTTGATCTGCACCTGCATGGCGCCTACGCCGGTGGCGGCCAGTCCGCTGCCTCCGGCGATCAGTCCGTCGCGGGTGGTCAGGGTGCCTTCGGGCGCCATGGTGCCCAGGGGGGCGAGGCGGGTGTCTTCGCGGGTCTGTCCGTTGGGCAGCAGCCATCCGGCGCGCACGGTCATAAGGGGGTCCTCCTACCAGTAGGCGGCGCGGTAGCGCACGGTGACGGAAGCGGCGGGGTCGTCGCTGCCGGGGGCGGCCCGGAAGATCAGCGCGGTGGGGCCGGGCGGCAGGGTGTACGCCTCTTCGGCGGCGCTGCGCGAGGTGGCGGTATAGAGGCGGCTGGCCGTGCCGTTCAGGACGACCGTGCCGTCTGCGGTGTCGATGGTGAGCCGGTCCTCGGCGGCGAGGTCGAGGTCGTATTCGAGGACGGCGCCGGTGGTGATGTTGGTCAGGGACGGCATGGACACGGGGCCCTGGAAGGTGACGACGGGGTGCGTGTCCGCGTCCCCGTCGTTCACGGCGATCAGGGTTCCGGTGGCCCCGGGCGTACCGAAGTCCAGCGGCTCGGCCAGGTGCTCCGGGCCGGGGTCGGTGTGCCAGTCGAGACCTTCCTCGGCCTGCGGCAGTCGGGCGGCGGCCTCCTGTTCGTGGATGCCGTAGCGGCGGGAGTCGGTCGCCTCCCACTGGAGTGCGGCCCCGGTGATGACGCCCTGCCGGTATCCGGTCGTGACGGGGATGTGCCGCCGCAGGATCCGCGCGTGGACGAGCAGGGGCCCGCGCTCGTCGAGCCACACGGCGAGGGGCTGCTCGTCGACGACGACGCCAGTAGCGGCGTTCAGCGCGCCTACGGCCTCACCGATCCGGTGGGACGGCGTCCGTATGAACAGCGGGTCAAGCGTGATGGTGCGGGCCTGGGCGAACAGACTGCCCGGGTAGGCGCCGTGCCCGCCGGCCCGCAGGACGGTGCCGGAGTCGAGCGGGGGAAGGGACTCCCACCCGGCGAGGGTCTTCCACCGGTACGGCGTCCCCGCGCCGAGCAGCAGGTCGCCGAACTGGACCTGCCCGGGGGAGGTGAGCTGATCACCAGCGGACATCAGCTCACCCCCGTGCCTTCGCGGCCCACGCGAGCGCGCGGGCGTTGTCGTCGGGTGTGCCGTTCTCGGCCGCGTGCCAGTGCTCGACGTGCACCATCGCGCCGCTTGCGCCCCCGGCCGTGCCGAACGGCGACGTCTGCCCGAACGGGCCCGCGCCCACGCTGGCGCCCGCGAACGCGAGGGCCGGCGCAGCGGGCGGGGTGACGAGCTGGCGCATGGTGCGGTCGACCGCGCCCTGTCCGGACTCGATGCCCTTGACCAGACCGGCCGGGATCCACCGGCCGACGTCCCGCGCCATGACGCGCGACGGGGAGTGGATCCCCAGAGCCTTGGCGATCGGCCCGGGGATCAGATCCTTTGCCCAACCCATCAGGGTGGAGCGGAGCCACGAGCCCATTGACTGAATGCCGTTCCACAGGCCGCGCACGACGTCGCGGCCCTTGTCGACCAGGAGCGAGCCCAGGTTCCCCAGGGCGGACGACAACATGCCGGGCAGGCCGCGCATCCACGCGACGGCCTCGTTCGCCTTGTTGACCACGCCGTTCTTGAAGTCCGACATGGCTTGCACCGCGCGGTCCCGCAGCTGGCCGACCATGGGAGCCACCGCGGAAGACGCGCGGCCGGGCAGGCCGCGCAGGAACTCAACCGCCTTGTCGAAGCCCGCGCTGATCCACTCGCCCAACTTCCCGGCGATCTGTCCGATCAGCTGACCCGCGTTGGACACGGCCTGCTTGGCGAGGTCCCACGCCTTCCCGAAATCGCCGTTCAGCAACGCCACGACGGCGCTGATGACGGGTACGACGACCTGCGAAATGACGGCGGCCAGGCCGTTCGCGAAGATGCCCGCGAGCTGTCCGATCAGCCCGATCAGTGGGGTGATCAGCGGCATCAGCGCATTCAGTGCGCCGATGAGCAGCTGACCGATGGCGGGCAGCAGCGGGGCCAGGGCGACGAGGACCTGACCGAAGGCCGCGCCGATCGTCGCGAGCGACGGAGCGAGGGCAGTGATCAGGTTCGCGAGGATCGGCAGGATCGTTTCTGCCAGTTCCCCGATGACGGCCGCGAACGGGGTGATCAGGCCCGGGAGTTGGGCCAGGATCGGGGACAGCGCACCGGCCAGTGCCTCGACCAGGATCCCGACGGTGGGACCGAGCTGTACGAGGATGTCGCCGAGCGCGTTGAGCAGGGGCGTTACGGCGGGCAGGACGGAGGCGACCAGCGCGCCGATGACCGGCAGGAGCGGCGAGACGGCGTCGATCAGCGTGCCGAAGGCGCCCGCGACCGCGCCGAGCACGGGCCCGAGCGCGTTGACGATCGGCGCGAGGCCGTCGCCCAGGGCCGTCATCAGCCGCGCGAGCGGCGGGCCCAGGGAAGCCAGTGCGGGGGCGAGCGCGTCGAGCAGGGTCTCGACGAGCGGCGCGAGCGCCCCCATGAGGGCCGACAGCACCGGTCCGCCGGCCTCGGCCAGCGTCCCGATGAACCCACCCAATGCGGGCAGGATGACGGACAGTCCCTCGAAAAAACCGGTCAGCCCCTCAGCCGCTCCGGCCGCGCCGGAACTGACCCCGTCGAAGAAGCCAGACAGACCGTCGCCGAGCAGGCCGAAGCCCCCGGACAGGGCCTCGACGACCGGCTGTGCCGCCTGGACGACGTTGACCAGGCCGGGCATGACGTTCTTGACCAGATCGCCGATGCCCGCGACGAGCGGCTGAACCATCGGGGCGACCCCGGCGAACAGCTCGCCCAGTCGGGGCGCGATGTCCTTGACGGTCTGGCCGATCTGCCCGGCCGCCTCGACGAACGGCTTGACCAGCGGCTGAGCGGCCTTCTGGACGGTGGCCTTGGCCGACTCGGCCATGTCCGAGAACGCGGTCTTAACCTGCTCGTTCTCAGCCAGGACTTTCGCGCCCAGCCCGATGATGGCGAGCGGGACGGCAGCGACCGCGCCGCCCGCCACCAGGGCGCTACCGGCGAGAAGCTTGGTCGAGGTGGCGGCGGCGCCCAGCAACGGGCCGATGCCGGCCAGGCTGCGCCCGGCCCGATCCGCGCCCGCCTCGAACCCTCCGGCGAGGCCCCCGCCCATCTCGGAACCGGCGGCGATGAACCGCCCGCGCATGTCCCTGAGACGGCCGTCAGCGTCGCGCTGGAGCCCTTCGAGAGCCGCCTCGGTGCGCTCGACACCGGCCTGTGCGCCGGAGTCGTCGAGGTCGATATATCCGGTCAGCTCACCGATGGTGAGTGCCAAGGGGAGATCACCCCCTTGGCCACCGGTCAGGCGGCTAACTCGCTATTTACATAGGCATGCCGGTAAGAGCTGCGATCTCGACCGGGTCGTTCACGGTGCGCGGTGTGCGCTGCCAGCGCTGCGCGAAACGGGACTCGGACGGCAGTCCGCCGAGCAGGACCAGGAAGCGGCGCACGGGCATCTGCGCGACCTGGTCCTCATCGAGGTGGTACTCGCGGGCGAGGTCCGCCTCGACGGACGCCCAGTTGGTCAGGACCGCTTGCCAGAACTCCGCGGCTTGCCCTTCTTCCCCTTCGGGCGGGGGCGCGGCCGGGCTTTTCCCGCCGAGTCCTTGGCGGCCTCGCGGGCGTCGTGCGCCTCGGCGGCCTCGGCCATGGTCATGGAGCCGGGCGAGGTCATGTTCGACGTCGACCACAGCAGGACGATGCCGAAGGAGCGGTCATCCATCCCGTTCTCGGCCCAGTGGTCGACGGCGTCCGGCCCGAACAGCGCGGCCAGAAGCCGGCGGATGTCGTCGGGGTGGGCGCTGTTGTGCACGCGGTGAAGCTGTAGCGCGAAGATCGTGGACAGCTTCGGCGGCAGCACGTAGTCACGGCCGTACAGGCGCAGCGGAACGCCCTGGGGCGCGGTCCGGGTCTGCTCGGCGAAGAACGCGTCGAAGTCGGCGACCTCGGCGGTCTGGTCGGTGTCGTCGTGGTTCTCGATCACGGGGCGACCGCCATGGTCGTGGCCGCGCCGCACCGGGTGAAGGTGGCCGACCAACTCGTCTTGTCGTTGTTGCCGCCGCCCTGCTCGCCGGGGGAAACCGTGGCCTCCCACACGCGCCACACGGTCTGTGTCTCGTGCCGGTACCGCAGGCGGTTGCGGGACTCGTAGCCGAGCCGTTCGGCCCAGTCGTTGTCGATGTACGCCTGCCCGACGTCGCGGGCCTTGGTGGCCTTGTTGATGCGGTACTTGCCCTCAAGGGACAGGGACGCGCCGCGCTGCATGACGTCCTGCTCGTACTGCCCGTCGGAGTCGAACGCGACCGTTTCGGTCGTCTCCTCGTTCTCGCTGGGGTTGTAGTTCCACGTGTCGATACCGGCGATCGGAAGCCAGACGTCCGGGTCCGAGTCGGTGTCCTCGACCTCGAAACGCCAGCCTCGGGCGTCGATGGGGCGGGTGTCCGCCATAGGGGGTGCTCCTTACAAGGTGGTGGGGGCGGCGAGGGCGAGGTCGAGGTTCACGACGTGCTCGTGCCTGCCGGATGAGTCGGGCCCCATGGGGGCGGGGAGGCCGCGCGCGGTCACGAGGGTGAGCCAGATACCGCCGGGCAGCTCGACCCCTGCGAGGCCGTGCAGCGCGTCGTGCAGGGCCTCGCACCGGTCGCGGGAGACGCGCGGGTCGGCGGTGCCGCGCACCCGGATCTGTAGGCGCCGGTCCTGGTCGTCGTCGCGGGAGGCGTGCGCGCCCGCGTCGTACAGGGCGAGGGACACGGCCCGGTCGGGGGCCGGCGGCATGGCCTCTACGAAGCAGTCGCCGGACACGCCCGCCGGGTCGTAGACGACCAGGGCCCGCGCGGCGAGGTACCGGGCGAGGGAGTCGAGCGGGCTAGCCACGTAGGGACCGGCGCAGCTGCGCGGCGATGATGGCGGCGGCCTGGTCGGCCTGCTCGGTCATCGGCCCCTCCAAATACTTGGCCGTTCGCCCGGCGTCGTGCCGGTAGTTCAGCTCCTCGTGCTGCCGGACCGCGTACGGGGTGTCGTACGAGATCGCGGCGGTGAGCGAGGACTCGTCGACGGTGGCCGTGCCGGACCGTTCGAGGGTGGCCTCCTCGATCGGGACGCGCTTACGGGATTCGGTGAGGACGTGCTCGGCGGCCAGGCGCAGGCCCCGCAGCGCCCCCGCGCGGGTGCCGCGTAGGACGGCGTCACCGTTGAGCCGTAGACGGCTGCGCTGCGGGCTCACTCGCACATCACCTCCATGCAGTCGGGGACGGGCAGGCCGGGGGCGCTGTGGTCGGCGACGGACAGGGCGGTCGTGATCCGGCCGGACGGGAGGGTGATGCGGGATCCGGGCGGGCAGTCGAGGCCCGGGGCGGTGATGACCTGGGCGGTCGACACGGTTTCGCGGCCGTCGCTGGCCCGTCGGACCTGCCGGACGGTCGGGGCGACCATGGCCCGGACGTCGGGGACGGGCGGCCCGTAGGCGGGCCCGTAAGCGGTATCCCCGAGGTACGGCTCGACCGTGACGCGCTGTGTCAGGAACGCGGCGGGGATGATCACCAGATCACCCCCGGCAGCAGACCGACCGAGCGCAGCGCCCGGTACGCACGCGGTGCGAGGTCGAGCCCGGACGCGTCCCCCGGGCCGTCCCGGCGCCCGGAGAGGGCAACCGGGCCGATGCTGACGGAGTCCCACCGGGCCCCGGCGCCGGTCCCGTCGTCACCCGACGCGAGCCAGAACTCGGCCTGCGCACACGCGGCGTTCGCCAGGGCGGCGACGATCTGCGGGTCGGTCGGGTCTCCGTCGTCGTCGACGTCGTACACGGCGGTGAGTAGCGCGTCGTCGACGTCCTCGGACGCGCGGGCGAGCAGGCGGGCCGCGTCGCCGTCCGGCGCGGGACGGCCCATCCACATCGCGAGCTGTTCGGGCGTGGCGTAGACGCGACCCACCGGCTACTCCTCCTTGCCCTTGGACGCAGAACGCCCCGCCGGCTTCTTCGCGGGCGGGGCGTCCGGGGAGTCATCCGACGGGCTGTCGGGCGGTGCGGGATGGTGACGGCGTAGCAGCATGGGGAATCGTTTCTCCGGGGTCAGGACGCGGCGAGGGTGCCGACGCACACGCCCCGGTCGGCGAGACGCTTCACGGCGTAGTGCATGGTCGTGGTCACGACGGTGGAGCGTCCGAGGATGTCGCGGTCCGACTCGACCAGGGGCCTGCGCTTGTAGAGCAGGCCCAGCGACCCGGTCTTGATGAGCAGGAACTTTCCGGCGCTGACGCGGTTGGTCACGAACACGGACACCCCGCCGATTCGGCCGATGCTGCCTGAGGCCGCCGCGGATTCGCCGCTGCCCAGCTTGGCCGCGTCGATGAACTGCGGGTCGGCCATGGCCTCGCCCAGCTGCACGGAGTTGAGGTAGATCCCCGAGAAGTCGGACGGCTCCCACTCGTCGCCGAACTGGCCGATCGCGGGCACCATGGCGTCCAGCCACGTGAACTTGGTCTTTCCGGCCGCCGTGGTGATCTTGAGCGGCTGGCCTCCGCCCTGCGCGGTCTCGTCGGCCTGAGCCTGGGCGATCAGCGCGGCGTCGATCTTCCGCGCGGCCAGGATGCCGAACTGTCGGCGGGCCTCCGCCTCCGGGTCGCCGAGCGACACGAGGCGCGCCCGGTCGGTGATCTCGACGGCCTTGCCGACTTCCTTGATCGTGGCCTCGGCGGAACTGGTGGACATCGGGGTCGGCGTCATGGGCGTGCCCTCGGACAGGTCGTCCAGCTCGCCGAGCGCGCCCCACTTCGGGAACTCGATCGTCTGGCCCGGTGCGCCCTCAAGGGTGTTGTCCTCGACAACGGCCGTGGATCCGGCGACGCGCACCTTTCCGAGGAACTGCGCCTGCGCCATGTCGCCCCAGACCTCGGGGACGATCATCTGTGCGCTGGTGGTCTGCGGCATTGCTGCTCACTTTCTCCGGCGCACGGGGGCGCCGGGCGGGGGCCCGGCGCGGTGCCGGGAGGTATCAACCGGCGAGGCGCCGGTACGTGGTGGGGTCGGTCTGGAACAGCTCGGCGCGCGCCGTGTAGTCCATGGCTGCGAACTGGTCGGCGGTGACGCCCTGCGGGGGCGCGCCGCCGAACTCGCGCCCTCCGACGGGCGGGCCGGTGATCTTGGCGCCGAGTCGGGGGTTCGCGAGGACGGCGGCCTTGATCGCGGCGGTGACGGCGTCGGTGTCGGCCGGGTCGACGTCGGCGAGGGCGGCGGCGAACTGGCGGGAGTCGAGCAGGGCGTCAGGGTCGGCCCCGGCCGCCGCTGCGGTGCGGTACACGGCGAGCTGTACGGCGGTCTGCCGGGCCTGGTCCTGCGCGCTGGTGAGCTGCTGGGCAAGCTCCTCCGGCGTCGCCTCCTGGCCCGCCTTGGACGGGTCGAGGATGCCGAGCAGCTGCGCGGTCAGCTCGGCGCGGGCGGTGTCGGCCGCTGCCTGCTTGGCGTTCACCCGGCCCTTGCCGGCCTCGGCGCGGGCGGCGGCGAGGTCGGCCTCAAGCCGGGCGATCGTCGCGGCCGGGTCCTGCTCGCCGGGGGCCGGCGCGGCCGGGGGTGCGGCGGGCGTGGGCGCGGTGTTCGGGTCCTGCCCGGGGGCCGGGCTCGGGGTGCCCTGCTCGCCGGTCGGGCCGGGGGTGGGGGTGCTCATGGTGGGTGCCCTCCTGGGGCTGGTGGGCCCGCTCCTGGCGGGCGTGTGGGCATGCAAAAAGGGCCCGCACCTGGCGGGCCCTTCGGGTGGTGCTCGGCACACTGGGTGCCCTGCCTCTTCGCCGGGCCCGCAATGGGGCAGGCTTGGGGCATGACTCATGGGGAGGAACCGTTCCGCGTGTCCGTCACGGAATCGGGCGGACGTGTGGCGGTAACCGTGGCCGGGGAACTGGACTACGACACCCGGCCGCCGCTGCGCGCGGCGCTACGGGCGGCGATCACGGGCGGCGCGCACCGCGTCGACGTCGACATGCGGGGCGTGACGTTCTGCGACTGCTCGGGGCTGAGCGTCCTTCTGGCGGCCCGTACGGACGCGCGGCGGGTTGGCTGCGCGTTCGGACTGCTGGGGCCGCTGACGTCCATCGTGGGGCACCTGTTCCGCCTGGTGGGCGCGGCCGGGACGCTGCCGGTCGGGCCGGCTACTCCGGGCGCGGCTGCCCCGACTGTCGGCGCCCCGCCGCGTAGCCCTTGATCCACGCGGTCCGCAGGATGTCGTCACGGCCGTACGGGCACACGGTCGGCGGTTCGCCTGCGCGCCCGGCCTCGGTGCCCTTCTGGTGCGCCTCGACGATCTGCGCGCGTGCCCCCACGGTTCACCTCTTGTTCTGCTGGTCGGCTTCGTTCTTCTCGGCGCTCTCGGCCCAGCGCTGGCGCTGCCCGGTCGCCTTCGTGATGAACTCGGCCTGCGTGAGCCTGCCGTGCTCCTTCCACCACTCTTTCAGCTCGTCGCTGGCGCGGCTGTAGGCGATCCGGGCCGGGCCTGAGAACAAGCCCCCCGGGTCGTGTCCGGCGGCGGCGGCCTTCCTGTTGAGCAGGTACCCATTGCAGTCCTGTTCGGCGGCGAGGTACTGCCGATAGACGTACTCGTCGTACATCTCGCGGGCCTGGCGGCGGGTAATCCGCGGGCCCTCCTCGTGCTCCCCTTCCTCGGGGGCGGCCGGTGCGGGTGCTCCGTCCCCGGCGGCGACGGCGGCCCACACGGCGTCGTCTGCCAGGGCGCCCCACCCGTCGGGGTCGGGCGCGGGCGCGAGGGCTTCGGCGAGGGCCTGGCGGTCGGCGAGCAGGTCGTCGACGGCGTCGCCGGTGCTGGCCGGATGCGGCATGTCGACGGCGTCGCGGCGGTCCATCTCCTCGGCGATCCGCAGTAGCTCGGAGGGGTCGGCGTAGGACATGGCCCACGCGAGGGTGTCGTCGTCGGCCTGGTCGAGGTCGGCGCGCAGCGTTCCGCCGGGGAAGGTGCGGGCGAGCAGGTCGCGGCGGGCGGCCTCGGCGGCGGTGGCCTCCTGATCGTGGGGCGCGTCGCGGTAGCGGGCGGCGAGCTGGTCATCGGAGAGGTGCACCAGGTCCGCGCGCACGCCCAGCAGAGTCCCGGCGCGGTTGCGGCGGTGGACCTCGGCCATGACGCGCACGGTGTCGGCGTCGTCGAGGTGCGGGAGGATCCGCGCGAGCTCGTCATCGGACAACGCGAGCAGGTCGTCGACCAGCCGGCCCCCGGGGCGCGCCTGGTCGAGCAGGGCGGCCAGGTCACGGCGGTCCGCCTCGACCTCGACCCGCGCGCGGGCGTGGTCGTCGAGCAGGGTGGAGCGCATCGCGGCGGCGAGCTGGTCGTCGCTCATCTCACGCGGGGTGCTCTCGTCGCCGGAGAACAGCCGGGCGGCCTCGACCTGCTCGGGCGTCGGCGCGGTGCGCGGCTCGGGCAGGTTCGACGCTCCGGGCTGCTCCCGCTGACGCAACCGGCGTAGGTCGGGGTGCGCGGCGAGGTGGGTGCGCATGGCGCCCTGCCACTGCCGGAGCCGGATCCCGGCGGCGCGCTTCGCCTCGGGGGTGACGGCGGCGGCCTGGCGGCGTTTGTACTGGCGGATCTTCCGCTCGATGGCGCGCTGTCTCTGCCCGGCCTCGTACCCGTCGGGGTCGCTGGTGGCCTTCTCGACGACCGTGAGACCCGGGGTGTACGTGCTCACACTGTGGCGACAGTTCGGGTGTTGCAGCCCTGCGAGGCGGGCCTCGTCCAGCGATCCGGCCACGCGGACGGGGATCATGACGTCGTCCTCGGTGGCGTGCTCGACCTCGACCGTACGGGCGCCGGCCGGGCCGCTGATCGACAACACCTTGCCTTCCCACGGGCGACAGAGCGGGCACTCGCGCGGGGAGTCGGAGACAACGACCAGGTCGACGCCGTGCTCGGCGAGCGTGCGCATGTGGGCTTCGGTCGCGGCGCGCCCGGTCGCGGTCCGTACAGCCATCTCCGCGTAACTCGTGAGCTGCCAGCGGCGGCCGGACTTGTCGCGGAAGGACGTCACTCCCTCGTCTGCCCATCGCCGCATGGCGTCCTGCGTGGCCTGGCGGCGGGTGCCGGTGCCGAGTGCCACGGTGGCCGTGACCTCCGAGACGACGGCCCGGAAGCGGTCGACGACGGCCCGCAGGATTCCGCGGTGGGTCGAGGTGACCACGTCGACGGTTTCCTGTGCGAGGCGGTCGACGGCCTGCGCCTGGGGTAGCCGGTCGTCGACCAGCCGGCGCCCGTCGTCGGACAGTGCGCCCAGCTCGGCGACGGCGGCGCGGTGGCCCCGGTTGTAGGACTCGGCGACCGCGTCGAACACGTCGAGGGTGACGGCCTGGTGCAGCTCGTTGACCACGGCCTGTGAGGCGCGGCGCATGGCCTGGACGGCGCCGAGCTTCTGCTCGGCCCAGCTGGGCGCGTCCAGACCTGCGGCGAGTTGGCGGGCGATGATGCCGAGTAGCCGGTCCTCGGCGGCGGCGTACAGGTCGCGGGTGCGCTCGGCCAGGGGCTCGACCATGCCCGGGTGAATCGGCACGCTCTCACCTCCTGCCGGTCACGCTGCGAGCGGGAAGTTCCCCACGGGGTCCGGCGCGGTGGCGCCGGTCTCGGCGAGGATCGCCTCGACCTCGGCCCGTACGGCCGTGTCGTCCCACTCGGGGTGCAGGATCCGGACCTTTGTACCGGTGGACACGGCCCCGGCGCGGGCGAGCAGGTCGAGGGTCGTAGCGGTCTGCTGCTCCGACTCCGCGACCCCGTCGCCGAACTCGACGCTCGGGCGCTCGGGCGCGAGGGAGCTGCCGAACTGGACGGCGTCGAGCCACAACATGACGTGCAGCATGTCGGCGAGGGCGTGCCGCCAGTACCCGGATTTCTTCTTCCGGGTCACCATCGACCGTTGGTCGCGGCTCTCGGACTCGGTCGCGGTGATCGCCTCGCCCTGGCCGTGCAGGCCGAACGACTGGGCGGAGTAGCCGGCCGACTGGGCGGCCTGCCTCATGATCGCCTCGGCGGTCTGCTGATGCTCCGCGACGCGTATGTCGAACTGGTTCAGCGTGATGCCGGTCCCCTCGTTGGGCGGCATGTTCAGCTGCTCGTACACCTCGCGGTCGGCGTCGAAGGCTGCTCCCCTGCCCGGTCCCTCGCTGCGGAGATACCCGGTCGGGACGATCAGGCGCGCACGGGCGAGGCGGATGTCGCGCATCCAACTCGTCCACACCTCGTCAAGGTTTTCGAACAGGTCATAGAGCGGGGCGGCGTAGTCGCTGCGGCCGATCGGGGATCCGCGGTGGCTTCTGTTGGGCCCGATGTTCGGCACGTAGGTGCAGGTGAGCAGGGGGATACCGGTGCTGATCGTCTGCCCGTCCCCGCCGGGGTCGAGGGAGTCGACCAGGTCGGCGGTCGCGGGGTGCTCGGCGAGCGGGACCGGGCGGCCCACGTTGTTGGACGTCCCCCGGTACAGCGCGTGGATGACACGGCCGGGCTCGTGCCGCTCGAAGTGCCGCCACACGGTGACGGTGTCCCCGCTGGGCAGCTCCTCCCAGAACGTGCAGGCGCGCAGCATGCCGAACCGGTGCTCGGGGATCGCGGCGTCGGGCTGCACCACGGTGAGCAGGGGACGGGCCGCAAGGGTCTTGTCCCACGTGACCCGGAGGTACACGCCGCTGAGAGCGGCGGCCTGCTCGGCCGCGCCCAACAGGGTCTGCTGTACGCGGCCCTCGTCGAGCAGCTGCTCGATACGGGCCTGAGTCAGCTTGTCCGGGGTCCGTACGGCGGGCATGTCCGCGAACAGCAAGTCGGCGGACACCGTCGCGATGTCGCCCGGCAGGGGGATGTGCAGGCGGTTGTCACGGCCCGCCGTCGGTTGGGAGCGGCGGCCCCACAACCGGCGGCGTCCGGGCTGCTCCTGGACGTCGCCGTGCAGGCGGGCCAGACGCTTCGAGTCGCCGGAGTACCACGCATCATCGATGCGGATCCGGTCGTAGATCGGGGCCCACTGCGGGGGTGGCCATGCGGCGCCGGTGTCAGGGAGTGCCACGGGTGGTCACCTCCTCGGACAGGGGTATGTGCACGGTGGCGGTGAGCGGCTGCTCGCCGTGGTGGATCCGCCGGCCCTCGCGGTCGAGGACGTACAGGCAGGCGTCGACCCCGTCGCGGGCGTGCATGCGGACGTCGTAGACCAGGGCCGGGGGCAGGCCCAGAGCGCGGCAGGCGGCGCGGCGCTGGTCGAGGGTGATCGTGGTGGGGATGGCGGTGGGGGCGCTCATGTGGGGGATTCCTAGGGCGGTGCGGTGAGTAGGTGCCGCCACTCATGGGCGGTCGAGTGGACGACGTAGCGCAGGGCGTCACAGGAGTGGTCGGCCTTCTTCACGGGCTTGTCCTCGCCCCGGGCGGCGGCGGCCTCGTCCCACACGTAGCCGGGCAGCTCGTCGAGCAGGCCGGCGCACGATCGGTGCACGCGCAGTAGGCCGGCGCCGAGCAGGGATGCCACGGACCGAATGCCGTCGGTGACCTCGTTCGAGGCGCGGGCGACACCCTCGTACGAGTCGGCCCACAGCTGCGTGATGAACGATGCGGCGGAGGGGTCGCAGAACGTCCATTCGGGCCGTACGCCCAGGTCCGCGATCCACTTACGCAGGGCGGCGGAGTATTGGGCGTCGGTCATCTGGCGGCGCGCCGTGCGGGAGTCGTAGCGCCACTCGGCGCACACGTACAGGACCCCGTCGACGCCTTCGCCCAGCAGGATCGCGCTGGTGGCGTTCACGGTGCCGTAGTCGATGCCTATCCAGTGGCGGCGCATCTGCGGCAGGGTGTCGACGACGTGCTCGTCTTCGTCCCACATGTCGTAGATGGCGCCCTCGGCCTGGACCCACAACCCGAGGACGTTGCGCTTGTAGAACAGGCCGCGGTGGGTCGACTTGATGCGCGCTTTGTACTCGTCGTCCAACCCGGGGTTGTCGTCAAGCTGGAAGTGCCACGACTTGAGGCGGGCCTCGCGCGGCCGGAGGAGGTACTCCTTCCTGAGCCAGTGCGCGGGGTTGTCGGGGTTGGTCGTCCCGAAGATCTTGGATCCGGGGACGGAGCACCGGGCGGTGAGCTGGTCGAAGAACGTCTTAGGGAGGGTGGTGGCCTCGTCGACGTACGCACCCGCGCACGTCAAGCCTCTGACCTTGGGTTCCGCCTGGGCGTCGTTGGCGCCCAAGGCGTGCACGGTGCGGCCCATGACGGTCGCGGTGGGGGCGCCGCTGGTGTAGTGAATGTCCTGCGCGACCTCGCCGAACACGTCGGGGTTCGTGAGCGGTCCGAAGATGTTCCGGGCGAGGCTGTCGCGGGTGCGGCCCACCATGATCAGTTCCCCGCCCGTGGGCGGGTCGGCGATGTACCCGAGCCATCGGAGAAGACTGGCGATCGTCTTGCCCGACCTGACCGACCCTTCCCACAGGTTCAGGAACGCCTCGGCCTCGACTATTGAGTCGATTTGCTTGGTGGACAGGGCGAGGTCAGTCGGCATCGGCGGCCTCGCTGGCGTGGCGCTCGGCGTAGTTCCGGGCGAGGCCTTCCATGAGCCGGCCGATGACCGAACGGGACTCCTCGCCGGCCTCTTCGCGCGGCGGCGCCAACTTGAGGGAGCGGTCAAGGGCTGTACCGGCGGTCGCCATCATCGTGCGGCGGTCGGCGGGGGTCGGCTCGGGCTGCACCCGCTCGGCGTAGGTGTGGTCCTTGCCGCCCCACTCGAAGTACAGCTGCGGTTGCGTCATCCGGCCGACCTCGCGTTCGGCGACGTCGTGCAGCGTGATGGCGAGGTCGGCGCGGCGCGCGGCGAGGTCGGCGCGGCGGACGCGGGTGGCGGTCTCGACCTCGGCGGCGCGGTCGAAGCTGAGCGGCGGGTCGAGGTTCGCGGCGATCTTCGACACGGTCGAGGGTGAGCGGCTGATCTTGCGGGCGATGTCGTTGCGGCTCATGCCCTGGGCGTGCAGGCGGCGAACTGCGGTGCGGTCCTTGTCGGTGATGGGGCGCGCCATGGGTTCACCTCCTGCCCGGCCAGGGGCCCGCAGGGGGGCATACAAAAGCGCCCCGCCGGGGAGGTGGCGGGGCGCTGGTGTGGAGCGACTGTTTCCGGGCATGCCGGGGTCGCCTCGAACTTTAGGTCACGGAAAGGTAACGGCGCAAGTCCTTGTCGGACGGGCGCGCGTACAAGGCCGCGACCGGTCGGACGGCGCGCCCCGCCTCTCGGACGACGGGGCGCACAAGTCAGGAGGCGACGTGCGCCCCGTAGGGCGGCGCGGGCAGATGCGGGCTCACCCCGGGGGCGGGCTGTCGGACGTCATACGCGCTGCTCACGGGCGCCGTGGCGGCCTGCCCGTACAGCTGGTAGGCGAGGATCCGCGGTGCCGTGTCCGACGGGCAGACGCCGTGATGCCACGCGGTCCGGTAGACGTTGGCGAGCTGTCCGACGGCGGCCCGGATCGCGTCGGACGCGTTGACGCCGGGACGCATAAGTACGGCGAGGTCGTCGGACAGAGCTTGGTCAACGCGCACAGACGTGCGGGTGCCGATGGCCGGCGCGGCCGTTCGCGGGGCGCCGGTAGGGTTGGGCGTAGCCATGGGGTGTCTCCCTTGGTGAGTCGGGCCCGGGACGGTTGTGGAAGATCCCCCGGGCCCGCATTGCTGTTCGGGCGGGTTGGTCAGTGGTCGGTCTGCGTGCTGCCCTCAATCTGGCACTCGCCGCGTGCCTCGTCCGGGTCGTTCCCGTCTCCGGTGCGCCACACGAGCACGCGGGCCCCGCTGCGGGCGAGTTCATCCGTAAGCCGCTGCCCCATGACCTGGTTGGCGAGGTCTTCGGCGGTCTCGGTCGTCTCGACCACCTCGGTCGCAACTTCTTCCCACTGGTCGTTACCGGTGGCGCGGTGCAGGGTCCAGACCGCTTCCCAGGGGTAGTCCTTGATCACCTGGTACGCGTGGCGGGCGCTGCACGAGATCTCCCGGGCGATGGCCGGGGCGCTCATCCCGTCTACGTGCGCGTCGACGATCACGCCCGGCAACGCCTGTTCAAGGGCTTTGGACAAGCGGCGGATGAGTCCGGCCTGAGCCAAGGTGAGCGATCCGCCGGCCTGCTCGGCGACGTCGTCGCGCTCCCGGTCGGACTTGGCGGAGCTGTACCGCTCGGCAAGCGCAGTAAGGCCGTGGGCGGCCTCCTGCTGGGCGCGGTGGCGTTCCTGGTCCGCCTCGTGGGCCACGATCAGCTCCAACATCTTCGCGCGGATCTGGTCGGCCGCCTGCGGCTCCGGTGTCACGCGCTTGTGTCGGCTGGCCCGAACCGCCTTGATGATGTCCTCGCTGCACCAGATGGTGACCTCCTCGGCTGCGGCCAGTCCCTCGGAGCCTGCGCGCTGCCCGGCCTCGTCCGTCGGGCGCTTCTCCGGGTGGGTCCACTCGCTGAGGTCGGGGCCCTGCTGGTCTTCGCTCATGGCTGCTGCTCCTGGTGGTGGTCGGGCCCGCCCCACGGGTGTGGGGCGGGCGGTGGGGGCCTACTCGGGGGGGAAGGCGAACACGCATTGCGAGGACGGATACATGTCCTCGACGGTCCACCCGCGCGTGGTCAGGCGGTACGAGAGGCAGTCCAGCGACGCCCCGTGCCACGGGTCGTCATGCCGGACCGTCCGGCCGCCTTCGAGCCAGTACACGGCCACGCGCCGGCCCCCGCGCGGCTCGACCATGTACCCGCGTACGGCCTGCTCCTCCTCGGCCGGCGCGCTCACGTCGTGCCGGTCGGTGAGGCGGGCGACGGCCAGACCGGACAGGGCCTCGCAAGCGGCGCGCACGTTCGGGTGCGCGGCGTGGCTGGGGGTACTGCCCTCGGTGGTGCCCATGTGCTCGACGATCACGCCCTCGACGACGCGGCGGGCGGGTGCCTGCTCGGGCGTCCCGTAGCGGGCGGTCGCGGCGGCCTTGCGGGCGTCCATCTCGCTGCGCCACGCGGCGCGGTCGGCGGCGGCCTTGGCCTTGACGCGCTCGACGGCGGCGGGTGCGAACCGTGCACGGACGACCAGCTTCTCGGGCTGCTCGGCGAGCGCGGCGTCGCCGAACAGTGCGCCTTGCTCGACGGGCCCCTCGACGGCGAACAGGGTGTCGGTCGCCTGCTGCTCGCCGATCCACTCGCCCCGCCACGTGCCCGTGTCGGCGTCCGCCTCGGTGGCCAGGGCGGCGGCGTAGAGGGCTTCGGCGTCCTCGACGGTGGAGACAGCGGCGCCGATCTCCTCGGCGTGCTCGACGGCGTCGGCGGCGCGGGTGACGGTGGCGAACGCGGCGGCCTCCTCGTCGGCGGCCTGGGAAACCGCGGTGGTGTTCAGCGGCCGGGACTGAATGCAGAACGTCGGCGTGCGGCCGGTGTCGCGGGCGGTCTCGTCGGCGGCGGCGTCGGCGGCGGCCTTCGTCGAGTAGGTGCCGATCAGCGTCCGCTTACCGATCTTGCACGCGCAGTTGGTGTGAACGGTGGTGATCATCTCCGTGATGGTGCTGCCACCCCGGCGGAAGGCGCGCGCGGCCACGCGGACGACGTCGGCCGGCGCGGCCTCGACGGGTGCTTCGGGCTCGGCGGCCGGGATGGCGGTAAAGGTGCCGCGCTGGTCGCACGGGGCGAGCAGGCCCTCGGCCTCGCAGAGGATCAGCAGGAAGCCCCAACGGGTGTTCCGGTCGACGTCGAGTCCCGCAGCCTCGTACAGGGCGGTGACGCGCTCGACGTTCCATTCGCCCCCCTCGTTCAGGACGGCGGCGCGCAGGAAGGCGCGCGGGTCGACGGCCTCGACGATCTCGGCAACCTCGACGGCGGCGGCGGCCAGGGGCGATGCGGCGGCGAGCGACCGGGCGTAGGCGCGGGCCTCGGCGGCCTTGATGCAGCGGGCGCAAAGCTGCTGGCCACCCGTGGGCCCGTCGTTGTACTCGCTGACCTCGCGCCCACAGAGCGTGTCGTCGTTGTTCGAGTAGTGGACGCGGCGGCCGGTGCCGACCTCGCAGTACCGGACCCCGGCGCGCTCGGCGAGGGTGGGCCCCTCGATGGCGCGGTCGGCGGCGACTTCCTCGGCGGCGACGCGGTCGGCCTGCTCGGCCTTGGCGCAGGACTTGCAGATGCGGGCCGCGATCGGGGTGTTCGGCTCGTGCATGAGTTCGCGGCCGCAGTAGCTGGTGTGGGTGCCGGGGCGGGCGTAGTGGCCGGTGTTGCCGTAGCCGTGTGCGTAGGTGTCCATGGGGTGTCTCCCGTGGTGGTGGTGGTCCGGGGTGGAAGGCCCGGGGTGTCGGGGTGGAAGGCCCAACAAGATCGACCGTAACAGCAGTGAAGTCACTTCACAAGACATGTGAAGTGACTTCAGTAGCTGGGTTAGGTGGTCGCCGGTCTGCGCCGCGCATCGTGCAGCGCGACGGCCAACCCGGCCAACTCGGGCCCCCGCCACACCCGCCGGCCCCGGTCGACGGCGGCGGGTGCCGGGCATCCCTCGTCACCGGTCGAGCAGGTCACCGACGGCTCGCCCCCAGCCCGCGTACGCGCTGCGAGGTCGCCCCCGCACCAGGGACACGGCTCGGGCAGATCCGTGGTTCGCCCGTCCCTGCCGAGTGCCCGCTCGACCTTCCGGCGGGCGTGGGAGGCGACGGCGGCGGCCTCGTCGATGACGCGCGCTGGCACGGCCCGGAACAGCCCGGTGCCGATGTCCTCGCCGAGTAGCCGGCCCTCGACCCACACGGCGGCCCAGTGCAGCCCATGGGCGCGGCTGCCGGGGGCGACGGCTGCGGCCGGTCCGGCGTCGCGGTGGTACGTGCACGTCCAGCGGGCGGGGTCGGCTGCGTCGGCCTCGTCGCGGACGAACCTGCCGTACGCGTCGCGGCCGGTGCGCACCGGGCGCTGCGCCTGGGCGGCGAGCTGGTCGGCGAGGTCGAACAGCTCGGCTTCGACGTCGAGGGCGGCGTCGAGGGCGTCGAGGTTCACGGGCGCGGGGTGCTGGCGCAACGTCAACGGGGTGCGCCCGATGGTGGGCTCATCGTCCTGGTGCTCGTCCTCGTCGCCCTGGTCGGCGAGGTGCCCGTCGATGTACGCGCGGGAGTCGCGGGGCGGCCACTCGGCGGCCGGGCGGCGGGCGATGGCGGCGAGCAGGTCGCCCCACTGCTCTCGGATGGCGAGCAGGTCATCGGCGGCGCGGTGGGCGGTGGGGGACGGGGCGCGCTCGTCGAGGGTGGCGTAAGCGGGCGTGGTCACGGTGCGGTGCTCTCCTACTTGCGGCGGCTGCGGGCGGGCCCGTACGGGGAGCGCCACGCCGGACGGGCGCGCGGTGCGGGCGGGGCCTGGTGGGCGTGGTCGAGGGCGGTGGCGAGCTGCTGCGCGGCGTCCCGTACGAGGGGTGCGACGGCTGCGGCCCATGCGTCGAGGGCGGCCCGGAGTTCCGCGACGGCGGCGCGTACGCGGTCGGGGTCGACGGGTGCCGGCTGCTCGGTCACGGAACCCGTACTTCACCGGGTTCATGAACCCGATCAGCGGCGAGGCGGGCGGCTTCCTGCTCGGCCTCGACGATGGCGGCCTCGGCGGCGCGGGTCCGTTCCTGGGCGCGCTGTACGGCGTTCTGCGCGCCTGCGACGGTGCGGCGTAGCTCGTCGGACTCGGACCATTCCGCGGTGACGTGTTCGCGCAAGAGGGTGGCCTCGTCGGGGGTCAGGGGGGTGCCTCGCTGCGCCCGGTCGAGCAGTACGAGCAGGGACTCGCGGCGGGCGTCGCGGTGGGCGGCGGCTCGGCGGCGGTCGGCCATGGTGCGGCGGCTCACTGGGCGGTCCCTTCGGCGCGGTGGGCGTGGGCGGTGCAGGTGGGGCACTGTCCGGGGTTGGTGCACTTGGTGCGGATGAGGCGCCACAGTTCGCGGTCGGCGCGGGCGCGGGCGGCGCGCTCCTGGCGGGCAAAGCGGGCGCGGCGGCGGGGGGCGAGGCGCGCGGCCCAGACGACCAGCGGGGCCGCGGCGACGGCGGCGGCCAGGGCGAGGGCGGTGTCGTTGCTCATCGCTTCGTCCGGCGGCGGGTGAGGCGTCCCTCGATGCGGTCGAGCAGGTCGTCGACGCCCGTACGCGGGACGCTGTCGAGGCGGACGGCGTGGCTGCGGAGCATCGACACGAGGTGCCGGCCGACGGTGGGTTCGACGACGGGCGCGGCCTGGTCGAGGGCGGTGGCGAGCATGTTGGACAGCTCGCGGGTGTGGTGGGCGAGGACGTCGGCGGCGTGCCGGGCGGCCTCGGTGGGGTGGTGGCGGGTGGTGAGTCGTTGGGTGAGGATCGCGAGGGCTTCGCCGGGGTGGGCGGCGAGGGGCTGCTCGTCGGCGAGTTCGTCGGCGAGCTGGCGGAGGATGGCGGCGACGGTGGGGCGGGCGAGGTTCGAGCGGACGTCGGCCGGGCCGGTGTTGGGAAGGGTGAGGATCAGGCGGTGGGTGTCGAGCGAGGCGACGGCGACGGCGTCGGGTATGCGGGTCACGGGTTGGGTCTCCTGGTCCGGGGTGGTCTGCGGCACGTCGGTGAACACGGACACGATGAACACCACGCTCGTGCGCGCGGGAGGGGCCGCGACCGGTCGCGCGGACCGGTCGCGGCGAGGGCCTAGAACGGGGGCTGGGCGCCTGTCTGTGTGGCCCATGGGTTGTGGGCGGGCTGCTGGCTGTATCCGCCGTTCTGGGGTTGCTGGCGGGCTTGGGCGGCGTTGCCGGTGGCGCCGCCCTTGGTGACGGTGGCGGTGGCGGTTTTGAGGCTGGGGCCGACCTCTTCGACGTCCAGCTCGAACACGGTCCGCTTGCTGCCGTCCGTGGTCTCGTACGTGCGCTGGCGGAGTCGGCCGTACACGATGACGCGCATTCCTCGGGTGAGGCTCTCGGCGACGTTCTCGGCGGCCTGGCGCCATACGGAGCAGGTCAGGAACAGGCTCTCGCCGTCCTTCCACTCGTTCGCCTGGCGGTCGAAGGTGCGCGGGGTGGACGCGATGCGGAACTTGGCGACGGCGGCGCCGCCCTGGGTGAAATTGAGTTCGGGCTCGTCGACGAGGTTGCCGATGACGGTCACGAGGGTTTCGCCTGACACGGATGAGTCTTCTTTCGTGCATGGATCAGAAACACTGGTTCTGAATCGTACGTGGAACGTAGTCGATATGGGGATGCGCTGTCCTGCGAGTTGACCCTGGGGGTCATCGGATCCCACGACCATTCACGACGTGGCGGCCACGTAGACGGCCGCGGTGGTCCGATGCGGTCGGGCCCTGGGTCATGAGCCGTGCGTACGGGCTCGGCTCGTCCTCGTCGGGGTCTTCGGCGGGCGCCGGCTGGTCGCGCGGGGCCCGGTTCACGCTGCGGCCTGCTGGGCGTTCTGCTGCGCGGTCGCGGCGTCCACACGGGACGGGTGGGGGGTTTCCCGCTCGTGCCGCTTCTTCCCGCCTCCCCGGCAGGGGTGACCGGCGCGCGCCCGGCACGTCTCGTACGGGCACGGCACGCCGAGCGGGTCGGGCAGTCCGTCCGTGGCGAGGCGCTCCCGCTCGGCGCGGCGACGGCGGAGCGGGGCAAGCTGGGCTTTCACCGTGCGGGGCATGTACTCGCCGAGTGCGGCGAGGCGGGCGGCGGCGAACTCGTTGCGCTCCTCGCGGGTGCTGCCTCCGGTCAACTCACGGTAGACGGCGGGCGCGGCCTGCCCGATGGCGACGGCTCGGCGAGTGCCGGCCAGAGCGGCCCGGTAGGCCGGAGCGTCGTCGGGGTCGACCGCCGGGACGGGGTCGGTGTGCCGTCCGAGGGTGTCGCGGCGGAACGCGGCCCACTTGCTCCCGATGTCGCTCGGCTGGATGCGGTAGGGGTTGGTGGCTATGTACTGCTTGACGACGTGTCCGGCATGCCAGTGGCGGCCATCGGGGTGCGGGGCGGTCGGCGGGACGTCGGCGAGCAGTTCGGCCCACTGGTCGAGCCGTTCGTCGGCGGCGGCCTGGTCCTCGGGGGCGAGGCGGGGGTCGAGGCGGACGGCGTAGGCGAGCAGGGCGCCGACTTCGGTGCGGTTCATCGGTGGTGCTCCTGGGGGGTAATTCCGGCGGCGGTGGCGAACATGGCGGCGGCGTTGGCGGCCTTGCCCCTGCGGGGACCGGCGAGGGGGATCACGTCGGCTCCGGTGCGGGGCGGCGGGATGGTGCCGGGTGCGGCGGCCGGCGGGAGGTTGAGCCATGCCCGCAGGAAGTACCGGGCGTGGGAGACATCGCGCTTGCTGGCGGCTTTGACGGCGACGGCGGCGAGCATGTCGACCCCGGACCGCTTGAGCAGGGCGTCGACCTGGAACCACTCGCCGGGGCGCAGGTCCCATGCGGGGTAGACCTGGGCGGCGGTGATCTTGTCGACCAGGTCCCGGGCGAAGTCCGGCGGGACGCTGGTGGGCGCTCCTTCCCTCACTCCTTCATTCACTCCATCTATGGATGAGTGATGGGGCCCGGATTCCGGGCCAGTAGGGGCCCGGTTCTCGGACCACAAAGCGTCTTCGGGGTCCTGGGCCAGGGGCCCGGATTCCGGGCCGGTAGGGGGAGCCGTAGGGGCCTGAGTTTCGGGCCGGTAGGTGCTAGCGGCCCGAAATCCGGGCTCCTGAGCCTCGACCGGTTGGGGCCCGGGATTCGGGCCGGTAGGGCGGCGGTACCCGACGGCTCCGGGGATCTTGTAGCGGGCGGCGCGGCTTCCGGCGGCAGGCTGGTCGATGACCAGCTCGCCCGACTTGAGGGCGGCGTCGACGGCGGCCTGAACGGTTGAGCGGGCTCCGTTTACCCGGCGGACCAGCTCGGTCGTGCCCATGCGCACGGTGGCCGTGTCGTCGGTCGTGGCGTCGGCTACGGCGAGCATGACCACTCGTACGTTCCCGCGCGAGCGGCTGTGATTCCACACCCAAGCTTGAGCGTCGAGGGTCACGGGTGGGGCTCCTTCGGGGTGGGGCGCCCGGGGCGAGGGGCACGGGGGCCGGCCTCGCCCCGGGGAGGGCGCGGGAGTCAGTACGGGCGGGTACGGGCGGGCTGGTGCGCGTCGCACCGGAAGCCGCACGGGTAGGGCCGGGCGGGCGCGGCGCCACAGGTGGGGTTGCCGTGCTCGCAGGACGGCGGAGGATCGTTTCTGCCCCGACGGATGCTCACTGCTCGGCCTCGGCGGGCGCGGCCTCGATGGCGAGGGGCGTGTCGAGGTCCAGTTGCCCTGCCTGTACGGCGTTGGCGACCAACTCGCGCCCGTCGAGCGGCTGACGCTTCGATGCGCGGGTGAACGTCCACCGGTAGTAGCGGCTGCGGGTCGGCTTGATCATCACGCCCGGCACGTCATGAACCAGGCCCGACGTCGTGTCGGAGTACTGAGGAGATCCCGCCGCATCGACGGCGGCCAGGACGGCGGCGGCGAACGTCTCGTCGACGACGGTCTCGGTCCGCGCCGGGACGATTCGGTAACTCCAGTGGTCGGGGTAGGTGTCGCGCACCCACGCGGCGAACGCCTCGCGGTCGATGACCTGCGCTTCCGCCTCGCCCCCGACACGGGTCACGTTGGCGAACTTCGTGTCGTCGTCGAGCGTGACGTCGGCCTTCGTGCTGCGGGTGGCCTGGTACTGCTGGTCGAGCAGCTTCCCGGCCTCGCGGTTGACGTCCTCGTACAGGACTTCGGCTTGGTCGAGCTGGGCCCGCATCGCCTGGCGGCGGCGCAGGACGGCGGCAAGGTGTACCGGGTCGGGCGCCTCGACCTTCTTCTCGGTGACCGTCATCGCGCACCCCCGGCGGCCTCGATCTGGGCGCGGAACTGGTCGAGCTGGGCCGCGGTGGCCTGCTCGACGGGCAGGCCGTAGACGCGCTCGAAATCGGCGTCGAGGGTGACCAGGTGCGCCCGGCTAGCGGCGAGCCTGAGCCGCTGCTCGGCGTCGGCGGCGGCCTGCTCCGAGGTGACGGCGGAAGCAGGCACGGCGCCCTCGGCGGATGCGGAGTGCGGAACGCCTTCGGCCGGGGTGTCCTGCTGCCTGGCGCCCGGCTTGGTTCCCCCGATGGTGGCGAGGCGGGCGAGGTGCTCGCGGTCGGCCCCGGCGATCTGCGCCGCGTCGTACAGCTTTCGGACGGCGGTGACGTCGTGCGCCCCGTGTGCTTCGAGGATGTCGTCGAGCTGCGACAGGTACGGGCCGGGCGCGCCCTGCTGGCGGGCGGCGTCGACGATCGCGGCGAGGGCGGCCTCGTCGGTGGTGGCGAAGGCTTCGGCGAGGTAGTCGCGGGCGGGGCCGGCGGGTGCCTCCTCGGCGGGCCGCTGGATGACCGTGGCCTCCTGGCGGACGGGCGCGGTGGCACGCTCGACGATGACCGGGTTGCCTTCCTGGTCGACGACTTCGCCCAGTTCCTCAGGGGTGTAGATGGCGCCGTGCAGGACCTCGGGGCAGGCGGAGCGCACGGCCTCGGCTATGGCGCGGCTGCGGAGCATGGCGCGGGGGTACTTCTCCCACGGCTGGGGCTGGTTCTTCTGGTCGCGTGAGTAGGGGCGGCCGTTGCGCAGCTCGCACAAACCGGCGGTGACGGCGTCGTCGAGGGTCCACTCGATGACGGTCTCGTCGTCGGGGTCGTCGTGCCGCATGATGCGGACCTCGCACCGTTCGCGCTCCGACTTGATGCGGACGCGGTGGCCGGCGGTGCGGGCGCGGCCGAGCATCAGGTCGGCGGACTGGGTCGGCTTGCCCTTGATCACGTGAATGGTGGTGATGGTGGTGACGACGTCGAGGCCGAGTGCGCGGCCGTACTCCATTGCCCACAGGACGGATGCCGGCTGCTTGCGGTAGGCGTCCGGGAGGAGCGGGGTAGCCGCCAGGGACTCGCAGAACTGCCACGCCTCGTACGGGCTCATGTGGGAGAGGGAGAGGGCGCCGCCGCGCTGTACGGGGGCGAACGCGGCCGGGGTGTGAGCGACGGGGAGAGTGGTCACGGTCATGTGCGGGGGGTCCTGTTCTTGGCGTGGCGGGTGCTGGCGGCGAGCTTGGTAAGGCGGGTGGCGTACGTGATCGCGTCATCCGGGCTGAGCAGCACGTCGACTTGCGGGACGCTGGGCAGCTCGTCGAGTAGGGCCTCGCGGGTGGCGTCGGCCTGGGCGGCGCGCATGCACCGCTCGTACTCGGGCATGTCCGGCGAGCACTGGGCGAAGTCGAGGGCGTCGACGTGGGCGGCGTGCGCGGCGAGCAGGTAGCCGATACCGATGGGATCTTCGGCGTACGCGGCGGCAAGGTCGTCGAGCAGGGGCTCGAAGCGGTCGGCGACCGCGATGCGGATTTCGTTGCCGGAGGCATATACGGGAAGCAAAGCCGTCCCTTTCTGCTGTTCAGGCTGCCGAAGGCAGCGGAGCGGCGGCGGCCTGGGCGGCGCGCTCGGCGGCTTGGCGGCGTTCGATCCGGCGGAGGACCAGTTCGGCGGCGGGGTCGAGGCGCCCGGCGGCGCGGTCGCGGTCGCGACGGTCCCGAGCGATGTCGAGGACGCGGCGGGCGTTGATGAACGCCTGCTCGCGGCTGATCACGTCGCTCATGCGGCGGCCCGCCGGGCGAGCAGGGTGGCGGAGGTCAGGCCGTAGGCGCGCTCGATGGCGGCCAGGCCAGCAGGGCCGGGCGTGGTGCGGCCGGTGGCCCACCGGTATGCGGCCAGGTAGGACACACCCATGCGGCGTGCCATGTCGGCGGTGGTGTGGTCACCCCGGTTGTGCGCTGCGGAGAGCAGGGCGGCGGAGACGTGAGACATGGCGATTCCTTCCGTGAATCGAACTCGTTGGTTTTGATCCATGGATGGAACGTAGCACGTTTGTTTCACGTGCGAAATCCGTAGAGCGTGCAACTGTTTGGTCTCGAAACTAAGATCCAAAATTGGACGTAACCGGTCAGTAAGGGCGTTTTCGGCTCCGTACCGTGTACGCACAGTTACGCAGGTGACAGTGTCGGCGTGGGGTCGTATGCTCTGTTCGAAAGAGCGTTCGAGTTGGCCGAGACCCGGAATTCGTCGTTCCGCAGGCTGAGGGGGGATCCGGGCTATGCTCGTCGTCTGTTTTTGCCATGCCCACGTTTCACGCGCGATACATTTCACGCATGACACAAGATCCCGACGTGCACCCTGCGGTGCACACCCCCGCCACCTTCGTCGCCTGGCTCAGAACGATGATGGAGCGACGCGGGTACACCGGAATCGGCGCGCAACGCCGATTCGCGAAGGACTCCGGCCTCAGCCAGGCGACGCTATCCAGAACACTTCGAGCTGAGGGCGCGGCCGACGTACGCACCCTTATGACCCTGTCGGTCGCGCTGCGCGTTCCCCTGCCGGAACTGCTCGTAAGAGCCGGCGTGATCCAACAACAAGACCTCGACGCCCTGCGCCACGTGGCACCCGAACCACTCACCACAGAGCAGGCCGCCGCAGAACTCGGCATCACCAGCCCCGAAGGCATCGCCGCCTTCGACCGCACAGTCAGGGGCCTGCGCGCTACCGAGCCGCCAACCCAACAGCCCCACGCGCCCCCGCAGTAGCGCACAGCACCACCGAAAGGCCGTCACCGCCATGATGATCACCCGCGAACAGTTCGCCGCCGCCGCAGCCGGCGCGACCCTCCTGGGCAGCGTCGCCCTGGTCGTTCAGGGAGTCCGCAGTAACCCGCGCCCCGGGCGCAACTGCATGGTGATCCGATCGGCCTTCGGAGTTCTAGCGCTCGTGCACATCACCCGCAGCATCCGCGCGCGGCAGCATGCCGACACGGCCGCCGCCGCGAAGCACTGGGACGGCTACCGGCTTGGACTCAACCACGCAGGTCGCGGCCTGCTCGTTACCCCTTCCCCGGACATCGACGGCCAGGGCGCCCCCGCACAGGACGCACCTGACCACCTGTCCGCAGACCCCTCGCCGAAGTAGGCAGAGGGGCCCACCAGCCAGAAGGAACAGTGAGAAGCCTCAACACACCCCACACATTCCGGGGGGCACCTCCCCCCGAGGGCGAAGCCAATTGGCTCGCCTACCTGCGCGTATCCACGTGGCGCGAGGACAAGATCAGTCTTGATCTCCAGCGCACCGCCATCCAGGCATGGGAACGGCGCACCGGATGCCGCGTCATCGAATACGTCGAAGACCCCGACGTCACCGGCCGCAACTTCAAACGCAAGATCATGGGATGCATCCGGCGAGTCGAGGCTGGCGAAGCCAATGGCATCGTCGTCTGGAAGTTCAGCCGGTTCGGCCGCAACGACATGGGCATCGCGGTCAACCTCGCCCGGGTCGAAACAGCGGGCGGCGAACTCATATCCGCCACCGAAGACGTCGATGCGCGAACCGCTGTCGGTCGCTTCAACCGGCGGATCCTCTTCGACCTCGCCACGTTCGAAAGCGACCGCGCCGGAGAGCAGTGGAAGGAAACCCACCAATGGCGGCGAGCCCACGGCCTACCCGCCACCGGCGGCAAACGCCTGGGCTACATCTGGCACCCCCGCCGCATCCCGCACCCCACCGACCCCGGACAGTGGATGGTGCAACAGGAGCGGTACGAGATCGACGAAAACGCACGCCTGCACATAGAGGAGTTGTACGCGCGCAAGCTCGGGATGGGCCAGCCGGCCCCCGACGGGTACGGCAGTCTCGCGATCTGGCTCAACCAGCAGGGCTACCGGACAGGGGACGGGAACCCGTGGCGGGACGACAGCCTGCGCAGCTACATGCTCGCTGGGTTCGCCGCTGGCCTGCTTCGCATCCATCACCCGGATTGCCGATGCGACTACACCGCCAACGGCGGCCGGTGCACTCGATGGGTGCACATCGACGGTGCACACGAGGCGATCATCACCCCGGAGACATGGGAGCGATTTGAGGCCCACGTCGCCGAACGGCGGAGTATGGCGCCGCGGGCCCGGAATCCCACCTACCCACTGACCGGGCTTGCCCGATGCGGCCACTGTAGGGGAGGAGCCGGCGCCACGTCGGCACGCCGCAAGGAGGGGCAGATCCTCGGCTATGCCCTGATGTGTGGCCAGAGCCGCAACGGCGCCTGCGATAACCCCGTATGGGTCCAGCGGTACATAGCGGAGGACGAGGTACGCGCGTGGCTCGCCCGTGAAGCGGCCGACCACGTGGACAACGCCCCGCCCGCCCCCGTGCCGACCGCGCCGGACAATTCGGCATTGCGTGATGCTCGGGACCGTGCGCGGCTGGAAGCGGAGCACACCCGTACGACCACGGCGCTTACCAATCTCGCCGTAGACCGGGCCATGAACCCGGAGGCATACCCGGACGGCGTCTTCGAGGCCGCGCGGGAACGTCTTGTCAAGCAGAAGGCCGCCGCCGCCGAAGCGTTGGAAGCGCTGGCAGTGGCAGCAGCAGCCCCCGCCCGAGCCCAGCTGATTCCGCTCGCCGTGGGCCTGCTCGAAGAGTGGGACTCGTTCGAGCACGCAGAGAAGAACGGCATCCTGCGATCGCTGGTCCGACGTGTCGTTCTCACGCGCGGGGCCAAGGGGAAAAAGGGCCTGGAGGGTAGCGGTCAGACCGTGGTCACCGTGCACCCCGTATGGGAGCCGGACCCGTGGACCGAGCACTCCCAGTAGTAGGACAACTTGTTCACTAGTCGTAGCCACTCGTTTTACACGTCTCATCTCTCGACGAGGCCGCCGAGTTCAGCACCAAGGCCCTGGACGCCCTGCGCCAGCCTCTGGAGGCGGGGCACGTGGTCATCGCCAGGGCCGCCGGAGTCGTACGGCTGCCGGCCAGGTTCCTGCTGGTGCTCGCGGCCAACCCCTGTCCCTGCGGGAGGCACACGGCGCTCGGATCCGGCTGCGAATGCCCCGCCTCGGTGGTGCGGCGCTACCAGGCCCGGCTCTCCGGTCCCCTGCTCGACCGGGTGGACCTGCGGGTCCGGGTCGAGCCGGTCACCCGCTCCGACCTCCTCGGCCGGGGCGGCAGGGGCGAGAGCAGCGCGGCCGTCGGCGACCGGGTCAGGGAGGCCCGTGAGCGGGCCGCCGGCCGGCTCGCCGAGACGCCGTGGAAGCTCAACAGCGAAGTCCCCGGGCACGAGTTGCGCACCCGTTGGCCCGCCGGACCGGGCGCCCTCGCGGCGGCCGAGCGGGACATGGAACGCGGGCTGCTCACCGCCCGGGGGCTCGACCGGGTGCTGCGGGTCGCCTGGACCGTGGCCGACCTGCGGGGCCGGGACCGGCCCGACGCGCTGGACGTGGCCGCCGCGCTGGAGCTGCGCACCGGGATCCCCCGTGGCGCGGTACTCGCCGCGGAGGTGGCGTCGTGAGCGCCGACGGGCGGGAGGGGGGCCGGGGGACGGGCGGGCTGCGCGGGCCTGACGGGCTGCGCGGGCCGAACGGGCCCGACGAGTTGGACGGGCTCCCCGGCCCGGGCGGGGCGAACGGGCTCCCCGGGCCGGATGGGCCGGATGGGCCGGACGCCGAACGGCTGGCCCGGGCCGCGCTGACCCGGGTCCTGGAGCCCGGGGACGAGCGCGGCGGGCGCTGGCTCCGGGACCGGGGCGCCGTCGGGCTGATGCGACTGCTGACCGGCCCGGGGCCGCAGGCCGCCGTCCTGACGGGAGTCGGACCGGAGCGGCTCGCGGGATACCGCAGACGGGCCGCCGCCGCCGATCCCCGGCGGGATCTCGCGCAGGCCGCGGCGGCCGACTGCAGGTTCGTCTGCCCCGGCTCCCCGGAGTGGCCGACCCAACTCGACGACCTGGGCGACGCGCGGCCCGTTGGCCTGTGGCTGCGCGGCAGGCCCAACCTACGGACCTGGGCCCTGCGTTCGGTCGCCGTCGTCGGAGCCCGCGCCTGCACCCCGTACGGGGCGCACATGGCGCAGAACCTGGCGGCGGGACTCGCCGAACGGGGCTGGGTCGTGGTGTCCGGCGCGGCGTACGGCATCGACGCCGCTGCCCACAGGGGCGCGCTCGCCGCGGGCGGAGCCACGGCGGCGGTACTGGCCTGCGGGGTGGACGTGGCCTACCCGCGCGGACACGCCGAGTTGCTCGGGCGGATCTCCGGCCAAGGGCTCGTCCTCGGCGAACTGCCGCCGGGCAGCCATCCCACGCCGAGCAGGTTCGTGCTGCGCAACCGGGTCATCGCCGCCCTCACCCGGGGCACCGTCGTCGTGGAGGCGGCGCACCGCAGCGGCTCCCTGGTCACGGCCCGGCGGGCCCAACAACTCGGCCGCCTGACCATGGGCGTCCCCGGCCCCGCGACCAGCGGACTGTCGGGCGGGGTGCACGAACTCCTGCGCGGTGAGGCCCTGCTGGTGACGGACGCCGCCGAGGTCGTCGAACTGGTCGGCGCCATCGGGGAACTGGCGCCCGAGCGACGCGGCCCGGTGTTCGCCCGCGACCTCCTGGACCGCGACACCGCACGGGTGCTCGAAGCCCTGCCCGCCGGCCGGCCCGCGGACCTCGACGCGATCTCCCTCGCCGCGGGCACCGGCACCGATGAAGTCATCGGCAGACTGTACGAACTTCACTCCCTGGGGTTCGTCGAACGGCAGGGCGACGCATGGCAGTTGACCAGGCGTGGGCCGGGAGCGGGGGTGCAATCGGAAGCCACCCGGCGAGGCGGTCGTTGACCTGGGGCGTTCCGGTGAAAGAGTGACGGCGATGAGAGACGCGGTCTTCCCGGTGCCAGCCGCCGGGGCCGAGCGCAGGGCGCCGGTCCCGGGCCGCCCGCGCGAGTCCGGGCGCCCATACGGCCCCGCGTCATCCCGTACTCTTCGCGCACCGCGACACTTCCGTCACGCTACGCTCCCAAGGAATCCCGCTCCGGCAAAGGCGAAGCATGCCCCAGCACACCTCAGGGTCCGACCGCGCCGCTGTGCCCCCCGCTGCTCGTGGCAGCGTGCGGTCCACCGCGCCCTCGTCCCTGGAGGTCCTCTGGCGCTCATACAAGGACTCGGGTGACGAGCGGCTGCGGGAGCAGCTGATCCTGCACTACTCGCCGCTGGTGAAGTACGTGGCGGGCCGGGTCAGCGTGGGCCTGCCGCCCAACGTGGAGCAGGCAGACTTCGTCTCCTCCGGGGTCTTCGGCCTGATCGACGCCATCGAGAAGTTCGACATCGAGCGTTCCATCAAGTTCGAGACGTACGCGATCACCCGGATCCGCGGCGCGATGATCGACGAACTGCGGGCACTGGACTGGATCCCGCGCTCCGTGCGGCAGAAGGCGCGGGCCGTGGAGCGCGCGTACGCCACGCTGGAGGCCCAGTTGCGGCGCACCCCCTCCGAGGGTGAGGTCGCGGCGGAGATGGGCATCGCGGTGGAGGAACTCCACACGGTGTTCAGCCAGTTGTCGCTGGCCAACGTGGTGGCCCTGGAGGAGTTGCTGCACGTCGGGGGCGAGGGCGGTGACCGGCTCTCCCTGATGGACACCCTGGAGGACCACGCCGCCGACAACCCGGTGGCGGTGGCCGAGGACCGGGAGCTGCGGCGGTTGCTCGCCCGCGCCATCAACACCCTGCCCGAGCGGGAGAAGACGGTGGTGACCCTCTACTACTACGAGGGCCTCACCCTCGCCGAGATCGGCAACGTCCTGGGCGTCACCGAGAGCCGGGTCAGCCAGATCCACACCAAATCGGTCCTCCAGCTGCGCGCGAAGCTGGCCGATGTCGGCCGCTGAGCCGAACAGCCCGTGATGACCCCTCGGAACCTCCGTAGAGTGGTCACGTGCCCAGGATTCGAGCGGCCTCCGTGGCCGAGCACCGGTCGATGCAGCGCGGCGCCCTCTTGGACGCCGCTCGCTCCCTGCTGTCCGAAGGCGGGACGGAAGCGCTGACCTTCCCCGCCCTCGCGGAACGCACCGGCCTCGCCCGGTCCTCCGTGTACGAGTACTTCCGGTCGCGCGCGGCGGTCGTCGAAGAGTTGTGCGCCGTGGACTTCCCCGTCTGGGCGGCCGAGATCGAGGCCGCGATGGAGTCGGCGCAGACGCCGGAGGCGAAGATCGAGGCGTACGTGCGCAGCCAGCTGGGGTTGGTCGGGGACCGGCGGCACCGGGCGGTGGTGGCGATCTCCGCGAGCGAGCTCGACGCGGGCGCGCGCGAGAAGATCCGTGCCGCACACGGCGGCCTGGTGGCGATGATCGTGGAGGCCCTGGCGGCGCTGGGGCAGAGCGAGCCGCGACTGGCCGCGATGCTGTTGCAGGGCGTCGTCGACGCGGCGGTGCGTCGTATCGAACTCGGCGCCGCGGAGGACCCGGTCGTGGTCACCGAAGCCGCCGTCGCCATGGCCCTCCGGGGCGTCCGCGGCTGAGGTCCCGGACCGGCTCGTGCCCGGGTCGGCGGCCCTTGAGCCGCCGGCCGACGCGGAGCTCCCACTCATGGCCCCGCTCCGTCGACCCAAGGCGAGCCCCCGCCCCGATGGTTCGCCGTGGCGAGTTCCCGCCCGCCGTTGCGGGCGGGGCCGGCTTCCCGTGCCGGCCGGAGACGACCGCGCCCCCTGCCACGGCCCGCGAGCGGTCGCCGGCGTGCCGGGTCACGACGGGGCCCGTCTGCCGGTGCCCGTGCAGGTGCAGGTGCAGGTGCAGGTGAGGCGTCGGCTCCGAGCTGTCCGGCAGGTTCGTCGGGAGAGGCACCGTTCGCCGTGTCCTCGCTGGAGCCCGGGGCGGTGCGCGGTGGTGACGCGGGCGGGTCGGGCGGCTCCGCCGGGTCGGTCGGGAGGAGGCGGGGGGTGGGGCGGGGGAGCAGCGTGAGCGGGTTGCGGTAGAGGTCCTCGCCCGCGAGCAGGCCCCAGTGGAGGCACGGGGTCGTGCAGTGGGAGCCCGCGGTGAGGACCGCCACGACCTGGCCCGCTTCCACCGTCTCGCCCTCCGCGACCAGCGGCCGGACCGGCTCGTAGGTGGTGCGCAGGCCGCCCGGAAGGGTCAGTGAGAGCACCCCGCGGCCGGCCACCGGCCCCGCGTGGTGGACCCGACCCGGACCGACGGCGCGCACCCGCGTACCCACCGGAGCGGACAGGTCGACGCCCCGGTGCCCGGCCGCGTACGGGGTCGGCGGCGGATCCCACCAGCGCGCCACGGACAGCGGCGGCGGTAACGGCCGTCCGCCCGGGGCCGGCGCCCCGGGCGGCGGGCCGACCCCGGGCGCCCGGGACACCGGCGCCGCCCGAAGGGGTGTCGGCGGGGGCCCGTTCCCCGTAGTCAGGGGCAGGGCGGTCAGGGTCAGGGTCAGGAGCAGGGTGAGCAGCAGTTTCGGCATGTCGCCCAGCGTCCCGCCTCCCCGGTCCCGGATCGGCGGGCCTGTGGACGGCCGGCGGAGTGTGGACAACGGCGTCACCCGGCATACCGGTGGGTCCCGTACACTTCTTGTGGCGATCCGGGTCACCGGGTCGACTTCGCACGCCCCAGCACCGACCCCTGGCAGGTCGGGTGAAAGCGCCTCTCGGTCCCTTTTCGGGGCAGGGCGCGTCGGGGCGTCAGGAATCAAACCGAGAAACCAAGGAGATGGCCATGGCCGTCGTAACGATGCGGGAGCTGCTGGAAAGCGGCGTCCACTTCGGTCACCAGACCCGTCGCTGGAACCCGAAGATGAAGCGCTTCATCTTCACGGAGCGCAACGGCATCTACATCATCGACCTGCTCCAGTCGCTGTCGTACATCGACCGCGCCTACGAGTTCGTGAAGGAGACCGTCGCGCACGGTGGCTCCGTCATGTTCGTCGGTACGAAGAAGCAGGCCCAGGAGGCCATCGCCGAGCAGGCGACCCGCGTGGGCATGCCGTACGTCAACCAGCGGTGGCTCGGTGGCATGCTCACCAACTTCTCCACCGTCTACAAGCGCCTCCAGCGTCTGAAGGAGCTTGAGGGCATCGACTTCGAGGACGTCGCCGCCTCGGGTCTCACCAAGAAGGAGCTCCTGGTCCTCTCTCGCGAGAAGATCAAGCTGGAGAAGACCCTCGGTGGTATCCGCGAGATGTCGAAGGTCCCCAGCGCCGTCTGGATCGTCGACACCAAGAAGGAGCACATCGCCGTCGGTGAGGCGCGCAAGCTCCACATCCCGGTCGTCGCGATCCTCGACACCAACTGCGACCCCGACGAGGTCGACTACAAGATCCCGGGCAACGACGACGCGATCCGCTCCGTCACCCTGCTCACCCGCGTGATCGCCGACGCCGTCGCCGAGGGCCTCATCGCCCGCTCCGGTGCCGCCACCGGTGACTCGAAGCCGGGCGAGAAGGCCGCTGCCGAGCCGCTCGCCGAGTGGGAGCGCGACCTGCTCGAGGGCGAGAAGAAGGCCGACGACGCCGAGGCCCCCGCCGCTGAGGCCGTCGCTGCCGACGCCCCCGAGGCCGACGCTCCCGAGGCCGAGGTCGCCGTCGAGGCTGCTGACGAGGCCCCCGCGGCCGAGGTCGAGGCCGTCGTCGAGGCTCCGGCCGCCGACGCCGAGCAGGCCTGACCCTCTGAGAGAGCCCGGCGTTCATCCGCCGGGCACTCGCAGCACGGACGATGACGGCGGGGGAGCCGCGCCACGAGCGCGACTCCTCCGCCGTTCACCCGTTGATCCACGACTTCGAGAGAGAATCACAGACTCATGGCGAACTACACCGCCGCTGACGTCAAGAAGCTCCGCGAGCTCACCGGCGCCGGCATGCTGGACTGCAAGAACGCGCTCGTCGAGGCCGACGGTGACGTCACCAAGGCCAACGAGATCCTGCGCGTCAAGGGCCTGAAGGGTGTCGCCAAGCGCGAGGGCCGTTCCGCCGAGAACGGTGCCGTCACCGCCCTGATCGCCGCCGACGCCACCTCCGGTGTGCTCGTCGAGCTCAAGTGCGAGACCGACTTCGTGGCCAAGAGCCCGAAGTTCCTGGCCGTCGCCGACCAGCTCGCCGCCCACGTCGCCGCCATCAAGCCGGCGGACATCGAGGCGCTGCTGGCGTCCGAGATCGAGGCCGGCAAGACCGTCCAGGCGTTCGTGGACGAGGCCAACGCCAACCTCGGCGAGAAGATCGTCCTGGACCGCTTCGCGTCGTACGAGGGCGCCTTCGTGGCCTCGTACATGCACCGCACCATGCCCGACCTGCCCCCGCAGATCGGTGTCCTGGTCGAGCTGGACAAGGCCGACGCCGAACTGGCCAAGGGCATCGCCCAGCACATCGCCGCGTTCGCGCCGAAGTACCTGACCGCCGACGAGGTTCCGGCCGACGTCGTCGAGTCCGAGCGCCGCGTCGCCGAAGAGGTCACCCGCGCCGAGGGCAAGCCCGAGGCCGCGATCGCCAAGATCGTCGAGGGTCGCGTCAACGGCTTCTTCAAGGACGTCACGCTCCTCGGCCAGCCGTACGCGCTGGACAACAAGAAGTCCGTCCAGAAGGTTCTGGACGAGGCCGGTGTCACCCTGAAGCGCTTCGCGCGCATCAAGGTCGGCATCTGAGTCCGTCCGTACGCGACGGACACCGGACCCCGGTAGGGTCTGAAGCAGTCGTCCGCGCACGCGCGAGACGACCGCAGATCTGACGAGGAGGCCATTGCCGAAGAGGGAACCGCGAGGACCCACCGGCAATGGCCTTCTTCGTATGTGCACGAGGAGATCCCCATGAATCAGGGCGTGGACCCCCACACCGCTTCCGACGACAAGAGCGACCACGGCAAGAAGGGTCGCCGCTTCATGCTGAAGCTGTCCGGCGAAGCCTTCTCCGGCGGCGGCGGACTGGGTGTCGACCCCGACGTCGTGCACGCCATCGCCCGTGAGATCGCGGCCGTGGTCCGTGACGGCGCGGAGATCGCGATCGTCATCGGCGGCGGCAACTTCTTCCGCGGCGCCGAGCTGCAGCAGCGCGGCATGGACCGCGCGCGGTCCGACTACATGGGCATGCTCGGTACCGTCATGAACTGCCTCGCCCTCCAGGACTTCCTGGAGAAGGAAGGCATCGACAGCCGGGTGCAGACCGCCATCACCATGGGCCAGGTCGCGGAGCCGTACATCCCGCTCCGTGCCGTGCGGCACCTGGAGAAGGGCCGCGTCGTCATCTTCGGCGCCGGCATGGGAATGCCCTACTTCTCCACCGACACCACGGCCGCCCAGCGTGCCCTGGAGATCGACGCCGAAGCCCTCCTCATGGGCAAGAACGGCGTCGACGGTGTCTACGACTCCGACCCGAAGACCAACCCGGACGCGGTGAAGTTCGACGCGCTGGAGTACAGCGAGGTGCTGTCCCGGGACCTCAAGGTCGCCGACGCCACCGCCATCACGCTGTGCCGCGACAACCGGCTCCCCATCCTGGTCTTCGAACTCCTCGCCGAGGGCAATATCGCCCGCGCCGTCAAGGGTGAGAAGATCGGCACGCTCGTGAGCGACCAGGGCACCCGGGTCTGAGCCCCGTGGCCGGGCCCTCACCGGGCCCGGTCCGGGCGGCCCGAACCGCCCCGCCCCGCCTGAACCATCCATATCTGACATGCAGGAGCACGTGGTGATCGAAGAAATCCTCCTCGAGGCCGAGGAGAAGATGGAGAAGGCCGTCGTCGTCGCCAAGGAAGACTTCGGCGCGATTCGCACGGGTCGTGCGCACCCGGCCATGTTCAACAAGATCGTGGCCGACTACTACGGCGCCATCACGCCCATCAACCAGCTCGCCTCCTTCGCGGTGCCCGAGCCGCGCATGGCGATCGTGACGCCGTTCGACGCGTCCGCCCTGCGCAACATCGAGCAGGCCATCCGCGACTCCGACCTCGGTGTGAACCCGAGCAACGACGGCCGCATCATCCGGGTGACCTTCCCCGAGCTGACGCAGGACCGCCGCAAGGAGTACATCAAGGTCGCGCGCACCAAGGCCGAGGACTCCAAGGTCTCCATCCGCGCCGTGCGCCGCAAGGCGAAGGACGCCCTCGACAAGCTCGTCAAGGACAAGGAAGCCGGCGAGGACGAGGTGCGTCGCGCCGAGAAGGAGCTCGACGACACCACCGCGAAGTACGTCACGCAGGTGGACGAGCTGCTCAAGCACAAGGAAGCCGAGCTCCTCGAGGTCTGATGAACGACTCTCCCTGGGCCACGGAGCCGGTTCCGGCGGGTCCCGCATACGATGCGCTGGTGGGCCCGCACACTCGGCCCATGCCCATCGTGCCCGATGCCGCCGGCCGTGCCTTCGACGACCGGGAAGCACGCGATCGGGGGGCCGCCTTCGCGGGCGGCCCCCCGCTCCGCGCCGAGACGCCGTTGCAGGAGCCCATGCCCAGCCCTCCGCCTCCGCCTCCGTCCTCGCAGGCACCGCAGGACGCCTCACCGCCTCCGCATAAGAAGCGCGCGGGGCGGGATCTGCGTGCCGCCATAGGGGTCGGCATCGGCCTCGGAGCGGTGATCTTCGCTTCGCTGTTCATCGTCAAGGCCGTCTTCGTCGGTGTCGTCGTCGTCGCGGTCGTGGTGGGTCTGTGGGAGCTCACCTCCCGGCTCCAGGAGAAGAAGGGCATCAAGGCGCCGCTGGTCCCGCTCGCGGTCGGTGGCGCCGCCATGGTCATCGCCGGCTACGTCCGCGGGGCCGAGGGTGCCTGGGTCGCGATGGCCCTGACCGCGCTCGCGGTCCTGGTGTGGCGGATGACGGAACCGCCCGAGGACTACCTCAAGGACGTCACCGCCGGCGTCTTCGCGGCCTTCTACGTGCCGTTCCTGGCCACCTTCGTCACGATGCTGCTCACGGCGGACGACGGCCCGCAGCGCGTGGTCACGTTCCTGGTGCTGACCGTCGTCAGCGACACCGGGGCCTACGCGGTGGGCTGGCGCTTCGGCAGGACGAAGCTGGCGCCGCGCATCAGCCCCGGGAAGACCCGCGAGGGACTGTTCGGCGCCGTGGCCTTCGCGATGGCCGCCGGCGCGCTGTGCATGGAGTTCCTGATCGACGGGGGCTCCTGGTGGCAGGGTCTGGTCCTCGGCCTGGCCGTCGCGGTCAGCGCGACCCTGGGCGACCTGGGCGAGTCGATGATCAAGCGCGACCTGGGCATCAAGGACATGGGCACGCTGCTGCCGGGCCACGGCGGCATCATGGACCGGCTCGACTCGCTCCTGCCGACCGCTCCCGTCGTGTGGCTGCTCCTGGCGGCCTTCGTCGGCACCGGCTGAGGTCCGCCGCTCCGCCGCTGATCGGCGGCCGATCCACCGGTCGCCGCGGTACCGGGGCGGCCGGTGGAGGAAAAGCCTCGACCGGGCCGGGCGGTTACCCTTGAAGGGCGCGCTGCTTCTGCGGCGCGCCTTTCGTCTTACAAGGAGTACCTGCCATGGCCCGCCCCGTTCCGGGAGAGCTCACCTTCGTCGCCCCTCGTGGGGTCAAGAAGCCGCCCCGGCACCTCGCCGACCTCACCCCGGCCGAGCGCCGGGAGGCGGTGGCCGCGATCGGTGAGAAGCCGTTCCGGGCCAAGCAGCTCTCCCAGCACTACTTCGCCCGCTACGCCCACGACCCGGCGGAATGGACCGACATCCCCGCGGCCTCCCGGGAGAAGCTCCAGCAGGAGCTGCTGCCCGATCTGATGAACGTCCTGCGTCACATCAGCTGCGACAACGACACCACGCGCAAGACCCTGTGGAAGCTGCACGACGGCACGCTCGTCGAGTCCGTGCTGATGCGCTACCCCGACCGGGTCACCATGTGCATCTCCTCGCAGGCCGGCTGCGGCATGAACTGCCCGTTCTGCGCCACCGGCCAGGCCGGTCTGGACCGCAACCTGTCCACCGCCGAGATCGTGCACCAGATCGTGGACGGCATGCGCGCCCTGCGCGACGGAGAGGTCCCGGGCGGCCCGGCCCGGCTGTCGAACATCGTCTTCATGGGCATGGGCGAGCCGCTCGCCAACTACAACCGCGTCGTCGGCGCCATCCGCCGCCTCACCGACCCGGAGCCCGACGGCCTGGGCCTGTCGCAGCGCGGCATCACCGTCTCCACCGTCGGCCTGGTCCCGGCCATGCTGCGGTTCGCGGACGAGGGCTTCAAGTGCCGGCTCGCCGTCTCGCTGCACGCCCCCGACGACGAGCTGCGCGACACCCTGGTCCCGGTGAACACCCGCTGGAACGTCCGTGAGGTGCTGGACGCGGCCTGGGAGTACGCCGAGAAGTCCGGCCGCCGGATCTCCATCGAGTACGCCCTGATCCGCGACATCAACGACCAGGCCTGGCGCGGTGACCTGCTCGGCAAGCTCCTCAAGGGCAAGCGCGTCCACGTCAACCTGATCCCGCTGAACCCGACCCCGGGCTCGAAGTGGACCGCCTCGCGGCCCGAGGACGAGAAGGCGTTCGTCGAGGCCATCGCCCGCCACGGGGTGCCCGTGACCGTACGGGACACCCGCGGTCAGGAGATCGACGGCGCCTGCGGCCAGCTGGCCGCCTCGGAGCGATAGGGCCGAAATTCGGCCATGGTCGATCACATTCGGACGCGGGGTACCCTGTGGCCGAACCAATTTCATATTCCGACAGGGGAGCGCCACAGCGCTGAGAGTGCGGTATCCGTCATCCGCAGACCCTCTGAACCTCGCCCCGGTCATTCGGGGTAGGAAGTTCGGTCACCACTCATGCTGTTGCGCCCTGCCCGGCGTCCGCTCTCGCAGAGCGCCGGGCAGGGCCGCGTCTTCTCCTGGTCATCCCAGGAGGAATCAACCAGTGAGCACCACCCAGAGGATCGCGGGCGCCGCGCTCGTGGCCGCGCTCGGCGTCACCACGCTCAGCGCCTGCGGCGGCGGCGACGCCAAGGACAGGACCGCCGGCGCGAGCGACGCCCCGAAGTCCAAGACGGTCACCCTCGTCTCCCACGACTCCTTCAACGTGACCGACTCGGTCCTGAAGGAGTTCGAGCAGCAGAGCGGCTACACCGTCAAGCGACTGAAGTCCGGCGACGCCGGCACGGCGCTCAACCAGGAGATCCTGACCAAGGGCTCCCCGCGCGGCGACGTCTTCTTCGGTGTCGACAACACCCTGCTCTCGCGGGCCCTCGACAACGGGATCTTCACCCCGTACCAGGTCAAGGGCATGGACGGGATCAAGTCCGAGTTCATGCTCGACCCGCAGCACCGCGTCACCCCGATCGACTCCGGTGACATCTGCGTCAACTACGACAAGCAGTACTTCGCCGACAAGAAGCTCGCCCCGCCGCAGACGCTGGACGACCTGGTCAAGCCGGAGTACAAGAACCTGCTGGTCACCGAGAACGCGGCGACGTCCTCGCCCGGTCTCGGCTTCCTCCTCGCCTCCGTCGGCAAGTACGGCGAGGACGGCTGGAAGGACTACTGGAGCAAGCTCAAGGCCAACGGCGTCGAGGTCGTCGACGGCTGGGAGCAGGCCTACAACGAGCGCTTCTCGGGCTCCGCGGGCGGCAAGAAGGCCAAGGGCGACCGTCCGCTGGTCGTCTCGTACGCCTCCAGCCCGCCGGTCGAGGTGCTCTACGGCGAGCCGCAGCCGGCCGAGGCCCCCACGGGCGTCTCCACCGGAACCTGCTTCCGCCAGGTCGAGTTCGCGGGCCTGCTGAACGGCGCGAAGAACCCCGAGGGCGGCAAGGCGCTCCTCGACTTCCTGGTGAGCAAGAAGTTCCAGGAGGACATGCCGCTCCAGATGTTCGTGAACCCGGTGGTCAAGGACGCGCAGCTGCCGGAGGTCTTCACGAAGCACGGTGTGGTGATCGAGAAGCCGGAGAACGTCACTCCGGACGCCATCGCCAAGAACCGTGAGCAGTGGGTCAAGGCATGGTCCTCGCTCGTCGTGAAGTAGCACGCGGGAGCTCCCCGAAGGAGGGCGGGCGGACCACCGCCGTCAGGCTGGGCCTGATGGTGGTGCCGCTCGTCTTCTTCGGGCTGTTCTTCGCCTACCCCGTGGCCGCGATCGTCGGCCGCGGGCTCAGGACGGACTCCGGTTGGCAGTTCGGTCGGATCGGCGAGGTGCTGGCCCGGCCCGACATCGCGGACGTGCTGTGGTTCACCACCTGGCAGGCGCTGGCCTCCACGGTGCTCACCCTGCTGATCGCGCTGCCCGGGGCGTACGTCTTCGCCCGCTTCGAGTTCCCCGGCAAGCAACTGTTGCGCGCGGTGGTCACCGTTCCGTTCGTGCTGCCGACGGTGGTCGTCGGCACGGCGTTCCTCGCGCTGGTCGGGCGCGGCGGACTGCTGGACGAGCTGTGGGGAGTCCGCCTGGACACCACGGTTTGGGCGATCCTGCTGGCGCACGTCTTCTTCAACTACGCCGTCGTCGTCCGGACGGTCGGCGGCCTGTGGGCCCAGCTCGACCCCCGTCAGGAGGAGGCGGCCCGGGTCCTCGGCGCGGGGCGTTACGGGGCGTGGCGGCGGGTGACGCTGCCCGCGCTCGGGCCGGCCGTCGCCGCCGCCGCGCTGATGGTCTTCCTGTTCACCTTCACCTCCTTCGGCGTCGTGCAGATCCTGGGCGGTCCCGCGTACTCCACCCTGGAGGTGGAGGTCTACCGGCAGACCGCGCAGTTGCTGGACCTGCCGACGGCCGCCGTCCTGACGATGGTGCAGTTCGTCGCGGTCGGCGCGATCCTCGCCCTGCACGCATGGACCGTGCGCCGCCGGGAGACCGCGCTGCGGCTGGTCGACCCGGCGCGCACGGCGCACCGGCCGCGCGGCTGGGCCCAGCGGGGGCTGCTCGGCGGGGTGCTGCTGACGGTGGCGCTGCTGATCGTGCTGCCGCTGGGCGTGCTGGTCGAGCGGTCCTTCGACGCCCCCGGCGGCTACGGGCTCGGCTTCTACCGGGCCCTGCAGGACGCGGGCTCCGGCGGCGGAACGTTCCTGGTGCCACCGCTGGAGGCGATCGGGAACTCGCTGCGCTACGCGCTGGCCGCCACCGCCATCGCCCTGTTCATCGGGGGGCTCGCCGCCGCCGCGCTGACCCGGCGCGGGGGGCGCTTCGTACGCGGCTTCGACGCGCTGCTGATGCTCCCGCTCGGGGTGTCCGCCGTGACCGTCGGCTTCGGCTTCCTGATCACCATGGACGAACCCCCGCTGGACCTGCGGACCTCCTGGATCCTGGTGCCGCTCGCGCAGGCGCTCGTCGGGGTGCCCTTCGTCGTACGGACCATGCTGCCGGTGTTGCGGGCGGTGGACGGACGGCTGCGGGAGGCCGCCGCCGTACTGGGTGCCTCGCCGCTGCGGGCCTGGCGCGAGGTGGACCTGCCGCTGGTGCGGCGGGCGCTGCTGATCGCGGCGGGCTTCGCCTTCGCGGTGTCCCTCGGCGAGTTCGGGGCGACCGTGTTCATCGCCCGGCCCGACAGCCCGACCCTGCCCGTCGCCGTCGCCCGACTGCTGGGGCGGGCCGGTGAGCTGAACTACGGGCAGGCCATGGCCCTGAGCACGATTTTGATGCTGGTGTGCGCCGTGTCCCTGCTGGTGCTGGAGCGGCTGCGCCCCGACAAGACCTCGGGAGAGTTCTGATGACCCTGCTCCGTCTCGAAGGGGTGACGGTCCGCTTCGGCGAACGCGCGGTCGTGGACGACGTCGACCTGGAGGTCGCCGAGCACGAGACCGTGTGTGTGCTCGGACCCAGCGGGAGCGGCAAGTCCACCCTGCTGCGGGTGGTGGCCGGTCTCCAGCGGGTGTCGGCCGGCCGGGTCCTGCTGGCCGGCGCCGACCAGGCCGGGGTGCCCGTGCACCGGCGGGGCGTCGGGCTGATGTTCCAGGACCACCAGCTGTTCCCGCACCGCGACGTCGGCGGGAACGTCGCCTTCGGCCTGCGGATGCGCGGTTCCACCCGGCACGCCTACGAGGGCCAGGTCGCCGAGTTGCTGGAGCTGGTCGGGCTCCCCGGAGCCCAGGGCCGGGCCATCGCCTCGCTCTCCGGGGGCGAGCAGCAACGGGTGGCGCTGGCCCGGGCCCTGGCCCCCTCCCCGCGGTTGCTGATGCTGGACGAGCCGCTGGGCCAGCTGGACCGGGGGCTGCGCGAGCGGCTCGTCGTCGAACTCCAGGGGTTGTTCTCCCGGCTCGGCACGACCGTGCTGGCGGTGACCCACGACCAGGGGGAGGCCTTCGCGCTGGCCGACCGTGTCGTGGTGATGCGGGACGGGCGGATCGCCCAGGCGGGTACCCCGCTGGAGGTGTGGCAGCGGCCCGCTTCGGAGTTCGTCGCCAGGTTCCTCGGCTTCGAGAACGTGGTCCCGGCGACGGTGTCGGCGGGGGGCGCCGCCACCCCGTGGGGCGAGGTCCCCGTACCGGCCGGGTCGGCGGAGGGCGAACGGCGGCTGCTGATCAGGCCCGCCGGGGTGCTCCTGGGGGACGAGGGGTTGCGCTGCGAGGTGCTGTCCCGCACCTTCCGCGGCACGCACGTCGCGCTGTTGCTGCGGCCCGGGGCGGGTCCCGACCTGGAGGCCGAGTGCGGGCCGGTCGGGGCGCCGGCGGTGGGCGACCGGGTGTCGGTGGCCTTCGCCCCGGCCGAGGTGGTGCTGTTGCCGACGGGAACCGGCTGAAGCCCGGGCCCCGTGGTGCGGCGCTCCGCAGGCATCCGGTGGACCCCGGCGGAGGGCCGCGGCGACCGCCAGGGACGGTGGACCCCCGGCGGAGGGCCGCGGCGACCGGGTCAGTCGCGGATGCCGTCGCAGGCGATCGGCAGGTGGCGGGGGCCGCGCAGCACCGCGTTCTGACGGTACGTCGGCGGGTCCTCCAGCAGCCGCGGGTTCTCCAGCCGGCGGGCCAGCTCGCTCAGCGCCAGCTGGGCTTCGAGCCGGGCCAGCGGCGCCCCGAAGCAGCTGTGGATGCCGCTGCCCAGGCCGAGGTGCTGGATGTCCGCGCGATCGGGATCGAAGCGGTCCGGGTTCTCGAACTTCTTGGGGTCGCGGTTTCCCGAGGCGAGGACCAGCCAGAGCGAGGCTCCCTTCGGGATGGTCACGCCGGCGACCTCGATCTCGCAGAGCGTGGTGCGCTGCGGCAGCAACTGCACCGGCGGTTCGAAGCGCAGCAGCTCCTCGACGATGGGAACGGACAGTTCGGGGTCCTGACGCAGCCGCTCCAGGACGTCCGGGTGCCGGAGCAGGGTCAGCATCCCGTTGGTGATCAGGTTGACCGTGGTCTCGTGTCCCGCGATCAGCAGCAGCGCCGAGGTGCTCAGCGCCTCGATCGTGGTCATGGCGCCGTCCGGCCCGTCCGCGGTCGCCAGGTGCGACAACATGTCGTCACCGGGGTTCTTGCGGCGCTCCTCGATCAACCCGGCCAGGTACATGCCGAGTTCCATCCGGGCGTCGGCCGGAACGCGGCGCTTCGTCGGGTCGGCGTCCGGGTCCGGGTCGAGGCTGGCGGCGATGGTGTCGGCCCACACGTGGAAGCGCGGCTCGTCCTCGGGGGGTACGCCGAGCAGCCGGCAGATCACCGTGACCGGGAACGGGTAGGCGAACTGGTCGACCAGGTCGATCCGGTCCGGCGAGTCGGCCGCGACGATGCCGTCGATCAGTCCGGACACGATGCCACCCAGCTCGTCCCGCATGTCGTGCACCTTGTGCGGGGAGTGCGGCGGGCCGAAGGGCCGGTTCGTCATCCGGCGGAGCCGGTCGTGGTCGGGCGGGTCGAGCTTGAGGAACGACGGCGGCAACGTCGTCCCCTCCTCCTCGCCATCGGCGAGCGGGTCGCTCGCGGTCGAGGCCAGATTGGCGGCGTCGGAGCTGATCCGCGGGTCGTGCAGGAGGCTCTGGATCTCGTAGTACGTGCTGATCACGTACGGCCCGTCCCCGTCGTGGGCCACCGGCGTCTCGCGGAGCTTTTCGTACAGCGGATACGGATCTGCGCGGTTCGCGTAGTCCATGATCTCCCGCAGGATGGCTTGTGTCATGGCAGGTCCTCGTGCTCCTCAAGGTCCACGGGCCAGGGAGTGCGGTGCGCGTGCGGTCAGAGGCGGGCGGGGGTGAAGGTCATCTTCCGGTCGTCCGGGGAGTAACCGCTGAGGGTGATCGTCGGGCCGTGCGTCGGCACCGACGGGTCCGGGAAGTCCGCGGGCATCGGCTTCTGCCCCTCGGGCCTGCGGTCCACGGTCGGGAACGGCGGCGGGAACGGCGTCGTGGCCTCGATCATCTGCTGGTAGAAGGGCAGCCAGCGGCAGTTGTCGAAGGTCACCGCTCCGATCACGCGGCCCTGGTAGCCGTACACGCCGACGAAGTGCCGCTCGGCGCGCGAGCCCTGGGTGATCATGAGCTCGGTCCCCATGGAGGGCACCCCGACCGACTTGATGTTCACGCCGAACTGGGAGGACCAGAACGCCGGCACCCACATGTGGGGGCGGCGGTCCGCGCTCTCGCTGAGCATGTTGTGCGCCGCCGTCCCGGCCTGGGCCACGGCGTTGCCCCAGTGCTCCAGGGAGAGGAACTGGTACCCGAACAGGGCGTGCGGGGAACGGGCCACGTCGCCCGCCACGTAGATGTCGTCGGTGACGATGCCCCGGATGTCGAAGGCCCGACAGCCCGCGTCGCAGGCGATCCCGCGGGGGCCGGCGCCCAGTCCGGAACCGGCCAGCCATTCCGTGTTGCGCTGGGCGCCGAGGGAGACGACCACGACGTCGGCCTCGATCGTCGACCCGTCGGACAGGTGCGCGGCGCGGACCCGGCCGGCCGGGTCGCCCTCCAGGCCCGTCACCATGATCCCGGTGCGCAGGTCGACGCCGTTCTCGCGGTGCATCTCGGCCGCGACCTCGCCGATGACCCCGCCGAGCGCGCCGACCAGCGGCGCAGCCCCGCGTTCGGCGACGGTGACGGGCAGGCCGCGTTCCCGGCAGGCCGAGGCGATCTCGGAGCCGGTGAAGCCGGCCCCGATCACCAGCACCCGGCGGGGACCGGCCGCGAGACTGCGCTCCAGTGCGACGGCGTCGTCACGGGTGCGCAGGACGAAGACGCCGGTGAGCGCGCCCTCCTCCTCGTTGGGCCACGGCCTGGCCCGTACCCCGGTCGCGATGAGCAACCGGTCGTACTCCACCGCCTCGCCATCGGCCAGCAGGACCCGGCGCCCCGCCATGTCCAGCCCCGAGGCGGGCACCCCCAGCCGCCACTCGGCGCCGATGTCCCGGCGCCGGGGCAGCGCGGTGTGGTCCGCGGCCGCCTTGCCCAGCAGGACCTGTTTCGACAGCGGGGGTCGATCGTAAGGTTCGTACGGTTCATCGCCGATCATCGTCAGCGAACCGGTGAAACCCTTGTCGCGCATGGTCTCGGCGGCCCGTAGGCCGGCCAGGGACGCGCCGACGACGACGATGCGTCCGTCGCGCTTGAGCCGTTCCAGGTTCCCGTCAGCGCGCACCGTGCGCCTCCGGGGTGAGCGCCGACATGTCCCGATCTTCGAGCTCGATGAGGATGGCCCCCACGGGGCAGGCGGCGACGGCGCGCATGACGTTCTCGCGCTGCTCCTCGCCCGCCTCGGGGTTGTAGAGCAGCGATTCGTCGCCGTGCATGGAGAACACATCGGGGGCGAGGAACGCGCACTGTGCGTATCCCTGACAGCGGTTGAGGTCGACGACAAGCCTCATGAGGCACCAGCCCTTCCGTGGCCCGAACATCCCGTTCGTCCCCGAGCCCCCGCAGCTTCCCCATCCAATATGCACGGGGCGGGCGGGGTCCGCCTGCCGGGCCCGGGGCGGCCCGACGGGCGGCTAGCGCCGCGCGGAGCGCACGATGTAGGCGCCGACGATCAACGCCCAGGCGGGGAGGATCATCTCGCTCCAGGGCACGCCGGAGCCGATGACGATCAGGACCAGCCCGGTCACGTACCCGAGCAGGGCCAGGGGGCGCGGGAAGATCCCCAGCCGGCGTCCGATGCTGGAGGTCGCGAAGACGAAGACGGCCGCCATGCGCATCGCGTAGGTGGTCAGGATCGTGTACGCGTAGTCGCGTCCGAAGGCGGTGTCGGTGCCCTCCTGCAACACGGTGCCCGCGGCGCCGGCGGCGACGAACAGCGTGGCGACGAAGACGATGCCGCTGCCGAGGAAGACGGTGGAGACGAAACGGTCCTCGGCCTCGCCGGCATGGGCGCGCAGGGCGCCCATGAACCACAGGAACAGGATCCCGGCGAACGGCACGATCTCCAGGGCCAGCCGTACCGCCCACCGGTCATCGGGATCGACTCGGGCGTCGGGGGAGCCGCCTTCGGGAACGGCGACGCGCATCAGCGCGATCGCCACCGCGAGCAGTACCGCGAAGGCGATTCCGGCCGTGCCGGCGGCCCGGGGCGTGCGCAACCGCGCGGTCGTGGACTCCTCCATGGACCTCTCGCTCTCTCCCCCGTCCAGCAAGCGCCGGCGGCCGCCCGGCTGCCACCAGGGGGCGGCCGGGCGGGTGAGGGGAGAGCGGGAGCCGGTTTACCGCACCGGTTCGGGGACGGGCGCGGCGGGCGCCCCCGCCGCCTCGTCCTCCTCGGCCCCGTGCTTGCCGAACCAGGCCACGGCCACCGCTCCGGCCACCGCCAGGACGAAGCCGAGTACGGCCAGCCAGGCCAGTCCCGGCCGGGAGGCGTCGCCGAGCCAGAGCACGCCGATGGCGCCCGGGAGCACGGTCTCGCCGACGACCAGGGCCGCCGTGGCGCCGTTCACCGAGCCGATCTGCAGGGCGACGGTGTGCAGGTACATGCCGCCGAAGCCGGCCGCCAGGATCGCGTACAGCGCCGGGTCGCCGAGGAGGGCGCCCAGGTCGAAGGGGTCGACCCCGTTCAGGATGCGGACGCCGACGCCCAGCGCGCCGAAGCCGAGCCCGGACAGCAGACCCGCCAGGATCGCCGCGTTCCCGCCGAGGAGCCGGACGGCGACCGTGCCGCCGATCATCAGGAAGAGGGTGATCCCCAGCAGCCACCAGTGGGTGGACATCGGCGCGTGGTGACCGCCCTCGTGGCCCGCCGCCGTGGCCAGCAGGACCAGCGCCGTGCAGACGACACCGATGGACGTCCACTCCTTGCGGGTGAGGCGGATGCCGAGCATCTTCACGCTCAGCACGGCCGTGATCACCAGGTTGGCGCTGATCACGGTCTGCGAGAGGAAGAGCGGCAGCATCCGCGCGGCCAGCGCGCCGAGCCCGAACCCCACGAAGTCGAGGATGGTGCCGACGATGAACTCCCAGGTCATCGCGGCTTTGGCGGTGGAAGTCAGGTTGGGTCCGCCGTGCGCGGTCACCCCGGCGGCGGCCGGGGACATCCGGGCCGCCCGCCGCGAGCCCACGGCTTGCAGGACGGATCCCGTGCCGTAGCAGATGGACGCCGCGACAGCGGTCAGCAGGCCTATGAGCACAGAAGGCTCCGTTCACGTCTGGCAGGTTTTCGCGTTACCTCTGCCAGACGTGGGAAACGGACGCGAAGTTGCCTCCGGAGGTCAGCCCATTGCGGCGAGGGCCGCCGGAACCTCGTCCACCGAGTCCACCAGCGCGATCCGGGACTCCATCGCCCGGCCGCGGGCCAGCGCCGTGAGCAGCGGCCAGGCCGGCAGGTGCTCGGTCCAGTGCGTACGGTTCACCAGGACCATCGGGGTCGGTTCCCCGCGCGACGAGTAGTAGTTCGGCGTCGCGTTGTCGAAGACCTCCTGGACGGTGCCGGCCGCGCCCGGCAGGAACACCACGCCCGCGTTGGATCGGGCCAGCAGCCCGTCCTCACGGGTGGCGTTCGCGAAGTACTTGGCGATGTGGCCCGCGAACGCGTTCGGCGGCTCGTGCCCGTAGAACCAGGTCGGGATCCCGGTCGAGTCGCCGCCGTCGGGCCAGCGCTCCCGTACGGCGAAGGCCGCGCGGGCCCAGTCGGAGACCGACGGGACGAAGGAGGGGACCTCGGCCAGCAGCTCCAGCGCCTCGGGCAGCGCCTCGTCGGCGGCGGGAGCCAGGTAGGCGCCGAGGTTGGCGGCCTCCATGGCGCCGGGGCCGCCGCCGGTGGCGACGGTGAACCCGGACCGGGTGAGGTTTCGACCCAGCTCCGCCGCGCCGCGGTAGTCCGTACCGCCCCGGGCCATCGCGTGGCCGCCCATCACGCCCACCACCCGGGCGCCGGTCAGGTGCTCGCCGAGGGCGTCGGAGACGGCGTCGTCGTGAATGGAACGCAGCATCGAGGAGAAGACGTCGCCGTCGGTCCCGGTCTCCTGGAGCCAGGCGTAGGCCTGGGCGTCCGGGGTGGCCTCGTAGCCCTCGTCCAGGCCGGAGAACAGCTCCTCGGCGGTGTAGAGCAGGCCCCGGTACGGGTTGAACGGCAGGTCCGGTACCGGGGGGAAGACGAGCGCGCCGTCGGCGCGGACCTTCGCGGAGGCGTCGGGCTCCATCGGGCAGCCCAGAAAGACGGCCGTGGAGGTGTCGGCCGACAACAGCGCGAAGGTCCGCTCCAACAAATTGACCGACTGGATCCGGTAGCCGCTCAGGGAACCCCTGGCGACGACGCGGTCGAATTCGGCGAGCGTCTCGATCTCGATGTCTGCGTTGACCATTCGGCCCACACTAAGGGCCGTTTCCGTCAGCGCGTCAACGCCAGGGACGTCAGTTGCGCCACACCCCAGCTGAGCGGAAGGCACACCGCGAGCAGTGCGCCGGCCCGCACCGTGGCGGCCGTACGCAGCACCGTTCCGGGGGTTCCGAGGTCGAGGAGGGCGGCCCGGGCGGCCGACCGGGACTGCCTGGACTCGACCGCCGATGTGAGAAGGGTCGCGGCCGCGCACAGCGCCACCAGGGTCGCGGCCGGCCAGGTCAGGGGACCCAGCGGGGGGAGCGGCCCGGTGCCGTCGCGCAGGGCCAGGGCCGTCAGGACGGCCACGGCGACCGCGCACAGCACCCCGAGGGGGCGACCCAGCCGGGGCGCCTCCTCCTGCAGCGCCCGTCCGGCCAGCAGCCGCAGCGCGCCCGGGCGGGCGGCCTGTACGAGCGTTCCGCAGGTGTAGGCCAGTCCGGGTCCGGCGAGGGCGAGCCCGGCGACGATCAGGGCCCAGCCGGCCGGCATCGCGGCGCCGTCCGGGCCGGTGTAGGCCTCGACGGACAGTCCGCACGCGGTGAGCGCGACGCCCCACGGCACCCCGGTCAGTGGGGCGGCTCCGGTGGGCGCGGCCCGGTGGCGCAGGGAGAGGGCCGTGGCGACCGAGGCGGTCAGCGGGATCAGGGCCAGCAGGGTCAGCGCGGCCGCCACGGGCAGCGGCTGCTCGGCGTGCAGCAGCCGGGCGCCCGCCCCGTCGAAGGGCAGCCCGGTCAGCTCGCCCCTCAGGTGCAGGAACGCGGCCAGGGCCAGGAGGCTGCCCAGGGTGCAGGCGACGGCGGTGGAGACGGCCGCGGCGAGACCGAGGCGTACGGGTCCCAGTCCGACGGCGTCCAGCCCCTGCCGGGGCCGGGTCGCCGGGTCGGTCCGGGCCACCGCCACGGCGAACTGCACCGTGGCGGCCAGCGGCACCAGGGCCCACAGCAGGCGGGGGAACGATCCGGCGGGCCGGTCCATCGCCCCCGCGAGGACGTACAGGAAGAGGAACCCGGTGCCGGCCGACGCGGCGGCGACGAGCAGCCGCCGCATCTGTACGAGGGGCCGGGAGCCGCGGGCTAGGCGGAGAGCGAGCACGCGGCCTGGTCCTCCGTCGCCTGAGGGGGTGTGGCCGCGGCGGAGGCCGGGCGGCCGTCGAGCAGGGCCGTGGTGCGGTCGGCCGCGGCGGCGGTCTCCTCGTCGTGGGTGGCCAGCAGCACGGTGATGCCGTGCGAGCGGGCCGCCGTGGTGAGGGTGCGCAGCAGCAGGGACCTTTCGGCGCGGTGCAGGGGAGCCGTCGGCTCATCGGCGAAGAGCACGGTCGGCTCGGCGGCGAGGGCCCGGGCCAGGGCGACCCGCTGGGACTCGGCCCGGGTCAGTGCGCCGGGGCGCTTGCGGGCGAAGGCGCCGATGTCCAGGCGCTCCAGCCATTCGCAGGCGGCGTGCTTCGCGGCGCGGTGCGGGGCGCCGGCGAGCAGCAGGGGCAGGGCGACGTTCTCCCACGCCTTGAGCTCGGGCAGCAGCTGCGGCTCGGGCCCGATCCACGCGAACCGGTCGCGGCGCAGGCGCTCGCGGGTCAGGGCTCCCATGGTGTGGACGGGAACGCTGTTGAACCAGACCTCGCCCTGTTCGGGGACCAGCTGTCCGCTCAGGCAGCGCAGCAGCGTCGTCTTCCCGCTGCCGCGGGGTCCGGTCACGGCGAGGATCTCGCCCTGCCGGACTTCCACGGAGACCCCGATCAGGCCGGGGGAACCGCTGTGGGAGTAGTGCAGGGACCGTGCCCACAGGACGTCATTGTCAGGCGGGGCAGTGTCCGGTGGAGCCACCATGGCGTACACCTCCGTCCGGGGGAACGAAGCGGAGCCCTTTCAGTCACTGGCGCCGCAATGAGATGTAAAGAGATGAACCGCTTGGATGGTGACAGCACACGGCCCGGACCCTCGCGTTCTCACTCGAACGGAGGATCCGGGCCGTGTGTTCGGACCAGTCGTGCTCGGACCGGACGGTCGTGCCGGGTGCTGCTACAGCTTGGTCCACGCCTCGGTGAGCACCGAGCGCAGGATGCCTTCGATCTCGTCGAAGGTGCCCTGGTCCGCGATCAGCGGCGGGGCCAGCTGGATGACCGGGTCCCCACGGTCGTCGGCGCGGCAGTACAGGCCGTTCTCGAAGAGCGCCTTGGAGAGGAAGCCGTAGAGCACGCGCTCCGTCTCCTCGTCCGTGAAGGACTCCTTGGTGGCCTTGTCCTTGACGAGCTCGATGCCGTAGAAGAAGCCGTTGCCGCGGACGTCGCCGACGATCGGAAGGTCGTGCAGCTTCTTCAGGGTGTTGAAGAAGTTGCCCTCCTGGTCCAGCACGTGCTGGTTCAGGCCTTCCTTGTCGAAGATGTCGAGGTTGGCGAGCGCCACCGCGGAGGACACCGGGTGTCCGCCGAAGGTGTAGCCGTGCAGGAAGGTGTTGTCGCCCTTGTAGAAGGGCTCCGCGAGGCGGTCCGAGATGATGCAGGCACCGATCGGGGAGTAGCCCGAGGTCATGCCCTTGGCGCAGGTGATCATGTCCGGCACGTAGTCGAACTTGTCACAGGCGAACATCGTGCCGAGGCGGCCGAACGCGCAGATCGTCTCGTCGGAGACGAGGAGCACGTCGTACTCGTCGCAGATCTCGCGGACGCGCTGGAAGTACCCGGGCGGCGGCGGGAAGCAGCCACCGGCGTTTTGCACCGGCTCCAGGAAGACGGCCGCGACGGTGTCGGCGCCCTCGAACAGGATCTCCTGCTCGATCTGGTCGGCGCACCAGCGGCCGTAGGCCTCCGGGTCGTCGCCGAAGATCGGGGCGCGGTAGATGTTGGTGTTGACCACCTTGTGCGCGCCGGGGACCAGCGGCTCGAAGGGGGCCTTGAGGGCCGGCAGGCCGGTGATGGACAGGGCGCCCTGCGGGGTGCCGTGGTAGGCGACCGCACGCGAGATGACCTTGTACTTGGTGTGCTTGCCCTGGAGCTTGAAGTACTGCTTGGCGAGCTTCCAGGCGGTCTCGACGGCTTCGCCGCCACCCGTGGTGAAGAAGACCTTGTTCAGGTCACCGGGGGCGTAGTGGGCGAGGCGCTCGGCGAGCTCGACGGCCTTGGGGTGCGCGTACGACCAGATGGGGAAGAACGCGAGTTCCTGGGCCTGCTTGTAGGCGACCTCGGCCAGTTCCTTGCGGCCGTGACCGGCGTTGACCACGAACAGGCCGGCGAGGCCGTCCAAGTAGCGCTTGCCCTTGTCGTCCCAGATGTAGGTGCCCTCGCCCTTGACGATGGTCGGGACGGGCGAGTTCTCGTAGGACGACATGCGGGTGAAGTGCATCCACAGGTGGTCGTACGCGGTCTTGGAGAGGTCCTGGCTCACGGTTATCTGGTTCCCCACATGTAGGTCTGCTTCTTCAGCTTCAGGTAAACGAAGCTTTCGGTTGATCGCACGCCGGGGAGCGTGCGGATCTTCTTGTTGATCGTTTCGAGCAGGTGGTCGTCGTCCTCGCAGACGATCTCCACCATCAGGTCGAACGACCCCGCGGTCATCACCACGTACTCGCACTCGGCCATGTCGGTCAGCGCGTCGGCCACCGGGTCGAGGTCTCCCTCGACGTTGATGCCGACCATGGCCTGGCGTCGCAGGCCCACGGTGAGCGGGTCGGTGACGGCGACGATCTGCATGACTCCCTGGTCGAGCAGCTTCTGTACGCGCTGGCGTACGGCCGCCTCGGACAGGCCGACGGCCTTGCCGATCGATGCATAGGGACGGCGACCGTCCTCCTGCAGTTGCTCGATGATCGCCAGGGACACAGCATCGACCGAAGGGGACGGTTGTCTGTTCCTGGAATCTGCGCTTCGACTGACCACGACCTCACTGTGCACGAGGAGTCGTCTGTTCCGCAACCCGTAGGCGATGAAATCCGTTGTGCGAGGTCTTCGATTACGCGGATTTCGTAGTTCGGTGTGTCTGGCTCTGTCGAAAGCGTCACCCGAGGGGCTAGGCTGGGGATTCGTCTCAATCATTGGACATGTGATCAGGAGAGTGGCTGTAGTGACCACCGAACTGCGTCGTCTGCGCAACTACATCGGCGGGGAGTTCAAGGACGCCGCCGACGGGCGGACCACCGAGGTGGTCAATCCCGCCACCGGCGAGGCGTACGCGACGGCCCCCCTGTCCGGCCAGGCCGATGTGGACGCGGCCATGGCCGCCGCCGCTGCCGCCTTCCCGGGCTGGCGCGACACGACCCCGTCCGAGCGGCAGAAGGCCCTGCTCAAGATCGCGGACGCCTTCGAGGCGCGCGCGGACGAGCTGGTCGCCGCCGAGTCGGAGAACACCGGCAAGCCGCTGGGCCTGACGGCCAGCGAGGAGCTGCCGCCGATGGTGGACCAGATCCGCTTCTTCGCCGGCGCCGCCCGCCTGCTCGAAGGCCGTTCCGCCGGCGAGTACATGGACGGGATGACCTCGATCGTCCGCCGCGAGCCGGTCGGCGTCTGCGCGCAGGTCGCGCCGTGGAACTACCCGATGATGATGGCGGTGTGGAAGTTCGCCCCGGCGATCGCCGCAGGCAACACCGTGGTGCTCAAGCCCTCGGACACCACCCCGGCCTCCACCGTCCTGATGGCGGAGATCATCGACTCGGTGCTGCCCAAGGGCGTCTTCAACGTCGTCTGCGGTGACCGCGAGACCGGCAAGGCCATGGTCGAGCACTCCACCCCGGCGATGGCCTCCATCACCGGCTCGGTGCGCGCGGGCATGCAGGTCGCCGAGAGCGCGTCCAAGGACGTCAAGCGCGTCCACCTGGAGCTCGGCGGCAAGGCTCCGGTCGTGGTCTTCCAGGACGCCGACCTCGCCAAGGCCGTCGAGGACATCGCGGTCGCCGGCTACTTCAACGCCGGCCAGGACTGCACCGCCGCCACCCGCGTGCTCGTGCACGAGTCGATCCACGACGAGTTCGTGGCCGCGCTCGCCAAGGCCGCGTCCGACACGAAGACCGGGCAGCCGGACGACGAGGACGTGCTCTACGGCCCGCTGAACAACCCGAACCAGCTCAAGCAGGTCGCGGGCTTCATCGAGCGCCTCCCCGCCCACGCGAAGGTCGAGGCGGGCGGTCACCGCGTCGGCGACAAGGGCTACTTCTACGCCCCGACCGTGGTCTCGGGCCTCAAGCAGGACGATGAGATCATCCAGAACGAGGTCTTCGGCCCCGTCATCACCGTCCAGTCCTTCACCGACGAGGCGCAGGCCCTGGACTACGCGAACGGCGTCGAGTTCGCCCTCGCCTCCTCCGTGTGGACCAAGGACCACGGCCGCGCGATGCGGATGTCCAAGAACCTCGACTTCGGCTGCGTGTGGATCAACACCCACATCCCGCTCGTCGCCGAGATGCCGCACGGCGGGTTCAAGAAGTCCGGCTACGGCAAGGACCTCTCCGCCTACGGCTTCGAGGACTACACCCGCATCAAGCACGTCATGACCTCGCTCGACGGCTGATCACGGCACGCTTCACGGCACGCCTCGCGGCACGCCGGTCCGGGGCGGTGATCACACTGATCACCGCAGGACTCCGAAGGGGCGGGCAGTAGACACCTTGTCTATTGCCCGCCCCTTCGGCGTGTTCGAGGCTGTGCGCATGCCTGAACTCGCCTTCTCCCGCCGCGCGGCGCTGCGCGGCCTCGGTGCCGCGGGCCTGCTAGCCGCGCTCACCGGCTGCGGTGTGCCCGCCGCCTACGTCCCCCAGGAGCGACGCCGTGGCGAGGACGTCTCCGCCCGGGACCGGAGCGTCGCCTTCTCGAACTGGCCCCTCTACATCGACACCGGCGAGGAGGACGAGGAGAGCCGCCCGACGCTGGACGCCTTCTCCGAGCGCACCGGCATCGAGGTCCGGTACACCGAGGAGATCAACGACAACGACGAGTTCTTCGGCAAGATCAGCCCGGCGTTGATGAACCGGCAGGCCACCGGCCACGACCTCGTCGTCGTCAGCGACTGGATGGCCGCCCGCTTCGTCCACCTGGGGTGGGCCCAGGCGATGGACCGCTCGACGCAGGCCAACGTCACCCGGTACCTGGACCCGCAGCTGGGTTCCCCCGCCTTCGACGAGGGCCGGCTGCACACCGTCCCCTGGCAGTCGGGCATCACGGGCATCGCCTACAACCGCAAGGCGTTGGGTCGCGAGATCAAGTCGGTGAAGGACCTCTGGAAGCCGGACCTGGCGGGCAAGGTGACGCTCTTCTCCGGGCTCGACGAGTCCTTCGCGCTGCTGATGCAGGGCAACGGCGTCGACATCACCCGGTGGACCGAATCGGACTTCCACCGGATGTGCGACCAGGTCGAGGAGTTGGTGCGCAAGAAGCACATCCGACGCTTCACCGGCAACGACTACACCTCCGACCTGTCCAAGGGGGACGTCCTGGCCTGCCAGGCCTACTCCGGCGACGCCATCCAGCTCCGGGCCGACAACCCCGACATCGAGTTCGTCGTCCCCGAGGAGGGCGCGGAGCTCTGGGCGGAGAGCCTGCTCATCCCCAACCTCGCCCGGCACAAGGCCAACGCCGAGGCTCTCGTCGACCACTACTACGACCCCGAGGTGGCAGCGGAGCTGGCGGCCGCCGTCAACTACGTCTGCCCCGTGCCCGCCGCCCGCGAGGTGCTCGCCGGCTCCCCGGACAAGGAGACCGCCGAACTCGCCGAGAACCCGCTGATCTTCCCCGACGAGGACATGCGCGAACGCCTGGTCGTGGCCCGGGACATCTCCTCGGCCGAACGCCGGAACCTCGCCCGGCGCTGGAACTCCATCGTCGGCCTGTGAGCCCGACCGGGCCGCCCTGCCAAGAGTCCCGCCGCGCCCATGATCCCCGCCCCACCCTGAATTGAACACGTTCATGAAATTGGCTGAACATGTTCAATTCCGGGAGTAGGGTGGCTTCCATGAGCGAGAGAAGCGCCCTTGAGCGGCGGATCCGTGCCTGGCTTGCCCTGTTCCTCGTCTGCCTCGTCCTGAGCGGGGTCACCGCCTTCCCGCTCGTCACCGAGCTCCGGTGGGCCAATGCCCTGGTCTCCAACGAATGGCTCCAGCGCGTCGGTGACGGCCTCATCCGGGCCGATGCCGAGTACCCCTTCCTCCTCTACGGCACCGACTGGCTGGCCTTCGCCCACTTGGTGATCGCCGTCTTCTTCTACGGGGTCCACCGCGACCCCGTGCGCAACATCTGGATCGTCGAGGCCGGCATGGTGGCCTGCGCCGGCATCATCCCGCTGGCCCTGATCTCCGCCCCCGTCCGGGGCATCCCTTTCTGGTGGTCGGTCATCGACATGTCGTTCGGCGTCTTCGGGGTGATACCGCTGCTGATCCTGCGCCGCATGATCAAGCGCCTGGAAGCCCTGTCGGCCGGAGTCCCACCCACCGCAACCCCGCGCACCGCAACCCCGTCCACCGGACCCTGGGCCACCGACACCCCGTCGGCGTCGGTGCCGGCACCGACGCCGCGGGCGCAACCCCAGTCGTAACCCCGGCCCACGACCGACTACTTGGTGAATGCCGCGTACACGATGGCCTCGGCGACCTTGTTCATGTTCCGGCCCTTGGCGTCGGTGGAGTTCACCGAGTAGACGAGGGTGCGCGACAGATCGCGGGTCCCGCCGATCAACGTGTTGTAGCCGTGCCGACCGCCCGTCTTGCCCCACGCCTCCTTGCCGCCCGGCAGGGCGAACCGCTTCATGCCGGCCGTCAGTTCCGCGGGCTGCCCGGTCTCGAAGTCCGGCACGGCGGGCACCGTGAACATCTCCTCCAGCTGAGCCTTCGGCACCAGGCGGCCGCCGAACAGGGCCTTCGTGAAGAGCTCCAGGTCCGCCGTGGTCGATATCAGGTCCCCGGCGGCCCACTCCCGGGACGAGCCCCACACGGAGACGTCGACCAACCTCCGGCCGCCGTCGGGCAGCGGCACCGCCTGGTAGCCCCGGTTGTGCGCACCCGGTATGCGGGTCCCGGTCCGACTCGGCAGCGAAGTGTCCCGCAGGCCCAGGGGCTTGAGGATCCGGGTGGTCACGGCCTTCTCGTAGGACGTGCCGGTCGCCCTCTCGATCAGTACGCCCAGGATCGTGTAGTCGATGTTCAGGTAGTGCTGCCTGGTCCCCGGGTCGAACTCCGGGCCCTTGGCCACGGCGTTGGCGATGAGGGCGCGCGGATCCTCCACGTCGAACCGGTGGGCGTACGCCTCCTCGAAGGTGTCGCCCGGGCCGTCGGCGGAGCGGATCCCACTCGTGTAGTTCAGCAACTGCCGCACGGTGACCGGCTTGAACGATGCCGGCAGCAGGCCCGGCAGGTACTCCTGCACCGTTCCGTCCAGGCGCAGGCGGCCCTCGGCGGCCAGCTGGAGCACCACCGCCGAGGTGAAGGTCTTCGTCACCGACCCGGCCCGGAAGCGGCCCTCGGCGATCACCGGGCGCCCCGTACGGATGTCCGCGACGCCGGAGCTGCCCCGCCAGTCGCCGCTCGCGCCGCCCACCCGGACCAGTGCGGCCGTCGCCCCCTCGTGCCGCGCCCCGAGGCCCGCGATGGCCTGCTCCAGCGCCGCCGCGTCGGGCAGGGTGGAGAACGTGGGCGGCGCGGTGGTGGCCGCCGACGCGGTCGAGGACGTCGATGCCGGCGCGGCGGCGTGCGCGACCGCCGGGCCGGACGCGATCCCCATGAGCAGGGCGGCGGCGATCAACGTGGTGCGGGTCGTTGCGTTCATGGTGGTTCCCCCCGTGGTGTGGTCAACGGGGCTCGCTGCCCCGATGACCACCATGTTGCTGCGCACAGGGGTGGTGGCGAATCACCGGTGAGAGGGGTCTTCAGCGGTACGACAACTCCCCGACGCGGGGGAGTCGACACCCCGCCCCCTCACTCCCGAGAGGGAGAACCCAACGCCCCGAACCCGCCCGCCCCGGAGGCCACCGTCCCGGCCCCCGCCGCTATCAGCCCCGTCTCGTACGCACAGATCACCGCCTGGATCCGGTCGCGCAGCCCCAGCTTCGCCAGCACGTTCCCCACGTGCGACTTCACGGTGTGCTCGCTCACCCCCAGCGCCACCGCGATCTCCGCGTTCGACAACCCCCGCCCCAGATGCAGCAAGGTCTCCCGCTCCCGGGCCGTCAGCGCCTCCAGCCGCCGTGCGGAAAGCTCCCGGACGGCCGACGGCCGGGCGGTCGCCGCCGTGTACTCCTCGATCAACCGCCGCGCCACCGAAGGCGCCAGCAGCGACTCGCCCGCCGACACCACCCGTACCGCGTGCACCAGGTCGTCCCGTCGGACGTCCTTCAGCAGGAACCCGCTCGCGCCCGCGTGCAGCGCCTCGTACACGTACTCGTCCGAGTCGAAGGTCGTCAGCATCACCGTCCGGCACGTGCTGCTCGCCGTGATGCTGCGGCAGGCCTCGATCCCGTCCAGCACCGGCATCCTGATGTCCAGCAGGGCCACGTCCGGGGCCAGTCGCGCCACCGCCTCCACGGCCGCCGCCCCGTCCCCGACCTCCGCCACGACCTCGATGTCCTCCTGGACGTCCAGGATCATCGCGAAGCCGCTGCGGACCAGCTCCTGGTCGTCGGCCACCACCACACGGATCGTCACGTCCCCACCTCCAGCGGCGACGTTACAAGAGCCACCCGCACCACGAACCCGGTGCCGCCCGGCCCCGGCCCCGACCAGGCCGTTCCGCCGTGCGCGGCCGCCCGTTCGCGGATGCCGATCAACCCGTGCCCGCCGGGCGACCCCGAGCCGGGCGACCCCGAGCCCGGCGTCGCCCCGCCCGGGCCCCGACCGTCGTCCGCGACGGTCACCGTCAGCTCCGTCGGCCCGTACTCCAGTCGTACGTCCACCGAAGCCGCCCCGGCGTGCTTGACCACGTTGGTCAACGCCTCCTGCACCACCCGGTGCACCGTCGCCTCCAGCGCCGCGGGCAGGTCGCGGACCGCGCCCGTCCGCTCGTACGACACCCTCGGCCCGCTCGCCCGCACCCGGTCCAGCAGGGCGGGCAACGCCCCGATCCCCGGCTGCGGCGCGCGCGGGGCCGACTCGTCCGTGCGCAGCACGCCCAACATGGTGCGCAGCTGCGCCATCGCGTCCCGGCCCGTCTCCGCGATCGCCTCGAAGGCCGCCTCGGCGCGGGCCGGAGCGCGGCGTACCGCCACCGGACCCGCCTCGGCCTGCACGATCATGATGCTGACCGCGTGCGAGAGGATGTCGTGCATCTCCCGTGCGATGCGCGCCCGTTCGCGGGCCGCGGCCTGCTCCGCCTCGATCCGGTTCGCCCGCTCCAACTGCTCCGCCCGGTCCTCGACGGCGGCCGTGTAGGCCTGCCGGGTGTGCCGCGATCGGCCCAGCGCGTACGCGGAGCCGCCCACGAACAGGGTGAAGACCAACTCGCGGGCCGTCCCGGTGTTCCAGTGCACGGCGAGGCAGGCCGCCACCACGACGGCCGCGGACACCGCCAGCCTGGTCCGCCGCGGGCAGCACACGGCCACGGTGTAGAAGGCGACCAGCGGACCGTAGGGCAGCGGTTGCCCCGGCCCGTCCATCCCCAGGTTGTAGCCGAAACCGACGGCGGAGATGACCGCCAGGACCGTCACCGGAGCCCGCCGCCGCCAGATCAGCGGCAGCAGGCCGGCCGTCGTGAACGCGTACGCCGCCCAGCTCTTCGGCGATCCGCCCGGCTGGTCCGGCAGCACGAACGGCATGCTGGAGACCAGCTGCACCAGCAGCGTCAGCCCCAGGTCCTGCCACCGGGGATCGGCGCGCCGAACCCGCTCCGTCAGCCCGCGTATCACCCGGGTGTCAGCGGCCGAGGCCGGCGCGCACGGCCGCCAGCGCGTCCAGCCGGTTCGTGGTGATCGAGTCCACGCCGGCCGCCACGAGCGCCCGCATCGACCGCTTGGTGTCCGGGGTCCACGCCGAGACGAGCAACCCGTCGCGGTGCAGGGCCTCCGTCAGCTCCCGGTCGACCAGCCCGAACCGGTAGTTGAGCCAGCGCGGCCCCACCGCGTCGATCAGCACCCGGCGCGGCGGCGACAGCGTCGTCCAGGTCAACGCGATCTCCGCCCCCGGGTCGGCGGCGCGCACCGCCAACATGGTGCCGGGCCCCGCGCAGTAGTACGTGCGCTCGCCCGCCCCGCACTCGCGCACCAGGCCGACGACCGCGCGCACGGCCTCCGTCGAGGCGCCGGGCAGGTCGAGCATCAACCGGCCGGCCCCGGCCGCCATCAGGGCGTCCCGCAGGGTCGGGACCCGGCCCTCCGTCAGCTCCTTGAGCTGCGGGGCCGTGACGTCGTCGAGCCGTACGTCGTGGCCCCACAGCCGCTGCAGGGTCTCGTCGTGGAGCAGGACCGGTACCCCGTCGCGGGTGAGCCGGACGTCTACCTCCACCGCGTCCGCCCCCAGGGCGAAGGCGGAGCGGACGGAGGCGAGGGTGTTCTCACGGAATCGGTAGGGGTCGCCGCGGTGCCCGACGGCGGTGAGGGTGCTCATGCCCCCATTGTCGGGGCAGGTGCGAGCAGTTGGGTCAGCGCGCGAGCCAAGCGGCGGTGTACGTGTCGATCTCGGCGCTCAGCTCCGCCTTGCCGGCCGGGTCCAGGAAGGAGGCCTCGACGGCGTTCTTCGCGAGTTGGGCGAGTCCCGCCTCGTCGAGGTCCAGCAGGCGGGCGGCCACGGCGTACTCGTTGTTGAGGTCGGATCCGAACATCGGCGGGTCGTCGCTGTTGATGGTGACGAGGACGCCCGCGGCCACCATCTCCTTCACCGGGTGCGCGTCGAGGTCGGTGACGGCGCGGGTGGCGATGTTGGAGGTCGGGCAGACCTCCAGCGCGATGCGGTGCTCGGCGAGGTAGGCCAGCAGCTCCGGGTCCTGGGCGGAGGTGGTGCCGTGGCCGACGCGCTCGGCGCCCAGCTCGTGGATGGCGTCCCAGACGGTCTGCGGTCCGGTGGTCTCGCCGGCGTGCGGCACGCTGTGCAGTCCGGCGGCGCGGGCCCGGTCGAAGTACGGCTTGAACTGCGGGCGCGGGACGCCGATCTCGGGGCCGCCCAGCCCGAAGGAGACCAGGCCCTCGGGGCGCAGGTCGACGGCGAGCCGGGTGGTCTCGGCGGCCGCCTCCAGTCCGGCCTCGCCGGGGATGTCGAAGCACCAGCGCAGCACGACGCCGAGCTCGGTCTCGGCCGCCTTGCGGGCGTCCTCGATGGCCTCCATGAAGGCCTTCTCCTCGATGCCGCGGCGGGTGGAGGAGTACGGGGTGATGGTCAGCTCGGCGTAGCGGATGTTCTGCCGGGCCATGTCACGCGCCACCTCGTACGTCAGCAGCCGTACGTCCTCCGGGGTACGGACCAGGTCGACGACCGACAGGTAGACCTCGATGAAGTGGGCGAAGTCGGTGAAGGTGAAGTAGTCCGCGAGCGCCTCGGGGTCGGTGGGGACCTTCGAGTCGGGGTGGCGGGACGCGAGTTCGGCCACGATGCGCGGGGAGGCCGAGCCGACGTGGTGGACGTGCAGTTCGGCCTTGGGCAGCCCGGCGATGAAGGGGTGCAGGTCGGGCATGGATGCCTCCGGAAGGACGCGGGTGCGGTCAGGTCCGCTTCATCGTAGGCAGCGCCCGGGGGTGTCGGCGGCAGCGCCTAGCATGACTGTACGAAAAGGGGGGCGCCGCATGACCGACCAGAGCCCGGAACCGAGGGACCCGTGGGCGCCGCCCGAGCAGCCGGCGCCGTACCCCGGCAACGCGCCGGCGAGTCCGGCCGGCCCGCCGGCGCCACCGGTGCACGAGCAGGTGACGATGACCGGGATACCCGGCGGGCCCGGCCCCTCCGGGTACGCCCCGCCCGCGCCGTACGGGTCCCCGACGACCCCGATGCCCGCCGCGCCGGGTCCCGGGGGGACGCCGGCCTACGGGTACCCGGCGCAGCCCGATCCCGGTGGCCCGGGGTACGGGTACCCCTCGTACTCGGCGCCCGCGCCCGGCGGGTACGGGTACCCGGGGCCGCCGGCGTACGCGTACCCGCCCCAGGCGCCGCCGGCGAGCAACGGCATGGCCGTGACCGCGCTGGTGCTCGGCATCCTGTCCGTGGTGCTGTGCGTGACCATGGTGGGCTCGATCGCCCTGGGCATCGCCGCGGTCGTCTTCGGCGCGCTGGGCTGGGGCAGGGCGAACCGCGGTCAGGCCGGCGGTGGCGGCATGGCCATGGCCGGCGTCATCCTCGGCTCCGTCGGCATCGTGCTGGGCATCGTCATGACCGTGGTGGTCTTCCTGGACACCGGCGACAGGGATTCGGGACGGTACGACGACGGCGAGCCGTCCTCGGTCTCGCAGGTCCGCGAGCGGGTCTGAGCGGGTGCGTCGGCCGATCCCGTGCGTCGGCCGATCCCGTGCACCGGCCGACCCCGTGCACCGGCCGACCCCGTGCACCGGCCGACCCCGTGCGCGGACGCGAGGGACGGTCCCGGTTCAGTCCGGGACGGCCGACAGCAGGGTCGCCACCATCCAGGGCCCGTCCGGCGCGCTCCGCGCCAGCGGTACCCAGCCGAGCCCGACCATCCGGGGGCAGGGGCAGTCCAGGTCCGGGTCCACCCCGAGCCGGGGTTCGCCGGGCGCCGGCGTGACCCGGAAGCAGACGGTCCACCCCGAGGGGTAGGGCGCCTCGTACGCCCGTCGCACCTCCAGGGCGCGCAGGCCGGTCTCCTCGGCGACCTCCCGCCGCACGGCCGCCTCCAGGTCCTCGCCGGGCTCCACGCCGCCGCCGGGCAGGGTCCAGTACTCCGGCCCGTCGTGCAGGCCGGACGGCCCCCTGCCGCGCTCGCGGACCATCAGGACGCACCCGTCCCGGATGATCACGGCAGCCACCCGCTGTCGCGCCGGCCCGCTCACGCGGCGCCCGCGCGCAACCGTTCCCGGGCTTCCATCAGGGCGAAGCCCAGCAGGTTCAGCCCGCGCCAGCGGGCCGGGTCCAGCGCCCGCTCGTCGTCGGCGGCGAGTCCGACGCCCCAGATCCGGTCCATCGGGCTCGCCTCGACCAGCACCCGCGTGCCGGTGCCCAGCAGGTAGGAGCGCAGGGCCTGGTCCGAGGCGAACTTGTGGACGCTGCCCTCGACGACCAGCGCGAACCGTTCCCGCACCCATGTGGCGTCGTCGAAGCCGCGCACCAGCCGCCCGGCCGCCTTCGCCTGCGCGGGGCTCTCGGCCTCCAGCGCGACCCGCTCCGCCGCCGGGTCCTCGAACAGCCGCGCCTTGCCGGCCATCATCCAGTGTTCGGCCGTGGCGTACCGGACGTCACCCACAGTGAAGGGGGACGGCCACCACTGGCTCAGGCAGCTCGGCCCCAGGCGCCCGTCGGGTCGTGCCCGGTGCCCCCAGAACGGCAGGTACTTGACCTTCTCACCGCGCCTGACCTGCTCGATCAACTTGTCGACCATCTCCATGCACGCGAGTCTGGCAGTCACCACTGACACTTCGTACGGGATTTCGGGTGTGCCTCGACACATGGTCGACCGATTCCGTCGCGTAATCAAAAGGCAACAACGGAATCCCTTGGCGGAGGGGAACACCTCTGCCAGGATCGGCACTCAATTCGAGCTGTAGCTACGGTTCGAGCTGTAGCTACGGAGAGCGTGAGAGCGTGATGGGTAACCGCTTCCAGGTCAAGGACCGCTTCGCGGACGGCGCGCAGTACATCGACGGGCAGCTCAGGTCCGGTACCTCGGGCCGCTCGCACACCATCGTCGACCCCGCCACCGGGGACGACGTCCTCACCTACGAACTCGCAGGTACGGCGGACGTCGACGCGGCCGTCGCCGCCGCCAAGCGCGCCTTCCCCGTGTGGTCGGGCGCCACCCCGGGCGAGCGGTCGGACGCCCTGCACCGGCTGGCCGCCGTACTGGCCGAGCAGGCGGACGACTTCGCCCACGCGGAGTCCCTCCAGTGCGGCAAGCCGCTCAAACTGTCCACGGAGTTCGACGTACCGGGGACCATCGACAACACCGCCTTCTTCGCGGGCGCCGCCCGCCACCTCCAGGGCCAGGCGGCCGCCGAGTACTCGGGCGACCACACCTCGTACGTGCGCCGCGAGCCCATCGGCGTCGTGGGCTCGATCGCCCCCTGGAACTATCCGCTCCAGATGGCCGCCTGGAAGATCCTCCCGGCCATCGCCGCGGGCAACACCATCGTCCTGAAGCCCGCCGAGCTGACCCCGCTGACCTCCCTGATGTTCGCCCAGGCGGCGAAGGAGGCGGGACTGCCCGACGGTGTGATCAACATCGTCACCGGGGCCGGCCGGGACGCGGGCGAGCACCTCGTCGGCCACCCCGACGTGGTCATGACCTCCTTCACCGGCTCCACCGCCGTCGGCAAGCGGGTCGCGGAGATCGCCACCGCCACCGTCAAACGGCTCCACCTGGAGCTCGGCGGCAAGGCGCCCTTCCTCGTCTTCGACGACGCCGACCTGGAGGCCGCCGCGCACGGCGCGGTCGCCGCCTCGCTGATCAACACCGGCCAGGACTGCACGGCCGCCACCCGCGCCTACGTCCAGCGTCCGCTGCACGACGCCTTCGTCGCCCGGGTCGCCGAGCTGATGGAGACCGTCCGCCCGGGCGACCCCTTCGCGCCGGGCACCGACCTCGGCCCGCTCGTCTCGCACGCCCAGCGCGACCGGGTCGCCGCCTTCGTGGAGCGGGCCCGCGCCTACGCCACCGTCGTCACCGGCGGTGAGATCCCGACGGGCGAACTCGCCGACGGCGCGTACTACCGGCCGACGCTGATCACGGGCGCCGCGCAGGACAGCGAGGTCGTCCAGTCCGAGATCTTCGGCCCGGTCCTGGTCGTGCTGCCCTTCGACACCGACGACGAGGGCCTGGACCTGGCCAACGACACCCCCTACGGGCTCGCCGCGTCCGCCTGGACCCGCGACCTGTACCGGGCGAACCGGGCCACCCGCGAGATGAAGGCGGGCTGCGTCTGGGTCAACGACCACATTCCGATCATCAGCGAGATGCCGCACGGAGGCTACAAGGCGAGCGGCTTCGGCAAGGACATGAGCTCGTACTCCTTCGAGGAGTACACGCAGGTCAAGCACGTGATGTACGACAACACCGCGGTCGCCGCGAAGGACTGGCACCGCACGATCTTCGGGGACCGATAGCCGAGTACCGCCTGACCCGCGGCACACCCATCCCGAAAGGGCAACGCGCATGGAGCAGTACGAGCCCGACCGTCTCTCGGCGGCGCAACTCGCCGCGATGCGACGCAGTCTGACCAGCGGGCGCGGCGCCCTCACCCGCCGTTCCCTGCTGCGCGCGTCCGGAGTCGGCGCGCTCACCCTCGCGGGCCTGTCCGCCCTCACCGCCTGCGGGATCCCGCCCGCCAAGCGGGAGGGCGACACCGCGGCGGCCTCCGACGACCACTCGGCGCGGGAGAAGGAGCTCACCTTCTCCAACTGGACCGAGTACATGGACACCAGCGACGACGAGAAGAGCCGTCCGACGCTGGAGGAGTTCACCAAGCGCACCGGAATCAAGGTCAAGTACACCGAGGACATCAACGACAACGTCGAGTTCTTCGGCAAGGTCCGCCCGCAGCTGGCCGCCGGCCAGGACACCGGCCGCGACCTGATCGTCGTCACCGACTGGCTCGCCGCCCGCGTCATCCGGCTCGGCTGGGCGCAGAAGCTCGACCCCGCGAACCTGCCCCACGCCTACGCCAACCTGATCCCGCAGTTCCGCAGCCCCGACTGGGACCCGGGCCGCTCCTACAGCTACCCCTGGACCGGCATCGACACCGTCATCGCCTACAACTCGAAGGCCACCGGCGGCAGGACGGTCGACTCCGTCACGCAGATGCTGGACGACCCCACCCTCAAGGGCCGCGTCGGCTTCCTCACCGAGATGCGCGACAGCGTCGGGATGACCCTCCTCGACCAGGGCAAGGACCCGGCGAAGTTCACCGACGCCGACTTCGACGGGGCGATCGGCCGGCTCCAGAAGGGCGTCGACACCCAGCAGATACGCCGCTTCACCGGCAACGACTACACGGCCGACCTCGACAAGGGCGACCTCGCCGCCTGCCTCGCCTGGGCGGGCGACGTGATCCAGCTCCAGGCCGGCAACCCGGACATCAAGTACGCCATCCCCGCCCCCGGTTACATCACCTCAAGCGACAACCTGCTGGTCCCCGCCAAGGCCCGGCACAAGGCCAACGCCGAGAAGCTCATCGACTTCTACTACGAGCCGCCGATCGCCGCCCAGCTGGCCGCCTTCATCAGCTACGTCTGTCCGGTCGACGGAGTCAAGGAAGAACTCGCCGCGATCGACCCCGCGCTCGCGGACAACCCGCTGATCGTCCCGGACAAGGCGATGGCCGCCAAGGCCCACGCCTTCCGTTCCCTGACGAGCGAGGAAGAGACCGCGTACGAGGAGAAGTTCGCCAAGCTCATCGGCGCCTGACGGATCCGCCTCCCGCACGGTGCACCCCCTTGCGCACCCGTGCCTCCCGCCCCTTCCGACGAAACCACCGAAGGCCCAGGCCCATGACTGACAAGTCCGCGAGCGGGGACGTCCGCCTCGCCGGTATCAGCAAGCACTACGGATCCTTCACCGCGGTGCACCCGCTGGACCTCACCATCCCCCAGGGCTCCTTCTTCGCCCTGCTCGGCGCCTCGGGCTGCGGGAAGACCACCACCCTGCGCATGATCGCCGGCCTGGAGGAACCCTCCACCGGCACGGTCAGCCTCGGCGAACGCGAGGTCACGCACCTGCCGCCGTACAAGCGCCCGGTCAACACCGTCTTCCAGAGCTACGCGCTGTTCCCGCACCTCAACATCTTCGAGAACGTCGCGTTCGGGCTGCGCCGCCGGGGCGTGAAGTCCGTCAAGAAGCAGGTCGACGACATGCTGGAGCTGGTCCAGCTCGGCCAGTTCGCCCAGCGCAAGCCCCACCAGCTGTCCGGCGGCCAGCAGCAGCGCGTCGCCGTCGGCCGGGCCCTCATCAACCACCCCCAGGTCCTGCTGCTCGACGAGCCGCTCGGCGCACTGGACCTCAAGCTGCGCCGCCAGATGCAGTTGGAGCTCAAGCGCATCCAGACCGAGGTCGGCATCACCTTCGTCCACGTCACGCACGACCAGGAGGAGGCCATGACCATGGCCGACACGGTCGCCGTGATGAACGGCGGCCGCGTCGAGCAGTTGGGCGCCCCCGCCGAGCTCTACGAGAACCCGCGGACCACCTTCGTCGCCAACTTCCTCGGCACCTCCAACCTCATCGAGGCGGACGTGCTGGAGGCGGGCGCCGCGGACGTCACCGTCGGCTCGGCCGGCTCCCGCCTCAAGGTGCCCGCCGCACGATGTTCGACCACGCCCCGCGCGGGCGGAAAGCTCCTGGTCGGCGTACGCCCGGAGAAGATCTCCCTGGTCCACGCGGACGAGGCGCACACCATCGCCGCGGGCCGCAACACCGTCGCCGGCCGCATCGCGCACTCCTCCTTCATCGGCGTCTCCACCCAGTACGTCATCGACAGCCCCGTCTGCCCGGAGCTGGAGGTGTACGTGCAGAACATCGAGCGCGACGCCCGCCTGGTCCCCGGCGCCGAGGTCGTCCTGCACTGGAACCCGGAACACACCTTCGGCCTGGACGCCGCTCAGTCCATGCTCGCCGGGACGACGGGCGACGCGGGCGTCGAGACCGTCGAGACCGTCGAGACCGTCGAGGAGAGCGCGTGAGCGCCACGACCGCGCCGCACCGGGCGCCCGCCCCGGCCGCGCCGGAACCGCCCGCGCACAAGCCCGCGCTGCGCAAGCGACTGGTCCCGTACTGGTTGCTGCTCCCCGGCATCCTGTGGCTGCTCGTCTTCTTCGTGCTGCCGATGGTCTACCAGGCCTCCACCTCGGTGCAGACCGGCTCCCTCGAAGAGGGCTTCAAGGTCACCTGGCACTTCAGCACCTACTGGGACGCCTTCACCGAGTACTACCCGCAGTTCCTGCGCTCCCTGCTCTACGCGGGCACCGCGACCGCGCTGTGCCTGCTGCTCGGGTACCCGCTGGCCTACCTGATCGCCTTCAAGGCCGGCCGCTGGCGCGGGCTCCTGCTGGTCCTGGTCATCGCCCCGTTCTTCACCAGCTTCCTGATCCGCACCCTGGCCTGGAAGACGATCCTGGCCGACGGCGGCCCGGTGGTCGCCGCCCTCAACGGCGTCGGCTTCCTCGACGTCACCAGCTGGCTCGGCATGACCGAGGGGGACCGGGTCCTCGCCACCCCGCTCGCGGTGGTCTGCGGTCTGACGTACAACTTCCTGCCGTTCATGATCCTGCCGCTCTACACCTCGCTGGAGCGCATCGACACCCGCCTCCACGAGGCGGCCGGCGACCTGTACGCCCGCCCGTCCACGGTGTTCCGCAAGGTGACCTTCCCGCTGTCGATGCCCGGCGTCGTCTCCGGCACCCTGCTGACCTTCATCCCGGCCAGCGGCGACTACGTGAACGCCGAACTGCTCGGCTCCACGGACACCCGGATGATCGGCAACGTCATCCAGTCGCAGTACCTGCGGATCCTCGACTACCCCACAGCGGCCGCGCTGTCCTTCATCCTCATGGCCATCGTGCTGATCATGGTCACCGTCTACATCCGCCGAGCGGGAACGGAGGACCTGGTCTGATGAACAAGCCCCTGGCCTGGCTGCGCCGTCATCTCGTCGTCATCGCGGGACTGTGCACGCTCTCCTACCTGATCCTGCCGAACCTCGTCGTCACGCTGTTCTCCTTCAACAACCCCACCGGCCGGTTCAACTACTCCTGGCAGGAGTTCTCGCTCGACGCCTGGAAGGACCCCTGCGGGGTCGCCGACCTGTGCGGCTCGCTGTCGCTGTCCCTCCAGATCGCCCTGTGGGCCACCATCGCCGCGACCGTCCTCGGCACCGCCATAGCCTTCGCGCTCGTGCGCTACCGGTTCCGGGCGCGCGGCGCGGTCAACTCGCTGATCTTCCTGCCGATGGCCATGCCGGAGATCGTGATGGCGGCCTCGCTGCTCGCGCTCTTCCTCAACATGGGCATCCGGCTGGGCTTCTGGACCATCCTGATCGCCCACGTCATGTTCTGCCTGAGCTTCGTCGTCGCCGCGGTCAAGGCGCGCGTGCTGTCCATGGACCCGCGCCTGGAGGAAGCCGCACGCGACCTCTACGCGGGCCCGGTGCAGACGTTCCTGCGGGTGACGCTGCCCATCGCGGCGCCCGGCATCGCGGCGGGAGCGCTGCTCTCCTTCGCGCTCTCCTTCGACGACTTCATCATCACCAACTTCAACTCGGGCAACACCGTCACCTTCCCCATGTTCGTCTGGGGATCGGCCCAGCGCGGTACGCCCGTGCAGATCAACGTCATCGGCACGGCGATGTTCGTCATCGCGGTGCTGGTGGTCCTCGCCGGCCAGATGGTCGGCAACCGCCGCAAGAAGGCGCAACCGAAGTAGACCCCTGTAGGGAGTTGGAAGACATGGCCCCAGTCGCCATGCGTAGTGTCGCGAATTCTCTTTCCGAAGCGAAGCCCGTCCCGTACTGGCTCGACGACCCCGGCAAGCCCGCCCCGCAGCCCGCCCTCACCACCGACGAGCGCTGCGACCTGCTCGTCATCGGCGGCGGCTACAGCGGCCTGTGGACCGCGCTGCTCGCCAAGGAGCGCGACCCGGGCCGGGACGTCGTCCTGATCGAGAGCAAGGAGGCGGGCTGGGCCGCCTCCGGGCGCAACGGGGGCTTCTGCGCCGCCTCCCTCACGCACGGCTTCGCCAACGGGCTGGCCCGCTGGCCCGAGGACCTCGCCACGCTGGAGGAGATGGGCGCCCGCAACCTCGACGCCATCGAGGAGGCCGTCGCCCGCTACGGCATCGACTGCGACTTCGAGCGCACCGGCGAGATCGACGTGGCGACCGAACCGCACCAGGTCGAGGAACTGCGCGAGCTGCACGAGGAGGCCCGCCGCCTCGGTTTCGGCGACGGCTCCACCTGGCTGGAAGGCGACGCCCTGCGGGCCGAGGTCGACTCGCCGACCTTCCTCGCCGGCCTCTGGGACCGCGAGGGCGTCGCCATGCTCAACCCGGCGAAGTTGGCCTGGGGCCTGAAGCGGGCCTGCCTGGACCTGGGCGTACGGATCTACGAGAACACCCCCGGCCTGAAGCTGGCCCCGGCCGGCGCCGCGATGACCGTACGCACCCCGTACGGGGTGATCCTCGCGCGCCGGGTCGCGCTCGGCACCAACATCTTCCCGTCGCTGGTCAAGCGGATCCGGCCGTTCACGGTCCCGGTGTACGACTACGCGCTGATGACCGAGCCCCTGACGCCGGAGCAGCTCGACGCCATCGGCTGGCGGAACCGGCAGGGCCTGGGGGACAGCGCCAACCAGTTCCACTACTTCCGGATCACCCCGGACCACCGGATCCTGTGGGGCGGCTACGACGCGATCTACCCCTACCGGGGCAAGCTCGACTCCGAGTACGACCACCGCCCCGAGACCTACCTCAAGCTCGCGGAGCACTTCTTCACGGCCTTCCCCCAGCTCGAAGGGGTGAAATTCAGCCACGCCTGGGGCGGCGCCATCGACACCTGCTCGCGGTTCTCCGCCTTCTTCGGCACCGCGCACTCCGGCAAGGTCGCCTATGCGGCCGGCTACACCGGGCTGGGCGTGGGCGCCACCCGCTTCGGCGCGGACGTGATGCTCGACCTGCTGGACGGCGTCCCCACCGAGCGCACCCGGCTGGAGATGGTGCGCTCCAAGCCGATGCCGTTCCCGCCCGAGCCGTTCGCCTGGACCGGGATCACCCTGACGAAGTGGTCGCTGGCCCGCGCGGACGCCAAGGGCGGTCGCCGCAACCTCTGGCTCAAGGCGATGGACCGGCTGGGACTCGGCTTCGACAGCTGACGCGCGGCGCGCCCGCCCCATCCCGCGCCCCCGGCGCGCCGGCCGTCCGGGTGCGGCGATCGACGGGCGGCGGATGATCAACGGATGAACCGACCGCCGTACGCCGGGCGCACGCACGATCACCGTGTGACCCGCTTCACCACCACGGAGTAACCCAACCCGCGTCATACCCGGGCCCGGCCCCGCTCTCTCCGGTTGAGACCCCCTCACCGCACGAGACGAACGGAGGCCGGGCGATGACGCTCGCGGGCATCAAGACGGCAGTGGAGTGGCTGGTATCGGTGGCGCCGGACCCCGACGCCTGCCGCTGGGAGTGGGAGCGCAACCCCCTCGGGGTCACCCTCCTCCCGGCCGGCCGGAGCTGGGACGTGCTCATCCTCCCGGGGGAGCTGGGGCGGGCCGCCCTGGACGTCCTGCGCCTGTTGTCCGGCCGGCCGGGGCCGGTGTTGGCCGACTTCGGGGACTCCCGGGTCGGCTTCTTCGTACCCCCGGGGACGGCCTCGCGCTGGCTCGGCACCGGCGTACGGGGAGCCGGGCCCGGCAGCTGGATCGTGGTCCCGTACCCCGGCCGGGCGACCGGCGGGGTCCGCTGGCTGGTGGTCCCGGACGGCAGCGGCACCCTCACCGACCCGGCCGTCCTCGAACTCGCCATGCACGAGGCGGCGGCGAACGCGGCGGCCGCCGTCACCGGCGGTCCGCGGGAGGGTGAGGGTCGGAAGCCTTGACAAGCGCATTGGTCTGGACCATCTTGGGCGCCGCTGACCCCCTCCATCCCCCCATGCCCCGGAGGCAGTTGTGCGCAGAGCCTGGTCCATCCTTACGGCCGCCGCCCTGGCGGCGGCCGGCCTCCTCGCCGCGGGCCCGCCGGCCGCGGCGGCCGACGCCGATCTCGTACGCAACGGCGGCTTCGAGGCGGGCCTCGACGGCTGGAGCTGCTCCGGCGGCAGCGGAGCCACCGTCACCACCCCCGTCCACGGCGGAACCTCGGCGCTCCGGGCCACCCCGGCCGGCCAGGACAACGCCCGCTGCTCCCAGACCGTCACCGTCAAGCCCGACTCGGCGTACACGCTCGGCGCCTGGGTCCAGGGCGCCTACGTCTACCTCGGCGCGACCGGGACCGGCACCACCGACCCCGCCGTCTGGACCCAGAGCGCCGGCGCCTGGAAGCAGCTCACCACCAGCTTCCGCACCGGCCCCGCCACCACCTCGGTGACCGTCTGGACCCACGGCTGGTACGGCCAGCCCGCCCACCACACCGACGGCGTCACCCTGATCGGCCCGGACCCCGGCGGCCCGGGCCAACCCCAGCTTCCGGCCGCCCCCACCGGCCTGAGCGCGACCGCCGGCTCCGCCGGATCGGTAACCCTCGGCTGGGCCCCGGTCCCCGGCGCCGCCTCCTACCGGGTCCACCGCGCCGGCGTCTCCCCGCAGACCGCCACCGGCACCTCCGCCACGGTCACCGGCCTCGCCCCCGCCACCACGCACACCTTCCGGGTCAGCGCCGTCAACGCGGCCGGCGAATCCCCGCTCAGCGCCCCGGTCTCCGCCACCACGCCCCCCGACGGCGGTGGCCCGGGCGGTCCCGGCCTGCCCGCGCACGCCCTCGTCGGCTACCTCCACAGCAGCTTCGCCAACGGTTCCGGCTATGTACGGATGGCCGACGTCCCCGCCTCCTGGGACGTCATCAACCTCGCCTTCGGCGAACCGACCTCCGTCACCTCGGGCGACATCCGCTTCCAGCTGTGCCCCGTCGCCGAATGCCCGAACGTCGAGTCCCCGGCCGAGTTCAAGGCCGCGATCAAGGCCAAGCAGGCCGCGGGCAAGAAGGTCCTGATCTCCATCGGCGGCCAGAACGGCCAGGTCCAGCTCGCCACCACCGCCGCCCGCGACGCCTTCGTCACCTCCGTCGGCAAGATCATCGACGAGTACGGGCTCGACGGCCTCGACATCGACTTCGAGGGCCACTCCCTCTCCCTCGCCACCGGCGACACCGACTTCCGCGCCCCGACCACCCCGGCTATCGTCAACCTGATCGCCGCCGTGAAGACCCTCAAGGCCAAGTACGGCCCCGACTTCGTCCTGACGATGGCCCCGGAGACGTTCTTCGTCCAGCTCGGCTACCAGTTCTACGGCTCCGGCCCCTGGGGCGGCCAGGACCCGCGCGCCGGCGCCTACCTCCCCGTCATCCACGCCCTGCGCGACGACCTGACCCTGCTCCACGTCCAGGACTACAACTCCGGACCGATCATGGGCCTGGACAACCAGTACCACTCCATGGGCGGCGCCGACTTCCACATCGCCATGAACGACATGCTGCTCACCGGTTTCCCCGTCGCCGGCAACACCGCCCGCGTCTTCCCGGCCCTGCGTCCCGACCAGATCGCCATCGGCCTCCCGGCCACCACGAACGCCGGCAACGGCCACACCTCCCCGGCCGAGGTGACCAAGGCGCTGGACTGCCTCACGAAGAAGCAGAACTGCGGCACCTACCAGACCCACGGCACCTGGCCGGCCCTGCGGGGCCTGATGACCTGGTCCATCAACTGGGACCGTTTCGGCGGTTGGGAGTTCAGCCGCAACTTCGACACCTACTTCGGCGGCTGACCCACCACGTCCCCCACATCGGGCCGCGACCTTCCGGGGTCGCGGCCCCCGGCCGTTCCGGGCGGGGACGCCCGCGACCCGCGCAACGCCCTCAGTCCGGTTTGCGGGCTCCGGGGGAGGGGTGACGGTACGACACCGCCAAGTGGACGCCGGTGAGGAGGGGGGCGCAGAGGAGGAGGCTGGCCAGGACGTCCAGGGGCCAGTGGAAGCCGCGCAGGATCAGGCCCGTCGCGGTCAGGGCGGTCAGGGCGGCGGCGAGGGGCAGGGGCCGGGCACGGCGTGCGTAGGGGGCGACGAGCAGGGCCGCGCCCACGTAGGCCGTCAGCGCGGTGGCCGTGTGGCCCGAGGGGAAGTAGCCGGCGGCCCAGGGCTCCAACGGGCCCGGCCGGGCGGTCCACTCCTTGAACGGGATGACGAGCGCCGGCACCAGGGCCATCGCCACGCCGGCCGCGAGCGGCCCGCGGCGGTCCCCGCGGCGCAGGGCGTACGCCATCGCGACCATTAGCACGGGCAGGGCGACGGGCACGTTGCCCAGATCCGCGAGGGCCTCGGTGACCCCGTCGGGGACCGTGCGCACCAGCGCGCGACTCAGGGCCCGATCGGACGTCAACAGCGGCCCGTCCACCAGGACCTGCCAGGTGATCAGGGCGAAGAGGAGGGGGCACAGGCCCACGAGGAGGAGAATGGCCGGCCGTCCCGGAACAGGGGGGATGGTTCCGGGACGGCCGCCCGGATCGGGTTGTCGCGCGCCCCGGGGGGTTTGGGGCGGACGGTCGTCCGATCGGTGAGGAGTGTGCGCGAACGCATGCCCAGTACGGCGCTGGGGAAGCCCGGTACTGGTGTCGTCCTCGGTTTCCCGCGAACGGTCTGTCTCACTCATCTGCAGAAACCGTACGCCAACGGAAGGGGGGCCGACAGCGGGAACGCGCTCCCGCCATCGGCCCCGCACAGCTTCTTCACAGTGCCCGACCGTTACCGCCGGTAGGGTCGAAATCTTACGACCGGACGTTCCAGTCGTTCGATCAGATGCCCGTGGCCGGTTGGGCCGGGGCCGGCGGCCGGAGTGTGGATCAGGCGTGCTTCACGCGTGGATCAAGCGCGGATCAGATGCCCGCGAACGCGGTCTCCAGGATGTCCAGGCCCTCGTTCAGCAGGTCCTCGCCGATGACGATCGGCGGGAGGAAGCGGAGCACGTTGCCGTAGGTGCCGCAGGTGAGGACGAGCAGGCCCTCGGCGTGGCAGGCCTTGGCGAGCGCGCCGGCCGCCTCCGGGTTCGGGGTCTTGGACGCGGGGTCCTTCACCAGCTCGATCGCGATCATGGCGCCGCGACCGCGGATGTCGCCGATGATGTCGTACTTCTCCTGCATGGCCGTCAGGCGGGACTTCATGAGGGACTCGATCTTCTTCGCCGCGGCGTTGAGGTCGAGCTCCTTCATGGTCTCGATGGAGCCGAGCGCACCCGCGCACGCCACCGGGTTGCCGCCGTAGGTGCCGCCCAGACCGCCGCCGTGGACGGAGTCCATCATCTCGGCGCGGCCCGTCACGGCGGCGAGCGGCAGGCCGCCCGCGATGCCCTTGGCGGTGGTGATCAGGTCGGGGACGATGCCCTCGTCCTCGCACGCGAACCACTGGCCGGTGCGGCAGAAGCCGGACTGGATCTCGTCGGCGACGAAGACGATGCCGTTGTCGTTGGCGAACTTCACGATCGCCGGGAGGAAGCCCTTGGCAGGCTCGATGAAGCCGCCCTCGCCGAGGACCGGCTCGATGATGATCGCGGCGACGTTCTCCGCGCCGATCTGCTTGCTGATCTGGTCGATCGCCTGGGCGGCGGCCTCGGGGCCGCAGTTCTCGGCGCCGGTGGGCCAGCGGTAGCCGTAGGCGACCGGGACGCGGTAGACCTCGGGGGCGAACGGACCGAAGCCCTGCTTGTACGGCATGTTCTTCGAGGTCAGCGCCATCGTCAGGTTCGTACGGCCGTGGTAGCCGTGGTCGAAGACGACGACCGCCTGGCGCTTGGTGTACGAACGGGCGATCTTGACGGCGTTCTCGACGGCCTCGGCGCCCGAGTTGAACAGCGCCGACTTCTTCGCGTGGTCACCCGGGGTCAGCTCGGCGAGGGCCTCGCAGACCTCGACGTAGCCCTCGTACGGCGTGACCATGAAACAGGTGTGCGTGAAGTCGGCGAGCTGCGCGGAGGCGCGGCGCACGACGGCCTCGGCGGAGGCGCCGACCGAGGTCACGGCGATGCCGGAACCGAAGTCGATCAGGCGGTTGCCGTCGACGTCCTCGATGATCCCGCCGCCCGCGCGGGCCGTGAACACGGGGAGTACGGAGCCCACGCCGCCGGCCACCGTCGAAAGGCGGCGGGCCTGCAGCTCCTGCGACTTGGGGCCGGGGATCGCGGTGACGATGCGGCGCTCCTGCGGGACAGCGGTCATAGGGGGCTCCTGGGGGGTGTTTTCGGACGCACTTGTGTCTTTGTCCGCAGGTTAGGTCCGGGGGAGGGGGTAAGGCATGCGCCGTTCGGGAGTGGTGCCGGTGTGTCCTTGTCCGTGACGGCCATAGGAACGAATGCGGCGGTGTCCGGTGGATGTCTCGTGGATCATGCCCGGCTACGGGCCGAAGGGCGGGGCCGGGCACTAGATTGAGCGCCGCAGCGCAGCGCACGGCACGGGTACGGCACGGGTAGGGGGCAGGGGTTCATGGACACCGACGGTGCGTACGAGGGACGGGCGACCCGCGCGGGGCGGGTGCCGCGGCCGGCGGGGGAGGCGGGCGGGGTGCCGCCGGTGCCGACGCGGCCTCCGGGTTCCGTGCGTGGGGCCGGTGCGGCTTCGCCCTTCGCGGACTGGCTCCGCACACCAAGGCCCACGGCGGAGCCGGGGGTGTGGCGGCGGGGTCACGTTGCCCGAGCCGACGAGGAGCCGGTGGACGCCCCCGCGCGCGCGTTGCTGAGCGGCGCCGTCATCTCCATGCTGGCCTGCGCGCTGATCTGGTCGCTCCTGAGCAACAACTACGTGCCGTACTGGAGGGTTCCGCCTCGCTTGGTCACCCCGAATGACTGGTGGCCCCCCCTGGGGCGGGATCCGATGCTCGGCACGGCGGGTGATGCCGCCATGCGGGTGTACGAAACGTTGGTCGTGGCAGGCCTGCTCTACGGATTCGGCAAACTCGGCGCGTGGCCGACCGTCTGGCGGCGGCTGGTCGTCACTCGCGGCCGACCGTTCCAAGGATTTGCCGCAGCGCTGGGCGCCCTGATCACCATCGCGCTCGTAGCGGGCGATGTCGTACCGCTGCGGAGTCTCGTCTTCTCCGTACTGCCGGTGGAAGGCGTCGGCCGGGAACGTTCCCAGTTTCTCGTGGACAGCGCCCAAACCGCCATCTATGTGCTGGTCGTCCTGTTCTTCGCCTGGTGGGGCCTCTACCGGCCGAAAGCCGCCCCGGCGATCGACGCTCAAGGAAGCCGACAGGCTCCTCCCGGCGAACCCGATGCGTCCGAGGATCCATCACGGTGGCCACAGGTTCGGCGGGAAGGGCTTGGGGACGTTGCCGATCGGCTTGAGGGGGAAGTGGTCGGCGGGCGGATGAACGATGTCGACTACGCGCGGATTCGGCGGGCCTGGGAGTCCGTGCGGGTGGATCCGTCGCGGCGGCAGGCGTTCGCCGAGGCCGTGCGGGACAACGGGGCCGGGGCCTGCGTGCACCCGTCCGGGGCGCGGGACCTGCCCGTGCGGGCGGCGCGGCACGACCTGCTGGTGGGGCAGGTGCTGCTCGGGACCGTCGAGGACGGCGAGCGCAACCCCTACGCGCGCCGCGGCACCGCCCTCGCCCTCGATCCCGGGGTGCTCGGGACCTCCCTGCTCGCCGTCGGCCCCTCCGGCAGCGGCAAGACCTCCCGGCTGGTGAGGCCGGTCGTGGAGAGCCTCGCCCTGCAGGCGCTGGCCGGGCAGGTCGCGGTCGTCGCCGTCGGCGCGGCCGGGGCCGAGCTCGGGCCCGACGCGGCGTACGACGTCGTCGTGCGCATCGGGGATCCCGGCTCCCTCTACGACCTCGACCTCTACGGCGGCGCCGCCGACCCCGACGAGGCCGCCACACTCCTCGCCGAGGCCCTCGTCGGGGACGTTCCCGGTGTCGACGTGCGCCGCGCCGCCACCGCGCTCGCGCAGCTGCTGGGACCGTTCCACGCCGCCCACGGCCGGTTCCCCGCCGTGCCCGAGCTGCGCGAGCTGCTCGACGGGCTGCCGCCCGCCCTCGCCGCGCTCCGCCGCGCGCTGGAGGACGCCGAGGGCGCCGGGCGGCCCGCCATGCTCCGCGAGCTCGACGCCCGGAGCCGTCAGCACGGCGCCCACGGCGACCCCGGCCCGGCCCTCGCCGACCGGCTCGCCCTGCTCGACCGGCCCGCCTTCGCCGGGTTCTTCGACACCAGCGGCCAGAGCCGGCCCTTCTCCATGCGCGCCCTGGAGCACCCGGTCCGGGTCCGCGTCGACCTGCCCGAACGCGGGCACGCCGATGCCTCGCGAATGCTGTCCCGGCTGCTCCTCGCCCAGTTCAACGCGGCCGCCGCGGCCCGCGCCGACCGCTCGCTCTTCGCCTTCCTCGCCCTCGACGACGCCTCGCACACCCTGACCCCAGAGACCGTGCGCGGCGTCCAGCGGCTGCGGTCCGCGAACGCCGGGGTGCTGCTGACGCTGCGCACCCTGGACGACGTACCGGAGGCCCTGCGCACCCCGCTGCTCGGCGCCGTCGGCTGCCGGATGGCCTTCTCCGGGGTGACCACCTGGGACGGCAAGCGCTTCGCCGAGGCCTGGGGCACCGAGTGGGTCGAGACCCGCGACGTGACGCACCGGACGGTCTTCGCCGACCAGCCGCTGACCCGGGCCATCCACGCCTTCCGCAAGCTCGTCACCGGCAAGGCCGTCACCACGGACGCGGTGACCGTGCGCCATGTGGAGCGCGAACGCTGGTCGGCCTCCGACCTCGCGCACGCCGTACCGCCCGGCTGTGCGGTGCTGTCCTTGACCTCCGTACGCGGGGAACGGGCCGCTCCGTTGCTGCTGCGGTTGGCCGGGAGGGGCTGAGCGGACCCGTACGGGGTGGCAGAATCGAGTGGGGTGCTTCATACGACACGGCGAAAAACCCCGATGCCCGCCCCACCCCGCGGGCCCCGCTCCTCCCCCCGATCCCGCCCCTCCCCCTCCCGCGTAAGGCACCTGGTACCCGATGCCGCTCACCCTCGCCTCGCTCGTCCAGCACTCGGCGCTCAAGCTCAGCGTCCGGGCCGGGGAGACCCGTCTCGACACGCCCGTGCGCTGGGCCCACGTCAGCGAGCTGGCCGACCCCGTCCCCTACATGGAGGGCGGCGAGCTGCTGCTGGTCACCGCCATGAAGCTGGACGCGGACGACCCCGAGGAGATGCGCCGCTACGTACGCCGCCTCGCGGCCGCCGGCGTCGTCGGCATCGGCTTCGCCGTCGGGGTGAACTACGACGCCGTCCCCGACGCGCTCGTCGAGGCCGCCCGGGAAGAGGACCTGCCGCTGTTGGAGGTGCCGCGCCGGACCCCGTTCCTGGCCATCAGCAAGGCCGTCTCCGCCGCCCTCGCCGCCGACCAGTACCGGGCCGTCACCGCCGGCTTCGAGGCGCAGCGCGAACTGACCCGGGCCGCCCTGTCCGCCGACGGGCCCGCCGAACTGCTGACGAAGCTCGCCGCGCACGTCCACGGCTGGGCCGCGCTGTACGACACCTCCGGCGCGGTCGTGGCCGCCGCCCCCGACTGGGCCGCGCGCCGCGCCGCCCGGCTGACCCCCGACGTGGAGCGGCTGCGCGAGCGGCCCGCGCCCGCGAGCGCGGTCGTGGGCGGCTCCGACGACCGGGTGGAACTGCAGTCCCTGGGCACCGGACGCCGGGCCCGGGGCGCGCTCGCCGTCGGTACGGGCGCCCCGCTGGGCACCGCCGAGCGGTACGCGGTGCACTCCGCGGTCGCCCTGCTGACCCTGACCACGGAACGCTCCCGCTCGCTGCACGACGCGGAGTCCCGACTCGGCGCGGCCGTGCTGCGGATGCTGCTGGAGGGGCAGGCCGAGCACGCCCGGGCCGTGGCGGGGGACCTGTACGGGGCGCTGCTGGAAGCGCCGTTCCGGATCGTCACCGCCGAGCCGGCGCTGCCCGGGACCGCCCAGCCCGAGGGGCTCGCGCTGCTCGCCGACGCCGTGGAGTCGGCGGCGGCCCGGACCGGTGAGACGCTGCTCGTCGTTCCGGGGGACGGCCGCCTCGTGGTGCTCGCGGCCGACGGCGGATCCGCCGTACAGGCGTGCGTCGACCACGCGGAGGCGCTGGAGGCCCGGCGCGGCCGGGACACGACCGGCCCCGAGCCGGACGAGCTGGTGGTGGGCCTGTCCGCGCCGGCGGCCGCCACGGGCGTGGCCGCCGCCGTCAAGCAGGCCGACCAGGCCCTCGCCGTGGCCCGTCGCCGGGGACGGCCGATGGTGGAGCACGAGGACCTCGCGGCGGGCTCGGTCCTGCCGCTGCTCGCGGACGACGCCGTACGGGCCTTCGCGGACGGCATGCTGCGGGCCCTGCGGGAGCACGACGCGACCGGTCGCGGCGACCTGGTGGCCTCGCTCCAGGCGTGGCTCTCCCGGCACGGCCAGTGGGACGCCGCCGCGGCCGACCTGGGGGTCCACCGGCACACGCTGCGGTACCGGATGAAGCGGGTCGAGGAGATCCTCGGGCGCTCCCTGGACGACCCGGACGTCCGGATGGAACTCTGGCTCGCCCTGAAGGCGGCCACCCCGGCCGCCTGAGCCCGACCGACCTGCCCGACGACGGACCCGGCGCGCACGGGTCCGTCCGATCCGCGACACTGACAAACCGGCGAAGCCGGACAGGTCGCCGCTCCACGCCGGATAAACAACGAAACCCCGACGGCGTCCTACCGTGGTGGGGACAGGACCCGCCTCCGGCTGCCGCTGCGAGGTACCCCCCGCACAACCGAAGGGCCGGGATTCGCATGACCTCCACCCACGCCTTCTGGCTCGCCGGCCGCGAGGCCTCCGGCGAGGACAGCTTCGACGTCCACAACCCGTGGGACGGCCGGCTCGTCGGTACCGTCAGCGTGCCGACCGACGCCCAGGTCGAAGAGGCCGTGGCCGCGGCGCACGCCGTGACGGCGGAGTTCTCCGCCACCCCCGCCCACGTTCGCGCGGCGGCCCTGGACCACGTGTCGCGCCGGCTCGCCGAGCGCACCGAGGAGATCGCCCAGCTGATCTCCGCCGAGAACGGCAAGCCGGTCAAGTGGGCCCGCGGCGAGGTCGGCCGTGCGGTGTCCGTGTTCCGCTTCGCGGCCGAGGAAGCCCGTCGCTTCAACGGCGGAGAGGCCCAGCGCCTGGACACCGACGCCGGTGGCGTCGGCCGGCTGGCCCTGACCCGTCGCTTCGTCAAGGGTCCCGTCCTCGGCATCGCGCCGTTCAACTTCCCGCTGAACCTGTGCGCCCACAAGGTGGCCCCGGCCATCGCCGTCGGCGCGCCGATCATCCTGAAGCCGGCCCCGGCCACCCCGCTCTCCGGTCTGATCCTCGGCGAGCTGCTCGCCGAGACCGACCTGCCGGCCGGCTCCTGGTCGGTCCTGCCGGTCGCCAACGAGAAGATGCCGGCCCTGGTCAAGGACGAGCGGCTGCCCGTCATCTCCTTCACCGGTTCCGACACCGTCGGCTACGCCATCCAGCAGTCGGTGCCGCACAAGCACTGCACCCTGGAGCTCGGCGGCAACGCCGCGGCCGTCGTCCTCGCCGACTGGTCCTCCGAAGCCGACCTCGACTGGGCCGCGACCCGCATCGCGACCTTCTCGAACTACCAGGCCGGCCAGTCCTGCATCTCCGTGCAGCGCGTGATCGCCGACGCCTCCGTCTACGACCGCCTCGCCGAGAAGGTCGTCGCCAAGGTCCGCGAGCAGGTCACCGGTGACCCCTCCGACTCCGCCACCGACGTCGGCCCGCTGGTCTCCGAGGACGCCGCCAAGCGCGTCGAGACCTGGGTCGACGAGGCCGTCGCCGCCGGCGCGAAGCTGCTCACGGGCGGCAAGCGCGACGGCGCCACCGTCGAGCCGACCGTCATCGCGGACGTCCCGGCCGGCGTGAAGCTCGCCACCGAAGAGGTCTTCGGCCCCGTCCTGACCCTGCTGCGCGTCGAGAACACCGACGAGGCCTTCGCCGCCGTCAACGACTCGAAGTTCGGTCTCCAGACCGGCGTCTTCACCCGCGACATCCAGGTCGCCTTCCGCGCCCACCGCGAGCTGGAGGTCGGCGGCGTGATCATCGGCGACGCCCCCTCCTACCGGGCCGACCAGATGCCGTACGGCGGCGTCAAGCAGTCCGGCGTGGGCCGCGAGGGCGTCCGCTACGCGATGGACGACTACACCTACGAGCGCGTCCTGGTCCTCACCGGCCTCGACATCTGATCTCGTACGGTCCCAGACCGACGGCCGGAGCCTACTGTGCGGGGGCTCCGGCCGTCCCCTTTCTCCCGGGCGGCCCGCGCGGACGCCCGGACGGCCCACGCGGCCTTTTCCCCGGGCCCGGAACCGGGTACGACTCACAGGTAGCACCGATCGGTAGTGTCCCGATGCGGCGAGGTGAGTACCCGGATGTCCGCAACACAGCCCGTACAGCCCGTACAACCCGTACAGCCCAAGGTGACCGAGCGCGAGGCGCGGCGGGTCGCGGAAGCGGCCCGAGAGCAGGACTGGCGCAAGCCCAGTTTCGCCAAGGAGCTCTTCCTCGGCCGGTTCCGGATCGACCTGATCCACCCCCGTCCACTCCCCGCCGACGAGGACGTCCGGCGCGGCGAGGCCTTCCTGGCCCGGATGCGGGAGTTCTGCGAGGCGATGCTCGCCGACGGGACCGCCGCCCGCATCGAACGGGAGGCGCGGATCCCCGACGAGACGGTCCGCGGGCTCAAGGAGCTCGGCGCCCTCGGCATGAAGATCGACCCCCAGCACGGCGGCCTCGGCCTCACCCAGGTCTACTACAACAAGGCGCTCGCCCTCGTCGGTTCGGTCAGCCCGGCCATCGGGGCCCTGCTCTCCGCCCACCAGTCGATCGGCGTGCCCCAGCCGCTGAAGATGTTCGGGACGCGGGAGCAGAAGGACGCCTACCTGCCGCGCTGCGCCACCACCGCCATCAGCGCCTTCCTGCTCACCGAGCCCGACGTCGGCTCCGACCCGGCGCGCCTGGCCACCACGGCCGTCCCGGACGGGGAGGACGCGTACGTCCTCGACGGGGTGAAGCTGTGGACCACCAACGGGGTCGTCGCCGACCTGCTCGTGGTGATGGCCCGCGTCCCGAAGAGCGAGAACCACCGCGGCGGGATCACCGCCTTCGTCGTCGAGGCCGACTCGCCGGGCATCACCGTCGAGCACCGCAACGCCTTCATGGGCCTGCGCGGCCTGGAGAACGGCGTCACCCGGTTCCACGGCGTCCGGGTCCCGGCCGCCCAGCGGATCGGCGCCGAGGGCGCCGGCCTCAAGATCGCGCTGACCACGCTGAACACCGGCCGGCTGTCGCTGCCGGCGATGTGCGTCGGCGCCGGCAAGTGGTGCCTGAAGATCGCCCGGGAGTGGTCCGGGGTCCGTGAGCAGTGGGGCCGCCCGGTCGCCCGGCACGAGGCCGTCGGCGCCAAGATCTCCTTCATCGCCGCCACCACCTTCGCCCTCGAAGCGGTCGTCGACCTGGCCTCCCAAATGGCCGACGAGGACCGCAACGACATCCGCATCGAAGCGGCCCTCGCCAAGCTGTACGGATCCGAGATGGCCTGCCTGATGGCCGACGAACTCGTCCAGATCCGCGGCGGCCGCGGCTTCGAGACCGCCGAGTCGCTCGCCGCGCGCGGCGAACGCGCCGTCCCCGCCGAGCAGATGCTCCGCGACCTGCGGATCAACCGGATCTTCGAGGGCTCCACCGAGATCATGCACCTGCTCATCGCCCGCGAGGCCGTCGACGCCCACCTCGCCGTCGCGGGCGACATCATCGACCCCGAGAAGGACCTCGGCGACAAGGCCAGGGCGGGCGCCCGCGCGGCCGGCTTCTACGCCCGCTGGCTGCCCCAGCTGGCCACCGGCGCCGGTCAACTCCCGGGCACCTACCGCGCGTTCCATCCGCCCGGCCATCCCGACCTGGCGACCCACCTGCGGTACGTCGAACGCTGCTCCCGCAAACTCGCCCGCTCCACGTTCTGGGCGATGTCCCGCTGGCAGGGCCGGATGGAGACCAAGCAGAACTTCCTCGGCCGGATCGTCGACATCGGCGCCGAACTCTTCGCGATGAGCGCGGCCTGTGTGCGCGCCGAACACCTCAGGGCGGCCGACGAGCACGGCCGCGAGGCCTACCAGCTCGCCGACGCCTTCTGCCGGCAGTCCCGGATCCGCGTCGAGGAGCTCTTCGGCCGGCTCTGGTCCAACACCGACGACCTCGACCGCAAGGTCGTGGAGGGGGTCCTCGGCGGCGCCTACGCCTGGCTGGAGGAGGGCGTCCTCGACCCCTCCGGCGACGGACCCTGGATCGCGGATGCCACACCGGGCCCGTCGGTGCACGAAAACGTCCACCGCCCCCTACGCTGACCTGCCATCATCGGCAGTAGCCCGGACTGATGTGCGACCCCGGGCGCGGGTACGAGCGCGAGGCGGGCGAGGACGATGCCGACGGCCGAGGAGGACCGGGTCAGCAGACGGCTGGCCCGGTGCGTGGCGCACCTGGTGCGCCACGCACCGCAACAGGTGGTGGGCGAGCTGCTCGACCGGCTCGACGAACCCACGCGCAAGTACCTGTGCCGCGACCAGTGGCTGCCCGCCTCGGCCGTCACCCTGCTGTTGCGCGGGGGAGCCGAGGCGGACCGGCACTACATCGCCCGCAACCCCCACGTCGTCGGCCGCCCGCTGCCGGGTCTGCCCGGACCGGCCCGGTACGCCGCCCGCCCCGGCCCGTCCCCGGAACTGCTCCGGGCGGCAGGGCCGGGCCCCTTCGACTCCGCCGCGCTGATCGCCCTGCTGCGCCGGCACGCCCGCCGGCCCCGGGTCCCGCTCACCCTGCTCGGCATGCCGCACGAGCTCGACCCGGAGCAGCTGCTGCGCGAGCACGCCCGTGCTCCGCTGCCGCCGGGGGCCGTGGAGGCCCTGATGCTGGCGGCCGGGCTGCCCCGGGAGGCCTGCCGGGCGCTGCTCGACGCCCGCGCGGGGGACCCGTACGGGCGCCACTGGTACCGGCCCGCCGTGCGCGCGGTCCGGACCGGGCTGCTGACCTGCGACGAGCTCGTCGCCCATGTGGCCCCCGCCGCCCGGACGCTGCTGCTGGGGCACCTGCCCGTCACGCGCGGGCTGCGCTGGAGCCTGCCCGAGCAGGCCGAGATGCAGTCGGCGGTGCAGCGGGCCCTGCGGCCCGCGCTGGGGGAGGACCCGCGACTGTGGGCCGAACTGCCGCGCCGGGCCCCCGGATACCGCGGCACCCTGCCCGAGCTGGCGGCGGAGCTGGCCGCGAACTCACTGCCCCCGCTGGGCCTCGTACGGCACGACCCCGCGCTGGGCCGGGCCGTGCGCCGGCTCGCCCCCGACACGGCCACGTCCGAGCCGACCGGCGGTTGGGAGCGGGAGCTGGCCCTGGTGAGCCTGGCCGTCCCGATGGAGACCGTCGAGGAGGACGTCCGCTGGGTCCGGGACTGCCTGGACCGCGGCCTGATCACCGGCGCCGACGTGGTCCGGCACAAGGTCCCCGCCTGCTGGGCGCTGGACGAGGACCAGTGGCTCGGCGACATCGGCCACCCCGACCGTCACGACCGGCCCGCCGCCGTCCTCGCCGCCCGGGCGGAGGCCGACCGACTGTTCGACGCCGCGCTCGGAACCGACCCGCGGGCCTGGTGGCGGACGGCCCGGGCGCTCCCCGACTTCGCCGGGACGCTCCCCGAACTCCTCGCCCGCGTCACCGACGGGGACTCCGTGTCCAAGCGCTCCTGAGTTGCGGCCACAATGGGGGGCATGACCGACAGTCCAGCCCCCCTCGCCGACCCGCACCTCCTCTTCGACGCCTCGGCCGGCCGCCGGGACATCGTCATCCTCGGGTCGACCGGGTCCATCGGCACCCAGGCCATCGATCTCGCCCTGCGCCACCCGGACCGCTTCCGCGTCACGGCGCTGTCCGCCGCCGGTGGGCGCGTCGGGCTGCTCGCCGAGCAGGCGCGGCTGCTGCGGGTGCGGACGGTGGCCGTCGCCCGCGAGGACGTCGTACCGGCCCTGAAGGAGGCGCTCGGGGCCCAGTACGGACCGTCCGAGCCGCTGCCCGAAATCCTGGCCGGGCCCGACGCGGCCGCCGAGCTGGCCGCCTCGCCGTGCCACACCGTCCTCAACGGCATCACCGGATCCATCGGCCTCGCGCCCACCCTCGCCGCCCTGCGGGCGGGCCGGACCCTGGCCCTGGCCAACAAGGAGTCGCTGATCGTCGGCGGTCCGCTGGTCAAGGCCCTCGCGAAGCCCGGGCAGATCATCCCGGTGGACTCCGAGCACGCGGCGCTCTTCCAGGCCCTGGCCGGCGGCACCCGCGCCGACGTCCGCAAGCTCGTCGTCACCGCCTCCGGCGGCCCCTTCCGCGGCCGCACCCGCGCGGAACTGGCCGGGGTCACCGTCGAGGACGCGCTCGCGCACCCGACCTGGGCCATGGGCCCGGTGATCACCGTGAACTCGGCGACCCTGGTCAACAAGGGACTGGAGGTCATCGAGGCGCACCTGCTCTACGACATCCCCTTCGAGCGCATCGAGGTCGTCGTCCACCCGCAGTCCTACGTGCACTCCATGGTCGAGTTCACGGACGGCTCCACCCTCGCCCAGGCCACCCCGCCCGACATGCGCGGCCCCATCGCGATCGGCATCGGCTGGCCCGAACGGGTTCCGGACGCGGCCCCCGCCTTCGACTGGACCAAGGCGTCGACCTGGGAGTTCTTCCCCCTGGACACCGAGGCCTTCCCCGCGGTCGGCCTGGCCCGCCACGTGGGCACCCTGGGCGGCACGGCCCCCGCGGTGTTCAATGCGGCGAACGAGGAGTGCGTGGAGGCGTTCTTGGCCGGTCGGCTGCCGTTCACAGCAATCATGGATACGGTCTCTGCCGTGGTCGATGAACACGGCGTGCCGCGAGCGGGAACCTCGCTGAGCGTCGCGGACGTCCTGGAAGCGGAGACCTGGGCCAGGGCCCGGGCACGGGAGATGGCGGCTCGCGCCGCCGTGGAGGCGAGCGCATGACGATACTGCTGACCTTGATCGGTGTGGTCGTCTTCGTGGTCGGCCTGCTCTTCTCGATCGCCTGGCACGAGCTCGGTCACCTCTCCACGGCCAAGCTCTTCGGCATCCGCGTGCCCCAGTACATGGTCGGCTTCGGCCGGACCATCTGGTCGCGCCAGAAGGGCGACACCGAGTACGGGATCAAGGCCATCCCGATGGGCGGCTACATCCGCATGATCGGGATGTTCCCGCCCGGCGAGGACGGCAAGGTCACCGCCCGCTCCACGTCGCCGTTCCGGTCGATGATCGAGGACGCCCGTTCGGCGGCCTACGAGGAGCTCCAGCCCGGCGACGAATCGCGGCTCTTCTACACGCGCAAGCCGTGGAAGCGCGTGATCGTGATGTTCGCGGGCCCCTTCATGAACCTGGTGCTCGCCCTCGCGATCTTCTTCGGCGTCTGGATGACCTTCGGGATCAACCGCACCACCACCCAGGTCGCCACCGTCTCGCCCTGCGTGATCCAGCAGAGCGAGAACCGGGAGGTGTGCAAGGACAGCGACCCGGTCGCGCCGGCCAAGCTGGCCGGCCTCACGGCCGGTGACCGCATCGTCGCCTTCGACGGCCGCGAGGTCGCCGACTGGTCCGCCCTGCAACAGCGGATCCGCGACACCGTCGGACCCGCCACCGTCACCGTCGTGCGCGACGGCCGCGAACTGACCCTGCCGGTCAACCTGATCGAGAACAAGGTCGCCCGGACCGACGGGCACGGCGGCTACGTCAAGGGCGAGTACGTGACGGCGGGCTGGCTCGGCTTCAGCCCGAAGACGGAGGTCGCGGCCCTCGGTTTCGGCGAGTCCGTGGACCACATGGGCGAGATCGTCGAGGGCAGCGTGCAGGGCCTGATCCAGCTCCCCGCCAAGATCCCGGCCCTGTGGGACGCGGCCTTCGGCGGCGCCGAACGCGAGCAGGACTCCCCGATGGGCATCGTCGGAGCGGCCCGCATCAGCGGCGAGATCGCGACCCTGGACATCCCGGGCGAACAGCGCATGTCGATCATGCTGAACGTCCTGGGCATGTTCAACCTCTCGCTCTTCCTGTTCAACATGCTGCCCCTGCTGCCCCTGGACGGCGGGCACATCGCCGGCGCCCTGTGGGAGTCCCTGCGGCGCAACGTGGCACGGCTCCTGCGGCGCGCCGACCCCGGCCCGTTCGACGTGGCACGGCTGATGCCCGCCGCGTACGTGGTCGCCGGGCTCTTCGTCTGCTTCACGCTGCTGGTCCTCGTCGCGGACGTGGTGAACCCCATCAAGATCACCTAGCCGCCGCCGCACTACAGCAGGCCGGTCGGAGCCGGGCACGCATCGTGCCCGGCTCCCTACGTTCGGGTGGCACACCCCCTCGGATGCAAGGGGCGCGTGCTGCTTGGCGTAATCTCGAAGACTGGAGCCCGCCGATCTCGGGACCTCGATCCACACCTTGGGGTTGCACAGCAGATGACTGCCATCTCACTCGGAATGCCGGCCGTGCCGACGAAGCTTGCCGACCGCAGGGTCAGCCGCAAGATCCAGGTCGGTTCCGTGGCCGTCGGTGGCGACGCGCCCATCTCGGTGCAGTCGATGACCACCACCCGCACGTCCGACATCGGGGCCACGCTCCAGCAGATCGCCGAGCTGACCGCCTCCGGTTGCAACATCGTCCGCGTGGCCTGCCCGACGCAGGACGACGCCGACGCCCTCGCCGTCATCGCGAAGAAGTCGCAGATCCCGGTCATCGCGGACATCCACTTCCAGCCCAAGTACGTGTTCGCCGCCATCGACGCCGGCTGCGCCGCCGTCCGCGTGAACCCGGGCAACATCAAGCAGTTCGACGACAAGGTCAAGGAGATCGCGCGCGCCGCCAAGGACGCGGGCACCCCGATCCGGATCGGCGTCAACGCGGGCTCCCTGGACGCCCGACTGCTGAAGAAGTACGGCAAGGCCACCCCCGAGGCGCTCGTCGAGTCCGCGCTGTGGGAGGCCTCCCTCTTCGAGGAGCACGGCTTCAGCGACATCAAGATCTCGGTCAAGCACAACGACCCGGTCGTCATGGTCAACGCCTACCGCCAGCTCGCCGCCGCCTGCGACTACCCGCTCCACCTCGGCGTCACCGAGGCCGGCCCCGCCTTCCAGGGCACCATCAAGTCCGCCGTCGCCTTCGGCGCGCTCCTCTCCGAGGGCATCGGCGACACCATCCGCGTCTCCCTCTCCGCCCCGCCGGTCGAGGAGATCAAGGTCGGCATCCAGATCCTGGAGTCCCTGAACCTCAAGCCCCGCCGGCTGGAGATCGTTTCCTGCCCCTCCTGCGGTCGCGCCCAGGTCGACGTCTACAAGCTGGCCGAGGAGGTCACGGCGGGCCTGGAGGGGATGGAGGTCCCGCTGCGCGTCGCCGTCATGGGCTGCGTCGTCAACGGCCCCGGCGAGGCCCGCGAGGCCGACCTCGGCGTCGCCTCCGGCAACGGCAAGGGCCAGATCTTCGTCAAGGGCGAGGTCATCAAGACCGTCCCCGAGTCGAAGATCGTCGAGACGCTCATCGAAGAGGCGATGAAGATCGCCGAGCAGATGGAGAAGGACGGCATCCCCTCCGGCGAGCCCACCGTGGCCATCGGCGTGTAGCTCCCGCAGCTCCGGCCCCGGCCCCGTTCCCGCAGCTCGGGGCCGGGGCCGGGGCTCTTTCGTGACCGTGGGAGGCGGCATCCCGAGGCCCCGCCGGGTACAGTGCGGAGATCAGCAGACTTGCATGGTGAGGCCCCAGTGTTGACGCAGACCACCACCAGGGTCCTTGAGCCCAGTGATCTCGACGCCGCCCTCGAAGTCCTCGGGCGCGCGCCGGTCGAGAACGCCTTCGTCGCCTCCCGGGTCCAGGTCGCCGGCCTCGACCCCTGGCGGCTCGGCGGCGAGATGTGGGGCTGGTACACCGACGGCCGGCTGCGCTCCCTGTGCTACGCCGGCGCCAACCTGGTGCCCGTCTGCGCCGAACCCGACGCCGTCCGCGCCTTCGCCGAGCGCGCCCGCCGCACCGGCCGCCGCTGCTCCTCCATCGTCGGCCCCGCCGAAGCCACCCGGCTGCTGTGGCAACTCCTCGAACCCAGCTGGGGCCCCGCCCGCGACGTCCGCCCCCGCCAACCCCTGATGGTCATGGAACAGCCCTCCACCACGGTCACCGCCGATCCGCGCGTCCGCCGGGTCCGCAAGGACGAGATGGACCTGATCATGCCCGCCTGCGTCGCCATGTTCACCGAGGAGGTCGGCATCTCCCCGATGGCCGGGGACGGCGGACTCCTCTACCAGGCCCGCGTCGCCGAACTCGTCGGCACCGGCCGCTCCTTCGCCCGCATCGACGACGGCAAGGTCGTCTTCAAGGCCGAGATCGGCGCCGCCACCGCCCGCGCCTGCCAGATCCAGGGCGTGTGGGTCGACCCCGACCACCGGGGCCGCGGCCACTCCGAAGCCGGCATGGCGGCCGTCGTCGCCTACGCCCTGCGCGACGTCGCGCCCGTCGTCAGCCTCTACGTCAACGACTTCAACACCGCCGCGCGCGCCGCCTACCGCCGGGTCGGCTTCCGCGAGACCGGCGCGTTCATGAGCGTCCTGTTCTGACCCCGCCGGCGCCGCCCCGGCCGTGGCCGCTTCCGCCGCCCGAGCCGTACCGCACCGGCCCCACCCCGAAGTAAGGTCGCCGCATGCTGCCTACCCCCGGGGGCGACGACCCCGCACGGCCCGCCGGACTCCGCATCGGCCCCCTCGACCTCACCGAACGCGTGGACGAGGCCCTGCGCGTGCAGGCCGTGGCCTTCGGGCTCAGCGAGGAGGAGGTCGGCATCCGGCGCTACATCGTCCAGCGCCACATGACCAGCCGCGGCGCCCGCGCGCTCGGCGCCTTCACCGACGACGGCGCCCTCGCCGCCTTCGTCTACGGCATGCCCAACGACCGCGGCCACTGGTGGTCCACGATCGTCGAACCGTACCTGCGCGCCGGCGGCGCCGACGGCTGGCTCGACGACGCCTTCGTCATCACCGAACTGCACGTCCACCCCGGCTTCCAGGGCCGCGGCGTCGGCCGCGGCCTCATCACCCGGATCACCGACAGCGCCGAGGAACCCCGCTCGATCCTCTCCGCCATCGACACCGACAGCCCGGCCCGCGGCCTCTACGCCGCCCTCGGCTACCGGGACCTCGCCCGCCGCGTCCAGTTCCCGAGCGCGAGCCTCCCGTACGCCGTCATGGGCGCGCCCCTGCCGCTGCTGCGGCCCGACCCCCGGCCCTGAAACGGGTTGTCGGAGTTCCCGCCGGCCCCGGTAGCCTCCGAACATGTCCACCCCACACGTGCAGCGCATGTCCCGCCTCATGGCCAAGACCCTCCGCGAGGACCCGGCGGACGCCGAGACCCTCAGCCACCGACTCCTGGTCCGCGCCGGCTACGTACGGCGCAGCTCCGCGGGCGTCTGGACCTGGCTGCCGCTCGGCAAGCGGGTCCTGGACAACGTCACGCGCGTCGTCCGCGAGGAGATGGACGCCATCGGCGCCCAGGAGGTGCTGCTCCCCGCGCTGCTGCCGAAGGAACCGTACGAGGTCAGCGGCCGCTGGACGGAGTACGGCGACCTGCTGTTCCGGCTCAAGGACCGCAAGGGCGCCGACTACCTGCTCGGCCCCACCCACGAGGAAATCTTCACCCTCGTCGTGAAGGACCAGTGCACCTCCTACAAGGACCTGCCGGTCATGCTCTACCAGATCCAGACGAAGTACCGCGACGAGGCCCGCCCCCGCTCCGGGGTGCTGCGCGGACGCGAGTTCCAGATGAAGGACTCGTACTCCTTCGACGTCTCCGACGAGGGCCTCGCCGAGTCCTACCGGCTCCACCGCGAGGCGTACGTACGGATCTTCCGGCGGCTCGGGCTCGACCACCGCATCGTGTCGGCGGTGTCGGGAGCCATGGGCGGCTCGGCGTCCGAGGAGTTCCTCGCGCCCGCCGGCGCCGGCGAGGACACCTTCGTCGACTGCCCCTCCTGCGACTACGCGGCCAACACCGAGGCCGTCACCTTCGCCCTCACCGCGGCCGGGGGCGAGCACGGACCCGTCGAGGAACTGGACACCCCCGACACCCCGACCATCGAGTCCCTGGCGGCCTTCCTCGACGTCCCCGCGTCGGCGACCCTGAAGAACCTTCTGGTCAAGGTCGACGGAGAGATCGTGGCCGTCGGCGTCCCCGGCGACCGCGAGGTCGATCTCGGCAAGCTCGGCGAGCACCTGGCGCCCGCCGTCGTGGAACTCGTGACCGCCGAGGACTTCGCCGACCGCCCCGACCTGGTACGCGGCTACGTGGGCCCGCAGGGCCTGGAGAAGGTCCGCTACCTCGCCGACCCCCGCGTGGCGCCCGGCACGTCCTGGGTGACCGGCGCCAACCGGGCGGGCACCCACGCCCGGAACGTGGTCTGCGGCCGCGACTTCGAGGTGGACCGGTACCTCGACGTGGTCGTCGTCGAACCGGGCGACCCCTGCCCCGCCTGCGGCGCCGGCCTGCGGCTGGACCGGGCGATCGAGATCGGGCACATCTTCCAGCTCGGCCGCAAGTACGCGGACGCCTTCGGCCTCGACGTGCTCGGCCGCGAGGGCAAGCCCGTCCGGGTCACCATGGGCTCCTACGGCATCGGGGTCTCCCGCGCCGTCGCCGCCCTCGCGGAGCAGACCGCGGACGACCGCGGCCTGTGCTGGCCCGCCGAGGTGGCCCCGGCCGACGTGCACGTCGTCGCCGCGGGCAAGGCCGTCCCGCTCGCCCTGGCGGAACGTGCGGCCGGCGAACTGGCCGCGGCCGGCCGCCGGGTGCTGCTCGACGACCGGCCCGGACTGTCCCCCGGTGTGAAGCTCACCGACGCCGAACTGATCGGAGTCCCCCACATCCTGGTGGCGGGCCGCCGCTCGGCCGACGGCGTCGTCGAACTCCAGGACCGCGCCACCGGCACCCGCGAGGAACTCCCCCTGGAGGAGGCCCTGACCCGCCTCACGAACGGCTAGGCCGTCCCTTGGGGGCCCCGGTCGCCCGTTCCGTCGGCGTCCTGCGGCCCGGCCTCCACCCGCGGTGGAGCCGGCGGCGGTGGCGGGGGCTGGGCGGCCGGCGCGGCGCGTTCCAGGAAGCGCAGGAGCTCCACGGGGAACGGCAGCACCAGCGTGGAGTTCTTCTCCGCGGCGACCGCGACCACCGTCTGGAGCAGCCGCAACTGGAGGGCCGCCGGCTGCTCCGACATCACCGCCGCCGCCTCCGCCAGCTTCTTCGACGCCTGCAGCTCCGCGTCCGCGTTGATCACCCGGGCGCGACGCTCGCGGTCCGCCTCCGCCTGACGCGCCATCGACCGCTTCATCGTCTCCGGCAGCGACACGTCCTTGATCTCCACCCGGTCGATCTGCACGCCCCACCCGACGGCCGGGCTGTCGATCATCAGCTCCAGCCCCTGGTTCAGCTGCTCACGGTTCGACAGCAGGTCGTCCAGGTCCGATTTGCCGATGATCGACCGCAGGGAGGTCTGCGCCATCTGGGAGACCGCGAACCGGTAGTCCTCCACCTCCACGATCGCGTCGGCCGCGTTCACGACCTTGAAGTAGACGACCGCGTCCACCCGCACCGTGACGTTGTCCCGGGTGATGCCCTCCTGGGCCGGCACCGGCATCGTCACGATCTGCATGTTCACCTTGCGGAGCCGGTCGACCCCCGGCACCACCAGCGTGAACCCGGGCCCGCGAACGCCCCGGCGCAACCGACCGAAGCGGAACACCACGCCCCGCTCGTACTGCTTCACCACCCGGGCGGCGGTCACCGCGTACGCGACCACCCCGACACCCGCGGCGATCGCCGCAGTCAGCAGTTCCTCGACCATGACGGCCCCCTGCCGGACATACACCTTTACCTACGGTATGCCCTACAACCAGGCCGCGAACTCCAGCAACAGCTCCGCGTCCCGCCGCCGCCCGGCGGCCAGCGCCCGGTGACCGGACTCCACCGCCCGGAACACCGTCCAGCCCCGCAGCCGCTCGCGGTCCACCTCCAACGAATCCGCCAGCTTGTTCACCCGCCGGCGGGCCCCGGAGGCCCCCGTCGAGGAGGCGACCTGGTCCTCCAACCGGTCCCGGACCAGCCGGGCCAGGTCGTACGCCCGCTCGCCAACCAGCGGATCCGGACCCACCGTCAGCCACGGCGCCCGCTCCCCGGCCAGCACCTTGCCCTGCCGGAACGCGCCGTGCAGCAGGAGCTCCTCGGCCGGCGCGGCCGTCAGCTCCTCCCGTGCCGCCACCGCCGCGTCCGCGAGCGCCCGCAACTCCGGCGGCGCCGCGCGCAGGGCCTCGCACTGCGGGGCCGTGCGCTCGGCCACCGTCTCGAAGCGGTGCTCCGGCGGCGGCTCCACCCACAGCCGGCGCAGCGTGCCGCAGGCCTCCAGCAGCGCCTTCGCCTCGGGCAGCGACCGCAGCGACACCTCGGGGTGGAGCCGCTCCAGGAGCAGCCCGCCGTCGTCCTCGTGGTGGCGCGAGTCGAGGACCCGTACGGCTCCGAAGCCGCCCCAGTGCGCCAGCGCGGCGAGCTCCCGCTCCGGCCGGGCGGCCGGCGGGGCCAGCTTCAGGGCCGCCGGGGTGCCGTCGGCGTAGTGGACGAGGAGCACCAGACTGCTGCGGCCGCCGGGGGCCTGGACCCGCTGGGCCGACACGCCCCGCCGGGAGAGCGCCTCGTCGGCGAGCCGGGGCAACCGCTCCAGCCAGTCCGTGTCCTGAGCCGTCCCGGGCGTCTCGCCGAGCGCCCGTACAAGCCGCTGCGGCGGTTCGAAAGCCATGCGTGCGTGATCCCTTTCAGCCATACCGGGCCCCGTCGCGCCTCCTCAGCGCTTTTCCGTGAGCCCAGGGAAGGCTACGCCGACACCGCGCCACCGCGCCGCGCGGACGGCCGAGGCGCTCAGCGCGTCGGCGGCCTCGCGGCGCAACCGGCCGTCCGCCGCCCGCACCAGGTCCGAGTACGCGCCCGCCACCCGGTCCTCGATCTCGGCGGCCAGCCGCTCGGCGTCCGCCGGCGCGCGCAGCTCGAAGGGCAGGGCGTACGCCGCCTCCGACGGCCGGGGCGAGCCGCCCAGCTCCCGCACCGTGCGGGTCAGGGAATCCCGGCGGGCGAGGTGCTCGCCGTACGCCTCGCGGGCCTCGGCGGCCCGGGCGGCCGAGGCGCGGGCGCCGATCACCCCGTAGGCGTACGCCGCCGAGTGCTCGGCGGCCAGCGCGGCCTGGGCCGCCGCCAGCGGACGGCCGGCGGGGGAGGGTTCGGGCTTCACGAAGCGGCTCCCGGGGTGGGGGTGGCGGTCAGCAGGTAGGTGTGGACGGCCCCGCACGCGGCCACCGAGGCCAACAGTCGGGCCACCTCACCGGGCGCGCCGGCCAGCGACGCCGTGCGGGCCTCGGACAGGTCCCGTTCGGCGTCCGCCAGCGCGGCCAGGGCGTCGACCTCCTTCGGCGGGACCGGGTCGGGGCGCGCCGAGGGCGTTCCCGCGGGGGCGGCGGAGGCGCCGGCGGACAGCGGCTCGGTCGTGGCCGACGGCGTACGGCCGGCCGGGCCCGGCAGGGCCAGGGCCGCGACGTGCGCCGCGACGGCCGTCCGCATCGGCGCGAGGCGGGCGGCGAGGGCCGGATGGGCGGCGGCGGTGGCGTCGTAACGTTCCAGCAGCCGCTCGCTGTCCCGAACGGCGCCCTCCCGGATGCGCCGTTCGAGCGGCACGCCGGTATCGGCGTCCGACGGGTCGCCCCCGCCGGAACACCCGGGGAGCAGCGCGGCCCCGGCCGCGCCGGCGGCTCCGACGAGCAGGCGCCTTCGCGAGGGCCTCAAGGGCAGGGTCCAGGGCACGGGCGTCGTCCTCGGGGTGATGGCGGGACAGGGTGTGATCACGGTACCCGGGGGTCGCGTCCGCAGCGCGGACGGCAACACCCCTCGCGACCGGATACCCTTTGACCTGACACGCGACGGAAAACCACAACAGCACACGCGGCCGAGGAGTCACCCGGATGAGCACCACCCAGAGCGACAGGCTGCGCGGACTGCTGGAGCCGCTCGTCGCCGCCAAGGGCCTGGACCTCGAAGAGATCGAGCTGTCCAAGGCGGGCAAGCGCCGGATGCTGCGGGTCATCGTGGATTCCGACGAGGGTGTGGAACTCGACGCCTGTGCCGAGCTGAGTCGTGAGGTGTCCGACGCGCTCGACGCCTCCGACGCGATGGGCGAGGACGAGTACGTCCTCGAAGTCAGCTCCCCGGGTGCGGACCGCCCGCTCACCGAGCACCGTCACTACGTTCGGGCGACCGGCCGTCTCGTCAAGTTTCAGCTGACCGCCGACGGTGAAAAGGGTGCCGGGGAACTGATCGCCCGCATCCTCGACGTCGACGACGAGGGCATGGACCTCGAAGTTCCGGGTGTGAAGGGCCGCAAGGCGACCACCCGCCGCATCGCGTTCGCCGACATCGCCAGGGCGCGTGTCGAAATCGAGTTCAACCGCAAGGACAAGAAGGAAGAGGAGGCGTAGCCGTGGACATCGACATGAGTGCCCTGCGGGGTCTGGTCCGCGAGAAGGAGATCTCGTTCGACCTGCTCGTCGAAGCGATCGAGTCGGCCCTCCTCATCGCGTACCACCGCACCGAGGGCAGCTTCCGCCGCGCCCGCGTGGTGCTCGACCGCACCAACGGTCACGTGGTCGTGTGGGCGACGGAGGACCCGAGGGACCTCGAAGAGGGCCAGGAGCCCAAGGAGTTCGACGACACGCCGTCGGACTTCGGGCGCATCGCCGCGACGACCGCCAAGCAGGTGATCCTCCAGCGTCTGCGCGACGCCGAGGACGACCTGACCTTCGGCGAGTTCGCCGGCCGCGAGGGCGACGTCATCACCGGCGTCGTCCAGCAGGGCAAGGACCCCAAGAACGTCCTCGTCGACATCGGCAAGCTGGAAGCCATCCTGCCGGTGCAGGAGCAGGTGCCCGGCGAGGAGTACACGCACGGCCTGCGCCTGAAGGCGTACGTCGTGCGGGTGGCGAAGGGTGTCCGCGGTCCGTCCGTGACCCTGTCGCGCACCCACCCCAACCTGGTGAAGAAGCTCTTCTCCCTGGAGGTCCCGGAGATCGCCGACGGCAGCGTCGAGATCTCCGCGATCGCCCGTGAGGCCGGTCACCGCACCAAGATCGCCGTCCGGTCGACCCGCTCCGGCCTGAACCCCAAGGGCGCCTGCATCGGCCCGATGGGCAGCCGTGTGCGCAACGTCATGGCCGAGCTGCACGGCGAGAAGATCGACATCGTCGACTGGTCGGACGACCCGGCGGAGATGGTCGCGAACGCGCTGTCACCCGCCCGGGTGAGCGCGGTCGACGTCGTGGACTGGGACACCCGGTCCGCGCGCGTCACCGTGCCGGACTACCAGCTGTCGCTGGCCATCGGCAAGGAGGGCCAGAACGCCCGCCTCGCCGCGCGCCTCACCGGCTGGCGCATCGACATCCGCCCGGACACCGAGCCGGCCGCCGACGGGGACGACCGCGGGCGCGGCTCGGACCGTGACGGCGGGCGCGGCTCGGACCGTGACGGCGGGCGCGACGGCCGCGACCAGGGACGCGGCCGGGAATAAACCGGTACCGGTCGGGGGTTCCCCGCCGGTAGACAGGGGACTCCGAAACCTCGGAGTCCCCTGAGAAACAACACGATATCCGTTCGATTTTTCACCTGAAGGGGTGAGGTCGCTACGGGGAGGTAGACTTAGGCGTGTCTGGCCGGACGCAAGCCCGCGCATGCCCCGAACGAACCTGTGTGGGGTGTCGGGAGCGAGCGGCCAAGAGCGATCTGCTGCGCATCGTGGCGATCGGTGACCAATGCGTCGCCGATCCACGCGGTACGCTGCCCGGCCGGGGTGCCTACGTGCACCCCGCCGTGGTCTGTCTCGACCAGGCGGTCCGCCGCCGGGCGTTCCCCCGGGCCCTCCGGTCCGCCGGAGCGCTCGACACGGCGGAACTGCGTACGGCTTTGGCCGTACCGGCCGAGGCGACACCGTAAGAGCAAGAAGAACGGCACGGGTAACCCGTGCGGTCAGGTACCTCGCGAGTTGGAAGTAGGTCGAGATTGCGATGAGCACCACTCGATGAGTACGCGATGAGTACGCCCATGAAGTAGCGACGGTCCGGCGTAACCCGGACCTAAAAGGAGCGAAGTGGCTAAGGTCCGGGTATACGAACTCGCAAAGGAGTTCGGAGTTGAGAGCAAGGTCGTCATGGCCAAGCTCCAGGAACTCGGTGAGTTCGTCCGTTCGGCGTCCTCGACGATCGAGGCGCCGGTTGTACGCAAGTTGACCGACGCACTGCAGGGGCCCGGCGGCAACGCCGGCAAGTCCGCTGCGAAGCCGGGTGCGCCCCGCAGCGCCGCACCCGCCAAGCCCGGGGCTCCCGCCCCGGCGCGTCCCGCTGCCCCCAAGCCCGGCGCACCGGCCCCCAAGCCGGTCGTCGCCGAGGCTCCGGTCGCCCCCGCGGCGCCCGCCCCGGTGACTCCGGCCGCCTCCGGCCCGCGTCCCGGCCCGAAGGCTCCGGCCGCCCCGAAGCCCGCTCCGGCGGCGCCCGTGGCGACCGAGTTCTCCGCGCCCCCGGCGGCTCCGGCCGCCGCCCCGGCGCGCACCGAGCGTCCCGCCGCCGCTCCCGGCCCCCGTCCGGCGCAGCAGCGTCCGGCCCAGGGTCAGGGTGGCCAGGCCGGCGCCCGTCCCGGCGCCCCGCGTCCGGCCGGCAACGCCCCCGGTGGTCAGGGACAGCGTCCCGCCGCCGGTGGTGCCCAGTCCCCGCGCCCCCAGGGCGCCCGTCCGGCCGGTCCCCGTCCGGGCAACAACCCCTTCACCTCCGGTGGCTCGACCGGCATGGCGCGCCCGCAGGCGCCCCGTCCGGCCGGCGCCCCGCGTCCCGGTGCCCCCGGCGCCGGTGGCGGTCAGGGTGCTCCCCGTCCGCAGGGCGGCCCCGGTGGCGCCCCGCGTCCGCAGGGTGGTCCCGGCGGCGCTCGTCCGACCCCGGGCGGCATGCCGCGTCCGCAGGGCGGCGCACGTCCCGGTGGCCCCGGCGGTGCTCCCGGTGGTAACCGTCCCAACCCGGGCATGATGCCGCAGCGTCCCGCTGCCGGTGGTCCCGGTCCCCGTCCCGGCGGCGGCCCCGGTGGCCGTGGTCCCGGTGCGGGCGGTGCCCGTCCCGGTGGTGCCGGTCGTCCCGCGGGCGGCGGCTTCGCCGGTCGTCCGGCCGGTCCGGGCTCGCGTCCGGGTGGCGGCGGCTTCGGCGGCCCGCGTCCGGGTGGCGGCGGCTTCGGCGGCGGCCCGGCCGGTGCCGGTGGCGGCGGTCGTCCCGGCTTCGCCGGGCGTCCCGGTGGTCCCAATGCCCGTGGTGGCACGCAGGGTGCCTTCGGCCGTCCCGGTGGTCCCGCGCGTCGTGGACGCAAGTCCAAGCGTCAGAGGCGCCAGGAGTACGAGGCTATGCAGGCCCCGTCCGTCGGCGGCGTGATGCTGCCGCGCGGTGGCGGCGAGACCGTGCGCCTGTCGCGCGGTGCCTCCCTCACCGACTTCGCGGAGAAGATCAACGCCAACCCGGCGTCGCTCGTCGCCGTGATGATGAACCTCGGCGAGATGGTCACCGCCACGCAGTCCGTCTCCGACGAGACCCTCGAAATGCTGGCCGGCGAGATGAACTACGTCGTTCAGATCGTCAGCCCGGAGGAAGAGGACCGCGAGCTCCTCGAGGGCTTCGACATCGAGTTCGGCGAGGACGAGGGCGGCGAGGAATACCTCATGCCGCGTCCGCCGGTCGTCACCGTCATGGGTCACGTCGACCACGGTAAGACCCGCCTCCTCGACGCCATCCGCAAGACGAACGTCGTCGCGGGCGAAGCCGGTGGCATCACCCAGCACATCGGTGCCTACCAGGTGGGCACCGAGGTCAACGGTGAAGAGCGCAAGATCACCTTCATCGACACCCCCGGTCACGAGGCGTTCACCGCCATGCGTGCCCGTGGTGCCAAGTCGACCGACATCGCGATCCTCGTGGTCGCGGCCAACGACGGCGTCATGCCGCAGACGATCGAGGCGCTCAACCACGCCAAGGCCGCCGGCGTCCCGATCGTCGTCGCGGTCAACAAGATCGACGTCGAGGGTGCCGACCCGGTCAAGGTGCGCGGTCAGCTCACCGAGTTCGGTCTGGTCGCCGAGGAGTACGGCGGCGACACGATGTTCGTCGACATCTCCGCCAAGCAGGGTCTGCACATCGACTCCCTGCTGGAGGCCGTCGTCCTCACCGCCGACGCCTCGCTCGACCTGCGCGCCAACCCGGAGCAGGACGCGCAGGGTATTGCGATCGAGTCCCACCTCGACCGCGGCCGCGGTGCCGTCGCCACCGTCCTCGTCCAGCGCGGTACCCTCCGCGTCGGCGACACGATGGTCGTGGGCGACGCCTACGGCCGAGTGCGCGCCATGCTCGACGACAAGGGCAACAACGTCGAGGAAGCGGGTCCCTCGACCCCCGTCCTGGTCCTGGGTCTCACCAACGTCCCCGGCGCCGGCGACAACTTCCTCGTCGTCGACGAGGACCGCACCGCCCGTCAGATCGCCGAGAAGCGTGCTGCGCGTGAGCGCAACGCCAACTTCGCCAAGCGCGTCCGCCGGGTGTCCCTGGAAGACCTCGACTCGGTCCTCAAGGCCGGTCTGGTCCAGGAACTCAACCTCATCATCAAGGGCGACGCGTCCGGTGCGGTCGAGGCCCTCGAGTCCTCGCTGCTCCAGCTCGACGTCGGCGAAGAGGTCGACATCCGCGTCCTGCACCGCGGTGTGGGTGCGGTCACCGAGTCCGACATCTCGCTGGCGATGGGCTCCGACGCCATCGTCATCGGTTACAACGTCCGTGCGGCCGGTCGCGCCGCGCAGATGGCGGACCGCGAGGGTGTCGACGTCCGCTACTACTCGGTGATCTACCAGGCCATCGAGGAGATCGAGGCGGCCCTCAAGGGTCTGCTCAAGCCGGAGTACGAAGAGGTCGAGCTCGGTACGGCGGAGGTCCGCGAGATCTTCCGCTCGTCCAAGCTGGGCAACATCGCGGGTGTTCTCATCCGCTCCGGCGAGGTCAAGCGCAACACGAAGGCGCGGCTCCTGCGCGACGGCAAGGTCGTCGCCGAGAACCTCACCATCTCGGGTCTGCGCCGCTTCAAGGACGACGTCACCGAGATCCGCGAAGGCTTCGAGGGTGGTATCAACCTCGGTTCCTTCAACGACATCAAGATCGACGACGTCATCGCGACGTACGAGATGCGCGAGAAGCCCCGCGCGTAAGCGCGAGGCACATCGCACACGCTCGTAGCTCGTAGCACCGGGGCCGGTCGGCGGAATATCCGTCGATCGGCCCCGGCCGTTGCGTGTACGGTTCTGATGACCCAGCCGGGCGTGCGGTGATCCTGCCGTGCCACGGCCGGGTGAACCGCCGGGCGAGGCCCGGCGGCACCTGTCGGACGACGGCCCGGCAGGCCATCGAACCCGAACCGGCGGGACATCCGGAACTGCATGTACGTGGGGACTCTGTCCTTCGATCTGCTCCTCGGCGACGTCCACTCGCTGAAGGAGAAACGCTCCGTCGTACGGCCCATCGTCGCCGAGCTCCAACGCAAGTTCTCCGTGAGCGCGGCCGAGGTCGGCGACCAGGACCTGCACCGCAGGGCCCGTATCGGGGTGGCCCTGGTGAGCGGCGACGTGGGATTCGTGTCGGACGTACTGGACCGCTGCGAGCGGCTGGTCGCGGCGCGCCCCGAGGTGGAGCTGCTGTCGGTACGACGGCGTCTCCACGGTGATGAAGACTGAATTCATAGCTTGTCTGCACGACAGAAGAAGGAGACGGACCAGTGGCCGACAATGCGCGGGCGAAGAAGCTGGCGGACCTCATCCGGGAGGTGGTGGCCGAGAAGCTGCTGCGCGGCGTCAAGGACCCCCGCCTCGGTACGCACGTGACCATCACGGACACCAGGGTCACCGGCGACCTGCGGGAGGCCACGGTCTTCTACACGGTCTACGGTGACGACGAGGACCGGGCCAGTGCGGCAGCGGGACTGGAGAGCGCCAAGGGCGTGCTGCGTTCCGCGGTCGGCCGGGCGGCGGGGACCAAGTTCACGCCCACCCTGACCTTCGTGGCGGACGCCCTCCCCGAGAACGCGAAGACCATCGAGGACCTCCTCGACAAGGCGCGCTCCTCCGACGCCCAGGTGCGCGAGGTGTCCTCCGGCGCCCAGTACGCCGGCGAAGCCGACCCGTACAAGAAGCCGGGCGACGAGGACGACGAGGACGCAGCCGCGGAATGAGCACCGAAGCAGGACAGAAGACGCCGGACGGCCTGGTCATCGTCGACAAGCCGTCCGGCTTCACTTCGCACGACGTGGTCGCCAAGATGCGCGGGATCGCCAAGACCCGCCGCGTCGGCCACGCGGGCACCCTCGACCCGATGGCGACGGGCGTCCTCGTCCTCGGTGTCGAGAAGGCGACCAAGCTCCTCGGTCACCTCGCGCTGACGGAGAAGGAGTACCTCGGGACGATCCGTCTCGGGCAGGACACCCTCACGGACGACGCCGAGGGCGAGATCATCTCGTCCACCGATGCCTCCGCCGTCACCCGCGAGGGCGTGGACGCGGGCATCGCCAAGCTGAGCGGCGAGATCATGCAGGTCCCGTCGAAGGTCAGCGCGATCAAGATCAAGGGCGTGCGCTCGTACAAGCGCGCCCGCGACGGTGAGGACTTCGAGATCCCGGCCCGCCCGGTGACCATCTCGTCGTTCCACGTGTACGACATGCGGGAGGCGGAGGCCGAGGACGGCACGAAGGTCGTCGACCTGGTCGTCTCCGTCGTCTGCTCCAGCGGTACGTACATCCGGGCGCTCGCCCGTGACCTCGGTGCGGACCTGGGCGTGGGTGGACACCTGACGGCGCTGCGGCGCACGCGGGTCGGCCCGTACAAGCTCGACAAGGCCCGCACCCTGGACCAGCTCCAGGAGGAGCTGACCGTCATGCCGATCGGCGAGGCCGCGGCCGCCGCGTTCCCGCGCTGGGACCTGGACTCCCGCCGGGCGTCGCTGCTCGGCAACGGGGTGCGGATCGAGATGCCGGACGAGTACCGGGACGGCCGCACGGTCGCCGTGTACGGGCCGCAGGGCCAGCTGCTCGGGCTCGTGGAGAGCAAGGGCGGCAAGGCGAAGTCGCTGGCGGTCTTCGTCTGACGGATCGTGTGCCGGTGGTCTCGGCCGGGGTCGTGTGGACTTGGCCGGGCCGGATCGGGCCGGAGCGGGCCGGATGGGGTTGGGTGTTGACGTGGAGCGGTGAGCGCACGAGGTCTGCTGCTCACCGCTCCACGACCCCCCTCGGGTAAGTCTCTATCCACCCGGAGCCCCTTGTTCACCCGTCCGAGCAGGCGCTCGGAGTGAATGGAGGGAGCGTATGGGGGCGCGTTCGCCCTGCGTTCTTTTGGTGCTGATCTTCACTTGCCTACCGTCATGAGCACGGAGCTCGCGGCGGGGGAGTGGTGCGGCGATGACGGACGAGGTCACGGCGGGCGTGGGGGCGGCGTTCGGCGCCGCCGCGAGGAGCCCGGTTCCCCCGGTTCCCCCGGGGACGGCGCGGGGTGGGGCACCCGGGGGGGTGTCGGGGGTCGAGGGGCTCGTCAGGATCTGTGATCCGGGCGGGCGGCCGCTCGGTACGGGGTTCCTGGCCGACGATCGCGGCACGGTGATCACCAGCCACGAGGCCGTCGACGGACCGGGCCGGATCGTGGTGCACGCACCCGGCGGGCGGACCTGGCTCGCGGAACCGGCCGACGTGACGCCGCTGCCCGAGGTGGCGTTGGCCCTGGTGCGGACCGATGGCCTCGGGCTACGGCCGCTGCCGGTGGCGATGCGGGAGGAGCTTCCCGTGGGGACGTACGTACGGCTCCTCGCCCGGGGCTGGCGACAGGCGCGGGTGCTCGGGGCGGGTGCGGGGGTCACGTACAGCGCGGCGGGGTGGTCCCGCGTGCTGCCCGTCACGGTCGAGCTCGCGATCGGCACCGCCGGTCGGGACGCCCTCGGACCGGGCGGTGGGGCCGGCGGGGGGCCGGTCCTGGACGCGGCGACGGGAGCGGTGCTCGCGGTACTGGGCACCGCTCTGGAAGCGGAGCACCGCTCCGGGGTGTTCGCCCTGCCGTTGCGGGCCGCCGCCGCAGCCGCTCCCGGCGGTCCCCTCGCGCTCCTGCTGGAACGTAACTCCGAGACCGTTCCCGGGTACGGAGCCGACTTGAACCTCGCGGGCGCCCTGGCGCTGTCGGCGGCCACCGTCGGCGCGGCCTTCCCGGTCGGGCCGACGCCGGCCGCCCCGGGGCCCGAACCCGAACCCGAGCCGGTGGCCCGGCCCGTGCTCGCCGCCGCGCTGGCGGCCTTCACCGTAGGGGACCGGTGCGTCCTCGGCCTGGTCGGAAACCCCGGTACCGGGCGCACCACGGCACTCGCCACCCTGACCACCGCACGGGCGCGCGGCCCCCGCCCCGCCCCGACCGTGTGGCTCCGGGGCGCGGACCTGCGCGCCGACGACGGCTCCTTGGCCGACGCGATCTCCCGAGTCCTGGGCGGCGCCCGGGGGTTGGCCGGGGTGGCGGCGGGTCCCGGGTCGGGACCCGGGCCAGGACCCGGGTTCGGATTCGACGCGGGGGCGCGGGCTTGGGCGGAGGCCGCCGGTTGGGGTGCGGGGACGGAGACCTGGGTCGGGCCGGAGGTGGGGGTCGGGGTCGGGTCGGGGGCTTGGGCGGATCCACGGGTGGCGGTGGGGCCGGGGGCGGGGTGGGACGCCACGGAGGGTGGCTGGGCCGGGCCGGACGCCGGGGTGGGTGCGGCGGCGGGTACGGCAGGTGCACCGGGGGCGGAAGCGGGACCGGCGCCGGGAACGAGTACGGCGACGGGCTCGGGGACGCGGGTCGGGGCGGGTGCGTGGGCGGGGCTGGATGCCTGGTCGGGACGCAGGTCAGGGGTGTCGGCCGGGTTCGGGGCCGGGGAATTTCCCGAGGGTGCCGGGTCGGGGGCGGTGTGGAAGTCCGGATTCGGCGTAGCGGTGGGGGGAACCGGGGTTCGGACGGACAGCGGGTCCGTGGCGGCTGCGCGGGGCGGTGCTACCGGTGCGGGTGAGGCGGGTGGCGTGGACCGGCCGGGAGGTGCGGGGCAGGGGGGAGGGCTTGACGGTCCGGCGGGTTGCGCAGGCGAGAGCTTCCCGGCCACCGTCCCGACGGCCAGGACCGGCGGGGCCACCCCGATCAACCGCCCCATCGTGGCGCACGGACGCCCGAAGGAAGGGGCCTCACCGCCCGCTGAGGCCCCTTCCTTCGCCGGGGCCCCTTCACCCCCCGGAGCCTCCTCGCCCCCCGGAGCCTCCTCAGCGCCCGAACCCCGCCCACGCGCCGGAGCCCGACCCGCCACCGCCTTCGGCGGGGAGGGCGTGGCCGCGAGCGTGGCCCGGGTGGCGGCACGGGCCGGGCGGCCGCTGCTGGTGGTGCTGGACACGCCCGAGGAGATGCCGCCGCAGCTCTCACACCGCCTCGCGGCCTGGACCGGAGCCACCGCCACCTGGCTGCGTGCGACCGGCGTCCGACTCGTCGTGGCCACCCGGCCCGAGTATTGGGAGCGGGCCGGCGCCCTGTACCCGGCCGGGGCGCTGCACACCCCGGCCCGCCCGGTCCGGCGACTGCCGGCCGCGCTTGCCGTCGGCGACCTGGAGCCGGACGAGGCCGAGTGCGCCCGCGCCCGCTACGGGATCCCCGCCGACGGCGTTCAGGAGGCCGATGCGCGGCACCCGCTCACCCTGTGCCTGCTCGCCGCGATCCGTGCCGCCGGAGTGAGCGCCGGGTGCCCCGGCCGGGACGAGGTGTTCGCCGCGCACCTGGACCTGGTGGCCCTGCGGGTGGCGGTCCGCGTCGCCACCTCGGGCGCGTTCCCGCCGTCGGGCGGCCCCCCGGGCGCCCCGCTCGCGTCCGGGGCTCCCCGTACCGGTTCGGCCGACCCTGCCGGGGACCACCCCATCGCCCCCGTCGGGGCCCGTGGTGCTTCGGCTCCGTCCGGACCGGCGGGCGCCGCCCGGGCCGTCGACCGGGCGGGAACCGCCGGCCCGGGCGTCCACGGCTCGGGCTCCGACGTCGCCGAGAACTCGGGGCCCGGGGTGCGGCGGCTCGCGGCGCGGGTGGCCGGGCGGGTGCACGAGGCGGCCCGGCGGTGCGTGGGGCAGGGGCGGCTGGACCGGGCCGACTTCGACGAGCTGTTCCCCCGCCGCACCGGCTGGGCCCGCGCCGTCCTCGCCGAGGGGCTGTTCGTCCCGGCCGGCCCCGACGGCTACCGCTTCGCGCACGAGGAGCTGTCCGACTGGATCCAGGCCGGCCACCTCGACGTGCCGACCGCCCTGGACGCCCTGGTGCACTCGGGCCCCGCCGAGCCCGGCCCGCCGGTGCCCCGGCACCGGATCGGGCCCGTCCTGGAGGCGTTGCGCCGGCTGCCCGCGCCCGAGATCCGGGTCCGGCTGACCCGGCTGGTCGGCGCGCTCAACGCCTTCGCTGAGGAAACCCCGGACGTCGACCCCGAGCGGGTCTGGTGGGCCGGCCGGCTGCTGCGCGAGTCCTTGTTGCGCGCCGCCGACGCCACCGCGCACCTGCCCGTCCTGCACGCCCTCGCCGAGCACGTGGCGCGGGCCGGCTCCGAGGAGTTCGGCGGCTGGTTCTGGAACCGGCTCCGGCTGCCCGAGTCCGACCGGCTCGACCTGCTCCGCCGTCTGTTGCCCGCCGACCACCGCTACCTCGACGCCGCCGCACGCCGCCTCCTGTCGGCCCCGCGGCAGGTCCAGCCCCTGCTCTGCGCCTGGTTCACCGACGAACGCCGGCTACGCGACCGTCCGGGAGCCACCGTCGCCACCGCGGCCCAGGCCCTCCTGCACACCCACCGGGGCGCCGCCGTCGACGACCTCGCGGAGGCCCTGGTGAGCGCGGCGCACCCGCGCGCCGACGAGCTGCTCGCCGCCCTCGCCGAGGACGAGCCCTCCGCCCTGTGCCGGGCCGTCGACCGCTGGGCCCACGACGAACGGCCCGGGCGCCGGGTCGCCGCCGCCGCGTACGGGCTCGCCACCGCCCCGCACGTGCGGACCCCGGCCGACAGGGAGCTGCTGCGCCGCGCCGCCCGGGCGCTGCTCGCCCGGCCCACCGACGGCGCCCTGCACGGAAGCGCCCTCGGGATCCTGCTCCGCGATCCCCGGGTCCGGGCCCGCTACCTCCCCGACGCCCTGGCCTGCTTCCGCGACCCCGGGTGCGGTACCCGGCTGCCGGCGTCCGCGCTGGTCGCGGCGCTGCCGGTGCTGCCCGACCCGGACGAGGTGTTCGCCGCGCTGCGCGTTCGGGCCGACGGGGAGGTGCTCCGCGCCCTCGCCGCGCTGACCACGCCCGGGCTGGCCCGCCGCGCGGGTGACCTCGTACGGGACCACCTGACGTGCCGGCCCGAGGACGCCCCGCACGCCGCCGCCTTCGTGGACCGGCGGCTGGAGCAGGGGCCGGCGGCGGCGTCCTTGGTGCGGCCCCTCGTACTGGACCTGCTGCGGACCGGGCCGGCGTCCGTACGGGCCGAGCTGGCGCGGGTGCTGGGGGCGCCCGGCTCGGCGCCCCCGTACGGGCTCCGGGGCGAGCTGGCCGACACGCTGCTGCGCGAGGAGGGCGATCCGGCGGTGTTGGGGGCCTTCCTCGAAGCCCTCGCCGCAGGCACCCGCGCCCGCGCCGAGGAACGCACCCGTGAGCTGCTCCGACGGGCCGGGCGGCAGCTGCTCAGGATTCCGGGCGGCCCCACCGTGTTCGAGCACCGCACGGTGGAGCTGGCCCGGACCGACCCGGCCTTCGGCGCGCTCGTCGCGCGCTGGCTCGCCCAGGCCGGGGCGGAGGCCGCCGCGCTGCTCGGACCGGGCGCGCGGCGCACGGTGGAGACGCTCAGCAGAAATGCCCCGGACATCACGTGAGGCGGCAGCGGGCCGACGCCGACGCCGATGCGGGGCCCCGGCCACCGGCATGGCAGTCTTAGACCTGCAATCGGCAATCGGTACAAGGACTACACGGGTTCGGGCGAGGAGCGGTCACAGTGCAGCGCTGGCGTGGCTTGGAGGACATCCCCCAGGACTGGGGACGCAGCGTCGTCACCATCGGCTCCTACGACGGTGTGCACCGGGGACATCAGCTGATCATCGGACGGGCCGTCGCGAGGGCCCGCGAGCTCGGCGTCCCGTCGGTCGTCGTCACGTTCAGCCCGCACCCGAGCGAGGTCGTACGGCCGGGCAGTCACCCGCCGATCCTGGCCTCGTACGACCGCCGGGCCGAACTGATGGCCGGCCTCGGGGTCGACGCGCTGTTGATCCTGCCGTTCACGGCGGAGTTCTCGCAGCTGTCCCCGGCCGACTTCATCGTCAAGGTGCTGGCCGACAAGCTGCACGCGAAGGCCGTCATCGAGGGCCCGAACTTCCGCTTCGGCCACCGGGCCGCCGGCAACGTCGACTTCCTGCGCGAGCTGGGCGCCACGTACGACTACGAGGTCGAGGTCGTGGACCTGGTCGTGCGCGGCGAGGCGGGCGGCGGCGTGCCGTTCTCGTCCACGCTGGCCCGCCGGTTGGTCTCCGAGGGCGACGTCGAGGGCGCCGGCGAGATCCTGGGCCGCCCGCACCGCGTCGAGGGCGTCGTCGTGCGCGGCGCGCAGCGCGGGCGCGAGCTGGGCTACCCGACGGCGAACGTCGAGACGCAGCCGCACACCGCGATCCCGGCCGACGGCGTGTACGCGGGCTGGCTGACGGCGGACGGCGAGCGGATGCCGGCGGCGATCTCGGTCGGTACGAACGTGCAGTTCGACGCCACCGAGCGGACCGTCGAGGCGTACGCGATCGACCGGATCGGCCTGGACCTGTACGGGATGCACGTCGGCGTGGACTTCCTCGCGTACGTGCGGGGCATGGCGAAGTTCGAGTCGCTGGACGGGCTGTTGGAGGCCATCGCGGACGATGTGAAGCGCTCCCGGGTGCTCACCGAGGCGTACGACGGCGAGCGCGCCGGGCGCTGAGCCCGCCCCACCCCGAACGTGCCGGAGGGCCCGTTCCGTCCCGGGTTGTCCGGGACGGAACGGGCCCTCCGTGCGTCTGCGTTCGCGTGTGCGTACGGGGACCTCAGCCGAGGCGCGGGTCGCGCGGGGGCTGACCGGGCTGCTGGGGCTGCTGCCAGGGTTGGCCGGGCTGCGGGTACGGCTGACCGTACGGCTGTTGCTGCGGCTGCTGGTACGGATCCGGCTGTTGGGGCGCCTGGGGCTGCTGGGGGTGCGGCGGCTGGGCGTGCTGTCCGTGCTGTCCGTGCTGGGGTGCGCCCCAGTGGGCCTGCGCCGCCTGCTGCTGCGCCCGGGTGAAGTCCTCGGCGACCAGCGCGGAGAGGGTGAAGTACGCCTCCCGGGTCTTGGGCCGCATCAGGTCGAGGTCCACCTCGGCGCCGGCCGCGAGGTGCTCGTCGAACGGCACCACGACGACGCCGCGGCAGCGGGTCTCGAAGTGCTGCACGATGTCCTCGACCTTGATCATCTTGGCGGTCTCGCGGACCCCGGAGATGACGGTGAGGGAGCGTGCGACGAGGTCGGCGTAGCCGTGCGCGGAGAGCCAGTCGAGGGTGGTGCTGGCGCTGCTCGCGCCGTCCACGGACGGGGTCGAGATGATGATCAGCTGATCGGCCAGGTCCAGGACGCCGCGCATGGCGGAGTAGAGGAGACCGGTGCCAGAGTCGGTGAGGATGATCGGGTACTGCCGGCCGACGGTCTCGATGACGCGGCGGTAGTCCTCGTCGTTGAAGGTCGTCGAGACGGCCGGGTCCACGTCGTTCGCGATGATCTCCAGGCCGGAGGGGGCCTGCGAGGTGAAGCGTCGGATGTCCATGTACGAGTGCAGGTACGGGATCGCCTGCACGAGGTCGCGGATCGTCGCCCCGGTCTCGCGGCGCACGCGGCGGCCGAGGGTGCCGGCGTCCGGGTTCGCGTCGATGGCCAGGATCTTGTCCTGCCGCTCGGTGGCGAGGGTGGCGCCGAGGGCGGTGGTGGTCGTGGTCTTGCCGACGCCGCCCTTGAGGCTGATGACGGCGATGCGGTAGCAGGACATCACCGGCGTGCGGATCAGCTCCAGCTTCCGCTGACGGTCCGCCTCCGCGGCCTTGCCGCCGAAGCGGAAGCCGGAACGGCCGGTCTTCGGCTTCTGCTTGGCGCGCAGCAGCCGGTCCGACGACAGCTCGACGGCCGCGGTGTAGCCGAGCGGCGCGCCGTGGCCCTGGCCGGGCTGCTGGTACGGAGCGGCGTGCTGCGGGTGCGGCTGCTGGGCCTGAGGGGGCACGGGCGGGAAGCCGTAGCCCTGCGGGGGCTGCGGCTGTGCTTGTGCCTGGCCCGGCGGGAACCCGTAACCCTGCGGCGGCTGTTGCTGACCGGCGGGCGGGAACCCGTAGCCCTGTGGTGCGCCGGGGGACTCGAACGGGGGCTGCGGGGCCGGCGGTTCGGCTGCGGGTCCCCCGAACGGGGCTTCTGCGGCGGAGTGTCGGCCCTCCGCAGGGGTGACGGGCTGCGCGTACGGGCCCTGTTCGGCGGGAGCGGTCGACCACCCGGCGCCGGGCGGCGTCGGAAGCCCCGGAACCGGCGCGGGGGGCGCGTCCGCGACGGGTGCTCCCGCCTCACCTGCGGCAGCCGCAGGCGGGTACGGGGCGTGCGGTGCGGTCGGCGCCTGCGCGGCGGGGTGACCGGGAGCTCCGGCCGGCGGGACCGGCTGCGCGTAGGGGGAAGGCGGAACCTCCGCGAACGGCGCCCCACCCGCCCCCGCAGCGTCGGGCGCCGCCTGCGCCCAGGGTGCGGCGGGAGCGGTGGCGACGGGGGCTCCGGCGTGGGGTGCGTCGGGGGGCGTGGCCGGGGCGGCGGCGGGGGTCTCGCTGCGGTGCGCCTCCGCGGCGGGTGCCGTCGGGTGGACGGGCGGGACCTCGGCGCGGGGCGCGGCGGGGTGGGCAGGCGGGGTGTCCGCGAGGGGGGCGTCGGTCCGGAGGGCTTCGGCAGGCGCGCCCGGGATCGGGTACCCCTGCGGGTCCTCGGCGACCGGGTCCCCGGGGCGCGGTGCGTCGACGGGCGCCTCGGTGGGCGTGGCCGGGTACGGGGGCGGGGCGTCCGCGATGCGGGTTTCGGCGCGAGGCGCGCCCGTGACGGGCGCGGCGGGGTATGCGGGCGGCGCCTCGGCGCGGTGTGCCTCGGGGCCGGGTGCGGCCGGGTACGGGGGCGGGGTGTCGGCGACTCGATCCTCGGCGCGCGGTGCGTCGAGGGGCGTGGCCGGGTACGGGGGCGGGGCGTCCGCGATGCGGGTTTCGGCGCGGGGGGCGTCGGCGAAGGGGGCGTTGGGGTACCCGGACGCTACGGGCGGCGCCTCCGTGACGGGGGCCTCGCCGCGGTGTGTCCCCGGGGCGGTTGCTGCCGGGTACGCGGGCGGGGCGTCCGTGACGGGGGCTTCGGCGTACGGCGCCGCTGTGATGGGCGGGGCGGGGTACGCGGGAGCTGCGGGCGGGGCGTCCACGACGCCCGCTTCGGCGCGCGGTGCCTCGTTGGGTGCGGTCGGGTACGCGGGCGGGGCGACGGGAGCCTCGGCGCGGGGCGCCTCCGCAGGGGGTGTTGCCGGGAACGCCGGTGCGGGCGCCGGGTGGGGCGCGGGCGGCGCGTCCTCGACGCGGGGCTCCGTACGGGGTGCCTCGGGTGTCGGGGGCGCGACCGGGAAACTCGGCACGGCCGGGGCTTCGGTAGGCGCCGGGGCGTGGAAGGAGGCCGGCGCCACCGGGACACCAGCGGGAACCGGGACGTCGGACGCGGCGGGGGCATGGGCGGTGTCCGCGAAGTTGCCCACACCGGGGATGTTCGCTGCGGCCGGGCGCTCGCCGGGCGCAGCGCCCCCACCCGTGACCGGACCTTCGCCCTCGACCGGAGCGTTCGCGCTGCCCGCGCTGCCCGCGCTGCCCGCGCTGCCCGCGCTGCCCGGCGGGAACGGCGCGACCTGCGGGTTCGGGATGCCCGGCGGGAACGGCGCGACCTGCGGGTTCGGGATGCCCGGCGGGAACGGCGGGACCGACGCGCCGGGCGGGTTCGGGATGCCCGGCGCGACCGGCGCGACCGCCGCGCCCGGCGCGGCCGGGGTGTGCGGCGGGGTCGGGGCGTGGGTCGGGGCCGCCGGGAACACCGGGGCCGTGAAGGGCGGCGGGATCTCGACCGGCGTCGGGTCGAACTCCACGGGCTGCGCGCCCGCCACGCCCGCCACGCCCGCCACGCCCGCCAGAGGCTCCCCGGGCTTCCCGGCCTCCGCACCCTTCACCCCGTCCCCCTCCTCCGGCGCCTGCGGCTGTCGGGGGATCGCCGACGGCGCGATCCGCATCGTCGGGGGTGACGCCACGTCCGACGGGCGGTGCGGTTCGAAGCCGCTGCCCTCGGGGAGGTCGGGGACGTCATGCGCGGGCGCGCCCTGGGTGTACCAGGCCGGCGGGGTGTAGTCGATGGTGAACTCGCCCGTTCCCTCGGGCTCCGCGTCGGACTGATCGTCCGTCGGGACGTCCCACGTCCCGCCGCGCCTCTCGTTCCGATCGCCGGTCACTGGTCCTCCTGGTCTGTCCAACACGGTCGGGGCGGCGCCCGACTCGACGCTCGACACTCGACGCCGCGCCCCGCACCCAGCCTAATCGCGGCCCGCCCGCGATATCCCGCGAGGTGGCGCCCCCGTACTCCTGCCTACAGGCCCCCCGGCCCCTGAGCAACCGTCACCGGCCGCCGGAGGCTCGGGGCGGGTCAGTCGACGCGCCGGGCCGCCCCGAACAGGGCCGTCTCCTCCTCCGTTCCACGGGTCAGGACGAACTTCCGGTCCCGGGGCGTGCACCACAGCGTCACCCCGTCCCCCAGCGTGGGCAGCGCCTCCTCCGCCGATCGCGGCAGCCGCATCAGATCGCCGATCCGCGTCGCCTCGTCCGGAGACACCCGCTGCACGCCCACCAGCGCGGAACTCCGCAGCAGCCGGGGCGCGGTCGGGCTCAGGTACGGCAGCAGGGTCAGCACGCACTGCCAGGGGCCCGCCACCACCCGCCCCCGCGGCGGCCGCATCCCGCAGTCGCGGACCACCAGGACGGGACCGCCCGCCGACCCGGCCTGCGGCGGTACGCGGCCCACCTCGTGCACCGTGACGCACTGCTGCCCGGCGCCCGCCTCCCGGGCCAGGTCCGCCCACGCCGGCCCGCGTCCGCTCTCCACCACGACCCGGGCCCCCGTGGCGGCCGTGCGCAGCGCCAGCACCTGCGCCGTCCACAGGCCGCCGATCAGCGTGATCTCGTACGGGGAGGGGCGGTTGACGCCCAGCACCGCCGGACGGCCCTCGGCGTCCACGCCGATGACGACCCCGTCGTCCCCGACGGGCACCGCCAGCCGGTCCAGCTCCGCCGCCGTGACGACGTGCCGTCCCCGGCGCGGGCCGAGCAGCCCGGAGCCGCCCCGCGACGTTTCCCCGAACAGTCCCGATCCGCGCCTCACCGCGCACCACCCAGCGGCAGCGAGGCGAGCAGCCCCGGCACCTGCTCGCGGTCAAGCCGCACCACCCCGGCCCGTACACCGCGCGCGTTCCGCTCCAACTCGTGGCACGCCGCGACCAGTTCAGCGCCGTTGCGGCCCGTCACCCGGACGTGCCCGGTCAGCGCCACGCCGCGGCGCCCGGCCGGAGCCATCGTGAGGCTGAAGTTGACGGCGAGGGCGGGGAGCGCGGTCAGCAGCGCGACGAACTGCGGCAACTGCGCTTCCGAGCCGCCCAGTCGGGGCCAACGGCGGATCCAGTACGTGGTGTGCTGCCGGTCGTCGCAGCGCCAGGCGCGGGAGGTTTCCTCCGTGCGAAGGCCCGTGCCCGCCGGGCGGTCGGCCCGGGCGGGCGTCAGCGGGTGCGCGCAGGCGGAGGTGGCCAGCGCGGACGTCAACTCCTGTTCCGTCAGGACCGTGGTCCCGAAGCCGCAGCCGTCCAACCGGCTCGCCAACTGGTCGGCCACCCGTACCAGGCAGCGCCGCGCCCCCTCGGAACCGCCGCCGCGCGCGGCGACCGCCTCGGGGCACAGTTCCGGGTCGAGCTTGAGGGCGATCCAGGTCAGCCGTACGGCAGGGGTGCCCGCCAGGGCCTGGAGCGGGGCGTAGGAGCGGGCCGCCACCGACCCGGCCGGCAGGTGCGGCGCCGGGGCCGGCTGGGTGTACAGCACCAACTGCGCCGATTCCAACCGGATCCCGTCCACTTCGAGGACGTCCCGTACGACGGACAGCGGCAGCGGGTGCGCCGCCCGGTCCGGCCGCAGCGCGGCGGCGTCCGCGTCCACCCGCAGCACCGCCGTCAGGAAGGTGCCGTCGCCGACCATGCCGACGGGCCGCCGGTCGCGACCGCCGTACGTCAGCGTCCGCAGCGTCGGATCGGCCGCCCGCAGCGGCGCCGCCCCAGGGTCGGCGCGGGCCCGGCGTTGCCGGCCCCGTAGCGCGAGGGCGCTGCCGAGCCACTCGGCGAGGGGGAGCCGGTGGCGGCGTACGACCGCGAGGGCCACCAGAACCACGGCCACACCGCCGGCGGGCACCAGCAGCAGCGGCTCCAGGGCCCACGCCGCGAGCGGGACCGCGCCCGCCAGCTGGAGGAGTACGAGCTGTTGCAATCGAAACGGACCGCGCGCGCCGAGCCCCGGTGCCGGACGCGGTGTCACCCCTTCGTGCGAGGGCGCGGCCACGTCCTCACGCGGTTCCCTCACCTCGGAGTCCACACGCGTACCTCCCCCTCCGCGACGGATGGAACAGGCAACTTCCGGTGGGGCGCGGCCCCGGCCGCTCCACCCGCCCCTGCACCGATCCACCCTGACAGCAGCCGACTTGGCCGGCCGGAGGGACGCCGCGACGGTCGTCGCGGGCAGGTCGCCTCCCCGGCAAGGGGCATAGTAGGGGCCCGGTCCGGGAAGCGGGACCCGGGCCGGACGCGCGGACCGGGTGGTGCGGGGGAAGCAGGCGGTCTTGGCATCGCGACGCGATGAGCTCAATGCGTACACGTTTGCGAAGCGGCGTACGGTGGCCGCGTTCCTCCAACCCTCCGCCACCGGCAGCGAGGAGGGCGCCCCCAGGCCGCTGCGCGCGATCCTTCCCACGCTGATCGTCGGCGCCCTCGTCCTCGTCGGCTCCGGCGCCTGGGGCATGTTCAGACCGCAGGCGCCCAAGGGCTGGAACGAGCCCGGCGCCCGGGTCATCGTCGGGAGCCGGTCGACCACGCGCTACGTGATCCTCTCCACGGAGGAGGCCGGCTCGCACCGGAGCCGACTGCACCCGGTGCTGAACCTGGCCTCGGCCCGACTCCTCCTCGATCCACGGAAGTTCAAGGTCGTCCACGTCAAGGACGAGGTGCTGGACGCGGGCCGCCCGCCGCGCGGGCCCATCATCGGCATCCCCTACGCCCCCGACCGGCTGCCCGAGCCGAAGGACGCGGGGAAGCCCAAACGGTGGGCCGTCTGCCAGCGGCCCGGTGGCAACGGCCTCGGCGTGCAGAGCGCCGTCTTCGTCCTCGCCGACCGCGAGGCCGGCCCGCTCGACGGCACGCTCCGCACCACCGACCGACAGGTGCTGTACGTCCGTAGCACCGGCGCCGGGCGGCAGCGGTACCTGGTCGACGCGACGGGCACCAAGTACGCGTTCCCCGAGGGCGGGCCGGCGGCCGGCACCCTCACCACCGCCCTGGTCGGCGCCGACGCCACCCCGCAACCCGTCACCGAGCAGTGGCTGGCCACCCTCGACCCCGGCGACGACCTCGCCTTCCCGCGCCTGCCCGGCTCCCCCGGCGCGCACGCCGGCGTCCGGGGCCTGGCCGCCGCGGACAACCGGGTCGGCACGGTCCTGAGCGCCCAGACCGGCGCGGGCACCCAGTACTACGTCGTGTTGCCGGGCCGGGTCGCGCCCGTCACCGAGTTCATGGCCCGGTTGCTGATCGCCGCGCCCACCGCCGACGCCCTCGACCTGCACGGCAGGGCCCGTGAGGTCGACCTCCAGTCGCTGAGCCAGGACGTCCCGCCCTTCGGCGCGGACATCAAGTGGCCGCGCCGGCGCGGCGTCCGGATCAACGGGGTCGACGCCGCCGGCGGGGAGCCTGCGGGCACGCGGCGCGACACCGTCTGCAACGTCCTGCGCGCCGTCGACGCCGCCGGCGTCCCGACCCTGAGCACCTGGGCCGGCTCCGGTTTCCCCGTCGACATCACCGCGAGCGGCGCCGGCTCCTACGTCACCCCCGGCTCCGGCCTCCTCTACACCCAGGTCCAGGGCCGCCAGACCGCCGCCGGCGGCTCCCTGTTCCTGGTCACCGACACGGGCCTGCGCTACGCCGTCCCGGCGGACGGCAGCGGGAGCGACGGTGGGGGCGGCGGCGGGCGTGGCCGGCTCGGGGTCGGTGAGGCGCAGACGCGGTTGGGCTACGCCGACGTGGTTCCGCCCCCGGTGCCCATCGCCTGGTCGGAGTTCCTCTCCAAGGGGCCGCGTCTGGACACCGAATCCGCCCGCCGAACCCAGGGCTCATGAGCACGCCGCCCCGGAACCCGCGCGGTCTGCCGGCCTTCCCGTCGCGCGCCGCCCGGCTGGTGGCCGCCGCCGGCCTCCTCGCGGCCTGCGGGACGGCGGGAGCGCCCGCGCCGCAGTCCCCGTACGCCCGTGCCCCCGGGCTCGGGTTCGCCTCCGGGCTCGGGTTCGCCTCCGGGCTCGGGCTCGGGTTCGAGGGGACGGGCGAGTGCGCCTTCCCCATGAAGCGGCAGATCGCCGAGCGGCCCTGGGCCCTCCAACGGCTCCTCCTCGACGAACTGTGGGCCGGTACGAAGGGCAAGGGCGTGCGCGTCGCCGTCATCGACTCCGGGGTGGACCGCGCCAATCCGCAACTCGCCGGCGCCCTCGACACCGCCGCCGGGCGGGACTTCGTCGACCCGAAGGGCGGCGACGGCACGAACGACACCGTCGGGCACGGCACCAAGGTCGCCGGCATCATCGCGGCCCGCCCGCAGGCGGGCACCGGCTTCGTCGGCCTCGCCCCCGAGGCCACCCTCATCCCCATCCGGCACAACGACGGACAGGGCAGTGGCCTGGCCGCCCCCCTCGCCCGGGCCGTCGACCACGCCGTGGCCGCGGGCGCCCACGTCATCAACATCTCCCAGGACACCGACGCCCCGCTCGGCCCCGACTCCGACCTGGCCCGGGCCGTCCGACGGGCCCTGGCCCAGGACGTCGTCGTCGTCGCCTCGGCGGGCAACGACGGCCGGGCCGGACACCACCGCCGGACCTACCCGGCCGCCTTCCCCGGCGTCCTCGCGGTGGCCGCGTCCGACCGCAACAACGAACGCGCCGCGTTCTCCCAACCCGGCGACTTCATCGGGGTGGCCGCCCCCGGCGTCGACGTGGTCTCCACCGTCCCCGGCTTCGGGCAGTGCGTCGACAGCGGCACCAGCTTCTCCGCGCCCCACGTCGCCGGCGTCGCCGCCCTGCTGCGGGCGGAGCACCCCGGATGGAGCGCCCACGACGTGGTCCGGCAGATCCAGCACACGGCCGAACGCGGCATCAACGGCCGTGACGACCAGCTCGGTTGGGGAGTCGTCGACCCGGTGCGCGCCGTCACCCGGGACCTCGCGCCACCCGGACCCCCCGTCCCCGACCCGGGCCCGCCGCCGGCCATCGCCCCGCGAGCGGCCCCGCTGCACCTGTCCGAGACGGCGCAGGAACGCGAGGTACGGCTCGGTACGTACGCGCTCGGCGCGGGCGGGCTGCTCGTCGCCGTCATCGCCGGGACGGCGAACGTGCTGCGCGCGGCCCGCACCCGCCGAAACCGTTCGCGGTGAACCACACGAACGGGAACCGGACCGAGAACCGAACCGGAACCGAACCGGGAACCGGACCGAGAACCGGACCGAAACCGAACCGGGAACCGGACCAGGAACCGAACCGAGAAGCGAGGAGCTTCGGATGACGAACACCTTCGGACTTGCCGACGATCCGGTCGTCAGGGCCGCCCACAAGATCTCCGAGACGGCGAACGCCGTGACCACCCAGGCCCGGGAACTGGCCGACATCCTCGCCACCGCCGGCGCGGGCTGGACCGGCGCGGGCGCCGAGGGCTTCAAGAAGGCGCAGGCCGACCTGAACATCGACCACGACGAGATCCGTCGCCTGCTCGGCGTCCTGCACCACGCCGTCTCGCAGACCAAGAACCTCAGCAACGCGCAGGACGAGGAGGTCCGTTCGGCGTTCCGCACGATCACCCCGGGCCCGTCCGGCCTCGACGGCGTCTGACCCGAAGCCCTTTGCCCCCGCCCCACCCCCACCGCTGAAGGAGAACACCATGTCCGGCACCGACGGCTACACCCGCGTCCGGTACGAGAGCGTCCAGCAGATGGCCGACCGCATCCGGACCGTCTCCAACAACATCGTCAAGGACCTCGCCGAGATGGAGCAGGCCGTCAAGGTGGTCACCGACACCTGGGACGGCGAGGCGCACCTGGAGTACGTCGGCCTCCAGACGAAGTACCACCGCAGGGCCGACCACATGCGCCGACAGTTGGAGTCCGTCGCCCGGCTCATCGAACAGGGCAAGGGCGACTACCGCGCCACCGACATGAAGGCCTCGCGCCTGTTCACCGAGGCCTACTGAACCCCGTACGCGGCGCGGCGAAGGGGCGCGCCCGCATCGGGCACGCCCCTTCGTGAGCACCGGGACGCGCGGGTCCCCGCGGACGTCCGGTCCGGACCGGGCCTCAGGTGAGGTCGAACTCCCCGTCCCTCGCGCCGAGTACGAAGGCCTCCCACTCGGCGGCCGTGTACCGCAGCACGGTCTCCCGGTCCAGCGAGGACCGCATGGCCACCGCGCCCTCGGGCAGCTTGGCGATCTCGACCCGCTCCTCGTCGGGGCTGGTCCCGGGCGGGCCCTGCCACTCGACGCCGCTGATGTCGAGCGCGTACAGCTCGTCCTTCTCCTGCTGAGTGCCCATGTGCGGCCTTTCCCTCGGTTCCCTCGGTGGTGCGGGTGCTGCTCGGCCCTTCGCTGCCGATTATCGGCGGAACGCGGCTCCGGGGTGCGGTTTTCCGGGTGATGCCCGCTACACCCTCCGCGTCCACCCCGTCACACCGCCCGCGTCCACCCCGTCACACCCTCCGCGTCCGCTCCGCCGCGCCCACCGCCCCCGCCCCGTCACCCCTGCGGCATCCGTCCCAACTGCACCAACGAGGTGCCGCGCCGGCGCGAGACGAAGTGGCCGCGACCGGGGGGCATCGGGCGGGGGCGGACCGTGCCGAGCAGGTCCCCCTCGGACGGGTCGCCGGACAGCACCACGCCCTGCGCGCCCAGCTCCTTGATCCGCTGCATGAACGGCTCGTACAGCGCCCGCGAGGCGCCCGCCGAACTGCGCGCGATGACGAACCGGACGCCGGTGTCCCGGGCGAACGGCAGGAACTCGGTGAGCGCCGCCAGCGGATTGCCCTGGCCGGTGGCCACCAGGTCGTAGTCGTCGACGATGACGAACACGTCCGGGCCCGTCCACCAACTGCGGTCCCGCAACTGCTGCGGGGTGACGTCCGCCGGCGGTTGGCGCCGCGAGAACACCCCGACCAGCGCCTCCATGTGCAGGTGCAGCGAGTTCGCCGTCGGCGCGTACTCCAGCAGGTGCTCCTCCGGGAGGGCTCCGAGCAGCCCCCGTCGGTAGTCGCCGACGACCAGCTTCGCCTCGTCCGGGGTCCAGCGCCGGGCGATCTGGTGGGCGATGAGCCGCAGCAGGTTCGTCCGGCCCGACTCGCTCTCGCCGAACACCAGGAAGAACGGGTCCGCCGCGAAGTCGACGAACACCGGTTCCAGGTCCGTCTCGGCGATGCCGAACGCGATCCCGCGTTCCGGGAACTCCCCGCCCTTCGGCAGCCGGTCAGCGTGCAGTGACCTCGGCAGCAGGCGTACGCCGGGCGCCGGCGGCCCCGTCCAACCCGACCGCACCGCCGCCACGAAGGCCGTCGTCGCCGCCCCCAGGTCGTCCGTGCCGTGGCCCCCGTCGACGCGCGGCAGCGCCCCCAGGAAGTGCAGTCCCTCCGGCACCTGACCGCGACCCGGCACGCCCGCCGGTACGTTCGCCGCGACCCGCCGGTCGAACTCGGAGTCCATGACGTCGCCGAGCCGCAGTTCCAGTCGACCCGGCATCTGGTCCTTCAGCGCCGACCGGACCTCCATGTACCGGGACGCGGTGACCACCACGTGGATGCCGTATCCCAACCCCCGGGACGCGATGTCCGTGACCACCGGCTCCAGGCCCTCGTACTCGCCTCGGAAGCCGCCCCAGCCGTCGATCACGAGGAACACGTCGCCCCAGGCATCGCCGGGCAGCTCGCCCGCCGCCCGCCGCCGCCGGTACCCGTCCACGGAGTCGACGCCGTTCGCACGGAAGAACTCCTCGCGCCGGCCGAGGACGCCCGCCACCTCCGCGACCGTGCGCCGCACCCGTTCCGGGTCCAGCCGCGAGGCGATCCCGCCGACGTGCGGCAGCTCCGCCACCGACGCCAGGGCGCCACCGCCGAAGTCCAGCCCGTAGAACTGCACCTCGCGCGGGGTGTGCGTGAGCGCGAACGCGGAGATCAGCGTCCGCAACAGCGTCGACTTGCCCGACCGCGGACCGCCCACCACCAACAGGTGACCCGCCGCCCCCGAGAAGTCCCGGAGCAGCACCTCGCGCCGCTGCTCGAACGGCTTGTCGACCAACCCCAGCGGCACCACCAGGGCGCCGAGCCGCTCGTAAGCGGACGCGTGCAGCCCCCGCACGTCGTCCACCACCAGGGCGGGCAGTAGCCGGTCCAGCGGGGGAGCCTCGTCCAGCGGCGGCAACCACACCTGGTGCGCGGGCACCCCCTGCCCCTCCAACCGCCCCACGATCACGTCCAGCACCGTGTCGGCGAGCGCGTCGTCCCGGACCGGACGCGCGGGGTCCGCCCGGTCCACCGCGTCGGCGACCTCGGCCTCCGCGACCTGCGCCTCCGGGTGCGCCACCGCCACCGGCGCCGCCGTGAACAGCGCGGCCCGCCGCCGCGCCGGGCCCGGCCCGGCCACCGGTTCCGGGCCGCCCTCGCGGTGGGCGCCCGAGACGTACGCCGCCTTGAAGCGGGTCATCGCGTCCGTACCGGACTTCAGGTACCCCGAACCGGGCAGCGACGGAAGGTGGTAGGCGTCCGGCACGCCGATCGCCGTCCGGGACTCCGCCGCCGAGAAGGTCCGCAGCCCGATCCGGTACGACAGGTACGTGTCCAGCCCGCGCAACCGGCCCTCCTCCAGCCGCTGCGAGGCCAACAGCAGGTGCACGCCCAACGAACGCCCGATGCGGCCGATCCGGACGAACATGTCGATGAAGTCGGGCTTCGCCGTGAGCAGTTCGGAGAACTCGTCGATCACCAGGACCAGCGAGGCCAGCGGCTCCAACGGCGCACCGGCCGCGCGGGCCCGCTCGTAGTCGTGCAGGTTCGCGTAGTTGCCCGCCGCCCGCAGCAGCTCCTGCCGGCGCTGGAGCTCACCGCCGATCGAGTCACCCATCCGGTCGACCAGCGTCAGATCGTCCGCCAGGTTCGTGATCACGGCCGCGACGTGCGGCAGACGCCCCATCCCGGTGAACGTGGCGCCACCCTTGAAGTCCGCCAGGACGAAGTTCAACGTCCGCGAGTCGTGCGTCACCGCCAGCCCCAGCACCAGCGTGCGCAGCAGCTCCGACTTGCCCGAACCCGTCGCCCCCACGCACAACCCGTGCGGGCCCATGCCCTCCTGCGCGGCCTCCTTCAGGTCCAGCATCACCGGGCCACCGTCCTCACCCACCCCGATCGGCACCCGCAGCCGCTCCCCGGCCGACCGGGGCCGCCAGGTCCGCGCCACGTCCACGGCGGCCGCGTCGCCCAGGTCCAGCAGATCGGTGAAGTCCAGGTTCGCCAGCAGCGGCTCGTCGTCGTCCCCGCCGCCCGTGCGCAGCGGCGCCAACTGGCGGGCCAGCGCCTCGGCCGCCGGCAGCGACAGGAGGTCCGGGACGCCCTCGTACGCGTCCCCCGGCCCCGCCTCCAGCCGCATCAGCCCGGGCCGCACCACGATCGACAACCCGCCGCGCGGCTCTGCCGCCCCGCCCGCGACCACCTCCACGACGGTCACCCCCTGCAAGCCCTCCGGCGCCGCGAACACCGACTCCGGGGCCACCGTCGCCCCGTCGAGGACCAACACCAGGTGCGGCCGGTCCAGGAGCGGCGCCGCGTCCCGGCCGAACCGCGGCCGCCCCTCCAGCCGGGACGCCAACAACCCCTCCAACTCACCCAACTCGTCGCCGAACAGCCGCCGCGTACCGGCCCCGTCGAAGTGCCCCGGCAGCTGCGCGTGCGGCAGCCACTTCGTCCAGTCCCACGCCGGCGCCGCATCCGGCCCGACCGCCACCGCCACCAACAAGTCCTCGGGGGAGTGCAGCGTCACCAGCTGCGCCAGGAGCGCCCGTACCGCACCCCGCGCCGACGCCGCCTCGCCCGACACCGTCAGGTGGTAGAACGCCCGCACCGACACCGCCACCGGCAACCCGTCCAGGCAGGAGTGCACCTGGAGGAAGCGCTGCATCGCGCCCGCCGCCAACGGCTCCAGGTTCTCCACCGGCGCCGTCGGCGGCGCCACCGGCGCGGACGCGAGGCGCTGCGGACCCAGCCCCAACCGGGCCTGCCCGAAGTCCGTGTCACCGGAGCGCCGTTCCCACAGCCGGGACGGGTCCGCCGCCACCGCCCACAACTGCTCCGGCGCCGGATGCAGGTACCACTGCGCGTCGCGCTGCGCCCGCGCGGCGCGCCGCACCCGACGGCGCGTCCGCGCCAGATACGCCAGGTAGTCCCGGCGCACGTCCGCCATCTGCCCCTGCGTGCCCCGCCGGTGGCGGACCAGCTGCGCGACGACCATCGTCACCGTGGACATCAGCATCAGCACGCCCATGACGCGCATGAACGGGTGCGCCCCGGCCGACGGCAGGAAGAAGAACGCGGCCGACGACCCCATGCCGAGCATCGGCAGCAACTGCATCAGGACGCCCTCCTGCTGCCCCCGCGGCAGGGCCGGTGGCGGCTCCAACCGCACCTCTTCCGAGGGAACTTCCGGCGGCAGCGACCGGGGCGGGCGTTTGACGACGATCTGGCTCACCGGAGCACCAGTCCCTAGACGACGGCCGGGCCGCCACGGCCGGCGCCCCCCAACTCCCGCGTACGGAAGGGGAAAACCGTCGCGGGCCGGTGATCCTAGTGGCCGACCGGCCGCCCCCCGGCCCGGCTACGGTGACGCCCCGCGGCCCGCGCGCGACCGAACCGGAGGCCGCCGCGGGGCGCCGACAAGGAGGTCACACAGGTGAACACGGCCGGATCGACGGGATTTCGCAGGGTCACCGTCGTGGCCCCCGACAGCCGCGTCGACGTCGCCCTTCCGGAGGACCTCGCCGTCGCCGACGTGTACCCCGAACTGCTGCGCCTGACCCGCCCGCCGCAGCCCGTCGGCGCCCCCGCCGGCTTCCACCTCGTACGCCGCACCGGCGCCGTCCTCGACGGCGCCCGCACCCTGGCCGCCCAGCAGGTCCTCGACGGCGAGGTGCTCAACCTGCGGCCCTTCGCCGAGTCCCTGCCGCCCGCCGTGTTCGACGACGTCTGCGACGCCGTCGCCTCCGCCGTCGTCCGCGACCGCCGCCGCTGGGACGACGGCATGCTGCGCGGCGCGGGCCTGGCGGGCGCCGCCCTCCTCCTCGCCCTGCTCGCCGTCGTGCTGTGGTGCGCCGACCCGGTCCGCCACGACGTGCACGGCCTGCCCGGCGTCATCGCCGCCGCTCTCGGCCTCGCCCTGACCGCCGCCGCCGGGGCGCGCGCCCGCGTCCACCACGACCGGGCCTGCGCCGCCGCCCTCGGCCTCGGCGCCCTCCCGCTCCTGATGATCGCGGGCGCCGGCCTCGTCGCCCCCGCACCCGGCGCCGGACCGGGCCGCCTCCAGTTCCTCCTCGGCAGCGTCTGCGTCCTCGTCGCCTCCGTCGCCCTGATCGCCCTCAGCCCGCAGGGCGACGCCCCCTTCGTCGCCGCCGCCCTCCTCGCCTGCGCCGGCGCCCTCGCCGGCTTCGCCGCCCTCACCACCGGAGCCTCCGCGACCGGAGTCGCCGCCGTCTGCGCCCCCGTCGCCATCGGGCTGGTCGCCTTCCTCCCCGGCCTCGCGGCCCGCGGCGCCCGGCTGCCCATCGGCTACGCGTCCCCCCGCGACGCGACCGAGGACGCCTCGTACGCCACCACCCCCGACCCCGATCCGTACGGTGACGGCCCCGACCCCGGCCCGGCCCGCCTCCTCGACGCCGACCTCATCGCCGCCCGGGCCCGCCGGGGCCACGAACTGCTCCTCGGCCTGCTGGGCGGCTGCGCGGCCGTCGCCGTCGGCTCCGCCGCCGTCCTCGGCGCCTCGGACGACTCGTGGGCCCGGCTGCTCGCCCTCGCCACCGGACTGGCGATGCTCCTGCGGGCCCGCCTCTTCCGCCGCACCGCGCAGGTTGCCGTCGCCCTCACCGCCGGCATCGCCGCGATCGCCCTGCTCGCCCTGGCCCTGGCGGTCGCCGCCGACCCCCAGGGCGCCGGCCGGGACCTCCGTACGCTCTGGCTCTGCGCCGGCCTCGCCGCCGGTGCGGCCCTCCTCACGGGAATTGCGCTTGTCATCCCCCGCACGGGCCTGTCACCCTTCTGGGGACGGCTGCTCGACCTCACCGAGGCCGCCGTACTGCTCGGTCTGGTCCCGCTGACCCTGGCCGTGCTCGACATCCACGGCCGCGTCCGCTCGCTCACCGGCTGAGACGGCGGGACCCGCACGCCTGGTACGCTGTGTTACGGCCGTTTGTGTACGCGTCCGCCGGACTCCTCGACAGAGGGTCTGTGGACTGCGCTCAGCGGACCCCGCCTCCCGAGTCACGGAAGATCCCCAGAGAATTCGACCTGGGGCACTCGATGGCAACGAAGACCTATTACGAGGAGTACGCGTGCCGCTCGACGCCGCAGTGAAGAAGCAGCTCATCGCAGAGTTTGGTGCCAAGGAGGGCGACACCGGCTCCCCCGAGGTCCAGGTCGCGATGCTGTCCCGCCGCATCTCGGACCTGACCGAGCACCTCAAGACCCACAAGCACGACCACCACTCCCGTCGTGGTCTGCTGATCCTGGTCGGCCAGCGTCGCCGCCTGCTGCAGTACCTGGCCAAGAAGGACATCCAGCGCTTCCGCGCGCTGGTCGAGCGCCTCGGCATCCGTCGCGGTGCGGCCGGCGCCAAGTAAAGACGCTGTGAGGGGAGCGGTGCCCACGACGATGGGGCCGCTCCCTTTGCTGTACGTGCGCGAGGTACCGGACGCTTTGTAGTCTGGGGACAGCGCACAAGAGGAAGAGGAGGAGCGCCCTCCCTACGCCGCCGGTCCTCGGTAGTGGCATCCGGAAAGCCCCAGGAGGGCAGAGAACCGGGTGCTTCGATCGAAGACCGGCCCGCACGCCAGGAGCGCTTCTCCGCAACCGTCCACCACCACACGGGTGGCGGACGGAGACGACGAAAATGGAGATATCGCTAGTGGAGAACGAGACCCACTACGCCGAGGCCGTCATTGACAACGGTTCCTTCGGCACCCGCACCATCCGCTTCGAGACGGGCCGTCTGGCCCGCCAGGCCGCCGGCTCCGCCGTTGCCTACCTGGACGACGACACGATGGTGCTGTCCGCCACCACCGCGTCGAAGAAGCCCAAGGACCAGCTCGACTTCTTCCCCCTCACGGTGGACGTCGAGGAGCGGCAGTACGCGGCCGGCAAGATCCCCGGCTCCTTCTTCCGTCGTGAGGGCCGGCCCTCCGAGGACGCGATCCTCACCTGCCGCCTGATCGACCGCCCGCTGCGCCCGTCCTTCAAGAAGGGCCTGCGCAACGAGATCCAGGTCGTCGCGACGATCATGGCGCTCAACCCCGACCACCTGTACGACGTCGTCGCGATCAACGCCGCGTCCGCGTCCACCCAGCTGGCCGGCCTGCCCTTCTCCGGCCCGATCGGCGGCGTCCGCGTCGCGCTGATCCGCGGCCAGTGGGTCGCCTTCCCGACGCACACCGAGCTCGAGGACGCCGTCTTCGACATGGTCGTCGCGGGTCGCACCCTCGAAGACGGCGACGTCGCGATCATGATGGTCGAGGCCGAGGCCACCGAGAAGACCATCGCCCTCGTCAAGGGCGGCGCCGAGGCGCCGACCGAGGAGATCGTCGCCTCCGGTCTGGACGCCGCGAAGCCCTTCATCAAGGTCCTCTGCAAGGCCCAGGCCGACCTGGCCGCCAAGGCCGCCAAGCCCGAGGGCGAGTTCCCGGTCTTCCTGGACTACCAGGACGACGTGTTCGAGGCCCTCTCGGCCGCGGTCAAGGGCGAGCTCACCCAGGCGCTGACCATCGCGGGCAAGCAGGAGCGCGAGGCCGAGCTGGACCGCGTCAAGGAGATCGCCGCCGCGAAGCTCCTCCCGGCCTTCGAGGGCCGCGAGAAGGAGATCTCCGCCGCCTACCGCAGCCTGACCAAGGCCGTGGTCCGCGAGCGCGTCATCAAGGACAAGGTCCGCATCGACGGCCGCGGGCTCACGGACATCCGTACCCTCGCCGCCGAGGTCGAGGCCATCCCGCGCGTGCACGGCTCGGCGCTGTTCGAGCGTGGCGAGACCCAGATCCTGGGCGTCACCACCCTCAACATGCTCCGCATGGAGCAGCAGCTGGACACCCTCTCCCCGGTGACCCGCAAGCGCTACATGCACAACTACAACTTCCCGCCGTACTCCGTCGGCGAGACCGGCCGCGTCGGTTCGCCGAAGCGCCGCGAGATCGGCCACGGCGCGCTCGCCGAGCGCGCGATCGTGCCGGTCCTGCCGACCCGCGAGGAGTTCCCCTACGCGATCCGTCAGGTGTCCGAGGCCCTCGGCTCCAACGGTTCGACGTCCATGGGTTCGGTCTGCGCCTCCACCATGTCGCTGCTGAACGCCGGTGTGCCCCTCAAGGCCCCCGTCGCCGGCATCGCCATGGGCCTGATCTCCCAGGAGATCGACGGCAAGACCCACTACGTCGCCCTCACCGACATCCTCGGTGCGGAGGACGCGTTCGGCGACATGGACTTCAAGGTCGCCGGCACCAAGGAGTTCGTCACCGCGCTCCAGCTCGACACCAAGCTCGACGGCATCCCCGCCTCCGTCCTGGCCGCGGCCCTGACGCAGGCCCGTGACGCCCGCCTCCACATCCTCGACGTGATGATGGAAGCGATCGACACGCCGGACGAGATGTCCCCGAACGCCCCGCGGATCATCACGGTCAAGATCCCCGTGGACAAGATCGGTGAGGTCATCGGCCCCAAGGGCAAGATGATCAACCAGATCCAGGAGGACACCGGCGCCGAGATCACGATCGAGGACGACGGCACCATCTACATCGGTGCCTCCGACGGCCCGGCCGCCGAGGCCGCCCGCGCCACGATCAACGCGATCGCCAACCCGACCATGCCGGAGGTCGGCGAGCGGTACCTGGGTACGGTCGTCAAGACCACCACCTTCGGTGCCTTCGTCTCCCTCATGCCCGGCAAGGACGGCCTGCTGCACATCTCGCAGATCCGCAAGCTCGCCGGTGGCAAGCGCGTGGAGAACGTCGAGGACGTGCTCGCGGTCGGCGCCAAGGTGCAGGTCGAGATCGCCGAGATCGACCAGCGCGGCAAGCTGTCCCTGATCCCCGTGATCGACGGCGAGGCCGCCGGTGACGACGCTGACAAGGACGACTCCGACAAGTGACGTCGCGTAGTTCCCGTGTGACGGCCCGCCCCTCTTCGGAGGGGCGGGCCGTCGCCCGTACCCAAACCCTGCTCAAGGGGCAGAACGGCATCGGCACCGTCCGACGCACCGTCCTGCCCGGCGGACTGCGCATCGTCACCGAGACGCTGCCCTCCGTCCGCTCCGCCACCTTCGGCATCTGGGCGAACGTGGGCTCCCGGGACGAGACGCCCACGCTCAACGGAGCCACCCACTACCTGGAGCACCTCCTCTTCAAGGGCACCGACAAGCGCAGTGCCCTCGACATCTCCTCCGCGATCGACGCGGTCGGCGGGGAGATGAACGCCTTCACGGCGAAGGAGTACACCTGCTACTACGCCCGGGTGCTCGACACCGACCTGCCGCTGGCCATCGACGTGGTCTGCGACATGCTCACCGGCTCGCTGATCCGCGAGGAGGACGTCGTCGCCGAACGCGGCGTCATCCTCGAAGAGATCGCGATGACCGAGGACGATCCGGGCGACGTGGTCCACGACCTGTTCGCCCGGACCATGTACGGGGACTCGCCGCTCGGCCGCCCCGTCCTCGGCACCGTCGACACGATCAACGCCCTCGGCGCCGACCGGATCCGCCGCTTCTACAAGAAGCACTACGATCCGACCCGCCTGGTCGTCGCCGCGGCCGGCAACGTCGACCACGACAAGGTCGTACGCCAGGTCCGCGCGGCCTTCGAGAAGGCCGGCGCGCTCACCCGCACCGACGCCGAGCCCGTGGGCCCCCGTACCGGCACCAAGCGGATCCGCACCGCCGGCCGGGTCGAACTCGTCAACCGCAGGACCGAGCAGGCGCACGTCGTCCTCGGCATGCCGGGCCTCGCCCGCACCGACGAACGCCGCTGGGCCCTGGGCGTCCTGAACACCGCCCTCGGCGGAGGCATGTCCTCCCGCCTCTTCCAGGAGGTCCGCGAGAAGCGCGGACTGGCCTACAGCGTGTACTCGTACACCTCGGGTTTCGCCGACACCGGCCTGTTCGGCGTCTACGCCGGCTGCCGGCCCAACCAGGTCCACGACGTGCTGCGGATCTGCCGCGACGAACTGGACAAGGTCGCCACCGACGGCCTCGACGACGACGAGATCCGCCGCGCCATCGGCCAGCTCTCCGGCTCCACCGTCCTCGGCCTGGAGGACACCGGCGCGATCATGAACCGCATCGGCAAGAGCGAGCTCTGCTGGGGCGACCAGATGTCCGTCGACGACATGCTGGCCCGGATCGCCGCCGTGACCCCGGACGACGTCCGCGCGGTCGCCCGGGACGTACTCGCCCGGCGCCCCTCCCTCGCGGTGATCGGCCCGCTGAAGGAGAAGCAGGCCGCCCGCCTCGACGAAGCGGTCGCCTAGCTCCGTACGGGCTCCGGCCCGTACCCGTAACAAGGCTGCACACACTTGAGGCCGCACACACTTAAGGACGGAACATGAGCAAGCTGCGCGTGGCGGTCCTCGGCGCCCGGGGCCGCATCGGCTCCGAGGCGGTCAAGGCCGTCGAGGCCGCCGAGGACATGGAGCTGGTGGCGGCCCTCGGCCGCGGCGACAAGCTGGAGACGCTGGCCGAGGCCGGCGCCCAGGTCGTGGTCGAGCTGACCACGCCCGACTCCGTGATGGAGAACCTGGACTTCCTCGTCCGCCACGGCATCCACGGCGTCGTCGGCACCACCGGCTGGACCGAGGACCGCCTCGGGCAGCTGAACACCTGGCTGGCCGGCTCGCCGGAGACCGGGGTGCTCATCGCCCCGAACTTCTCCATCGGCGCCGTCCTCACCATGAAGTTCGCCGTCCAGGCCGCCCGCTACTTCGAATCCGTCGAAGTGGTCGAACTGCACCACCCGAAGAAGGTCGACGCGCCCTCCGGCACCGCGACCCGCACGGCGCAGCTCATCGCGGCCGCCCGCGCCGAGGCCGGTCTCGGCGCGCAGCCCGACGCCACCACCACCGCCCTCGACGGCGCCCGCGGCGCGGACGTCGACGGGGTCCCGGTGCACGCCGTCCGCCTCCGGGGCCTGCTGGCCCACCAGGAGGTGCTGCTCGGCAGCGAGGGCGAGACCCTCACCATCCGACACGACTCCCTGCACCACAGCAGCTTCATGCCGGGCATCCTGCTCGGCGTGCGCCGCGTGACGCAGACCCCGGGCCTCACCTTCGGCCTGGAAAACTTCCTCGACCTCGGCTGATGAGGCAGTAGTCCCATGCGCGCGAAGATCACCTACTTCATCACGGCCGCCGTCCTGGTCGTCTACTTCGTCCTGGTCGGCAGCCGGGGGCTGATGCTGCTCCGGCAGGGCACCTGGATCACCGTCACCTTCGGCGTGGCCGTGCTGATCCTCCCCGTCATCGGCGTGTGGTTCCTCTGGAAGAACACCCAGTTCGTCACCCGGGCCAACCAGCTCGCGACCGAACTGGAGGCCGAGGGCGGCCTGCCCGAGGACGAGTTGGAGCGCGACGAGTACGGCCGGATCCTGCGGGACTCCGCCGACGAGGTCTTCGCGCGCCGCAAGGCCGAGACCGAGGACGCGCCGGGGGACTGGCGCAGTTGGTTCCGCCTCGCCGTCGCCTACCACGACGCCCGCGACACCCCGCGCGCCCGCAAGGCGATGCAGCGCGCCATCGCCCTGCACGCGGGAAAGCCCGTACGGGTCTGATTCCCCGTACGGGCTTTCCGGCGGCGTCCGCGGCGCGTCAGGCCGGTACGGGGCGGTACTCCCGCGCCCACGCCTCCAGCGTCCCGGCGGCCCGGTCGAAGGCCTCGCCCCGGGACAGGAAGTCGGCGTTGTGGTCGGTCAGCAGGACCGGCAGCCCCGGACCGGAACTGCCGGCCACCGTCAGGGCCTGACCCTGGACGGTCCGGGGCAGCCCCAGCCAGCGCACCGGCTGCTGCACCGTACGGATGGCGTCGATCTGGCTCCATGCGACGGAACGGGTCCGGAAGAACCCGACCCGTCGCAGCCCGTACGGGCTCACCCAGACGCCCGTACGGAGGATCCGCAGCGCGGAGCCGACGACGAGGAGCGAGGCGGCCAGGCCGACGCCCGCGCCCAGCCAGGTGCCCGCGAAGGCGATGATCATCGTGGCCAGCAGCATGAAGGCCGCCAGCAGGAGCAGTACGGCCGCTCCGGCCACGCGCCAGGGACCGGGTCGGTAGGGCCGGCGCCAGCGCTCCGGATCCGCGTGGGGGAGGGCTTCGTCCTCATGTACGTCGAAAACGCCGTCGGCCGTCAAGAAGGGCAGGGGCACGGCAGGACCTCACTCACGTGCACGTTCGATTGGGCAGTGCCCGTGAGGCTACCGTCCTTCGGACGCCTCGGACTGCTGCGCCTTCCCGGTCGCCTCGTACGGCTGCAGTGCGGGCATCCCGAGGAGCAACGAGCCGACGAGCCCCGCCACCACGGTCAGTCCGACCAGACTACGGGCGGCGATCTGAGTCCTGCTCAGACTCTCGCGCGGCGGCGGAGTGACGTTACTGCGGAAACGGTCGGCCTCGGCGACGAAGGCGAACGGGACGGGTTCGCGCCGGCGAAACACAGGAGCGACTCTCCTCACGATCAGGGCCCGGAGGCCGTGGGGGCGGGACGGAAGAAGTTCTCCCTGTAGGACGTACGAACGCCCCGATCGGTGCCTGAAATCGGGACATCAACCAAAAAACTTGGCACCCCGTCAGCTGTACGGGGGACCCCGGCGCCCTCCGCGGCTGCGCGGGGACCCACCGTGCGCGCCGTAGAGTGGGCGCGCCCCAGGTAAGACCGTTCGGAAGGACCCCGTGTGAGCGAGACCGCTGCTTCAGACCTGAAACCCAGCTTCCGTAGCGAGGTGACGGTGGAGCTGGTGAAGCACTCCGCCGCCGACTCCGACGTGCTGTGGGCAGCCCGCGTCTCCACGGCCGGCGAGCAGTCCCTGGAGGAGCTCCAGAAGGACCCCGAGCGTTCCAAGGGCCTCATCAACTACCTGATGCGCGACCGCCACGGCAGTCCCTTCGAGCACAACTCGATGACGTTCTTCATCAGCGCCCCGATCTTCGTCTTCCGCGAGTTCATGCGGCACCGCGTGGGTTGGTCCTACAACGAGGAGTCCGGCCGCTACAGGGAGCTCCAGCCGGTCTTCTACGTCCCCGACGCCGAGCGCAAGCTCGTCCAGGAGGGCCGCCCGGGCAAGTACGTCTTCGTCGAGGGCACCGAGGCGCAGCAGGAGCTGACGGGTCGGGTCATGGAGGACTCGTACCGCCAGGCCTACGAGGCGTACCAGGAGATGCTGGCGGCGGGCGTGGCCCGCGAGGTCGCCCGTTCGGTCCTGCCGGTCGGTCTCTTCTCCTCGATGTACGCCACCTGCAACGCGCGCTCGCTCATGCACTTCCTCGGTCTGCGCACCCAGCACGAGCTGGCGGCGGTCCCGTCCTTCCCGCAGCGGGAGATCGAGATGGTCGGCGAGAAGATGGAGCAGCACTGGGCGGGGCTCATGCCGCTGACCTACGCCGCCTTCAACGGCAACGGCCGCGTTGCCCCGTAAGGCTCGACGCACGTGCGGCGTACACATGTACGGAGACAAGTCCCAAGTGTCCGTATTGCGGCGTTTCGCAAAGTTCATCTAGGCTGATCAAACGGACCCGGCACTGCTTGAACCCCCGAGCAGGCAGTGCCGGGATCCAACAACCTCCGAGGCCACGACTCGGAGGTTCCCCCTGTTGACGTCACCCGAGGGGACATCGCGAGCGTGGCAGCGAGTAGCGTGTTACCCATGGCTCCGATCTCGACTCCGCAGACCCCCTTCGGGCGGGTCCTCACCGCCATGATCACGCCGTTCACGGCGGATGGCGCACTTGACCTCGACGGCGCGCAGCGTCTCGCCGTCCATCTGGTGGACGCAGGCAACGACGGCCTGATCATCAACGGCACCACCGGTGAGTCGCCCACGACCACCGACGCGGAGAAAAACGACCTGGTACGAGCCGTACTGGAGGCGGTCGGCGACCGCGCCCACGTCGTCGCCGGCATCGGTACGAACGACACCCGCCACACCCTGGAGCTGGCCCGCCAGGCCGAGCGCACCGGCGCCCACGGCCTGCTCGCCGTCACCCCGTACTACAGCAAGCCGCCGCAGGAGGGCCTCTACCGGCACTTCACGGCCATCGCCGACGCGACCGGGCTTCCGGTCATGCTCTACGACATCCCCGGCCGCAGCGGCGTCCCGATCGATACCGAAACCCTGGTCCGGCTCGCCGAGCACCCCCGTATCGTTGCCAACAAGGACGCCAAGGGTGACCTCGGCCGCGCCGGCTGGGCCATCGCCCAGAGCGGCCTGGCCTGGTACTCGGGTGACGACATGCTGAACCTGCCGCTCCTGTCGATCGGCGCGGTCGGCTTCGTCTCGGTGGTCGGCCACGTGGTCACCCCCGAGCTGCGCGCCATGCTCGAAGCCCACCTCGGCGGCGACGTGCAGAAGGCCACCGAGATCCACCAGAAGCTGCTCCCCGTCTTCACCGGCATGTTCCGCACCCAGGGCGTGATGACCACCAAGGGCGCGCTGAACCTGCAGGGCCTGCCCGCGGGCCCGCTGCGACTCCCGCTGGTCGAGCTGTCCGCCGAAGAGACGGCGCAGCTCAAGATCGATCTTGCCGCGGGTGGGGTACAGCTCTGACAACAGACTTCACAACTGAACACGCAAGACCACAACAGACGAACGCAAGTGCACGAATGACATGCGCGCCACGTGCCTTCAGGGGTACGTGGCGCGCGTGGTGAAGGAGAAACTTTTGAGCCACCCGCACCCTGAACTCGGTCCGCCGCCGAAGCTCCCGAAGGGCGGCCTCCGGGTCACCCCGCTGGGCGGTCTCGGCGAGATCGGCCGAAACATGACCGTCTTCGAGTTCGACGGTCGCCTGCTGATCGTTGACTGCGGCGTCCTCTTCCCCGAGGAGGAGCAGCCCGGCATCGACCTGATCCTGCCGGACTTCTCGTCCATCCGGGATCGCCTCGACGACATCGAGGGCATCGTCCTCACGCACGGCCACGAGGACCACATCGGCGCCGTCCCGTACCTCCTGCGGGAGAAGCCGGACATCCCGCTGATCGGCTCCAAGCTGACCCTCGCCCTCATCGAGGCGAAGCTCCAGGAGCACCGCATCCGCCCCTACACCCTTGAGGTGAAGGAGGGCGAGCGCGAGGGCCTGGGCCCGTTCGACTGCGAGTTCATCGCCGTCAACCACTCCATCCCGGACGCCCTGGCCGTGGCCATCCGCACCGGCGCCGGCATGGTCGTCTGCACGGGCGACTTCAAGATGGACCAGCTCCCGCTGGACAACCGACTGACCGACCTCCACGCGTTCGCGCGGCTGAGCGAGGAGGGCATCGACCTCCTCCTCTCCGACTCGACGAACGCCGAGGTCCCGGGCTTCGTCCCGCCGGAGCGCGACATCTCGAACGCCATCCGCGGCGTCTTCGCGAGCGCCCAGAAGCGGATCATCGTGGCCTCGTTCGCGAGCCACGTGCACCGCATCCAGCAGATCCTGGACGCCGCCCACGAGTACGGCCGTCGGGTCGCCTTCGTCGGCCGTTCCATGGTCCGCAACATGGGCATCGCCCGTGACCTGGGCTACCTCCGGGTCCCGGCCGGTCTCGTCGTCGACGTCAAGACCCTCGACGACCTGCCGGACGACGAGGTCGTGCTGGTCTGCACGGGCTCGCAGGGCGAGCCGATGGCGGCCCTGTCCCGCATGGCCAACCGCGACCACCAGATCAGGATCGTCCCCGGCGACACCGTGATCCTGGCGTCGTCCCTGATCCCGGGCAACGAGAACGCGGTCTACCGCGTGATCAACGGCCTGACCCGCTGGGGCGCCAACGTCGTGCACAAGGGCAACGCCAAGGTGCACGTCTCCGGTCATGCCTCCGCGGGCGAGCTGTTGTACTTCTACAACATCTGCAAGCCGCGGAACCTCATGCCGGTGCACGGCGAATGGCGCCACCTGCGCGCCAACGCCGAGCTCGGCGCGATGACGGGTGTCCCCAAGGACCGCATCGTCATCGCCGAGGACGGCGTGGTCGTCGACCTGATCGACGGCAAGGCCCGCATCGCGGGCAAGGTCCAGGCCGGTTACGTCTACGTCGACGGCCTCTCGGTCGGCGACGTGACCGAGGCCTCGCTCAAGGACCGTCGCATCCTCGGGGACGAGGGCATCGTCTCGGTCTTCGTCGTGGTGGACAGCACCACGGGCAAGGTCGTGAGCGGTCCGACCGTGCAGGCCCGCGGCTCCGGCATCGAGGACTCCGCCTTCACGGCGATCCTGCCGAAGATCGAGGAAGCCATCGCACGCGCCGCCGCCGACGGCGTGGCCGAGCCGCACCAGATCCAGCAGCTGATCCGCCGCATCATGGGCAAGTGGGTCTCCGACGGCTACCGCCGGCGCCCGATGATCCTGCCGGTCGTGGTCGAGGTCTGACCTCGCCCGTAGCGACCACACCGGAGCGGGGCAACCGGATTTGCATCCGGGGGCCCCGCTCCAGTACGTTTACGTCTCCACCTCGCAGGGCCCCGAGCACATACGTGCGCCCGGACGGTTCGCGAGCGGGTGGGATCGATGGCCCAGGGAGACCTGATAAAGTCTGATCCGCCCGAAAGGGAAAGGCCCCCCGAAGGCCATCGGAATTCAAACCCTCGTCGGAAACGACACGGAAATGAATCTGATAGAGTCGGAATCGCCGGAAAGGGAAAAGCGCGAAAGCGCAGGACCTGGAAAGCACCGAGGAAATCGGGCCCGAGAGAGTCTGATAGAGTCGGAAACGCAAGAACAGAACAACACAGAACGAAAGCCCGGAGGAAAGCCCGAGAGGGTGA
>NZ_JBVHZI010000005.1:0-471561 GCF_055574495.1 Streptomyces sp. NPDC029836 | reverse complement strand
GGGGGGGGGGGGGGGGGGGGGGGGGGGGGGGGGGGGGGGGGGGGGGGGGGGGGGGGGGGGGGGGGGGGGGGGGGGGGGGGGGGGGGGGGCGGGGGCGGGGGGGGGGTGTCGTCCGGGACGGGCATGATTTATGGCGCCCTGTCCGGGGCTGCGTTGGCCGGGGGTACCGCGCGCCAACAAATCACGTTTTAGTCCCGGACGACACCCCACCCCGTCCCCGTCCCCGACCTGCGGGCCTGTTCCGTACCCGGCCTGCGGCCGGACGTCGTTCTGTGGCCCCGTTCCCGTCCTGCCCGGGCCTCGCGGCCCGCACCGGATCCGGGCCCCGCCCACTTCAGCCTCGCCGGCGGTCGTCCGTCCGTGCGGCCTCGCCGGCGGCCCGCCGATCCAGCCTCGCCGGCGTTTGAGGCGCGGGGCCCGGGGCGGAGCCCCGGGGGCGTCGCGAAACCCCGGTGCCGTCCATCCTGCCGCCCGTTCCAGCCTCGCCGGCGATTGAGGCGCGGGGGTCGGGGCGGAGCCCCGGGGCGTCGCGAAACCCCGGTGCCGTCCATCGTGCCGCCCCACTTCAGCCTCGCCGGCGATTGAGGCGCGGGGTTCGGGGCGGAGCCCCGGGGCTTGCATCGTGACCCGGAGTGGGGGCGCGTAAACGACCGGCCAGGTCAGGGGCGGGGGGGTTTGGTCCAGGGCCAGCGGGGTTTGGGTTTCGTGCCCGTCGGGGTGAAGGCGTACTTCCAGCCCTTCTGGAGGCCCAGGCGCTTCGAGTAGCCCGCCGGGACGCGTTCGTAGAGGAGGACCGTCGGGGGGCCGCCGGCCGCGTCGGGGACGGGGATCTCGTACCACTTCGGCGGGTGGCCGGTCGGGCCGACGAGGATCGGGAGGACCCGGCCGTCCATCGGGCCGCCCTCGAACGGGGTGGGTTCGCTTCTCACCCCTCCAGTGTCACAGCAGGTGGGCGGCCTCGGAGACCACGGGGATCACGCGGCGGGCGAGGAGCCCGACCGGGCCGTCCGCCGATTCGAGGGCGAGCGCGGCCCGCGCGGCGGCGGCGGTCTCCGGGTCGGTGGCGGCGGTGGCGGTGAGCAGGGCGATGAACTGGTCGACGAGCCAGTCGCGGAGGGTGTCGACCTCCGGCTGCTTGCCCTCGTCGATCCAGATGAGGGACGCGGCCTCGACGGCGGTGATCCAGGTGCGGACCATCATGCGCAGGCGCGGCCCGGGGTTCGGGACGGCGAGGTGGAGGAGGATCTGTTCGGCGGCGGCGCGCCGGATGCCGTCGACGGTGGCGGTGGTGCGGGAGGTTTCGACGACGCTGCCGCCCTGGAGGAGGGCGGCGAAGCCGGCGTCGTGTTCGTCGACGAAGGCGAGGTAGCGGTCCAGGGCGCGGGACAGGCGTTGGGTGAGCGGGCCGGCCTGGGGTTCGGCGAAGCAGAGTTGTAGGAGGTCGGCCGCCGAGCGCAGGGCGGCTTCGTAGAGCTGTTGCTTGCCGCCGGGGAAGTAGCGGTAGACGAGCGGGCGGGAGACCCCGGCGGCCTCGGCGACGTCGTCGAGGGAGATCTCCTCCGGTGCCCGGTGCGCGAACAACGACAGGGCGGCGTCGAGGAGCTGGGCACGCCGCTCCTCGACGCTCAGTCTGCGGTAGGCGCGTACGGTCATGTCCGCAGCGTAGACGACACCCCTCAGGCCAGGAGGCCAGAGCTCTTCCACAGTTTCCGACCGACTCCGCGCATCATGCCGATGTCGTCGAGGAAGTCGGTGAGCCGCTTGGCGCCGCTCTGCATGACCTCCCGGCGGTGTCCGCTGGCCTTGACCTGGGCGACGGCTTCGCGCCGGTCGAGGCCGATGTTGTCGTAGACGGCCGGGTTGACGAACGCGAGGGAGAAGACGCGGGCGGCCTCGCCGCAGCTGATCCGGGTGAGTTCCTGTTCCCAGCGCGGGGCCGTGAGCATCTGGCGGCGCAGTTCCTCGCGGGCGTAACGGACGTGCCGGGCCTCCTCGATGACGTGGATGCGGGTCACGCCGCGCACGAGGGGCTGGATGCGCTCGTCCGGGAAGGTCAGGCGCTGCATCCAGTCGAGGATCTCCTCGCCGAGGAGGGTGCAGGCGAAGGAACCGGGGGTGGTGGAGACCGTCTTGAGGATCCGCGCCAGGTTGTGGTGGGTGCGGGACACCGGGTAGGCGGGGGCTCCGCCCGTCTGGATCATGCGGGCGAACATCATCGAGTGCCGGCATTCGTCGGCGATCTCGGTGAGGGCGTAGCGGACGTGGTTGCTGGTCAGCGACTTGTCGTAGATGTGTCGGACCAGCAGCTGCATGAGGATGATCTCGAACCAGATGCCGAGGGAGGCGAGCGCGGCGGCCTCGTGGCGGGAGAGTTCGATGCGCTGCTCCTCGCCCATCCGCTTCCACAGCGGGGTGTCGTAGAGGGAGAGCAGTTCGGGCGGCCAGTAGTACTTGCCGTCGACCATCGGGGCGTCCCAGTCGAGTTCCTTGTCGGGGTCGAAGGAGTGCTTGGCCGAGGATTCGAGCAGGCGCTCGGCGATCTGCTCACGGTCCTTCAGCTCGCCGAGGGCGTCCCTCAGCACGGCTCGCTGCGTCACGGTGGTCATGGCTTCGGGCACCTCGTGGTCGGGGGTTACCGGCGGTCTCCTCTTATGAGACTGCCTGTCAGCAAGGTCGTCAATCCCTCGCGCGCGACTTGTTGACCCCGCGTCTACCAACGTGTGACGCTGCCAACTGTCCGGTCCGGTACGGAAGTACGCGAGACGAGGAGGCGTCGTGTCGACGCACGAGCTCTACACGAAGGACCCGGGCGAGGGCGTCTGGCAGATCCCCGCCTCCGGTTCGGCCCGCTTCAGCTGGGAGTACGACAGCGGCCGGGAGCGGCTGCTCGCGCTCTACCAGAAGGGCAAGGACAAGCAGTGGGACGGCGCCAAGCGCATCGACTGGGACATCGAGGTGGACCCGTACGATCCGCTCGGCACCCCGGACGAGGTCCTCACCCTGTACGGCACCCGGCACTGGGCGAAGATGACCGACCGGGACAAGGGCGAACTGCGCCGGCACTACAGCGCCTGGAACTTCAGCCAGTTCCTGCACGGCGAGCAGGGCGCGATGGTGTGCGCGGCCCGCATCGTGGAATCGGTGCCGGACCTGGACGCGAAGTTCTACTCCGCCACCCAGACCATGGACGAGGCGCGGCACGCGGAGGTCTTCGGGCGCTTCCTCCACGAGAAGGTCGGGATGCTCTACCCGATCAACGACAGCCTTCAGGGGCTGCTCGGCGACACCCTGCGCGACTCCCGCTGGGACATGCCCTACCTGGGCATGCAGGTGCTCATCGAGGGGCTGGCGCTGGCCGCCTTCGGGATGATCCGCGACACGACGGACAAGCCGCTGCCCAAGCAGATCCTCGCGTACGTGATGCAGGACGAGGCCCGCCACGTCGCCTTCGGACGGATGGCCCTGCGCGACTACTACAAGCAGCTGACCGACGCCGAACTGCGCGAGCGCGAGGAGTTCGTGATCGAGGGCTGCTACCTGATGCGGGACCGGCTGCGCGGGGTGGAGGTGCTGGAGAACTTCGGCATACCGAGGCGCGAGGCGGAGGAGTTCAGCGAGCAGTCCGAGTTCCTGCACCTGTTCCGCAAGCTGCTGTTCAGCCGGATCGTGCCCTGCGTCAAGGACATCGGGCTGTGGGGCGAGCGCCTCCAGAAGGCCTACCTCGACATGGGCGTCTTCGACATGGGCGACTCCAACCTCGACCTGCTGATGACCCAGGACGAGGAGATCGCCGAGGCCCTCGACCGCGAGCGCTTCGCCACCGAGGAACGCGAGCGGGTGGCGGAGGTCGAGGAGACCGTCCGGGAGGGCGCGGCGGAATAGGACGCGGGCGTACCGGCGCCCACCGCGACGGCCGGTGCCTCAGTTCGCCGCCGGCGCCGACAGGGCCGCCTCCATCACGGCCCGCGCGATCGGCGCCGCCGCGCCGTTGCCGCTGATGCCGCCGCGGTCCGCCGCCGCGTCCTCGACGACCACCGCGACCGCCACCGCCGGCTGTGGCGCCCCCTCGGCGCGGGCCCAGGCGATGAACCAGGCGTACGGGGTACCGGCGTTGCCGACGCCGTGCTGCGCCGTACCCGTCTTCCCGCCGACCCGCGCGCCGCGGATCGCCGCGTTGCGGCCGGTGCCGTCCTCCACCACCTTGACCATCAGCTCCTGCATCCGCAGCGCCGTGGACGGGCTCATCGCCCGGCCCAGCGAACGCGGATCACCGCGCCGGACCTGCGAGCCGTCGTCCTGCGTCGTGCGGTCCACCAGGTACGGGGACCTCAGCTCGCCCCCGTTGGCGACGGCCGCCGCCACCATCGCCATCTGCAACGGCGTCGCCCTCGTGTTGAACTGCCCGATCGAGGACAGCGCCAACTGGTCCTGGCTCATGTCCGTGTCGAAGTTCGACCGCGACACCCACGACGGCACCCGCAGCCCCGCGTCGTTGAACCCGAACCGGTCCGCCGCCCCGGCCATCCGCCGCAGCCCCACCTGCACCCCGATCTTGGCCATCACCGTGTTGCAGGACCACTGCACCGCCTCCGCCATCGACGCGTCCTCGCACCCCGTGCCCGCGTTCGGCAGCAGGGTGTGCGTCCCGGGCAGCGGGTACGGGTCCGGCGTCCGGGTCGGCGCGTCCACGTCGGTCACCACGCCCGCGTCCAGTGCGGCGGCCGCCGTCACGATCTTGAAGGTGGACCCGGGCGGGTACGTCTCGCGCAGCGCACGGTTGAGCATCGGCCGGGCCGGATCGGCGTTCAGCCGCGCCCAGGCCGCCTCCACCCTGCCGCCGGTGCCGGAGAGCAGGCCGGGATCGTACGAGGGGCTGCTGACCAGGGCGAGGATCTTGCCGGTCCCCGGTTCCAGCGCGGCCACCGCACCCCGCTTGCCCGCGAGGCCCCGGTACGCCGCCCGCTGGAGGGCGGCCCGGATGGTGGTGACCGCGTTGCCGCCGCCGGGGCGCCCGCGCGAGAGGTCGTACCAGAGCGGGAAGGCGGAGAGCCCCGGGTCGGTGCCCGACAGGAGCGGGTCCTCGGCGCGTTCGACGAAGCTCGTCCCGTACGTCTGGGAGGAGAAGCCCGTGACGGGCGCGAACAGCGGGCCTTCGGTGTAGGTCCGCTCGTAACGCAGCACCTGACCGCTGTCGCGGGAGCCGGTGACGGGCCGGCCGTCGACGAGGATGTCCCCGCGCGGTTCGGCGTACCGGTCGATGGCGGGGCGCTTGTTGGCCGGGTTCGCGCCGTAGGCGGCGGCCTCCCAGACCTGCACCCGGCCGACGTTCACCAGCAGGGCGAGCAACAGCAGGGCGCAGAAGTACGCGCACCAGCGGATGTAGCGGATCACGCGAGGGCCTCCTGCGGCTCGGGCCTGCGGGCGCTGTCGCTGAGCCGGACCAGCAGGGCGACGATGATCCAGTTGGTGACGACGGAGGAGCCGCCCTGGGCGAGGAACGGCATGGCCATGCCGGTGAGCGGGATCAGCCCGGTGACCCCGCCCGCGATGACGAACACCTGGAGGGCGACGATCGAGGCGAGCCCGGTGGCGAGCAGCCGGCCGAACGGGTCGCGCAGCGCCAGCCCGGCCCGGAAGCCCCGGGAGACGAGGAGCCCGTACAGGAGCAGGATCGCGGTCAGGCCGACGAACCCGAGCTCCTCCCCCGCCGTGGCGAGGACGAAGTCCGACTTGGCGGCGAAGCCGATGAGGAACGACTGCCCGTGCCCGAGGCCCGCCCCGAGCAGGCCGCCGGCGCCGAAGGCGAAGAGGGACTGGGCGAGCTGACCGGGGCCCTCGCCGCGCTCGATGGAGGCGAAAGGATTCAGCCAGTCCTCCACGCGGCTGTGCACGTGCGGTTCGAACGCGCCGACGGCGTAGGCGCCGAGCGCGGCCAGGAGCAGCCCGATGGCGATCCAGCCGATCCGCCCGGTCGCGGTGAACAGCATGATCACGAAGAGGCCGAAGAAGAGCAGCGAGGTACCGAGGTCCCGCTCCAGGACCAGCAGCCCGACGCTGAGCAGCCAGATCGTCAGGATCGGCCCCAACACCCGCCCCGGCAGCAGGCGCAGCTTCCAGAACAGGAGCCGACCGGTCAGCGCGAGGGCGGTGCGGTTGGCGGCGAGGTAGGCCGCGAAGAACACGGCGAGCAGGATCTTCGCGAACTCCCCGGGCTGGAAGGACAGCCCGGCGAACCGGATCCAGATGTGGGCGCCGTTGACGGCCGGGAAGAACACCGGGACGAGCATCAGCGCGAGGGCCGCGGTGACGGAGAGGTAGGCGTACCGCTGGAGCACCCGGTGGTCCCGGAGCACGAACACCACCAGGACGAAGAGCACCACCCCGAGCGCGGACCAGCGCAGCTGGTCGCCCGCGGCGGGCTCGCCGGGGGTGCTGAGGTCCAGCCGCTGGATCAGGACCAGCCCGAGGCCGTTGAGCAGCGCCGCGATCGGCAGCAGCAGCGGATCCGCGTACGGGGCCCTGAGCCGGACGGCGAGGTGCGCGAGCAGCGCGCCCCCGGCGAGGCCGGCCGCGTGGTGCCCGGCCGGCCGGGGGATCCGGCCGGTGGCCGCGAGCCCGACGGAGAGGTAGCCCAGCACCGAGATCAGGACCGCGCCGACGAGGAGGGTGAGCTCGATCCCCCTGCGCTTGGGGGCTCGGGCGTCGGGGGGCGGGGGCGGAACGGGTTCCGTCACCTTCGCCGTCAGGGCGGTCATACCAGGAAACGTAGCAAGGGAGCGGAGGGTATGTCCGCTTATGTCATAGTGTGCCGAAGAGTCGTCAGAAACGGTCAGGACGGCGTCAGTCAGGGAAGAGGGCCGCGACGCAATGGGACCAGTCGAATTCATCGTCCTCGCCTTCCCGGAGGAACAACTGCGGGTGAACGCCGTGGAGGCCGTCATGGGCCTGCGCAAGACCGGGGTGGTCCGACTGATCGACGGCCTCGTCGCCACCCGGACGGCCGCGGGCGAGGTCCTGGCCGCCGAGTTCGACGAGTACGTCGAACTCCGGGGCCTGCTGGCCGGCCGCGACGTGGCCCGACTGATCGGCCCGGAGGACGTACGGGAGGCCGCGGAACTCCTGGACCGGGGCAGCTGCGCGCTGCTCCTCGTGGTCGAGCACGTATGGGCCCAGGACGCCGCCGTCGCCGTACGGGCCGCCGGCGGCCGCATCGTGGGCTCGGTCCGCATCCCGGCGGAGCGGGTGGGGGCACCGGTGGCGGGGCGGACGGAGGGTCGGGCCGAGGGGCAGCCGGAGGGGCGGGCCGACGGACAGGTGGAGGTCGCGTGATGTTCATCCGTCCGGTGGGCCCCACGGTCACGGCGGCCACCCGCCCGCCGGGCCACCCCCTCCTACGAGGCCTCCTCCGCCGAGCGGCGGGCGCGGCGGAGTGGGCGCAGGGCGAGGAACGGGAACGCGAGCGGGAGCGGGAGGAGTGGGAGCGCACGGGGTGGGGTGAGGAAGTGGCGTCGGGGGGCGCGGGGGCCGGTGGCGCCGGGGAAACCGGGCGAGCCGCCGACGCACTTGCGGACCTGGAGGGGGACACGGAGGTCCGGGGAGCGGACGCACGGGAGAACGCGCCGGAGGGAGCTGCGGAGGGCCGGCCGCCGGAGGCGGCCGCCCACCCGGAAGCCGCCCGCCCAGCCGGACCGAACACCCCGGGGACCCCCGAACGGGCGCCGACCCCCCAGACGGGCCTCGCAGCCGAACTCACCCAACTGGCGGCCCTGGCAAGGGAAGGCCTACTGACCCCGCACGAGTTCACGACGGCCAAGTCGAAGCTGCTGAGGGGGTAACGGCCGGTCGGGGCCCGAGGGCGGGGTCCCGTCGATCCGGACCAGGGAGGGTTGGGGGGGGTCCGCCACCCTCCGACCCCGCCCCCAGAACCGACCCCGGCGCCCCGCCCCTCCCCCACCCCCGAACGGATGGCGCCCGCGACTCGGCCGACTCCGTTGGGGGATTCGTCATACCGGGCGTGGCAGCATCCGGGGAGTGGAGGTGATTTTGTGACAAAACGACTGGTTCGTCTCGGGTGCATCGCTGCGGTGTTGGTCGCCGTCGGGTCCCCGCCCAGCGCGCAGGCCGAGCCCGTCGGGGAGCTGCTCGTCCGGCTGCAGGGGCTGTACCAGAAGGCGGAAGAGGCCAGCGAGGCCTACAACGCGGCCGAGGTCGCCCTCAAGGCGCGGCAGGACGACGAGCGGCGGCTCGGAGTCGAGTTGGGGCGGACCCGGACCGCGCTCGGTGCCGAGAAGGCTGCCGCCGGGCGGCTGGCCCGGGAGCAGTACCAGGGCTCGCGGGAGTTCTCCCCGTACCTGCGGTTGCTGCTCTCCGGTGACCCCCAGCAGGCCGTCGACCAGCGGCGGCTGACCGCCCGTGAGGGGGCCAGGCGCGCCGGGGTCGTGGCGCGGCTGGAGCAGGGCGAGAAGCGGGCCGGGGCGCTGGCCGCCGAGGCGCGCAAGGCGTTGGAGGCGCAGCGGGTCCTGTCCGGGGAGCAGAAGCGGCACCGGGAGGACGTCGCGGCCCGCCTGAAAGAGGTCGAGCGCCTGCTGGCGGCGCTCACGCCCGAGGAGTTGGCCCGGCTGGGGGAACGCGAGGAGGCGGTGACGGCCGGGGCGCAGCGGGACCTGGTCGGTTCGGGCCGGCTGCCCGACCGTACGGGTACGCCTACGGCGGCGGGTGGCGCCGCCCTGGGGTTCGCGACGGCACAGATCGGCAAGCCGTACGTGTGGGGTGCCGAGGGGCCGGGGTCGTTCGACTGTTCCGGGTTGACGTCGAAGGCCTGGGAGCACGCCGGGCGGTCGATCCCCCGTACCAGTCAGGAGCAGTGGGCGCGGCTGCCGAAGGTGCCGTTGGACCGGCTGCGGCCGGGGGACCTGGTGGTGTACTTCCCGAAGGCGACGCACGTGGCGCTGTACGTCGGTGACGGCAAGGTGATCCAGGCGCCGCGTCCGGGGGCCGCCGTGAAGGTGTCGCCGATCGCGGCGAACCCGCTGCTGGGGGCGGTGCGGCCGGATCCGGAGGGGACTCCGCTGGCGGAGTTCACCCCGCCGCCGCTGCCGGCGGCCGCGACGGCGGGGGGCGATGCCGGTTACTCGGCGGAGGAGGCTCCGGACGCGGTGGAGGAAGCCGAACCGGCGGCGGAGCCGGCGGCCGCGCCGACCTCGGCGAGGTAGTCGGCCGCGTCCTCGGGGTCGTAGAAGTAGCCGTCGAAGTCGGCCGGGTTGTCGAAGCCGTTGGCGAAGCGGTCCGCCACCGGCTGGAGCTGCCCGGCCGCACCGATCAGGTTCAACACGTGCTCCGGGGGGACGCCCAGCATGGCGTTCGTCCACTGGGTCACCGGCTTGCCGGTGGTGAACCAGTACTTGTCGAACGTCGCCTTCATCCATGCCTCGTCGAACGGGTCGTCCCCGTGCATGAGGATCGAGGAGAGGTACGAGGCGGCGCACTTGGCGGCGGAGTTCGAGCCCTGTCCGGTGATCGGGTCGTTCGCGACGACCACGTCGGCGACGCCGAGGACGAGGCCGCCGCCGGGGAGCCGGCCGATCGGATTGCGGACCACCGGGGCGTACCGGCCGGCGAGGGTGCCGCCCGCGTCGGTCAGTTCGACCTCGGTCGCACGGGCGTGCTCCCAGGGCGTGTACGTCTTCATGAGGTCCAGCGTCAGCGCGAGGTGCTCCGAGGGGTCGTTCACGCCCTTGAAGACGTCGAGCGGGCCGCCGGGGACGCCCTCCCAGAAGAGGATGTCGGCGCGGCCGGAGGTGGTGAGGGTCGGCATGACGAAGAGTTCGCCGACGCCGGGCACCAGGTTGCAGCGGACCGCTTCGGTGTCCGGGTGTTCGGGGCGCGGGCCGAGTCCGTGCACGTAGGCGACGGCCAGGGCGCGCTGCGGGGCGTCGTAGGGGGAACGCGCCGGGTTGCGTCCGAACATCGAGACCAGTTCGCCCTTGCCGGCGGCGACGAGGACGAGGTCGTACGTGCGGGAGAAGTAGTCGAGGTCGGCGACGGACGCGCCGTGGATGACCAGCTGGCCGCCGCGCTGCGTGAACGTGTCGAGCCAGCCGGCCATCTTCACGCGCTGGTCGACGGACTGGGCGTGGCCCTTGAGGCGGCCGAGCCAGTCGATGGGGCGGGAGCCGTCGGGGGCGGCGACCGAGACGCCGAGCCCCTGGATCCTCGGGGCCTGCCGCTCCCAGAAGTTGATCCCGAGGTCCCGCTCGTGCTGCAGCGCGGTGTCGAACATGCACTGCGTGGACATGACCCGTCCGGTACGGATCTCGTCCGCCGTCCGGTTGGACATGAGGGTGACCTCGTAGTCCTTCGCCTGGAGGCCGAGGGCGAGCTGGAGGCCGGACTGGCCGGCTCCTACGACAAGTATCTTGCGCATCTCACGTTCTCAATTCGGGCTGTGGGGACCGTGCGGACGGGGACGGTATAGCACCGGACCGGCGGGGCCGTAAGGGCGTACGGGCCCGGCGTGGAACCGGACGGACGAACGGATCGGACGAACGGATCGGACGGACGGCCGGACCGTACGAACGGACGGGACGGACCGGCCCCGCCCGACGACCCTATTCGGGCGTCTCGTCCAACGCGTGGCCCACCAGGGTCAGCAGGGACTCGACGACCGACTCCCGGCGCCGCGCGTCCATGATCAGAACGGGCACCCCGGGCGGGAGCGACAGCGCCTCGCGCACGTCCTCGGGCGCGTACGCGTGGGAGCCCTCGAAGTGGTTGACGGCGACGGCGTACGGCAGGCCGCAGCTCTCGAAGTAGTCGAGGGCCGGGAAGCAGTCGCGCAGGCGGCGCGTGTCGGCCAGCACGAGGCCGCCGATGGCGCCGCGCACCAGGTCGTCCCACATGAACCAGAAGCGTTCCTGGCCCGGCGTCCCGTACACGTACAGCACGAGGTCGTCGGCGAGGGTGACGCGGCCGAAGTCCATGGCGACGGTCGTGGTGCGCTTGTCCGGGGTTCCGGTCAGGTCGTCGGTGGGGCTGCCCGCCTCGGTCATGACCGCTTCGGTGCGCAGCGGGGTGATCTCGGAGAGGGAGGACACGAAGGTCGTCTTGCCGACGCCGAAGCCGCCGGCGACGAGCACCTTGACGGCGACGGGCGCGCGCGAGCGGTCGTACTGCCAGGGCCGTACGGGCTCGTCGTCCACGAGGGCGGCCGGGTCAGAGACGGCGAAGACCACTGAGCACCCTTTCGAGCAGTGCGCGTTCGGGACGGCCGGTGCCGTGCCCCGTGCCGTAGACGCGTACGCGACCCTGGTCGGCGAGGTCGCTGACCAGGACGCGGACGACGCCCAGCGGAAGTCCGAGCAGGGCGGATATCTCGGCGATGGTGCGCATGCGGCGGCACACCTCGACGATGGCGCGCATCTCCGGCGTGCGGTCGGTCGTCGCGGCCGTGTCGGTGTCCAGCGCGGCGACGAACGTCTCCACGAGCAGGACCTGCGTGAAGCGGGTGCGACCGCCCGTGAGGGAGTACGGGCGGACGCGGGCGGGGCGGCGGTCGGCGCCGCGTATCGGAAGCCGGTCGGAGGCCGTACTCCTCACGGTGTGTTCTCCATCGACTGGCGCAGCTCACTGCGGCCTTCGGGGGTCAGGACGTGGCCGGCGCGGCCGACGAACAGGGCCATGTGGTAGGCGACGACGCTCATGTCGCAGTCGGGCGTGGCGTGCACGCCCAGCAGGGAGCCGTCGCTGATGGCCATGACGAAGACGGAGCCGTTCTCCATGGCCACCATGGTCTGCTTGACGGCGCCGAGCTCCATCAGGGCCGCGGCGCCGGTGGTGAGGCTGCCGAGTCCGGAGACGATGGTGGCGAGGTCGGCCGAGGCGCCGCGGGGGCCCTTGGGCCGGTCCTGCGGGGCCTCCGCGGGCTCGGAGGAGAGCAGCAGGAGGCCGTCGGAGGAGACGACGGCGACGGAGTTGACGCCGGGCACCTCCTCGACGAGGTCGGTCAGCAGCCACTGCAGGTTGCGGGCCTGGGTGCTCAGTCCGTACGTACTGGGCGCGGTCATGTGCGTGCCTCCTGTGCGGTGTCCCCCTGGTCGGTGCGCCCCTGCCCCCGGTCCTGCGTACCGTCCTGGTCCTGGTCCTGATCCTGATACTGGTCCTGGGCGAGTTCGGCGGCGACGACGCGCCGCCCGTCCTGGGCGCCCTGGTAGAAACCGCCGAGTCGGCGGCGCAGTTCCTCGGCGTCCACCCGGTGGGGTTCGGTGCGGGTCTCGGCGGTCCGGGTCTCGGCGGGGCGTGCCGGGCCGGCGGAGGCGCGCGGGGTGCGCTTGGGCAGTCCCTTGTCGGTGACGGCCTCGGTGACGGGGCGCCTGGGGGCGCTCTCGTGCCCGGGGTGGCTGCCTTGACGCGGGACGAAGTGCTCCTCGGCGTCGGCCCGCCGGTGCGCGCCCTGTTCGGCGTCGGGGGCGGGGACGGTGTAGGGCTGTGCGAGGAGCGACAGTCCTTCGTCCGGTACGGAGACCCGCGCGGCGGCGTCGGCGTCCGGACCGGGGCCCTGCGGGTCGGGGTCCGCCACCGTGAAGGCGTCCGCGTCGGCGTCGGCGATGACCCGCGCGAGGAGTTCCTCGCCCGCTCCGGGCGCGTCCGGTGCCTCGGCGGCCGGGGAGGGCACCGTGAAGACCTGCTCTGCGGGCGGCAGCTCCGCGGGCTCGTCGGCGTCGAAGGCCTCGGCCAGCGGGACCACCCGTACGGGGGTGTCCGCGTCGGCCCGCTCGCCCGGCGCGGGCTGCGGGGCGGAGGCCGTGAAGACCTGCTCGGCGGGAAGCAGTTCCCCGGCGTCGAAGCCCGCGAAGCCCTCACCGGCGTCGGTGGCGTGGCCGGCGTCCGCGTCGGTCAGGGTCCGGGCGGTCGGCTCCGTGTCGGCGAACACCGGCTCGGCGAACGCGGCGTCGAAAGCCGTGGTGTCGAAGGCCGTGGTGTCGAAGGCGCCGCTCTCGGCAGCCTCCGTACCGCCGGCCCCCGCTTCGACCGTCTCCGTACCGGTGCTCTCCGTAGCGGTGCTCTCCGTACCGGCGGGCTCCGTGTCGAAGGCCTCGGCGAGCGGGACCACCCGGGCGGGCGCCTCCACGGCGCCGGCCGGGTCGGGGTCGGTCAGTTGGGCGGGCGCGGCGGTCTCCGCGCCGTCGTGCCGGGGCCGCAGCCGCGGCCGCAGGGTGTTCTCGTTGGCTTCGGCGACCACTCCGGGCAGCTGGAACGCGGGCAGGCCCGGTTCGGCCAGGCTGTGGACGGCGGTGGCCGGGGCGCCGGCGGGCAGCAGCCCCCGCGGCACGACGACCAGGGCCTCGGTGCCGCCGTGGCGGGCGGCGCGCAGCTCGGCCGTGACCCCGTGGCGGGCGGCGAGTCGGCCGGCGACGTACAGGCCGAGGCCGAGGCCGTGTTCGGCCTCCGGTTCCTCGTCGTAGGCCTCGGGGCTGGCCAGCCGGGCGTTGAGGGACTCCAGGCGGTCCTCGGTGACCCCGATGCCGCAGTCCACGACGGACAGGACCACTTCGCCGGAGTCCTGGAGCCGGCCGGAGACCTTCACCTTGGCGTCCGGGGGCGAAAACGTCGTCGCGTTCTCCAGGAGTTCGGCCAGGACGTGCGAGATGTCGTCGGCGGCGTGCCCGGCGACCTGCGTGTACGAGGGCAGGGCGGCCAGCTCGACGCGTTCGTAGCGTTCGATCTCGCTGACGGCCGCCCGCATGACGTCGACGAGCGGCACGGGCAGGCTCTGGCCGTGGCCGTGTTCCTGTCCGGCGAGGACCAGCAGGTTCTCGTTGTGGCGGCGCATCACCGTCGCGAGGTGGTCCAGCTTGAAGAGGGTGGCGAGCCGGTCCGGGTCGCCCTCCTTGGACTCCAGCTCCTCGATGACGGCGAGCTGCCGCTCCACCAGGCCCAGGGTCCGCAGCGACAGGGAGACCGAGGTGGTCGACATGTTGCGGCGGTGCTCTTCGAGGCCGGCGCGCAGCTCGGCGAGTTCCTTCTCCACTGCCTCGCGGCCCGAGGCGAGGGCCTCGTTGCGGCCGATGAGGCGGCGGCGGTCGGCGTCGAGTCCGGCGATCCGGGTGTGCAGGGAGACCGTCTGGTCGCGCACCGCGTTGAGGTGGCGGACGACCTCGGCGAACTCGTCGTTGCGGCCGGTGAAGCGCACCGGCTCCACCGAGCCCTCCGCGGTCGCCAGCCGTTCCGCGCCGCGGCGCAGGACGGACAGCGGCCGGGTGAGGGAGCGGGCGATGGCGGTGGAGAAGCCGATGACGAAGAGGAACAGCACGCCGAGTACGGCGACGACGAGTTCCAGGCGGGTCACGTCGTCGTCGCGCTGGGTTGCGAGGGCGGTGGCGCGGGTGCCCGCGAGGGTGGATTCCACGGACCGCATGCGGTCGATGCGGGCGGTGAGCGCGGTGCCGACGGCGCCTGCGTCGACCTTGCGGTCGGCGGGGGTCAGCGTGGGCCGGTCGGTGAGCCGCTTGAGGAAGTCGTCGGCGGTCTTGACCTCGGGGCCGGTGACGGTGACGGCGAGCGTCTCCCGTACGTCGGGCCGGGCCGTGCGCGCGAAGTCGTCGAGGGCGGCCTGTTCCCGGACGCGGGAGCGCTGCGCGGAGGTGGTGAGTTCGTCCACGACCGCGGCGTTGGGGGGCTGCTCGCCGCGGGGGACGGCCAGCGCGGCGAGCAGCAGTCCACGGGTGGCCGAGGCCTGTTCCACGGCGCGGCCGAGGGGGACCAGGGGGCGCGTGGTGGCCAGGGCGGCCTCGGCGCGCGGCGGGGTGAGTTCGACGAGCCGGTCGCCGGGGGCGAGGAGTTCGGCGAGGACGGCCGCGTAGGCCTGGTGGGCGGCGAGGGCGGTGCCCTTGCCGTCGACGGCCTCGGCGCGGACGGCCCGGACCTTGCCGAGGGCGCGCGCGAGTTCCTCGTCGGCCTCGGTCCGGACCTCGGCGAGTTGCCGGTCGGTGCGGGCGGTGCGCTCGTCGACGGAACCCTTGCCGGCGCCGGGCCGGCCCTTGGCCACGTACTCGACGACGGCGTCGCGCTCGTCGCCCAGGAGGTGGGTGAGGGTGAGGGTGTGCCCGGTCTGTTCCGCGAGGGTGACCAGGCGTTGTGAGTCGTTCAGTTCCCTCGTGGCGGAGACGACGGCGGGTGCGCCGGCCGCGAGGACGGTGAGTCCGGCGACTGCCACACCGATGACCAGCCTGCGGCGGACGCGTACGCGCCGTCCTGCCTTGGCGGGTCCGTCGGCGCTGGCGGTGCCGTTCTTCCGAGACCGCTTCTTCTGCACCGGTGCTCGCAATCCTGTACGTGTGCTCGTGCTCGTCTACTCGTGTGGCCGAGGTAACGGCCGGTCAACAAGTAAACGCCCCCTGCCTCCTCGTACCGCCTCAGACCTTTGCAGTGTGATGCGAAGAGAGCCGCACATCGCCCACCCGGCCACTCGAAGGAGTGAACATCAAGGAGGACTGGCCGACCAACTCGGGCACCCCGTGCCAGGGGCCGCCCGTGGACAGGTGGTTGAAAGATCGAGCCGGGCTTTGGCACTATGCCCGCCCACATCGCGCGGACCCGCCGACGGGTGGGCCGTCGATGGCGGGCGCCCCTCCCTCGCATTGGTACGGACCTCTTGGCGCACGGGGGCTCACGCCGGGGTCCCGCGGCGGCCCCGGCGGGCAGAATGCCCCCATGCGCATCGACCTCGCCACGGCCCCCGGCGACCCGGAACGCCCCAATGAGGACTGGCTGTCGGCCTCGGCGCCCGCTGCGGGCGGCGGCGTCCTGGTGGTGCTGGACGGGGTCACCCCGCCGGGCGGCGGCGACGGGTGCGTGCACGGCGTGCCGTGGTTCTCGGCGCGACTCGGCGGCCGATTGACCGAACTGTCCGGATCGCGGCGGGACATGCCGCTGGACCGGATCCTGGCGCGGGCCATCGCCGACACCGCCGACGCCCACCGGGAATCCTGTGACCTTTCTCACGTACGGACCCCCCAGGCGACGGTCGTGATGGCCCGCTGGGACGGGTCCTGGGTGGAACACCTCGTGCTGTCGGACTCGGTGCTCCTGCTCCGCGGGGCGGACGGCGGGGTCGCGGCGGTGCTCGACGACCGGCTGGACCGGATCCCGCGCGAGGTCCTGGCGTCGGTCGCGGCGACGGACGCGCTGCGCAACGCCGAGGGCGGTTTCTGGACGGCGGCCGCGGACCCGGCGGCCGCCGGCCGGGCCGTCACCGGGCGCACCCCGCGCGAGGAGGTCGTGGCGGTGGCCGCGCTCACGGACGGGGCGAGCCGCTGGACGGACACGTTCGGGGAGGGCGATTGGGCGGCCTGCCTGGATGTGCTGCGCAAGGAGGGCGCCGAAGGACTGATCGGGCGGGTACGGGAGATCGAGTCCGATCCGCTGCGCCCGACAGCCCGGTACAAGCGGCACGACGACGCCTCGGCGGTCTACGCGGAGCTGTAGCGGGGCGGGGCCGGCCGGCCGGGCGCGCCGTCCGTCGGGGTCGGGTGCGGGGGGTGCGCGGGGGTACGGCGTGCGCGGGTTACGGCGTGCGCGGGGTGCACGGCGTGCGGGAGGGTGGACGGCCTGCGCGGGGGTGCGCGGCGTGCGGGTCTACTCCTCGCCGGAGTTGAGCTGGCGCAGGAGTCGGGCCAGCTCCGCGACCTCGCCCCGGTCCCAGTCCGCCAGCTTGCGCATGTACTGCTCGCGGCGGGCGCCGCGGACCCGCAGGAAGCGCTCCCGGCCCTCCTCGGTGAGTCCGACGAGGAAGGCGCGGCCGTCGGCGGGGTCCGGCTCGCGGGCGACCAGGCCCAGGACCTCCAGGGCGCGCAGCTGGCGGCTCATGGTGGCCTTGCCGACCCCGAAGTAGGCGGCGAGTTCGGTGGCCCGCTGCCGGCCGGCCGCCTCCAGCCGGACGAGGAGTCCGTAGGCGGCCGGCTCCAGCTCCGGGTGCAGGGCGCGGGCCATCTCCCCGGAGGAGGATCGGGCGCGCCGGAGGAAGACGGACAGCTCCCGCTCCAGGGCGAGGAACTCCTGGTCTTCGCTTCCGTGCACGTCCGCTCCCATCGGTGGTGTGTGGCATTTCTGTGGCTGGGCCCGTGGGCGCCGCCGGGGCGCCGCCGACCCCTTGTTCGAGACCCGCGGCGCGGGGCCCCAGTATTTCGCAGCGGACGCGGCGAGGGCCCGGGGCCCCGCCGGAGCGGTTCCCGGGCCCTCGGTCGGGCGGCCGGCAGAAGGGTCGGTCGGGCCCTCGGTCGGGCGGCCGGTCAGGCGGCCTTGGTGAAGGAGACCTCCGCGGGCGCGAGGGCCAGTTCCAGGACCTGGCGTACGTCCGTCACCGGGTGCACCTCCAGCCCCTCCAGTACCTCGGCCGGGACGTCGTCCAGGTCGGCCTCGTTCCGCTTCGGGATGATCACCGTGGTCAATCCGGCCCGGTGCGCGGCCAGCAGCTTCTGCTTGACCCCGCCGATGGGCAGGACCCGTCCGGTCAGGGAGACCTCGCCGGTCATCGCCACGTCGGTGCGGACCTGCCGGCCGGACAGCAGCGAGGCGAGGGCCGTCGTCATGGTGATGCCGGCGCTGGGGCCGTCCTTGGGCACCGCGCCCGCCGGGAAGTGGATGTGGACGCCCCGGTCCTTCAGGTCGGCGACGGGCAGTTCCAGTTCGGCGCCGTGCGAGCGCAGGAAGCTGAGCGCGATCTGCGCCGATTCCTTCATGACGTCGCCGAGCTGGCCGGTCAGGGTGAGCCCGGCGGCCCCGGTCTCGGGGTCGGCGAGCGAGGCCTCGACGAACAGCACGTCCCCGCCGGCCCCGGTCACGGCGAGGCCGGTGGCCACGCCGGGTACGGCGGTGCGCCGCTCGGCCGGGTCCTGCGCGGACTCGGGGACGTGGTGCGGCCACCCGATGAGCCCCCGCAGGTCGTCGGGGCCCACGGTGAGCGGCAGGTCCCGCTCCCCCAGTTCGTTCTGGGCGGCCACCTTGCGCAGCAGCCGGGCCAGGGACCGCTCCAGGGTGCGCACGCCCGCCTCGCGGGTGTACTCGCCGGCGAGCCGGCGCAGCGCCGCGTCCTCCAGGGCGACCTCGTCGGCGGCGAGTCCGGCCCGCTCCAGCTGGCGGGGCAGGAGGTGGTCGCGGGCGATGACGACCTTCTCGTCCTCGGTGTACCCGTCGAGGCGGACGATTTCCATCCGGTCGGCCAGCGCCTCCGGGACGGCCTCCAGGACGTTGGCGGTGGCCAGGAAGACCACGTCGCTCAGGTCCAGTTCCACCTCCAGGTAGTGGTCGCGGAAGGTGTGGTTCTGCGCCGGGTCGAGGACTTCGAGGAGGGCCGCGGCCGGGTCGCCGCGGAAGTCGGAGCCGACCTTGTCGATCTCGTCGAGGAGGACGACGGGGTTCATCGACCCGGCCTCCTTGATGGCGCGGACGATCCGGCCGGGCAGCGCGCCGACGTAGGTCCGGCGGTGGCCGCGGATCTCGGCCTCGTCCCGTACGCCGCCGAGGGCGACGCGGACGAACTCGCGGCCCATGGCGTGCGCGACGCTCTGGCCGAGCGAGGTCTTTCCGACACCGGGCGGCCCGACGAGGGCCAGTACGGCCCCGCCGCGGCGGCCGCCGATGACGCCCAGGCCGCGCTCGCCGCGGCGCTTGCGCACGGCGAGGTACTCGGTGATGCGGTCCTTCACGTCGCTCAGCCCGGCGTGCTCGGCGTCGAGGACCGCGCGGGCGCCGCGGATGTCGTAGGCGTCCTCGGTGCGCTCGTTCCAGGGCAGTTCGAGGACGGTGTCGAGCCAGGTCCGGATCCAGGAGCCCTCCGGGCTCTGGTCGCTGGACCGTTCGAGCTTCTCGACCTCCTTGAGCGCGGCCTCGCGGACCTTCTCGGGCAGGTCGGCGGCCTCGACGCGGGCCCGGTAGTCGTCGGTCTCCTCGCCGTCCTTCCCCCCGTTCTCCCCGTTGAGTTCGCGCAGTTCCTTGCGGACCGCGTCCAGCTGGCGGCGCAGGAGGAACTCGCGCTGCTGCTTGTCGACCCCGTCCTGCACGTCCTTGGCGATGGACTCGGCGACGTCCTGTTCGGCGAGGTGGTCGCTGAGCCGGCGGACGGCGAGGCGGAGCCGGGCGACCGGGTCGACGGTCTCCAACAGCTCGACCTTCTGGGCCACGGTCAGGAACGGCGAGTAGCCGGAGTTGTCGGCGAGCGCGGAGACGCCCTCGATCTGCTGCACCCGGTCGACGACCTGCCAGGCGCCGCGCTTCTTGAGCCAACTGGTGGCGAGCGCCTTGTACTCGGTGACCAGTTCGGCGACGGCGCCGGGCAGCGGCTCGGGCTCCTGCTCGTCGACGCTCTCGCCCTCCACCCACAGGGCGGCGCCCGGCCCGGTGGTCCCGGCGCCGATGCGGACGCGGCCCCGGCCCCGGATCAGGGCGCCGGGGTCCCCGTCGGAGAGCCGGCCGACCTGCTCGACGGTGCCGAGCACGCCGGTGCCCGCGTACGTCCCGTCGATCCTGGGCACCAGCAGCACCCGGGGCTTGCCGCTCCCCGACCCGGCCGCGGCCTGCGCGGCCTCCACGGCGGCGCGCACCTCGGCGTCGGACAGGTCCAGCGGAACGACCATCCCGGGCAGCACGACTTCGTCGTCCAGCGGCAGCACGGGCAGGGTGAGCGATACGGACGTCGAAGCCATGATGTTCCCTCCGGCAGTGAACTTGAGCTTTGCCGACTCAATGCACGTGAGCTCCCCAATGTTCCCCACCCCCCGTTCGCCGGGGGCGAACGGACGTCCGGGTGTCGGGTCCGGGCGCTGCCCCGCTCGGTGGGTCGGCCCCGGAGCCTCAGGTCAGGGCGGAGGCCTCGATGTCGCCCGAGGTCGTTTCGAGGCGCAGCCGGGAGGGCGCGGCGGGGGCGTGGGGCAGGGTGATGTCGCGGTCGCCGGAGGTGCTGGAGCCGGAGAGTTGGTACGGGGCACGCGGGACGCGCAGCGTGACGTCGCCCGAGGTGGTGACGGCGCTCACCGAGACCGGGACGGCCCTGAAGCCCAGACGGGCGTCGCCGGATTCGGAGCGGACGTCGGCCTCCGGGCCGGCCAGGTCGGCGGCGTTGATCGAGCCGGAGGACGTACGGACCTTCAACGGGCCCGCGATCCGATCGGCCCGCACGTCCCCGGAATCCGAGGTCAGCTCCGCGGCCGCGACGCCCGTCACCGTGATGCGGCCGCTGCTGCTGCCGACCTTGACCTTCGCGGCGGCGGGAACCTCCAGGCGGTAGTCGACCCAGCAGGTCTCCGAACAACCGGTGGTGAAGGTGAGGACCCCGTCCGTCACCCGCTGCCCCGGCACGGGCGCGGTGTCCCCGCGGTAGTGCACGGTCCGGTGGACGACGACCCCGGGCCCGGCGCCGGCCGTCACCTCGACGGAACCGCTCCGCCCGTCGGCGACCTCGACGGCCGTGACCGCCTCGGTGACGGTGGCGTCGGCGGCGACGGACTTGGTGGACGTCTTCACCCCGATGTCGTCGAGGGAGCACCCCGCGAGCAGGAGCAGCACGGCGGCGGCCGTGGCGCCGACCGTCTTACGGGCGAGCAGGGCTGATGCGGTGTCGGATGCCATGCGTCAAGTCTGTCGACCGCCCCCGCCCACCACGCTGGTGCCGGTACCCGGGCCGGGGGTGGGGCTATCCCCCCGGGGGGCGGACGGGACCATGGCGGGCCGCTTCGGAAGCGGGCCCGGGACCGGGAGCCGGGGTCCCCGAGGCAGGGCCGGCCCCGCCGCCGGACACCCGGCAGCGGGCGCACCGCCTCCCATCCTCGGAGCCGGGGCGCTCCCCCGCATCCGCCGGCGGGCGCGTCCCCGAGGGGCGGGGCCACCGCCGGTGCGCACGGCTTCGGGCCGGTGGGGGCGGGTTCGGGTGCGGGGGTGGGGGTGGGGTGCACGTTCGCGGGCTCGGTCAGCCGGTCGGTGGGGTGGCGGGTGCCACCGGGCGGCCACCGGCGGGGTCGCCCCACTCGCTCCACGAGCCGTCGTACACCGCCAGGTCCCGGTACCCGGCCAGCGAGGCGCCGAGGGCGAGGACGCAGGCCGTGACCCCGGATCCGCAGCTGAAGTAGAGCCGCTCGGCGCTCCCGGTCAGCGGCGCGAAGGCGGCGCGGAGTTCGGCCTCGGGGAGCATCAGCCCGTCGGGGCGCTGGAGTTCCCCGAAGGGGAGGTTCACCGCTCCCGGCATGTGGCCGCCGCGCAGGCCCGCGCGCGGCTCGGGGGCGGTTCCGGCGAAGCGGCCCCGGGTGCGGGCGTCGAACACCGTCGCGGCGGGGTCGGTCAGGGCCTTCGCGACGGTGTCGGCGTCCACCACCAGCCCGGGGCGCGGCCGGGGGGTGAAGGAGCCGGGCGGGCCGTCGTACGCGGGCGCCGTCTCCTCGACGGGCAGGCCGGCGGCCGTCCAGGCGGGTAGGCCGCCGTCCAGGACGGCGACCCGGTCGAAGCCCATCGAGCGCAGCATCCACCAGGCGCGGGCGCTGGAGTAGATCCCGGCGCCGTCGTAGACGACCACGGTGTCGGTGTCGTCCACGCCGAGGCCGCGCATCGCCGCGGCGAACTCCTCGGGACCGGGCATCGTGTGCGGGGCGGCGGCGGTGTGGTCGGACAGGGCACCGTCGAGGTCGAAGGGCCGCGCTCCCGGAATCCGACGCTCCGCTCCCCGGTGGGCCCCGACGGAGGCGTCGAGGAGCACCAGCCCGCTCCCACCGAGCCGCTCCTCGACCCATCCCGCCCCGACGAGGGGCCCGGGCAACGCGTCGACGCCGGCCCGGGCGGCGGGAGGGGTGGGCACGGGTTCCGCTGACGGCGGCATGGGCAACTCCGAAGGCTCGGCGGGACACGGCGACGGAACAGGGCCGCCGCACGGCATGACCGGGTCATCCTCGCGCCCAACGCCCGCCCGGTCGCGCAGTTTTCCGCCGTCTCCGCACCCTGCCCCCCTCCCCCCGCCCACACCGCCCCACCCCGGCGCCACCACCGCCGACCGCACCGGCCGGCGGCAACCCCGAGCACCGGTGCCCCGCGCCCCCACCCCGCCCGGACGGGTCCCCGCCCCCGAACCGGGCCCCGACCGCCCGGAGTCGGCCCGGGCGGCCGGCGCCGTACCGCCGCCCCGCGGCGCGGGCCCGGGGACGCACGGGTGGCGCCGCCCCGGGTTCCGCCGGGCCGAGCCGGGGGTGGCCTCCTCGGCGCGGACCGGGACGCGCGCGCCCCCGCAGACACCCTCCCCGGCCCGGACGGCACCCGCCCCCCTCCGGCGCACCCCCGCGTCAGTCGCAGGTGCCCGGGCGGGCGTACACCGCGATGCGGGCGCCGCGGACCGGGGTCATCGAGCACAGGGTGAAGGAGGACGCCAGGGTTTCGCGCTTGGCGGCTTCGTGCGGGTAGGGGTCCAGGGGCTGGCCGGCCGGGTCCAGCAAGGCGATCACCCGGGGGGAGGCGGCCAGCGCGGCGCGGACGGCGGCCGCGGTGCGCTCGGTGCCCTGGAGGCTGCGCGAGTCGGCCGGGCCGCGGTCCAGGGCCACGTCGCGCAGGCCCTCGTACGCGTCGGGCGAGGACAGCAGCCACTCCCGCCGCCGGGACGGCATGAACAAGACGGCGTCCCCCGGCCGGGCCCGCTCCCGGACGGCGGCGGCCACCGCGAGGACGTCGTCCTTGCGGCTGTCCGGGGTCCGCAGCCACGCCGACCACATCCCGAACGGCACGGCCAGCACGGCCACCAGCAGCCACGGCACCACCCCCCGCGCCCGCGCGAGCCGCGCCCCGGCGAGCAGGGCGAGGCCGGTCAGGGAGTAGAGGACGTACCGGTCGACGTACCAGGGGTGGACGAGCGAGACGGCCATCAGCAGCCCGGGCGGGAGCAGCGCGAGCGGCACGGCGACCCGTACGAGGTCCCGTTCGCCCGCCGGGGCCTTCCGCGCGAGCAGCAGCACGGCGGCCGTGAGGACCCCGTACGCCGCCCAGTCCTGCCACGACGGCCGGCCGAGCCAGCCCAGTTGCTGCTGCGCCTGCCGGGCGCTGACCACCGCGAGCGGCAGCAGGCCGGCGAGGACGGCGGCGGCGCTCCACCGCCAGCCGCGCGCGTGCCGGGCGACCGGGGCGTGGGCGAGCAGCGCGAGGACGGCGAACTCGTGCAGCCAGCAGCCGAGGAGCAGCACGACCGCGTACGCGGTCCACCGCCCGCGCAGCATCAGGTGGGTCGCCCAGATCACGGCGGCCGCGACGAGCGCGTACGAGCGCCCCTCCTGCGCGTACATCTGCACGGGCGGCAGAACGGCGTAGGCGGTTCCGGCCCACAGCGCGGCCCGCTCGCCCGCCGCCCGGTGAGCGACCGCGGCCACTCCGGCGGCGGCGAGGGCCGTGCCGGCGACCGAGGGCAGCCGCAGCGCCCACGGGCCGCCGTCCCCGAGGGCGAACACCCCGTGCATCAGCAGGTAGTACAGGCCGTGGACGGCGTCGACCTGCCCGAGGAGTTCCCACAGGCCGGTCAGGGGCCGGTGGGCCACCTGCCAGGTGACGGATTCGTCGCGCCACATGCTGCCGCCGCCGGGGCCGCGCCGCAGTCCCCACAGGCCGAGGAGCAGGGCCACGGTCGCGGGGACCACGCGCCAGGGGGCGATGCGGCGGATGACGGCCTCCGGATGCTTTCGGACGGGGCGGTGGGCACTCCATACTCGGGGTCGGGGCCGAGACCCGCGGAGGTGGGTGTGCGAGCGTTCCGAAGGACGAGGCCACCGGCACGACCGGCGCGCACCGCGTCGCCGTCGCCGGCGCCGCTGGTGCGGGTGCGGGTGCTGGTGCTGGTGCTGGGAGCAGCGGCCCTCGCCGGCTGTGCCTCGGGCGCGGACCCGGATCCGGGCGCCGTCCCCGACCCGAAGCCCGCCGCGAGCGCCCCGGCCGCCCCCACCGCCGGCCGGGCACCTTCCCCGAGCAGCGTCCCGCCCCCCGCCACCGCGACCCTGCTGCGGGTCTCCCGTACCGGCGGCTACGCCGGCCGGACCCACACGCTGGTCGTCGAGGGCGACGGCTCCTGGGCCCGCCAGGACGGGCAGGGCCGCCCCGAGGGAGCCGGGAAGCTGGCGCCGGCCGCGCTGGAGGCGTTGCGCGGCGCGCTCCGGGAGGCCGATCTGCCGCGGCTGCCCCGGGTCGCGACGGCCGACCGGCCCGTCTACGACGGCTTCGTGTACGCCTTCGTCCACGGTGGCACGGAGGTCAGCTCCGACCAGTCCTCGCTGACCCCGGGCCTGACGACGGTCCTGGACCGACTGCCGCCCTTCGAGCCGTCACCCTGACGCACGGCCCCGCCCGGTGAGAGGTACGTCACCGGCGGCCGGCCGCCGGGCGGGACCCCCGGGGCCCGGGAAGGGCCGCGCGCACGGCCCCCGCCTCCCCCGCGACGGGCCGCGGCGGTGGTCGCGTCCCGGTGCTCCCTGTCCGAACCGTGCATAGCCGCAGGCCGGTGGCTCCTCTACGCTGCACCCCATCACGCGGGATCTTCAGGGGCGGGACATGGAACAGACACACACCACCCACACGGGCGCCGCGGCCACCCCGGGCGCCCAACGGCGCGTGCTCGTGGTCGAGGACGACCGCACCATCGCCGACGCCATCTCGGCCCGGCTGCGCGCCGAGGGCTTCCAGGTGCAGACGGCGTACGACGGTCCGGCGGCGGTCGCCGCGGCCGAGAGCTGGCTGCCCGAGCTGCTGGTCCTGGACGTCATGCTGCCCGGCTTCGACGGGCTGGAGGTGTGCCGCCGGGTCCAGGCGCAGCGGCCGGTTCCGGTGCTGATGCTGACCGCCCGGGACGACGAGACCGACATGTTGGTGGGCCTCGGGGTCGGGGCCGACGACTACATGACGAAGCCGTTCTCCATGCGGGAGCTGGCGGCGCGGGTCCACGTACTGCTGCGGCGGGTGGAGCGGGCCACGCTGGCCGCGCACGCCCCGCGCGGGGCGACCCTGCGCCTGGGCGACCTGGAGATCGACCACGCGCAGCGCCGGGTCCGGGTGCAGGCGGAGGACGTGCACCTGACGCCGACGGAGTTCGACCTGCTGGTGTGCCTGGCGGGGACCCCGCGGGCGGTGCTGTCCCGGGAGCAGTTGCTGGCCGAGGTGTGGGACTGGGCCGACGCGTCCGGGACCCGTACGGTCGACAGTCACATCAAGGCGCTGCGCCGCAAGATCGGGGCGGAGCGGATCCGTACGGTCCACGGCGTCGGGTACGCCCTGGAGACCCCGGCCCAGGCATGAGCGGCGGCACCTCGCAGCGTCGGCCGGGCGGCCGCCGGCCCGGTACGCGGGCTCCGGCCGGGCGGTCGGCGGGCGGGCTGCGGCCGTACTCGCCGTTCTCCATCAAGACGAAGCTGGGCACGCTCGTCGTGGTCTCGGTGTTCATCACGACGGGGCTGCTGCTGGTGGCGCTGCGCACCGACACCGAGCTGCGGTTCATCACGGTGTTCTCGGTGATCGCCTCGATGCTGATCACGCAGTTCGTGGCGCACGGCCTGACGGCGCCGCTGGACGACATGACGCGGGTGGCGCGGGCGATCTCCCAGGGGGACTACACGCGCCGGGTGCGCGGGGCGGGCCGCCGGGACGAGCTGGGCGACCTGGCCACCACGATCAACCTGATGGCCGACGACCTGGAGGCGGTGGACCGGCACCGCAAGGAGCTGGTCGCGAACGTCTCGCACGAGCTGCGGACGCCCATCGCGGCGCTGCGGGCGGTGCTGGAGAACGTGGTGGACGGGGTTTCGGCCGCCGATCCGGAGACCATGCGGACGATGCTGAAGCAGACGGAGCGCCTGGGCCGGTTGGTGGAGACGCTGCTGGACCTGTCCCGGGTCGACAACGGGGTGGTGCCGTTGCGGGCGCGCCGTTTCGAGGTGTGGCCGTACCTGTCGGGGGTGTTGAAGGAGTCGGGGTTGGCGGCCGCCGGGCGGCCGGGGCTGACGACCGGGTCGGGCGGGCACACCCGTAATGACGTGCACCTGCACCTGGACGTGTTCCCGCCGGTGCTGACGGCGTACGCGGACGCGGAGCGGCTGCACCAGGTGGTGGCGAACCTGATCGACAACGCGGTCAAGCACAGTCCGCCGCACGGCCGGGTCACGGTGCGGGCGCGGGCCGGGGAGGAGCCGGGGAGCCTGGAGCTGGAGGTCGTGGACGAGGGTCCGGGCATACCGGAGGCCGAGCGGCACCGGGTCTTCGAGCGCTTCAACCGGGGGGCCGCCCGGAGCGGCGACGGCGGCACCGGGTTGGGGCTGGCGATCGCCCAGTGGGCCGTGGGCCTGCACGGCGGCGCGATCGGCGTGGCCGAATCGTCACGAGGTTGCCGAATCCTTGTCACTCTTCCGGGCAGCTCACCGGCGGCGTCTTGACGTAGGGTTCGAGTGGGAAGGACATGATCTCGGCCACATGTGCCCGGGGTCGTCAGGGGTGCGAAGCCACGGAGGCCGCAACCTGGTTGTCGGCTACCCGAACCGCGCTTGTTTCCCGCCATTCCAAGCGGCGAAACCCGCCGTTCGATGTGACCTGCACGACGGAAGTCCCGCCCGGCCTGCATTGGGTGGCCGGGGAGGCGTAGCCTTTATCACCGCTGTCCATACCTTGTGAAGCGGAAGAGGGCGGTTGCCGCCGTGTCGCCACAGTCCCCCAGTAACCCGAGCACCACGACCGAAACAGCAGAGCGTGGGAAGACCCCTGCCTCAGGCTTCGGTGCGAATGAGTGGCTCGTCGACGAGATCTATCAGCAGTACCTCCAGGACCCGAACTCTGTCGACCGGGCCTGGTGGGACTTCTTCGCCGACTACAAGCCCGGGGGCGCAGTCGCTCCGGTGAAGTCGGACAGTCCCGAGAAGCCCACGACGACGGACGGCGCCTCCGCACAGGCCGCCGCTCCCGCCGCCCGGGGCCCGCAGGCCGCCGACGCCGCCACGGGGGCGGCGGGCGCCGCCGCCCCGGTCTCCGCCGCGCCCACGCCCGCGTCAGCTCCTGCCCCTGCTCCTGCCACCCCCTCTGGTGCCCCTGCTGTGACTGTCACCTCCCAGGCCCCGGCCGCCGCACCGGCCGCGCCCTCCCCTCAGGCCCCGGCAGCTCCGGCTGCCGCTCCCGCCGCCCAGAAGGCCGCGCCCTCCGCCGAGGCCCCCACGGGCCCCGAGCTGGTGACGCTCCGCGGCCCGGCCGCGGCCGTCGCCAAGAACATGAACGCCTCCCTCGACGTGCCGACGGCCACTTCCGTCCGCGCCGTCCCGGTGAAGCTGCTGTTCGACAACCGCATCGTCATCAACAACCACCTCAAGCGCGCCCGGGGCGGGAAGATCTCCTTCACGCACCTCATCGGCTACGCGATGGTGCAGGCGATCAAGGCCATGCCGGTCATGAACCACTCCTTCGCGGAGAAGGACGGCAAGCCGACCCTGGTCAAGCCGGAGCACATCAACTTCGGTCTCGCGATCGACCTGGTGAAGCCCAACGGCGACCGCCAGCTCGTCGTCGCCGGCATCAAGAAGGCCGAAACCCTCAACTTCTTCGAGTTCTGGATGGCCTACGAGGACATCGTCCGTCGGGCCCGCATCGGCAAGCTGACGATGGACGACTTCACGGGCGTCACCGTCTCGCTGACCAACCCCGGCGGCCTGGGCACCGTCCACTCCGTGCCCCGCCTGATGCCCGGACAGTCGGTCATCATGGGCGTCGGCTCCATGGACTACCCCGCCGAGTTCCAGGGCACCTCGCAGGACACCCTGAACAAGCTGGGCATCTCCAAGGTCATGACCCTGACCTCGACCTACGACCACCGGGTCATCCAGGGCGCGGCCTCCGGCGAGTTCCTGCGCATCGTCGCGAACCTGCTGCTGGGCGAGAGCGGCTTCTACGACGACGTCTTCGAGGCGCTGCGGATCCCGTACGAGCCGGTCCGCTGGAACCGGGACATCGACGCCTCGCACGACGACGACGTCACGAAGGCCGCCCGCGTCTTCGAGCTGATCCACTCCTACCGGGTCCGCGGCCACGTCATGGCCGACACCGACCCGCTGGAGTACAAGCAGCGCAAGCACCCCGACCTCGACATCACCGAGCACGGCCTCACCCTGTGGGACCTGGAGCGCGAGTTCGCGGTCGGCGGCTTCTCCGGCAAGTCGATGATGAAGCTCCGCGACATCCTCGGTGTGCTGCGCGACTCGTACTGCCGCACCACCGGCGTCGAGTTCATGCACATCCAGGACCCGAAGCAGCGTCGCTGGATCCAGGACCGCATCGAGCGTCCGCACTCCAAGCCGGAGCGCGAGGAGCAGCTGCGGATCCTGCGCCGGCTGAACGCGGCGGAGGCCTTCGAGACCTTCCTGCAGACGAAGTACGTCGGCCAGAAGCGGTTCTCGCTGGAGGGCGGCGAGTCCGTCATCCCGCTGCTCGACGCCGTCATCGACTCGGCCGCCGAGGCCCGCCTCGAAGAGGTCGTCATCGGCATGGCCCACCGCGGCCGGCTGAACGTGCTCGCGAACATCGTCGGCAAGTCGTACGCGCAGATCTTCCGCGAGTTCGAGGGCAACCTCGACCCGAAGTCGATGCACGGCTCCGGCGACGTCAAGTACCACCTGGGCGCCGAGGGCACCTTCACGGGCCTGGACGGGGAGCAGATCAAGGTCTCGCTCGTCGCGAACCCCTCGCACCTGGAGGCGGTGGACCCGGTCCTGGAGGGTGTCGCCCGCGCCAAGCAGGACGTCATCAACAAGGGCGGTACGGACTTCACCGTCCTGCCGCTGGCGCTGCACGGCGACGCGGCCTTCGCGGGCCAGGGCGTGGTCGCCGAGACGCTGAACATGTCACAGCTGCGCGGCTACCGCACCGGCGGCACCGTCCACGTCGTGATCAACAACCAGGTCGGTTTCACCGCCGCCCCGGAGTCCTCGCGTTCGTCGATGTACGCGACCGACGTGGCCCGCATGATCGAGGCGCCGATCTTCCACGTGAACGGTGACGACCCGGAGGCCGTGGTCCGCATCGCGCGGCTCGCCTTCGAGTTCCGTCAGGCGTTCAACAAGGACGTCGTCATCGACCTCATCTGCTACCGCCGTCGCGGTCACAACGAGTCGGACAACCCGGCGTTCACGCAGCCGCTGATGTACGACCTGATCGACAAGAAGCGCTCGGTGCGCAAGCTGTACACCGAGTCCCTCATCGGTCGCGGCGACATCACGCTGGAAGAGGCGGAGCAGGCGCTCCAGGACTTCCAGGGCCAGCTGGAGAAGGTCTTCGCGGAGGTCCGCGAGGCCGCCACGGCTCCGGCCGTCGGCGCCCCGGTGACGCCGGCGCAGACCGCGCAGGAGTTCCCGGTCGAGGTGAACACCGCGATCTCGCAGGACGTGGTGAAGCGGATCGCCGAGTCCCAGGTCAACATCCCGGACAACGTCACCGTCCACCCGCGTCTGCTGCCGCAGCTGCAGCGCCGCGCGTCGATGATCGACGAGGGCACCATCGACTGGGGCATGGGCGAGACCCTCGCCTTCGGTTCGCTGCTGATGGAGGGCACCCCGGTCCGCCTGTCGGGCCAGGACTCCCGCCGCGGCACGTTCGGCCAGCGCCACGCGGTCCTCATCGACCGGGAGACCGGCGAGGACTACACCCCGCTGCTCTACCTGTCGGACGACCAGGCCCGCTACAACGTCTACGACTCGCTGCTCTCCGAGTACGCGGCGATGGGCTTCGAGTACGGCTACTCGCTGGCCCGTCCGGACGCGCTGGTCCTCTGGGAGGCCCAGTTCGGTGACTTCGTCAACGGCGCGCAGACCGTCGTCGACGAGTTCATCTCCTCGGCCGAGCAGAAGTGGGGCCAGACCTCCGGCGTCACGCTGCTGCTGCCGCACGGCTACGAGGGCCAGGGCCCGGACCACTCGTCCGCGCGTCCCGAGCGCTTCCTCCAGATGTGCGCGCAGGACAACATGACGGTCGCGATGCCGACCCTGCCGTCGAACTACTTCCACCTGCTGCGCTGGCAGGTCCACAACCCGCACCACAAGCCGCTCATCATCTTCACGCCGAAGTCGATGCTGCGTCTGAAGGCGGCGGCGTCGAAGGCGGAGGAGTTCACGACCGGTTCGTTCCGTCCGGTCATCGGTGACGCCACCGTGGACCCGAACGCGGTCCGCAAGGTCGTCTTCTGCGCGGGCAAGGTCTACTACGACCTGGAGGCCGAGCGGGAGAAGCGCGGCATCACCGACACGGCGATCATCCGCATCGAGCGGCTGTACCCGCTGGCGGGCGCGGAGCTCCAGGCGGAGATCGCCAAGTTCCCGAACGCGGCGAAGTACATCTGGGCGCAGGAGGAGCCGGCGAACCAGGGTGCGTGGCCGTTCATCGCGCTGAACCTGATCGACCACCTCGACCTGGCGGTCGGCGCGGAGGTCCCGGCGGGCGAGCGGCTGCGGCGGATCTCCCGTCCGCACGGTTCGTCCCCGGCGGTCGGTTCCGCGAAGCGTCACCAGGCGGAGCAGCAGCTCCTGCTGAACGAGGTCTTCGAGGCGTAGTCGGCCCGGAGCGTCGAAGCGCGGAAGGCCCGGCCCCCTCGGGGGCCGGGCCTTCCGGCGTTCCCGGCCGTGGGCCGGTTACGGCTGGGGTTCGAAGTCCCAGTAGGGGCGGCTCTGTTGGCGGGCGGACACGGTGTGGACGTGCTGCGGGCCGAGGGTGCGGGTGAGGGCCTTGATGCCGGCGTCCTCGTGCTTGGACGCCTCGGTGTCCTCCCGTACGGCGCGCAGGTCGGCGGCGAGCGCGATCTGGGCGCTGAGCGTCATCGGGTGGTCGGGGCCGAGGACGTGTTCGGCGCCGCGCAGGGTTTCGCGGCTGAGGTCGAGGGCGTCGTCGAGCCGGCCGGTGATGTTGCGGTGCCCGGTGGCGTTGAGGGCGCAGCCCAGGGTCCAGGGGTGCCGGTCGCCGAGGGCGCCGCGCATGCCGACGAGGGCCTGTTCGGCGAGGCTGAGGGCTTCGGCGCGTTCGCCCTGGGCTCGCAGGACCAGCCCGAGGTTGCCGACGGTGCCGATGCTGTACGGGTGGGCGAGGCCGAGTTGTGACTGGTAGCCGCGTACGACGTCCTCGGAGATCCGCCGGGCCTCCTCGATGTCCCCGTACTCGCGCAGGTAGGTCGCGTAGTCGGAGGCGACCATCAGGGTCCAGGGGAACTCGGCGCCGAAGACGCGGGTGGAGCGTTCCAGTACGCTGCGCAGGCGGGTTCCGGCGCCGGGGATGTCGCCGGAGCGGCGCAGGCACTGGCCGAGGTTGTGTTCGGCGCGCAGGGTCTGCGGGTGGTTGGCGCCGAGGACCTGGATGTGGAGTTTGAGGCCCTGTTCCTGGCGGGCCAGGGCTTCGCGGTAGCGGCCCATCAGGCGCAGGCCCATGGCGCAGCCGACGCCGGAGGAGAGGGTGGCGATGTGCCGTACGCGCAGGACGCGTTCGCGGCGGCGCAGGGTGTCCAGGTCGATGTCGTAGGCCTCCTGGTAGCGGCCGAGGAGGCGCAGGGCGACGGCGACGTTGTTCTGGGCGTTGAGGGTGGTGGAGTCGTCCTCGCCGAGGAGTTCGCGGTAGGTCGCGAAGGCGTGCTCCAGCAGGTGGCGGGCCTCGTCGAACTTGGCGGTGCCGAGGAGGACCCCGGCGTAGGTGCTGGTGGCGCGGAGGGTTTCGAGGTCGCGGTCGCCGCGTTCGGCGACGAGCCGGTCGGCGACGGTGCGGGCGAGGGTTTCGGCGCGGCGGAAGTGGCCGAGCATGCGCAGGGCGCCGCCGTAGTGGTAGCTGAGTTCGCGGACCTGGTCGTGGTCGTCGCCGAGCGTCGACCGCCAGATGCGGTCGGTGGTTTCGGCCAGGCGCAGGCAGGTGCGGTACTCCCCCGCGAGGGTCAGGTAGCGCAGGCAGTGCAGCAGGAAGTTCTGGATGCGCGGGTTGGAGCTGGTCAGGACGCCGGCGGGTTCGAGGTGCGGGATGAGTTCGGCGTAGCGGGGCCAGAGCCGCGAGTCGGTGGGCCGGCCGGGGTCGGCGGCGGCGAGGACCTGGCGGACGGAGCGGGACAGCTGCTCGGCCTCGTCCTCGGCGAGGTTCTCGCGGACGATGTTGTGGACCATGCGGTGGAGTTGGACGGTCTCCAGGCCGCCGCCCTCCTCCACGGAGAGGTCGGAGTACTCCAGGCGGACGACGGAGAACTGGACGAGCTTGTTGAGGGCCGCGTTCCAGCGGATCCGGTCGTTGACGATGCCGGCGAGGTGCTCGGGGACGTCGTCGGCGGGGAACTCGCGCAGCAGCCGCAGCGGGACCCGGCCGGGTGCGAAGAACACGAACAGCCGGAGCAGGGCGAGGGCGTCGGGGAAGTTCTCCCGCACGTTGTTGAGGAGTATGGCCAGCGCGGTCGGGAAGGGCAGCGGGTAGTCGTCGGAGAGGGTGACGGCCTCGTGCGAGTCCAGCCGGTGCTGGAGCAGGGTGAGGTACTCGCCGACGCCGATGGGCGAGTCGGCGAGCCAGCCCGCGGTCTGGTCGAGGGCGAGGGGGTAGTCCTCCAGCGCGTCGGCGAGCTGGTCGGCCTCGTCGCCGGTGAGGCGGGCGGCCCGACGGCGGATGAAGGTGAGGGACTCGGGCCGGGCGTAGAGGGGGACCTCGACGAGGCTGGTGTGGCGGGCCGCCCACTCGCGGTTCCGGGAGGTGATGATCACGTCGCCGGCGCCGGAGGGCAGCAGGTCGGTGAGGTCGTCGGGGTGGTCGCAGCCGTCGAAGACCATCAGCCAGCGGTGGTACGGGGTGCCGCGCCGCAGCGCCTCCAGTACGGCCCGGATCTGCTCGCCGTAGCTGCCCGCGCCGCGCGGCAGGTCCAGGGCGGGCGCCAGGTCGGCCAGGCGTTCGCGCAGGGTGGGCCGGTCCTCGGCGGGCACCCACCAGACGACGTCGTACTCGGAGGCGAAGCGGTAGGCGTACTCGGTGGCGACCTGCGTCTTGCCGACGCCGGACAGGCCCAGCAGCGTCACGGTGGACGCGCCGGGCGGGGCTTCGGTGAGGGCGGCCCGGAGCCGGCCGATGACGTCGTTGCGGCCGGTGAAGCGCGGGTTGCGGCGCGGTACCCGGCCCCAGACCTCGGGCGGGTCGTTGGGGAAGCGGGGGCCGCGGCGGCCGCTCTCGGTGCCGATCCGGTCGGTGGGGAGGTCCAGCCGGCGCAGCACGCGGTACTCGGCCTCGTAGGAGTCCAGGCCCCACAGGTCGGTCTTCTCCAGCGCGGCGACGGCGCTGGGCAGCGGGGAGTCGGTGAGGCTGACGGCGGCGAACCTGTCGGGGTGGGCGGCGGTGACGGTGCGCAGGGCGGCGTTCCACTCCTCGTCGGTGTGGGCGCCGGCGGAGAAGTAGCGCTCGCTGAGGACGACGACGACCTTGCCGCCGGCCCGGGCGAGGTCGTCGAGGGCTTCGGTGAGGCCGGGGCTGCTCTGCGGGTCCCAGCGCTGGAGGGCGACGCGGTGGCCGTGCTCCTCCAGGCGGTGGGCGATCCACACGGCCCAGGGCCGGTTGAAGCCCGCGAAGCTGATGACGAAGCGCTGGGGTGGGGTGGCTCCGTCGCGGTCGTGACGCGTACCGGTACCGGTCATGCGGCCGTCTCCCTGGGATCCGGGCGGTGGACGGGGTGGGGCGGGTACGGGGTGGGGCGAAGGCGGGGCGGGGTGGGGCGAAGGCGGTACGGGATGGTGCGGGGCGGTGCGGGGCGGTGCGGGACTGAAAAGGTACCGCAGCGGACGGGGCGTCAGGCCGCTGCGACGCCTCTCGTCCTCCCGTCATCCTCCCGCGAACGCGGCGAGTTCGGGATGGGCCTCGCACCAGCTGCCGCGTTCGCGTTCCAGGGCCCGTCGGGCGGTGGCGTGCTGGTCCCCGGGGGGCGGGAGTTCGTCCATGGCCCGCTCGGCAATGGTCATCCCCTCAACGAACTCGCTTCCGGTGAGGGTCAGTTGGGGATGCGCCCGGAGAGCCGGCAGGACGGCGGCCACCTGGGCGCGGACCCGGGCGTGCTGGGCCCAGGCGCCGCGCGCCCCGTACAGGGCGGCGCGCTGCCAGTACCCGGCCAGGGCCAGGTGGGCGTACGCGCCGTGCAACAACCCCTCCAGCGGCCGGGGGTCGCTGCGCCAGGGCGCCCAGTGGCGGGGCGTGCGGTCGGCGGTGTGCAGGGTCAGGACGTCGGCCAGGGCGGCCAGCTTCCCGTGCTGGACCTCGTGGACCAGGGTCGCGGCGAGGGCGGGCGGGGCCTGCGCGCGGGCCAGGATCGAGCCGGCGGCGGCGGGGAGCGTGGCGCCGCTGGAGCGGGATCCGCCGGCCAGCGGGACGACGGAGCGCAGCAGCAGGGCGGTCTCCTCGGCGCGGGTGGAGTCGTAGCGCTCCAGCAGCGTGAGGGCGCCGGACCACTGGGTGTCCCAGCGCTTGTGCCCCTTGGGGGTGAGCCGGCGGGCCGGACGCACCCCGCCGGGGCGGCCGTCGGCGGGGGCCGGGGCCCGGTACGGGTCGAGGTCGTCGAGGGCGGTGCCGCCGCCGGGGAGGGCGTGCAGGGGGAGGGTGTCGGCGCCGTCCCAGGAGCGTTCGGTCAGCGCGAGGGGGCCGGGGCGGTCGGGCCGCAGCAGTCCGAGGGTCGGCAGGACGAGACGGCCGTGGGCCGGTCGGAGGGTGACCTTGAAGCTGATCCCGGCGCGCAGGGCGGCGGCGACGGCGAGGGCGCCGAGGTGGCCGAGGTCGGGGGCCGGACCTTGCGGCGCGTGCAGCCGGCGCAGGGTCTCCTCCGCCCAGACCCCGGTGGCGGGGTAGTGCAGGACGTCGCGGACGGCGTCCGGGTCCTGCCGTTCGGCCTCCTCCAGCAGCGCCCAGCGCTCGGCGGCCTCCGCGTCGGGGGCGGCGTCGAGGACGGCGCGCAGCAGGACCAGCCGCTTGGAGCGGCGTACGTCGCGCACCAGGCGGGTCCCCTCGGCGGAGGGTTCGGTGGAGGCGAGGGCGCGCAGGGTGTGGGAGCTGACGGCAAAGCGGGCCAGGTCGGTCGGGGCGGGGGGCCGCGCGGGGGCGGGGTCGGCAGGGTCGGTACGGCTCGCGCGGCGGGCGGGGTCGGTGGGACCCGTGCGGCGGTCGGGGGCGGTGCGGTCGGAGTACTGGGCCGGTACGGCCGCCGCGCGGGGCGTCCGCGCGGGCCGGCCGGCCGGGGCGGGATCGGCGGGGTGACCGGCTTCGGCCGGGTGGTCGGCTGCGGCGGGGTGGCCCTCGGCGCGCGGGCCCTCGGCGCGCGGGTCGGCTTCGGTGCGGTGGTTCATGAGGCGGCCCGTCCGGTGGTGGCGGCCGTGTGCAGGGCGCGGGCGACGTGGCGGATGACGGTCTGGAGGTCGGCGCAGTACACGGACGGCTGGCGGAAGCCCTCCCGCTCGCGGTAGCGGTGCGGGTAGTGCCCGCCCCCGCACACCTCGACGAGTTCGCAGGCCCGGCAACCCGGAGCGAGGGCTTCCCGGCCGAGCTGGCGTGCGGCGAACCCGGGGTGGTCGAGCAGTTCGTCGAAGCTGTGGCTGTCGAGGGTCATCCCGGTCGCGGCGGCCCCTTCGTAGGCGGACTTGAGGGAATCGGCCTGCTCGATGCTGCCGTCGGTCTCGACGACGGCGGTCGTCACCGGGGCCAGGCCCAGCGTCTCGGTCGCGGCGGGCAGGCCCAGCAGCAGGGCGATGACCTCCTCGAAGATCCTGATCCGGGTGCGCCGCACGCCGTCGTGCCACCAGCGTTCGAAGACGGCCACCAGCCAGTCCCCGTACGGGCCGGCGTGCCGCGTCCAACCGGGCGGCGGATTGCTCCAGTTGGCCAGGGGGAGCAGCAGTCCGATGACGGGCGGCTGGAAGGCCAGCAGGGACTCGTACGTCTCCACCGGGTCCTGGGTCACGTCCACCACGCACAGCACGCCTGCGTAGCTCTCGGGGTGCCGGGCGAGGAGGCGCAGGCCGCGGGCGGCCGCCCCGAAGCCGGGCCGCCCGGCGTGGTCGACGCGGCGGGCGTTGTGCGCGGGCAGTCCGCCGTCGAGGCTGACGCCGACCCGGATCCCGGCGGCGGACAGCGCGGCGAGCCGGCCGCGGGTGAGCAGGGTGCCGTTGGTCTGGACGGCCGCGGTGACCCGGGTGCGGGGCGAGCGGCGGGCCAGCGCCGCCCGGACCGCTTCGACGGGGCCGGCGAGGGCGGCGGGCGGGCCGAGGAGGGGTTCGCCGCCGTGCAGGACGAGGTCGACGCGGGGCAGGTCGTGGGCGGCGGCGTGCTCGGCGATCCGTTCGGCGGCGCGCAGCGCGGTGGCGGGGGTCATGACGGCGGGGCGGGTGCGCCAGCCCTGATCGGCCATCTCGTAGACGTAGCAGTAGGTGCAGGCCAGGTTGCACCGGCCCTGCGTCTTGAGGACGAACTGCCTGATCGGCTGCGGGCGGTGGCCGGCGGCGCGCAGGGCGGGCACGTCGAGGCGGGTGTGGGGCCAGGGGGCGTGGCGCGCGTGGCGGGACGCGGTGCGCGGGGCGGGCAGCACGAGATCGCTCGTGATCGCATGGCTCATCGCCTGATACCTCCCGCTGCGGACGGTGCATCCCTGCCCTACGGACCGGCCCGGCTAACGGCGGAAAGTGGTCAACTCCCCCTGGGACCGAAGGTACTTCAGGCTACGCCGGAGTCGAAGGCGTTCAGGATCTCGGCCGGGTGCGTGACCCGTTCGACCATGCCCTCGATCACCTCGGCGAGCACCGGATGGTCGATCCCGCGCAGGGCGGCCAGATCGAGTCCCGAGAGGTCCGGCAGCAGCTGGCCGGGGCACGGCCTGGGCACTGCCGGCACGTTCTGACGTCCGGTCACCATGGGTTGCTGGTCCCCCTGTTGTCGGTCGGTCCACTGCCTCTTCCCGTCGCCCTGCGGGCGGAAACGGCTCACAGTCCCTCCTCCAGGCGCCGTATCCGCGCCCGCAGGGTCCGCCGCCGATCACCGGGCCGGTCCGCTTCCCGCCCACCTCCGGAACCGTCTCCGGACCCCTCGCCCGACCCCTCGTGCGGGTGGGCGTGCGGGCCGTCGCGCCCGGGGTCATGCCGGGTCGTGAGCCCATCGCTGCGGGGGCCGTCCCGGCCGTCCCGGCCGCGGGCGCCCGCTCCGGCCCCCGGCACCGCGTCGGGCACGGCCCCGTGTCCGGAGTCCGGTGCGACGCCGGGCCCGGAGTCGTGGGCGGGCCCGCCCGTACGGGCGGAGCCGGGCAGCCCGCCGTGGCCGCCGCCCGAGCCGGAGTCGTACGCGGTGTCCCGACGCCGCCCCGGGCCGGCGTCCGGCGTCGGGTTGCGGACCCGACCCGGCCCGGAGTCGTGGGCGGGATCGTCCGCGCCGCCCCGGTCGGGAGCGGGTACGAGGCCCTGCCCGGAGTTCCGCCCGCCGCCCGGTCCGACGGTGGCGCCCGGAACGCCGTCCCCGGGACCCGGCGCGGCGCCGTGCCGGGCGTCCTGATCCGCGGCCGGCCCCGTGCCCGGTCCCGTACCCGGGCCGAAGTCGGGTACGGCGCCGTGCCCGGCGTCCCGACCCGCACCCCGCGCGCTCTCCCGCCCGAAGCCGGCCCCCCGCCCGCTGTCGGGTACGGTGCCGTGCCCGGCGTCCTGACCGGGAGCCGGCGCGTCGCCGTGATCGGTGGCGTCCGACCCGGGTGCGGGCGGGGTGTCGGAGGGCGCGGCGCCGGGGTGTCGGGCGTCGACGCGTTGCCAGAGTTCCAGCGCCGCGCGGTAGGCGTCGAGGGCGGCTCGGGGGCGGGCCAGCCGTTCCAGTACCTCGCCCCGGAGCTCCTGGGCCCGGGCGGCGAGTCGTAGCGCCGTCCCCGTACGGTCCTCCCGGTCGGCCTCCAGCGCGGCACGCCAGGCCCTGCGGTAGGAGTCGGCGGCCCGGTCGAGCCGGTCGACGGTACGGGTGTGGGCGTGGATCTCCTGCTGGACGTCCCCGTGTGCGCGCCAGGCGCGGGCCCGCTCCAGCGGCCCGTGACCCTGCCGGGCGGCGAGTTCCAGGAGGTGTTCCGCCTCCCGGAGGTCGACGAGGTCCCCCTCGTGGGCGTGCCGCAGGCGCAGCCCGGCGGCCAGCCGCAGCAGCCGGTACGCGGCTCCCGGGTCGGACTGCGGCACCGCGGCGCGGCTCTCGCGGAGCACCCGTACGGCGGCGGAGACGAACCGCCGCCCGTCCGCCGCCCGCGCCCGTTCCAGGAGTACGTCGCCCCATTCGGGCAGCAGCTCCGCGAAGGCCTCGCCGTCCCGGGGGCTCAGCCGCCGGGCCCGTCCGTACGCGTCGGCCGCCTCCTCCAGCGCCGCCGGATCCGCGTCCCGCGCGTACCGGGCCCGGTGCACCCGGGCGAGGCACAGCAGGCCGGCCAGGCGCAGTTCGGTGTCCCCGACGGCCTCGTCCAGGGCCCGCACCAGGTGACGGGCGGCCTCCTCCAGCCGTCCGGGCAGGTACCGCAATGCGGTGGCCAGTTCCACCCGCACCCCGGCCGGCGGGGCGACAGCGTCGGGGACCCCCGTACCGGCCGGGTCGGCGGGGTCCGGCTCGGCGGCCCCGGGGAGCGCCGCCAGGACGGCGGTCAGGACCTCCGTCGCCTCCTCGGCGAGCGCGCTACGGGCGGCGGGTTCCGGGGTGCGCGGCAACAGCGCCAACAACACCCGCCCCAACGCCAGCCGCAACCCGGGATCCGGGTCCCCGACCCCGCCGTCGCCTACCCCGCCGTCCCCGACCCCGCCGTCGCCGGAACCGGCGGGCCCGCCCGACGCGCCGTCAGCACCGTACCCCCCGCCCTCTCCGGCCTCCGCAGCGACGGCGCCGTCGCCCCCGGTCGGGCCGGCCTCTTCGGCCTCACCCGCCCCGCGGCCCTCCGCCGGTCCCTCCCGCCCGTCGGTCCTGTCGCCCCGCGCATCGGTGCCGGTGCCGGTGCCGGCCCCGGCCGGATCGTCGGATTCGCTGCCCCGGGGAGCGGTTGCGCCTTCGCCGGGACCGCTGATCGCCCCGCCCTCGGCCGAGCCGCCCGCGCGGGCGGCCCCGCCCGGGCCGCGGCCGTTGCCCGTTCCGCTCCGCTCCCCCACCGGGCCACCGCCGGCCCCGCCCGCCCCGCCCGCCCGGTCGTCCCGACCGGCACCGCGGTCGACGCCGGCCCCGCCGGCCCCGCCCCCGGGCGACGTCAGCGCCTCCAGTACCGCGCGCGCCTCCCGCAGGGGGGCCGGGTCGTCGCTGAGGCCGGCCAGGTGGATCAGGGTGCGGGAGCGGCGGATCGCGCAGTCCCGGCGCAGCACGGGATCCGTCGTGCCGGCGCCCGCCGCCGCGAACTCCCGGTCGGCGGCGGCCAGCGTCTCCGCGTCCCCGCCGCCCGCCAGCGCCCGCTCGTACAGCACCCGGCCCAGCAGGGACCGTGCGGTCGGGGTGTGCAGCCCGGTCACCGCGCGCTGCGCCTCGTCCAGCAGCTCGGGGTCCCGTTGCGCCGCCCACAGCACGAGCAGCGCCGCCGTCAGCGCGGTCTCCGCCTCCTCCGGCGGGTCCTGCGGCCCCGGGGGCAGCGCGACGGCCCGCCGGAGCAGGGCGACGGCCTCGTAGGGGGCGCGGGCGTCGGCGTCCGCGAGCCGGAAGCGGGCGGCCCGTACCGACCGGGCCCGGCCGCCCGGTGCGGGCGCGACGGGCGCGCGCCCGCCCGCCGGGGGTTCGTCCTCGGGCGGCTCGGGCGGGCCCGGCAGGTAGCGGCGTACGACCTTCGCGGAGACGTGCGCGAAGGCCTGCGGGAGCGGCCCGCCGGCCGCCCGCGCCGGGCCGGGGTCGGCGGGCGCCGACGCCACCCCGGTCAGCTGCGAGACGGCGAGCGCGGGGAAGTTGCGCACGTCCCGCCCGAAGTGCGCGAGCACGTACTCGGAGCAGTGCTTGAGCACCAGCGCGGCCTCGTCCCGACCGAGCGGGCCCAGCAGCACGTCCTGTACGCCGGGGACGAACTCGTACCACTGGCCCGGTACGTCCCCGGTGCGCCGCAGCAGCCCGCTCAGCAGCACCTCGGCCAGGTCCGAGGGTTCGGAGTCGGGCAGCATCGTGCGCTGCACCAGCCGCATCACGGGCAGGGTCAGGGGCGCCGCCGACAGGTACACCGCGAGCCGTACGGCGCCGGGCGCGGCCGACGCCCGGAAGCGGGCCACCAGTTCGCGCGGCGGCCGGGCAGCCCGGGGCAGCGGGACGGGCGCGGCCGGATGCCGGGCCAGGACCCGCCCCACCTCGGCCGGTACGGGCCCGGTCCCGAGGCCGGCGACGAGCCGGGCCCAGGCGCCGAGGGCGGTCGCGTTCGGCGGGAGCACGGGTACGGTCAGCCCGCCGGAGGGCCGGCCCGGACGCGGGGCCCGGTCCCGGCGGAACCGCAGCCGGCCGCCGCCCGGGCCGCCCGTCCCGTCCTCGGTCCGCTCCAGCACCCCTCGCTCGGTCGGTAGCCAGCTGCGGCTCCACAGGCGTTGCGGCAGCGGCTGGACGACCACGCAGGGGGTGCACTGGGCCCACCGGTACAGCAGTCGCTGCGCCTCGCCCTCGCGCCACAGCGGCCCGGCGCAGTCGGACACCACCATCGTCAGGGCCCGTCCGGTGGGGTCGCGCAGTTGCTCGCCCGAGCGCAGTCCGACGCCGGGCGCGGGGCCCCGGCCGACGGCGGGGGTGCCGTCCGCGAGGCGGTGGAGCCGGTGCACCTGAACGTCCCGGAAGGCGCCCAGTCGCTCGCACACCGCCCGGAGTTCCTCGAACATCTCCTGCCACACCGCCATGGACGGGGAGGCGTCCATGACCAGGCGCACGGTCGCCTCGCGCCGGCTCTCCGGCCGGAAGACGGGGATGACCAGGCCGAGGGCGCGGGCGCCGGCCTCCGCGGTGGCGCCCTCGTCGAGGACGGTACGGGTGGGCGGGCCGGGCGGTCGGTGGCGTTGCAGGGCGCGCAGGGCCCGCTGGATGTCGAGTATCCGGGGCAGCGCGGCCGCCCCGGGCACCCGTACGGGCACGGCGTCGCCGACCGGGACCTCGGCGTCCGGGGCGTCGTCGGAGGGCGCGCCCGGTCCGTCGGCGTACAGCCTGACCGGTTCCTCGACCGCGGGTTCCGGCGGGACCGGCTCCGGGGTCTCCGGCGGCCCGTCCCCGGCCCCGTCCGGCGCTCCCGGCTCCGGCGCTGCTCCGGGGTGCTCGCCGGGCGCCGGGGCGTCGGGGTCGGGGTCGGCGCCGGCGCGTGCGGGGCGGCGGGTCCGCGCGGCCAGCCACAGGGCGTCGGCCAGCTCCTCGGCGGACGGGTCGAGCCCGGCGGCCCGCAGCAGCCCGGCGAGGTCGCGGACCTCGGGGTCGAAGGGGGGTGGCGGCACGGCTGCGGACACGGGCCCTCACCTCGGGCGATCGAGGCGCTGGATGAGCAGGTCGGCGAGGTCCTCCCGGGTGGGCGGGGCCGCGTAGTGGGTGAGGTAGATGGCGTTGAGCAGTTGGTCGGCGGCGACGAGTTCGGTCCGGGAGCGGCTGAGGAACTCGCGGATCAGTTCGGCGCCCAACTGCGCGGCCTCCTCCCCGAGGTGCGCCCTGACCATGGTGGCGAGGCGTTTCTCGCCGGGCTGGCCGAGCTTGAGCTGGATGCAGCGGCGCAGCAGCGCGGCGGGGAAGTCCCGTTCCCCGTTGCTGGTGAGGATGATGAACGGGAAGGCCCGGCAGCGCACGCGGCCGTTCGTCACGGTCACCCGGGCCCCGTCGTCGGTGAGCACCCGCACCTCGGGTTCGGTGTCGGCGACGCGTTCCAGTTCGGGGAGGGTGAACTCGCCTTCCTCCAGGACGTTCAGCAGGTCGTTCGGCAGGTCGATGTCGCTCTTGTCGAGCTCGTCGATGAGCAGCACGCGGGGTTTCTCGGTGGGCAGCAGGGCCGTTCCCAGCGGGCCGAGCCGGATGTACTTGCCGATCCCGTCGACCGAACCGGCCCCGACGACCGAAGCGCTTCCGTCGACCGAACCGCTCCCGGCGACCGAACCGGCCCCGCCGGCCCCTGCCCCCGCGTCGCCCCGGTCGCCCGGGCCGCCGCCGACGCCCGCGGCCCGCCCGGCGCCCGCGGCGAGTTGGACGTCCTGGAGCCGGGCGAGGGCGTCGTAGCGGTAGAGGCCCTCCTGGAGCACGGTCCGCGACACCACCGGCCAGCGCAGCACCCGGCCCAGTTTCAGCTCGTGCGCGACGGCGTGCGCCAGGGTGGACTTCCCGGTTCCGGGATAGCCGGTGACCAGCAGCGGACGGCGCAGGTAGAGGGCCGCGTTGACGGCTTCCAGTTCCTCCGGTTCGGGCCGGTGCAGTTCGGCGGACTGCCGGTGGGCGCCGAGCCGGCGGGCCACGTTGCCGTCCGGGGCGGCCGCCGCTCCGCAGGGCTCCACGACGGGGCCGCCGTCGAAGTCCCGCCAGGGCGGCGGGTCGGGCAACGCGTCGATCCCGTCGTGGGGTTCACCCACGCCCCGGTAGATGAGCCATTCGTCGTTCACGGCCGTCCCCTCCCTCGAAGCCCCACCGACACCGCACCAGGTGCGCGCCCCGTCCCCCGGGGCCCCGCGCACGCCGCGCCACGGGCGCGGCCCTTCCCCCGGTTCCTCCCGCGTCGCGCTCCGTCTCGTCGCGGCCGGCTCACAGGTCGCCCTGCAGGGGCTCGTCCGCGGGCAGCGCCCGGGCCGGGTCCTCCCAGACGAGCGCCGCGCCGGCCGCCCAGTACGCGTCCGGGTCGGCCCCGTGGGCCCGGGCCCGCAGGGTCTGGAGCCGTAGCGGGAGCACCGCGCCCCGGCCCGCGTCGACCAGTTCCTCGCGCAGCCCCCGGTGGAACGGCGCGCAGGAGGCCCCGGGGTCGCCGGGGGGCCGACGGCACACCGCCAGCCCGTAGCCCGCGTCCCGTACGAGGTGCAGCGCGCCCAGGGTCGGTTCGGTGCCGGGTGCCCGGCACAGCACCGGGACGGTGTTGTCCACCAGGGCGCGCAGCCACTCCGGGGACGGGCTGCGGGGGCGGCCCCGCGCGCAGTCGGCCCGCTGGTCCAGCACGGGGCCCGTCTGGACCCGCGCCCAGCGCCGCTCGGCGGCGTCGGCCCCGACGGCCCCGCCGCCGTCCGGGCCGTCGTCCGGTCCGGCCGGGTGGCGGAGCACGACCGGGCGTTGCACGCCGACGGGGACGCCGCCCGACAGCGTCCACTGGTCCACGGGCAGTCCGAACAGCTCGGGCTCCACCGCCACTTCCAGCAGGGCGGGGGCCTCGTGCGTGTCGCAGCGCCGGAACCCTTCGGCGAGCGGAGCCCGCAGCGCGTCGGGGAGTCCGGCGGGGGTGGTCCGTACGCCGGTGGCCACCGGGGTGACGCGGCCGGGTCGCGCCGGGCCGGCCAGCACCGAGACCCGCCAGTCGTAGACGTCCTCCCAGCCGTGGGCCCACACCTCCAGCAGCACCGAGGGTCCCGCGGGCAGGCCGCCGCGCCTCCGGGCGGGGCCGTGGACGGCTTGGCCGGCGCGGGCCCGGCGGCGGCGTTCGCGGGCGGCCAGGCCGTGCTCGTGGCGTTCCCCCAGCTCGCGGCGCAGCGGGCGCCAGAGCCGCTCGGCGGTGACCCGTACCCAGTCCCAGAGTTCCTCGTCGGCGCCCGGGGAGGGCGGCTCGCGGTGGTCGGCGACGCTCACGTCCGTCGCGTAGCGGAGCATCGCCGCGGCCTCGCCGCCGGGGCCGGGCGGGTCGTGCAGCAGGCCGAGTCCGTCGCGCCAGCTGAGCGGGGCCGGCAGTCCCGTGTCGGGTTCCTCGCCACGGGCCTGCTCGGCGAGTTCCCGGACGGCCTCCGAGGAGCCGGGCGGCGGGAGTTCGGCGAGGAGCCCGCACAGGGTGGTGCGTTCGCCCGGGGTCAGCCGGCCGCGGCCGCCGCGGCGGTCCGCCGCGGCGTCGGGGTCGGGGAGTTCGTCGTGGACGTCGGTCCAGGTGCGGCGGCTGTCGAGATCGCTGAGGTGGCGGTCGTAGTGGTACAGGTCGTGGGCCTGCATGATCCGGCGGTACAGGCCGGTCTGCCCGTTCGCCGGCATCGGCAGGGTGCGTAACTGGGAGACGGAGACGGCCAGTCCGCCCCCGCCGGCGGACCGCCGGGCCTTGACGACGCCGACGACCTCCCCGCGGGTGAGGTCGACGACGGGCCCGCCGGACATGCCGGCCTCGATCTCGTCGTCGTCGCCGAGGCGGATCGCGGCGCCGTTCCCGGCGGTGCCGCGCAGCCGGGTGGTGCGGCCGGTGATCTCGCGGATGCCGAGTTCCTCGGTGCAGCCGAAGTAGGCGGCCTCGTCGAGCCGGGGGCCGGCCCGGTCGGTCAGCCAGACGCAGGCGTGCGAGACGGGCGAGAGCACCCGGACCAGGGCCAGGTCGGGCAGGTCCCACAGGGCCCGCCGCCCGGGCCGGTGTTCCTCCAGCCGTTCCGGCAGGACGCGTTCCACCCGGCCGGTGACCGTGCCCGTGGTCCCGGCGGCTCCGGCGGACGCCCCGGAGAAGAAGGTGAGGCCGACCTCACGCCCGGCCAGACGCACCGCAGCACCCCCTTCGCCGACCACGTGCGCGCACGTCAGGACCCAGCCGGGGGCGATGAAGAACCCGCTGCCCCAGGTGGGTCCCGTCCCGTCGTTGCCGGGGTTGTCATACCCGCCCGGGGGCGCGTGAACGCGTACCGTGGCCGCCCGGACGAGGGGCTCCAGGAGCTCGAAGGCGCGCGCGGAGCCGGCCGTGCGCCCATCCGGCATCCGCAGACCCCCGCTCCCCGCTCACCCCACCGAGAACGTCCAGGCTAGCCCCGGGGCGCGGGACGGCGGGAGGTCTCGCCGTAAGGCGGATTATCCTGGCGGGAAACACCCCATCCCGACACGGCACGGAGCCCGACTTGTACTTCACCGATCGCGGCATCGAGGAGCTGGAGAAGCGGCGCGGCGCGGAGGAGGTCACCTTCGAGTGGCTCGCCGAGCAGCTGCGCACCTTCGTCGACCTCAACCCGGACTTCGAGGTCCCGGTGGAACGACTGGCCACGTGGCTGGCCCGGCTCGACGATGAGGACGAGGACGAGGAGTAACCACCCGCCGACCCGGCGGCCGCGGGGACGGGACCGCGCGCGCACCCCCGCGCACCTCGTACGCACTCCCCCGCGCACCTCCCGCGCGCCCCTTGCGGGGAACGCGCCGACGGCCCGACCGCGTGATGCGGTCGGGCCGTCGCCGTTCGCGCCGCCGGGGCGGCGCGGGGATGCGGGGGCGCCTTGGATCAGGCGGCCTTGGTCTCCCAGAAGATGCGGTCGATCTCGGCGATGAGCTCCAGCGCCTTGGCGCCGGTCGCCGGGTCGTTCGACGCCTTGGCGGCCGAGAGGGCCTTCAGGGTGTCGTTGACCAGGGTGTGGAGCTGGGGGTACTTCTCGAAGTGCGGGGGCTTGAAGTAGTCGCTCCACAGCACCGAGACGTGGTGCTTCGCGAGCTCGGCGCGCTGCTCCTTGATGGTGATGGCGCGCGCGCGGAAGTCGGCGTCGTCGTTGGCCTGGTACTTCTCCTGGACGGCCTTGACGGACTCGGCCTCGATACGGGCCTGGGCCGGGTCGTACACGCCGCAGGGCAGGTCACAGTGGGCGGAGACCTTCGCCTTGGGGGCGAAGAGGCGGGAAAGCATGGAGTTTGTCCTCCTCGTGATCGTCTTCTCAAGAGGGGAGGTTACTCGCTGACAAACCGGAATTCGCGGTCGGCCCCATGGGCTTAGGACAAAAGTCCAGGGTCGTACGAGGAGTGGTGAGCGAACGTACGGGGCCGTGCGGCACCATGCGGGCAGGGAAGAGGAGGGCTCGGATGGTGGAGAACAGGCGCTCGCGGGCGCGTTTCGAGGTGGTGGAGGTGACGGGCCCGTCGATGGTGCCGACCCTCGCGCACGGGGACCGGCTGGTGGTGCGGTACGGGGCGCAGGTCCGGCCGGGTGACGTGGTCGTGTTCCGGCATCCGCTGCAACAGGACCTGCTGGTGGTCAAGCGTGCGGCCGAGCGCCGCCCGGGCGGTTGGTGGATGCTCGGCGACAACCCGTTCAACGAGTCCGGGGACAGCACCGACTACGGGGCCGTCCCGGAGGAGCTGGTGCTGGCGACGGCCGTGCTGCGGCTGCGGCCCCGCGCGAGGGATCAGCGGTCGCTGAGGGCCCGGCTGTCCTGGGCGGCGTCGGCGCTGCGCGTGCTGCGGGCGGACTCCTCGGCCTCCAGTCGCTTGCGGGCGCGGTAGGCGGCGACGTTGGCGCGGGTGGCGCAGCGGTCGGAGCAGTAGCGCCGGGAGCGGTTGGTGGAGGTGTCGAGGTAGGCGTTGCGGCAGGGCGGGGCCTGACACAGGCCGAGGCGGTCGGGGCCGTGCTCGGTGAGGTGGAAGGCCAGGCCCATGGAGGCGATGGCGGCGTAGCCGGCGGAGGCGTTCGACGGGTGGTCGGCGAGGTGGATGTGCCAGTCGGGGCGTCCGTCGGGGCCGACGAGCTCGTGGCCGGAGACCTGCGGGCTGACGGGGAACTCCATCAGCAGCGAGTTGAGGAGGTCCACGGCGAGGACGTGGTCCCCGCCGTCGGCGGCCTCGAAGACGGACCGCAGCCGGCCGCGGACGTTGCGGAACCGGGTGACGTCGGTGTCGGTGACCCGGCGGGCCATCTGCACGCCGGTCCCGAAGAGGGCGCGGACGTCGTCCACCGAGAGGAGCGAGTCCTTGTTGCGGGCCGGCTCCTCGGTGTTGACCAGGCGCACGGCATAGTCCGAGTAATGGGCCAGTTCCACTTGTCGTCCTTATGGCTGCGGTGTCGGGTGATCGCGGGCTGCGGTAACGGCTGATATGTCTTCGAGGGTATTACGTGTGCGGGGTTTGCCAATGCCGCGCGCCGCGAACGGCTCGATCGGCACGGGGACCGGATCGCGCACGGTACGGGAAGTATCACGGCCCCGCCGCCCCACCGGTTCCCCCGGACCCCGAGCGGGGGCCGAATCCCGATCCCGCGCACGCCGACGTCCGCCCGGGCCCGGCGGCCCCGTCGGCATCACCGGCAGCCCCGGCAGCACCGGTCCTAGGTCCGCAGGAGGAACTTCGACCGGGGCGGCGCCCGCGCTGCCCCGCGCACGCCGCAGGGGCGGTACGGGAGATCCGTACCGCCCCTGTGACGTGGCGTGATGTGCGCGCGTGGCGCGCGGTACCGCTTACAGCACCTTGGACAGGAACGCCTTCGTCCGGTCGTGCTGCGGGTTGCCCAGGACGTCGCGCGGGTTGCCGGACTCGACGACCACACCGCCGTCCATGAAGACGAGGTTGTCGCCGACCTCGCGGGCGAAGCCCATCTCGTGGGTCACCACGATCATGGTCATGCCCGATTCGGCCAGGTCCCGCATGACGTCGAGGACGTCACCGACGAGCTCCGGGTCGAGCGCCGAGGTGGGCTCGTCGAAGAGCATCAGCTTCGGCTCCATGGCCAGCGCGCGGGCGATCGCCACGCGCTGCTGCTGGCCGCCGGAGAGCTGGGTGGGGTAGTTCCCGCCCTTGTCGCCGAGGCCGACGCGGTCCAGGAGCTTGACCGCGCGGGCGCGGGCCACCGCCTTGGACTCGCCCTTGACCATGACCGGGGCTTCCATGACGTTCTCGATGGCCGTCATGTGCGGGAAGAGGTTGAAGCGCTGGAAGACCATGCCGATGTCCCGGCGCTGGGCCGCGACCTCGCTGTCCTTCAGTTCGTAGAGCTTGTCGCCCTTCTGCCTGTACCCCACCAGCTGCCCGTCGACCGAGAGCCGGCCGGCGTTGACGCGCTCCAGGTGGTTGATGCACCGCAGGAACGTCGACTTGCCGGAGCCGGACGGACCGACCAGGCAGAAGACCTCCCGGGGCGCGACCTCCAGGTCGATGCCGCGGAGGATGTGGGCGGCGCCGTACGACTTGTGGACGCCTTCTGCCTTGACCATCGGCTGGGCGGTCACTTCGCCACCTCCGTACGGCGGAACATGTTCAGGTTGGCCTTCAGCCGCTCGAACGGCGTGGGCGGCAGGCTGCGCAGCGAACCGCGGGCGTAGCGCCGCTCCAGGTAGTACTGCCCCACGCTGAAGACGCTGGTCAGGGCGAGGTACCAGATGGAGGCGACGAAGTACATCTCGATGACCGCGCCGGCCGTGCTGCCGATGTTGGAGCTGGCCCGCAGGAGTTCGGTGTACTGCACCGCCGAGACCAGGGACGAGGTCTTCAGCATGTTGATGAACTCGTTGCCGGTCGGCGGGATGATCACGCGCATCGCCTGGGGCAGCACGACGCGGCGCATGGTCTGCGTCCGGGTCATGCCGAGGGCGTGCGAGGCCTCGCTCTGGCCCTCGTCGACGGACTGGATGCCCGCACGGACGATCTCCGCCATGTAGGCGCCCTCGTTCAGGCCGAGGCCCAGCAGGGCGACCATGAACGGCGTCATGACGTCGACGGTCTCGTTCTTGTAGATCGGACCGAGGTTGATGTACTGGAAGATCAGCGGGAGGCTGAACCACACGAGGAGCTGTACGTAGACCGGGGTGCCGCGGAAGAACCAGATGTAGAGCCAGGACACGAAGCTCGTGACCGGGTTGTTCGAGAGCCGCATCACCGCGAACAGGATGCCGAGCACGAGGCCCAGCGCCATGGCGGAGATGCTGATGATGATGGTGTTGCCGAGACCGGCCAGCACCGCCGGGTCGAACAGCTTGTCGCCGACCGTCGCCCAGATGATCTTGCCCTGGGAGAAGGCGTAGACGAGCCAGGCGAGCAGGACCGCCACGACCACGGCGCTGATCCAGCGGCCGTAGTGGCGGACGGGGATGGCCTTGATGGCCTCGTAGGTGGTGCCCGAGGCGCCGGGTCCGGCCGGCGGGGTCGCGGCCGGACCCTTGTCGATCTTGTCAGTCACAATGACTGCCCTTCAGTGGTGCGCTCGCTCGGGAGTCACTTGCCTGCGTTGATCGTGGCGGACGGCACGGCGCTGTCCTTCACGTTCCACTTCTCCAGGACCTTGGCGTAGGAGCCGTCCTTGATGATGGCGTCGAGCGCTTCCTTGATGGCGTCGCGGAGCTGGGTGTTCTCCTTGGAGACCGCGATGCCGAAGAGGCCGACGTCGGCCTGCTGGCCGGCGACCTCGAAGTCGTTGCCGCCGCCCGAGGTCTTCGCGGTGTACGCGGTGACCGGGAAGTCGTTCAGGTCGGCCACGGCGCCGCCGGCCTTGACGCGGGTCTGCGCCTCGGCGTCGGTGTCGAAGGCCTCGATGGTGAGCTTCTTGTCGCCGCACTTCTCGGCCTGCGCCTTGAAGGTGTCCTCGTACGTGGTGCCGCGCTGGACGGCGACCGTCTTGCCGCAGAGGTCGTCGAGCGACTTGATGTTGTCCGGGTTGCCCTTCTTGACCAGCAGCGAGACGCCGGAGGAGAAGTAGTCGACGAAGTCGACGCCCTTACCGATCTTGGCGCCCTTGTCATCCAGGCCCTCCTGACGCTTCTTGTTGTCGGTGATCGACGACATGGCGACGTCCTGACGGCCCGTCTCCAGCGAGGTGATCAGACCGTCGAAGGTGCCGGAGGTGAACTGGAACTTCACACCGAGCTGCTTGCCCAGCGCATCGGCGATGTCGGGGTCGACACCGACGATCTTGCCGCCGTCGACGAACTCCATCGGGGCGTAGGCGGTGTCGGAACCGACCTTGACGACACCGGCGTCCTGGATCTTCTTCGGCAGCTTCGAGAACAGCGGGGCGCTGTTGTCGGTCTTGGCCGAGGGGGTGGAGGAGCCAGAGTCGGTCTGGTCGCCACAGCCCGTGAGGATCAGGGCACCGGTGACCGCGATCGCGCCGACCGCGGCGATCCGGGACCGGGCGGCGGTCGTACGTCGGGTGGTGCTTGCGGTCATGAGCTGGTTCCTCCGGCAGGTGGAAAAGCATCCGAGAACGGTCGGGGCACGCACCATCGAGTGTCGCGACCTTGTGTGATTACGGCATCTTGCCATTCGGACTGACGCATTCAGGCTGCCCATAAGGTCAAAATCAGATAACGGGCGACCCCGACTCCCCAACAGGACTGCGGACAACGGCCGTCGCGACCGCACAAAAGCCTGTGACCTGCCAGTTTCACCTCAGTTTTTGCGGCGCGTCTCGGTTGCTGGACATCGAGGTTTGGACTTTTAGCCAAAACCGGGACAAGGGGCCTACGATCGTGCGGGAATCGACTCGTCCGGCCGAGCGTTCTTCGGGTAGAACAGATCCTTACACCCCTCATCCGGGGCTCAGGGCGCGCGTGCGGCGCGCCCGCGCGTACGAACCTCCCCTCCGCGGAGACGGTCAACCGTCGCCGCGGAGTACGGACGCGGTGCCCGCCCACCCCTTAACCAGGAGTGGCCACCCTCAACGATTCAAAGGACTTAAGGGGTCACACACAGTGGCAGCGGAGATCGTCAACCCTCGCAGTGACAGTGCGACGGACAACAACCCCGACGCGGTGTTCGCACTGCACCGGGGCGGCAAGATGGCCATTCAGGCCACCGTGCCCGTCCTCAACAAGGACGACCTGTCCCTCGCGTACACCCCCGGCGTGGCGAAGGTGTGCACCGCCATCGCCGAGCAGCCGGACCTCGTCAACGAGTACACCTGGAAGTCCAACGTGGTCGCCGTCGTCACCGACGGTACGGCCGTGCTCGGACTCGGTGACATCGGCCCGGAAGCCTCCCTCCCCGTGATGGAGGGCAAGGCCATCCTCTTCAAGCAGTTCGGTGGTGTGGACGCGGTTCCGATCGCGCTCGCCACCAAGGACACGGACGAGATCATCGAGACGGTCATCCGTCTCGCCCCGTCCTTCGGCGGGGTGAACCTGGAGGACATCTCCGCTCCCCGCTGCTTCGAGATCGAGCGGCGCCTCCAGGAGGCGCTGGACATCCCGATCTTCCACGACGACCAGCACGGCACGGCCATCGTGACGCTGGCCGCCCTGCGCAACGCCGCCAAGCTCACCGGCCGCACCCTCGGCGACCTGCGGGCCGTCATCTCGGGCGCGGGCGCGGCGGGCATCGCCATCGCCAAGATCCTGGTGGACGCGGGCATCGGCGACGTCTGCGTCACCGACCGCAAGGGCGTCGTCTCGGCGGACCGCTCGGACCTGACGGACGTCAAGGCCGAGATCGCGGGCCTGACGAACAGGACGGGTCGGACCGGCACGCTGGAGCAGGCCCTGGCCGGCGCGGACGTCTTCATCGGCGTCTCCGGCGGCACGGTGCCGGAGGAGGCTGTGGCCTCGATGGCGAAGGACGCGTTCGTCTTCGCCATGGCCAACCCGAACCCGGAGGTCCACCCGGACGTCGCGCACAAGTACGCGGCGGTCGTGGCGACGGGCCGTTCGGACTTCCCGAACCAGATCAACAACGTGCTGGCCTTCCCGGGCATCTTCGCGGGCGCCCTCAAGGTCCGCGCGACCCGGATCACCGAAGGCATGAAGATCGCCGCCGCCGACGCCATCGCCGGCGTCGTGGGTGACGAGCTCGCCGCCGACTACGTGATTCCCTCCCCGTTCGACGCGCGCGTCGCCGAGGCCGTCTCGGCCGCGGTCGCCGCCGCGGCGAAGGCCGACGGAGTGGCGCGCCTCGGCTGATCGGCGCGGTGCACAGCTGTACGGGTGGGGCCCGGCCGGAACGTTCCGGCCGGGCCCCACCCTTTTCGACCCCCCGGAGCGGGCGACTCCGTACGGCCCCGCCCCGGTCGGTGCGACGAAGGCCTCACGACCCGGCCGCGACAGCTCTGGAATCCCGACCCTACCGAGCGGTAGCGTCGCGGCATGTTCGCTGCCTACGCCGCCCGAATCGACCGTGACCAGCCGCTGAGCGGCCTCGTACTGGGCGAACGCCCGGCTCCCGAGGCCCGCCCGGGCTGGGTGACCGTCAACGTCCGCGCCGCCTCCCTCAACCACCACGACCTGTGGTCGCTGCGCGGGGTGGGGCTCTCCGGGGACAAGCTCCCGATGATCCTCGGCTGCGACGCGGCCGGGACCGACCAGGACGGCAACGAGGTCGTCCTGCACTCCGTGATCGGCCAGAGCGGCCACGGAGTGGGCCCGGACGAGCCGCGCACGATCCTGACCGAGCACTACCAGGGCACCTTCGCCGAGCAGGTGACCGTCCCCGCCTGGAACGTCCTGCGCAAGCCCGCCGAGCTGTCCTTCGCGGAGGCCGCCTGCCTGCCCACGGCCTGGCTGACGGCCTACCGGATGCTCTTCACCAACGCCGGGGTCCGCCCCGGCGACTCCGTACTCGTCCAGGGCGCGGGCGGCGGGGTCGCCACCGCCGCGATCGTGCTGGGCCGGGCGGCCGGCCTGCGGGTCTTCGCGACCAGCCGGGACGCCGCCAAGCGCCGGCGGGCCGTGGAGCTGGGCGCGGCGGAGGCTTTCGAGCCCGGCGCGCGGCTCCCGCAGCGGGTGGACGCGGTCATCGAGACCGTGGGCGCCGCCACCTGGTCGCACTCGATCAAGTGCCTGCGGCCGGGCGGAACCCTGGTCATCTCCGGCGCCACCAGCGGCGACCGGCCCGCGAACGCCGAGCTGACGCGCATCTTCTTCCTGGAGCTGAAGGTCGTCGGCTCGACCATGGGCACCAAGGACGAGTTGGAGGACCTGCTGTCCTTCTGCGCCGCCACCGGGGTGCGGCCCGTCATCGACGAGGTGCTGCCCCTGGACCGGGCGCGCGAGGGCTTCGAGAAGCTGGAGTCGGGCGACCTGTTCGGGAAGGTCGTGCTCACGGTCTGATTCCTCCCGGGCCGCCCCACCCCGCACCCACCCGCCGTCCGTCAATGTGGGTTGACAACCCTCCCTTGTCAACCTACATTGACAGGCATGACGGAAGCCACCGATCTCGCCGAACGAGCCGGAGACCGGGACCCCCGTGTGGGCCTGCGTGCCGTGGCCGCCCTGCGCCGCCTGCTGGAGCAGTTGGAGGCCGTACAGGTACGCGGTGCCCGCGCGCAGGGCTGGTCCTGGCAGGAGATCGCGGCCGAGCTGGGCGTCAGCCGGCAGGCCGTGCACAAGAAACACGGGAGGCTGTGATGTTCGAACGCTTCACCCGGGACGCCCGCGACGCGGTGTCCGGAGCGGTGACCGAGGCCCGGCACGCGGGCGCGTCCACCGTGGCCGAGGAGCACCTGTTGCTCTCGCTGCTGACCCTGGGCGCCCTGGATCCGCTGGGGGTGGACCGCGCGTCGGTGGCGGCGGCCCTGGCCGACGTCCGGCGGCGCGGGGGCATGTCCCGGGCCGACGAGGAGGCCCTGGCCGGGTTGGGCATCGACCTCGGGGAGATCGTCGCCCGGTTCGAGGAGACCCACGGCACGGGCGCCCTGTCCTCACCGGCCCCGCGCCGGCGGACCCTGGGGTCCTCGCTGCGCTCCGCGCTCGGGCGCCCCGACGACCCCGAGCGGCGCCACGTCCCCTTCACCGGGGGCGCCAAGAAGGCGCTGGAGCAGTCGCTGCGGATCGCCCTGGGCCGCAAGGACCGTCACATCGGCACCCTGCACCTGCTGTTGGCCCTGCTCTCACGACCCGGCACGGTCGCCGAGGTCCTCGCGGACCACGGCGTCACGTACGCGACGGCGGAGCGGGGCCTGGCCGCCTGACCGGCGCCCGCCCGCCGGCGGGGCCTACGCCCCCGGGCGCAGCCCCGCCGCGATGCGGCCGGCGGCCGCCGCGAGGTGGGCGCGGGCCTCGGCCAGCTGGGCCGGGGTCACGCCGTGATCCCGGGCCGCGTCGCGCACGTCGTCGCGGAAGCGGTCCAGCAGCCGGTCCAGGTCCCGCGCCGGGTCGGAGCCGGCCGTCAGGTCCTCGGCCCACCCGTGGTCGGGGGTCGTCGCCCCGGCGGCCCGGTCCGCGCCGGCGGCTCCCGTACCGCCGTCGGCGGCCCCGTGACCACCGTTGCCACCGCCGCCCAGCCAGGCTCCGGCCAGGTTGCCCAGGACCCCGCCCGGCTTCATGAACTGCTCCTGGAGCTGCGCCGCGATCCGCTGGACCTCCTCGCGGGCCCGCTCCTGCGCCTCCTTGGCCTGGCGGCGGGCCTGCTGGGCCTCTTCGCGGGCCCGGCGGCTCTCGTCCTTCGCCCGGCGGGCCTGCTCCTTCCACTCGGCCTTGGCCTTGCGGAGCTCCTCCTTGGCCGCCTTCCAGGACTCGTCCTCGACGTGGGTCGCCGTCGCGGAAGCCGCGGCCGCCGCCCGCATCTCGCGGCGCAGGTCACCGGCGGCCCCCCGGACGTCGTCGCGGATCTCGGCGGCGAGCTCGGACACGGAGTCGCGGATCTCCAGCTCCAGGTCGGCCAGTTCGCCGCCCCGGTCGGCGAGTTCGGCGCGGCCCGCCTCGGTGATCGAGTACACCTTGCGCCCGCCCTCGGTCGCGTGGGTGACGAGCCCCTCGGCCTCCAGCTTGGCCAGCCGCGGGTACACGGTGCCGGCGGACGGCGCGTACAGGCCCTGGAAGCGTTCCTCCAGCAGCCGGATCACCTCGTACCCGTGGCGCGGGGCCTCGTCGAGCAACTTGAGGAGGTAGAGGCGGAGGCGGCCGTGGGCGAAGACGGGCGGCATGTCAGAGCACCTTCTTGTCGAGCTGGAGGGGGGCGTCGGCCTCGGCCGGCGGGCGGCGCAGGAGCGCGATGGCACCGGAGACCGTGGTGGCCCGCAGGGTGCCCGCGCCCGTGCCCAGGGTGCCGGTGATGCGCTTGGCGCCGAGCTGACCGGAGACCCGGAGGTCCTCGAAGGCGTTGGAGACGCCGCCGGTGGCGGTGTTGGCCTCCACCTTGGCGTCGGCGGGGTGCGGGAGGCGGATGGCGACCTCGCCGGAGACCGAGTTCAGGAAGATCTCCACCGGCTTCGGCGCGGCCGTGTCCGGGGCCAGGTCGATGAGCATGTCCCCGCTGACCGAGTCGGCCCGTACGCTGCCGCCGCAGCCGTCGACCACCGTCAGCCCGCCGGAGACCGAGTGGAAGCCGAGGTCACCGGTGACGGACTGCGCCTCGACGCTGCCCGAGACCGTGTGCGCCTTGACCCGCCCGGAGAGCCCGACGAGCGTCGTGTCGCCCAAGACCCCGTTGACGTCGACCGGACCGGCGATGCCGGAGACGAAGGTCGCGGCGCTGACGGCGGCCACCTGGACGCGGGTGCCGGCGGGCACGGCGACGGTGACGGAGACGCTGCGCTCCCAGGCCTTGCGCCCGTCCTCGGAGGAACCGGACCAGGCCTTCCACGGCTTGCCCTCGAACCACTTCTTGAGGCCCTGCGAGCCGTTCCAGGGGAGGTCCTCGTAGGACAGGGTGAGCGTGCCGCCCTCCTGCACCACGTGCAGCGGCGGGCCCTCGACCTCGGCCACCTCCAGCCGGGCGGAACCCTCGTCCGCGGCGACCACGTTGACCGTGCCGCCGACGACGCGGACCCGCAGCTCCGTCACCGGCTGCTCGAAGGCCAGCTTCTGGGGCGCGGCGACGGACCACGTCATCTGCTCTGTCATGGTGCTGCTCCTCCTCGTGGACGGCACGCAACATATCGCGTCTCCTAGGACACGATATATCGCGGCTCGGGGAAGTCAAGCAGCATGTCGCGATACAACGGAACCGCCCCGGAGCCCGTGAGTCGGCCGGCAGGGCACGGGGCGCCGCGCGCGGGGCGGCTCAGGCCACCAGCAGCCGGTTCCCGTGGTGCCGCAGCCACGCCCGGTACGGCGGGGTGTCGAGCGCCACCTCCCGGTAGGCGGCGCGCAGGTCCTCGAAGACCTCCGCGTGCGCGCCCGGCCGCGTCGCGAGCAGCAGCCGCACCGCGAGGGGGTCCCCCGACAGCGGCCGGATGGCCATATCCTGCCGCGGCCCGGACGTGGGCTGGCAGGGCGCCACGGCCTCGCCGGAGATGATCAGCGAAGTCGCCGTGTGGTAGTCGGCGTGCAGGACGGGCGGGTCGAGGCCGGCCCCGGCGAACACCCGCCGCAGCCCGTCCCATTCACCGTCGACGGAGGGGTCGACCGTCCACCGGTCGCGCGCCAGGTCCGCCAGCTTCACGATGGGCGAGCTCGCCGCCGGATGGTCCCGGGACATGGAGACGAACTGCGGCTCGCGCTCCATCAGTACGTGCAGTTGGAGGCCCGCGGGCACCCGCAGCGGACTGCCCTCGACCTCGTGGACGAACGCCACGTCCAGCTGACCGGCGTCCACCATCCGCAGCAGCACGTTGGCCGAGACGTCGACGACCAGCGAGGTCTCGGCGTCGGGGTGTCTTCGGTGGAGCCTGCGCAACCATCCCGGCAGGGCCCGGCTCGCGGTCGAGCCGATCCGCAGCCGCGGTCCGTGCGCGGCGGCCCGCGCCTCGGCGACCAGCGCCGCCATCTCGGCCAATAACGGCCGCGCCCGTCCGAGTACCGTGCGCCCGAAGGGCGTTGGCCGGCATCCGGTCCGCTCGCGCAGGAACAGTTCGCCGTCCAGAGCCCGTTCGATGCGCCGCAGCTGGGTCGTCAGTGAGGGCTGGCTCACGCCGAGCTGCCGCGCGGCCTTGTGCAGACTGCCGGCGTCGGCGATGGCGCACAGCGCGCGCAGGTGCCTCACCTCAAGCTCCATGACCCGAGAGTAGGGCGGCGCCGGTGGACCGCACCAGCCACCGATAGCCCCCCGAATCCCGCCATTCTCACGCCAGTTGGCCTACTGAAAACTTCCCGATAGGCCCGCGTTATCGGGCGCTGACATCATCCGCCGGCCCCTGGTGCTCCCGCAGACTCCGGTACCGAACGACCACCCCCCACACCGGATGAGTAGGAGCTCCCCCACATGCGCCACTCCCGCAAGGCCACGCTGGCCGCCACCGTCGGTCTCGGCGTCGCCGCCGCGCTCGGCGGCATCGTCCCCACCGCCAGCGCCGCCGCCCCCGCCGGCAGCGCCTCCTCCTACGCGGCGTACGAGCGCTCGCAGGAGAACGAGAGCGCCAACCGCGCCTTCTTCGACGCCGTGCAGCGCTCGATCGCCGAGCAGCGCGCGGCGAACCCGGGCGCCCTCGCGGTCACCGTCACCTACAACACCCGCAGCGCGCCCAGCTTCCGCACCCAGATAGCCAACTCCACGCGGATCTGGAACAGCTCGGTGACCAACGTGAAGCTCCAGGAGGTGGCCTCCGGCGGGAACTTCTCGTACCGCGAGGGCAACGACTCCCGGGGCTCGTACGCCAGCACCGACGGGCACGGCCGGGGCTACATCTTCCTCGACTACCGGCAGAACCAGCAGTACAACTCCACCCGGGTGACCTCGCACGAGACCGGCCACGTGCTGGGGCTGCCGGACCACTACTCGGGTCCGTGCAGCGAGCTGATGTCGGGCGGCGGACCGGGGACCTCGTGCCAGAACGCCACCCCGAACAGCACCGAGCGGGCGCGCGTGAACCAGCTCTGGGCGAACGGCCTGGCCGCCTCGGGCCTCGGCTCGAAGGGCTGATCACCGGCGCGCAGGGCTGACCCCTCGCCTCGTGGGGCCGGCCGTCGGCCCCCAGGGCCGGTCGGCCTCCCCGCAGGACCTCCGGAGGCGCCCCAGGGGCCTCCGGGGGTGCCCGGCCGACCTGGCCGACCACCGTCTCGGCGGGCTCCCGCAGCCCGGGCACGTCTGCTGCTCGTGCCCGGCCTGCGGGGCGACCGCCGCCCAGGCGGGTCAGCGCTTGACGGTGTAGCTCGTCACCGTCTGGCCGCCGCCGAGGACCGTGCAGCCGGTCAACTCCAGCGGGCGCACGCCGAATCCGGCCCGGGACATCGGCATGCCGGTCCCCACGACGACCGGGTAGGTCTTCACCACGTACGCGTCGATCTCGTCGGCGAGCTGCCCCGCGAGGTCGGCGCCGCCGCACAACCAGATGCCGAGCCCGTCACGGGCCTTGAGCTCGCAGACCTTCGCGGCCACGTCGCCGGAGATCACCGTCACCTGCGGGTCGGGCGCCACGCCCAGGGAGCGCGAGACGACGTACTGCTCGCGCAGGTGGCCGTAGGGGCTGGTCATGCCCACCTTCAGGCCGGGCTCGTAGGTGCGGCGGCCCATCAGGACCGCGTCGAACCGCTTCGGGGCGGCGTCCTCGATGCCGAGCTGGGCTCGACCCCCCGCGGAGATCGTCTCCGGGTACTCGGCCGCCAGATGGCCGACGAACTCGGCGTCGAGGTGGTCGTGGAGGAAATCCGCATCGCCGTCCGGGGCCCCGATGAAGCCGTCGACCGTGGTGGCGATGAAGTACGTGAGCGTGCGCAAGCGATTCTCTTCCCTTGGACAGCGCCACCGCACCGGGGCGCGTCGAACAAAGTACTTCACCTGAAGTACTTTGCCCAGACCCTTTTCCCGGGAGCCCGCGCGCGCAGGTCCGTCAGCCCTGCGGCTTGCGCCACATCGGCCACATCGGCGGCCCCCCGGGCAGCCGCACCGTCCGACCCGTGAACTCCCAACCCAGCCGTTCGTACAGGCGCATGCTGCGCTCGCTGCTCGCCTCCAGGTAGGCGGGCACCCCGTCACGGTCGCAGCGCTCCAGCACCGGGCGGATCAGCTCGGTGCCCAGCCCCTCGCCCTGCCGGTCCGGCGCGACGGCGATCATCAGCAGGTACTCGTGCTCCTCGGCGGTCGGATGGACCTCCCCGGTGAGCCGGCCGACCAGCTCGCAGCGCTCGTTGTCCGGATCGGCCACCGCGCGCATCCGCGCCGGGACCTCGTCCTCGCCCTCCGGCTCGCCCGCCGGCACCCGCAGCCACAGCGCGGCCGCGGCGCCGTCGGCCGTACGGTCGATCCGACCCTCCTCCAAGGCGACGTCGACGAAGACGCCGAGGAACTTCCCGTGGACGGCGGCACGGTGTCGCGGATCGGGGAAGACCCAGCTGCTGACCGGGTCGTCCCGGAAGGCCTCGTCGAGCAGCCGCGCCACCGCGTCCCGCTCGGAATGATCCGCCTGACGTATCTGCAGCACCACAGGTCACACCCTTCACTCACGTGTCAACAACCGCGAATGATCCTAGAGTTGGCGCTCCGACGCGGAAAGGCCCGTTCCGGCACCGTGGTGGTGCCGGAACAGGCCTCGGACCCGTACGTGTTCATCGCGAGGGGCGCGTCACTGCGCGTCCGGCGCGCCACTCCGTCCGAAGGATCACCCCGTCCGGAGGGTCACCCCGTCCGGAGGGTCACCCCGTCCGGAGGGTCACCCCGTCCGGAGGGTCACTCCGTCCGACGCGTCGCTCCACCCGCTGCGTCGTTCCGTCCGCCGCGTCACCTCGCCCGCCGCGTCACCTCGCCCGCCGCGTCACTTCGTCCGGCGCGTGACGAACTCCGCCAGCGCCAGCAGGCCGCCCGCCGCCGCGAGGTCCGGGACGGCCCGGGACAGCTCCTGCACCGCCCGACCCATCCGGTCGGCCGCGTGGGCCTGCGCCCAGTCGCGGCCGCCCGCCCGGTCCACGGCCCGGGCCGCCCGCCGCACGTCGTCCTCGGTCATCGGCCCCGCGTACAGCGCCGCCAGCTCCAGGCCCGCCTCGGTGCCCGAGGTGAGGGCGGCCACGACCGGGAGGGACTTCTTGCGCGCGACCAGGTCGGCCCCCGCAGGTTTGCCGGTGTGCCCGGGGTCGCCCCAGATGCCGATCAGGTCGTCGATCAGCTGGAAGGCCAGCCCGGCCTCCCGGCCGAAGGCGTCCATCGCGTCGACCTCCTCCGGCCCTGCGCCCGCGTACAGCGCGCCGAGCGCGCACGCGCAGCCGAGCAGGGCGCCGGTCTTGGCCGTCGCCATCGTCAGGCACTCGTCCAGGGAGACGTCCGGCCGGCGCTCGAAGGCGCAGTCCGCCTGCTGTCCCGCGCAGAGCTCGATGACGCAGGCCGCGAGCCGGGCCGAGGCCGCCGCCGAGGCCGGGTGGGGGTCCTCGGCGAGCTGCCCCAGCGCGAGCGCCATCATCGCGTCGCCCGTGATGACCGCGTCCGGGATGCCGAACACGGTCCACGCCGTGGCCCGGCCGCGCCGTTGGACGTCCTTGTCGATGACGTCGTCGTGCAGCAGCGTGAAGTTGTGCGCCAACTCCACGGCGACCGCCGCCCGTACGGCGTCCTCGGCGACTCCGGGCGGCCCGCCCACGGCCTGCGCCGAGGCCAGTACGAGCGCCGGCCGGATGGCCTTGCCCGCGTTGCCCGCGGCCGGGCTGCCGTCCGCCTCCTGCCAGCCGAAGTGATACATGGCCACGTCCCGCATGGAGCCCGGCAGGCTCTCGACCGTCCGGCGCAGCCGCGGGTTGACCGTTTCCCTCGTGCGCTCCAGCAGGACCGCCGCTTCCTGCCCCTCGCCCGTGGCGACGGCGTTGGGGGTCATCAGCGCCAGCGGCCGATCTCGACGTTCTCCAGGACACCGAGCGCGTCCGGCACCAGTACCGCGGCGGAGAAGTAGGCGGTGACCAGGTAGGAGATGATCGCCTGCTCGCTGATGCCCATGAAGCGCACCGACAGGCTCGGCTCGATCTCGTCGGGGATCCCGGGCTGGTGCAGGCCGATCACGCCCTGCTCCTCCTCGCCGGTGCGCATGCACAGGATGGAGGTCGTACGGGCGTCACTGATCGGGATCTTGTTGGACGGGAAGATCGGCACTCCGCGCCAGGACGGCACCCGGTTCCCGCCGATGTCGATGGTCTCGGGGTACAGGCCGCGCTTGTTGCACTCGCGGCCGAAGGCGGCGATCGCCTTGGGGTGCGCGAGGAACATCTTGGAGCCGCGTCGCATGCTCAGCAGCTGGTCCATGTCGTCGGGCGTGGGCGCGCCGTCGTGGGGCTGGATGCGCTGGTCGTACTCGGCGTTGTGCAGCAGACCGAACTCGCGGTTGTTGAGCATCTCGTGCTCCTGGCGCTCGCGCAGCGCCTCGACCGTGAGCCGCAACTGCTGCTCGGTCTGGTTCATCGGCTGGTTGTACAGGTCGGCCACGCGGGTGTGCACGCGCAGGACCGTCTGCGCGATGGAGAGCTCGTACTCGCGCGGCGAGCCCTCGTAGTCGACGAAGGTGCCGGGCAGTACGGCCTCGCCCTGGTGGCCGGCGGAGAGGTCGATCGCGGCCTCGCCGTACTTGTTGGTGCGCCGGGCGGGCGCGGTCCGCACGTCCTCGACGTGCTCGCGCAGGGAGTCGACCCGGTCGGCGAGGAGCTGGAAGTCCTGGCGGGAGAGGACGAGGGCGGTACCGGGGGTGGCGGCGCGGGCCGTGTACTCCCAGATGGCCTCGTCGTCGGTGAGGGCGTCCTCGCCGAAGTAGGCGCCGTCGGCGACGGTCCGCAGGACGGCGTCCTCGCCGTAGGGGCCCGGGCCGACGTGGTCGACGCGGCCGTGGGCGAGGAGGAAGACCTTGTCGGAGGCGTTGCCGAAGGAGGTGAGTTCCTGACCGGTCTCGAAGTCGACCTGCTGGCAGCGGGCGGCGAGTTCGGTGAGGACGGCCTCGTCTTCGTAGTCGCGCAGCAAGGGCAGTTCGCCCAGCTCGGCGGGGATGACCTGGACCTGGGTCCCGGTCTTGATGAACTCCACGCGTCCGTCGCCGACCGAGTAGCTCAGCCTGCGGTTGACGCGGTACGTACCGCCCTGCACGGGGACCCACGGGAGCATCTTCAGCAGCCACCGCGAGGTGATCTCCTGCATCTGCGGCGCGGACTTGGTCGTGGTTGCCAAGTTCCGTGCGGCCGAGGTGCCGAGACTGCGCTGCGGTGTCTGGGCTTCGGTTTCGGAACCTGCCTGGACCGACATGTCTATCCCTTTCGATCACTCCATGGGTATGCGGTACGAAAGCCTTCCAGTACGCAACGCAGCCGGACCATTACACAAAAGGGTGGGACTACTCCGTGTGGGTGTGGGCATCCTCAGCGGTCACACCGGTCCGCCCCGCCGGCGGCGAACCGCTCTTTTCGGCCATTCAGCGCTCGCCACCCGGGCCCGACGGTCGCGGCCCCCGCTTTAACTTGCATCGGAGCTGCAATTTAAGCTGCGGCCATGCGGCTGACCCGATTCACCGACCTGGCACTGCGCGTGCTCATGCGCCTGGCCGTCCAGGAGGCGGACCTCCCCACGACCCGGGAAGTGGCCGCCGGCATGCAGGTTCCGTACACCCACACCGCCAAGGTGGTCGCCCGACTCCAGCACCTGGGGCTGATCGAGGCGCGCCGGGGCCGGGGCGGCGGGCTCGCGCTCGCCGCCTCCGGACGGGCCGCCTCGATCGGCGGCGTGGTGCGCGAACTGGAGGGCGCCGGCGATGTCGTGGACTGCGACGGCGCCACCCCCTGCCCGCTGCGCGGCGCCTGCGTCCTGCGCGGCGCGCTGCGCCGGGCCCAGGAGGCGTTCTTCGCCGCACTGGACCCGCTCACGGTGAACGACCTGGTGGCGAGCCCGACGGGCCCGCTGCTGCTGAGCCTCTCGGGCGGATCCGGCGCGGGGACCAGCGGCCCGACCGGGGGGCCGACCCGAGGCCCGACCTGAGGCGGCCGCAAGGCCCGCCGACTCGGGCCGGTTGGCTGATTCGGCCCTCCGTTCAGCCCGTCCGGGGTGCGGGCGTAGAGCTGTCCGAACAAATGTCCGTACCGTCACGGGCCTTTTTTTCCGTCCTTGAATACGCATCACACATACCAATTAAGCGAGGAGCCCCCATGCTGTCCGAGAAGTCGACCGCGACCGTACGTGCCACCCTGCCCGCCGTCGGGGCGGCGATCGGCGACATCACGGACCTCTTCTACCGCGAGCTGTTCGCGGCTCACCCGGAGCTGCTGCGCGACCTGTTCAACCGCGGCAACCAGAACGCCGGGCTCCAGAAGCAGGCCCTCGCCGGCTCCATCGCCGCCTTCGCGACCCACCTGGTCGAGAACCCCGGCACCCGTCCCGACGTGATGCTCGGCCGCATCGCCCACAAGCACGCCTCGCTCGGCGTCACCCGCGAGCAGTACGCGGTCGTCCACACGCACCTGTTCGCCGCGATCGTCGAGATCCTCGGTGAGGCCGTCACCCCCGAGGTCGCCGGGGCCTGGGACGAGGTCTACTGGCTGATGGCCAACGCCCTCGCCGCCATCGAGGAGCGCCTGTACGCCGAGCAGCGGGTCCTCGCCGGGGACGTGTGGCGGGAGTGGACGGTGGCCGCGCGGGTCGAGGAGACGACGGACTGCACCACGTTCCACCTGGCCCCGGCCGACGGCGCCCCCGCCCCCGACTTCCGGCCGGGCCAGTACGTCTCCGTCCAGGTCGAACTCGCCGACGGGGCCCGCCAGAGCCGCCAGTACAGCCTCTCCCGGGCCCCCGGCTCCCCGATCCGCGCGATCACCGTCAAGCGCGTCCACGGCCCGACCGCCGGCGGTCCCGACGGCGAGGTCTCGAACCACCTGCACGCCCGGGTCCGCACCGGGGACCGGCTGCGCGTCTCCGCCCCGTACGGGGACCTGGTCCTGCGCGGCGGCTCCGCGCCGGTGCTGCTCGCGTCGGCCGGCATCGGCTGCACCCCGATCCTGTCGATGTTGGAACACCTGGCCGAGACCGGGCACGCGGCCCCCGTCACCGTCCTGCACGCCGACCGCTCCCCCGCCGACCACGCCCTGCGCGCCGACCACCGCGCCCTCACCCACAAGCTCGCCGACGCCTCGGCCCGCTTCTGGTACGAGGAGTCGGCGGAGCCCGGCGACGCCACCGGCCTGGTCGACCTGACGGACGTCCCGGTCGCCCCCGGCACCACCGCCTACCTGTGCGGACCGCTGCCGTTCATGCGGGCGGTGCGCGCGCAGCTGATCGCCAAGGGGGTGCCGGCGTCGGACATCCACTACGAGGTGTTCGGCCCGGACCTGTGGCTGGCATCGGCCTGACGGCCGGCCGGATCCGCTCGCTCGCCGTACGAACGCCCTAGCCCCGGAAGGGTCGCCTCCGCTACACCGGAACGTGACGAGACGCACACGGAGTGTGTCTCCCACGCACCGCAAAGGAGGCGGCCATGGCCGCACCCATGTCCGCGGACCGTTTCATCACAGCACTCCGGAACGAGGGCCTGACCGTGGTCGAGGTCGGGGCCTGGCGCACCCACAACCGCAACCACAAGGGCCCCTGGGGCCCCGTCCACGGCGTGATGATCCACCACACCGTCACGCGCGGCACCCCCTACACCATCGCCCTCTGCCGCGACGGACACGCGGACCTGCCCGGCCCGCTCTGCCACGGCGTCATCGCCAAGGACGGCCGGGTCCACCTGGTCGGCCACGGCCGGACCAACCACGCCGGCTCCGGCGACTCCGACGTCCTGGCCGCCGTCATCGCCGAGAAGCGCCTGCCCGCCGACCACGAGGCGAACACCGACGGCAACCGCCACTTCTACGGCTTCGAGTGCGAGAACCTCGGCGATGGCAAGGACCCCTGGCCCGCCGTCCAACTCGACGCCATCGCCCGCGCGGCGGCCGCCGTCTGCCGCTTCCACGGCTGGAGCGCCCCGTCGGTCATCGGCCACCTCGAATGGCAACCCGGCAAGGTCGACCCCAGGGGCTTCACGATGGCCTCGATGCGGGCCCGCGTGGCGGAACGCCTCAAGTGACGGGCCGCCCCACCCGCCACCGGGGCCGACAATGAAGCGGTGAGCCACCCCGAACTGCGTCCCCGTCCGCCCTCCCCGTTGGTCGAGGTGGTCGACGAGCGGTTCGCCGCGCGCGGGGTCCGGCTGTTGCTCAAGCGGGACGACCTCGTGCATCCGGAGCTGCCCGGCAACAAGTGGCGCAAGCTCGCGCCCAATCTCCGGGCCGCTCTGGAGGCGGGTCACGGGGAGGTCGTCACCTTCGGCGGGGCCTACTCCAACCACCTGCGGGCCACCGCGGCCGCCGGTCGGCTGCTCGGGCTGCGCACCACCGGCATCGTGCGCGGGGACGAACTCGCCGACCGCCCCCTCAACGACTCCCTCGCCCGGTGCGCGGCGGACGGCATGCGGCTGCGCTTCGTGACCCGCTCCGACTACCGCCGCAAGGCGGAGCCCCGTACGCGCGACCGGCTGCTGGCCGAGGCGGGCGCCGCCGGCGCGTACGTCGTCCCCGAGGGCGGCAGCAACGCCCTCGCCCTGCGGGGCTGCGCCGGGCTCGGCCACGAACTGCGCGGCGCGGCCGACGTGGTCGCGGTGGCCTGCGGCACCGGCGGCACCCTCGCCGGCTTGGCGGCCGGCCTCGACCCCGGCCAGCGGGCGCTCGGCGTCCCGGTCCTCGCGGGCGGCTTCCTGAGGGCGGAGATACGTTCCCTCCAGGAGGCCGCCTTCGGCGGGCCGGCCGGTGACTGGAGCCTGGCCGAGGGCTTCGACCACGGCGGCTACGCCCGCGTCCCGGACGCCCTGGAGGTCTTCGCCTCGGACTTCGGGGCCCGCCACGGCTTCCCCGTCGAGCGGATCTACGTCGCGAAGCTGCTGTGGGCCCTGGTCGCCCTCACCGCGTCGGGGACCTTCCCCGACGGCACCACCCTGGCCGCCGTCGTCACGGGCCGACCGTGATCCGCCGGTGGGCCCGCGCCCCCCACCGACCCGACCGACACCACCGACAGCGCCGACAGCGCCGGACCGCACCCGCCGGAGGCGGTCAGGCGGACTCCTCCCGGTAGGCCGCCGCCTCCTCCAGGTCCAGCCGGCGCAGCAGCGCGCGCAACATCTCGTCGTCGATGCGGCGGGCGTCGCGCAGGGCGACGAACACCTCCCGCTCGGCGGCGATCATCTCCCGCGCCAGCCTGCGGTAGACGTCGTCGGCCGACTCCCCCGTCTGCGCGTTGACCTCTCCCAACCGCTCCCACACCGCGTTGCGGCGGCGTTCCAGCACCGTGCGCAGCCGTTCCACCAACGGCGGCGGCAGCGCGTTGTGCTCCGCGTCCTCCAGCAGTTCCGCCAGCCGGTCCTCGGCCGCCCGCGAGGCCTCGCTCTGCGCCTGCGCCTCGGCGAGCGTCTCGGCCCGCACGTCGCGGGCCGGCAGCTTCAGCAGCTTGATCAGCGGCGGCAGCGTCAGGCCCTGGACGACCAGGGTCCCGATGACGGTCGTGAAGGTGAGGAACAGGATCAGGTTCCGGTGCGGGACCTCCAGCGGTACGGAGAAGGCGATCGCCAGCGATACGACGCCCCGCATGCCGGCCCAGCCGACGATCACCGGCGCCTTCCAGTTGGTCTCCGGTTCCCGGCGCCGAATCCGTTCGGAGAGCCAACGCGGCAGGAACGTCGCGGGGAACACCCACAGGAACCGCGCGGCGACCACCGCGAGGAAGACCAGGACCGCGTACCGGGCCACGGACGAGGGCTCGTACTCCTCCAGGCCCTTGAGGACCACCGGCAGCTGGAGTCCGATCAGCGCGAAGACCACCGACTCCAGGACGAACGCGACCACCTTCCACACCGCCTCCTCCTGGAGGCGGGTGGCGAAGTCGACCTGCCAGTTCCGGTGCCCGAGGTAGAGGGCGACGACGACGACGGCCAGCACGCCCGAGGCGTGCACCCGTTCGGCCGCCGCGTACGCCACGAACGGGATCAGCAGCGACAGGGTGTTCTGCAGCAGGGGTTCCTTCAGCCGCTTGCGCAGCTGGTGGATCGGCACCATCAGCAGCAGCCCCACGCCGACCCCGCCGACCGAGGCCAGCAGGAACTCCGCGATCCCGCCGGCCCAGCCCGCGCTCACCCCGACGGCCGCGGCGAGCGCCACCTTGTACGCGGTGATGGCCGTGGCGTCGTTGACCAGGGACTCGCCCTGCAGGATGGTCGTGATCCGGTTCGGCAGCCCCAACTTGCGGGCGATCGCGGTCGCCGCGACCGCGTCCGGCGGGGCGATCACCGCGCCGAGCACCAGCGCCACGGGCAGCGACAGACCCGGCACGAGCAGGTACGTCGCGTATCCGACGGCCAGCGTCGCGAAGAGCACGTACCCCACCGACAGCAGCGCGACCGGGCGGATGTTGGCGCGCAGGTCGAGGTACGAACTGTCCACCGCGGCCGTGTGCAGCAACGGCGGCAGCAGCAACGGCAGCACGATGTGCGGGTCCAGGACGTACGACGGCACGCCCGGGACGTACGCCGCGATCAGTCCGACCGCGACGAGCAGCAGTGGCGCGGGCACCGGTGTGCGGCGGGCCGCGCCCGCCACCGCGGCACTCCCCGCCACCAGCGCCACCAGCGGCAATACCTCCATGACGATCCATCCTCATCGCGTCGTGCACCCGCACCCTGGTCGTACGCTGGCCATCATGAGCGAGTGCACCCACGTTGCAGAACTGCCGCGCCCCGAGCCCGTCCCTCATGGGATGACCTGCCCCGAATGTCTGGTGCTCGGGAGCCATCCGGTGCAGTTGCGGATGTGCCTCGGGTGCGGATACGTCGCGTGCTGCGACTCCTCCCCCCACCGGCACGCCACCGCGCACCACCAGGAGACCGGCCATCCGATGATGCGGAGCTTCGAGCCGGGTGAGACCTGGCGATGGTGCTTTGTCGACGGTTCGATCGTCTGAACCGGGGTAGGTCAACCCTCCGCCGGTTCCCCCGAATTGGGCCCGCAGACCTCTAGCCACTGTGCGTACCCATGGGCTTACCATCAGTCACTGGACGCACGGCCGGTCGGCCCGGGCGCCCCCGAAAGGGGCGCTGTGAGGGGTGCCGCGACACGATCACCCGGATCGCGATAGCGTCACCGGCGAACAGAGCTCGTACCACCTTGGAGGTGAGGGTGTCCCAGATCGCAGGCGAGCCCGGGACCCAGGACTTCGTGGAAGTCCGGCTGCCCGCTGCGGGTGCCTACCTGTCCGTGTTGCGAACGGCCACGGCCGGCCTCGCAGCCCGTTTGGACTTCACTCTCGACGAGATCGAGGACCTCCGCATCGCGGTGGACGAGGCCTGCGCGATCCTGCTCCAGCAGGCCGTGCCCGGTTCCGTCCTCAGCTGCGTCTTCCGCTTGGTGGACGATTCGCTGGAGGTGACCGTCTCGGCGCCGACCACCGACGGCCGCGCGCCCGAACGCGACACCTTCGCGTGGACGGTCCTGTCGGCGCTGGCCGGCAAGGTCGAGGCGACGGTCGAGGAGAACCGGACGGTGAGCATCAGTCTCTACAAACAGCGCGGCGCGGGGCCAGGCCCGGTGTGAGCGGCGGGGAGATCCCGGTGCGGGGCGGGGATCGGCCCCGGGTACGGCACGAGGTCGACGGCGGCATTCCGGAACAGCAGCACGCCCGGCCGCACCCGGCTGACGCGGATGCGGAAGACGGCTTTTTGGACTCGGCGGAGCGACGGGCGGGCCCTGTGAGCGAGAACCAGCACGACCAACCACAACCACCGGAGGCCGCTGCCACGGCCCCGGCGGTGCCGGCCGCGCCCGTGGCGCTGCCGGATCCGCGGGACCGCAGCGGTGCGCGGGCCCTGTTCTTCGAGCTGCGCGAGCTGCCCGAGGGCTCACCCGAGCGCGCGGAACTGCGCAACCGGCTGGTCCGGATGCACCTGCCGCTGGTCGAGCACCTGGCACGGCGGTTCCGCAACCGCGGGGAGCCGCTGGACGACCTGACGCAGGTCGCGACGATCGGCCTGATCAAGTCGGTGGACCGGTTCGACCCGGACCGCGGCGTCGAGTTCTCGACGTACGCCACCCCGACCGTGGTCGGCGAGATCAAGCGGCACTTCCGCGACAAGGGCTGGGCGGTACGGGTTCCCCGCCGCCTCCAGGAGCTGCGGCTGTCGCTGACCACGGCCACGGCCGAGCTCTCGCAGCAGCACGGTCGCTCGCCGACGGTGCACGAGCTGGCGGAACGCCTCGGGATCTCCGAGGAGGAGGTGCTGGAGGGGCTGGAGTCGGCCAACGCCTACAGCACCCTGTCCCTGGACGTGCCGGACACGGACGACGAATCCCCGGCCGTCGCGGACACCCTGGGCTCGGAGGACGAGGCACTGGAGGGCGTCGAGTACCGCGAGTCCCTCAAACCGCTGCTGGAGGGACTGCCGCCGCGGGAGAAGCGGATCCTGTTGCTGCGGTTCTTCGGCAACATGACCCAGTCGCAGATCGCGCAGGAGGTCGGCATCTCCCAGATGCACGTGTCCCGGTTGCTGGCCCGCACCCTGGCCCAGCTCCGGGAGAAGCTCCTCGTCGAGGAGTAGCCCGCGGTACGGGAGGAGCGGGGTTATCGGGCCTGTTCGCCGGGCCCGATCCCGAGCGCCTCGGTGGCCGTCGGGTTCACCAGCAGGGCGGCCACGGCGACGGCGGCCAGGGCCAGTGCCACGGCGGCGGCCGTCATCGCGCCGCCGGTGGTCCACAGGGTCCACGCCACCGGCATCGCCATGAGCTGCGTGATCAGTGCCGGGCCGCGGCTCCAGCGGCGACCCAGCCGCAGCCCCCGCGCGGCGACGAGCGGCAGCGCGGCGAGCGCGAGCAGCGTCACCCCGCCGGTCTCCGCCTGCTGCGGGGAGTCGGGGTCGCCCGCGATGCCGACGAACAGCATGTAGACGCCCAGCCCGGCCAGGGCCAGGCCCTCCAGCGCCGTGAGCACGGCTGCCGCCGTGAGCCGTCGGGGCGGCGCCGCGGGAGCGGTGACCGCGGCGGCGGGGACGTTCGGGGTCTGCTGACGGCTCTGCTTCTTGCTCACCCCAGCAGGGTAGCCGCGCGCCGGCGGCGCGGTACGGGACGGTCGGTAGGCAATGCCCGAGGCGGGGTGGGTACTCTGGCCGTCATGCGTGCACTCCTCGTGGCCAACCCAGCAGCGACGACGACCAGTGCGCGCACGCGCGACGTCCTGACCCACGCGCTGGCCAGCGAGATGAAGCTGGAGGCGGTCACGACGGAGTACCGGGGACACGCCCGTGACCTGGGCCGCAGGGCCGCGCACGAGGGTTTCGACCTGGTGGTGGCCCTCGGCGGCGACGGCACGGTCAACGAGGTGGTCAACGGTCTCCTGCACGACGGGCCCGACCCGGACCGACTGCCGAGGCTGGCGGTGGTCCCCGGCGGATCGACGAACGTCTTCGCCCGGGCGCTCGGCCTGCCGAACGACGCGGTCGAGGCGACCGGGGCCCTCCTGGACGCCCTGCGCGAGGAGCGCGAGCGGACGGTGGGCCTGGGCCTGGCCGCCGGCTCACCCGGCACCGAGGATGAATCGGTCCCGGCGCGCTGGTTCACGTTCTGCGCGGGCTTCGGCTTCGACGCGGGTGTCGTGGGCCGGGTGGAGCAGCAGCGCGAACGCGGCAAGCGTTCGACGCACGCCCTGTACGTGCGGCAGCTCATGCGTCAGTTCTGGGAGGAGCCGAACCGTAGGAACGGCACGGTGACGCTGGAGCGCCCCGGCCATGATCCGGTGACGGACCTGGTGCTCTCGATAGTCTGCAACACGTCCCCCTGGACGTACCTGGGGAACCGGCCCCTCTATGCCTCTCCGGAGGCCTCGTTCGATACCGCGCTTGACGTATTGGCGCTCAATCGTTTGTCAACTCCGGCGGTCGCCCGGTACGCCACGCAGCTCCTGACCTCGACTCCTGAACGCGGTCCGCACGGCAAGCACGCGGTGTCTCTGCACGATCTGACCGACTTCACCTTGCATTCGAAGGTTCCGCTCCCCTTCCAGATGGACGGCGATCACCTCGGACTGCGCACCAGCGTTCGGTTCACAGGCGTACGCCGGGCACTGCGTGTGATTGTGTGAGTGGAAGGGCCAAAAGTCCTTTCACTCGAACGTTTACACGCTGGTCCACCCCTAGGAACTAGGGCTGTGACCTAGTAGACACCGACGAATCCAAAAAAACTTTCCGGAAGGGGTTGTATCCCCGTCCGAGGTTTGCGAATCTCTACATGGCGATCGGGACAGCCCGCAGCACCCGGCACCCACACAGAGCGCCAGAACCCCTCCACGTATCTCGGACCGCACCAGGCAACTGGGCGTCGGCCCTTCCCTCACGGGGGGATTCGTGAAAGCGTTCACATTCACAAGCAACCTGCCCGCAATACAAGGAGATGGAGCAGCCATGGACTGGCGTCACAACGCCGTTTGTCGTGAGGAAGACCCGGAACTCTTCTTCCCCATCGGCAACACCGGTCCTGCGCTGCTGCAGATCGAGGAAGCCAAGGCCGTCTGCCGCCGCTGCCCCGTCATGGAGCAGTGCCTGCAGTGGGCGCTCGAGTCCGGTCAGGACTCCGGCGTCTGGGGCGGTCTCAGCGAGGACGAGCGCCGCGCGATGAAGCGCCGCGCCGCTCGCAATCGGGCGCGCAACGCCACCGCCTGACATCGACTTTCGAGCCTCGAGCCGCAGCGCGTAGTACCCATAGCAGCGCTCAGCAACGTGCTCTTGAGCCCCGTACCGGGACTCCCCCAGCTACCGCTGGTGGGGCCCCGGTACGGGGCTCAGTGCTTTGTCCGAACCCCGCCCGAAGCCGGTACGGCTTCCGGTCCGTCACGGTGAGTGACGGACCGGGGGGCTACTTCTGGGAGCTGGCCGGCACGTCGAGGACCACCTTGGTGCCGCGCGGTTGGGCCCGCAGCATGTCGAAGGTGCCGCCGAGCTCCCCCTCCACGAGGGTCCGGACGATCTGCAGCCCGAGGTTGCCGGCGCGCTGGGGGTCGAAGCCCTCGGGCAGGCCGCAGCCGTCGTCGAGCACGGTAATCAGGAGCCGGCCGTCGGCCCGGCCGCTGCCCGAGCGGATCGCGGCCACCTCGACCGTGCCGCCCTCCCCCTGGGTGAAGGCGTGTTCCAGCGCGTTCTGGAGCACCTCCGTCAGCACCATCGACAGCGGAGTGGCGACCTCCGCGTCCAGGATCCCGAAGCGGCCGGTGCGCCGGCAGGCCACCTTGCCCGGGGAGATCTCGGCGACCATCGCGATGACGCGGTCGGCGATCTCGTCGAACTCCACCCGCTCATCCAGGTTCTGAGACAGCGTCTCGTGCACGATCGCGATCGAACCGACGCGGCGCACGGCCTCGTTCAGCGCCTCGCGGGCGTTCTCCGAATCCATCCGCCGGGCTTGGAGCCGCAGGAGGGCGGCCACCGTCTGGAGGTTGTTCTTCACCCGGTGGTGGATCTCCCGGATGGTCGCGTCCTTGGTGATCAGTTCGCGTTCGCGACGGCGCAGTTCGGTGACGTCGCGGCACAGCACGAGGGAACCGATGCGGGTCCCCTTGGGCTTGAGGGGGATCGCCCGCAACTGGATGACCCCGCTGGTGCCCTCGACCTCGGTCTCCCGGGGGGCCCAGCCGCTGGCCAGCTTCACCAGCGCCTCGTCCACCGGGCCGCGGGACGGGGCCAGTTCGGCGGTGGTGGTCCCCAGGTGCTGGCCCACCAGGTCGGCGGCGAGGCCGAGCCGGTGGTAGGCGGAGAGGGCGTTCGGGGACGCGTACGTCACCACGCCCTCGGCGTCGAGTCGGATGAGTCCGTCCCCGACGCGCGGGGAGGCGTCCATGTCGACCTGCTGGCCCGGGTACGGGAAGGAGCCCGCCGCGATCATCTGGGCCAGGTCGGAGGCGGACTGGAGGTAGGTCAGCTCCAGCCGGCTCGGTGTACGCACAGTGAGCAGGTTGGTGTTGCGGGCGATGACGCCCAGCACCCGGCCCTCGCGGCGCACGGGGATCGACTCGACCCGGACGGGCACCTCCTCGCGCCACTCCGGGTCCCCCTCGCGCACGATCCGGCCCTCGTCGAGGGCGGCGTCCAGGAGCGGGCGGCGACCGCGCGGCACCAGGTGGCCGACCATGTCGTCCTGGTAGGAGGTGGGGCCGGTGTTCGGGCGCATCTGCGCGACCGATACGTACCGGGTGCCGTCGAGGGTGGGCACCCACAGCACGAGGTCGGCGAAGGACAGGTCGGAGAGCAGCTGCCACTCCGAGACCAGCAGATGGAGCCACTCCAGTTCGGCTTCACTGAGAGCGGTGTGCTGGCGTACGAGGTCGTTCATGGAGGGCACCTGGCGAGCGTACCCCGGGTACGGCCATGACTTTCCCCACGCGAATACGCAGGAGTACCCACGAGGGGCCGGGTCCGCGTACTGTTGGAGGAAGTGACGGGATGAAGACGCCCGCCATTGGATGGACAGAGCAGAATGGTCTAGTCCACAATTGAGGCAAGCTTCCGCCCTCCCCGCACAGGAGGACGGATAGAGGTAACCGCGCGCTCTGCCCTGACCGCGCAGGCACCTCCCAACCGGCCGCCGGGAACCGCACACCCGACGGCCGTAAGTACTCCGGGCTACGGTGCCGGGCGGGTCGAGGGTCCCTCCCCGCACCGTGGCCCAGAGGAACTTCCGGGCCGAATTCCGGGCCCCCTTCAGGAATTCCCGCAGTGGATCCTTCCCGGTGGATCTTTCCCGGCGGATCAGGTCACGCCGGCCAGGCCAGCATCGCCCGCGCCGCGACCGCTTCCAGTTCTTCCCTGCTCGCCCCGTCGCGCGACTGCACGGACATTCCCTGGATCACGGCTCCGGCGTAGCGGGCCAGCGCCCCGGCGTCGGTGTCGACGGGGAGCACCCCGGCGGCGACGTCCGCGCGGATCCGGCTCTCGAACATCAGCAGGTTGGCGTTGCGCCGCTGACGCAGGGCCTCCGCCACCTCTTCGCTGGTGGTGTTCACAGCCGCGCTGATCACCATGCAGCCCGGCGGGTGGGCCGGGTCCGTGTAGACCTCGGCGGCCTCGAACAGGATGCGCCGTACGGCGTCCCGGGCGGTGGGCTCCTCGGCCATGGCCACGCTCGCGAAGTCGCCGTAGCGGCCCCCGTACACCACGACGACCTCGTCGAAGAGCTTGCGCTTGTCACCGAAGGCCGCATAGAGGCTGGGCGCGCTGATGCCCAGGGAGGCGGTCAGGTCGGAGATGGACGTCGCCTCGTACCCGCGCTCCCAGAAGGCGAGCATCGCCTTGTCCAGGGCGGCGTCGCGGTCGAAGGAGCGGGGCCTGCCGCGCTGTCCGGTCACCATGCGCGCATTCTATAGCGGTCGCTAGCGAATCTGGTACGGTCCTTTTCTGTAGCGACCACTAGCGAATGCTGAAGGGGGGCGCGTCATGGGCGTGCTCAAGGGGAAGACGGCACTGGTCACGGGCGGCAGCAGGGGGATCGGACGGGCGGTCGCGCAGCGGCTGGCCCGCGACGGAGCCCTGGTCGCGGTGCACTACGGACACGACGAGGCGGCGGCGGCGGAGACCGTCGCCGCGATCGGGGCCGCGGGGGGAACGGCCTTCCCGGTCCGCGCGGAGCTCGGGGTGCCGGGCGACGCGCAGGCGCTCTGGGCGGCGTACGAGGCCCATCCACTGGCCACGGAGCACGTGGACGTACTGGTGAACAACGCCGGCACGGCGACCTTCGCCGGCATCGCGGACACGGACGAGGAGACCTTCCGGCAGGTCCAGGCCCTCAACGCCCAGGCGCCGTTCTTCGTGATCAAGCACGGGCTGGCGCGACTGCGGGACGGGGGCCGGATCGTGAACGTCACCGGCACCCCCCACCTCGCGCTGCCCGCGATCCTCGCCACCGTCATGGCCAAGGGCGCGGTGAACGCCCTGACCGTGTCCCTGGCCGCCGAACTCGCCCCGCGCGGGATCACCGTGAACTCGGTCGGCCCCGGCATCACCGAGACCGACCTGAACGCCGCGCTGCTCTCCGATCCCGGGACCCGGGAACACCTGGCCGCCCGGTCCGTCTTCCGCCGGGTGGGCACCGCCGACGAGGTGGCGGACGTGGTCGCGTTCCTCGCCTCGCCGGACTCCCGCTGGGTCACCGGCCAGCACCTGGACGCCACGGGCGGGCTCCAGCTCTCGCTGCTCTGAGGACGGCCGGGCCGGCGGTCCCCGTCGGCCCGGCCGGGGCGCGGGGGCAGCCGTCCGGGAGGCCCGTGCGGGCGGACGGGATCACCATGGATGGGGGGCGAAGGCCCGCCACGGAGGGTCCTGCTCTGCTAGATTGGTCTATACCACAATCCGACCGCACCCCTCTCAGATCGGCAGGCCCCGCGTGGAAGTTGTCATCGTCCCGGACGCCAAGGCAGGCGGCGAACTCATCGCGGAGGCCATGGCCGCCCTGGTCCGCCGCAAGCCCGACGCCCTGCTCGGCGTGGCGACCGGCTCTACCCCGCTGCCCATCTACGAAGCCCTCGCGGCCAAGGTCAAGGCCGGTCAGGTCGACGCCTCCAAGGCCCGCGTCTGCCAGCTCGACGAGTACGTCGGCCTGCCGGCCGGGCACCCGGAGTCCTACCGCGCCGTCGTGCTGCGCGAGGTCGTGGAGCCCCTCGGCCTGTCCGAGGCCTCCTTCATGGGCCCCGACGGCTCCGCCGAGGACATCGTCGGCGCCTGCGACGCCTACGACCTCGCGCTCGCCGAGGCCGGCGGCGTGGACCTCCAGCTGCTGGGCATCGGGACCGACGGCCACATCGGCTTCAACGAGCCGTGCTCCTCGCTGGCCTCCCGGACCCGGATCAAGACGCTGACGCAGCAGACCCGCGTGGACAACGCGCGCTTCTTCGACAACGACATCGACCAGGTGCCGCACCACGTCATCACGCAGGGCATCGGCACCATCCTCGACGCCCGTCACCTGGTCCTGCTGGCCACCGGCGAGGGCAAGGCCGAGGCGGTCGCGCAGACCGTGGAGGGCCCGCTCTCCGCCCTCGTGCCGGCCTCCGCGCTCCAGCTGCACCGGCACGCCACGGTCGTCGTGGACGAGGCCGCGGCCTCGAAGCTGAAGCTGGCCGACTACTTCCGCCAGACCTGGGCCGACAAGCCCGCCTGGCAGGGTCTGTAGCCCCGACGGAGCCCGGACCGGCCACCGTGCACGGCGAAAGGGCCGGGCCCCCCTCCTCGGGGGCCCGGCCCTTTCGCACGTCCGGCTCCGGCCCGCGCGGGGCCGGCGGTTCCTACGCGCCCGCGATGATCTCGGCGGCCGCCCGGCCGCAGACGCGGGAGGCGCCGTGCGTGGCGAGGTACAGGGCCCCGCGCGGCGCGGCGAGCGGTACGCCCATCTCGACGACCACGGTGTCCGGGCGGGCCGCCACCAGCGCGTCCAGGACCTCGCTCATCCACGGGTGCCGGTGCGCGTCGCGGACCACGGCGACGACGGTACGGCCGCCCGCTGCCGCCAGCACGTCCCCGGCGGTGGAGCCCTTCGGGTAGACGCCCGCCTCGGTGTCCGGGACCAGCGCGGCCAGCTCGGCGGCCACCCCCCACGGGGTCTCGTCGCCCACGGCGATGTTCGGGACGGGGCTGAGCGTGGCCACGTACGGGGCGGCGACCGGGGTCGGGGCGCCCGTGACGACCACGGCCCGGCGGGCCGCCGTCAGGCCGATGCCGGACGCGCCGCTCCCCTCCGTCGCCGCGTCCGGCAGGGCCCGACGGGACCATCGCGCGAGGGCGCGCACCCGGGTGGCGGCGTCGGCGAGCCGCTCCTCCGGCAGCGCGCCCTCGCGGACGGCGGCCACGAGCGCGTCGCGCAGGCGCAGCACGGTGGCCTCGTCGGCGAGCCCGCCGCCGACGCAGATGGCATCGGCGCCGGCCGCGATGGCCAGCACCGAGCCGCGTTCGATGCCGTACGTTCCGGCGATGGCGTTCATCTCCATGCCGTCGGTGACGATGAGGCCCTCGTAGCCGAGTTCCTTGCGCAGCAGGCCGGTCAGGATCTGCGGGCTGAGGGTGGCCGGGCGGGTCGGGTCGAGGGCGGGCACGAGGATGTGCGCGCTCATGATCGCCTTGGTGCCGGCCGCGACGGCCGCCTTGAAGGGGACCAGCTCGCGGGCCTGGAGGGTGTCCAGGCCGACGTCGATGCGGGGCAGCGCGTGGTGCGAGTCGACGCTGGTGTCACCGTGGCCCGGGAAGTGCTTGGTGCAGGCGGCCACGCCGGCGGCCTGGAGGCCCTCGACGTACGCGGCGGTGTGCCGGGCGACGAGGGCGGTGTCCGCGCCGAAGGAACGGACCCCGATGACCGGGTTGTTCGGGTCGGAGTTGACGTCGGCGGACGGCGCCCAGTTGAGGTTGACCCCGCACTCGGCGAGCCGGCGGCCCAGCTCGCGGGCCACGTCACGGGTCAGGTCGGTGTCGTCGACGGCGCCCAGCGCGAGGTTGCCGGGAAAGGACGAGCCGTCGCGCACTTCCAGGCGGGTGACGTCGCCGCCCTCCTCGTCGATCGCGACGAGTACGTCGTCGCGCTCGGCGCGCAGCTGCGCGGTGAGGGCGCGGAGCTGCGCGGCGGAGGTGATGTTGCGGCCGAAGAGGCCCACGGCGGTGAGGCCTTCGGCGACCTGGCGCAGCAGCCAGGCGGGGGCGGTGGTGCCCTCGAAGCCGGGCTGGAGGACCGCGAGGGCGTCGCGGGTCACCGTATCCGTGCGGTGCGCAAGGACAGTCATCTCGGCCGTTATCCCTTCACGGCGCCGGCGGTCATGCCGCCGACGGCCTTGCGCTGGAGGAAGATGAAGATCAGCAGGACCGGGACCGCGAACAGCGAGGAAGCGGCCATGGTGGCGCCCCAGTCACTGCCGAAGGCGGTCTGGAACTCGGTCAGCCACAGCGGGAGGGTCTGCGAGGTCTTGTCCTTGTTCAGGATCAGGACCATCGCGAACTCGTTCCAGGCGGTGATGAAGCCGAAGAGCGAGGTGGACATCAGACCGGGGGCCAGCAGCGGGAAGATCACCTTGCGGAAGGCCTGGCCGCGGGTGCAGCCGTCGATCTGGGCCGCCTCCTCCAGGGTCACCGGGACGGCGGCGATGAAGCCGCGCAGGGTCCAGATGGTGAAGGGGAGGACCATCACGAAGTAGATGGCGGTCAGCACGCCGATGCTGTTCAGCATCTCGGCGTCGCGGACGATCATGTACATCGCGATGACCATGACCTCCCAGGGGGCCATCTGGGCCATCATCACGGCGAGCACGAGGCCCTTGCGGCCCTTGAACTTCATGCGGGCGATGGCGAAGCTCGCGGCGAGGGCGACGAGCAGGGCCAGCACCACCGCGCAGATGGTGACGATGAGGCTGTTGGTGACGTACGACCAGAAGTTGTCGACGCCGGTGGCCTTGTCGAAGTTCTTCAGCGTCGGCGTGAAGACGAAGACGGGGTCCTTGCTGAGCATCTCGCTCTGCGGCTTGAGCGCCGAGGAGAACATCCAGTAGACGGGGAAGACGAAGACGAGGGCCAGCAGGAGGGCGCCGACGTTCTTGGCGACGGTGCCGGGGCGCAGCGGCCGGCGGGTGCGCAGCCGCTGGGCGGACTTCGTCGCCGGGGCGGACGGTGCGGCCGGCGCGGGCTTCGGGGCGGTGGTCGTGCTCACTGCTCCTCCTCCTGCTTCAGGATCAGGCGGAAGTAGAAGGACATGACGATGATGAGGATCAGGATCGTCAGGACGGAGATCGCGGCGGCCAGGCCGTAGTGGAACTGGCTCTGGCCCTCGACGTAGGCGAAGACCGGGAGGATCTCGGAGGCGCGGTCGGGGCCGCCCTTGTTCATCGCGTAGACCTGGGTGAAGGCCTTGAAGACCCAGATCACCTCAAGGAAGGTGGTGATCAGGAAGAAGGGCTTCAGCTGGGGGAAGACGACCTTCCAGAAGGTCTGCCAGCCGTTGGCGCCGTCCATCCGCGCGGCCTCGTACAGTTCGGCCCCGACCGTGGTCAGGCCGGCGTACATGTTGAGGGCGACGAAGGGGACCGATCCCCAGACCACCAGGATCGTGATGATCACCAGGGTGGAGAAGCCGGTCTCGAACCAGTTGTGCTGGTCGTACCCGGCGAAGCCGGCGGAGCGCATGACCCAGTTCATGACGCCGAACTGCTCGTCGAAGAGCCACTTGAAGACCTGGACCGAGGCGACGATCGGCATGGCCCAGGCCATCACCAGCGCCATCGACAGGACCAGGCGCATCCACGTGCCGAGGCGGTTCAGCAGGATGCCGATGAGGCAGCCGACGCCCATGATGAGCGCGACGTTGGCGAGGGTGAAGCCGAAGCTGCGCAGGACGACGGTCCAGAAGTCGGAGTCGCCGAGCAGCTGCGTGTAGTTGGCCAGTCCCGCGAACGGGTACTTCCGCTGGATGAACTCGATCTTGTTGATGTCCTGGAAGGACAGGATCACGTTCTTGATCAGCGGATAGAGCAGCAGTGTCGCGAGGCTGAGCACCGCGGGCAGGACGAGCAGATACGGCGCCCACCCCGAGGGGAGCGACCTTCTCCCCCCGCGAGGCGACGGATGGCTGGGGCCGGTACCGGTGCCGGGCACCTTCGGCCGTCCGGCGGACTTCTGTGGTGCGTCCTGTGGAGCGCTGGTGGTCGCTCCCTGGGAGTGCACGGTCATGTCTGGGCTTCCTCGCGGTTGACTGTGGAGTCAAATGCGCGACCGGGGGTGCGGCAGGCGCTGCGGGGCGCCTGCCGCACCCCCCGGTGCGTTCACACTGCTGGCGGCTGCGGGTGTTGCGGTGTGTCAGGTGGTGCAGGCGGTACGGGTGCTGCGGTGCTGCGGTGCTGCGGGGGGGGGGGACTACCGGTTGATGCGGCTCGCGATTTCCTTGTCCGCGTCCGCGCCCGCCTTGGCGGCGTCCTCACCCTTCAGGACCTTGGTCATGAACTCCTTGATGGGGTTCGGCTCGGTCTCGACGTTCGCCCAGCCCGCGGTGACCGGCGTGATCTTGCCGGAGGCGGCGGCCTTGGCCATCGTCTCGGCGAAGGAGCCCGGGGCGGCGGCGAAGTTCGCGGCCGCCTGGTTCGGGAGCAGCGCGCCCTCGGTGACGGTGGCGTACTTGGTCATCTGGTCCTTGCCTGCGGCGAGGGCCAGCCACTCCTTGGCGAGCTCCTTGTTCTTGGAGCGCTCGGCGACGGCGAGGTTCGAGCCACCGAGGAAGACGGAGCCCGGCTTGTCGGCGGTCTTGCCCGGGATCGGGAAGTAACCGAAGTCGCCTTCCTTGCCCGCTTCCTTCAGGGCCTTCAGCGCGCCCTGGGCTTCCCAGCCGAGACCGATCCAGGACGAGACGCCGCCCTTGGGGATGATGTCGGTGGACTGCTGCGGGGTGGCCTCGTCCTTGTCCTTGGGGGCCGTGGAGAAGGACTGGAGCTTCTTGTAGAAGTCCATCGCGGACGCGGCCTGCGGGGTGGCCAGCTGGCCCTTCCACTTGCCGCCGTCCTTGACGGCGAGGTCGCCGCCCTCGTCCCAGACGAAGCCGGCGAGGACGTACCAGCTCTGGCCGGGCAGGTAGATCGGCTGCGAGGCCGGGTCCGCCGCCTTCAGCTTCTCCAGGCCGGCCACCCACTCGTCGCGGGTCTTCGGGACGGTGACGCCGGCCTTCTCGTAGGCCTTCTTGTCGTAGACGACGACGCGGTTGGCGGCGTACCACGGGGCGGCGTAGAGCTTGCCGTCGACCTCGGCGGAGGACGTCATGCCCTTCGACCAGGCGTCGGCGCCGAGCTTGGACTTGTCGCCCGACAGGTCGGCGAGGCCACCGGTGACGGCGTAGCCGACGGTCTGGGTGTTGCCGAGCTCAATGACGTCCGGCGGGGTGTTCTCGGAAAGGGCCGTGGTGACCTTCTCCTGGATGCCGGTCCACTTCTGCTCCTCGACCTTGACCGTGACACCGGGGTGCTTGGCCGAGAACTCCTTGTTGACCTCGTCGATCCAGGCCTTCGGTGCGGAACCGTCCATCACCCAGACGGTGATCTCCTTGGCCGCGCCACCCGATGCTTCGGTCTTCGCCTTGTCGTCGGCACCGTCGCCACACGCCGCGAGGCCGATAACCATGCCCGCGACTCCGACCGCCGCGATGAGCTTGCGCTTCACGCCACCCTCCTCAGGGATGCTGCCTGCAACTTCCCTCGCCCACCGCGGTGACGTACCAAGTACTGCCCGTGGGGCCGGGATCCGATCCAGATTGGTTTAGACCAGTAGCTGGAGCTTGGCCTAGACCTTTAGGGGTGTCAAGGGTCTAATGAGCGGGTGCTCGGTCCGTTATCGGACCGACACCTGGGGGAGGGAGGAGGCCTGTCCTCCCTCCCGTGTCACGATGTGACCGCACATATCGGAGGAGCCGGTGACGGCAGCGAAACTGGAGTCGGGAAGGCGGGCGGCGATGGCCACCGAAGGGGCGACCACGGAGCCGGAAGGCGGGGCAGTCACTCGGACGGCACGCGTGCCCAAGTACTACCGGCTCAAGCGGCACTTGCTCGACATGACCGAAACGCTCCCCCCCGGCACGCCGGTCCCGCCGGAGCGCACGCTCGCGGCCGAGTTCGACACCTCCCGGACCACCGTCCGGCAGGCCCTTCAGGAGCTCGTCGTCGAGGGCCGGCTGGAGAGGATCCAGGGCAAGGGCACCTTCGTCGCCAAGCCCAAGGTCTCCCAGCCGCTCCAACTCTCCTCGTACACGGAGGACATGCGGGCCCAGGGCCTGGAGCCGACGTCCCAGCTGCTCGACATCGGGTACGTGACGGCCGACGACACCCTCGCCGGCCTGCTCAAGATCTCCACCGGTGGACGGGTCCTGCGCATCGAGCGGCTGCGGCTCGCGAGCGGCGAGCCCATGGCCATCGAGACCACGCACCTGTCGGCCAAGCGCTTCCCCGCGCTGCGCCGTTCGCTCGTCAAGTACACCTCTCTTTACACGGCCCTCGCCGAGGTGTACGACGTCCGCCTCGCGGAGGCGGAGGAGACCATCGAGACCTCCCTGGCGACCCCTCGGGAGGCCGGACTGCTCGGCACGGACGTCGGACTGCCGATGCTGATGCTCTCGCGGCACTCGCTCGACGCCGACGGGGAACCGGTCGAATGGGTACGTTCGGTATATCGCGGCGACCGTTACAAGTTCGTTGCCCGTCTTCAGAGGCCCGCTTCGTGATCACCGGTTGACTCCCGTTCGATCCTCGGTGGACGCTCGTACCGCTATGCGGACGGGGGCTTACGTCCAGCGGTCAAGCCCCCGTAGATTCCCTGCGCTTCAGCAGATGATCGACGAGGGGACGAGGATCATGCCGGAACCGGACGCAACAGGGACAGACCGGACTCCACCACCGGGAGGTGCGGCGAGCCCGGGCGGCAGGCCCGACTCGCCCTCTCCGTCGGGCCGCCTCTCCCCTCAGCAAATCGCCGTGTGGGCGCTCGTGGCCCTGATCGGAGCCATCGGCTGGGGCGTGCTGGCCCTCTCGCGGGGCGAGGAGATCTCGGCCGCCTGGCTGCTCGCGGCCGCGCTGGGCTCGTACGCCATCGGCTACCGCTTCTACGCGCGCTTCATCTCGCGGCGCGTCCTGAGGGTCGACAAGACCCGGGCCACCCCCGCCGAACGCCTCGACAACGGTGTCGACTTCCATCCCACCGACCGTCGGGTGCTCTTCGGCCACCACTTCGCGGCCGTCGCCGGCGCGGGTCCGCTCGTCGGTCCCGTGCTCGCCGCGCAGATGGGCTACCTGCCGGGCACCATCTGGATCGTCGTCGGCGTCATCTTCGCCGGCGCCGTCCAGGACATGGTGACGCTGTTCTTCTCCACTCGCCGCGACGGCCGTTCGCTCGGCCAGATGGCCCGGGACGAGATAGGGCCGGTGGGCGGAGCCGCCGCCCTGGTCGCCGTGTTCGCCATCATGATCATCCTGCTGGCGGTGCTGGCCCTCGTCATCGTCAACGCCCTGGCGCACTCCCCCTGGGGCGTCTTCTCCATCGGCATGACCATCCCGATCGCCCTCTTCATGGGCGTGTACCTGCGCGTGCTGCGGCCGGGCCGGGTCACCGAGGTCTCCGCCATCGGCGTCGCGCTGCTGCTGCTCGCCATCGTCGCGGGCGGTTGGGTCGCCGAGTCCTCCTGGGCGGACACCTTCACCCTGGAGAAGGAGACGCTGGTCGTCTGGATGATCGCCTACGGCTTCGTCGCCTCGGTGCTGCCGGTGTGGTTGCTGCTCGCGCCCCGCGACTACCTGTCCACCTTCATGAAGGTCGGCACGATCGCGCTCATGGCGCTGGGCGTGGTCATCGCGATGCCGACGCTGCAGATGCCCTCGGTCACCGACTTCGCGGCACGGGGTGACGGACCGGTGTTCGCCGGCTCGATGTTCCCCTTCGTCTTCATCACCATCGCGTGCGGGGCCCTGTCCGGCTTCCACTCCCTGGTCGCCTCCGGCACCACCCCGAAGATGATCCAGAAGGAGACCCAGGTCCGGGTCATCGGCTACGGCGCCATGCTCACAGAGTCGTTCGTCGCCATCATGGCCGTCATCGCCGCCTGCATCATCGAGCCCGGCCTCTTCTTCGCCGTGAACTCGCCCCCCGGCGTCATCGGCACCACGGTCGAGACCGCCTCCGCGGCCGTCTCCAACTTCGGCTTCGCCATCAGCCCGGACGCCCTCGCGCAGGCCGCGAAGGACGTGGAGGAGAGCAGCCTGCTCTCCCGTACGGGTGGCGCGCCGACCTTCGCACTCGGAATGTCGGAGATCTTCTCGGCCGTCATAGGCGGCGCCGGCATGAAGGCGTTCTGGTACCACTTCGCCATCATGTTCGAGGCCCTGTTCATCCTGACCACGGTCGACGCGGGCACCCGCGTGGGCCGGTTCATGCTCCAGGACACCCTCGGCAACGTGAACAAGTCCTTCAAGGACGTCAGCTGGAAGCCGGGCGTGTGGCTCGCGAGCGCCGTCGTCGTCGGCGGCTGGGGCTACTTCCTGTGGGTCGGCGTCAAGGACCCGCTGGGCGGCATCAACCAGCTGTTCCCGCTGTTCGGCATCGCGAACCAGCTGCTCGCGGCGGTCGCGCTGGCCGTCTGCACGACCCTGCTGGTGAAGTCCGGGCGACTGAAGTGGGCCTGGGTCACCGGGGTCCCGCTGGCGTGGGACGTGGCCGTCACCCTCACCGCCAGCTACCAGAAGATCTTCTCCGAGGACGTCAAGGTCGGCTTCTTCGCCCAGCGCGACAAGTACCAGACGGGCATCGACGCCGACAAGGTGCTGCCGCCCGCCAAGACCATGGACGAGATGCACACCGTGGTCACCAACGCCACGGTCGACGGCGTCCTGTCGGTGCTGTTCGCGGTCCTCATCATCATCGTGCTGGTGGACGCGGGCCGGACCTGCTTCAGGGCGATCGCCCACCCCGAGTCGGTCCGCCTCTCCGAGGTCCCGTGGTCCGAGTCGAAGATCGTCGCCCCGGCCGGGCTCATCGCCACGGCCGAGGAGAAGGCCGAACTGGCGGCGGCCGGCCTCGACAGCGGCGGCGGCAAGGTCAAGGAGCCCGTCGCGTGAACACCGCGCGCGCGGTGGGCGGACTGCGGGAGGCGCTGGCGAAGGCCCGGTACTACGTACGGGAGTTCTCCGGCGAGGCGGCGTACGACCGCTACGTCGCCCACGCCCGGGCCCACGACCCGCAGGCCGGGGTCATGACCCGCCGCGCCTTCGAACGGGCCCGCACCGACGCCCGCGAGGCGGACCCCCGCGAGGGCTTCCGCTGCTGCTGAGCACCCCTGGGAAGGGCCCCGCCACCCCCGGCGGGGCCCTTCCGCGTGAGCGGGTCGCCCGGGCCCCGCGTCCGTCCCGCACACTCGACGCATGGACATGACGATCAGGGCGGCGCTCCCCGCCGAGTACGAAGAGTTGGGCGACATCACCGCGCTGGCCTACCTCGGGGACGGTCTGCTCGACGGCAACCCCGACGGCTCCTACGAGCGCGCGCTGCGCGACGTCGCCGGCCGCGCCGGGGAGGGCGAGGTGCTCGTCGCCGTGCTCGACGGGCGCCTGCTGGGCGGTGTGACGTTCGCCCCGCCGGGCAGCCCGCTCGCCGACATAGCCGGCCCCGGCGAGGCCGAGTTCCGGATGCTCGCGGTGGCCGCCGCCGGCCGGGGCAAGGGCGCCGGCGAGGCCCTCGTACGGGCCTGCGCCGAGCGGGCCAGGTCCCTTCCCGGAGTGACCCGGCTGGTGCTGTCCACCCAGCCGCAGATGCCGGCCGCGCACCGGCTGTACGGCCGGCTGGGCTTCGTCCGCACCCCCACCCGGGACTGGTCCCCGATGCCCACGGTGCCGCTGATCACCTACGCCCTGGAGCTGTACGCACCCGAGCAGTAGCCACCCCGACACAACATGTGGGGGCTACCGCAACGGGCCGCCCCCACATGTATGCTCATGCCTGCTGTCGCCGCAGGGGAATCCGGTGCGAATCCGGAACTGTCCCGCAACGGTATGAAGTGCACCCATTGGTGCGTCCGCAAGTCCGAGGACCTGCCGACAGCGCGCCCGGCTCGACCGAACCGGGTGCCGACACGTCCGGGCCTCGCGGTTGGGCCGGTGGACGCCACGCGGTGCACGTACCGCCTGCCCTGTCCGGGCCGGTGCGTGGCCTTCCCGCGTGCGCCCGCTCTCCCCGCCCCGTCGAAGACCGGGCCGAGTGAGGGAGAGCTCCCCCCGTGACCATCGCGCCCGCCGCACCGCGCGCCGAGTCCGCCCAGTCCGCCAACGAGGCCGCGCTCGCGCCCGAGGGCCCGGGGACCGCACTGCTGCGCACCCTCACCGAACTCACCGCCGACCTGCCCGACACGGACCCCGGCCGGGTCGCCGCCGCCGCCCTGCGCGGCCGCAGCTCCGTCGCCGACGAGGCCGAACTGCGCGGGCTGGCCACCGAGGCCGCGGCCGGTCTGATCTCCGAGGACCCGGCGTACTCCCGCCTCGCCGCCCGGCTGTTGACCCTCGCCGTCGCCGACGAGGCCGCGGGCCAGGGCTCCTCCTCGTTCGCCGGGTCCGTCGCCGTCGGCCACCGCGAGGGCCTGATCGCCGACCGCACGGCCGCGTTCGTCGCGGCCCACGCCGCCCGGCTGAACTCGCTGGTCGAGCACGCCCTCGCCGAGGGCGCCGACGACCGCTTCGGCTTCTTCGGCCTGCGCACCCTGCACAGCCGCTACCTGCTGCGCCACCCGATCACCCGCCAGGTCATCGAGACCCCGCAGTACTTCATGCTGCGCGTCGCCTGCGGTCTCGCCGCGGACGACAGCGTCCAGGCCGTCGAGGAAGTGGCCTCGCTCTACCGGCTGATGAGCCGCCTCGACTACCTGCCGTCCTCCCCCACGCTCTTCAACTCCGGCACCCGGCACCCGCAGATGTCCTCCTGCTACCTGCTGGACTCCCCGCTGGACGAGCTGGACTCGATCTACGACCGCTACCACCAGGTCGCCCGCCTGTCCAAGCACGCCGGCGGCATCGGCCTGTCGTACTCCCGCATCCGCGCCCGCGGTTCCCTGATCCGCGGCACCAACGGCCACTCCAACGGCATCGTCCCGTTCCTGAAGACCCTCGACGCCTCCGTCGCCGCGGTGAACCAGGGCGGCCGGCGCAAGGGCGCCGCCGCCGTCTACCTGGAGACCTGGCACGCGGACATCGAGGAGTTCCTGGAGCTGCGCGACAACACCGGTGAGGACCAGCGCCGCACGCACAACCTGAACCTCGCGCACTGGGTGCCGGACGAGTTCATGCGCCGGGTGAACTCCGACGGCCAGTGGTCGCTGTTCTCCCCCGCCGACGTCCCCGAACTCGTGGACCTGTGGGGCGACGCCTTCGACGCCGCCTACCGCAAGGCCGAGGCGGACGGCCTGGCCCGCAAGACCATGCCCGCCCGCGACCTGTACGGCCGGATGATGCGCACCCTCGCGCAGACCGGCCAGGGCTGGATGACCTTCAAGGACGCCTCCAACCGCACGGCGAACCAGACCGCCGAGCCGGGCTCGGTCGTCCACTCCTCGAACCTGTGCACCGAGATCATCGAGGTCACCGACGACGGCGAGACGGCCGTCTGCAACCTCGGCTCGATCAACATGGGCGCCTTCGTCGTGCGGGGGGCCGACGGCGGGGAGATCGACTGGGAGCGCCTGGACGAGACCGTCCGCACGGCCGTGACCTTCCTCGACCGCGTGGTGGACATCAACTTCTACCCGACCGAGCAGGCCGGGCGCTCCAACGCCCGCTGGCGTCCGGTGGGTCTGGGCGCGATGGGCCTCCAGGACGTCTTCTTTCAGCTGAAGCTGCCCTTCGACTCCCCCGAGGCGAAGGCGCTGTCCACGAAGCTCTCCGAGCGCATCATGCTCGCCGCGTACGAGGCCTCCTGCGACCTCGCCGAGCGCAGCGGCCCGCTCCCGGCCTGGGAGAAGACCCGTACCGCCCGCGGTGTCCTGCACCCGGACCACTACGACGTCGAGCTGAACTGGCCCGAGCGCTGGGACGCCCTGCGCGCCCGCGTCGCGAAGACCGGCATGCGCAACTCGCTGCTCCTGGCCATCGCGCCCACGGCGACGATCGCCTCGATCGCGGGCGTGTACGAATGCATCGAGCCGCAGGTCTCCAACCTTTTCAAGCGCGAGACCCTCAGCGGTGAGTTCCTCCAGGTCAACGCGTACCTGGTGAGCGAGCTGAAGCGGCTCGGCGTGTGGGACGCGCAGACCCGCGAGGCGCTGCGCGAGTCCAGCGGCTCCGTGCAGGGCTTCGGCTGGATCCCGGCCGAGGTGCGCGAGCTGTACCGGACCGCGTGGGAGATCCCGCAGCGCGGGCTGATCGACATGGCGGCCGCCCGTACGCCGTTCCTCGACCAGTCCCAGTCGCTGAACCTGTTCCTGGAGACGCCGACCATCGGCAAGCTCAGCTCGATGTACTCGTACGCCTGGAAGCAGGGCCTGAAGACCACGTACTACCTGCGCTCGCGCCCGGCAACGAAGATCGCCCGCGCCGCGCAGGCCGCCGCCCCCGCGGCGCTCCCGCAGGCCGTGACCGACGCGGAGGCGCTGGCCTGCTCCCTTGAGAACCCCGAATCGTGCGAGGCCTGCCAGTGAGCACCACCGACAAGAAGAAGAACCTGCTGGACCCGGGCTTCGAGCTGACGCTCCGCCCGATGCGCTACCCGGACTTCTACGAGCGCTACCGGGACGCGATCAAGAACACCTGGACCGTCGAGGAGGTCGACCTCCACTCGGACGTCGCGGACCTCGCGAAGCTGACGCCCGGTGAGCAGCACATGATCGGCCGGCTGGTCGCGTTCTTCGCGACGGGCGACTCGATCGTCTCGAACAACCTCGTGCTGACGCTGTACAAGCACATCAACTCCCCGGAGGCGCGGCTGTACCTGTCGCGCCAGCTGTTCGAGGAGGCCGTGCACGTCCAGTTCTACCTGACGCTGCTCGACACCTACCTGCCCGACCCGGACGACCGCGCCGCCGCGTTCGACGCGGTCGAGGAGATCCCCTCGATCCGCGAGAAGGCGCAGTTCTGCTTCAAGTGGATCAACGAGGTCGAGAAGCTGGACCAGTTGGAGACGCGGGCCGACCGCCGTCGTTTCCTGCTGAACCTGATCTGCTTCGCGGCGTGCATCGAGGGCCTGTTCTTCTACGGCGCCTTCGCGTACGTGTACTGGTTCCGTTCGCGGGGCCTGCTGCACGGTCTGGCGACGGGCACCAACTGGGTGTTCCGCGACGAGACGATGCACATGAACTTCGCCTTCGAGGTCGTGGACACCGTCCGCAAGGAGGAGCCGGAGCTCTTCGACGACGCCCTCCAGCAGCAGGTCACCGACATGCTGAAGGAGGCCGTGGAGGCGGAGCTGCAGTTCGGTCGTGACCTGTGCGGCGACGGTCTGCCGGGCATGAACACCGAGTCGATGCGCGAGTACCTGGAGTGCGTCGCGGACCAGCGTCTGGTGCGCCTCGGGTTCCCCGCGGTGTACGGCTCGCAGAACCCGTTCTCGTTCATGGAGCTCCAGGGCGTCCAGGAGCTGACGAACTTCTTCGAGCGCCGCCCGTCGGCCTACCAGGTCGCGGTCGAGGGCACGGTCGACCTGGACGAGGACTTCTAGTACGGCCGCGCACCCCCGCTGTGACGGGAGCCGGGACGCGAGGCGATCGCGTCCCGGCTCCTTCGCGTTCCGGGGCGGGGAGGGCGTCGGCGGCGCTCAGTGGGCGAGGCGCCCCCGGCGCCGGACGAGGGGCCGTCGGCCGGGCCGGACCGGGGCCGGTGTCCGTCCGCCCGCCTTCTGGCGCGGCAGCCACACGACCCGGTGCTCCACGGCCCGCAGCTGCTGGTCGACGCGCCGCTCGCGCAGAACCCCGTACAGGCTGGGGGCGAGGAGCAGGGCGGCGACGGCGAGGACGGCGAGGTAGCTCAGGAACGTGTTCATGTCTCCACTGTCACCCCGTCGATGGAACCCGGCCAGTGGCAGGACTGTCATCGAAGAGCGAATTACTGCCACACTGGGGCCATGCTGAGGAATGTGGCGGTGGCGCTCGTCGACGAGGTGGCGCCCTTCGAGTTCGGGATCTTCTGCGAGGTCTTCGGGATCGACCGGAGCGAGCAGGGAATGCCGGTGTACGACTTCGCCGTGTGCGCAGCCGAGGAGGGCCCGCTGACCATGGCGGACGTGGGTTTCGCCATCGCGCCGCGGTACGGGTTGGAGCGGCTGGAGGAGGCCGACCTGATCTGCCTGCCCGCCGACCGGAAGGCGGCCGTACGGGAGTACCCCGAGCGCTTCCTCGACGCCCTGCGACGGGCCGTGGACCGGGGGGCGCGGGTGCTCAGCGTGTGCAGCGGGGCCTTCGTCCTGGGAGCGGCCGGGCTGCTGGACGGGCGCCGCTGCACCACGCACTGGATGCACGCCCCCGCGCTGACGCGCCGCTTCCCGCGCGCCCTGGTCGACCCGGACGTGCTCTACGTCGACGAGGGGCCGGTGATCACGGCCGCCGGTACCGCTTCGGGCATCGACGCCTGTCTGCACGTGCTGCGCCAGGAGCACGGCGCCGAGGTCGCCAACACGATCGCGCGGCGGATGGTCGTACCGCCGCACCGCGACGGCGGTCAGGCGCAGTTCATCCGGAGACCGCTGCCCCGCACCTCCTGCGACACGGTCGGCGAGGTGCTCGGCTGGATGGCCCGCCACCTCGCGGAGGAGATCACCGTCGAGCAGCTCGCGGAGCGCGCGCACATGTCCCCGCGCACCTTCGCCCGCCGCTTCCAGCAGGAGACGGGCACCACCCCGTACCAGTGGGTGCTGCGCCAGCGGGTGCTGCTCGCGCAGGAGCTGCTGGAGTCCTCCGACGAGACCGTCGACGCGATCGCCGGCCGCAGCGGCTTCGGCAACGCGGCCGCCCTGCGCCACCACTTCCTGCGCACCCTCGGCACCACCCCGAACGCCTTCCGCCGCGCCTTCCGGGGGCCGCGCGCGGTGGCCTGAGCGACGGCGGCCCGACCGGCGGTGCCGGGCGCGGCCGTCCCACGACGAGGGCCCCGCGCCGGCATCCGGTGCGGGGCCCTCACGGCCGAACGGGGCGCGGATCAGTCGTTCGGGACGACCTCGTAGCGCGGGGTGTTCTCCGCCATCTGGCGCAGGGCGTCCTTGCGGTCGCGCTTGGAGAGCCGGTCGATGTACAGGTACCCGTACAGGTGGTCGGTCTCGTGCTGGAGGCAGCGGGCGAAGTAGCCGGTACCACGGACCTTGATCGGGTTGCCCCGCGCGTCCTGGCCGGTCACCTCGGCGTAGTCCGGGCGGGCCAGCGCGGCGTAGGCGGTCGGGACGGACAGGCAGCCCTCGTTCGAGTCGTCCAGCACGCGGCCCGCGGCCGGCAGCTCGACGAGCTTCGGGTTGACGACGACACCGGTGTGGCGCTTGCCGTCGTCGTCCGGGCAGTCGTAGATGAAGACCTTCGCGTCCACGCCGATCTGGTTCGCGGCCAGGCCCACGCCCTCGGCGGTCTTCTGGCTGGCGAACATGTCGTCGATGAGCTGAGCCAGTTCCTCGCCGAACTCGGTGACGTCCTTGCACTCCCGGTGCAGCACCGGGTTGCCGACCACCGTGATCGGGCGGGACGTGCCCCGCTCGCGGTGGGCGAGCTCGCGCGCCTCACAGTCCTCGGTGTCCACGACCCAGCCCTCGTCGTCGACCGGGACCACCTGGTTCTCCTGCTGCGCCATGTCCGCCGTACGCCTTCCGTAGATTCGCCCGAGCCACCGATGTGACCGGTACAGCCTACGGCCCGCACTCAGCAGACTTCTTCGAGATCCCGCCACTCCCGGCTGTCCGGACTGTCGGCCACCCAGCCGTCCAGGAGCCCGCGCACCAGGCCGGCCGGCGCGGCGATGCCGCATTCGCGCTCGGGCACCCACAGCGGACCGGAGCCCGCCGTGCGGTGGCCCAGCGGGCCGGGGTGACCGGGCTCGCTGTGGTCGTGCGGGTCCAGGTGGTCGCCGGCGGCCTCGCCGCTCGGCATCGCGCTCTCCGAACACGTCCGGCACAGCAGCCGCACCGACGAGGACCAGTCCTCGGCGGCGAAGCCCGCGTCCGAGGCCAGCTGCTCCAACGCGTTGCGGTCGGCCTCGGTGGCCGCTTCGAGCAGCACCACCCAGGTCGGCACCGGCGAGGGCGCCCACAGCTCGATCTCGTCGAAGACGGGGTACGAGGGCCCGGCCGCGGTGACCCGCTCGCCGTGCGGGACCCCGTCGTGCAGGACGACTTCGCCCCAGCGCCGCCCCGAGGAGGGCAGCGGGATCGAGAGGACCTCCATCCGGGCCGGATCGAGCCTGCGGCCCCACACGACCTCGGCCTCGCCCTCGGGCGACAGCCGCACCGCGGCGCTGCCCAGCTCCATGCCGACGGGCTCGCCGGTCCCCGCGCTGCTGTGCGGGTCCCCGGGCACCTTCAGCCCGTACGCCTGCCAGGCCCGGCGGGCCAGCGGCCAGTCCTGGAGCGCGGTCGCGGCGATGCCGACGTTCCACCAGTCCGGGGCGCCCGCCTCACGGTCCAGGAGCGCCACCGCCCGCAGCCCCGCGGCCCGTGCCTGCTCCCAGTCGTGGCGGAACTTGTGCAGCAGGGCCAGGTTGAACCAGGACTCCGACAACCAGGGCTCCAGGTCCGCCGCTCTGGTCAGGAGCGCGCCCGCGTCCTCGTACCGCCCGTCACCGATCAGCGTGAACGCGCGGTCGGTGGCTTGCCGCCACGAGGCGGAGGGCCGATGCCGTACCTTCCCGAAGATCCTCACGATTCCCGCCTGCCGGTCCAACGGTGCAGCCTTGCGGACACCCTCACGGACACTCCTACTGCATCCAACCATGCCCGCTCGGACGCCCGCTCATTACCCATGGGTTACCCCGGTGGAACGGAAACGACTCGGCTCCGCCCGCCCCTGGCCAGAACCCGGGCCAAGGACTCCACGACTCCGGGCTCGTACTCGTGCCCGGTGCCCAGCCGCAGCCGCTCCAGGGCCGCGAGGGAGCCGCCCGGGTGACGGGCCCCGCCGGCGAGGTCGTCGTACGCGTTCACCGCGCGCACGATGCGGGCGGCGACGGGCTGGTCCCGGTACGGGTCCGCCTGCCGCTCCACGATCACCGCCACCTCGGCGGGGACCCCCGTGCGACGGGCCACCTCGCCACCGAGTTCGGCGATCCGGCGGGCCTCGGCGGCGGGCAGCTCGGCGGTGGCGCCCGAGGGCACCGGGTCGACGAGGGACAGCTGACCGATGTCGTGCATCAGGGCGGCGTACTCCAGCACGGTCAGCTCCCGCTCCGAGAGGCCGAGCTCCCGGCCGACCGAGCGGCTCAGCGCGGCCACCCGGCGCGCGTGGCCGGGCGGGGTGTACCCGGCGATCTCGGTGGCCCGGGCCAGCGAGGTGATCGTCTGCCGGTAGGTGGTGCGGACGGCCGTGATCCGGTGGAAGGACATTTGGGTGAGCAGCAGCGGCACGCTGAACACGGGCAGCGCCCACAGGCCCGCCACGGCCGCGCCGAGGGCCATGACCACCCCGGACGCGCAGATCGCCGAGCCGATGCCGAGCTGGGCGCGCAGCTCGTCGCGCAGCACCGGTCCGTACGGCCAGCCGGTGCGGGCGGCCGCCAGGGCGGCGGCGAGCACGGCGTCGCACAGCGCGGTGAGGCCGAGCAGGAACAACAGGAAAGCGACGAGGTACGGGCCCTGCCCGATCCACTCCTCCAGTCGCCCGGAGTTGTAGAGCGGCTGGAAGCAGACGGCGGCGAAGGCGACGGTGAGCACCCGGCGGGCCACGTGGTCCAGGGCCGGCCCGCGACCGCGGGCCACGTGCGGAACGATCCCGACGAGGGCCGCCGCGACGACGACGGTGACGGTCTGGAGGGCCCCGTGGTGGGTGGAGTGGCCGCCGTTCTGGCCGAGCAGGGCGTAGGCGAGCGCGCCGGCGGAGCCCAACGGCGCCGGGTGCCGGTCGCGCGCCGGCGGCGGCCCGGCCGGTTCACCGCCCCCGCCGGCGCGCGGGGCGGGGCCGGGGTGCCGGCGGGCCAGTTCGCCGACCGTGATGAGGACGGCGAAGGCGAGGGCGACGCCGGGGTCGGCGACGCCGCTCCACAGGGTGTGGGCGAGTCCGGCCAGGGCCACCAGGGCGGCGGCCGCGCGGATCACCCGTACGCCGGCGGCCCTCACCGCACGCCCCGACCGCCGGCGCCGTCGCCGGGCCCGGCCGCCCCGGGCCGGGCCCCCCGCGCCCCGGAATCCCCGGCGCCGGTCCCGACGTCCGGCCGCGGCGGGCCGCCCTCGCGGCCCTGCGGCGGCAGCCCGGGGGCGGCGGCGGGGCCGATGACCTGGAGGTCGTCGTCGGAGGTGACCACCGGATGCCAGCCGTGCCGGCCGATGGCGCCCACCAGGGCCTCGACCATCGCCGGGTCGAACTGGGAGCCCGCGCACCGCTCCAGCTCGGCCAGGGCGACCGGCACCGGGCGGGCCCGGCTGTAGGAACGGGTCGAGGTCATCGCGTCGAAGGAGTCGGCCACCGCCACCACCCGGGCCAGCACCGGGATCTGTTCCCCGTTCAGCCCGTACGGGTAGCCCGTGCCGTCGACCCGTTCGTGGTGGTGCAGGATCGCCGACCGGGCCTCCCCGAGGAAGGCGATGCCGCGCACCATCTCGTGCCCGTACTCCGGGTGCAGCTCGATGACGCGGCGCTCCTCGGGGGTCAGTGGTCCGTCCTTGCGCAGCAGTCGGGTGGGGACGCCGAGCTTGCCGACGTCGTGCAGGATCCCGGCGATGCGGACGGTCTCCAGCCGGTCCCCGGCCATGCCCAGCTCCCGGGCGATCATCGCGGAGGCCTGCCCGACCCGCTCGCTGTGACCGCGGGTGTAGCGGTCCTTGATGTCGACGGCCTGGACGAGGGCCCGGATCGTGGCCTGGTGGGCGGCGTGCTCGCGGTGGTACTGGGCGAAGACCCAGCAGGAGATGTACATCGGCAGCAGGACGAGCAGCGCGGCCGGGAGCCCGTACGGGCTGTGCCACATGACGGCCATCATCAGTCCGGCGAGGCCGTGGACGCAGTGCGGCAGGAGGGAGCGGGTGAGCAGGCCGCGCCAGGCGGCGCCGGCGGGGCGGCGCTCGGCGGCGGCGAGGACGATCCCGTCGAGGGCGGTCAGGACGAGGCAGAAGGCGACGGCGGCGGCCGTCGCGGGGAGCATCGCGTACGGGAAGTCGGCCGGCCACCCGGCCGGGTCGCCGGCGCCTCCGGCGCCGCTCGGGGATCCGGAGCCCCCGCCGCCCGAGCCGGCCGCGGCCCCCAGCGCCCGGCGGCCGCCGAGGAGTCCGAAGAGCCGGCCGGCGACCCAGGCGGCCAGCGCCTGCTGGGCGGCGTGCCACACCCGCCGCACCCCGACGGGCCGCTCGACCACCAGCTGCGCGAGTCCCCCGGGCACGGCCACGAGCGCGGCGGCGGCGGGCGGCAGCAGGAACACCGCGGCCAGCACGACGGGGAAGAAGGAGCCGATGCCCTCGGGGACCCGGTGTCCCGGCAGGGGGCAGATCCGGACGAGTTCGCAGCCGAGGTAGAGCGCGGCCGCCGGCGCGACCACGTCCCACGGCGTGGCGGCGTCCGTCACGGCCGGGGCGACACAGGCGAGGGCGGCGAGGACCGCGGACAGGACGCAGACGCGGGCGGCCGGCGGTAGTACCCGCATGGCGCTCTCCTCCCCCGTGACGCACAGGCCGGGTACCGGAATCACATCGGTACCGGGAGGGGAGAATAGGGCGGCCTCCGAACGGAGCGTGGCCCCTTTGCGCTTTGCGCCGTGCGAACGCCCCCGGATTAGCACCTTCGGGTGAACGAAGTGCCCTTCCGGGGGCGGTTGTTGAAGCAGCGACCAATTCAGCCGCCGGCGCTCGGGCCGGCGGTTCTTCAGCCGGGGGCGGGCCCCGCGGTGACGTCGTGATCGGGGACGGCCTGGCCCGAGCGGATCAGCTCGATCCGACCCATCACCTTGGACCGCAGATCGGACGGCACGTCGTCCGAACCGCAGCAGCGCTTCACCAGCTTCTTGACGGCCTGTTCCAGGCCGTACTTCTCCAAGCAGGGATTGCACTCGCCGAAGTGCGTCTCGAACTTCGTGCAGTCACTGTCCGGCATCTCGTGGTCCAGGAACTCATAGAGATGGTCCAGGACCTCCGCGCACTCCGTCTCGTGCGGCTCTCCGCAGCTCATGAGCCCGAGCCTTTCAGGTCGTTCGACTCTCCCGCGCCGGCGGGAACCAGCCCGCGCTCACGGGCATAGTCCTCCAGCATTCCGCGGAGTTGACGGCGGCCACGGTGCAGTCGCGACATGACCGTACCGATGGGTGTACCCATGATGTCCGCGATCTCCTTGTACGCAAAGCCTTCTACGTCGGCAAGATAGACCGCGATGCGGAACTCCTCCGGAATGGCCTGGAGCGCTTCCTTCACATCGGAATCGGGCAGGTGATCGAGCGCCTGCGATTCCGCCGAACGCAATCCGGTCGACATGTGCGACTCGGCGCGCGCCAGCTGCCAGTCCTCGATCTCCTCCGCCGCACTGCGCTGCGGTTCGCGCTGCTTCTTGCGGTAGGAGTTGATGAACGTGTTGGTCAGAATGCGGTACAGCCATGCCTTGAGGTTGGTGCCCTCGCGGAACTGGTGGAAGGACGCGTACGCCTTCGCGTACGTCTCCTGGACCAGGTCCTCGGCGTCGGCCGGATTGCGCGTCATGCGCAGCGCGGCGGAGTACATCTGGTCGAGGTAGCCGAGGGCGTCCCGCTCGAAGCGCGCATTGCGCTCCGGAGTAGTCTCCTGCGCCTGGCCTTCGTCGGTCCCAGCGACAGGACCCACCTCCTCCGACAGCGTGGCGGCTCCGAAAGCGGATCCGCTCGAATCGGAGAATAGTCGACCATCCCGGCCTTCCGCCGCCCGAAGCGAACTGCGCTTGGGGCCGGGCAGAACGGTCCAGTCCAGGTCAGCGGCCTGCGGACGGTTCTGGCTGATGACCTGGGCCATGCGGTCCCTCTCCTCCGACGTGTTTCCCGTGTGTACCGACACTCCCCACAACAGGCCCCCGGGGCCCCGCATTCCCGGGCCCCGTACGCCTTTTCCGGCCCTTTCGGTGCGCGGGCGGAAGCGGGTGAGCGGGATCACCCCCACATGTGTCAGGTCATGGCCGCGCACTGAGCCGGCCGAGCCACGCGGCCACCGCCGCGGTGATCACGGCGAGGGTCTCCTCCGGCGTCGGTCCGGCCTTCTTCGGCACCGCGAAACCGTGGTCGCCGTACGGCACCCCGACCAGTTCGTACGGGTCCTGCCCGGCCGGCTCCGGGAACTCCTCGGGCCTCCCGAACGGGTCCCGGCCGCCCTGCACCACCAGGACGGGCCGGTCGGCGCCCAGCAGCTCCGCGGCCCGGGACTTCTCGGGCCGGCCCGGCGGGTGCAGCGGGAAGGCCAGGGCGAGCACCCCGGCCGCGTCCAGCTCGGCGGCGGTCCGGCAGGCCACCCGGGCTCCGGCGCTGCGCCCGCCCGCCACCACCGGCAGCCCGGGCCGGGCCAGGGCGGGCCACAGGCCCCGCCAGCCCTCGTCCAGCACCTTGGGGGCGGCGGCGACCTTCTTCCCGGCGACCCGCCAGGGCTGCTCCACCAGGGCGACGCTCACCCCCAGCGGCGGCAGGGCCGCGGCCAGGGCCTGGAGGTCGCGGGCCTCGATCCCGCCCCCGGCCCCGTGGCTCACGGCGAGGACGAGCCGCGCCCCGCGGGCGGGGTGCCAGGTGATGCGGGCCTCGCCCGCCGGGGTGTCGACGCTCTCGGTGGTCACGGCGCGCTGTGGTGTCATGGGGCCGATCATGCCGGGTCGCGGCCGTCGAGCCGGGCCGGGCGGGGCCGGGCCGCGTCGGGGCGGAGTCGGCGTCGGAGCCCGAGCCGGCGTCGGAGCCCGAGCCGGCGTCGGAGCCGGAGCCGGAGTCGGAATCGGTCGGTCCCGCCCGCTCCCGCCGGGTCAGAAGAGCGTGCCCTCCTCCGGCGCCGCGAGCTCGCCCAGCAGTTCCGGCCCGTTGTTGCGGACGTTGCTGACGGCGGTGGACACCGGGTAGGCCCGCATCAGCCCGCCCGGTGGCGGCGTCAGCAGGTCCCGCAGCTCGGCCTCGTCGCCGCGGGCCGGGTCCAGCCAGGCGTCCCAGCGGTCCGGGGTGAGCATCAGCGGCATCCGCGGGTGGATGTCGGACAGCGACTTCGGCCCCTCGGCCGGCGCCACGCCCAGCGGGCCGGTCTCGGCCTCGGCGGTGATCACCGAGCAGGTCACCCACCAGGCCAGGGGGTGCTCGTCGGGCAGGGTCCGGTCGCGCCAGAAGTCGTAGAGGCCGGCCATCGCGAAGACCGAGCCGTCGGTGGGGAGCACGAAGTACGGCTGCTTGCGCGCCCGCTTCTTCCTACCCTCCACCTCCAGCTGCCGTTCGTCGTGGGCGGTGACCCACTCGTAGTAGCCGTCGGCGGGGACGATGCAGCGGCGCTGCGCGAAGGGGCGGCGGAAGGACGGCTTCTCGTGCAGGGTCTCCGACCGCGCGTTGATCATCCGGGCGGCGCCCTGGGGGCTCTTGGCCCAGGACGGCACGAGCCCCCACTTCAGGCTCCGCAGCTGGCGAACCGGACGCGGATCCGCCGCGTCCTTGAGGGGACGGTCGAGGACGACGTGGACCTCCTTGGTCGGAGCCACGTTCCAGTCGGGTGCCAACGTCTCGCTCGGCTCCCACCGCTCGACGCCGAATGTCCCCGCCAACTCCTCGGGCGTACGACTCGCCGCAAACCTTCCGCACATGGCTGACACACTGCCATGGCACCCGCCCACCACCGCAAGGAGTTCGCCACTTCATGGACAGCACCACGACGGCCGGCATCTGGGACCGCCTCACCGGGATACAGACGGAGCCGGATTGGCGGCTGGTGGTCGCCGCGGGCCTGGTCGCGCTGGCCGTGGTCGCCGTCCGGCCGGTGTGGCGGGTCGCCCGCAACGCGGTCACCATCGCCCACGAGGGCGGCCACGGCCTGATCGCCCTGCTGTCCGGACGTCGGCTCGACGGGATCACCCTGCACTCCGACACCAGCGGGGTCACCGTCAGCCGCGGCAAGCCCTACGGACTCGGCATGATCCTGACGGCCGCCGCCGGGTACACGGCGCCGTCCCTGCTGGGCCTCGGCGGGGCCGTGCTGCTCTCGGCGCACCGGATCACGCTGCTGCTGTGGCTGGCCACCGCCCTGCTGGTCGGGATGCTGATCATGATCCGCAACGCGTACGGGGTGCTGACGGTGGTGCTGACCGGCGCCGTCTTCGTCCTGGTGTCCTGGTTCGCGCCGTCCGAGGTGCAGGCGGTGTTCGCGTACGCGGTGGTGTGGTTCCTGCTGCTGGGTGGCGTCCGACCGGTCTTCGAGCTCCAGGCCAAGCGCCGGCACGGCGGGGCCCCCGACTCCGACGCCGACCAGCTGGGGCGGCTCACCCACGTGCACCCCGTCGTGTGGCTGCTGTTCTTCCACGTCGTCGCGCTGTCCTCGCTCGTCGGGGGCGGAACCCGACTTCTCGGCCTCTGAGACGGCGCAGCGATCAAGATCCGGGGTCCGGGGAAGCCACTAAAGTGGAGGCCATGACCGAGACCCCCTCGCTCCACGCCCTCTGGCCCGCCCCCCTAGCGGACGGGGCCGTCCACGCCACCGTCACCGTGCCGGGTTCCAAATCGGTCACCAACCGCGCGCTCGTGCTCGCCTCCCTCGCCGCCGAACCCGGCTGGGTCCGCCGTCCGCTGCGCTCGCGCGACTCCCGGCTGATGTCGGACGCGCTGCGCGCGCTCGGCGTCGGCATCGAGGAGACCGTCGCCTCCAGCTCCGCCGACGGGGACAGCGGCGAGGCCTGGCGGATCATCCCCGCCGGCCTGCACGGCCCGGCCACCGTCGACGTCGGCAACGCGGGCACGGTCATGCGCTTCCTGCCGCCCGTCGCCACCCTGGCAACCGGCGACATCCGCTTCGACGGCGACCCGCGGTCCTACGAGCGTCCCCTCGGCGAGGTCATCAACGCCCTGCGCGCCCTCGGCGCCCGGATCGACGACGACGGCCGGGGCGCGCTGCCCATGACCGTCCAGGGCGCCGGGGCCCTGGAGGGCGGCACGGTCGAGATCGACGCCTCCAACTCCTCCCAGTTCGTCTCCGCGCTGCTGCTCTCCGCCCCGCGCTTCAACCAGGGCGTCGAGGTCCGGCACACCGGCTCGACGCTGCCGTCGATGCCGCACATCCGGATGACGGTGGAGATGCTGCGCGCGGCCGGCGCCCAGGTCGACACCCCCGAGGCCGGGGGCGAGAAGAACGTGTGGCGGGTCACGCCCGGCGCGCTGCTCGGCCGCGACATGGTCGTCGAGCCGGACCTGTCCAACGCCCAGCCGTTCATGGCGGCGGCGCTGATCACGGGCGGTACGGTCACCATCCCGGACTGGCCGCGCCGCACCACCCAGCCCGGTGACGCGCTGCGCCGGATCTTCACCGAGATGGGCGGCTCCTGCGAGCTGACCGACGCGGGCCTGGTCTTCACCGGCTCCGGCGGGATCCACGGCATCGACGTCGACCTCGGCGAGGTCGGCGAGCTGACCCCCGGCATCGCGGCGGTCGCCGCGCTGGCCGACTCGGAGTCGATCCTGCGCGGCGTCCAGCACCTGCGGCTGCACGAGACGGACCGCCTGGCCGCCCTGACGGCGGAGATCAACGGGCTCGGCGGCGACGTCACCGAGACCGCCGACGGCCTGCACATCCGGCCCCGCCCGCTGCACGGCGGCGTCTTCCACACCTATGACGACCACCGCATGGCCACCGCGGGCGCGGTGATCGGCCTCGCGGTGAAGGGCGTGGAGATCGAGAACGTGGCGACGACCGCGAAGACCCTCCCGGACTTCCCGGCGATGTGGGCGGACATGCTCGGCGAAGCGCCGGGAGCGGGAGCGTAGGGCCCGTCATGCGCAGGTACGGCAAGCACACCGACGAGGACGACATCCGCCAGCGCCCGAACCCCAAGGGCAACCGGCCGCGGACGAACATCCGGCCCAAGCACGAGGACGCCTCGGAGGGCTTCGTCCTGACCGTCGACCGCGGCAGGCTGACCTGTCTGGTCGAGGACCGGACCGTCCACGCCATGAAGTCGCGCGAGCTCGGCCGCAAGGCCGCGGTGGTGGGTGACCGGGTCTGGATCGTCGGCGACCTGACCGGCAACAAGGACACCCTGGCCCGGATCGTGCGGATCGAGGAGCGCAAGTCGGTCCTGCGGCGCACCGCGGACGACGACGACCCGTACGAACGGGTGGTCGTCGCCAACGCCGACCAGCTGGCCATCGTCACGGCCCTGGCCGATCCGGAGCCCCGACCCCGGATGATCGACCGCTGCCTGGTGGCCGCGTACGACGCGGGGCTGGAGCCGCTGCTCGTCCTCACCAAGTCCGACCTGACCTCCGCCGACAAGATCCTGGAGATCTACTCGACCTTCGGCCTGAACTACGTCGTCACCAACCGCGAGGAGCTGGCGACGGGCGACGCGGCCGAGCGGGTGCGCGAGCGGCTGAACGGCCGGATCACCGCCTTCGTCGGACATTCGGGCGTCGGCAAGACCACGCTGGTCAACTCGCTGGTGGCCGAGGGCCGCCAGCGCGCCACCGGCCACGTCAACGCGGTCACCGGCCGCGGCCGGCACACCACGACCTCCGCGCTGGCCCTGCCGCTGCCCTCCGGCGACGGCTGGGTCATCGACACCCCCGGCGTGCGCTCCTTCGGCCTGCACCACGTGGACCCCTCCCGGGTGATCCTGGCCTTCCCGGACCTGGTGCCGGGGACGGAGGAGTGCCCGCGGGCGTGCAGCCACGACGAGCAGGACTGCGCGCTCGACGCCTGGGTGGAGAAGGGCCACGCCGACCCGGCGCGGCTGTACTCGCTGCGCCGCCTGCTGCAGACGCGGGAGCGGCGCGAGGGCGACTGACCGCCGCCGCGGGGCCGTGCGGCGGGGCGGGCCCGGGTTTACCCGAGGTCACATCGGGATAAATGCTCATCGCACCAAGTGACACGACGTCACCTGACGCGGGGAGGCACAAGCCATGGCGTGGCTGTTGGTCGTGGTCGCCGGACTCCTGGAGACCGGTTTCGCGGTCTGCCTCAAGCTGTCCCACGGGTTCACCCGCCTGTGGCCCACCGTCGCGTTCGCGTGCTTCGCGCTCGGCAGCTTCGGACTGTTGACGCTCGCGCTCAAGAAGCTGGACGTGGGGCCGGCGTACGCGGTGTGGACGGGGATCGGCGCGGCCGGTACCGCGATCTACGGCATGGTCTTCCTGGGCGACCTGGTCTCCACCCTGAAGCTCGTCTCGATCTCGCTGGTCATCCTGGGCGTCATCGGACTCCAGCTGTCCGGTTCGGCCCACTGAGGGCGGCCCCTCCGACCGCCGCTCCTCCGACCGCCGCCCCGGCGGGCCCCGCCCCCGTGAGCCGCAGCAGCCGGCCGGGGCCGGCGTCGTCCGCGCCGGGCGCGAGGACGTAGGAGAGCGCGAGCCGTACGACGAGCTCGCAGCGTTGCGCCGGTTCCGGCGCGAGCGCGGTCGCGGCCCGCTCGCTGACGGCGCGGACCAGCTCCGCGGGGCCGGGCGCCGCCTGCCCCGGCCGTAACCCCATCGTGGGCGGCGAGGGCAACGCCCCGTCCCAGCACCCGGTCAGCAGGGCCCGTACGAGGGGTTGCGCCCGGGCCTCCCGTACGGTCCACTCGGCGACGGCGGCGAGCCGTTCGGCGGCGCAGGCCGACCCCCGGGCTGTCCCGGGGATCAGGGCCTCGGGGCGCAGGGCCCGGTCCACGCCGTCGAGGTACCGGTCGGCGGCGCGGCGCACCAGCGCCCGGCCGAGGCCGGCTTTCCCGCCGAACTCGTTGTAGAGGGTCTGCCGGGACACCCCGGCGACGGCCGCCACCTCGGTCATCCGCACGGCGGGCCAGGGCTGGGCGGACAGGGCGGCTTCCGCCGCTCGCAGCAAGGACTCGCGCGCCGCAGGCATCGCCCGCTCCCCCCGATAGGCTTCCCCGCCAGAGTTGACGGAGCGACAGGTTCTGTCAAGGGCGCCTCCCGGCCGCACCGTGGGACCCGTTCGCCGGTCCGCGGGAGTGTCGATACTGTTCGGACATGCCCGAGTATGACGATGACCTGCGCCTTGCCCTTGAGCTCGCCGACGCCGCCGACGTCGCCACGATGCGGCGCTTCCGCGCCCTCGATCTGGCGGTCGAGACGAAGCCCGACATGACCCCGGTGAGCGAGGCGGACACCGCCACCGAGGAGATCGTCCGGGCCGGCATCCTGGCCGCGCGGCCCTCCGACGCGATCCTGGGCGAGGAGTACGGCCTCAAGGGCGAGGGCCCGCGCCGCTGGGTCGTCGACCCGATCGACGGTACGAAGAACTACGTGCGCGGGGTCCCCGTGTGGGCGACGCTGATCTCCCTCATGACCGAGGACGCCGACGGGGTGTTCCGGCCGGTCGTCGGCGTGGTCTCCGCCCCCGCGCTGGGCCGCCGCTGGTGGGCCGCCCAGGGCTCGGGGGCCTTCACGGGCGGCGCGCTCGGCGACACCACGCCCCTGGGGGTGTCGAAGGTGGCGACCCTGGGCGACGCCTCGTTCGCGTACTCCTCGCTGGGCGGCTGGGAGGAGCAGGGCCGGCTCCCCGGCTTCCTGGACCTGACCCGCGCGTGCTGGCGCACCCGCGGCTACGGCGACTTCTGGCCGTACATGATGGTCGCCGAGGGTTCGCTGGACCTGTGCGCCGAACCCGAGCTGAGCCTGTGGGACATGGCCGCGCTGGCGGTCGTGGTCCAGGAGGCGGGCGGCCGCTTCACCGACCTGGACGGGACGGACGGGGTGCACGGCGGGAACGCCGCCGCCTCCAACGGCCTGCTGCACGAGGAGATGCTGGACCTGCTCCGGCCGCGCGCCTGACCCGCGGCGCCCGGCACCCCACCCCGAACGCGCGGCGCCGAACGCGCGGCGCCGGACCGACCGCGCCGCGCGCCGGTGAGTACGCCGGGCACGCCCCCTTGTTGAGCCTCCGGCCTCGTGGGAATCTGAGGATCCCCCCGCTTGTGCGCTTGTGAAGCATTTCTCGAAGGAGTGCCGCGCCGACGCACCCACCCAAGCGGGGGCTCACCCCAGGAGGTGGCTCTCTCCATGCTCGTCCGTGACGCCATGAGCACCGTGATCCTCACCCTCGGACCCGCGCACACCCTGCGTCAGGCGGCCTGCCTGATGTCCGGCCGGCGCGTCGGCGCGGCCGTCGTCCTCGATCCCGACCACAGCGGCATAGGCATCCTGACCGAGCGCGACATCCTCAACTCCCTCGGCGCGGGGCACGATCCCGACCGCGAGTCCGTGGGCGCCCACACCACCAACAACGTGGTCTTCTGCACCCCGGACGCCACCCTGCGGGAAGCCGCCGAGGCCATGGTCCACGGCGGCTTCCGTCACCTGATCGTGCTGGAGGACGGCGGCCCGGTGGGCATCGTGTCCGTCCGCGACGTCGTCCGCTGTTGGGCGCCGGCGCGTCCTACGGTCCCCGCCTAGCCCCCGCCCGCCCGAGCACCGGTACGCGCGGCCCCGTGCCCGCACCCGAAAACGGCCGCCGGGCCGGAGCCCCCGACTGGGGGTTCCGGCCCGGCGGCCTGCTACGGCGAGCGGACCGATCAGCCGCGAAGGGCCTGGACCGCGGCTTCCAGCCGCTTGCCGAAGTCACCGTCCGCCTGGCGGAAGTTGTTGATGGCCCGCTCGGCGATGTCGTCGCGCGAGACCTTGGCGATGAAGCCGGAGAGGTTCTCGATCAGACGGGTCTTCTCGTCCTCCGAGTACAGGCGGTAGAGGTTGCCCGCCTGGACGAAGTCGTCGTCCTCGGAGTGCGAGGGGGTGGCGTGGTTGCCCGTGCCGCCCGTGACCGGGGTGGACTGCCACAGCGGCCGGTCCGTCTGGAAGGGCCCGCCGAAGCTGTTGGGCTCGTAGTTCTTGCCACCCTTGTGGCGGCCGTCGTACAGGGCGCCGTCCCGGGAGTTGGTGCGCGCCTCGGTGGCGTGCGGACGGTTCACCGGCAGGTGGTCGGCGTTGATGCCGACGCGGTAGCGGTGGGCGTCGCCGTACGCGAAGAGACGGCCCTGGAGCATCTTGTCCGGGGAGGGACCGATGCCGGGGACGAAGTGCGCCGGGCTGAAGATCGACTGCTCGACCTCGGCGAAGACGTTCTCCGGGTTGCGGTTGAGCTCCAGCTTGCCGATCTCGATCGGCGGGTAGTCCTCGTGCGGCCACACCTTGGTGAGGTCGAACGGGTTGAAGCGGTACTCGGCCGCCTCGGCCGCCGGCATGATCTGGACCTGGACGGTCCAGGACGGGAAGTCGCCGCGCTCGATCGACTGGCGCAGGTCGCGCTGGTGGGAGTCCGGGTCGTCACCGGCGAGGGCGTTGGCCTCGGCCTGGGTGAGGTTCTTGATCCCCTGGTCGGTCTTGAAGTGGTACTTGACCCAGAAGACCTCGCCGGCCTCGTTGTTCCACTGGAACGTGTGCGAGCCGTAGCCGTTCATGTGGCGGTAGGACGCCGGGATGCCGCGGTCACCGAACAGCCAGGTCACCTGGTGCGTCGACTCGGGCGACAGGCCCCAGAAGTCCCAGACGTTGTCCGGCTCCTGCGAGCCCGTGTACGGGTCGCGCTTCTGGGTGTGGATGAAGTCGGGGAACTTGATGGCGTCCCGGATGAAGAAGACCGGGGTGTTGTTGCCGACGAGGTCGTAGTTGCCCTCTTCGGTGTAGAACTTCAGCGCCCAGCCGCGGGGGTCACGACGGGCGTCGGCGCCGCCGAGGCTGTCCGCGACGGTGGAGAACCGCAGGAAGGTCTCCGTCTCCTTGCCGACCTCGGAGAGGAACTTCGCCCGGGTCCACCGGGAGACGTCACGGGTGAGGGTGAACGTGCCGTAGGCGCCGGCGCCGCGCGCGTGCACCACGCGCTCCGGGATGCGCTCGCGGTTGAAGTGGGCGAGCTTCTCCAGGAGGAGCTGGTCCTGGACGAGAACCGGTCCGCCGATGCCGGCGGTCTCACTGTTCTGGTTGTCGGCGACCGGAGCCCCGGCCTCCGTGGTGAGCGGTCCCTGCGTCACGTGCGCCTCCTGCGTCATCACTGCTGTCCTGTCCTTGGTGCTTCGTAACCGATCCTACAATGGACATTGTCTAAGTCAAGCAAGAATCCAATTCCGCACCGGTTCGGGATCTACACCGAATCGCCCTCGCTGTTAGGCTGGCGCCCATGAGTGACCGCTTGCTGGAACGACTTCGCGGACGCGGCTGGCGCATGACGGCACAGCGGCGCGTCGTCGCCGAAGTGCTCGATGGCGACCACGTCCACCTGACGGCGGACGAGGTGCACGCGCGCGCCGTGACGAAACTGCCCGAGATCTCTCGAGCCACGGTCTACAACACCTTGGGCGAGCTCGTGAGCCTCGGCGAGGTCCTGGAAGTCTCGACGGACCGGCGCGCCAAGCGGTACGACCCGAACGCCCATCGGCCCCACCAGCACCTGGTCTGCGGCCAGTGCGGCGCCATCCGCGACGTGCACCCGGCGGGCGACCCGCTGGCCGACCTGCCGGACGGCGAGCGCTTCGGCTTCGTGGTCTCGGCGGTCGAGGTGACGTACCGCGGGGTGTGCCCGAACTGCGCGGGCGCGTAGCCGCACGCACACGAAGGCATCAGCACGAACGGCGGCGCCGGTCGGGACGTACGCGTCCCGACCGGCGCCGCTTCTTTTGCTCCGCACGTCCGGACTTGCATCCGGAAACGACTCAAGGCCCGGATCCATGGGATCCGGGCCTTGAGCCTTCAGTAGCGGGGACAGGATTTGAACCTGCGACCTCTGGGTTATGAGCCCAGCGAGCTACCGAGCTGCTCCACCCCGCGTCGGTAAACCTCACTGTACGGGGAGGCCGACGGCAGATGCAAATCGGTTAACGGGTGCACCCGAACGGGGCGCGCGGGGCCCGGACGGGCGCCCCTCGGGCACCGGATCACCCAGCCCGATCGCCCGACCCGCTCGCCCAGCTCGATCGCCCGGCCCGATCGCCCGGCCGGTCCGGGCCTCCGGTCAGGCGGAGAGTTCCTCGGCCAGCGCGTCCCGCAGCCGGGCCGCACGCTCCGACACCTCCGCCGGGCCGAGCTCCATGGCCCGCACGCACCACTTCTGCCCCTCCGAGAGGTCCCCGTGCCGGGCCGCGAGCAGCCCCAGCCGCAGGGCGGCCCGGCCGTGGCCGGCGACCGCCGCGCGGGTCCACCACAGGGCGGCCTCCGGCTCGCTGCCCTCGCGGGCCAGCAGCAGCCCGAGGTTGAAAGCGCCGTTGCGCGAGCCGGCCTCCGCCGCCTCCCGGTACCACCGGGCCGCCACCGCCAGGTCGCCCCGGGCGGCGGCCAGCATCCCGACGCGCACCTGGGCCCGGCGGTGCCCCTGCTCGGCGGCCCGCTCGTACCATTCCTCGCTCTCGGTCCGCGCGGCCCCGCCCGCCGGCTCCCCCAGCGCCACCGGCTCCGGCGGCGGGGCCAGCGACTCCAGGAGCGAGGCCAGCCGGAAGGCCGCCTCCGCGCTGCCGCCGCCGGCCGCGCAGCGCAGGTGCCGTTCGGCGGCCCGCTCCTCGCCGTCGCGCACGAGGGCGATGCCGACCTGGAGCGCCGCGTCGGTGTGCCCGGCCGCGGCGGCCCGCTCGTACCACTTCAGCGCCGTGCGGTCCTCGTCCCGACTGGCGAAGAGGATCCCGAGGTTGAAGGCGGCGTCCACGCTGCCGGCCTCGGCGGCCTTGGAGAACCAGGGTTCGGCGCCGGCCGCGTCCCCGCCCTGGAGGAGCAGGATCGCGAGGGCGTTGGCGGCCTCCCGGTGTCCGGCGTACGCGGCCCGGCGGTACCACTGTTCGGCCTGCGCGGTCCGGTCCTGCGCGGCGCACAGCAGAGCGAGGTTGTACGCCCCGTTCTGGTCACCCGCGTCCATGGCGGCCCGGTACCACCGCTCCGCGGTCTGGGTCTCCCCGCGCGCGGCGTGCAGCGCGCCGAGCGCGTTCGCGGCGTTCCCGTCGCCGTCCTGCGCGGCCCGGTGCCACCAGGTCGCCGCGCTCTCCTCGTCCCCGGCGTCGCGCAGCAGGAAGCCGAGGGCGCAGGCCGCTCGGGCCTCGCCCTGCTTCGCGGAGCTGAGGTACCAGCGACCGGCCTCCTTCAGCTCGCCGCGTGCCTCCAGCAGGGCGCCCAGGTGCAGGCCGGCCCGCCGGTGGCCGCGCGCGGCGGCCTGCCGGTACCACTGCTCCGCCTCCTTGGGGTCACCCTTGCGCAGGTGCCGTGCCAGCCGGTACGCCGCTTCGCGGTGTCCCTGCTCGGCGGCGGCCCGGAACCAGCGCTCGACGCCCTTGTCCCCGCGGTGTTCCAGCAGGTCGGCCAGCCCGTAGGCGCCCAGGGCGTGGCCGGACTCCGCCGCTTGGCGCATCCAGTACTCGGCGGCGGGCTCGTCCCCGCGCTCGCGGTAGTGGCGGCCGAGGGCGTGCGCGGCGGGGGCGGACCCGGCGACGGCGGCGACCCGCCACCAGCCGGCCGCCTCGTCGGGGTGGCCGCGCTGGTGCAGGAGGACTCCGAGGTTGTTCGCGGCGGCGCGGTCCCCTTCCCCGGTGGCGCCGCGCAGGTAGGGTTCGGCACCGGCGAGGTCACCGCGGCGCAGGAGGAGGGCCCCGAGCACGCTCATGGCTCCGGGGTCGCCCTTGTCGGCGGCCACCCGGTGGCGTGCCTCCAACTCGGCGTCGGTGGCTGCCTCGGCCTCTCCGAACGCTTCTTCCGCGAACGCCGCGTCGGTCAGCGCGTTGTGAGCGTCAACGACCTGAGCCGCCCCACCGGTTTCCGTGACCGACTCGGTCTCCGCCCTCACAAACCGCCCTGTCTCCAGCAGAGTTGACCTGTCCCCCATAAATCCCATCGTCGCATCACCTGCTACCCGCGTACACCTGGTATGTCGCAGCCAGTGAGGTCACTACAGCGTTTTGTCGACATGCCCACAGAGAGACAAGTCAAACACGCTGCGGCCCCAACTCACCCGCCCCAGTGACCCCGTGTTCTGCGAATCACCCCGCACGGCTCCCCGCGAGCCGGTCCGGGCATGACGAAGGCCCGGATCCCATTGGATCCGGGCCTTCGTCTTCAGTAGCAGGGACAGGATTTGAACCTGCGACCTCTGGGTTATGAGCCCAGCGAGCTACCGAGCTGCTCCACCCCGCGTCGGTGAAACCACAGTATCACGACGCGGGACGGAGCCCTGACCGCGTGGCGCTAGCCGGTCGGCTTGGGGGCCGGCGCCTTGGCCTCGGCGTCGATCGCCCGCTTCAGCGCGGCCTCCAGGTCGTCCTGGGCCTTGCCGTAGGCGGACCAGTCGCCGGCCTTCATGGCCTTGTCGGCCTCCTCGACGGCCTTCTGCGCGTCGGAGAGGGCCGCCTTGACCGTCGGGTCCTGGGGTACGGGCTGTTGCGGCGTACCGTCGCCCGGCGGCTGGTCCGGGTTGGTCGGCGTCGTGGGCACGGTGGGTGCCTCGGCGCCGAAGACCACGTTCAGCGCCTTGTCGAGGGTGTCCTCGAAGGCCGTCTGGCCGCCGTAGGTCACCAGCACCTTGCGCAGCAGCGGGTACTTGAGCCCGGAGCTGCGGACGTAGACCGGCTCCACGTAGAGCATGCCGCCGTCCAGGGGTACCGCGAGCAGGTTGCCGTACTCGATCTCCGAGTCACCACCGCGCAGGAGGCGGATCGACTCGGCGATCTTCGGTTCGGACTGGAACTTGCTCTGCACCTGTCCGGGACCGTCCGGCGGCTTGCTCGTCGGCATCTTCAGGATTCTGATCTTGCCGTAGTCCGGGGTGCCCGGATCGGCGTTGACCGCCATGAAGGCACTGAGGTTGGGCCGCTCGTTCGGCGTGAACGTCGTGGTGAGGGAGAAGACCTGGTCCTTCTCCTTCTGGTCCGGCATCTTCATCGACAGGTAGTACGGCGGGACCGCCGTGCCGGCCTTGGTCGTCGGGTCGTCCGGGACGGCCCAGGCCTCACTGCCGCTGAGGAAGGTCTGCGGGTCGGTGACGTGGTACCGGGTGAGCAGCTCGCGCTGGACCTTGAAGAGGTCCTGCGGGTAGCGCAGGTGGTCCATGAGCGGCTTGGAGATCTCGCTCTTGGTCTTGACCGTGCCCGGGAACGCCTTCATCCAGGTCTTCAGGACCGGGTCCTCGGTGTCCCACTGGTACAGGTTGACCGTGCCGTCGTACGCGTCGACGGTGGCCTTCACCGAGTTGCGGATGTAGTTGACCTGGTTCTCCTGGGCCACCACCGCGCGCTGGCTGTTGGTCAGCGAGTCCGCGGTGCTCCGGCCCAGCGTGGTCCGCGAGGCGTACGGGTAGCCGTTGGTGGTCGTGTACGCGTCGACGATCCAGACGACCCGCTTGCCGATGACGGCCGGGTAGGGAGCGCCGTCGATGGTCAGCCACGGGGCGACCGCCTCGACGCGGTCCTTCGGCGTGCGGTTGTACAGGATCCGCGAGCCTTCGCCGATGGCCCCGGAGTACAGGATCTGCGGCTCGCTGAAGGACAGGGCGTACGCGGCGCGGTTGAGCGGGTTGTCGAGGTTGACGCCCGAGTTGCCCTTGTAGCTCGTCTCCTTCTCGCCCTTGTCGTCCGAGTAGTCGAGCTCCTTCTGCGGTCCGCCGACGATCGAGTACTGCTTCGTCTGCTCGCCGTAGTAGATGCGCTGCTCGAAGTCCGTGCCGAACATGCCCTTGGAGGGCAGGTCGGACTGGGTGAAGTCGGGGGCGCCCTGGTCACCGACGGTGGTGCCCTTGGCGGCGACCACGCCGTAGCCGTGGGTGTACTTGAAGTGGTCGTTGATCCAGTTGTTCTTCGGGATGCCGCCGATGTTCAGCTCGCGAAGCCCGATCACCGTGTCCTGGCCGCTGTAGCGGTCCACGGCGAGCGTGGACGGGAAGCCGTAGTAGCCCTTGACCTGCTGGAGCTGCTGGAAGGCCGGCGAGACGATGTTCGGGTCGAGCAGGCGGACGCTGGCCGTGGTGTCGGCCGCGCTGCGCAGCTTGGTCCGGTCCTGCGTCTGCGGGGTGCCCGGGTAGTCCTTGACCTCGGACCCGGCGATCCCGTAGGCGTCGCGCGTCGCCTTGATGTTCTTCTCGACGTACGGCGATTCCTTGGCCTGCTCGTTCGGCTGGACCTGGAACTTCTGCACGATCGCCGGGTAGAGCCCGCCGATCAGGATCGCCGAGAGGACCATCAGGCCGAAGCCGATGACCGGCAGCTGCCAGGTGCGGCGCCACAGGGTGGCGAAGAAGAGGACCGCGCAGATCGCGGCGATCGCCACCAGGATGGTCTTCGCCGGGAGGTAGGCGTTCGCGTCGACGTACCGCAGGCCGGTCCAGTTGTCGGCGGCCTTGAAGTCGCTGGACTTCACCGCGAGGCCGTACCGGTCGAGCCAGTACGCGATGGCCTTCAGGGTGACGAAGAGACCGAGGAGCACCGACAGGTGTCCGGTCGCCGCGGCGGTGGCGCGGGCGCCCGGGCTGGTCACGCGCAGGCCGCCGTACAGGTAGTGCACGACGACTGCGGCGATCACCGACAGCACGACCGCGGCGAAGCCGAAGCCGAGCAGGAAGCGGTACCAGGGCAGGTCGAAGGTGTAGAAGGACACGTCCAGATTGAACTGGGGGTCCTTGCGCCCGAAGGGCACCCCGTTGACGTACATCAGCCAGGTCTTCCACTGGCCGGCCGCCGAAGCGCCCGCGATCAGTCCGATGATCACGGCGATGGCCAGGAGCAGCCACTTCTTGTACGCCGCGATGCTCATCCGGTAGCGGTCGAGGCTCTGCTGTTCCAGCGACATCGCGCTCAGCGGCGGGCGCAGTCGGTGCGCCAGCCAAATGTTCAGCCCGACGGCACCGGCCATCAGCAGGCCGAAGACGGCGAAGAGCCCGATCTTGGTCCACAGGGTGGTGGTGAAGACGGTGGAGTACTTGACGGAGCGGAACCAGAGCCAGTCCGTCCAGAATCCGGCGAACATGATGAACGCCATGGCCAGGACGGCCAGGACGCCCAAGGTCGTCAGAAGAGTCCGGGCACGCCGGGAGGGGCGGCCGACTCTCATCCGTGGCCCGGAGGGGCCTCCGCCGCGGTCCGGCATCTGGAAAGCCAAGGTGCGCACCTCGAAAGTCGCTGAGTCTGGGTACTGAATATGGGTACTGCGTCCGGGTACTGCGTCCGGTACGGGAAGAGCTGAGCCGGGTCCCCGATGGTAGAGCCCACTCTTGCAACTTACGGAGGCTTTAGTCAGTTCCCGGTAACCGGGGGAAAGGAGGCAGGATGTTGTCCATGTCCAACCTTTCGCCTTCCCCCGGCACGCCGATGGCCGCCACCCCGCTCACCCGTGCCGTCCTCGAAATCGACGAGTACGCCTCCACCCTCGGCTGGGACAAGCCGGCCCGGCTGTTCGCCCTGGTCGACACCGCCCGGCTGCGCAAGCAGGAGCCCGGTCTGGCCCGTCAGCTCGGCCTCGACCAGGACGACACCGGCAAGAGCCAGCTCACCCCGATCGAGCAGGACTCCGTACCGGCCGGGACGCCGCTGGACAAGTTCCTGGGAACCATCGCGTGGCCCGCCGCGATCGTCGGCTGCGCCCTGACGGTGGAGCGGCTGATGCTGCCGCCGTCCGCGGAGGCCTCCGTACCGGAGGGTTTGAGCGACAAGCAGCTGGCGAAGTGGGTCGCCGCACACCCGGACCGGCAGGAGGTCCGGCTGACCGTGGGCGTGCTGCGCGACGGTTCGCGGGAGTCCGCCGTGCGGCTGCGGGAGAAGGACTCCTCCAACGAGGTGCTGACGGGCGCGACCCTGGTGCCGGGGCTGGCCGAGGCCCTCGCCGCGACCTTCCTCGACTAGGACGGGCGGGTCGGGCGCGGGCCCCGGGGCGCCGCGCCCGGACGGCCGAGCCGCGATTCAGGAAGCGGTGCAGCGCGGGAGGCCGGCGGTGTCGCCCTTGGAGAGCTTCTGCAGGGACTTCGTCGCGTCGTCGATGGTGGAGACCTTGATCAGGGTCAGCCCGTCGGGGACGTGGGAGGCGGCGGACGCGCAGTTCTCGGCCGGGGTCAGGAAGTATGCGGCCCCGGCCTGGCGGGCTCCGATGGTCTTCATCTGGATGCCGCCGATCGGCCCCACCTTGCCGCTGTCGTCGATGGTTCCGGTGCCCGCGACGAACTTGCCGCCGGTCAGGTTCTCCGGGTTGAGCTTGTCGACGATGCCCAGGGCGAACATCAGGCCGGCGCTGGGGCCGCCGACGTCGGCGAGCTTGATGTCGATCGGGAACGGGAAGGTGTGGTCGGTCCCGGCCCGGATGCCGACGATCGCGTGGCCGTCGTCCTCCGCCTTGCCCGCGGTGATCGTGATCTTGGCCGAGGTGGTGGGCTCGCGGTTCGCGCGTTCCGCCTCAGCGGCGTCCGCCGCGGGCACGACGGTGAACTCGACGGGCTCGCCGGGCTTGTGCTTGGTGACCAGCTTGGCCACGTCGGCGGGGTCGGTGACCTGGGCGCCGTCGACGGACTTGATCACGTCTCCGGCATGCAGCTTGCCCTCGGAGGGACCGCCCTTGACCACGGAGGAGACGATGACGCGGGCGTTGACCGGGATGCCGAGCTGCTTGAGCGCGGCCACCTTGGCGCTCTCCTGCGACTGGCTGAACTCCTCGGCGTTCTCCTGCGTCGATTCCTTGTCCGTCTTGCCGTTCGGGTAGAGGTTCTCGTGGGGTACGACGATGTTGTCGCCGGCCGCCCAGCCGTACACCGCTTCCAGCAGGTTCATGTCGTAATCGGCGCCGGTGACGCGGACCGTGGTCATGTTGAGGTGACCGGTGGTCGGGTACGTCTTGTGCCCCGAGATGCTCAGGACCGGCTCGCCGTGCGAGTCGCCGAGCGTGTTCACCGTGGGGCCCGGGCTCATCTCGGAGTACGGGACCTTGATGAACACCCCGACGCAGAGCAACACGAACAGCATGAGGGTGGAGGCGAGCATCGTCGCGGTGCGGCGTGGCATGAATCGACAGTACGGGACGGCCTCGGAGGGCGGCCCCTGGGGCCGGTCCGTACGGGGGCCGGGCGCCCGAACTCTCAGCGGATTCTCAGCGGGAGCACCGGGACGCTCAGACGGCGTCGGAACCGGAGTGCGCCTTTTCCTTCGTAGGGGCCTGATCGGCCTTGCCCATGGCCTCGCGGAATCTCGCGTAACCGGCGAGTTCGGATATGTCGCCCTGCGTGCGGTCGCGAGCCGCCCAGCTGCCCCATATCGCGGCGCCGATCGCGGCGAACAGCGGAATGAGCAACCACGCCAGTGATGCCATGAACGTGCCTCCCTGCCCCGAAAGTACGTGTCGTTGGTGGCTTCAACGCTCGTGCCCGGAAAGGGGTTACGCAAATCGAGGGCGTGTTGCGCGGCCGAACGGGTGTGAGGCTACCCCCATGCGGGGGAAGCCCCGCGTCCGGGGGCTTGGGAGGCCGTACGGCCGTTTTCAGCAGGCGCCGACCCATTCCTCGGTGCCGTCGCTGAAGGTCTGGTGCTTCCAGATGGGGACCTCGTGCTTGAGGTCGTCGATCAGCATCCGGCAGGCCTCGAAGGCCTCGCCGCGGTGCGGGCAGGAGACGGCGACGACGACGGCCAGGTCACCGACGGACAGGTCCCCCACGCGGTGGACGGCGGCGAGGGCGCGGACCGGGTACTTGGCGACGACGCGCTCGGCGACGCGGCGCATCTCGGCCTCCGCCGTCGGGTGGGAGGAGTAGCCGAGGGAGTCGACGTCGGCGCCGGCGTCGTGGTTGCGCACCGTCCCGACGAACAGGGTCGTGCCTCCCGTCGAATCGTCGCCGACGGCCTTGAAGACCTCGTCGATCGAGAGCGGGGTCTCACGGATGTCGAGCAGCCGGATCGGGTCCGGAGCGGCCTGCTCACCTGGGTGGTCGAAGTGCGGTGCCATGTCATCCATCGTGCCTCAGCCGTTGACACGGCGGTATAGCCGATTCGCCCGGCGCGGGCCCGCCCGGTTGGGAGCCTCCTACAGGAACGGCCCGGGCGCGGGCCCGCCGGGCGGGCGCGGGCTCCGCCGGGGGCGTCAGATCCCGCGTCGCTTGCGGGCGCGGCGGACCGCTGCGGCCGCGCCGAGCAGGGCGACCGTCGCTCCGGCGGCTCCGGCTGCCGTGGCGGCGTCCTTGCGGCCCAGCCGGCGGCCCGCGACGGTGTGCCGGCCCGACACCTCCTGGAGCAGTTCGGCGAGCACCTCCTCGTTGGTCCAGCGCGGCCGCCAGCCCGCCGCGTGCAGCCCGCTGACGCTGACCACCCACGGGTGCATCGTGTACGCGAGGTCCCCGGCCGGGGACGGGGTCAGGCCGATCCGGTGCAGCCGGGCGGCGGCGCCCAGGGCGACCGCCGAGGGGAGCTCCATGCGGCGGATTCCGCTCAGCTCCTCCACCTCCTCCTGCTCCAGCCAGCCCTCGCAGCCGACGGCCAGCTCGCCCTCGGCCTTCTCCAGGGCCGCGTACTCCAGGGCGCTGACCAGGTCATCGACGTGGCAGAACTGCCAGGTGGGCCGGGATCCCGCGACGACGAGCAGGCGCGGGGACTCGAAGTAGCGGGTCAGCGCGGTGTCGGTACCGCCGACGAGGACCGCCGGGCGGACCACCGTCACGTTCAGCCCGGGGTGCGCGCGCGGGGCCCTGCGGCCCAGGCGCTCGATCTCCAGGAGGTCGCCGACGCCGGTGGCCTCGGCGGTGGCGCGCAGCTCGGAGTCCTCGGCGAGCGGGATGTCGTTGTCCGGGAGGGCGCCGTAGACCATGGCGGAGGTGCACAGCACGACCCGGTGCACGCCGGCGGCGGCGGCGGCCGTCAGCACGGTCTGGGTGCCGCGTACGTTGTACGCCGTACGGGTCGCGGGGTCGGTTTCCAGGTCGAGGTCCAGCGCGAGGTGGACGACGACGTCGGCGCCGCGCAGTTTCTCGGCGATGGCGGGGTCGCGCACGTCGAGGAGGTGCCAGTGGGCCTCGGCGCAGTCCCCGCGCCGCTCGTCGATGGCGACGACCTGCTTGACCTCGTCGGATGCGGCGAGACGGGCCACCAGGGCCGCGCCGACGCCGGATGCGGCGCCGGTCACCGCGATCACCGGACTGTGTCGTCGGGGTTCGGCCTGGTTTCGCGGCTGGCGAACGCCGGGGGCGTTGTCGCCGTGCTCGGGGTGGTTTTCGGCGTCGTGCGGCGCGCGAGCCTGCGGATCTGGGGAACTCACCGGGCGTCTCCAGCGGTTGTCTTCAGTAGGGACACGTCGTGACGCGTACCCACCAGGTGATGTCCATCCTGCCGCAGCCCAGGAGTCGGCGGAGCACCGAGCCCGTAAGCGGGTCAGGTGTCTACGCTGGGTGGTGTTGCCGGACCATCGCCGTCGGCTCCCGCCGGCGGCCCTACGAGCCGAGGAAACCCGTGAGCGACAACCCATTCGGATTCGGCCTTCCGCCGGAGGAGCCGGAGAACGGCGACGAGGGCAAGAAGGGCGGCCAGGGCGGCCCCGCGAATCCGTTCGGGTTCGACCCCTCCGCTCTTCCGGGCGGCGCGGACAATCCGTTCGCCGCGATGTTCGGTTCCATGAACCCGGGCGACCTCGGTGCGGCCTTCCAGCAGATCGGCCAGATGCTGAGCTACGAGGGCGGTCCCGTGAACTGGGACATGGCCAAGAACATCGCCCGCCAGACCGTCGCGCAGGGCACGGCGGACGGCGTGAAGGACGCGAGCGTCGGCGTCGCGGAGAAGTCCGCGGTCGAGGAGGCGGTGCGCCTCGCCGACCTGTGGCTGGACGGCGTGACCTCCCTGCCGTCGGGCGCCAACGCGGCCGTCGCGTGGAGCCGCGCCGAGTGGGTCGAGGCGACCCTCCCGGTGTGGAAGGAACTCGTCGACCCGGTCGCCGAGCGCGTCGGCGCCGCGATGGGCGGGGTGCTGCCCGAGGAGATGCAGGCCATGGCGGGCCCGCTGCTCGGCATGATGCGTTCCATGGGCGGGGCCATGTTCGGCCAGCAGATCGGCCAGGCCGTGGGCGTGCTCGCGGGCGAGGTCGTCGGCTCGACCGACATCGGGCTGCCGCTGGGTCCGGCCGGGCGGGCGGCGCTGCTGCCGCTGAACATCGAGAGCTTCGGCAAGGACCTCGGCGTCCCCTCGGACGAGGTGCGGCTGTACCTGGCGCTGCGCGAGGCGGCGCACGCCCGACTGTTCGCGCACGTGCCGTGGCTGCGCTCGCACCTGTTCGGTGCGGTGGAGGGCTACGCGCGGGGCATCACGGTCGACACCTCGAAGCTGGAGGACGCGGTCGGTCAGCTCGACCCGTCGAACCCGGAGCAACTCCAGGAGGCGCTGGCGGGCGGCATGTTCCAGCCGGAGGACACCCCGGAGCAGAAGGCCGCCCTGGCCCGCCTGGAGACGGCGCTCGCGCTCGTCGAGGGCTGGGTCGACGCGGTGGTGCACGAAGCGGCCAAGCCCCGGCTGACCTCGGCGGACGCCATGCGCGAGACCATGCGCCGGCGGCGCGCCTCGGGCGGTCCGGCGGAGCAGACCTTCGCGACGCTGATCGGCCTGGAACTGCGTCCGCGCCGGCTGCGCGACGCCTCCCGGCTGTGGGCCTCGCTCACCGACGCGCGGGGCGTGGACGGCCGGGACGGGCTGTGGGAGCACCCGGACATGCTGCCGACGGCCTCCGACCTGGACGACCCGGACGGGTTCGTGCACCGCGAGCAGCTCGACTTCTCCGAGATCGACAAGATGCTCGGCGAGGCGGCCGAGAAGCGCGAGCGGCCCGAGGGCGAAGGCGAAGGCGAGAAGTGAGCCTGCACGAAGACGCGGTCCTCGTCCTGAAGCGGTACGAGGACCAGCCCGAGCTCCGCGCCCTGTACCTGGAGCACCTGGAAGCCCATCCGGACGGGGTCTACAAGCCCTGCACCGCCGGGCACGTCACGGGCAGCGCCCTGGTCGTGGACCCGACGCGGGGGCGGGTCCTGCTGACCCTGCACAAGAAGCTCGGCATGTGGCTGCAGATGGGCGGGCACTGCGAGCCCGGTGACGCCACGCTCGCGGAGGCGGCGCTGCGCGAGGCCGTCGAGGAGTCGGGGATCGCCTCCGGGCTGACCCTGCTGCCGGGCGGTCCGGTGCGGCTGGACCGGCATCCGATCCCGGCGCCGTGCAACTGGCACCTGGACGTGCAGTACGCGGCGCTGGCTCCGGCCGGCGCGGTGGCGGAGATCAGCGAGGAGTCGCTGGACCTGCGCTGGTTCCCGTACGAGGAGGTCGCGGCGGTGGCCGACACCTCGGTGGTGCGGCTGGTCGAGGCGACGCGGGCCCGACTGGGCGGCTGAGGCGGACGTACGGAAGGGGCGGACCCGATCGGGTCCGCCCCTTCCGCGTTGCCCGCTCGGGCCGCCTCGTCGGTCGGCGGCCCGCTGGTTCCAGGCTAGTTCCAGGCGTTGTTCTGGTTCTGGGCGTGGGCGCCGTGCTGGCCCATCCCGAACTGCGCCGCCGCGCCCTGTCCGACCTGCGCGTTCTGCGGCGGCAGCACCTCGCTGGGCTGCACGAGCGCGAAGCCCGTGCCGAGGAAGCTGAGCTCCCAACCCTCGCCGGTGTTGCCGCGGCGCCGCCACACCCCGGTGGAGTGCGTCTGCGCCTGCATCTGGACGCGCAGCGAGGTGGACCAGGCGACGATCGCGTCGGCGTCGGCGTTGACGTACTTGTCCGGGGTGACCTGCATCATCAGGGGCTGCCCGGAGGTCATCAGGGCGACCTTGCCGCGGCCGCTGATGTTGAGCTGGTACTTGCCGGAGCCGGAGATGCCGTACTGGCTGTCGACGGCGATGGCCTCGGTGTGCAGGGTCGAGTCCAACGCCAGCACGTAGCTGCTGTCGACGGTGAGGCCGTCCTGGTCGACGTCCACGACGTGGACGTACTGGGCCAGGTTGGCCAGGTAGACCGTGCCCTGCCCGGAGCAGCGCATCAGGTCGAGGCCCTCGCCGGTGCGGGCGCGGGCGTTGCGCTGGTTGGTGCTCTGGTACTCGCCGTCGAAGTCGATGATCCCCTGGTAGGCGACCATCGCCCCCTTGCGGGCGAGGACGTCGTCGGAGCCGGTCAGGGAGACCCGCAGGAGCTGGGGGTTCTGGACGGTGTACCGGTCCTGGGACTGCGCTTCCGCGTAGCCAAAAAGTGCGCTCTGCATGATGTGTCCGCTCCCCCTCAGCCCCGGGTCCGGAGCCGGTCGGTGCTGTCCTCGCTGGGCTGTACGACGACGATGCCCTGGCCGGAGAAGGCCATCTGGTAGGCCTCTCCGCTGCCCCGGCCGATCATCGACGAGGCCTTGAAGCTCCGCTTCCCCTTGACCTTGAGGTTCGGGGACCAGGCGACGAGCGCGTCCGGGTCGACGTACGTCTCGTCGTCGCCGCGGCCGCAGTCGACCACGATCGGGGTGCCGCGGGAGGTGATCGCGACCCATCCGGTGCCGGAGATCTGCACGTTGAACAGGCCCTGACCGGCGAACTTCGCCATGCCCTTGACCCGCTCGACGCCCCACTGGAGGTGGGCGTCGAAGGCGAGGAGGTTGGTGCCGTTGACGGACAGGGCGTCGTTGTTGAGGTTGATCACGACGACGTCCGCGCCGTAGTCGGCGAGGTAGAGCAGGCCGTCCCCGGACGCCTTCATGATCGGGGCGCCCTCGCCGGTCAGCCACTGCGAGGCCACCTGGCGGACGGCGGGCGGGTTGGGCTCGTACTGGACGAAGCCCTCGTACGCGACCATCGAGCCGGTGCGGGCGAAGAGGTCCTGGCCGCTCTGCATGGCGACCTTGAGCATGGCCCGGCCGTGGTTCTCCATGCGGGCCGTGACGGGGGTGGGGGCGTAGCCCGCGAGTTGCTGGTTCATTGCGTTCATGGCGTTCATGTGGGGCTCCCTCAGACCTCGTACGGCTGGACGACGATGAAGTTGCCGGGAGCGCCGCGGAACTGGAGGTTCACGGTCTCCCCGCTGTGGCCGGGATAGGCGTTGCGGCGCAGCCGGACCTGGCTGGAGATGATCACCTGGGAGGCGGCGGACCACGCGACGATCGCGTTGCTGTCCGCGAACGTGGTCGGGGTGACCGGCAGGACGACGGGGACGCCGTGCGTCTTGATGATGACCGTGCCGGTGCCCTGGAAGAGCATCGTGAACAGGGCGCCGCCGGGGATGCCGTGGCCCTCGATGCGGCGGACCTCGTGCTGGAGGGACTCGTCGAACGCGAGGACGCTCTCGGCGGACACGCAGATCCCGTCGCCCTGGAGCTCGATGGCGTGCAGGTGGGCGCCGTTCTCGGCGAGGAACACCTGGCCGCGGCCGGTGCAGCGCATCAGCTGCATCTCCTGGCCGGTGGCGTTGCCGACGACGCGGCCCGCGAAGCCCGCGCCCTTGTAGCTGAAGTCGACCTTGCCCTGGTAGAGGACCATGCTGCCCTGGCGGGCCAGGACGCCCTGGCCGCCCATCGACAGGTCGACCCGCATGAGCTGCTGGTTCTGCGGGGTCCAGCGGGCGCCCGTGGGCGCCTCCTTGTACGGCTGGAGCGCGGCGGCGAGCCCGGCCCCGGCGGCCTGCGGGGCCCGGCCGTGGGCGGGCGTCCCGCCGTAGCCGGGCTGCCCGCCGTACGGGGGCGGCTGCTGGCCGGGGACCTGGCCGTACGAGGGCTGCGGCGGCTGCTGCCCGTAGGGCGCGGGGGCCGGGGGCGGGACCTGACCGCCGTACGAGGGCTGCGGCTGCTGCCCGTACGAGGGCGGCCCGGGCTGCTGCGGCGGCTGCGGCGGGTGGCCGTGGGGCGCGGGGGCGGGCGGGGCCAGCGGGGCGACCATGGTCGGGGCGCTGTGCACCGGGGCCGGCGCCGGGGGCTGCGGGGCGGGTGCCTGCGGCTGCTGCGCCGGACCGCCGAAGGACGGCGCGGGGGCGGGCGGCTGATGGGCCGGGGGCTGCTGGGCGGGCGGCTGCTGGGCCGGGGCTCCGAAGGACGGGGCGGGGGCGGCGGCCTGCGGCGGCGGGGCGAACCCGGGCGTCGCGGACGGCTGCGGCTGCGCCTGCTGCGGCTCCTCATCGGCGACCTCGCCGCCGAAGTTCTGCAGCAGCGCGGCGAGCCCGCCGTCGAAGCCCTGTCCGACGGCGGCGAAGCGCCACACGTCCTTGAGGTAGAAGTCGCCGATCATGAGGGCGCGCTCGGTGCTGAACTCGGAGCCGTTGAACGAGTAGCGGACGACTTCCTCGCCGCCGGCGACGATCCGGATGTAGCCGGGGCCGATCTGCGACATCTGTCCGGCGCCGTCGAGCGTGGCGCTGAAGGAGAGCCGGTGGATGGAGGCCGGGATCCGGTCGAGGGTCACCCGGAAGGATTCGGTGTCACCCGCCTGCGGGCCGAGCTGCTGGATGGACTCCTCCGGCGACTTCGGCTGGTTGAAGAAGACGAAGTAGCGGTCGTCCGAGAGCTGCTCGTTCGCGTCGAGGCCGAAGCAACTGATGTCGAAGGTGAGCCCGGGCCCGGAGATCTGGACGCCCACGTACAGATCGGTACCCGCCGTCAGATCACTGATCTTGGCCTTGTGGCCGCGTTGGAATTCCCTGGCCATACGTCCGACCGTCCCCCATCCCGACTGTGAATGTGTGCCGCGGCATGCGTGCCGGTGCCTGCGTGCCGCTCAGGCTAACGGCTCCCGCCGACATCCGGCCAAGTCGGTACCGACCCGGTACAAACCGTGTTCCGGGGCCCGGTCTCATTCCTCGCGGGAGGCCGGAACCTTCGGGAGGCGCTCGGCCGCGACCACTCCTTCGAGGTACCCCCGGGCCCTCTCGGTCTTCGGATACGCCTCCAGCAGCTCCCAGAAACGGGGGCCGTGGCCGGGCACGAGGAGGTGGGCCAGCTCGTGCAGCAGCACGTAGTCGACCACGTACTCGGGCATGCCCTGGAGCCGGTGCGAGAGCCGGATGCTGCCCTCGGCGGGGGTGCAGGAGCCCCAACGGGTGTTCTGGTTGGTGACCCAGCGCACCGAGCGGGGGCGGGCACGGGCGCCGAAGTACTGCTCGGACAAACGCTCGGCGCGTTCGGTCAGTTCCGCGTCGCCGAGGGTCCGCTTGCTCTCCTGCGCGGCGAGCTTGTCCAGCATCACGCCCACCCAGCGGCGCTCCTCCGCCTCGGACATCCGGGCAGGGATCAGGACGACCGTCCGGTCGCCCTCACGGTAGGCGGAAACGGTCCTGCGGCGGCGCGCGCTCCGGCGGACTTCGACGGCGCGCTGGGGTGGGTCGGCTGACACGCGTCGAAGGTACCCGGTCGTCGTGGTGGAAGTCCCGCGCGTCCGGGGTTCGAACGTGATCGATTCGCTGCGGATTCGGGATCGGATACCGGAAACACCCCTTTTCTCCATCTCATATGCCTAATACCCCTTGCCTGTGGACAAATTCCCGCACGTGAGGCGACGGGCGGGCATGGTGGCGGAAGGCGGTGCAACGGGACCGACGGATCCGTGGGGGATCCGGCGGGGGTCCGGGCACCGGGGGTCGGGTCCCGGATCAGGCCGGGATCCGGGGACGCGCAGGTGAAGGGGATGTCATGTATCCGAAGGTGAAGCCCGCTCTGGCGCGGGCCTGGCGCGATCTGCAGACGGTGCAGTTCGGGGTGACCCCGGCCCACGCGGTGGTGTTGGGGCCGGTGGACACGGCCACCGGTGCGCTCATCGACCGCATCGACGGGACGCGGAGCATGGAGCTGCTGCGGTCGGAGGGCGTCGGGATGGGGCTGCCGGAGGGCCGGGTGGACGAACTCGTGCGGCGGCTGGCGGGGGCCGGGCTGCTGGACGACGTCACCGCGGGCGGGCCTCGGGCCCAGGCCGTGCGGCGCCGGCCGGAGACGCTGGAGCGATTGGGGCCCGATCTGGGCTCGCTGTCGTTGGTGCGGCGGGAGCCGGGCGGTGACTTGCGCGGTGTCGCGGCGCGCCGGGCGATACGGGTCCAGGTGCGCGGGAGCGGTCGGGTCGGGGCGGTGATCGCCGCCGTACTGGCGGGGGCGGGGGTGGGCCGGGTCGAGGTGCTCGACGGGGGTCGGGTGGTACCGGCCGATGTGGCTCCGGGCGGGCTGGGTGCCGCGAGCGTCGGCCGGCTCAGGGCCGAGGCCGCGGGGGCGCTGGTGCGGGACTCCGCCCCGGGGCGGGGTCCGCGGGCCGGCGAGGCGGGCGGGCCGGAGCCGGGGCTGGCGCTGGTGGTGGTCGCTCCCCGGGACGGGCTGCGGTCCTGGGCCCCGGATCCGCAGGAGGCGGCCGACTGGGTGGCCACCGGCACCCCGCACCTGTACGCGGGGGTGCTGGAGGGGACCGGGCTGGTGGGGCCGCTGGTGCTGCCGGGGTCCACGGGGTGCGCCGGATGCATGGAACGCGACCGGGTCGATCGGGATCCCGCCTGGCCGAGGATGCTCGTCCAGTGGCGCTCGGCCCACCGCCGCCGGGCCACTGCCGCCTGCGACGTGGCCCTGTCGACGGCGGTGGCCGGCATGGCCGCGGCGCACGCCCTGTCCTTCCTCGACGGGGAGGTGCCCGCGTCGGCGGGGGCCCGTTGGGAGGCCGCGCTGCCGGGCCTGGCCTGGGACCGCTCGGCGGTGTGGCCCCACCCGGACTGTCCCTGCGGGGCGGCCGCGACCGGGGAGCCTGCGCCGCCCCCGGCCGTGCGGGCCGTGCCCGTCCCGGGGTCGGGCCGCGGCGCCGGGAGGGCGGGCGCTTCCGGTGGGGGCGGTGGCGTCCGCGGTGGCGGTCGAGCGGGGCTGCAGAGCGTCGGGGCAGGATCGGGCGCGGACCTCCGGAGTCGGCCATGACAGGATGCGTCGGTGCCGAGGATCGCAAGGAACCGCCGCTTGCGGCACAGCTGTCTGGGAACTGGAGGGGCGCATGTCTGATCTTCCCCGGAAGGCCGTCACCCGCACCGTCAAGCTGGCCGCGCTGCCACTCGGGATCGCCGGCCGCGCCACCTGGGGCCTGGGCAGGAGGATCGGCGGCAAGTCGGCCGAGATCGTCGCCCGCGAGCTCCAGCAGCGCACCGCCGAGCAGTTGTTCCGCACCCTCGGCGAACTGAAGGGGGGCGCCATGAAGTTCGGGCAGGCCCTTTCGGTGTTCGAGTCGGCGCTGCCCGAGGAGGTCGCCGGGCCCTACCGTGCGGCGCTGACCAAGCTTCAGGAGGCGGCCCCGCCGCTGCCGGTGGCGCGGGTGCACGAGGTGCTGGCGGAGCGTCTGGGCGAGGATTGGCGCGAGCTGTTCGAGGAGTTCGAGGACAAGCCGGCCGCGGCCGCCTCGATCGGACAGGTCCACCGGGCGGTGTGGCACGACGGCCGGCAGGTCGCGGTCAAGGTGCAGTACCCGGGCGCCGGTGAAGCGCTGCTGTCTGACCTCAAGCAACTGGGCCGCTTCGCGGGACTGCTCGGACCGCTGATTCCCGGCATGGACATCAAGCCGCTGATCACCGAGATGCGCGACCGGGTCTCGGAGGAACTGGACTACGAGTTGGAGGCCGAGGCGCAGCGCACGCACGCGGACGCCTTCGTCGACGACCCGGACGTGTTCGTGCCGGACGTCGTGCATCAGGGCGACGAGGTGCTGGTGACCGAGTGGATGGACGGCACCCCGCTGTCGGAGGTGATCGCCGACGGCACCCAGGAGGAACGCGACAGCGCCGGGCAGTTGCTGGCCCGGTTCCTCTTCTCGGGACCCGCCCGGACGGGGCTTCTGCACGCGGATCCGCATCCGGGCAACTTCCGCCTGATAACGGGGGCGGACGGTCGGACACGGCTGGGCGTGCTGGACTTCGGCACCGTCGACCGACTGCCCGGCGGCTGGCCCAAGCCCATCGGCCGGTCCCTGCGGATGACGTTGGACGGGGACGCCGAAGGGGTCTACGGACACCTACGGGCCGAGGGCTTCGTCCGGGATTCCATCGACCTCGACCCGCAGGCCGTACTCGACTACCTCAAGCCGATCATCGAGCCCGCCGAGGCCGAGGAGTTCACCTTCACGCGGACGTGGCTGCGCGGACAGGCCGCGCGGATCGCCGACCCCCGTTCCCCCGCACACCAGTTGGGGCGCCAGATCAACCTGCCGCCGTCGTACCTGCTGATCCACCGGGTGACGCTGAGCACCATCGGGGTGCTGTGCCAGCTGGGCGCGACGGTGCGACTGCGGGACGAACTGACCACCTGGCTGCCGGGATTCGGAGCGGAGGACCGGCCCGCGTAGGGCGGGCACGCGTACGGCGGGCATGCCGGGGGTGGGTCGGCGTCGAGCGGGTCCGGTGCGCGCCGGGTGGAGGGTCGTCACCGGGCCGGACCGTCGCCGGGCCCGGGCGTCACCACCAGGCGGAGTCGAGGCGGCCTTCGATGGCGCGGAGGTTGGCCCGCGCGCAGTCGACGCAGAAGTACTGCCTGGTCCCGTTCTCCACGGAGCAGGTCCAGGTGGGCGGGGCGCCGTCCGGGGCGGAGGTGCCGCAGCGCGCGCAGACGACGGGCTGGGCCTCGGGTCCCGGCGGGGCGGGGTGGGGAGTCGGCTGGTCCACCCGCAGACGATATCCCCGCGGGCCGGGAGCGGCGCGCGGGGCGCACCGGGGGGCCGGTCCGTTCGGACCGGCCCCCCGGGATACTGCGTTTCTTCGGCTGTGTCGGCCGTCAGTTCATGACGGCCATGGCCAGCGCGCGCCGGGCGCGCAGCGACACGCGTTCGGCCCGACGCTGCATGCGCCGCGCGGCGACCAGGCGAAGGGCGTGACGCTCGGCGTCCGCCTCACGCATGCGGTCGTCCATATGGGCACGAGCCAGGGCTTCTGGGATGAGTTGCATTTCGCGGGTCCTGTTCTGACGCGAGGTGATCGCGCCTGCGGTGATGAAGTCTGCGGTGGCGGCGCCGTGCGGCTGCTCGCTCGTGGTGGTGTGGGGGGACATGAGGGCCTGCTTCAGGGGGTCGCGCGTCAGGGGGCGGTCGATGGTTCCGATGGCGGTCATGCCGCTGCAACCGGGTGCTTGCGCGGACGACCACGCGGCCGCTTGCGGGCCACGACGACGCCCTGGACGAAGAGCTCCCCACCCCAGACGCCCCAGGGCTCGCGGCGCTCCTTCGCGCCGGCGAGGCAGGCCTCGACGAGCGGGCAGGTGCCGCAGAGCGACTTGGCGTACTCGACGTCCGCCGGGGACTCGGCGAAGAAGACCTCGGGGTCGAAGGTGCGACAGGGAACAGGTACGCCGAGGTTCTCGATGGCGTCGTCGAGCGCGGTGAGCGCGGTGAGGGGGATCAAGGTGGAGTCCTCCGGGACTGCGGGCGGGGAGATCGTTTGGGTCTGCGGTACGGACGGGGCGTGCGCTTCGAGTTGCACGGTGTTTTTCTTCCTCGTCTTGTTCGGCTAGTCGTTCCGGCCTGTTGGCCGGGGGCGGCTCGGCTGCCAACTCACACCGACTGGTTCTGCCAGTCCCGAGGCCCCTTCGCTCCGTCGTCCCCGTTCGGGGACAAACAGAAGGGCCGCGGATCCCGGGTGGGGTTCCGCGGCCCTGAAGGCGCCGGCCTGATCATGAGATCAGGCTGGATCACTCCAGGGTTCGAGCCCGCGGAAGGCCCACATCAGGTGGTGCTGCTGCTTCGTCGTCTGCTTCGTCCGAGCTCCGGCACCGGCTGCGGCCGCGAGGCCATAGGCGCCATGCGCCTGGGCTTCGGCTACTGCCACCAGTGCCTTGGTCGGTCGCTCAATGCGCTCACTGACGGGAAGGACCGCCAGCAGGGCAGGGCTGTCAGCGCACACCGCGGACAGACCGGTACCCGGGAGAGAGACGGAGCCGAGCAGGCAGGAAGCGTCGACCGAGCGATCGGTCATTTTGGTGAAGTTCATGTAGCCGGCCACTGGTCTCGCCTCCTCTCGGCGTCTCGGGGACCCTGCCCGAAGGCCGGTCCCATGCGTATTCGGATAAGTACAGCACGGATCCAGGGCTTCGGAGAAGCCACCGTTTCCGTTGCTAAGAACCTATGGGGATTCGCTGGGCATGTGCAAACTATTTTTCCGACGAGTTTCTACGCGTCGTCAGGATCCGCGCCCGCGGGGTCCTGACCGGCGCAGATGGCCAGGACATCGGCTCCGTACCGGTCGAGCTTGCGACCACCCACGCCGGAGATCATCGAGAGCTCGCCCGCCTCGGAGGGCGCGGCCTCCGCGATCGCCATCAGCGTCTTGTCCGTGAAGACGCAGTACCCGGGCAAGCCCTGGGCCTTCGACTGGACGGCCCGCCACGTGCGCAGCCGCTCGTAGAGCCCTTCGTCCATGTCGGACGGGCAGTCCTCGCAGCGCATCAGTTTGATGTCCCCGGCCTCGGTCAGGGTCCTGCCGCAGACGCGACACAGCGCGGACCCGCGGCGGGTGCGCCGGCGGCCGGTCCGGTCGGTCGCGGTGCCGGGGCCCGTTCCCGGGGCCGCCGAGCCCGGTCGCAGGCCGTTCAGGAAACGACTGGGCCGTCGGGAGGCCCGGCCGCCCGGAGCGCGGGAGAGCGCCCAGGAGAGCGTCAGGTGATGGCGGGCCCGGGTGACTCCGACGTAGAGCAGGCGTCGTTCCTCCTCGACCTGCTCGTCGGTCTTCGCGTACGTGATCGGCATCATGCCGTCGGTGAGGCCGGCGAGGAACACGGCGTCCCACTCCAGACCCTTCGCGGCGTGCAGCGAGGCGAGGGTGACGCCCTGGACGGTCGGGGCGTGCTGCGCGGCCTTGCGTTCGTCCAGCTCGATCGTGAGGTCGGCCAGGGTCGCGCCGGGTCGGCTGCGGGCGAAGTCCTCGGCGAGGCGGACCAGCGCCGCCACCGATTCCCACTGGTCGCGGACGGCGCCGGACCCGGTGGGCGGTTCGGCGGTCCAGCCGGTGGAGCTCAGTACGGCCCTGACCTGGGAGCCCAGCTCGACGACGTCCTCCAGGAGGGGGTCGCTGCTGCCGCCGGAGCGGGCGGCTCCGCGCAGGGCGAGCACCGCCTTCTGGACCTCGCCGCGCTCGAAGAAGCGCTCGGCGCCGCGCAGCTGGTAGGGAACTCCGGCGTCGGCGAGGGCCTGCTCGTACACCTCGGACTGGGCGTTGATCCGGTAGAGCACGGCGATCTCGCCGGCGGGGACGCCCGCGGCGATCAGGTCGCGGATCCGCCCGGCGACGCCCTCGGCCTCGGCGGGTTCGTCGGGGTACTCGGCGTAGACCGGGTCGGGGCCGGGCTCGCGTTGGGAGATCAGCTCCAGGCGGTGTTCGGCGGCGCGGCCCTTGGCCTGGTTCAGCAGTCCGTTGGCGAGGTGGACGACCTGCGGGGTGGAGCGGTAGTCGCGGACCAGCTTGACCACGGTGGCCTGCGGGTAGCGGGTGCGGAAGTTCAGCAGGTGATCGGGGGTCGCGCCGGTGAAGGAGTAGATCGTCTGGCTGGCGTCGCCGACGACGCACAGGCTGTCGCGGTCGCCGAGCCACAGTTCGAGGAGACGCTGCTGGAGGGGGCTGACGTCCTGGTACTCGTCCACCACGAAGTGCTGGTACTGGCTGCGGATCTGTTCGGCGATGTCGTGGCGGTCCTGGAGGATGCCGACGGTCAGCAGCAGCACGTCCTCGAAGTCGATCATGCCGCGGTCCCGCTTGAGCTGCTCGTACGTCCCGTAGATCTGGGCGATCTCCGCCAGGTCGCGAGGGGCCTCGCGGCCCGCCTTCACGGCGGTGGCCGGGTAGTCGGCGGGCACGGTCTGGGTGACCTTGGCCCATTCGATCTCCCCCGTCACGTCCCGCAGCTCGTTGCGGTCGAGGCGGAGGCGGCAGCGCGCCCCGGCCTCGGCGACGAACTGGATCTTCCGCTCCAGCAGGCGGGGCACTTCGCCGCCGACCGCCCGGGGCCAGAAGTACTGGAGCTGGCGCAGGGCCGCGGAGTGGAAGGTCCGCGCCTGGACGCCGCCCGCGCCGAGGGTGCGCAGCCGGCCGCGCATCTCACCGGCGGCCCGGTTGGTGAAGGTGACCGCCAGGACGCTGGCCGGCATGAGCTGCCCGGACCGGACGCCGTAGGCGATGCGGTGGGTGATGGCCCGGGTCTTGCCGGTGCCCGCGCCCGCCAGCACGCACACCGGCCCGCGCAGGGTCGTGGCGACCTCGCGCTGCTCCGGGTCGAGGCCCAGGAGCACGGCGTCGGCGGCGTCTGCGTCGGCCGGGAAGGGGGAGGAGTGCGTTGCTGATGTCACCCCGCCATGCTGCCAGGTCCGGTGGGGCGGGCGGGAAATCCGTCCACAGGGCCGGTCCGTTCTTCGTACCGGTGGGGAGGGCGGGGCGGGGGCGGGTGCCGGGGCCGGGAATGGTGCGGCGGTCCCGTGCGTTCGAGTACTCGGACCACCGAGGCCCCCACGAAGGAGAGCGCAGCATGCAGGACACGGGCACCGTCACGATGTACAGCACGACCTGGTGCGGCTACTGCAACCGGCTGAAGAAGCAGCTGGACCGGGAAGGCATCGCGTACAACGAGATCAACATCGAGCTCGACCCGGCGTCCGCCGCGTTCGTGGAGAAGGCCAACGGCGGCAACCAGACGGTTCCGACCGTCCTCGTGAAGTCGGCGGGCGGCAACGAGTCCGTCATGACGAACCCGAGCCTGGCCCAGGTCAAGCAGGCCCTCGCCGTCTGATCCGAGTCCGTCGCAGCTCTCGGAAGGCCCCCGCCGCCCGGCGGGGGCCTTCTGCTGTGCCGATCTCCGGGCCGATCTGCCGGGCCGGTGCCGATCTCGGGCCGATGCCGTACGAGTGAGGCCAAGCCAGGCCTCGCCAGGCCAGGCCAGGCGACTGTGACGAAACTTACGCGGCCGGCGGGCGCGGCAGCGGCTTGCCGTACCAGAGCTCGACGAGCCGGGCGGCGATGGAGATGCCGCCGGCGGGCGGCGTGACCTCGCCCCTCTCGATCGCCTCGGCGAGGTCCTCGCGGGAGAACCAGCGGGCCTCCTCGATCTCCTCGCCGTCGACGGTGATCTCGGAGGTCACGGCCCGGGCGGTGAAGCCCAGCATCAGGCTGTACGGGAACGGCCAGGGCTGGCTGGCGATGTACTCGACCTCGCCGACCTTGACGCCCGCCTCCTCCCACACCTCGCGGATCACCGACTGCTCGATCGACTCGCCCGGCTCCACGAACCCGGCCAGCGTCGAGAAGCGGCCCTCCGGCCAGTGGACCTGGCGGCCCAGCAGCGCGCGGTCCCGGTCGTCGGTGACCAGCATGATCACGGCCGGGTCGGTGCGCGGGTAGTGCTCGGCGCCGCAGCCCGGGCAGCGGCGGATGTGCCCGGCGGCCGCGACGACCGTGCGCTCGCCGCAGCGGGAGCAGAAACGGTGCATCCGCTGCCAGTTCTCCAGCGCCACGGCGTGCACCATCAGCCCGGCGTCGCGCGGGTTCAGCAGGAGACCCGCCTCGCGCAGCCCGGCCGGGCGGGCCGACTGGTCCATGCGGCCCGGCAGGGAGTCCTTCTGCAGCGCGAAGTACCGTACGCCGTCCTCGTCGGTGCCCAGGAAGTAGCGGTGGGTCTCGGTGACCGGGGCCTCGAAGGCCGGGGTCATCACTATGCCGGTGCCGCCGTCGGGGGTGTCGTCGATGAGGACCTGGCCGCCGGAGACGACGAAGACGCGGGTCGTCGGGTGGCTCCAGGCGGCGGCCAGCCACGCCTCGTCCAAGCGGTGGTGGGCGGCGCGGTCGATTCCGCTGGGCGCGGCCAGCGTGATCGGACGCTCGGTATGGGTGCTCACTGGTACTTCCAACTCCCCCGGTGGTGGGACAAGGCAGGCGTGGCGGTGGGTGGGTGTGCGGGCGGACTCAGCCGGTCTTCCAGTGCTCGGCGAGGTCGCCCCACAGGTGGGCGGCGGTTTCCACGCCCTTGAGGAGGAGGTCGATCTCGACCTTCTCGTTCGGCGAGTGCCAGCCGTCGGAGGGTACGGAGATCCCGAGGAAGAGGACGGGCGCGTCCAGGACGTCCTGGAGGTCGGCCGCCGGGCCCGAGCCGCCCTCGCGGGTGAAGCGGACCTGCTGGCCGAAGGCGCGTTCCATGGACCGCACGACGGACCGGAGCGCCGGGTGGTCCAGCGGGGTCAGGCACGGCCGGGTGGGGGCGCCGAAGGTGATGGAGTGCCGGATCCCGTCGGGGACGCGGGCGGCGACCCAGTCCTTCACGGCCGCCTCCACCTCGTACGGGTCCTGCCCGGACACCAGGCGGAACGACAGCTTCAGGTGGGCGGAGGCGGGCACGATGGTCTTGCCGCCGGGGCCCTGGTAGCCACCGCCGATGCCGTTGACCTCGGCGGTCGGGCGGGCCCAGACGCGCTCCAGGGTGGAGTAGCCGGCCTCGCCGGAGGCGGCGTGCGACTTGGCGGTACGGAGCCACTCGGCCTCGTCGAAGGGCAGCTCGGAGATCAGCCGGCGTTCGGCGTCGCTCAGCTCGGCGACGTTGTCGTAGAACCCGGGGATCGTGACCCGTTCGTCCTCGTCGTGCAGGGCCGCGACGAGGCGGGCGGCGACGGTGGCCGGGTTGGGTACGGCTCCGCCGAAGGCACCGGAGTGGATGTCCTGGTCGGGGCCGTGGAAGTCGATCTCGCAGTCGGCGACGCCGCGCATGCCGGTGCAGACGGTGGGGGTGGTCTCGGACCACATGCCGGTGTCGGAGACGATCACGACGTCGGTGGCGAGCTGCCGGGCGCGGGCCTCGACGAGGTCGCGGAAGTGCGGGGAGCCGGACTCCTCCTCGCCCTCGATGAGCAGCTTGAGGTGCACGGCGGGGGCGGCGGAGCCGGTCGCGGCGAGGTGCGCGCGTACGCCGAGGGTGTGGAAGAACACCTGGCCCTTGTCGTCGGCGGCGCCGCGCCCGTACATCCGGCCGTCCTTGACGACGGGCTCGAAGGGCTCGGTGTGCCAGCCATCGGCGAGGGCGGCGGGCTGGACGTCGTGGTGTCCGTAGACGAGGACGGTCGGCGCGTCGGGGTTCTCGGCGGGCCAGTGCGCGAAGACGGCGGGGGCGCCGTCGGTGGGCCAGACCTCGACGACCGGGAAGCCGGTCGCGGTGAGTTTCGCGGCGAGCCAGTCGGCGCTGCGGCGTACGTCGTCCGCGTGCGCGGGCTGGGCCGACACGGAGGGGATCCGCAGCCACTCGGCGAGGTCGTCGAGGAAGGCGGTGCGGTGGGTGTCGATGTACGCGCGGACGACGCTGTCCGCCTGGATCTCGCTCATGCCCCGAGCCTAACCGTCCGCCCGGGGGGCACCGTCCGTGCCCGTTTTGCCTTGGAGGATCCGCTCAAGACGGGCCCGGTCGGGGAGGTCGCGGGGGCGTATCACCCGGCCGCTGCGGACGTGCAGGAACGCGGCGCCGACCCGGTCGAGGGGGGTGCCGGTGGCTTCCGCCCAGGCCAGTCGGTACACGGCGAGCTGGAGCGGGTCGGCCTGGGTGGTGCGGCCGGTCTTCCAGTCGACGACCTCGTACGAGCCGTCGGGGTCGCGGTACACGGCGTCGATGCGGCCGCGGATGACCCGGCCGGCGAGGGTCAGCTGGACGGGGGCCTCCATCCGGTACGGGGTCCGCTCGGCGTACTCGCTGCGCTCGAAGGCCGCCTTGAGGGAGTCGAGGTCGGCCTCGTCGGCGATCTCCTGGTCGGAGCCGGGCAGCTCGGCGACGGGGTCGAGGAGGTCGAGGTGCGGCAGCGGCAGTTCATCGAAGCGGGACTCGACCCAGGCGTGGAAACGGGTGCCTTGGCGCGCGGCGGGCTGCGGGGGCTTGGGCATGGGGCGCGCGAGATCGCGTACGAAGCCCTGCTCGTCGGCGGCGAGGCGCAGGAGCTGGCTCGCGGAGAGGGCGGCGGGCAGCTCGACGTCCCGGACGGCTGCGCGGGCGCGGCGGAGCTCGCCCTCCAGGGCGTCGAGGTCACGGTCCCAGGAGGCGATGGCGCGGGCCTCCTCGGCCGTGACCGTGGCCTGGCCGGCCGGGCGGTGGGGGCCGGCGGAGGCCCCGGACCCGGCGGCTGCCGCCGCCGCCCAGGGTTCCCCGGCCCACGGGTCGTCGTCCTGCCCCGCCGGGGCGGGGGCGCCGTGGCCCTGCTCCGCCGGATGGGGGTGGTCGCGGTCGAGGCCCGCCGGACGCGGGGCGCCGTGGTCCGGGGCCGCCGGATGGGGGTGGCCGTGGTCGAGACCCGCCGGACGCGGGGCGCCGTGGTCCGGGGCCGCCGGATGGGGGTGGCCGTGGTCGAGACCCGCCGGGCGCGGGGCGTCGTGGTCCGGGGCCGGCGGGTGGGGGTGGTCGCGGCCCGCCGGGTGGGGGCGGGTGGGCCGGGCGCGGGCGGGCTGCGCCGGTTCCGCGCCGTCCCAGGGGTCGTACTCGCCGACCCCGGCCATCGTGTCCTCGCCCGCCCACGGGTCGTCCGACGGCAGCTCGGTCCCACCGGCCGGGGAGAGCGTCGCACCCGCCGAGGGGTCGTCCGGACGCGGCTCCGCCCCCCGCGCACGGGGAGCGGGTACGGCGGCCTCGCCCGCCCAGGGGTCGTCCGACAACCCGTCCGACACACCCGCGCGGGAGGCGGGTACGGCGGGCTCCCCCGCCCACGGGTCGTCCGACAGCGCGTCCGACACACCCGCGCGGGAGGCGGGTACGGCGGGCTCCCCCGCCCACGGGTCGTCCGACAGCGCGTTCGGCACGCCCGACCGCGCGGTGTGCGGGCCGGCGGTGCGGGACGCGTGTGGCGTGGGGGCCGGGGGGAGGTCCGGCCACGGGGCCTCGTCCGTGGGGTCCTCGCAGTGCGGGGGCCAGAGGTAGGGGTCGTCCGGGGCCGGGGGACGTGCCAGGTGGGCCTCGACGAGGGCGGCGGCCCGCCGGCGCAGGGCCAGCGAGTCGGGGTCCAGGGGCAGGGGCCAGGATTGCTCGGGGTTCGCGTCCGCGGCGAGGGCCGGGTTCTCGGCGTCGGCGGCGGGCTCCTCGGCCCAGGCCTCGATCTCGCCGAAGCCGGCCGCGCAGTGGTCGTGCAGGGCGGTCAGGAAGTCGGAGGGGCCGCGGCGGCGCTTCTGGGTCGGGCCCCACCAGTGGCCGGAGGCGAGCAGCAGGGACCGCGGCCGGGTGAAGGTGACGTAGCCCAGGCGGAGTTCCTCGACGGCCTTGTGCTGCTTGAGGGCGGCCTTGAAGGACTTCAGGCCCGCCGAGGTCCAGGCGGGGTCCGCGGGCAGGGTCGCGGTGTCGCCGCGCAGACCGTACGGCAGGACCTTCGCCCAGGAGGTCCAGGCCTCCGGCGGCTTCTCCTTCGGGAAGGAGCCGGCGCACAGGTCGGGGACGACGACCACGTCCCACTCCAGCCCCTTGGACTTGTGTGCGGTGAGCACCTTGACAGTGTTCTCCCCGCCGGGCAGCGCGTGGTCGAGGCCCTTCTCGTACTGGGCGGCGGTGCGCAGGAAGCCGAGGAAGGCGAGCAGGGTGGCTTCGCCGTCGAGGGCGGCGAAGCCCGCGGCGACGTCCATGAAGTGGGACAGGGTCTCGCGGCGGCGGGCCGCCAGCGCGTGCGGGGACGCGGCCAGCTCGACATCGAGCCCGGTCGCGGCCAGGACCCGGTGCAGTACGTCCATCAGCGGGTCGGAGAGGGAACGCCGCAGGTCGCGCAGTTCCTGGGCGAGGTGCGCGAAGCGGACGCGGGCGGCGGCGGAGAAGGGCAGTTCGTCGGGGGTGCGGCCGGCCCCGTCGAGGAAGGTCTCCAGGGCGTCGGCGAGGGAGACGATCTCCGCCGGGTCGACGCCTTCGACGGCGGCGGCGAGCCGCCCGTCGGGCCCCGCGTCGGGACCGGACGGGCGGGCGACCAGCTGTCGGGCCCGGCGCCCGAGGAGGGCCAGGTCGCGGGGGCCGATCCGCCAGCGCGGGCCGACGAGGAGCCGGACGAGGGCCGCGTTGGCCCCGGGGTCCTGGAGCACCTCGCACACGGAGACCAGGTCGGCGACCTCCGGCAGGTGCAGCAGCCCGGACAGGCCGACGACCTCCACCGGCACGTCCCGGTCCACCAGGACGGCCTGGATGCGGGCGAAGTCGGCGGCGGAGCGGCACAGTACGGCGATCTCCCCGGGTTCCCGGCCGGTGCGCACCAGGTGGGCGACGGAGTCGCCGAGCCACTGCAGTTCCTCGGCGTGGGTCTCCAGCAGGGCGCAGCGGACCGACCCGTCGCATTCGGCGCCGGGGGCGGGGCGCAGCGCCTCGACGCCTTCGTGCATGGCGCGAAGCGGGGCGGCGAGGCCGTTGGCCAGTTCGAGGAGCCGGCCGCCGCTGCGCCGGTTCTCGCTGAGCGAGAGGCGGGTCGCGGGGGCGCCGTCGGCGTGCGGGAAGTGTTCGGGGAAGTCGTCGAGGTTGGCGACGGAGGCTCCGCGCCAGCCGTAGATGGCCTGGCAGGGGTCGCCGACGGCGGTCACGGCGTGGCCGGTGCCGCCGCCGAAGAGCCCGGACAGCAGCAGCCGCTGGGCGACGGAGGTGTCCTGGTACTCGTCGAGGAGGACGACGCGGAACTCCTCGCGCAGCAGTGCGCCGACCTCGGGTCGGGTGGTGGCGAGCTGCGCGGAGAGGGCTATCTGGTCGCCGAAGTCGAAGAGGTCGCGGGAGCGTTTCGCGGCCCGGTAGCGGGAGACGAGCTCCAGCAGTTCGAGGCGGCCTCGGACGGCCTCGGGGACCTTGCGCAGGTCCTCGTTGCTGAGCCGGACGTCGACGAGCTCGTCGAGCAGGGCGGTGTCGTACGCGCGGAGCCGGGCGGGGTCGACGAGGTGCTCGGAGAGTTCCCCGTCGAGCGCGAGGAGGTCCCCGACCAGGTCGGGAAGGGACTTGGTGAGGGACGGGTACGGGCCGGGGGCCTCGCGGAGCACCTTCGCGGCGAGCTGGAAGCGGGTGGCGTCGGCGAGGAGGCGGGCGCTCGGTTCCAGGCCGATGCGCAGGCCGTGGTCCTTGAGGAGCTGCCCCGCGAAGGCGTGGTAGGTGGAGATCCGGGGCTCGCCGCCGGCCGTGCCGGCCTCGACGTCGGCCGGGGAGGGGTCCGGGTCGCTGATGCCGGCGCGGGCGAGGGCCTTGCGGACGCGTTCGGCGAGTTCGCCGGCTGCCTTGTTGGTGAAGGTGAGTCCGAGGACCTGTTCGGGGGCGACCGCTCCGGTGCCGACGAGCCACACGACGCGGGCGGCCATGACGGTCGTCTTGCCCGAGCCGGCGCCCGCGACGACGACCTGGGGGGCGGGCGGGGCGGTGACGCAGGCCATCTGTTCGGGCGTGAAGGGGATCCCGAGGAGCTCCTTGAGCTGCTCGGGATCGGTGAGGACGGGCGGGCGCCCGGACTCGTACGCGGTCACCTCGAAAGGCTAGCCGCCCGCACCGACAGTCCTCGCCGCCGGCCGCCGGCCGGCCCTCGGGGTGGGCCCGTCCCGGCGGCTCGTTCCGGCGGCTCATTCCACGGTCTGGCGGCCCTCCGGGCGGGCGCTGCACGCGCTGCGGAAGGAGCAGCGGACGCAGTGTTCGCCGGTGGCGGGGGCGAAGCGTTCGTCGAGGACCCGGCCGGCGGCGGTGGCGAGCAGGTCGCCGACCCACTCGCCGGAGGTCCCGTCCTGGAGGGGCTGCTGCGCCTGGATCTTCGGGACCTCGTCGCCGCCGTCCTTCTTGCCGGCGCCCTGGCGCAGCTGGACGAGTTCGGCGCCGCCCGGTTCGGGGCGCAGGCCGTCGAAGACCTCGTCGACGGCGCCCTCGCGGACGGCGAGCTGGTAGACGGCGAGCTGGGGGTGGCGGGCGACCTCGTCCTTGGTCGGCGCGCCCTTGCCGGTCTTGAAGTCGACGACGTACGCGCGGCCCTGCGGGTCGGCCTCGACGCGGTCCATGGAGCCGCGGATCCGTACGGCGTACTCGCCCGCGTCGAGGGTGACGTCGAAGTCGTGCTCGGTGGCGACGGAGGCGCGGCCGCCGCGGTCGGTGGTGTGCCAGCGCAGGAAGCGTTCCAGGGCGGCGCGGGCGTTGTCCTTCTCCTGGCGGGACTTCCAGGGGGCGTCGAAGGCGAGGGCGTCCCAGACGGAGTCGAGGCGTTCCATCAGGACGGCGAGGTCGGCGGGGGTGCGGCCGGAGGCGACCTCGTCGGCGAGGACGTGGACGACGTTGCCGAAGCCCTGGGCGGCGGTGGAGGGGGCGTCGGCCTTGACCTCGCGGCCGAGGAACCATTGGAGGGAGCAGGTGTTGGCGAGCTGGTCCAGGGCGCTGCCGGACAGGGCGACGGGCCGGTCCCGGTCGCGGAGCGGGACGGTGCTCAGGGTGGGTTCGTACAGGCCCCACCAGCGCTGCGGGTGCGCGGCGGGGACCAGGGGCCGGTCGTCGTCGTCGGTGAGCGCGGCGAGCCGGGCGAGGCGGCGGGCGGCGGCGTCGCGCAGGGCCTCGGAGGCGTCGGGGTCGACGGTGGTGGCGCGCAGCTCGGCGACGAGGGCGGGTACGGCGAGGGGCCGGCGGGGGCGGCCGGTGACGTCCTTGGGGGTGACGCCGAGTTCGGTGAGGAAGCGGGAGGGTTGGTCGCCGTCCTCGGCGGGGGCCTTGACGGCGGTGACGACGAGGCGGTGGCGGGCGCGGGTGGCGGCGACGTAGAAGAGCCGCCGTTCCTCTGCGAGGAGCGCGCCGGGGGTGAGGGGTTCGGCGAGGCCGTCACGGCCGATGCGGTCGGCTTCGAGGAGGGAGCCGCGGCGGCGCAGGTCGGGCCAGAGTCCTTCCTGTACCCCGGCGATGACGACGAGGCCCCATTCGAGGCCCTTGGAGCGGTGGGCGGTCGTCAGGGTGACGGCGTCGCGACGTACGGCCCGGGTGGTGAGGGTGTCGGCGGCGATGTCCTCGGCTTCGAGCTGTTCGAGGAAGTTGAGCGCGCCGCGGCCGCCCGTACGTTCCTCCGCGCGGGCGGCGTTGTCGAAGAGGGCGCAGACGGCGTCGAGGTCGCGGTCGGCGTTGCGGCCGGCGGCGCCGCCGCGGCGGGCGCCGCGTTCCAGGCGCTGCGGCCAGGGGGTGCCGTCCCACAGGGCCCACAGGGCCTCTTCGGCGGTGCCGCCGCCCTGGAGGAGTTCGCGGGCCTTGCGCAGGAGCAGGCCGAGGCGCTGCGCGCCGCGGGCGTAGGCGGGGTCGTGGGCGGTGAGCCGCTCGGGTTCGGCGAGGGCGCGGGCCAGCAGGACGTCGGAGGGCGCGGGAGCGGTGACGCCGGCGGCCCGCTCCTCGTCGCGCAGCGCCCGACCGAGCCGCCGCAGGTCGGCGGCGTCCATCCCACCGAGCGGCGACCCGAGCAACGTGAGCGCGTCCTCGACCCCGACCCAGCCGTCGCCCCCGGTGGGCGGGGCGGCGACGTCGACCCCGTCGCCGGCAGCGGCACCGTCCGCTTGTGCGGCGGCCGGGCCCCCCGCCCGCGTCGGCGCATCCGGGTCGGAGTCCGGGCCCCCCGCCCGCGTCGGCGCATCCGGGTCGGAGTCCGGGCCCCCGGCCAGGTCGGCGGGGGGAGGCGTCGTGGCCGCCGTGGCGGCGAGGCGGAGGGCCGTCAGGAGGGGGGCCACGGCCGGTTCGTGGCGGAGCGCGGTCGCGGAGGCGTCGGTTTCGGCCGGGACGCCCGCCGCGATGAGCGCGCGCCGCATCGCCGGGAGGGTGCGGCCGCCGGCGCGGACGAGGACTGCCATGTCCTGCCAGGGCACCCCGTCCTCCAAGTGGGCGCGGCGCAGGACATCGGCGATGTTGTCCAGCTCGGACCCGGCCGTCGGGTACGTGCACACCTCCACGCGCCCGCCCTCCCGTACCGGCTGGAGCGCCCGGTGGGCCTTGACGGCGGCGGACGGCAGGCGCGGCACCGGCATGCGGGTGGTGAGCAGTCGGGTCGCGGCGAGCAGGGCGGAGCCCGAGCGGCGGCCGACGGTGAGGGCCCGCACGGCCGCGCCGGGGAAGGCGGACTCGAAGTCCAGGACGTTGTTGATGTCGGCGCCGCGGAAGGCGTAGATCGACTGGTCGGGGTCGCCGAAGGCGACGAGCGTGCCGGCGGGGCCGTTCAGGGCGCGCAGCAGCCGCAGCTGGGAGGCGTCGGTGTCCTGGTACTCGTCGACGAGGATCACGTCGTACGCGGAGGCGAGGGCCGGGGTGCCCTCGGCGAGCAGCACGGCCCGGTGCAGGAGTTCCGCGTAGTCGAGGGCGCCTTGGAGGTCGAGGACGTCGAGGTACTCCGAGAGGAAGGCGGCGGCGGCCTTCCAGTCGGGGCGGCCGAGCCGGGTCGCGAAGGAGTCGAGCGCGGTCGGGCCGAGGCCGAGTTCGCGGGCGCGGGCGAGCACGGCGCGGACCTCGTCGGCGAAGCCGCGGGTGGTGAGCGCGGCCCGCAGGTCGTCGGGCCAGCGGATGGACCGCGACCGGCGCTGGCCTTCGAGCAGGGTGCGGACCATGACGTCCTGCTCGGGGCCGGACAGCAGCCGCAGCGGGTCGGCGAAGAGTTCGTGGTCCTGGTGGGCGCGGACGAGGCCGTAGCAGAAGGAGTGGAAGGTGGTGGCCTGCGGGGCGCGGGCGCCGCCGAGGCGCAGGGCGGCGCGGTCGCGCAGTTCCACGGCGGCCTTGCGGCTGAAGGTGAGGATCAGGACGCGGGAAGGGTCGGTCCCGGCCTCGACGCGGGCGGCGGCGGCCTCGACGAGGGTGGTGGTCTTGCCGGTGCCCGGTCCGGCCAGGACCAGCAACGGTCCGGCGGTGTGATCAACCACCGCGCGCTGGGCTGCGTCCAGCACAGGGGGAGCCACCTGTTCCGGCCCGGTGCGCACCAGGCGGTACGCGTCGGCAGCCCGCGTACGCCGCTCTGAGCGGCCGGAGGAAGAGGTGATCACGTGAGGTGCCGGTCCTGGTGGGTCTGCGGTTGCTGCGGTCGCTGCGGTGGTGTCGGCGGCGACGAGGACTGCGGTGGCCGCACCCGTCGCGTGAGCCGAAGGGGCCACGCTACGCCAATCGCGTCGGCCGCCGCAGTCCCCCGGCCGGGGGTGGGACGTCGCCCCGGAGGCCTTGGATGTCGTCCCCCGTACGGGCCTTCGACCGCCCGTCGGCGCTCCGCATGGCCGAAGCTGTCAGATGTGAGCCTCGTCGCCTCCGCCCCGCTCGTCACTCCCGTCCCAACGGGCCCGCCGCATGGCCAGCCGCGGTTCCCCGGCGGGCGTCTCGCGCAGCGGAGTGCCCTCGGTGCGGTAGCGCTCCAGGGCCCGCCGCTCGCTGCCGGGCAGGGGTCGGCCGTCCGCGCGCACGACCCGCCACCAGGGGACGGCCCCTCCGTACAGGGCCATGACGCGCCCGACTTGGCGGGGTCCGCCTTCGCCGAGCCACTCCGCGACGTCCCCGTACGTCATCACCCGGCCGGGCGGAATCCGTTCGGCCGCTTCCAGCACCCGCTCCGCGTAGTCGGGCAGCTCCTCGCTCATCCGGCCCATGCTGCCCGATGCCACCGACATCCGGACGGAAGCTTCGGTTCCATACCGGCGCGCACCCTGCTGCCCCGGCCGACCGCCGGTCCGTGCCACCATCTTCCGGGCGGTGACTGGTGATACGTGATCAAGAAGAGACGGATGTGACGGCGAAGGAGCAGGGTGTGAGCCCTCCGGACGGCAGTACGCCGGGCGCGGGCCGGGGCGGCCGCAAGGGCCGCGGCAAGGGCCGTCGTCGCGGCGGTCGCGCCGGTGACGGCGGGGACGCGGGCACAGGCCCCGCCCCCGGTCCGGACACCGCCGCCCCCGCCGAAGCGCGCCCCGGCACGCCCGCGGACGCGGGCGCCGGCGCGGCGTCGGGCACGGAACCCGGAACGGAACCCCACGCGGGCCCCGACAGCGCCGCGGTGCGCCCGGCCGGTGCCGCGCACCCCGCCGACGCCGGCCCCAGGGCCGACACCGACGACGACACCGACGACGACGCCCACCCCGACGACCCGCCCGGTCACCACCCCACCGCCGCCGACCGCGTCGAGGTGGACGAGCCGCTGCTCGCCGCCCGCGTGCACCGGCCCTCCGACCTCGTACGCCTCCTCGCCGGCATCCTCGGCATCGCCGTCGTCCTCGGCATCGCCGCCTTCGCGCACGCCACCACCGCGGGCCTGGAGCAGGACATCACCAAGGGCACCGGTCAGGCGCCCGACCTGTTGATCAAGGTCGCGGGCCTGGTGTCCTCGATCGCCGTGCTGCTGGTCCCGGTGGCCTTCGCCATCGAGCGGCTGATCAAACGCGACGGGCTGCGGATCGCCGACGGCGTCCTCGCGGCCGTCCTCGCGCACGGCGTCACCCTCGCCACCGACCTGTGGGTCTCGCAGGCGGCCTCCGCCACCGTCCAGGACGCCCTCACCCGGCCGACCGGGGTCGCCGGGGCCCTGACCGATCCGGTGCACGGCTACCTCGCGCCGGTGATCGCGTACATGACGGCCGTCGGGATGACCCGGCGGCCGCGCTGGCGGGTCGCGCTGTGGGTGGTCCTGCTGTTGGACGCCTTCGCGATGCTGGTCAGCGGCTACACCACGCCGTTCTCGATCATCCTGACCGTGCTGATCGGCTGGAGCGTCGCGTACGGCACCCTGTACGCGGTCGGCTCGCCGAACGTGCGGCCCACCGGGCAGAACCTCCTCGCCGGACTGCGCCGCGTCGGCTTCCAGCCGGTCAGCGCGATGCGCGCGGAGGCCCCCGACGGGGACGGCGCCGAAGCCGGTGACCGGGGGCGGCGCTACCACGTCACCCTGGAGGACGGGCCCGCCCTGGACGTCACCGTCGTGGACCGCGAACAGCAGGCGCAGGGCTTCTTCTACCGGGTGTGGCGCCGGCTGACCCTGCGCGGGATCACCACGCGGCGCAGCATCCAGTCCCTGCGCCAGGCGCTGGAGCAGGAGGCCCTGCTCGCGTACGCGGCCATCGCGGCCGGGGCGAACGCGCAGAAGCTGATCGCCACCTCCGAGTTGGGGCCGGACGCCGTGATGCTCGTCTACGAGCACCTGGGCGGGCGGAGCCTGGACGCGCTGTCCGACGAGGAGATCACCGACGAGCTGTCCCGCAACGCGTGGGAGCAGGTACGGGCCCTCCAGTCGCGGCGCATCGCGCACCGCCGGCTCACCGGGGACGCGTTGGTGGTGGATCGTTCCGGCAAGGTCATCCTCACCGACCTGCGGGGCGGCGAGATCGCGGCCGGTGACCTGGTGCTGCGGATGGACATCGCGCAGCTGCTGACGACGTTGGGCCTGCGGGTCGGGCCGGAGCGGTCGGTGGCCTCGGCGGTCTCGGTGCTCGGCCCCGACGCGGTGGCGGACTGTCTGCCGCTGCTCCAGCCGATCGCGCTGAGCCGCTCCACCCGCTCGACGCTGCGCAGGCTCGCCCGGGAACGGGCGGCCCGGGAGCGGGAGGCCGTACTGGAGTCCTCGCGGGCGGCGAAGGCCGAGCGCGAGGCGGGCGCCGAGCAGGCGGCCGCGTCGACCAGCCCGGCGGCCGAGCGCAAGGCGGAGAAGCGGGCGCTGGACGAGGCGTTGGAAGAGGCGCGGGAGGAGGACCTCCTCAGCCAGATCCGCCGGCAGGTGCTGCTCATCCGCCCGCAGGCGCCGGTGGAGCCGGCCCGGCTGGAGCGGATCAGACCGCGCACGCTGGTGTCGTTCATCGCGGCGGCGTTCGCGGCGTACTTCCTGTTGTCGCAGATCGCCGACCTGCAGCTCGGGACCATCATCTCGAACGCCCAGTGGGGCTGGGTCGGGGCGGCGCTGGCGTTCTCCGTGCTCAGCTACTTCGCCGCCGCGATGAGCCTGCTGGGCTTCGTACCCGAGCGGGTGCCGTTCCTGCGGACGGTGGTCGCCCAGGTGGCGGGCTCCTTCGTGAAGCTGGTGGCGCCGGCCGCGATCGGCGGCGTCGCGCTGAACACCCGCTTCCTCCAGCGGGCCGGGATCCGGCCGGGGCTGGCGGTGGCGAGCGTCGGCGCCTCGCAGCTGTTCGGACTGGCCAGCCACGTCCTGCTGCTGCTCGCGTTCGGCTACCTGACGGGCACCGAGAAGACCCCGGAGATGACGCCGTCCCGGGCGGTCATCGCGGGGCTGTTGACGGTCGCGGTGCTGGTGCTGGTGGTGACGGCGGTCCCGTTCCTGCGGAAGTTCGTCGTGACCCGGGTACGGGCCCTGTTCGCGGGCGTCGTCCCGCGCATGCTCGATGTCCTCCAGCGGCCCCAGAAGCTGCTGACCGGCATCGGCGGCATGCTGCTGCTGACCGGCTGCTTCGTCCTGTGCCTGGACGCCTCGATCCGGGCCGTCGGCGGCGGCGAGGACATCAGCTACGCGAGCATCGCGGTGGTCTTCCTCGCCGGCAACGCCCTGGGCTCGGCGGCCCCGACCCCGGGCGGCATCGGCGCGGTGGAGGCCGCGCTCGTGGTCGGCCTGGTCGCGGCCGGCCTGGACCGCGACATCGCCATCTCGGCGGTGCTCCTGTTCCGCACGATGACCTTCTGGCTCCCGGTCCTCCCGGGCTGGATCTCGTTCAACTTCCTGACCCGCAAGGAAGCCATCTAGCCCCCGGGCAGCCGGGCCGGCCCGGCCGGAACGGCCCGTACCGCCCCTCAGAACGCCAGGAACAGGGTGGTCAGGAGGGCTGCCGAGAGGGTGAGTTCGACCGCGCCGACCAGCGGGGGCTTCAGGCCTCGGCTCGGGAGGGCGGTCGCGCGGGCGAGGCAGGCCGCGAAGGGGAGGGCCAGCCAGGGGGACAGGGCGCTCGCCGCCGCCAGGGCCACCGCGTGGTGGGCGATCGAGCCGCGCCGGTACGCCCGGGAGCGGCGTTCGCGGATCATCGTCTTCACGTACGGCACGGTCCCCGCGAAGTACAGCAGGCAGGCCAGGGCCGGCCGCCACACCGCCCCGGGGTCCGCGCCGCCGAGCCGGGCCGCGACCAGCAGCATCCCGCAGGCCGGTACCACCGCGACCAGGCCGTTGACCAGCGCCCGCTCCCGGCCCCGCACCGCGTAGCGGGTGTTCACCGCGACGCAGGGCGCAGCCGCCGCGCCCGCGAGCAGCAGCCAGGGGTGGAGCGCCACCAGGGGTAGGCCCGCAGCCCCGGCGGCGGTGCCCAGGACCACCGCCGGACGGCCGTGCCGGGCGGCCGAGCGCAGGCCGCGCGCCCTGAGGCGCAGCCACTGTTGGGCGTGGAAGACGGCGGCGTACCCGAGGAGCCAGCCGACGAGGAGCAGGACGTGTGCGGCGCCGGGTCGGGGCGCGAGGAAGGTGCCCGCGAGGAAGGGCACCGCCAGCATCGCCCAGGCCCCGTGCTGGTCCGGGATCCAGCGGTATCCGTCGGCTGCCACCGCCGCGCCCTCCTCCTGGTGCCTGGTGCTGTGGCCGATCGCCGCGCGACCCCGCGCAGTTGAGGCCCCTACCAGGGTGGACCCGCTCGGCCCGCGAAAGTGTGGAAGGAGGTCACGGGTGGACGGGACCTTTGTCACCGGGTTGGCGCGCACGGCGGGCGTAGCGTCGATTCGGGGCCCGTTCCGTCCCGTTTCCCGCCCTGGAGGATCGTTGTGCACGAGCGTCGGAAGAGCTGGGGCAGCCAGGAGAACCAGGGTCGTCCCGAGGACCGGGCGCGGCCCGACCACCCGGACCGGGCGCGGCCCGAATACCGGGAACAGGCGCGGCCGAACGCCGTCGAGTCGCTCCTCCGGGCGGGCAGCTTCTTCACCCGCGCCGAAGTGTCCGACGACCTGCGTACGGTGCACCGGACGGGCGGCCGGGCCGCCGAGGCCTTCTACCGGGACCGGTGGAGCCACGACAAGGTCGTGCACTCCACGCACGGCGTGAACTGCACGGGTTCCTGCCGCTGGAAGGTGTTCGTCAAGGACGGGATCATCACCTGGGAGACCCAGGCGACCGACTACCCGTCCGTCGGTCCGGACCGCCCCGAGTACGAGCCGCGCGGCTGCCCGCGCGGTGCCTCGTTCTCCTGGTACTCCTACTCCCCCACCCGGGTCCGCTACCCGCTCGTGCGCGGCACGCTGCTGGAGATGTACCGCGAGGCCAAGGCCCGTCTGGGCGATCCGGTCGCCGCGTGGGCGGACGTCCAGGGCGATCCGGAGCGCCGCCGGGCGTACCAGCGGGCGCGCGGCAAGGGCGGTCTGGTGCGCGCCACGTGGGAGGAGGCGACCGAGATCATCGCCGCCGCGCACGTGCACACCATCGCGGAGCACGGCCCGGACCGGGTCGCCGGCTTCTCGCCGATCCCCGCGATGTCGATGGCCTCGCACGCGGCGGGCGCCCGCTTCCACTCGCTCATCGGCGCCCCGATGCTGAGCTTCTACGACTGGTACGCGGACCTCCCGGTGGCGTCGCCGCAGGTGTTCGGCGACCAGACGGACGTGCCCGAGTCGGGCGACTGGTGGGACGCGGCGTACCTGATGATGTGGGGCTCGAACGTCCCGGTGACCCGTACTCCGGACGCGCACTGGATGACGGAGGCCCGCTACCGGGGCCAGAAGGTCGTCACCGTCTCCCCGGACTTCGCGGACAACACGAAGTTCGCCGACGAGTGGATGCACCCGCACCCCGGCACGGACGGGGCGTTGGCCCTGGCGATGGGGCACGTCATCCTCAAGGAGTTCTTCGTGGAGAGGGAGACCCCCTTCTTCACCGACTACGTCCGCACGTACACGGACCTGCCGTTCCTGGTCTCGTTGACGGAAACCGAACGGGGCCTGGTGCCGGGCAAGTTCGTCACCGCGGCCGACCTCGGGCAGGACACCGAGAACGCCGAGTGGAAGACCGTGCTCGTCGACGACGCCACCGGTGAGCCGGTGGTGCCGAACGGCACGCTCGGGCACCGCTGGGGCAAGAACGAGACGCCCGAGTGGAACCTGGACCTCGGGGACACCGTGCCCCGGTTGTCCCTCCTCGGGGAGGGCGCGAGCGCCGAGATCGTCCTGCCGCGCTTCGAGGACGACGAGCGGGGCGCCGCCGTCCGTCGCGGGGTGCCGGTGCGGCGGCTCGGCGACCGGCTCGTGACCACCGTCTTCGACCTGATGCTGGCCCAGTACGGGGTCGGCCGCCCGGGCCTGCCCGGCGAGTGGCCCACCGGGTACGAGGACGCCTCGCAGCCCGGCACCCCCGGTTGGCAGGAGTCGCTGACCTCGGTGCCGGCCGCCCAGGCGGCGCGCGTGGCAAGGGAGTTCGCGGAGACGGCCGAGCGCTCCGGGGGCCGCTGCATGATCCTGATGGGGGCGGGCACCAACCACTGGTTCCACTCCGAGACCATCTACCGGTCCTTCCTGGCGCTGCTCACCCTCACAGGCTGCCAGGGCCGCAACGGCGGCGGTTGGGGGCACTACGTCGGGCAGGAGAAGTGCCGTCCGGTCACCGGCTGGGCCACCCTCGCGGCGGCCTCCGACTGGTCGCGGCCGCCGCGCCAGATGATCGGCGCGGCGTGGTTCTACCTGCACACCGACCAGTGGCGCTACGACACCCTGCCCGCCGAGGCGTTGGCCTCGCCGCTGGCGTCGGGGGCGTTCGCGGGGATGACGGGCGCGGACTGCCTGGCGGCGAGCGCCCGCATGGGGTGGATGCCCTCGTACCCGACCTTCGACCGCAACCCGTTGGAGCTGGCGGAGGCCGAGGACCCGGTCGGCGAAGCGGTGCGCCGGCTCCAGGACGGCACCCTGGGGTTCGCCGGCGAGGACCCGGACGCCCCGCGCAACTGGCCGCGGGTGCTCAACGTGTGGCGGGCCAACCTCCTCGGCTCCAGCTCCAAGGGCAACGAGTACTTCCTCAAGCACCTGCTGGGCACCCACTCCAACCTCCCGCAGGACGGCCCGCGTTGCGAGCCGAAGGACGTCACCTACCGGGAGGCGGACGTCGAGGGGAAGCTGGACCTGCTGATGTCCATGGACTTCCGGATGACGTCCACGACGCTGCTCTCCGACGTGGTCCTCCCGGCGGCCACCTGGTACGAGAAGCACGACCTGTCCTCGACGGACATGCACCCCTTCCTGCACGCGTTCACCCCGGCCGTGGACCCGCCCTGGCAGGCCCGTTCCGACTACGACGCCTTCCTCGCGATCGCCCGCCGCTTCGGCGAGCTGGCCGGGCCCCGGCTCGGCGTCCGCAAGGACCTCGTCGCGACCGCGCTCCAACACGACACGGCGGGCGGCGAGATGGCCCAGCCGGGCGGGGTGGCCCTGGACTGGTCGAAGGGCGAGTGCCCGCCCGTACCGGGGCGGACCATGTACGACCTGACGGTCGTCGAGCGGGACTACGGGGCGGTCGGCGAGAAGTTCGCCGCGCTCGGCCCGCTCGTGGAGCGGCTCGGCGTGACGACGAAGGCCATCACCTACGACGTCGCCGAGGAGGTCACCTACCTCGGCGAGAAGAACGGCCTGGTCAGGGGTGGGGTGGCGGACGGCCGCCCGCGTCTGGACACGGCCCGGCGGGCCTGCGAGGCGATCCTCTCCCTGTCCGGCACGTCCAACGGGCGGCTGGCGACCCAGGGGTTCGAGACGCTGGAGAGGAAGGTCGGCACGCACATGGCGCACCTGGCCGCCGAGGCCGAGGGCAAGCGGATCACCTTCGCGGACACCCAGGCCCGGCCCGTCCCGGTGATCACCTCGCCCGAGTGGTCGGGTTCGGAGGCCGGCGGGCGCCGCTACACGGCCTTCACCGTGAACACCGAGCACCTCAAGCCCTGGCACACCCTCACCGGCCGCCAGCACTTCTTCCTCGACCACGACTGGCTGCACGAGGTCGGCGAGTCCCTCCCCGTCTACAAGCCGCCGCTGAACATGCACACCCTCTACGGGGAGCCCGAGTTGGGCGTCGTCGACGGCAAGACCGTCGCCGTCCGCTACCTGACCCCGCACAACAAGTGGGCGATCCACAGCCAGTACCAGGACAACCTGTACATGATGACGCTCGGTCGGGGCGGTCAGACGGTGTGGATGTCCCCGCAGGACGCCGAGGCGATCGGGGTCGCGGACAACGACTGGATCGAGGCGGTCAACCGCAACGGGGTGGTCACCGCCCGCGCGATCGTCTCCCACAAGATGCCGCCCGGCACGGTCTACATGAACCACGCGCAGGAGCGGACGGTCGGCGTCCCGAAGACGGAGAGGACCGGCCGTCGCGGCGGCATCCACAACTCGCTGACCCGGGTGATGCTCAAGCCCACCCACCTGATCGGCGGCTACGCCCAGCTGACCTGGGCCTTCAACTACCTCGGCCCGACCGGGAACCAGCGCGACGAGGTGACGGTCATCCGCCGCCGCGACCAGAACGTGGAGTACTGATCCGCATGCGCGTCATGGCACAGATCGCGATGGTGATGAACCTCGACAAGTGCATCGGCTGTCACACCTGTTCGGTCACCTGCAAGCAGGCGTGGACCAATCGGCAGGGCACCGAGTACGTCTGGTTCAACAACGTGGAGACCCTCCCCGGCCAGGGCTACCCGCGCCGCTGGGAGGACCAGGAGAAGTGGAAGGGCGGCTGGGAGCGCACCCGTTCCGGCCGGCTGCGGCTGCGGGCGGGCGGCCGGCTCGCCAAGCTCGGCAAGATCTTCGCGAACCCGGACCTGCCGGGGATCGACGACTACTACCAGCCGTGGACCTACGAGTACAAGAACCTCACCGAGGCCCCCGCCGGCGACGACATGCCCACGGCCCGGCCCGTCTCCCAGCTCACGGGCGAGCCCATCGACACGATCGAATGGGGTCCGAACTGGGACGACAACCTCGGCGGCGCCCCCGCGCACGCGCCGAAGGACCCCATGGTGGAGAAGATCCGCGACGAGGTCGGCGAGAAGATCCGCTTCGAGTTCGAACAGAGCTTCATGTTCTACCTCCCGCGGATCTGCGAGCACTGCCTGAACCCGGCGTGCGTCTCCTCCTGCCCCTCGGGCGCGATGTACAAGCGCGAGGAGGACGGCATCGTCCTCGTCGACCAGGACCGCTGCCGCGGCTGGCGGATGTGCGTGACGGGCTGCCCGTACAAGAAGGTGTACTTCAACCACCACACCGGCAAGGCCGAGAAGTGCACGTTCTGCTTCCCGCGCATCGAGGTCGGCATGCCCACCGTGTGCTCCGAGACCTGCGTGGGCCGGATGCGCTACCTCGGCGTGATGCTCTACGACGCCGACGCGGTGGCGCGGGCCGCGGCCGTCGAGGACGAGCACGACCTGTACCCCGCCCAGCTGGACTGCTTCCTGGACCCCCACGACCCGGCCGTGGCCGCGGCCGCCCGGGCGGCCGGCATCACGGACGAGTGGCTGGAGGCGGCCCGCCGGTCCCCCGTGTACGACCTGATCGCCGGCTACCAGGTCGCCCTGCCCCTGCATCCGGAGTACCGCACCCTCCCGATGGTCTGGTACGTCCCCCCGCTGTCCCCCGTCGTCGAGGCGGTCGCCGCCACCGGCAGCGACGGCGAGGACGCGGGCAACCTGTTCGGGGCGATCGACGCGCTGCGCATCCCCGTCGCGTACCTGGCGGCGATCCTCACGGCGGGCGACACGTACGCCGTCGAGGCGGTGTTGCGCCGGATGGCGGCCATGCGGGCCCACATGCGGAAGATCAACCTCGGCGAGCCGAAGGACGAGTCGATCGCCGCCGCGGTCGGGCTGACCGGCCGCGAGATGGAGGACATGTTCCGGCTGCTGGCCATCGCCAAGATCGAGGACCGGTACGTGGTCCCCACGGCCGCCCGCCCCGACGCCGACGCGCTCGCCGACACCCACCCGCTCGACGCCGGCTGCCCCGTGGCCGGGCCCGCCGAACCCGCCGAGCGCCGCGTGATGCTCAACCTCAGCCCCACCAGGAGGAGTTCGTGAACCCCCATGGCCTGGTACGCCTGGTCGCCGGCCGCGCCCTGCAGTACCCGGGCGAGCACTTCCACGACGAGCTCCCCCGGCTCCGGGCGGCCCTCGCCGGGGCACCCGCCCAACCGGCCGCGCTGCTCGGCGCGTTCCTCGACCACACCGAGCGGCTCGGCCCGATCGAGCTGTGCGCCGAGTACACCGCCACGTTCGACACCCGCAACCGGCGCTGCCTCTACCTGACCTGGTGGACCGACGGCGACACGCGCCGGCGCGGCCTGTCCCTCGTCCGCCTGAAGCGGATCTACCGGGACTTCGGGCTGGAGTTCGCCGGCGAGGAGCTGCCCGACTTCCTCCCGGTGGCGCTGGAGTTCGCGGCGCTGCGGGAGGAGGCCGGCACCGAGCTGCTCCAGGAGCACCGGGCCGGGCTGGAGCTGCTGCGCCTGGCGCTCACCGAGTCCGGGTCCCCGTACGCCCGGGTCCTGGAGGCCGTCTGCGCCGCGCTGCCCGGCACCTCGCCGCGGACCCGGGCGGCGGCCAGGGCGCTGGCGCGCAACGGGCCGCCGCAGGAGCTGGTGGGCGCGGGTTCGGCCCTCGAACCCTTCGGCCCGGGCATCGACCCGCCACAGGAGCTGCCGGCGGACTTCCCCGCGGTGCTCGCGGGCGGCCTTCCCGCGGGTCGGACCGCCGACCTGCCCTGGCCCACCACCGGAAGGAGGACGGCCTGATGGACCTCCTGCTGTGGGGCGTGCTGCCGTACGTCTCGATCGCCCTGCTCGTCGCGGGCACCGCCTGGCGGGCCCGGTACGACCAGTTCGGCTGGACCACCCGCTCCTCCCAGTCGCACGAGTCCCGGCTGCTGCGGATCGGCTCCCCGCTGTTCCACTTCGGCATGCTGTTCGTCGTCGTGGGCCACGTCGTCGGCCTGCTGATCCCGATGGACTGGACCGACGCCCTCGGGCTGAGCGACCACGCCTACCACCTCCTCGCCGTCTCCACCGGCGCCGTCGCGGGCGTCGCGGCCGCCGCGGGCATCGGGATCCTGGTGTACCGCCGGTTCACGGTCCCGGCGGTCCGCCGGGCGACCCTGCGCGGCGACCACCTGATGTACACCTTCCTGCTCGGCGCGATGGCCCTGGGGCTGACCGCCACCCTCCTCAACTCGACCGGGCAGACCGGCGGTTACAACTACCGCGAGGGCATCTCGATCTGGTTCCGCAGCCTGTTCACCCTCACGCCCGACTACGCGTTGATGGCCGGCGCCCCGCTGGTCTTCAAACTGCACGTCCTGTTCGGCCTCACCCTGTTCGCGCTGATCCCGTACTCGCGGCTGGTGCACATGTTCTCCGCGCCGCTGAAGTACCTGGTCCGGCCCTACGTGGTCTACCGGCGGCGCGATCCCCGACAGCAGGCGAACCGGCCGCCGAGGCGGGGCTGGGAGCGACTGTCGTGAAGCGGCCCACCGTCGTGCGCCGGCCCCGGCACGCGGTCGCCGAGCGTCCCTTCCTCGTCATCTGGGAGGCCACCCGGGCCTGCCCGCTGGCCTGCCAGCACTGCCGGGCCGAGGCCCTGACGGCCCGCGACCCCCGGGAGCTGGACGGGGCGGACGCCCGGCGGGTGATGGAGCAGAGCGCCGCCTTCGGCCGGCCCGGTCCGCTGTTCGTGATCACCGGCGGGGACCCCTTCCAGCGCGCCGACCTCACGGACCTGATCGCGTACGGGACCTCGCTCGGGCTGCGGGTCGCCGTCTCCCCCTCCGGGACCCCGACCCTGACCCGGGAGAACCTCGAAGCCGTCCGGGACGCCGGCGCGGTGGCCCTGTCGCTGTCCCTGGACGCCTCCACCGCCGCCCGGCACGACGCCTTCCGGGGCGTCCCCGGCGTGTACGAGCGGACCCTCCAGGGCTGGCGAACCGCCCGCGAGCTGGGCTTGAAGGTGCAGGTCAACACCACGGTCACGCGCGCGGGCCTGGAGGACCTCGCCGACATCGCGGCCCTCGTCCGGCGCGAGGGCGCGATGCTGTGGTCGGGGTTCCTGCTGGTGCCGACCGGGCGGGCGCGGAGCATGGACCCGCTGGCCCCGGCGGAGATCGAGGACGTCCTGCACTTCCTGTACGACTGCGGCGCGGTGATGGCCACCAAGACCACCGAGGGCCACCACTTCCGCCGGGTCGCGCTCCAGCGGAGCGTGCTCGACGCGCGCGGCGAGCGCCCCGCCCTCGGTCCGCTGTACGAGCGGCTGCGCGCCCGCGCCGACGACCTCGGGCTCTTCGCGGGCGCGCGACGGGCCGTGCGGCGGGCCCCGATGGACGTCTCCTCGGGGCGCGGCTTCGTCTTCGTCTCGCACACCGGCGAGGTGCACCCGAGCGGTTTCCTGCCGCTGTCCGGCGGCAACGTCAAGGACCGCGCGCTGGCCTCGGTCTACCGGGAGTCGGAGCTGTTCACCTCGCTGCGCGATCCGGCGCTGCTGCGCGGCCGGTGCGGGGCGTGCGAGTACAAGGCGGTGTGCGGGGGCTCGCGGTCGCGGGCGTACGGCGCCACCGGGGACGTGCTGGCGGCGGATCCGTACTGCGCGTACGAGCCGGGCAGCTTCCCGTACCCGCGGGACGTGGCGGCCCTGACCGAAAGCACGATGCGCCGCACCCCACCCGTCCCATATGTTCAATGAGGGAACATATCGCCCACGGCCGCAGGAGAAGACAATGCGTTCAGCGATCGTCGTCGGTGGCGGCATCAGCGGTCTCGCGGCCGCCTGGCAACTGCGCGGCCGCGCGGACGTCACCGTGCTGGAGGGCCAGGCCCGGGTCGGCGGCAAGCTGCGTACGGGCACCCTCGCCGGCGTCACCGTCGACGAGGGCGCCGAATCGTTGATGGCGCTGCGACCGGAGGCCGTGGAACTGGCCGCGGCCGTCGGCCTCGGCAACGCCCTGTGCGACCCGGCGCGGTCTCCCACCACCGTCTGGACCCACGGCGCCCTGCGCCCGCTGCCCGCCGGGCACGTCATGGGCATCCCCACCGACCCCGGCGCCCTGACCGGCACCGGCCTGCTCTCCCCGGAGGGCGTCCGGCGGGCCGAGGCGGAGGAGACCCTGCCGGCCGCCCCGCTCACCGCGGACTGCTCCGTCGGCGCCTACCTCGGCGCCCGCCTCGGCCGGGAGGCCGTCGACCGCCTGGTCGAACCCCTGCTGGGCGGGGTCTACGCCGGCCGCGCCGACCGCCTCTCGCTGCGCGCGGCCATGCCCCGCGTCGCCGCCCTCGCCGAACAGGGCACCCCGCTGCTGCCCGCCCTGCGCCGGATGCGGGCCGCGGGCGCCCCCCGCTCGGCCGCGGTGGCCGTACAGGGCGTGGCCGGCGGCACGGGCCGCTTCCCGCAGGCCGTGGCGCGGGCCTGCGGCGCGCGCATCCTCACCTCCACCACGGCCCGCTCGCTGCACCGGCTGCCGGGCGGCGGCTGGCGCGTCCACGCGATGACCTCCGACGGCCCGCTGACCATGGACGCCGACGCCGTGATCCTCGCGCTCCCCGCCTTCGCCGCCGCCAAACTGCTGCGCCCCCATTCCCCCCTCGCCGAGGAGGAGCTCGCGGGCATCGCGCACGCCTCCACCGCCGTCGTCACCATGGCCTTCTCCCGGGCGCGGTCCCACTTCCTGCCCGAGGGCAACGGCTTCCTCGTCCCGCCCGTGGACGGCCACGCCCTCAAGGCCGCCTCGTTCCTCTCCAACAAGTGGGCGTGGCCGCACGACTCGGCCCCCTCGGTGTTCGTGCTCCGCGCCTCCATCGGCCGGATCGGCGAGGACGAGGTGCTGGACCGGCCCGACCGACACCTGGTGCGCACCGCCATCGCCGAACTCCACCACGCGGTGGGCCCCATGGGCGAACCCCTGGCCGCCCGCGTCACCCGCTGGGACCGGGGCCTGCCGCAGTACGGCGTCGGCCACCGGGAGCGGGTGACGCGCATCCGCGAGGCCGTCGGCAAGCTCCCCGGCCTCACGGTGTGCGGAGCGGCGTACGAGGGCGTGGGCGTCGCGGCCTGCGTGGCGACGGGCCGCAACGCCGCGAAGGAGATCCTGGCCGACGACTGACCCCGACACGGGCAGGGCGGGGCCGTCGGACCCCCGAACGGCCCACGGCGCGGGCGGAGCCGCCACGGCCCCCGCAGGATGGGGAACATGCCGAGAAACGCCCTGCGGAACGCCGCTGCCGCCGCCCTCGCCGCCGCGCTGCTCACCACCGCCGCCTGTTCCGACGGGGGCGACGCGAAGAAACCGGGGGCCGACGGCTCCGGCGACGTGAAGCCCCTCAAGTGGGGCGAGTGCGACGCCCCCACCGCGCTCCAGGGCGGCGGTCCGACGCCCGGCAAGGACTGGCAGTGCGCCACCCTCGACGTGCCCCTGGACTACGCGGATCCCGGGGGCGAGACGATCCCGATCGCGCTGATCCGCGCCAAGGCCCGGGACCCGAAGAACCGGATCGGCTCGCTCGTCTTCAACTTCGGCGGCCCGGGCGGCTCCGGCATCGCGACGCTGCCCGGCGCGGCCAAGGAGTTCGACGCCCTGCGCGACCGCTACGACCTGGTCAGCTTCGACCCCCGGGGCGTGGGCGCCAGCGCCCCCGTCAAGTGCGAGACCGACAAGCAACTGGACGCGTACTACGCCCAGGACTCCTCCCCGGTCACCCCGGCGCAGGAGACGGCGTACCTGGACGGCATCAAGAAGTACCAGAAGGCCTGCCGGACGAACTCGGGCCAGGTCCTGCCGTACGTCGGTACCGAGAACGCCGCCCGCGACCTGGACCGGATCCGCCAGGCCCTCGGCGACGAGAAGCTGAACTACTTCGGCATCTCCTACGGCACCGAACTCGGCGGGGTCTACGCCCACCTCTTCCCCAAGAACGTCGGCCGGGCCGTCTTCGACGCCGTGGTGGACCCGACGCAGACCTCCGAGCAGGGCTCCCTCGGCCAGGCCAAGGGCTTCCAGCTCGCCCTCGGCAACTTCGCGCAGGACTGCGTGGACCGGGGCGACGCCTGCGCGCTCCAGGGCAGCACCGCCAAGGAGATCGAGGACAACGTCATCAAGCTGCAGAAGTCGCTGGCCGCCAAGCCCATCGCCGGCATCGGCGACCGGCAGCTCACGGAGAGCGCCGCGACCAACGGCATCGCGCAGGCCCTGTACTCCAAGGAGCTGTGGCCGCTGCTGGAACAGGGCCTCGACGAGGCGGAGGGCGGCCAGGGCCAGCTGCTGATGGCCCTGTCCGATTCCCTCAACGGGCGTGATCAGGAAGGGCGTTACAGCAACATCATGGCCGCCAACACGGCCATCAACTGCGCCGACTCCAAGGAGCGCCACACCCTGGAGCAGACCAGGGCCAAGCTCCCCGAGTTCCGCGCGGCCTCGCCCGTCTTCGGGGACTTCCTCGGCTGGGCCATGCTGAGCTGCACCGACTGGCCCGTGGCGGGCGCCTGGGACACCCCGGACGTCTCCGCCCCCGGCTCCGCCCCGATCCTGGTGATCGGCAACACCGGCGACCCGGCGACCCCGTACGAGGGCGCCCGCAAGATGGTGGAGCGCCTCGGTGCGGGCGTGGGCGTGGAGCTGACGTACAAGGGCGAGGGGCACGGCGCGTACAACAGCGGCGACCCCTGCGTGCAGAAGGCGGTGAACGGCTACCTGTTGGACGGGAAGGTACCGACCGCCAACTCGGTCTGCACGGCGGCCCCGGACGCCACGAAGACCCCGGACGGACCGCAGGCCTCGGAGAGCACCTGAGCCGGTGACCCCGCCGCCTCCCGGGAACCCGAACGGGGCCGTACCGCGCGGACGCGGTACGACCCCGTCGGGGCGTTCGGGGGACCGGGGGGGTCGCCCTAGTAGATCGGCTTCTCCGGCTCGATCTGGTGGACCCAGCCGATGACGCCGCCACCGACGTGCACCGCGTCCGCGAAGCCCGCGGACTTCAGGACGGCGAGGACCTCCGCACTGCGGACACCCGTCTTGCAGTGCAGGACGATGCGCTTGTCCTGGGGCAGGTCCTGGAGGGCCGTGCCCATCAGGAACTCGCCCTTGGGGATCAGCTTCGCGCCGGGGATCGAGACGATCTCGTACTCGTTGATCTCACGGACGTCGATGATCTCGATCGGCTCGTCGTTGTCGATCCACTCCTTGAGCTGCTTGGGAGTGATCGTCGAACCCGCGGCGGCCTCCTGGGCCTCCTCCGACACGACGCCGCAGAAGGCCTCGTAGTCGATGAGCTCCTTGACGGTCGCGTTCGGACCGCACACCGCGCAGTCGGGGTCCTTGCGGACCTTGACCTGGCGGTACTGCATCTCCAGGGCGTCGTAGATCATCAGGCGGCCGACCAGCGGCTCGCCCACGCCCGTGAGGACCTTGATGGCCTCGGTGACCTGGATGGACCCGATGGACGCGCAGAGCACGCCCAGCACGCCGCCCTCGGCGCAGCTCGGGACCATGCCCGGCGGCGGCGGCTCCGGGTACAGGCAGCGGTAGCACGGCCCGTGCTCGGACCAGAAGACCGAGGCCTGACCGTCGAAGCGGTAGATCGAACCCCACACGTACGGCTTGTTCAGCAGCACGCAGGCGTCGTTGACCAGGTAACGGGTGGCGAAGTTGTCCGTGCCGTCGACGATGAGGTCGTACTGGCTGAAGATCTCCATCACGTTCTCGGCTTCGAGCCGCTCTTCGTGAAGGACCACGTTGACGTACGGGTTGATGCCCAGCACGCTGTCGCGCGCCGACGCGGCCTTGGAACGGCCGATGTCCGCCTGGCTGTGGATGATCTGGCGCTGCAGGTTCGACTCGTCGACCTCGTCGAACTCCACGATGCCCAGCGTGCCGACGCCGGCCGCGGCCAGGTACATGAGGGCGGGCGAGCCGAGACCGCCGGCGCCCACCGCGAGCACCTTGGCGTTCTTCAGGCGCTTCTGCCCGTCCATCCCGACATCGGGAATGATCAGGTGACGGGAGTACCGACGGACCTCGTCAACGGTGAGCTCAGCAGCTGGCTCTACCAGGGGTGGCAGCGACACGGGGGCTCCAGGCGGGTCATCCCCGCGGTCACGGGGAGCATCAAAGGCTAGTTATGTCCCGTAACACTGCCACGCTCCACTTCATTCCGAGACACTCGTCCCGATCCGCGAGACGATTTCGTCCCAGTACCCGGGCATCGAGGCCCACGGGTCCCGGTCCCCGGCGCCCCGCCGGTCGGTGAGCCACACCGTGCCGGCGCCCTGCCAGCGGGCGATCCGGACGGCCTCCTCCAGGTGGGTGCGGGGCACCCCGTGGACGAGGTGGCAGAACCGCTCCGGCGGGTGCTCGGCCGTCCACTCCGCCACCTGCGACCACCGGTAGTCGGCCCAGGCCCCGGAGAAGGTGACCAGCTGGTCGGCGGCCTCCGCGTAGCCCGCGTACGGATGCGTGCCGTGCCCGAGGACGATCAGCAGCTGCTCGCCGAGCCCGCGCAGCGCGTGCACGACCCGGCGGACGAAGGCCAGTTCCGACCGGTCGGCGGGCGCGTCGGCGAGGTAGAAGCCGCCGACCCCGTACCAGTCGCGGAACCGGTGCGCGTCGGCGACCAGCTCCGCGAGGGGCCGCGTTCCGTCCCGCATGGCGAGATGGCCGAGCAGCCGGGGACCGCCGGCGCCGGGCGTGCGAAGCTTCGCGGCCGCGTCGCCGCAGTGCGGGTCCGGGCGGCCGCCCGGGCCCTCCGTGACGTTGAGGACCGCCCAGTGCAGGGGGGTGCCGGGCCGGGTCAGTTCGGCCCACTCCACGGGGGCGAGCAGGGGGTGGGCGTAGCCGGGGGCGCCGAGACCGAGGCGGCCGGCCTCGGTCGCGGCGGCCGCCGGGCTTCCGGGCGGCGTGGTCAGATGCGGCACGCCGCCTCCATCCAGATGTCCGCCAGGGATTCCTCCAGGTTGATCCGCGGCCGCCAGCCGAGCCGGTCGCGGGCGGTGCGTACGTCGGCCTGCTGCCAGGGGCCGCAGCCGTCCGGGTACGGATAGGGCTGCGGTGCGGTCCCGGCGATCTGCTCGGGGGTGGCCTCGGAGCGCGGCGAGCCGATGGCGGCGAGGCCCGGCGGCCGGCCGGGGTGCCCGTGCTGGGGCAGGTCCAGTTCGTGCAGGGCTCCTCCGTACCCGGCGACCCGGGCGAGGACGGCGGCGGCGTCGCGCAGCCGGACGGCGCGGCCGGTGCCGATGTTGACGACGCCCTGGGCGGCGGACAGCGAGGCGGCGTGCACGGCCCGCGCGACGTCCCGTACGTCGACGAAGTCGCGCTGCACGCCGAGGCCGCTCAGCTTGAGTTCGCCGTCCCCGGACTGCATGGCCCGCCGCATGGCCTCGGCGAGCCGGCCGAGCGGGGAGCCGGCGGGGGTGCCGGGACCGACGGGCGAGAAGATCCGCAGGACGACGGCGTCCAACCCCGACCCGAGGACGAGCTCGGTGGCGGCCAACTTGCTGACGCCGTACGGCCCCCCGGGTCTCGGCACGGCGTCCTCGGCCGTGGACGAACCGGGCTGGCTGGGCCCGTACTCGGCGGCGCAGCCGAGCTGGACGAGCCGGGCCCCGCAGCCGCTGCGGCGCAGCGACTCGCAGATGGTGGCGACGGCGACGGTGTTGTGCCGGGTCAGTTCCCGGGCGCCGCCGCGGGTGGCGCCCGCGCAGTTGATGACGACGCCCGGGTGGACGGCGTCGAGGAAGCGGGTGAGCGCGCCGGGGCTGCCCGTGGCGAGGTCGAAGCGGACGTCGGCGTCGTCCCCGCGGCCGAGCGCGGTGAGCTGGACGGCGGGGTCGGCGAGCAACCGGTCCGCGACGTAGCGGCCGAGGTACCCGTTGGCTCCGATCAGCAGCACCCTCATCGCGCCGCCCCTTGGTTGTTTGGCTGGCCGGTCATCCTGTTGCTCCTTGGTGGTGGGGTTCGGTAGGGGGTACGGCGCTCCGGCGTCGGCTCCGAAGCTCAGGGACGCGCGTGGGCCGAGGCCCGGGACAGCGCGAGGAAGGCGTGGACGAGGAGTCCCGCGGCGGCGGCCGTCACCACCGCCGGGACCGGGACCAGGGCCAGGGCCAGGGCCACGGCCGGCGGAGCGCCGCGGCTGCCGTGGCCGAGCAGCAGGCGGGCCAGGAACAGCAGCACCGCGAGCGGCACCGCCGTGGCGAGGGCGGCTCCGGTCACCGCGGCCGCCCCCGTGGCGGCCGCGGTGAACAGCAGGAGGGTCCCGGCGAGCAGGGGCCGCGCCCCGTCGGCGAAGTCCTCCAGGGCCCGGCTGGCGGCGAGCCGGCGCCGGGCCCCGGCGGCGAACAGGACCGCGGCGAGGTGCCCCGGGGCGACGGCCAGGGCGAGGGCGGCGCCGAGGGCTGGTCCGTGTCGGTGCACGGCCCAGCCGACGGCGGCGGCGCCGAGCAGGTGGGCGAGCCGGGGGAACCTGCCCCCGGCGACCCGCCCGGGCCACACCAGGGCCCCGGCGGTGACGAGCACCGCGAGGGGGCCTGCCCACGGCGTCCCGGTGGCGGCCGCACCGAGCGCGAGGGCGCCGGGCAGCAGGGAGTACCCGACGCGGCGCAGTGCCGGCCCGCTCGCCGCCCGGCCGGCCGGCGCCGGGGCGGCGGGAACGGGGCGGGCGGCCTCGTCCCGGGGGGCACGGGCGTACAGCTCCTCCGCGAGGGAGAAGACGTCGCGGTGCCGGAACCGGGCGGCGGTGCGGTCGGTGATGCCGTGCGCTTCGAGTCCGGCGGCGATCTCCAGCGGGTCGACGGCCCGCTCGCAGAGCTCCCGGTGCCGGTACAGCAGCGACTTGACGGGGTCCCCGCCGGCGGTCCGCCGCCGGGGGGCCTGCGGGGCGGTCCCGTCGGAACCCGCACCCGGGCCGGGGCCGATCCCGGGCCCGGGATCGGCGGGAGCCGGCCCGGCCGAGGCGACCGGTACGGCCGACGCGACGGAGACGACCGGCCCGACCGGGGCGACGGGTACGGCCGCCGGCCCGCCGGGGCCGTGCGCGTCGCCCGCGAGGGGGCCGTGGTCGAGGGTGGTCACGCGGTGGCCTCCGTGATCCCGGAGGCGCCGCCGGTGGGGCCGGGGGTCGCCCAGGTGGGGGTGGTCCAGTGGCCCGGGACCCGGGCTTCGGCGGGCTGCTCGAACGGGATCTCCCCGTCGGGCCGGGCGGAGCCGCGGGCCAGCAGCCGCAGGTAGATCTCCTGGAAGGCACCGACGTTCTGCTCGACGGTGAACAGTTCGAGGGCCCGGGCCCGGGCGGCCGCGCCGAGCCGCTGGGCCCGTTCGGGTTCCCCGAGCAGGGCGAGGCAGGCGTCGGCGAGGGCGCGGGGGTTGCGGGGCGGGACGACGAGCCCGGTGCCGCCGATGACCTCGCGGACGGCGCCGACGTCGGTGGAGACGGTGGCCCGGCCGCAGAACATGGCTTCGGCGAGGGTGAGGGGGAAGCCCTCGATCACCGAGGACAGCACCACGATCCGCCCCGCTCCGTACGCGTCGGCCGGCGAGGGCACCTCGGGGCCGCCGACCTCCTCGAAGGTGACCGGGCTCTCCCCCACCGTGCGGGCGTCGGCGGCCTCGTAGGGGAAGAGCTGCGCGGCCAACGAGCGGCAGTCGGCGAGGTAGTTCACGGCGGTGGCGCCGGGCGCGACGGCCGTGGCGAGGATCCGCAGCCGGGCGCGCGGGGCGGCCCTGCGGACCTCGGCGAAGGCGTGCAGCAGGGCGATCAGGTCCTTGGCCGGGTCGATCCTGCCGACCCACACCAGGGTGTCGGGGTCGCCGCGGTCCGGCTCCTCCCCGACGGCGGCGAATCGGTCCGCCTCCATTCCCGGGTAGACGGTCCGCAGCCGGTCGCGGGGGGCGCCGCAGCGCTCCTGCCAACGGCGGGCGTGGGCGTTGCCGGGGGTCAGCAGGTCGGCCCGGGCGTAGATCTCGCCGGCGAGGCGGGTCTGGAAGGCGGCGAGCAGGGCGCGCAGCGCGGGCCGGGTGTCGTCGGTGTCGGCCAGGTAGTGGGAGCGCAGTTGCACCCCGTACTCGGTGACCAGCAGCGGGACCCCGAAGAAGCGTTTGGCCAGGAGTCCGGGGAGCGCGGCGATCCCACCGGCGGCGGCGTGGCAGACGTCGACCGCGCCGAGGCCGTCGGCGCCGTCCTCGTACCAGTCCAGGGACAGCGGGCGCAGCGCCCGTTCCAGTTCGTCGACGAACTCCAGCAGGTCCGGTACCTGCGCCGTGCGCACGGCGCGGCCCGCGCCCGCGGCCCGGCAGGCGGACTCGACCGTGCGCACGGCCGTCTCGGAGCGCAGGGCGGCGTACATCCCGCCCTGTTCGCGGGCGAGTTCGGCGAGGCCGTAGAGGCCGGCGGCGAAGGGGTCGCCCTGGCCGGCGCAGACGCCCCGGACCAGGTCCCCGAAGGCTTCGGTGAAGCGGCGGCGCTCGCGGCGGGAGTGGGTGCGCCCGTCGTCGGCGGGGGCCCACAGCGGGGCGGTCCGTACGCGGGTGACGTGGTCGGGGAGCGGGACGCGGCCCGCGCTCTCCTGACCGGCGCTGCGGCTCAGCGCGTAGAGCTCGAACTCGTGCTGCGGGAGCCCGCGCACGAGCCGGTCGCACCACAGCCTCGCCTCTCCGGCCGCATACGGATATCCGCCTTCCGTGAGCAGTGCGATCCGCACGGGTGGTACCCCCGATCTCCCTTTCAGGGGGTCGCCGTTGGCCCGGCGACCCGCCGCGGAAGAACTCAAGCGGATATGCCGAAGGCGCGACGGACGGTTGTCCGTCGCGCCACCGGAAGGGGTGAAGAGTCGTAACTTTCCCGTACGGTTCGCGTTCGAGCACGCTAGGAAAGGGTGTCTCAACGGCTGCCCGCGCACTCCCCCGAACGCGCCCCGACTTCCCGGGAGCGCCCCCCACGACTACGCGATGGCCTCCTGTCGCGCGGAGCGCCGGTCGGCGGCCAGCGCGGGGTCGAGGGCCGGTACGGCGTCGAGCAGCCGGCGGGTGTACGGGTGCTCGGGCCGGTCGTAGACCCGGTCGACGGGGCCCTCCTCGACGATCAGTCCGCCGCGCATGACGGCGACCCGGTCGCTGACCTGTCGGACCACCGCGAGGTCGTGCGCGATGAAGACCAGCGCGATGCCGAGCTCCCGCTGGAGTTCCGCGAGCAGGGCCGTGACCTGGGCCTGGGTGGTGACGTCGAGGGCGGAGACCGGTTCGTCGCAGACGATGAGGCGGGGCCGGGGGGCGAGCGCGCGGGCGATGCCGACGCGCTGGCGCTGGCCGCCGCTGAACTCGTGCGGGTAGCGGTCGTGGTGCCCGGCCTCCAGTCCGACGCGGACGAGGAGTTCCCCGACCCGGGAGCGGATGGCGTCCTCGTCGCGTTCCCCGGCGGCGCGCAGCGGGTCGGCGATGGACTCCCCGACGGAGCGGCGCGGGTTGAGGGAGGACACCGGGTCCTGGAAGACCATCTGGGCCCCGGCGGAGATGCCCTTGACCTCGGCGCCCGCGCGGCGGACCTGCCCGGAGGTGGGCGCCAGCAGGCCGACGAGCATCCGGCCGAGGGTGCTCTTGCCGCTGCCGCTCTCCCCGACGATGCCCAGCGTCTCGCCTTCCCGTACGGCGAGGGACACGCCTGCGACGGCGGTGGTCCGGCGCCCGCCCCGGCCGAACTCGCGGCGCAGGTCGAGGGCCTCGACGGCGGGCGCGGACTCGGCGGGGGCGGCCCGCAGTCGGGGCGGGCGAGGGGTGTCGAGCCGGGGCACGGCGGCCAGCAGGGTCCGGGTGTACGCGGCTCGCGGCGCGGTGAGGACCTCGGCGACGGGTCCCCGTTCGACGGCGGCGCCGTCCCGCATGACGAGCAGGTCGTCGACGCTCTCCGCGGCCACGCCCACGTCGTGGGTGACGAGCAGCAGGCCGAGGCCGCGTTCCTCGCGCAGTCCGTGCAGCAGGTCGAGGATCTGCGCCTGGACGGTGACGTCGAGGGCGGTGGTCGGTTCGTCGGCGATCAGCAGGCGCGGTTCGCAGGCCAGGGCCATCGCGATGAGGGCGCGCTGACGCATGCCGCCGCTGAACTCGTGGGGTCGGGACCGGGAGCGTCGTACGGCGTCGGCGATGCCGACCCGGTCCAGGACCTGGACGGCCCGGGCCCGGGCGGCCCGGCGGGTGCCGCCCGCGTGGACCCGGTACACCTCGGCGATCTGGTCGCCCACGGCCTGGTACGGGTCCAGCGCGCTCAGCGGGTCCTGGAAGACCATCGCGGCGGTCGAGCCGCGCAGCCGGCGCAGGTCGGCGGCGGAGGCCGCGTCCACGTCGGTGCCGGCGACGCGGACGGTGCCGCCGAGGCGGGCGCCCGTACCGCGGTGCAGCCCCAACAGCGCGGCGGCGACGGTGGACTTGCCGCTGCCGGACTCGCCGACGATGGCCAGCGCGCGGCCGTGTTCCAGGGTGAACGAGACGCCGTCGACGGCCCGTAGGCGCCGGCCGGGCCCGCCGATCGGGAAGTCGACGACGAGGTCGTCGACCTCCACCAGGAGTTCCGTCATGCGAGGGCCACCCTTCGGTCGGCGACGGCATGGAGCAGGTCGGCGACGGCGCCGGCGATGACGACCGCCGCTCCGATGGTGAGGACGACGCCCACGACCACGGGCAGGTCGACGACGCGCACGCCGTCGATCAGGGTCTTGCCGAGGCCGGGGATGCCGAAGAGGGACTCGGTGAGGACCGCGCCGCCGATCATGGTGCCGAAGTCCACGGCGCTGAGCGCGATCACGGGGGCGACGGCGCCGCGCACGGCGTGCCGGGTGATGAGGGCGCGCTCGCCGACGCCGTAGGCGCGGAAGGTGCGGATGTGGTCCTCCGCGAGCGTCTCCAGCGTCGAACTGCGGCTCAGTCGGGCGTACTTGGCGCTTTCGAACAGGCCGAGGGTGAGCCAGGGCAGCAGCAGGTTCCAGGCCCATTGCTCGGGGTCCTCGCTCAGCGGGACGTACGTCGGGAAGGGCAGCCACTGGAGGTGGGCGCAGACCGTCATGAGCAGCAGCAGGCCGAGGATGAAGACGGGCGTGCCCGTTCCGGCGAGGGTCAGGACGGTCAGGGCCCGCTCGGTGAGGCCGCCGCGGCGCAGCGCGGAGAGCAGTCCGGTGCCGACGCCGACGACGAGCCAGACGACGAGCGCGCCGACGGCGAGCGAGAAGGTCGCGGGCAGCCGTTCCAGGAGCAGCTCGGTGACCTGTCGGTCGTTCTGGTAGGAGAAGCCGAGGCAGGGCGCGTCGCAGTGCAGCAGCAGTCCGGCGCCGCCGGAGTAGTCCCGACCGACCAGGATCCCTTGGACGAAGCGCAGGTACTGCACGGTCACGGAGTCGTTCAGGCCGAGTTGTTCGCGGACCTGGGCGATCTGTTGCGGGTTGCAGCGCTCGCCGCAGGCGAGGCGGGCGGGATCGCCGGGGGCGACGTAGAAGAGGGCGTAGATGACGACGGACAGGGCGAGCATGACGAGCAGGGCGCCGCCGGTCCGTTTGAGCGCGAAGGAGGTCACGCCGTGCGTTCCTTCCTGGTGCCGACCCGCAGGCGCGAGCCCTCGCGCGGGTCGAGGGCCGTGCGGACGGCGTCGCCGAGGACGGTGAAGGCCAGCACGGTGGCGAAGAGCAGCCCGGCGGGGAGCAGGACGTAGGCGGGATCGGCGCGGAACCAGGTCTGCGCGCCGGAGAGCATCTGCCCCCACGAGGGGGTCGGCGGTTTGACCCCGACGCCGAGGAAGGACAGCGAGGCCTCGGCCACCATGGCGGTGGGGACCTTGATCGCGGCGAGGGTGATGACGGGCGCGGCCAGCGCGGGCAGCAGTTCGCGGCGGGCGATCCGCAGCGTGCCGTTCCCGGAGAGCCGGGCGGACTGGACGAAGTCGAGGCCGGTCAGGGCGAGCGTCTGGGCGCGCACCATGCGGGCGGTGCCGCCCCAGTCGAACAGTCCGATGAGCAGGATCAGCAGCAGTTCGCGGGGGAAGTCGGACGGGACGACGGCGGTGAGGGCGATGCCGATGACCAGCATGGGCAGCGCGATCATCACGTCGGTGAACCGGCCGATGAACTGTCCGACGAAGCGGTTGCCGAGGGCCGCGGCGAGTCCGACGGCCACGCCGACGGCGATCTGTACGGCGGTGGCCCCGAGGGCGACGAGCAGCGAGACCCGCGCTCCGTACAGGAGGCGGGTGAAGAGGTCGCGGCCGGTGCCCGGTTCGACGCCGAGCCAGTGGTCGGCGGAGACGCCGCCGAAGGAGCCGAGGGGGACGCCGCCGCGCGCGGAGTCGACGAGGTCGTCATGGTAGGCGTTCGGGTCCTGGCCGGTGAGCTGGGCGAACAGCGGTGCGGTGAGGGCGAGCAGGACGAGCAGGGCCAGGGTCGTGGCGGCGGCGATCGCCGAGGGGCGGCGCAGCACCCGGCGCAGGACCTGGCGCGCGGCGCCCGCCGCCGGGGGGACGGCCCCGGCGGCGGAGACCGGCTTGTCGATCAGGACGCTCACTTGACGGAGACCTGCGAGATGTCGAGGACGCCGGTCCAGTCGCTGATGACGACGTTCTTGACGTCCTTGCCGACGAGGCGCTTGTACACCGGGTGGAAGAGCGGAACGTCGAGGGCCTGCTCGCCGATCTTCTTGTCGAGGGCGCCCCAGCGCTTGCCCGCGGCGGCGAGGTCGGTGAGCTTGGCGATCTCGTCGATCTCGGTGTTCACGGCCGGGTCGTCGAGTTGCGCGTGGTTGTAGTTGGAGCCGTTGGTGACGATCTGCCGGCCGTCGAAGATCGGGGCGAGGAAGGGGGCGCCGGAGGGCCAGTCGGCGCCCCAGCGGGAGAGGAAGAAGCCGGGCGTGTTCTTGACGTCCCAGCGCTTCTCGTTGAAGGCGTTGTTCTCCAGGCCCTCCAGCTTGACGGTGATGCCGGCGGCGGCGAGGGCCTGCTGGACGGCGGTGGCGACCTCGGGGCTGGTCTGCCGGTTCTGCGCGGTGGAGTGGGTCAGGGTGATGGTGAGGCCGTCGGGGTGGCCGGCTTCCCTGAGGAGCTGCTTGGCCTTCTCCGGGTTGCCGGTCTTTCCCGCCGGGAAGTGGTCGTAGGCGGTGAAGCCGAAGGCCTCGCGTTCGGGCAGGAAGGTGGTGGCGGGCTCGGCGAGGGCGGAGCCGCCGGCCGCGTTGATGACGCTGGTGCGGTTGATCGCGTACGAGATGGCCTGGCGGACCTTCGGGTTGTCGAAGGGGGCGACCTTCGGGTTGAAGGCCAGGTAGTTGATGTAGCCGAAGTGGCCGGTACCGACGCGGGAGGCCAGTTCCTCGTTGCCACCGATCTGGGCGAGTTCCGCGGGACCGAGGTTGGTATCAGTGGTGACGGCGGCCGCGTCGGGACCGGAACTGGTGGTCAGGCGCTGGTTGATGACGGCGGCGTCGAGTCCGGAGCGGACGTCGATCCTGTCCGGGTAGGCCTTGCGCTCCTCGTCGGTCTTCTCGTCCCAGTGCTCGTTGCGCTCCAGGGTGAGGTGTTCGCCGTCGCCGTCGTTCTTGACGACCTTGTACGGGCCGGAGGAGACCGGGTGTTCCTCGTACTTGACTCCGGCGTCCTTGGACTTGGGCACGGGGGCGAACTGGGTCTGGGTGGCGAGGAAGGGGAACTCGCCCTCGGGCTTGCGGAGTTTGAAGACGATCGTCCTCGCGTCCGGCACGACGATGGAGTCGAGGCCCTTCCCGCCGTCCTTGTAGGGACCCTCGTAGCTCTCCCCGCCGACCAGCCAGTCCCTCAAGTAGGGCGCGCCACCAGAGAGTTCGGCGGCGAAGGACCGTTCGATGCCGTACTTGATGTCGGCGGTGGTGATCGGGGAGCCGTCCTCGTACTTCAGCCCGTCCTTGAGGGTGTACGTCCACTCGGTGGCGTCGGCGTTGGGCTTGCCGAGGTCGGTGGCGAGGTCGGGGACGACCTTCGCGCCGGCCGGTCCGTCCTCGCGGTTGCGGGTGGTCAGGGTGCGGAAGACCAGCGAGGGAACGTTTCCGCCGCCCGAGGTGTAGAGCCGGGCGGGGTCGAAGTCGCTCTGCGGCTCGTTGTTGAGGACGGTCAGGGTGCCGCCCTTCTGCGGGGCGGCCCCGGCGGTGCCCGGCTTGCCCTCGGCGGCGGCCTTGCCGGTGGCGTCCTCGGGTCCGCACGCCGCGGCTCCCCCGGCCAGTACGAGGCTGACGGCGACCGCGGCGACGCGGCGCGCTCGGTGGGACTGACGGGCTGGACCGACGGAATGCATGGGAAATGGGACCTCTCGGCACGGAGCGGGATGCGGAAAAGGCCGCGCGAGGGGCAGCTGTCGCCGGTCGGCGAACGGAAGGGACCGTCAAGAACAGGGCAGCCGCGCCCGCGGGCAGGAAGGGCCCGGGCGCGGCGAGGCAGTCGGTGAGGAAGTCGCGCGCTCAGGCAGGCGTCAGCGACAGGAGATGTCGGCCACGCTGTGCGCGGCCACACCGAGGAGCGCCAGCTCGATGGCGGCGCTCGCGAAGAGGGTGTGGCGGTGCGACATGCGGAGAACAATGACCGATGAGCGGACGCGTTGTCAACGAAACGGCTATTGCCCGCTCCGCGCCTTTGCGTCAACTCCCGGGATATACCCAGGGATTGGGCTTGCATTGAATATTGTTGATGTTGAGGGATTTCGTCTGCTGCTGCATGATCGGCGCGAGCGCACCCGGCGTCTGGCAGTTGACGTGCCCGTGTCCGAGTCGGTGTCCGACCTCGTGGTTGATGAGCATCTGGCGGTAGGCCACCATCTGGTCCGGCCCGAAGGTCGTCGAGCCCTGAGCCCAGCGGAACGCGTTGATCATCACGCGTTCGGTGGAGGCGGAGTCGCAGGAGACGTTGTCGACGGTGGTGTCCAGCGAGGACTTGGCGCACCACACGCCGGTCGTCCCGGGACTGGCCAGGGTGATCACGAACAGCACCTCGCCGGCCGGGACCCGCTCGAAGGTCATCTGCCCGCCGTGCGCCCAGCTGCGCGGGTCGTTGAGGGTGCGCTGCACGGCTTCCGCGAAGAGCTTCTGGTCCATGCCGAGCCCCTGCTCGACGTCGACCCGGTAGCGCACCACCGTGCCCTTGCCGGGCGCCTTCTCCACGCCGGGCACGGTGTCGAAGGTGCCGGGGCCCTTCAGTTGGGCGTCGATGGGCAGTCGCAGGGCCATCTGTTGTTCGTACGTCAACGGCTGCGCGGGCGCGGCCACGACCGGCGGGGAGTCGGGGGTCGGGCGGCCCTCGGAGCGGTCCGTACGGCCGCTCATGGCCCGTTCGCCGCCGTCACCGCCGGCGACCGCCGTCCCGGCGCCGGAGTCCCCGTCGAGCGCCACCTGACCCGCGACGACGACGGCCAGCACGGTGGTGACGGCGGCGGCGGCCATCCCGGTGTACGTACGGAACTTCGCGCCGCGCCCGGAACCGGTGCGCTCGTCGGGGCCGACCGGCTCGGACTCCCGCGGCCCGGGCACCAGCGGCGCCGCCGACGGGTCGTCGGCGGCGGGCCGGCCGGTCACGAAGGGGTCGTCGGCGAAGGGGCCGGAGGGGCGGGAACCGGTGCCGAAGCGGTCGGCCGGGAACGGGTCGGCGACGGGCGGAGCGGGGGCGGGCGGCGCGGCCGAGCGCGCCGACGCAGAGGCGTACGCGGACGTTCGGGGGACGCCCCGCCGGTCCCCGTGAACGGCCTGGGCCCCGGTCTCCGTCAGCGGGTTCGCGCCCCAGGCGCCGCCCGGTTCGTGCTGCTCGGGCCGGCCGCCGGGCCGCGCGGCGGGGCCGGAGCGGGCCGGCGGTACGTACCCCTGGTGGATGACGGTGGGCTCCGGCGTCCGGAGCGGGCCGCGCGCGTCCTCGTGGGGGGCGGCGGGCCCCGCCGCGAACGCGGGGGCCGCGGACGCCTCGTGGGGCGCCGGTTCGTACAGGTCGCCGGGGAAGGATCCCCAGGGATCCTCGTACGGCGCGGGCTCCGGCCGCGGCGGGCCGTCCGCCGGAGCGGGTCCGGCGGGTGCGGCGGCCTTGCGACTATGTCGTCCCACGGTCCTCAGCCCTTGCCGTCTTCGGTATCTCGATCGGTGTCGTGCAGCAGCTCCCGGAACGCGGTGGCGACCACGTCCGGGTACTCCATCATCGCCACGTGCCCGGCCTCGGGCAGACACAGCAACCGCGAACCCCGGAAGGCGGCGGCGGCCTTGCGCGCCATACGGTACGAGACCAATTGGTCCCGGCCACCGTAGACCAACAGGGTCGGTGCGAGCACCCGCTGGGCCTGACGCCACAATCCGTGCTGCCCGCCGAGGGTGTAGGCGTCGACGATCCCCCGCGACGAGCGGGCCAACGCGTCCCAGAAGTACGGCAGCGCCATCCGCCGCTCCATCTCCTCGACGGCCCAGCCGAAGCCCTCCGGCGTCACCCGTGCGGGGTCCCCGTAACAGAGCGCCGTCACCCCCCGGGTGCGCTGCTCGGCGGTCAATCCGCGGCTCAGGCGCGTGCACAGCGCGGCCATGCCGGGCAGCGCCAGCAGGGCGGTGGGGACGGCCGACCGCTGCACGCGCAGTTCCGGCAGCGCCGGCGACACCAGCGTCAACGTGCGCACCAGGTCGGGCCGGACGGCCGCGATCCGGGTGCAGACCGCGCCGCCGAGGGAGTTCCCGAACAGGTGGACGGGACCGCGCCCGGCGGCGTCGAGGTGGCGGATGACGGCGCGGGCGAGCGCGCTCAGCGAGTAGTCCCGGTCGGCGGGGGGTGGCGACCAGCCGAAGCCGGGGAGGTCCACGGCCTCGGCGTCGACGCTGTCGGCCAGCTGCTCCATGAGCGCCGACCAGTTCTGGGAGGAACCGCCGAGTCCGTGCACGAACAGCACGGGCGGCAGACCCTCCCGTACGGGTGGCCGGAAACGTACGTTCAGCTCCAGGCCTGGCAGCGTGACGGTGCGCAGCTGCTCCCCCTCGGCCACTCGTACCGCCCCCACCTGGGGGTTCGGCTCGACGGTGGACCGCACACCCGGCAGCTCGGTCGAAGACATGCGGCAATGTTACGAGAGGATCACGCCCACCCCCCGGACTTCCCTTGTGTTGGCGGTCACAGGACCACCTGGCGGCGCATCGCCGATCCTCCTAGGCTCGTAGATGAGGTACGAGCGAAGGCGAGGGGAGCGCGATGACAGCCGACCCCGCGGAACCGGACACCTTCCGGGAAAGCGTTCCGGACATCACCGACCCCGAGGCGCCCGAGGCCGACGCCGCGGAGCAACGGACCGAACTCCAGCCGCAGGAGGACGACCCCCTGTCCGGCCTGGAGCCGGGCGAGGCACCCGAGGCGGACGCCGCCGAGCAGGCCCGCGTCGTCCCGCTCGACGAGGAGGACTACCGCTGACCGGCCCCCGGCGGCCCGCCCACGGCCCGCGCCCGCCGCTGACCAGCGTGTCCGGCCGGTCCGTACCGCGAGAAAACTCGGCTTGAACCCACCAGATCGGGTTACCGAAAAGTACGATGGCGGCGCGGCGCAGAGCGCACTGTGTACTGAAAGAAAGTGGGAGGCGGCGTGACAGCCATCGAGCAGACCGAGGCAGCGCGTCCGCGGGGCACGCGACTGCCGCGTCGCGCCCGGCGCAACCAGCTCCTGGGCGCGGCCCAGGAGGTCTTCGTCGCACAGGGTTACCACGCCGCCGCGATGGACGACATCGCGGAGCGCGCCGGAGTCAGCAAGCCGGTGCTCTACCAGCACTTCCCCGGCAAGCTCGACCTCTACCTGGCGCTGCTGGACCAGCACTGCGAGTCCCTGCTGGTCGCCGTGCGCACGGCGCTGGAGTCGACCACCGACAACAAGCTGCGCGTGGCCGCGACGATGGACGCCTACTTCGCGTACGTCCAGGACGAGGGCGGCGCCTTCCGCCTGGTCTTCGAGTCGGACCTGACGAACGAGCCGGCGGTGCGCGAGCGCGTCGACCGGGTCTCGCTCCAGTGCGCCGAGGCGATCTCCGACGTCATCGCCGAGGACACCGGCCTGTCGAAGGACGAGTCGATGCTCCTGGCCGTGGGCCTGGGCGGGGTCTCCCAGGTGGTGGCCCGCTACTGGCTGTCCAGCGCGAGCCCGGTCGCCCGGGACACCGCCGTGGACCTGCTGACGTCGCTGGCCTGGCGCGGCATCGCCGGCTTCCCGCTGCACGGTACGGACGTCTGACCGGCGCCTGTTCGCTGCGAGCGTGTCCGCCGCGAGCCGATCGTGTCCCCTCACCGGGCTAATGTGGACCGGGTACGGCGCGGCTGATCGCGCGAACCGGACCGTCGGAGGGACAAGGCCGTGGAGGTCAAGATCGGCGTGCAGCACGCACCCCGGGAGATCGTGCTGGAGAGCGACCTGAGCGCCGAGGAGCTGGAGAGCATCGTCTCCGCCGCGCTGTCGGGCACGGCGCCGCTGCTCAGCCTCACCGACATCAAGGGCCGCAAGGTCCTGGTGCCGTCGGACCGCCTGTCGTACGTCGACCTGGGCGAGCCGAGCGTGCGCAAGGTCGGCTTCGGAGCCGCGCTCTGAGGCACCGAGAACTGAGAGGAACGGCCCGGTGGTTGACTCCGCCGGGCCGTTTCCCATTGTTCCGCTTCGGGTAGGACCGCAGTGACCGCTTGCCCCGACGCATGGGAGTGACCAGATGCTGCTGATGGAGGCGCTCGGATCCGGTCTACTGGGTCTCGCCCTGGCCGGCGCGGCCGTCCGGGTGCTCGCCCCCCGGCTGCCGTCTCCCGGAACCGTCCTGGTCAGTGGCGCGGCGGGCGCGCTCTTCGGGGCCTACCTCACGCACACCGCGCTGGGCCCCGGGCACAACACCCTGGCCTACACCTTCCTCGGCGCCGCCCTGGTCTCAGCCGTCGTGCTGTCCTTGCTGCTGCGCCCCGCCCCGCAGGCGGGGAGGCAGCGCCGCCGGGCTCCGTTTTCGCTCCCGTCGCAGGGCTGAGCGGCCGCCGCCGGCCTCAGGGCCCGGTACCGGGCCCTGAGGCCGCGAGGGGCCGCGAGGGGCTGCCGGGGCTACGTGGGGATCCGGAACAGCCGAACGGGGGCCCTGCGGGCAGGACCCCCGTTCTTGCGCGCCCGGGCCGCCGTCAGGCGGCCAGGCCCAGTGCGGCCATCCGCTTGGTGTGCGCCTTGGTGATCCGGGCGAACATCTCGCCGACCGCCGCCAGGTCGAAGCCGGCCGCCATTCCGTCGACGCCGCCGACCAGCATCGTGGACAGCGCGTCGCGCTCGGCGACCACCCGCTGGGCTTGCGAGAGCGCCTCGCCCATCAGCCGGCGGGCCCACAGTGCGAGCCGGCCGCCGCAGCGCGGGTCGGCCTCGATCGCGGCGCGGACCTTCTCCACCGCGAAGCCGCCGTGGCCGGTGTCGTCGAGGACGCCGACGACGAGCGCGCGGGTGTCGGTGTCCAGGTGGGTGGCGACCTCGCGGTAGAAGTCGCTGGCGATCGAGTCGCCGACGTACGCCTTGACCAGGCCCTCCAACCAGTCCGAAGGGGCCGTCTGGCGGTGGAAGTCGTCGACGCCCTTCGCGAAGGGCTCCATCGCTGACGTCGGCTCCACGTCGATGGCCGCGAGCCGCTCGCGCAGCCGCTCGAAGTGGTGGAACTCGGCGGAGGCCATCTTCGCGAGTTCGGCCTTGTCGTCGAGAGTGGGTGCGAGCTTCGCGTCCTCCGCGAGCCGCTCGAACGCGGCGAGCTCACCGTAGGCCAGCGCGCCGAGGAGGTCCACGACGGCGGCCCGGTACTGGGGCGACGCCGAAGCCGTCGCCCAGTCCTGGGCGGCGATTCCGTGCACCTCGGCGGGGGCGCTGTCGTCGGCGGGAGATGCGTTTTCTACGGTCGACATGCTCCGCACAATAGCCGCCCGAAAGGCCGCACAAGTCACCACACCTGCACACTGTCGGTCCGTGTAAACGCGCCTACCCGGTGAATTCACCCGACACAGCTGCGCGATTCCGAGGTACAGTGGTAATGCGCCTGCCGAACACTCGGCGGGCCATCCGAATGAGGATGCCCGGTCGGTGGCCCGATCGGCTCCAACCCGACCGCCCTCGGTGTGGTGCGTACGTCCATGCGTACCGCCTCCGCACGAGGGGCCCCCTCAGCGGCAGATGCGCTTGAGCGAAGGCTAGTGGTCCCGCGCAGCTTCGTACGTAGCAGTACTGCAAGCACGGCACGGTACGACCCCCCTCGCCGCCTCGCGCCGCGTCTCACAGAAGAGGCAGCACCCTGACTACGTTCCGAGACCTCGGGATCTATCCCGAGACGGCCGAGGCCCTTGAGGCCGTCGGCATCGTGTCCCCCTTCCCGATCCAGGAGATGACCCTCCCCGTCGCCCTCTCCGGCTCGGACGTCATCGGCCAGGCGAAGACCGGCACCGGCAAGACGCTGGGCTTCGGCCTCCCCCTGCTGGAGCGCGTCACCGTTCCCGCCGACGTCGAGGCCGGCCGCGCCCGCCCCGACCAGCTGACGGACGCCCCGCAGGCCCTCGTGGTGGTTCCCACCCGCGAGCTGTGCACCCAGGTCACCAACGACCTCCTCACCGCGGGCAAGGTCCGCAACGTCCGCGTCCTCGCCATATACGGCGGCCGCGCGTACGAGCCGCAGGTCGAGGCGCTCAAGAAGGGCGTCGACATCATCGTCGGCACCCCGGGCCGCCTGCTCGACCTGGCCGGCCAGAAGAAGCTCGACCTGTCGCACGTGCGCGCCCTGGTGCTGGACGAGGCCGACGAGATGCTCGACCTGGGCTTCCTGCCCGATGTCGAGCGCATCATGAGCTACCTGCCGCCCAAGCGTCAGACGATGCTGTTCTCGGCGACCATGCCGGGCGCGGTCATCGGCCTGGCCCGCCGGTACATGACGCAGCCGACGCACATCCGCGCCGTCTCCGAGGACGGTGAGGGCGCGACCGTCGCCAACACCACGCAGCACGTCTTCCGTGCGCACAACATGGACAAGCCGGAGCTCGTCTCCCGCATCCTGCAGGCCGAGGGCCGTGGCCTCGCCATGATCTTCTGCCGCACCAAGCGCACGGCGGCCGACATCGCCGAGCAGCTGGAGAAGCGCGGCTTCGCCTCGGGCGCCGTCCACGGCGACCTGGGCCAGGGCGCCCGCGAGCAGGCGCTGCGGGCCTTCCGCAACGGCAAGGTCGACGTACTGGTCTGCACCGACGTCGCCGCCCGCGGCATCGATGTCGAGGGTGTGACCCACGTCATCAACTACCAGACGCCGGAGGACGAGAAGACCTTCCTGCACCGTGTGGGCCGCACCGGCCGCGCGGGCAAGAAGGGCATCGCCGTCACCCTGGTCGACTGGGACGACATCCCGCGCTGGCAGCTGATCAACAAGGCGCTGGAGCTGGACTTCCACGACCCGGTCGAGACGTACTCCACGTCCCCGCACCTGTACGAGCAGATGAACATCCCGGCCGGCACCAAGGGCATCCTGCCCCGCGCCGATCGCACCCGGGCCGGTCTGAAGGCCGAGAACGTCGAAGACCTCGGCGAGACCGGTGGGCGCGGTGGCCGTGGCGGTCGCGGCCCCGCCGCCGCCGCTCCCGTGGTGACCGAGGAGCGGCCCGCCCGCACCCGTACGCCGCGTCAGCGGCGCCGTACCCGCGGTGGGTCGGACCTCGGCCCCGAGGCCGTGGACGCGCCGGTGACCCCGGCCCCCGAGGCGGCCGAGGCCGCTCCGGGCGTCGACGAGCCGCGCAGGCCGCGCCGCCGCCGCACCCGGGTGGCCGCCACGGCGGCCGCCGCCGCGGTGGCCGAGGCCGCCGTCGTCGAGGCGCCGTTCGCCGAGGCCCCGGCCGTCGTCGAGGCTCCCGTCGCGACCGAGGCTCCGGCCGTGGTCGACGAGGCCCCGGTCAAGGCGCGTCGGACCCGCACCCGCAAGGCCGTGGCGTCCGCCGACGAGGTCGTCGCCGAAGCCGCCGTCATCCCGGCCCCGGCGGAGGAGGCCCCGGCCGCGCCGCGGCGCAGCCGGGCCCGCAAGGCCGTGGCGCCCGTGGCCGAGGCCGTCGTCGTCCCGGCTCCGGCCGTGGCCGAGGAGGCCCCGGTCGCCCCGCGCCGTCCCCGCGTCCGTAAGGTCGTGGCGCCGGCCGCCGACGAGCCCGACTTCCAGATGGCTCCGATGGTGGAGCCGCCGGTGAAGGTCCGCCGGACCCGGCAGCCCCGCAAGGTCGTCGAGGCCGCGCCGGTCGTCGAGGCGGCCGCGCCGGCCGAGGAGGCCGCCGCGAAGCCGAAGCGCACCCGGACCCGCAAGGCGGCCCCGGCCGCCGAGGTCGCCACCGCGGCGGCCGTCGCCGAGGAGGCCCCGGCCAAGCCGCGGCGCAGCCGCGCCCGCAAGGTCGCGGAGAGCGCCCCGGAGGCGTAGGCACCCGCCTGGAACGGCCCCGGCCCCCTTTCACGAGGGGGCCGGGGCCGTTCGCGCACCCGGGGGCTACGGGCCGGTAGCCTCGGGCCATGAGCAAGCCCTCGCGCCTCACCCTGCCGTCCGTCGCCCGCGCGTACCGCCTGAGCACCGCGCGCGGCGCGTTCGCCGTGCACGAGGCCGGGCAGCCCGTACGGGGCACCGCCCTGCTGGTCCCCGGGTACACGGGCAGCAAGGAGGACTTCGTCGGCCTGCTGGAGCCGCTTGCCGGCGCCGGGTACCGGGTCGTCGCCGTCGACGGGCGCGGCCAGTACGAGAGCCCCGGCCCGCGCGACGAGGCGGCGTACGGGCTGGAGGAGCTGGCCCGCGACGTGCTGGCCCAGGCCGCCGCGCTGGGCGGCGGCCCGCTGCACCTGGTCGGCCACTCCCTCGGTGGCCTGATCGCCCGCGCGGCGGTCCTGCGCGACGCCGCGCCGTTCACCTCGCTCACCTTGATGAGCAGCGGGCCGGGAGCGATCACCGAGGTCCAGCAGGCCCGTACGAAGCTGCTGGTCGCCGGCCTGGAGGCGCTGCGGGACGACATGCCGGCGCTGTGGGCGGCGATGCGGGCCCAGGACCCCCAGAACCCCGAGGACCCGGACGACACGGTCCCGGACGGCCCGGCGATGACGGAATTCCTGCGGGAGCGCTGGCTGGCGACCGTGCCCGAGCAGTTGATCGCGACCGGCCGGGCGCTGATCGGTGAGCCGGACCGGGTGGCGGAGCTGGCCCTGGTGCCGCTGCCCAAGCTGGTTCTGTCCGGAAAGGTCGACTACGCCTGGCCCGTCCCGTTGCTGGACGACATGGCCGTCCGCTTGAGCGCGACACGAGTGGTGGTCGAGGATGCCGAACACTCCCCCAACGCCGAGAACCCGCAGGTCACAGCAGATGCGCTGGCCTCCTTCTGGGGAACCGTCCCACAGAGGTAGTTAGCGAGGGAAAAAATTTCGTTAGCGTAGGGAATGTTTGCCGCTTACACTTCGTTAACCCTGTGCAAGGAGAAACACCGACGAAGGGAGAAGCCCATGCGCTTCGAGATTCTGCGCCTGAACGACGTCAACGGATCCGCCGTGGACAGCACCGTCGTGGACGCGGCCTCCGTCAACCGGATCGTGCAGCAGGCCGCCTCTGTGGGCCAGCGCATTCTGATCCGACCGGCCGGACCGGCGTCCTCCTGAACTTCGCGCAACGCCCCCGCACCGGGATCCGGTGCGGGGGCGTTCGTGTGTCCGGGGGCGTGCGCGCGGCCCGGCCCGCGTTTCGTCAGGCGCCGCGGACGACCTGGAGCACGCCGTTGATGATCTGCTGGACGGCGATGGCGGAGAGCATCATGCCCGCGAGCCGGGTCACGAGCACCACGCCGCCGTCCTTGATGACCCGGATGATCACCAGCGAGTAGCGCATGGTCAGCCACAGCACCACGTGCATGGCGATGATGGCGCACCACACCGAAACCTGCCCGGTCACCCCGTCGGCCTTCTGGACGGCCAGGATGACGGACACGATGGCACCGGGGCCCGCCAGCAGCGGCATGCCCAGCGGGACGAGGGCGACGTTCACGTCCTTGGTCTGCTGGGGTTCGTCGGTCTTGCCGGTGAGCAGGTCGAGCGCGATCAGCAGGAGCAGCAGACCACCCGCGATCATCAGCGCGGGCACGGAGACGTGCAGGTAGTCCAGGATCTGCTGACCGCAGATCCCGAAGACGGCGATGACGCCGAAGGCCACGCAGACGGCCTGCCAGGCCATGCGGCGCTGCACCTTGGCGGGACGCCCGGAGGTCAGCGCGAGGAAGATCGGCGTGATTCCCGGGGGGTCCATAATCACGAAAAGCGTGAGAAAGAGGGATCCGAAGACGGCGAAGTCGAGCACAGTGATGCCTTGCAGGTGAGGGGTGTGACGAAAAGGGGGAAGGGCAGCGCGGGACGCGGCGCTTACGCGCGGGGGGCTCCGCCGGCGCCGGGCACGGGGAAGGCGCCGGTCGCCCGGCGCGTGATCTCGCCGTAGATCTCGGGGTCGGTCGTGTGGTCGCCGAGCCGGCAGGTCTTGCGGCTGCCGTGGTAGTCGCTGGACCCGGTCGTCAGCAGACCGAGGTCGGCGGCCAGGCCGCGCAGCCGGACCCGGGTGTCCGGGTCGTGGTCCATGTGGTCCACCTCGACGCCGTCCAGGCCGGCGGCCGCCATCGCGGCCATCGAGGCCTCGGACACGCAGGCGCCGCGCTTGGCGGCGCCGGGGTGCGCGAGGACGGTGACCCCGCCGGCCGCCTTGACCAGGCGTATGGCGTCGAAGGGGTCGAACTCGTGTTTCTGCGCGTACGCCCGGCCGCCGTCGGCGAGCCACTCGGGCGTGAACGCGTCGGAGACCGTGGGGACCACACCCAGCTCGACGAGGGCGGTGGCGACGTGCGGGCGGCCGACCGAGCCGTCACCGGCGATCCGCGCCACCTGCTCCCAGGTGATGTCCACGCCGAGCGCCCGCAACTTGCCGATCATGGCCTGGGCCCGGGGGGTGCGGTCGTCGCGGACGAGCTCCCGCTCCCGGAAGAGCGCGGGCTCCCGCGGGTCGAAGAGGTACGCCAGCATGTGCAGGTTCACGCCGCCGAGGCGGCACGACAGCTCGGCCCCGGTGATCAGGGTCAGCCCGGCGGGGAGGGCGGCGATCGCCTCCGCGTATCCGCCGACGGTGTCGTGGTCCGTCAGCGCGACCACGTCGAGACCCGCGGCGGCGGCGTTGCGCACCAGCTCGGCGGGGGTGTCCGTACCGTCGGAGGCGGTGGAGTGGGCGTGCAGATCGATGCGCACAGCCGAACTCCAGGGCTCGCGGGGACGGGGGGACACTCCAGGATAACCGTGTCGGCCCGGTGCCCTTTACCCTGCCGGGCGCCCACTGGCAAGCCCCCGCCGGCCGCCGCTACGGAGTCAGGATGCGGGGGCTCAGGGCGCCGCAGGGCAGGAGCTCGACCTCGGAGCCCGCGTCGCGGAGGTCGGTGAGGACCAGCTCGTCGTACATGAGGAGGCCGGACTGTTCCGGCCAGACGATGGCCCACAGCCACAGTCCCCGCGCCTCGCCCGCGAAGACGGCGCGGTCGTCGGGGACCCCCTTGAGGTGCCACAGCGGCGCCGGTCGCCCCGCCGCGACGACCTTCGCGTCCGGCGGGCCCGATACGTCGATGTGCGGGCCGGGGTCCGGGCCGTCGATGCCCGCGAAGCGCGCGCCGAGTCCGACGCCGAGTTCCTCCGCGACCAGCAGCAGCTCCCCGAGGCCGCCCAGCGGCCCGGGTCCCGAACAGGCGACGGCGGTGGCGCGGCCGCCGCTGCGGTCGTCGCCGGCGGAGACGATCCCGGTGAACAGCCACCCCACCGGCAGGGGCCACGGCATCCACACCGGCACCCGCGCCCGGTGGACGACCACGCCGAGTCCCTCGACGCTGGGCGGGATGACGGGCTGCAACGGGTGGACGGCGCCGTGCGCGGCGCACTGCCAGGAGTCGGCGAAAAGACCGGGCGCACGCACCCGGCCACCGCACTTCGGGCAACTCGGTTCGCCCCTCATAGGAAGCACGCTCCTCCCCGCCCGGCGCCCCGTCAAGGCACGCTCACCCGTCCGGATGTCATCCGTACCCGCGAGCGCGGCGCTCAGTCCAGTGCGACGGCCGTACGCAGAGGGTCCCGCAGATCGGTGCCGCGCGCGAGCCAGCGCTCTTGGAGGGCGGCGGCGCCGTGGACGCGCTTCCAGGCGGCCTCGTTCGCGGTCATCGGCAGCAGGGGCAGGAAGCGGACCGGGTCCAGGGGTTCGTCCAGGTCGAGGTCCTCGACGAGGCCGCCGGACTCGGCGACCAGGACGGAGGTGAACGGGGCTCCGCCCCAGAGCGGTGCGCCCACGTCGAGGGAGACGCCGGGGGCGACGACGAGCCCCTCGACCATCGGGGAGGCCGCCAGCACCGCGAGCGGGCGAAGCAGTTCGTCGGTCGGGGCGAGCCCGGCCCGTACGGTCAGGACCAGCTCGGCGCGCGGGCCGCGCAGCGGGTCGGCGACCATGTCGGTCGGGTCGGTCATGGGGTGCGCGGACATGCCGAGGGTCGCGTACCGCAGGAGGTCGCCCTCGGCGAAGCGGAGGACCTCGATGCGGTCGGTGCCCAGGAAGGTGACGGCGGCGCGGGCGTCGGGTTCGCCGAACGCGCTGCGGAGCCGGGCTTCCACGAGTGCCGGAATTTCTGCCATGGAGCGAGCATAGAACTCGTATCGCGTGGGTAAAGCGCGGGTCCTGACCACCCGTCGGCTGTTAGTGTGGACAGCTGGTCGGGGCCGCGTACAGCAGGTCCCGTCCCAAGGCGGTTGAGGACGTCCCCCACGGGGGACCGGCCGGAGGAGGTGGGGCTGCAATGGATCGAAGTCGATCGTGCAGTACCAATCGCTCTTCCACTTCTGCGGCGGACGTTTCCCGCCCTCTGTGATCTTCTGATCAGTAGAAGAGCGACGGCAGAACTTTGTCCTCCCGTCCTGCTTCCTTCCGTTCGCCCGGGGCCTGCCCGCCCGCGCCGGAAGGTCTCCCACCCGTACGGTCCGCAGCCGTGCGCGCGAAGGAGCCTGCCATGTCGATGCTGCCCTACCTCCGTGCCGCCGTCCGTCCGGCCCTGCGCAGGTCCACGCCCGCGCAGCCCGGTTACGACACCACCCGCGACCCCTCCGCCAGTAGCGCGGTCGTCGACTGCGCCGTGTACCGCGACGGGCGCAGGGACCGGCGCGAGCCGGGGTCGGCGTGCCTGACGCCGCGTGAGGCGATCCGTCGGGTCCGCGAGGACGGCGGGTTCGCCTGGATCGGTCTGCACGAGCCGACCGAAGCCGAGTTCGCCGGGATCGCCGCCACCTTCGGCCTGCACCCGCTGGCCGTCGAGGACGCGGTGCACGCGCACCAGCGGCCGAAGCTGGAGCGCTACGACGACACCCTGTTCACCGTCTTCAAGACCATCCACTACGTCGAGCACGCCGAACTCACGGCGACCAGCGAGGTCGTGGAGACCGGCGAGGTGATGTGCTTCACCGGCCCCGACTTCGTCATCACCGTCCGGCACGGCGGCCAGGGCTCCCTCAAGGGCCTGCGCCACCGCCTCCAGGACGATCCGGACCTGCTCTCGCGCGGCCCCTCCGCGGTGCTGCACTCGATCGCCGACCACGTCGTCGACGGGTACATCGCGGTCGCGGCGGCCGTGCAGGACGACATCGACGTGGTGGAGAGCGAGGTCTTCGCCGCTCCCGCCAAGGGCGTCGCGCGCGGCGGTGACGCGGGCCGGATCTACCAGCTCAAGCGCGAGGTGCTGGAGTTCAAGCGGGCCGTCGCGCCGCTGCTGCGGCCGATGGAGCTGCTGAGCGAGCGGCCGATGCGGCTGGTGGACCCGGCCGTGCAGAAGTACTTCCGCGACGTGGCCGACCACCTGGCGCGGGTGCACGAGCAGGTCGTCGGTTTCGACGAACTGCTGAACTCGATCCTCCAGGCCAACCTCGCGCAGGCGACGGTCGCCCAGAACGAGGACATGCGCAAGATCACCTCGTGGGCGGCGATCATCGCGGTGCCGACGATGATCTGCGGGGTGTACGGGATGAACTTCGAGCACATGCCCGAGCTCCAGTGGAAGTACGGCTACCCGATGGTGATGGGCACGATCGTCGGGGTCTGCTTCACGATCCACCGCGCGCTGCGCCGTCACGGCTGGCTGTAGCGCGCCGCACGCGAAGGCCTACGCTGTGCGCATGACTCTCAGCGCGCTCGACCTGGCCCTCGTCGAGGAGGCCTCCAAGAAGTCCGGCCTGATCTGGGTCCGCGGCGACGGCGCCGACCGGGCCCTGTGGCACGCCTGGGTGGACGGCGCCGCGCACGTCCTCGGTGACGGTCCCGGTGAGCAGCCGTTCCCGGGCCTGGTCGACGGGTCGACCGCCGAGGTGACCGTGCGCAGCAAGGACAAGGGCGGGCGCCTCGTGGCCTGGACCGCGGCCGTGCGGGAGCTGGAGCCGCGCGGCGGGGCGTGGGAGGCGGCGGTGGCCGAGCTCAAGGGCAAGCGGCTGAACGCGCCCGACTCGGAGCACATGACGGACCGCTGGGCGCGCGAGTGCCGGTTGCTGCGCCTGGAGCCGGTGGCGGTGTCGGGGCAACTGCCGGACGGTTCACTGGCCGCGGTCCCGCTGCCGACGCAGGCGACGACCCGCCGGGCGATGCCGGCGGGGTTGCCGAAGCTGCTGCTGAAGCGGAAGAGGAAGAGCGGGCGCTGAGGGCGCGCGCTCAGCCCGTACCCGACCCCGAACCCGAACCGCTGCCCGAGCCGGTGCCCGCGGTGTGGGTGGGGGCCGGTGCGGAGCCGCCGCCCTGGCCGTCCTTGGTGGTCGGCAGTTCGACCGTCTGGTCGTCCTGCGGCGGGTCCAGCGGGAAGGCCTTGCCCCAGTCGGCGAGTTCCACCCGGCCCGCGCCGCCCGCGCGTTCCATCAGCAGCGGGTACGGGGTTCCCGTCAGGGAGACGGAGAGCCGGCCGCCCTTGCCGCCCCCCGCCAGCACGGGTACCACCCGGGTCGGTCCGACCGTGCTGTACGCGCCCTTGGTGAGCTTGCCGTCGAGGCCGAGCAGCCCGTCGAGCAGCACGTCCATGTCGGTGAAGCCGCGGAACTGCTTGTAGGAGGGGTCGTTCTCGGGGACCTTCACGTATTTGTCGCCGAGCTTGCCGGCCGAGTCGGACTTCCCCCAGAAGGCGGCGCTCGCCTTCAGGTAGAGCTGCTCGCCGACGCGCAGCAGTTGGAAGGTGTCCTCCTGCGACTTCACCTCGCCGGTGCCGCCCCCGGACTTCAGCCGCATGTCGAGGGTGAAGGTCTTGCCGCCGGTCACCAGGGTCCCGGACAGGTGTACCGATTCGGCCGCGCCGGCGGCCGCCTTCGCCTGTTCCTCGATCTTCTCCGGGGTCAGCTTGCCGACCCCGTTCGTGCCCTTGTCGGGGTCCTCCTTCTCGCCGCAGCCCGTACCGGTGACGGCGAGGCCCGCGCACAGGGCGCCGATGACGGCGGCTCGGCGCAGCCGTACGGCGGAGGGGTTGGCGGTCACGGGCGGGTGCCTCTCGTCGTGCGGCTGCGGGCAGCAGGCAGCGTACCCGGCCGTGGCCCGGCGGCTTCCGGACCCCCGTGCGGACGGCCCCACCAGGACGGTTGCGCGCGGCACGGGCTAGCCTGAGGCACGGCACGACTGTCGATTGACGCTCTAGGAGGCGCTCGGATGGCTGCAGGCGCCCCGCGGATCTTCGTCTCGCATCTGTCGGGTGTGCCCGTCTTCGATCCCAACGGCGATCAGGTCGGCCGGGTCCGGGACCTGGTCGCGATGCTCCGCGTGGGCGGCCGACCGCCCCGGCTGCTGGGCCTCGTCGTCGAGGTGGTCAGCCGGCGCCGGATCTTCCTGCCGATGACCCGGGTGACGGGCGTGGAGTCCGGTCAGGTCATCACGACCGGTGTGGTCAACATGCGGCGCTTCGAGCAGCGCCCCACGGAGCGGTTGATCCTCGGCGAGCTGCTGGACCGGCGGGTGACGCTGGGGGCGACCGGCGAGGAGGTCACCGTCCTCGACGTGGCCATCCAGCAGCTCCCGGCCCGCCGGGACTGGGAGATCGACCGGATCTTCGTCCGCAAGGGCAAGGCGGGCGCGCTGCGCCGCCGCGGCGAGACCCTGACGGTGGAGTGGTCCGCGGTGACCGGCTTCTCGTTGGAGGAGGACGGGCAGGGCGCCGAGAGCCTGGTGGCGACCTTCGAGCAGATGCGCCCGGCGGACCTGGCGAACGTCCTGCACCACCTGACCCCGAAGCGGCGCGCCGAGGTGGCCAACGCCCTCGACGACGACCGGCTCGCGGACGTCCTGGAGGAGCTCCCCGAGGACGACCAGGTGGAGATCCTCGGCAAGCTGAAGGAGGAGCGCGCCGCGGACGTCCTGGAGGCGATGGACCCCGACGACGCGGCCGACCTGCTGTCCGAGCTGCCGGAGGACGACAAGGAACGGCTGCTGACGCTGATGCAGCCGGACGACGCCGCCGACGTGCGGCGCCTGCTGTCGTACGAGGAGCGGACGGCGGGCGGTCTGATGACCACGGAACCGATCGTGCTGCGCCCGGACGCGACCGTCGCCGACGCGCTGGCCCGGGTACGGCAGTCGGACCTGTCGCCGGCGCTGGCGGCGCAGGTGTACGTGTGCCGGCCGCCGGACGAGACGCCGACGGGCAAGTACCTGGGCACGGTGCACTTCCAGCGGCTGCTGCGGGACCCGCCGTTCACCCTGGTCAGCTCGATCGTGGACACGGACCTGCCGCCGCTGCGGCCGGACGCCTCGCTGCCGGTGGTGACCAGCTACCTGGCCGCGTACAACATGGTCGCGGTACCGGTGGTCGACGAGAGCGGCTCGCTGCTCGGCGCGGTCACCGTCGACGACGTGCTCGACCACCTGCTGCCCGAGGACTGGCGCGAGACGGACTTCCATTCCGAGGAGGCCGTGCGTGGCCACTGAGCGGGGCCGCGGCGAAGCCGCGCGCGAACGGCGCCGGGAGCGGCGCGAGCACGCCCGGGACGGGCTGTCCGACCGGCTGGAGGAGGCGGCGGAGCGGCTGCGGCACGAGCGGCCGGAACGTTCCGCCGACCGGGCGAAGAGCGGCGCGCCGTCCGGGTCGAGCGGGCTGTCGCGTTCACGCGTACGACTGGACGTGCCGCGCCCGGCGCGCCGCCGGTTGCTGCCCGAGTACGACCCGGAGGCGTTCGGGCGGCTGTCGGAGAGGGTGGCGCGGTTCCTCGGCACGGGCCGGTTCATCGTCTGGATGACGCTGGTCATCATCGTCTGGGTGTTGTGGAACATCTTCGCGCCGGACGACCTGCGGTTCGACCAGTACCCGTTCATCTTCCTGACGCTGATGCTGTCGCTGCAGGCCTCGTACGCCGCCCCGCTGATCCTGCTCGCGCAGAACCGGCAGGACGACCGGGACCGGGTCAACCTGGAGCAGGACCGCAAGCAGAACGAGCGCTCCATCGCGGACACCGAGTACCTGACGCGGGAGATCGCGGCGCTGCGGATGGGCCTGGGCGAGGTCGCCACGCGCGACTGGATCAGGTCCGAGTTCCAGGACCTGATCAAGGAGATGGACGAGCGGCGACTGTTCCCGCCCGAACGTGACGAAGGCGACCGCTGAGGAGCTTTCCCGAGCCGTGCTACCGAGCCGTACCATCGGGGCATGGCTACCGACACAAGCTCCGCCGCCGTGCCTGAGCAGGACGCGATCCTGGACGCGCTGGCGACGGTGAACGACCCCGAGATCCACCGGCCGATCACCGAACTCGGCATGGTGAAATCGGTGGAGATCGGCGAGGGCGGCGCGGTGGCCGTCACGGTCTTCCTGACGGTGTCGGGCTGTCCGATGCGCGAGACCATCACCAAGAACGTCACCGAGGCCGTGGAGCGGGTCGCCGGCGTCACCTCCGTCGCGGTGACCCTCGACGTGATGAGCGACGAGCAGCGCAAGGACCTGGCGGCCACCCTGCGCGGCGGCACCGCCGAGCGCGAGGTGCCGTTCGCCAAGCCCGGCTCGCTGACCCGCGTGTACGCGGTCGCGTCCGGCAAGGGCGGCGTCGGCAAGTCCTCGGTGACGGTCAACCTGGCCGCGGCGATGGCGGCCGACGGCCTGAAGGTCGGCGTGGTCGACGCGGACATCTACGGGCACAGCGTGCCGCGGATGCTCGGCGTCGAGGGCCGCCCCACCCAGGTCGAGAACATGATCATGCCCCCGTCCTCGCACGGCGTGAAGGTCATCTCCATCGGCATGTTCACCCCGGGCAACGCGCCGGTCGTGTGGCGCGGTCCGATGCTGCACCGCGCGCTCCAGCAGTTCCTCGCGGACGTCTTCTGGGGCGACCTGGACGTGCTGCTGCTGGACCTGCCGCCGGGTACGGGTGACATCGCGATCTCCGTGGCGCAGCTGGTGCCGAACGCCGAGATCCTCGTGGTGACCACCCCGCAGCAGGCGGCGGCCGAGGTCGCGGAGCGGGCGGGCTCGATCGCGGTGCAGACGCACCAGAAGATCGTCGGCGTGGTCGAGAACATGTCGGGCCTGCCGTGCCCGCACTGCGACGAGATGGTCGACGTCTTCGGCTCGGGCGGTGGCCAGAAGGTCGCCGACGGCCTGACGAAGACGGTCGGCGCGTCCGTGCCGGTGCTCGGCACCATCCCGATCGACGTACGGCTGCGCGAGGGCGGCGACGACGGCACCCCGGTCGTGCTGTCCGACCCGGACTCCCCGGCCGGCGCGGCCCTGCGCGCCATCGCGGGCAAGCTGGGCGGTCGCGCCCGCGGCCTGTCGGGCATGTCGCTGGGCATCACCCCGCGCAACAAGTTCTGATCCGAAAGTTCTGATCCGACACCTCGCGCCCGTCGCGAACGAGGAGGGGGTCACCGCCGGTCGTCGGCGGTGACCCCCTCCTCGTCGTGCGCGGCCCACGCTCGTGGCCGGCCGGGTGCTACTCGTAGGCGGCCAGGTCCCCGATGACGGAGAAGCCGATCCCGTAGGCGCTCATGCCCCGCCCGTAGGCGCCCAGGTGGACGCCGCCGGGGGTGGATCCGGCGAGCACCCAGCCGAACTCGGACTCCCGGTAGTGGAAGGGCGTCGGCTCCCCGTCGACCGGCAGGGACAGCGTGGACCAGTCCTCGCCGTCGAGGTCGTCGGCGAGCTCCCAGGCGGCCTCGGTCTGCTGGTCCAGCCAGTCGCTGCGCAGGGAGTGGTCCATCTGCCCCGGCCAGCTGTACGAGAGCAGTCCGGAGCCGGCCAGCCAGGCCGCCGAGGAGACCGAGGTGGCCTCCAGGGTGCCGGTGCCGTCACCGCTGCGGCGCAACGGGTTGCTGGCGACGGTGATCACCACCGCGAAGCGTTCCTTCTCACCGGTGGCGAGCTCGCCGCGGGCGGACGGCTCGTCACCGTGCCCGGTGGAGCCGTGTTCCACGGTGCCGTCGGCGCCGGTACCCACCTGCATGAGCCAGCGGCGGCCGGTGAAGGCCGCGTCCAGGCCGTACCAGGGGAAATCCGCGCTCAGGTACCCGTCCACCGTCCTGCGGGCCGTCGGGACGGGCGCAGCGCCGTCCTGGGGCTGCCCGGGCGTCTCCCGGGGGTCCTGCTCGGTGGGCTCGGTCTGCGGTGGTGCTGCGGCGGGGATGTCGGCGGGCTGTGTGCCCACCCGGCTACTGCTCGTCGTCTCCATCTGGGCGGCCTCTCGTTCCGTCGGGTCCGGAACGGCCCTCCCCCTCGCTTCGCTGGGGGGACCCCCTCCCTCGGGCGTCTTCGGTCCGGACAGATGGAGGATAGCCATCGGACCGGGGATCGCCGGGCAGGCGGCGGCTCAGGTGGCGTCGGCGTCGTAGGGCGTACGCGGCTCCGGGGCCGGGGCGGCGGGCTTCTTCAACAGGTCCGGGCCGGTCGCCGCGGCGGGCGTGGCGGCGGCCGCCGCGGCCGGGTCCGCCGGGTCGTGCTCCTTGCCGTTCACCGCGTCCGTGACGTCGGTGAGCTCCTTGCGGAGGTCGAAACTGGTCCGCAGTTCCTTGAGGTCCTCGTTCTCCGTGAGCTGCTTGCGGATGAACGTCTTCGGGTTCAGATCCTCGAACTCGAAGTCCTTGAATTGCGGGCCGAGTTCGGAACGGATGTCCTGCTTGGCGCTGTCGGAGAACGACCGGATCTTGCGGATCACGTTCGAAACGTCCTGGATCACCTTCGGCAGCTTGTCCGGGCCGAAGACGAGGATGGCGAGAACCACGATGGTGACCAGTTCGAGTGCGCCTATGTCGTTGAACACCTTGCCGCTCCTCGGCTCTCTCCACGTCGGGCCCGGACAACGGTACCCGGCGATGACCTCGGTCCCCTACGCCGGTGCGGACCCTTTCCCGGATTCACCCCGCCGTCACCGCGCATTCGGCGTCAGGAGCCGTTCGCGGAGCCGAGCACCACCTCCAGCGTGCGCTCCCTTCCGTCGCGGAGCACGGTCAGGCGCAGCGGGTCACCGGGGCGGTGGGCCCGGATCTTGATGATCAGTTCGTCGCCACCCTGGACGCGGACCCCGTCGACCTTGGTGATCACGTCGCCCGGCTTGATGCCGGCGCGGGCGCCGGGCCCGTCGGCGACCACCGGGGGCTTGCCGTCCTCGCCCTTGGTCCCGACGCGGGCGCCGTCGCCCTTGAACTGCATGTCCAGGGTGACGCCGATGACGGGGTGGGTGGCGCGGCCGGTGCGGATCAGCTCCTCGGCGACCCGCTTGCCCTGGTTGACCGGGATGGCGAAGCCCAGGCCGATGCTGCCGCTCTGGCGGGACCCGGACTCGTCGTCCTCGCCCTGGTCCGCGCCGCGGATCGCGCTGTTGATGCCGATCACGTGCGCGCGGGAATCCAGGAGCGGGCCGCCGGAGTTGCCCGGGTTGATGGGGGCGTCGGTCTGGAGGGCATCCACGTAGCTGATGTCGCTGCCGTCGCCCTTGTCGCCGCCCGCCGTGATGGGGCGGCCGGTCGCGCTGATGATGCCCGCGGTGACGGTGTTGGAGAGGTCGAAGGGGGCGCCGATGGCCACCACCGGGTCGCCGACCTTGACGTTCTCGGAGTTGCCGAGGGCCAGCGGCCGCAGGCCCCGTACGCCGGTGACCTTGACGACGGCCAGGTCGTAGCCGCCGTCGCGGCCGACCAGGGTCGCGGGCACGCTCTCGCCGGTGCTGAAGGTGACCGTCATGTCCTTGGCGCCGGCGACCACGTGGTTGTTCGTCAGGATGTGGCCCTGGTCGTCGAGGACGAAGCCGGTGCCGGTGCCGCCGGTCGCGCCGCCGTTGACGTGCAGGGTGACCACGCCGGGCAGGGCCGTCGCGGCGATCCCCGCCACGCTGTCCGGCGCCCGGCCCTTGTTCTCCGCGGCCGCTTGCGGGAGTTCCAGCCGGGTGCTGCTGCGGCGCTCGGCGACGATCCCGAGGTAGCCGCCGAGGGCGCCCGCGAGGAGCGCGATGACCGCGCCGACGGCGGCGAGCTGCCAGAGTCGGGGCGCGCGGGGGGTGTGGCCGCCCAGGTCCGTGACCTGGAGCGGGCGGTCGGCCCAGGGGTCGTAGCGGGGGGTGCCGACCGGCGCGGCGCCGGGGAACGCGAAGGGGTCCGCGGCGTCCGGGTCGCCCGCGTCCGGCTTCGGCTCCGCCGACCGCGCCTCGTCCACCGGGGCGGCGGCGGGTCGGCTCCACCACCGCGGGGCCGACTCCTGCCGCCGATCGTCGCGCCGCGACGCGGCGTCGGAGCCCTCGCCGTCGAACCGTGGGCCGTCGCCGCCCGCCCCGGGCATGCCGCCGAAAACCTGGTCGCCGGACTCCGCGGCCTCCGGCTCCCGGACGTCGGGTCCGGCGGCGGGCTGGGGTGCGGGGGCTGCCGCGTCCGGCTTCCCGCCCTCGGGGGAACGTGCGGCGGAGGGGCGGTGGGCGGCGGTGGGCGGCGGGCCGTCTGCGGGGGGCCGGTTCGGGTGCCCGGCGGGCGGCTGTGGGCGGTCGGGCTGCTGGCTGTCGGACATGGATGCTCCCCGCGGCGTGTCGCACCGCACGGCGGCGCATCTGCCGCAGATTCAACCAGGTACCCGGGCCCACCGGGGGCCCGGGTCCGCGAGGCCCCGCCGGTTCAGCGGGAGAGCGAAACCGGCAGCGCACTGGCAGGCGGCGCGGTCGCGGTCACCGGCAGCTGACCGGACGGGCCCAGGCTGGGCACGCCGCCGGGGCTGGGCAACCGGTCCCGGACGACCGCCGTCAACGGCACCGAGGGCCCGGGCCGGGAAGCCGGAGCCTCACCCCGGGCGTTCGGCTCGACCGCTTCCAGCGGCAGCGAGCCACCCAGCGCGATCGCGGCCAGCGACACGGCTCCGGCCGCGACGAAGGCGAGCCGGCGTCTGGGCCGGCCCATCTCATGGATGCGGAAGCCGTCGCGCTGGGCGCTCGCGGCCGCGTACGCGAAACCGTCGAACGGCTCGGCTCCGGGCGGGGGCGCGAGACCCGGTCCGCGCGCGGGACCGGACGGCCCCGGTGGACCCGACGGACCGTCAACGGAACCCCCCGGCAGCCCCTGGAGCCGGGCGAGCAGCCCGGCGGACAGCGGTGGTGGCGCGCTCTGCACGAACATGGTCTTCAGACGGCGCTGGGCATCGGCCTCGGCCTTGCACTTGGCGCAGGTCGCCAGGTGGGCCAGGACCCGCTCCCGGGCGTCGTGGTTCAGCTCCCCGTCCACCAGGGCGGCGAGCCGGTCGCCCAAGTGTTGTTCCGCGGGGGACGGACTGGCTCCGCTCACTCGGCTCCGCCCTCTCCCCCGGCGCCCGGCGCGCCGACCGCCACCCCGGCCAGCGCACGCTGTTCGGCGCGCGCCTGGGGGGACCGGTGCTTGAGCGCCTTGCGCAGGTGCGAGCGGCCGCGGTGGATGCGGCTGCGGACGGTGCCGAGCTTCACCCCGAGGGTGGCGGCGATCTCCTCGTAGGACAGGCCCTCGATGTCGCACAGCACCACGGCGGCACGGAACTCCGGCGCGAGGGTGTCCAGCGCCTGCTGCACGTCCGCGTCGAAGTGGGTGTCGTGGAGGACCTGCTGGGGGGACGGTTCGCGACTCGGCAGCCGCTCCGCGGCGTCGTCGGCGAGGGCGTCGAAGCGGATCCGCTGCTTCCGGCGCACCATGTCGAGGAAGAGGTTGGTGGTGATGCGGTGCAGCCAGCCCTCGAAGGTGCCCGGCGTGTACGTCGACAGCGAGCGGAAGACCCGGACGAAGACTTCCTGCGTCAGATCCTCGGCGTCGTGCTGGTTGCCCGTCAGACGGTAGGCGAGACGGTAGACCCGCGCACTGTGCGTGCTGACGATCTCCTCCCACGTGGGAGGGGTCCACGCCTGGGAGCCCGCATCGGCGGCAAAGGTCGCGGTGGTTGCGGTGTCGGCGGTGTGGAAGCGGTCAGCAATGTCGGTCACGGATTTCGGCTCACCAGACGACCAGAAGAAGCGTCTCAGGACGCCCCCACGATCCACAGGCGCAGCCGCACCTCCCCTATCGGCTCTGGTGGTGTCCAGTGGAGCCCCTACCATAACCACCCCTCCCGTCAGCTCCGGATAAGCGTTTTTACGCTAACTTTGCACGGGCCTCGGGCCCCGGCCGCCGATCTGCCCGCTGCCGTCCCCTGCGTCCCGCGTCCACCCCTCCCAACGCCCGGTCCCATCTGCGGGTTCCCGACGCCAGCGGATACAGTCACCGTTGCGCCAACTATGGGGACAGGAGAGGGTCATTAGCGGCAACCGGCAGACGAGCTGGGCGTTCGCCGACGCGTTTGTCGCCGAGGACGACGCTCTGCGATGGGCCCGCGACCGGTCCAGGGAAGCAGGGCTGCGGTCCGTCTCCCCCGGCACCGGGGCCGCGCTGCGCCTGCTGGCCGCCACCGCGGACGCCAAAGCGGTCGCCGAGATCGGTACCGGAACCGGTGTTTCCGGCATCCACCTGCTCCACGGAATGCGCCCGGACGGCGTCCTGACCACCGTCGATCCCGAACCCGACCGGCAGGCCTTCGCCCGTCAGGCGTTCCGCGCCGCCGGCTTCGCGGGCAACCGGGCGCGCTTCATCCCCGGCCGCGCGCTGGACGTACTGCCCCGGCTCGCCGACGGCGGCTACGACCTCGTCTTCTGCGACGGCGACCCCGCGGAGTCCCTCGAATACCTCGCCGAATCGTTGCGCCTGCTGCGACCCGGGGGGCTGGTGTGCTTCGAGGGGGTCTTCTCCGACGGCCTCACGGTCGACTCCACGGCCGTTCACATAGAAGTGACCCGGGTCCGCGAGCTGCTGCGCAGCGTCCGCGAGAGCCCGGCACTGGAGGCGGCGCTGCTCCCGGTGGGCGACGGCCTGCTGTGCGCGGTCCGTCGCTGAGACCGGTACGCCTGACCGATCGCCGCCGAGACCCGCACGTCCCTGAGACCGGTCGGCACCGGAACCCGCACGTCCCCCGAGACCGGTCGTCACCGGAACCCGCACGTCCGTGGAGCCGGTCCGCCACTGGGACCCGTACGCCCCGGACGAAACCCGCACACCTCCGGAAAGACCAACACCGCCCCGGACGCAAGAGCGGCCGGGGCGGTGCGGAGATGGCTCAGATGGTGCCGACGCTTCAGCCGACAACCTTCTTCAGGGCGTCACCCAGGGCTTCCGCTTCGTCAGGAGTCAGCTCGACGACGAGCCGACCGCCGCCCTCGAGCGGTACGCGCATGACGATGCCCCGCCCCTCCTTGGTGACCTCGAGCGGGCCGTCGCCCGTCCGCGGCTTCATGGCCGCCATGCTCGTTCCCCTTCCTGAAACCAGCTCATCGTCAGCCGACGGCCCCGTTCAGGCGCCTAGTACCCGGCATCGAACACATTGCTTCCCGGCCATTATCCCGCATGTCAGGACCCGATGACCAACATCGGTGGGGAACGCTTGCGCAACGCGCTCTGCCAAAACCACTCATTTCGGGGACCCGCCTGCGATACTTCGCCGCCGCTCCTCGGGATGGGCCTCCGCATTGTTTGACGCACATCACATGTCCCAGGGTCGCGGCGTCCGCCATGCTGGCCATTGCACCGGCCGGTACCGGCCGGTAGCCAGCCCGCGACGAAGGGGGACCCCCTGCCATGGCCGACAGCGTGCTCTACGAAGTGACCGACGGACTCGCGACCATCACGATCAACCGTCCGGACGCGATGAACGCCATGAACACGGAGGCCAAGGTCGCCCTGCGCGACGCCGCCCTGGCGGCGGCCGCGGACACCGGCGTGCGGGCCGTCCTGCTCACCGCGGCGGGCACCCGGGCGTTCTGCGTGGGTCAGGACCTCAAGGAGCACATCGGGAACCTCGCGGCCGACCGCGAGAACGGCTCGTCGCTGACGATGGACACCGTCGCCGAGCACTACAACCCGATCGTCCGGGCGCTGACGGAGATGCCCAAGCCCGTGGTGGTCGGCGTCAACGGCGTCGCGGCCGGCGCCGGCTTCGGTTTCGCCCTGGCGGCGGACTACCGGGTGGTCTCCGAGGACGCGTCCTTCAACACCTCCTTCGCGGGAGTCGCGCTGACCGCGGACTCCGGCGTGTCCTGGACGCTGCCCCGCCTGATCGGCGCTTCCCGCGCCGCCGATCTGCTGCTGTTCCCCCGCTCGGTGAAGGCCCGCGAGGCCTACGAGCTGGGCATCGCGAACCGCCTCGTGCCCGCGGCCGACCTGCGCGCGGAGGCCGAGTCCGTGGCCCGCGCCCTCGCGCAGGGCCCCACGGTGGCCTACGCCGCACTGAAGGAGTCCCTGGCGTACGGGGCGTCCCGCACGCTCCCCGAGGCCCTGGAGCGCGAGGAGGCGCTCCAGGCCCGCGCCGGGGCCTCCGAGGACCACTCCATCGCCGTCCGGGCGTTCCTCGACAAGCAGCCGCCGAAGTACCTGGGCCGCTGAAGCACGCTGCCCCCGACGCGCCGACCCGGCCCGCCGACATCCCTTCCGGGTTCCTCCCGCGGGGCTCAGCGGGCCCCGCGGGAGACGCAGCCCGCCAGGTGGTCGTCGACCAGCCCGCAGGCCTGCATCAGGGCGTAGGCCGTCGTGGGACCGACGAACCGGATCCCGGCCTTCTTCAGGGCCTTGGCCAGGGCCGTGGACCCGGGGGTGACCGCCGGGACGTCCGCCACGGATTTCGGGGCCGGGCCGGGTTCCTCCGGGGCGTGGGACCAGATCAGCGCGTCCAGCTCCCCCGGCTTCCACCCGGCGAGCTCCTTCGCGTTGGCGAGGGTCGCCTCGATCTTGGCCCGGTTGCGGATGATCCCCTCGTCGGCCAGCAGCCGCAGCGCGTCCGCCTCGCCGAACCGGGCGACGGCCGCGATCTCGAAGCCGGCGAAGGCGCTGCGGAAGCCCTCGCGGCGGCGCAGGATCGTCAGCCAGGACAGGCCCGACTGGAACGCCTCCAGGCACAGCCGCTCGTACAGGGCGTCGTCGCCGTGGACCGGCCTGCCCCACTCGGTGTCGTGGTAGGCGACGTAGTCCTCGGTGGCCAGCCCCCACGGGCAGCGCCGGACGCCGTCCGGGCCGGCGACGAGCCCTCCGCTCACCGGGCGTCCTTGGTCAGGTCGATGGCGGCGGCGGGCGCCTCGTCGCGGGGCGCGGGCGCGGGCGCGGCGGCCGACAGCTCCGCGATCCGCGCGTCGCGTTCGGCCAGTTCGGCCCCGAGGCGGTCCAGTACGTCGTCCACCTCCGCCATCCGGTAGCCGCGCGGGGCGACCGGCAGCCGCAGTCCGTCGATGTCCGCCCGGACGACCGGCCGGCTCTCCGGGAGGCCGTCGGCCACCCGGTCCGGTTCGGCTTCCGGAAGCACGGCCTCCGTACCTCCGCCGACCACCGCGAGGGTGACCGCGGCCACGACCACGACCAGCGCGATCAGCAAGAACCAGAACACGATCATCTCCCCTGAGAGGCTCCGGCCACCAGGTTAAGGTCACAGACGAGGCGCGAGGGTCGCCGAAGGAGGAAAGAGCAGGATGCTGCGACTGGGCCGACGCGAGTTCGCCACCCACGAGCCGGTGATCATGGCCATCGTGAACCGGACTCCCGACTCCTTCTACGACCAGGGCGCGACGTTCCACGACGAGCCCGCGCTGGACCGGGTCGAGCGGGCGGTCGCCGAGGGCGCGGCCATCATCGACATCGGCGGGGTGAAGGCGGGCCCCGGGGAGCACGTCGACGCGGCCGAGGAGGCCCGGCGCACGGTCGGTTTCGTGGCCGAGGTACGGCGCCGCCACCCCGACGTGGTGATCAGCGTCGACACCTGGCGGCACGAGGTCGGCGAGGCCGTGTGCGAGGCCGGCGCGGACCTGCTGAACGACGCCTGGGGCGGGGTGGACCCCAAGCTCGCGGAGGTCGCGGCGCGTTTCGACGCGGGTCTGGTCTGCACCCACGCGGGCGGCGTCGAACCGCGCACGCGCCCGCACCGGACCTCGTACGGGGACGTGATGGAGGACGTCCTGGCCGTCACGGTCGGGTTGGCGGAACGCGCGGTGGCGCTCGGCGTCCGACGGGACGCGATCATGATCGACCCGGGGCACGACTTCGGGAAGAACACCCGGCACTCGCTGGAGGCCACCCGGCGGCTCGGCGAGATGACCGACACGGGCTGGCCGGTGCTGGTGTCCCTGTCGAACAAGGACTTCGTCGGCGAGAGCCTCGACAAGCCGGTCAAGGAGCGCCTGCTGGGCACCCTGGCGACCACGGCCGTGTCGGCGTGGTTGGGCGCGCGGGTCTACCGGGTCCACGAGGTGGCGGAGACCAAGCAGGTCCTCGACATGGTGGCGACGATCCAGGGACACCGTCCGCCGGCGGTCGCCCGCCGCGGCCTGGCCTGAGCCCCGCGGAGGCCGAACCCGGTCCGTGCCCTCCCCCGGCGGTCTACCGCCGGGGGGTGGGGCCGGTGGGTGGGTGGAGCGGCTCGCGCTACTTGCCGACTTCCTTCGTCACCAGGGCGATCGCCTCGTCCACGTCGTCCGTCACGTGGAAGAGGTACAGGTCCTTCTCCGAGGCCTTGCCCTGGGCGATCACCGTGTTGCGCAGCCAGTCGATCAGGCCGCTCCAGTACTCCGTGCCGAACAGCACGATCGGGAAGCGGGTGATCTTCTGGGTCTGGACCAGGGTCAGCGCCTCGAACATCTCGTCGAGGGTGCCGAGGCCGCCGGGCAGGACCACGAAGCCCTGGCTGTACTTCACGAACATCGTCTTGCGGACGAAGAAGTACCGGAAGTTCAGACCGAGGTCGACGTGCTCGTTGAGCCCCTGTTCGAAGGGCAGCTCGATGCCGAGCCCGACGGAGATGCCCCCGCCGTCGCGCGCGCCCTTGTTGGCCGCCTCCATCGCGCCGGGGCCGCCGCCGGTGATGACGGCGAAGCCGGCGTCGACGAGGGCCCGGCCGATCCGTACGCCGGAGTCGTACTCCGGCGAGTCGACCGGAGTGCGGGCCGAGCCGAACACGCTGATCGCGGGCGGCAGCTCCGCGAGCGTGCCGAAGCCCTCGATGAACTCCGACTGGATGCGCAGGACCCGCCAGGGATCGGTGTGCACCCACTCGGAGGGTCCGGCCGAGTCCAACAGCCGCTGGTCCGTCGTACTGCCCGCCTGCACCTGGCTCCGCCTGCGCAGCACGGGCCCGAGCTGCTGCTCCTCGGGCCGACGACGAGCGTCCCCTTCGGCATTGCGGTGGTTGCCCATGATGTGCTCCCTCCTGCTGATCGTTGGATCAGGTTAGGCGCACAAAGGTGACGAGAAGGGGAATTTACGAGGTCAGCCAGGCACGGAGTCGTTCTTCGCAGTGCAGGATCGCCTTCGTCCCGACGCGTTCGTCGACCTTGTGGGCCAGCAACGCGTCCCCCGGACCGTAGTTGACCGCCGGCACGCCGAGGGCGCTGAAGCGGGCCACGTCGGTCCAGCCGAACTTCGGCATGGCGCGGCCGCCGACCGCCTCCATGAAGGCCGCGGCGGCCGGGTGGGACAGGCCGGGCAGGGCGCCGCCGGAGAAGTCGTCGATCACGAACTCGGCGATCCCGCAGTCCGCGAACACCTCCTTCACGTGGGCCAGGGCGTCCTCGGCGCTGCGGTCGGGGGCGTAGCGGAAGTTCACGGTGACCGTGCACGCGTCGGGGATGACGTTGTTGGCGACGCCGCCCTCGATGCGGACCGCGTTGAGCCCTTCGTGGTACTCCAGGCCGTCGATGAGCGGCTTGCGGGGCTCGTACGCCGCCAGCTTCGCCAGGATCGGGGCGGCGGAGTGGATGGCGTTGGAGCCCATCCAGCTGCGCGCGGAGTGCGCGCGCTCGCCGGCCGTGCGGAGCAGGACGCGCAGGGTGCCCTGGCAGCCGCCCTCGACCTCGGCGTTGGAGGGTTCCAACAGGACGGCGAAGTCCCCGGTGAGCCAGTCGGGGTGGGCCTCGGCGACCTTGCCGAGGCCGTTGAGGTCGGCGGCGACCTCTTCCTGGTCGTAGAAGACGAAGGTGAGGTCGCGGTTCGGCTCGGGCACGGTCGCGGCGATGCGCAGCTGCACGGCGACCCCGGACTTCATGTCCGTCGTGCCGCAGCCCCACAGGACGCCGTTCTCGTCGAGGCGGGAGGGCACGTTGTCGGCGATCGGCACCGTGTCGAGGTGGCCGGCGAGGACGACGCGCTCGGCACGCCCGAGGTGCGTGCGGGCGACGACGTTGTTGCCGTACCGGTCGACGGTGAGGTGCGGGATGCCGCGCAGCGCGTTCTCCACGAGGTCGGCGAGTACCTTCTCGTCGCCGCTCACGGAGGGGATGTCGACGAGCCGGGCGGTCAGCTCGGCAGCGTCCAGGGTGAGGTCCAGCTCGGATTCGGACATGGCCACGACCCTAACGCCCCGGGATGCCCCGGAACCGGGTGCGTCCGGCCGCTGGACGCGTCATATGCCTCAAGTACGGTAGCCGCGTGTCCGAGACCGATCGCTCCCGTCCCCGGCGCCGCCGCCCGCTCCGCGGGGCCGCGGCACTGTTCGCGTTGCTCGGCCTGGCCGGGTACTGCGTCCTCCAGTACGAGTCCAACGGCGGGGCCGGCGCCCCGTACTGCACGGTCCGCGACGCCCGTGACGCGGCGGCCGGAGGCGCCGGGCACAGCTACGAGCTGAGCCCCGAGCAGGCCCGGTACGCGGCGACGATAGCCGCCGTCGGGACGACGAAGGGGATGCCCGAGCGGGCGGTGACGATCGCGCTGGCCACCGCCATGCAGGAGTCGGCGCTGCGCAACCTCGACCACGGCGACCGGGACTCGCTGGGCCTCTTCCAGCAGCGCCCCTCGCAGGGCTGGGGCACCCCGGAGCAGGTCATGGACCCGGTGTACTCGGCCGGGATCTTCTACGACCGGCTGGAGGACGTCCCCGGGTACGGGGGGATGCCGCTGACGGTGGCCGCGCAGAAGGTGCAGCGCAGCGGTTTCCCGGACGCCTACGCCAAGCACGAGCCGGACGCGGCGCTCCTGACCACGGCCTTCACCGGCAAGGCCCGCGCCATGCTCGCGTGCGCCGGCCCGAAGGCCCAACCGGAGGGCGATCCGGCGCGCGTGCGCGACGCCCTCGGCCGGGACTTCGGCGCGGGCGTGCTGCCGAAGGCGGGCGCCCCGCACGGCAGTTCCGCGCCCCGGGACACGAGTGAGGTCGCGCTGCCGGTGCGGGACCAGCGGCGCGGCTGGGAGCTGGCGAACTGGGCCGTCGCGCACGCGGCCGAACTCGGCATCCAGCGCGTCTCCTACGACGGCGTGGCCTGGACCGCGGGCGAGAACCGCGGCGAGTGGGTGCCGAGCGTCCCCGGCGCGTCGGGTTCGGGCGATCCGCGCGCGGCGGGCCCGCAGGACGTACGGATCTTCCCGACCCGCCCCCGCTGACCGGAGCCGCGCGGACGGACGTGCGAACCGTCCCCCGTGCGGGGAGGGGCGCGCGGCGCCCGCACGGCGGCCGGACCGGAGCGCGGACCCGCTGGTCGGCGGGCGTGGCGGGAGGGCGTGCGGCCATCTCATGCGCTTGTCGCCGAAGCCGATAAGCGCACGCATTACCCATCCTTTACCCGGGGCATCCGCAACTCGACGCACCCCGGGAGCGGTTGTACACGGCGTACTCAGCCGCTACCGCTTAGGAGCATCATGTCCCTCCCCCTGACCCGTCGGATCGCCCGTACCGCGCTGCTCCTGGCCGCCGGTGCCGCTCCGGTGGTCGGTGCGGCCGGCGCGGCCAGTGCCGCCGGTCTGGAGTCCGTGCCGCAGCTGGGCGCGCTGACGGCGCCGGACTCCGCGGACGCGACCGCCGCCGCGGCCGGCGACGCCACGGGCGCCGTCACCGACGCCGTCCCCGCGGCCGGTCCGGCCGGCGAGCTGGCCGGTACGGCGACCAAGACGCTCGGCGGCCTGCCCGTGGGCGCCCTGCCGATCAGCACCCTGCCCGTGGGCGGTCTGCCGCTGGGTGGCTGACCCCGCCGCGGGACCCACGAACGGCCGGAGGGGCCGGGAGCGCGTGCTCCCGGCCCCTCGGGCGTTCGCGGGGCTCCCGCCCCGCTCAGCCCAGGCGCTTGACCGCGGCGGCGACCCGCTCGTCGGTGGCGGTGAAGGCCACGCGGACGAACCGTGCGCCCGCCTCGCCGTAGAAGTCGCCGGGCGCTGCCAGGATGCCGAGGTCCGCGAGGTGGGCGACGGTGTCCCAGCAGGGCTCGTCCCGGGTCACCCACAGGTAGAGGCTCGCCTCGCTGTGCTCGACGCGGAAGCCGTGTGCCTCCAGGGCCGTGCGCAGCGCCTCGCGGCGGGCGGCGTAGCGCCCGCGCTGCTCGGCGACGTGGGCGTCGTCGCCCAGGGCCGCGATGACGGCGGCCTGGACGGGCGCCGCGGTCATCATCCCGCCGTGCTTGCGGATCTCCAGCAGTTCGCCGAGCACGTCGGCGTCGCCGGCGATGAAGGCGGCGCGGTAGCCCGCCAGGTTGGACCGCTTGGAGAGGGAGTGGACGGCGACGATGCCCTCGTAGGAGCCGCCGCAGACCTCGTCGTGCAGGACCGAGACGGGCTCCGCCTCCCAGCCGAGCTCCAGGTAGCACTCGTCGCTGAAGAGCAGGACGCCGTGCTCGCGCGCCCAGGCCACGATCCGGATCAGGTCCTCCTTGGGGAGGACCCTTCCGGTCGGGTTGGACGGGGAGTTGAGCCAGAGCAGCTTCACGCCGGTCGGGTCGAGGTCGGTCGGGTCGTCGTAGACCACCGCCTCGGCGCCGCACAGGCGGGCGCCGACCTCGTACGTCGGGTAGGCCAGGCGGGGGTAAGCGACCTTGTCGCCGGCGCCGAGGCCGAGCTGGGTCGGCAGCCAGGCCACGAGCTCCTTGGAGCCGACCACCGGCAGGACGTTGCGGTGACCGGCGGCGCTCGCGCCGAGCCGCCCGCGCAGCCAGCCGGTGATCGCGTCGCGCAGCGCCGGCGTCCCCCACACCGTCGGGTAGCCCGGGGAGTCGGCGGCGTCCGCCAGGGCGCGCCGGATCAGCTCCGGGACCGGGTCGACGGGCGTGCCGACCGACAGGTCGACGATGCCGTCGGGGTGGGCCTCGGCCGTCGCCTTGTACGGCTCCAGCTTGTCCCAGGGAAAGGCGGGAAGGCGGTCGGATACTGCGGCCACGGGGGTCTCTGCTCTCTCTGGGTACGTGCTGGTGCGGGGGGTGAAACGGCTCGGTCCCGCGCGGCACGAATGCCGGACGGGACCGAGGAGCTTCTGCCGTGAACGGTCAGTGCTGCGGGTTGATGTCCGCCGGCAGCGCCGCGACGAAGGGGTGGTCGCGCTCGATCAGGCCGAGCTTGGAGGCACCACCGGGCGAACCGAGCTCGTCGAAGAACTCGACGTTCGCCTTGTAGTAGTCCTTCCACTCCTCCGGGGTGTCGTCCTCGTAGAAGATGGCCTCGACCGGGCAGACCGGCTCACACGCGCCGCAGTCGACGCACTCGTCCGGGTGGATGTACAAGGACCGCCGGCCCTCGTAGATGCAGTCGACGGGGCACTCTTCGATGCATGCCTTGTCCTTGACGTCGACACAAGGCTCCGCGATGACGTAGGTCACGCTCTCGTTCCTCCTCGGTAGGGCTGTCCATTCGCGCGGGAGCGCGGCGTCGTCGATGCCCGCACCTAGTATCTCCGTTCCCGGGCACGATCCGAACAGGAGGGGCGGACAGAGCTGTGGAAATCACTGCCGGTGGGCTGCTGGAGATCCGTATCACCCCGGCTGACGTGGGTAAACGAGTCTCTGTACGACGGGTGGAGGAGGAGTCGGGGCGGTCCCCCGTCTTCGCCGACGCCGTAGGGGTTCTCACATCCTGGAACGAGGGTGTGCTCACGATCACACGCAAGGACGGCGTGTCCGTCCACATCCCGGAATCCGCCCTGGTCGCGGGCAAGACGGTGCCTCCGGCGCCGGCCCGGCGCAGGGGTCCGGCGGCCTCCTTCGAGGAGCTGGCCCGGATCACGGCGCGGGCCTGGGTGCCCCTGGAGAGCGAGCCGCTCGGGGAGTGGACGCTCCGGGCCGCGGGGGGCTTCACCCGGCGGGCCAACTCCGTCCTGCCGCTCGGCGATCCCGGCATACCCCTGGACGAAGCACTCGGCCGGGTGAGCTCCTGGTACGCGGAACGCGACCTTCCGGCGTACGTGCAGGCCGCGACCGGTTCGGCGGGCACGCAGGAGCTGCTCTGCGCGGAGCTGGAACGGCGCGGCTGGGTCAACGAGGTCTCGGCGGAGGTCCGCACCGCCGGCCTGGCCCCGGTCGCCGACCTGGACGCCGACGTGACGGACGTACGCCTGACCCGCGCGCCCGACGAGGCGTGGTTGGGCCGCTACGGCCGGGTCCGGGACCCGGACCTGGCCCGCCGGACGCTCGTGGCGGGCCCCTCGGTGTGGTTCGCCTCCCTCGCGGACGGCCGGGCGATCGGCCGGTGCGTGGTGGACGGGCGCTGGGCCGGCTTCGCGGCCGTCACGGTCGCCCCGGAACACCGGCGGCGGGGTCTGGCCACGGTGGTCATGACGGCGCTGGCCCGGCGGGCGTTGGAGGAGGGCGCCTCCGCGGCGTGGCTCCAGGTGGAGACGGACAACCCCGGGGCGCGGGCGCTGTACGACGGGATGGGCTTCGCGACGCACCACGCGTACCACCACTTCCGGGCCGGGGCGGCCCGATGAGCGCGCGGACCCGGGAGCTGTTCGCGGCGGAGGCCCGGGCGGAGCGGCCCGACCTGGCGCAGTTGTGCCTGTTGCTGGCGGCGGAGGCGGACCCGGAGCTGGACGAACGCGCCATGGACTGGGCGCAGATCGAACTGGACCGGCTGGCGGGGATGCTGCCGTACGGGCTGCGCGGCGGGCAGGCCTGGGCCTCGGCGCTGACGGAGCTGCTGGGCGGCCGGATGGGCTTCCACGGCACTCCGGCGGACTACGACCGGCTCTCCTCCTCCCTGCTGCACGAGGTGCTGCGGCGCCGGCGGGGGCTGCCGATCCTGCTGTCCGTCGTCTGGATGGAGGTGGCGCGGCGGGCGGGCGCGCCCGTGTACGGGCTGGCGCTGCCCGGGCACTTCGTGGTGGGCTTCGGCGACCCGGAGGACGGGCACGTCGCGGACCCCTTCGCGGGCGGGGCCTCGCTCGGTACGGGCCCGGCGGAGTTGGCCTCGGGGCCGCGGACCCCGGCCCGGACCCCGGCCATCGTGCTGCGGATCCTGAACAACATCCGGGCCTGGGCGTCGGCCCGGCCGGAGCATTCGGCGGTGGCCCTCTGGTCGTTGGACCTGGCGCTGCTGCTGCCCTCGCACCCGGCGGCGCTGCGCTACGAGCGCGCGCGGCTGCTGGTGGAGCGGGGCGCCTTCACCGAGGGCGCGGGCGAACTGGAGGCGTACGCCGAGGTGATGGACGCGGTGGACACCGAGTCGGCGGCCCGCATCCGCGGCGAGGCCGTGTCGGCGCGCGCGCTGCTGAACTGAGTCCGTACGTGCGCGAGCCCCTTCCCCGGCCGGGAAGGGGCTCGCGCACGCGTGGCCGGACGCCGCCGGTCAGCCGGCGTTGGTCTCGATGACCGCGATCCGCTCGGCGGCCGTCTTGCCCTTGAGGGCCTTGCCGAGGGCGCCCGCGACGTCCTCGGGGGTCACGGCGGTCTTCGCGCCGGTGCCCCGGGTGATCATGACTCCGTCGAAGGCGTTCCCGTAGGTGGCCTTGAGGGCCTCCAGGTCGTACTTCTCGACGAGGCGGCCGTCCACGGCCGTCATGCTCAGGATCTTGGGCAGGGACCTGGCACCGAACGGGAGGGCCTTGCCGCCCGCCTTGACCGTCGCGGGGGAGGCCATCGCCGGTTCGGCGAACTCCTTCATCGCCCGGTCCAGTTCGGCCTGGGTGATGGTGGGTTCCCGGGTGGTGACGGGCAGTTCGACGGGCGCCGCCTTGCCGCCGCCGACGAGCGCGCCGAAGGCCTTGCGGACCAGGTCGACCGAGCCGTCGACGTCGAGGCCCTGGCCCGCCTTGCCGGGGACGGCGACGGCCTTGCCGGTGTCGAACTTGATCGTCGCCTCGGTGACGCCGCCGGCGCCGCCCGCCAGTTCCTGGAGCGCGACGCGCAGCTTCTCCTCGTCGACCGGCATGACGGCCTCGGCCGTGCGCTCGACGCCGAAGAGGCTGCCGATGACGGTGACGGGGTTGTAGTCGCTGCCGGCCGCGTTGCGGACGGTGGTCTGCGCGTCGAGGGTGAGCCCGGCCTTCTCCGGCTTCAGCTCGACCTGCTTGCCGCCGACGCTGAGCTGGAGCGGGGTCGCGGCGCGGGTGCCGAAGGCCTTCTCCAGCTTGTTGACGGCCTCGTCGCGGCTGCCGCTGATGTCGACGCCGAGGACGGTGGTGCCCTTGGGGACGTCGGAGTGGTTCAGCAGCAGACCGGCGCCGTAGGCCAGGCCGACCAGCGCGATGACGCCACCGCCGAGGAGGACCAGCTTGGAGCGGCCCTTCTTGGCGGGCTTGCCGGCCGGCTTGGCGCCCTTGGTCTGCTTGCCCGCCGGGGGCGCGGGCGGCGTCGGCCGGGTCTGCTTCGGCGGCTGCGGTCCGGGCGGGGGCACCGGCGCCACGGGCCCGGGCGGCGGGGTCGGCACGCCGCCGGCCTCGGGGCCCGGCCAGCGCGGAGCCTCGTCGGCGTGTACGGGGACGGTCCCCATCGCGGGCCCGCCCGTCGGCCCGGCGGGCTCCGTGTAGGCGGGGAAGGCCTCCGTGACGGGCCCGGCGTCGTACGCCGGGTAGCCCTGCGGCGGCGTCCCGACGCCGGGGCCGCCGATGTTCGGGGGCGGCGCGAAGCCCGCCCCGTTGCCGTGCGTCAGGGGCGGTTGCGGCATGCCCTGGGCGGCGGGGGGCGCGAATCCGGCGCCGGGACCCGGCGTGCCGGGTCCGCCGTGTCCGGCGGGGACGCCGGGGGCGCCCGGACCGGCGGGACGTCCCGGCTCGGAGCCGTAGCTCGCGCCCGGCGCGGGTCCCTGGCCGGTGGCGGGCGGCGGCGGGCCGGCCTTGCGCGGCGCGAACCAGTTGCTGTTGGCCGCCTCCTGCGGCTCGGCGGGCCCGGGGGCCGGGGGCGCCGGCGGGGTCGGGGCCGGCGCGGCCGGCGGCAGGGCCGAGCGCACGGGCGGCGCGGACCGCGCCGGGGCCGGCGCGGGCTCGGGCGCGGCCTGGACGGGCTCGGGGCCGGCGGGCCGGCCGGTGTCCCGCACCGGCTTGCGCACGACCACGGGCGGGATCGGCCGCGAACCCGGAATGTTGATCCGGATACGGGTCGTCAGGGTGGTTTCGGTCTTCGGCCCGTCATTGTCGGGCGTGGACGGGTTCGACGTCACAGGGTTCTCCTCCGGGGCGGTCGCCGCGGCGTCCGTGGACGGGTAGTGGCCGGTTCCGTACGGCGGTGTACCCGAGGGGTAGACGGCTCCACCGTGCCCTTGGGGCCCGGGGGGCGAACTGTCGGTTTCACGACTCAAGGCAGGTTCTCCCGGTTGGCTCCGCCGCCCGTCATACCGTGCGCGGGCAGCTCGGCGGCCCGTCCACCATACTGGCCGTCGCCACCGCACAACTGTCCCCCAGGAATCCCAGGTTCCTCTTGGCTCTCCCCGGACAGCGTCCCGAGGGCCCGTCAAACCCCCTCAAGCCGTCCCCGATCGGAGTCCCGAGGAGTGGGACGCACCGTCAAGCGCGCGGCCGCACGGCCGAAACGGGACGCTCCGGGAGCAGCCGCATCGTGGCGCAGATCACAGCGATCGCACTACCACCCAAAAGGTATGCGTACATACCGATTCCGGATGAACCGAGCAGGAAATCACCCTCGGGACGCGGAAGGCTGAGCACCACGTACGAGACGAACCAGCCGACCGCCGCCGCGCCCACGCCGATCCCCGTGCCGGTCGAGATCCGACCGGCGAGGAAGAGTCCGAAGAGGGCGAACAGCGCGAGCAGCAGCCCGCCGGGGAACCACAGGTCCACCACGAGCCAGCCGGCCGCGCCGGTGAGCGCGCCGAGGACCAGCAGGCCGAGCAGGACGGCGATCCGGGCGGGCGTCCAGGCGGCGCTCACGCGTCCACCCCCGCGAACAGGTCGCGCTCGCGCTGCCCCGCCGGAGCGCCCGACTCACCGGCGACCAACTCGTAGTACTCGCGGGTGAACAGCGGCTGGGCCAGGTGGTTCGACAGCGCGAAGAACGGCCCGTCGACGGCCACCTGGGTGACGTGGGCCCGCATCGCGGCGGCCTTGGCCGCGGCGAACGCCTCCCCCGCGTCGTCGCCGATCTCGGTGGTGATCCGCCGGTCGGTGACCACTCCGGGGATGTCGGCGGGCGTCGCGACACCCGCGAAGGGCACCACGTCGCCGGCCTCGTGGAGCCGGGCGAAGCCCTCCTCGACGACCGAGCGCGGGACGCGGTTCCAGTAGATCTTCGCGATGGCGTGGGCGGCGCCCAGTTCGGGCCGGTAGTCGGCCTGCTCGGCGAGTTCCGCGGCGCGCACCGCGACGCGGTGGGCCTGGATGTGGTCCGGGTGGCCGTACCCGCCGTCCGGGTCGTAGGTGACGAGGACCTGCGGGCGCAGCTCGCGGATCACCTCCACGAGGTACCCGGCGGCCTCGTCCGGGTCGGCGGACCAGAAGGCGCCGGGGCGCGTGTTCTGGGGTGCGCCCATCATCCCGGAGTCCCGGAAGCGGCCCGGGCCGCCGAGGAAGCGGTGGTCGGCGACCCCGAGCTCCTTCATGGCGGCGGCGAGTTCGCCGACCCGGAAGGGGCCGAGCGCGTCCTCGCGATCGGCCGTCAGGTGGGCCAGCTCCGGCGGGATGACCTCGCCCTCCTCGCCGAGGGTGCAGGTCACCAACGCCACGTGGGCGCCCTCGGCCGCGTACTTGGCCATGGTGACGCCGTTGTTGATGGACTCGTCGTCCGGGTGCGCGTGCACGAGGAGCAGCCGGCGGGCGGGAAGACCGTTCATGGGTTCAGCCTACGAGCAGGACCTACAACTTGAGGCCACTGATCATGCTCGCCACGTTGGACGTGAGCTGGCTGAGCGTCGGAGCGATCGTCGAGCTCGCCAGGTAGAACCCGAGCAGTACGCAGACGAACGCGTGTCCCGCCTTCAGTCCCGACTTCCGGACCAGAAGGAAGACGACGATCGCCAGCAGCACCACGGCCGAGATCGAGAGTGCCACGGCGGTTCACCTCCACGTCGAGCGGACATCGGTCGCGTCATTCGCGCGCGCGGCGAAGTCGTACCCACCGTGCGCTACGGATCATAACTATCCGTACCAGCGTATCGATCGAATTCCGGCAGCACGAGGGGCGTACGGCGGCCACGGACGGGGGCACGAAAACGCCGGCCGGGGTGGCTGCGCGCCTCCCCGGCCGGCTGTCGGCACCCGCACGGCCGCACCCGCCCAGGGTGCCCAACCCAGATCTCGGGTCAGAAACGGTCAAGTTGCCCCCGTGTTAAGCGTGTTGTCGTTACGGCGGTCACGGGGGCGTCATCCTCGACCGGCGCCGACGGGTGGCCAAAAATGATCGACGGAAGGAGCCCGTCCGGGCGGTCCGCGGGGGTGTCCGGAGCGGGCTTCCCGGGACAGGCCGGGCTAAACCTCAGCCCGGGGCGGCGGGGCGGGCGGCTCCGGGGACGGCGGGACCACCTGCTTCTCGGCCGCGAAGTGACAGGCCGACGGATGGGCGGCCGGACCCGTGGGGAAGACCGCCGGCACCACCGGCAGCGGCTCCTCCTCGGCGCAGCGCGCCTCGGCCTTCCAGCAGCGGGTGCGGAAGCGGCAGCCCGAGGGCGGGTTGGCCGGCGAGGGCACGTCCCCGGACAGGATGATCCGCTCCCGGTGCGCGCGGGCCCGCGGGTCGGGGACGGGGACGGCGGAGAGCAGCGCCTGGGTGTACGGGTGGGTGGGGTGCTCGTAGATCTGGGTGTCGGAGCCGATCTCCACGATGCGCCCGAGGTACATGACGCCGACCCGGTCGGAGATGTGGCGCACGATCGAGAGGTCGTGCGCGATGAACACGTACGACAGGTCGAACTCGTCCTGGAGCCGTTCCAGCAGGTTGATCACCTGGGCCTGGACGGAGACGTCCAGCGCGGAGACGGGTTCGTCGGCGACGATGACCTCGGGTCGGAGCGCGAGGCCGCGGGCGATGCCGATGCGCTGGCGCTGGCCACCGGAGAACTGGTGCGGGTAGCGGTTGATGTACTCCGGGTTCAGGCCGACCACGTCGAGGAGGTCCTGGACCTTGCGGCGGCGGTCGCCCTTGGGGGCCACCTCGGGGTGGATCTCGTAGGGCTCGCCGATGATGTCGCCGACCGTCATGCGCGGGTTGAGCGAGGTGTACGGGTCCTGGAAGACCATCTGGATGTTGCGGCGGACGGCCTTGAGGGCCTTGCCGGACAGCCGGGTCAGGTCCTCGCCCTTGTACGAGATCGCGCCGGCGGTCGGCCGCTCCAGGTTGACCAGCATCCGGGCGACGGTGGACTTGCCGCAGCCGGACTCGCCGACGATGCCGAGGGTCTCGCCGCGGGCCAGCGCGAAGGAGACCCCGTCGACGGCCTTGACGGCGCCGACCTGCTTGCGGAAGAGGACGCCCTGGGTCAGCGGGTAGTGCTTGACGAGGTCGCGGACCTCCAGGATGGCTTCAGGCACCGAGGCACTCCTTCCAGAAGAAGCACGCGCTCGTCCGGTCCGGGCCCACCTCGGCCAGCGGCGGCACCTCGGCCCGGCACAGCGGCCGGGCCATCGGGCAGCGCGGGTTGAAGGCGCAACCGGGCGGGATGGCCAGCAGGTTGGGCGGCAACCCCTTGATCGCGTACAGCTCCTGGCCCTTCTGGTCCAGGCGCGGGATCGAGTCGAGCAGGCCGCGGGTGTACGGATGGGCGGGGGCGCCGTAGATCGCGTGGACGGGTGCGGCCTCGACGATCCGGCCCGCGTACATGACGGCGATCTTGTCGGCCACGTCGGCGACGACGCCGAGGTCGTGGGTGATCAGGATCAGGCCCATGTTGAGTTCGCGCTGGAGCTCGGCGAGCAGGTCCATGACCTGGGCCTGCACGGTGACGTCCAGGGCGGTGGTCGGCTCGTCGGCGATGATCAGGGAGGGTTCCAGGGCCATCGCCATGGCGATCATGATGCGTTGGCGCATGCCGCCGGAGAACTGGTGCGGGTAGTCCCCCACCCGCTGCTTCGCGGCGGGGATCCGGACCCGGTCCATCAGCTCGACGGCCTTGGCGCGGGAGGCCTTGCGGGACATCCCGCGGTGGACCTCGTACATCTCGCCGAGCTGGGCGCCCACGCTGACCACGGGGTTGAGGGAGGACAGCGCGTCCTGGAAGATCATGGCCATGCGGGCGCCGCGGATCCGGCGGCGTTCGTCCTCCTTCATCTTCAGCAGGTCCTGGCCCTGGAAGAAGATCTCGCCGCCCGCGATCCGGCCGGGCGGGGTGTCGAGGATGCCCATGATGGCCTGCGCCGTCACGGACTTGCCGGAGCCGGACTCGCCGAGCACGGCGAGGGTCTCGCCCTCGTCGACCGAGTAGTTCACGCCGTTGACGGCCTTCGCGACGCCGTCGCGGGTCTTGAACTCCACGTGCAGGTCGCGGACTTCGAGCAGCATCTGACGGCTCACTCCTCAGCGCAGCTTGGGGTCGAGGGCGTCGCGCACCGCGTCGCCGAGCATGATGAAGGCGAGCACGGTGATGCTGAGCGCGCCCGCCGGATAGAGCAGCATGTGCGGGGCGTTGCGGATCTGCGAGGCGGCGTTGGAGATGTCGATGCCCCAGGAGACCGTCGGCGGGCGCAGCCCGACGCCGAGGAACGACAGGGTGGCTTCGAGGGCGATGTAGGTGCCCAACGCGATGGTGGCGACGACGATGACGGGCGCCACGGCGTTGGGGGCCACGTGCCGCAGCAGCATCCGGCCGTTGCCGGCGCCGAGGGCGCGGGCGGCCTGGACGTAGTCGTTCTGTTTGGCGGTGATGACCGAGCCGCGCGCGATGCGGGCGATCTGCGGCCAGCCGAGCAGCACGATGAATCCGACGACGGGCCACACGGTGGTGCTGGTGACCACGGACAGGAACACGAGGCCGCCGAGGACGACGGGGATGCCGAAGAAGATGTCGGCGACCCGGGAGAGCAGCGAGTCCCCCCAGCCCCCGAAGAACCCGGCGAGGCCGCCGAAGACGGAGCCGAGCAGGGCGGCTCCCACGGTCGCGCAGATGCCGACGGTGATGGAGGCGCGGGCCCCGTGGACGGTACGGGTGTAGACGTCGCAGCCCTGGGTGTCGTAGCCGAAGGGGTGGCCCGGGGAGGAGCCCTCCTGGGACTTGGACAGGTCGCACTGCAGGGGGTCGCCGCTCGCGATGAGCTGCGGCCAGATGGAGATGACGACGAGGAAGAGGATCAGCAGCGAGGAGACGACGAAGACGGGGTTGCGGCGCAGTTGGTGCCAGGCGTCGGACCACAGGGAGCGGGCCTTCTCGCCGGAGCCGCCGGGGCCGTCGGTCTTGCGGACGCCCTCGACGCTCTCGGCCTCCTCCAGCGCGAGGTCCATGGCACCGCCCTGGCCGGTGGGTGACATGGCCTCTCCCTCACGGGGACCGACGGGGTCGTACCCGCCCGGTTGGTCGGGACGCTCGGACTCAGGCATAACGGATCCTCGGGTCCAGGACCGCGTAGAGCAGGTCGACGAGCAGGTTCGCCAGCAGGAAGACGATGACGAGGATGGTCACGAAGCCGACCACGGTCGGTGAGTTGTTGCGCAGGATGCCCTGGTAGAGCTGGTAGCCGACGCCGTGGATGTTGAAGATCCGCTCGGTGACGATGGCGCCGCCCATCAGCGCGCCGATGTCGGTGCCGATGAAGGTGACGACCGGGATCAGGGAGTTGCGCAGCAGGTGCCGGGTGATGACCCGTTGGCGCGGCAGCCCCTTGGCGACGGCGGTGCGGACGTAGTCGGCCCTGACGTTCTCGGCGATGGAGGTGCGCGAGAGGCGGGTGACGTACGCCAGGGAGACCAGGGCGAGGACGATGCCGGGCAGGATCAGCTCGCTGAACGGCGCGTCCGGGGACACCGTGGGCCGCCCCCAGCCCCATTTGACGCCGAAGAGGTACTGGAGCAGGTAGCCGGTCACGAAGGTGGGCACCGAGATGACGACGAGGGTGAGGACCAGGACCGTGGAGTCGGTGGCCCGGCCGCGGCGCAGACCGCTGACGACGCCGAGGGTGATGCCGACGAGGACCTCGATGACGATGGCGACGATGGTCAGGCGCAGGGTGACGGGGAACGAGCTCGCCATCAGCTCGGTGACGGGCTGCCCGTTGAAGGCGGTGCCGAAGTCGCCGTGGAAGATCTGGCCCATGTAGTGGAGGTACTGCTTCCACAGGGGTTGGTCGAGGTAGAGGTCCTTGCGGATGCGGGCCGCGGTGGCCGGGTCCGGTGCCTTGTCGCCGAAGAGGGCGGCCACCGGATCGCCGAGCGCGTACACCATGAAGAAGATCAGGAACGTGCTGCCGATGAACACGGGGATCATCTGGAGCAGCCGCCGGATCACGTAACGTCCCATGGAATGCTCCATGCTGTCGGTGGGCGCGGCGGGCCTCCCCCGCCCCGGGGGCGGTGGGAGGCCCGGTTCGATCCGTCGGGGGCGGTCAGGCGACCTTGATCTGGTCGTACACCGGGACGCTGAACTGGTTCAGGGCCACGTCGGAGAGCCGCTCGGAGTAGCCGGCGCTGCCGTTCTGGTACCAGAGCGGGATGGACGGCATCTGCTCGGCGAGGATCTTCTCCGCGTCCCGGAAGATCGCGGTCGCCTTGGTGGCGTCGTTCTCCTTGTTGGCGTCGTCGATGAGCCTGTCGAAGTCCGGGTTGCTGAACTTCCCGTAGTTGGAGGAGGCGCCGGTGTAGTAGAGCGGCTCCAGGAAGTTCTGGATCAGCGGGTAGTCGGCCTGCCAGCCGGAGCGGAAGGGCCCGGTGAGCTTGAAGGAGCTCTGCTGGTTGCGGAAGTCCGCGAAGGTGCCGACCGGGTTGACCGTGCAGACGGGGCCCTCGCCGAGCGCGTTGTTGACGCTGTTGCAGACGGCGTCCATCCAGTCGCGGTGCGAGCCGGTGTCCACGTTGGAGGTCAGCGTGACCTTGCCGCCGGGCAGCCCGCCGCCCTCCTGGATGAGCTTCTTGGCCTGCGCCGGGTCGTAGGCGCAGCCGTCCCCGCAGGCGGTGGAGGAGAAGCCGCCCGCCTCGCCGAGCGCCGGGGAGGTCCAGTCCTTGGCCGGGGTGCGGGTCTCGCGGAAGATCTGCTTGGTGATCTCGTCGCGGTTGATCGCCATGGAGATGCCGCGGCGGACCTTCTCCATGCCCTCCTTGCCCCACTGCGGGTCGTACAGCGGGAAGGTGAGGGTCTGGATGATCAGCGCCGGCTGGTTGATGTACCGGTCGCCGAGGTCGTCCTTGACCTTCTTGAGCTGCTGCGCCGGGACGTCGTCGACGAGGTCGAGGTTGCCGGAGATCAGGTCGGTGTAGGCCGTGTTGTTGTCGGTGTACACCTTGAGGTCGACGCCGCTGTTCTGCGCCTTGTCCGCGCCCGGGTACCCCTCCCACGTGCGCAGCTTCATGCCGGTGCCCTTGGTGTACGAGTCCACCGTGTACGGGCCGTTGCCGACGGGCTTGGCGAGCCAGCCGGAGTGGTCGGTGAAGAAGGACTTCGGCAGCGGGGAGAAGGCCTGGTAGCCGAGGGTCTCGGGCCAGGTGGAGAACTTCTCCTTGAGGGCGACGGTGAAGGTCTTGGGATCCTTGACGACCAGACCGGACATGGTCTTCGTCTTCGGCTCGCCGGCGGCCGGGTGGACGTCGTCGTAGCCGACGATGTCGGAGAAGAACGGCGAGTTGTTCTGCTTGTTGCGGACGTCGGCCCCGTAGTTCCAGGCGTCCACGAAGGACTGGGCGGTGACCGGCTCGTCGTTGCTGAACTTCCAGCCGTCCTTCAGCGTGACGGTGAAGTTCTGGCTGTCGGTGGTCTCGATCTTCTCGGCGAGCATGTCCTTGGCCTCGCCGGTCTTCGCGTCGTACCGCTTGAGACCGCGGAACAGCATGTCGAGGACCTTGCCGCCCTGCACCTCGTTGGTGTTGGCGGGCTCCAGCGGGTTCTGCGGGTCACCCCACGAGGAACTGACGATCCCCGCGCCACCGCCCGCGTCCCCGCCGTCGCTGCCACCGCCGCAGGCCGTCACCGTGAGGGCGACGGCCGCCGCGCATGCGGCCCACTTGACGTGGGTGGCTCCGCGCATGGAGTGCCTCCTATGGGTCCCGGACTCGCTTAGGGCCCACTGTCACCCTCCGCACGGCCCCCTACACTCCCGTTCGACCGATTGCACCCGCACGTCCCGCCGCTGTCACCCCTGCGGGTGCACGGGCAGCTCCCAGGTGTCGACCGCGTAGTGCAGCGCCATGCCGTGCGCCTCGTACAGCGCGAGGGCGCCCGTCTCGTTGTGGGTGTCGACGCCGAGGCCCACCGTGCGCCGGCCGCGGGCCGCGTAGGCGGCGAAGCCGTGGCGCAGCAGGTGGCCGCCGATGCCGCGGCCGCGGAGGTCGGCGCGGACGCCGATGTGGCTGAGCCAGCCCATGCTGGTGCGGTCGTCGCGGGTGAGGAGCACGCCGACGTCGCCCTCAGCGGGCAGCGAGGCGATCCAGACCAGGGACCAGTCGAGGTCGCGGGCGTCGAGGTGGTCCAACCAGGGCTCGTACGCCCGCCGCACGTGGCCGAAGTGCGCGGCGAAGGTCTCCTCGACGAGGGCGTGGGCCCGGCGCCGGTCGGCCTCGTCGGCGGCGCAGTCGCGCAGCGCGAGCCCGGCGGGCGGGGCGGGCCGCGGGCCGGCGCCCGCGTCCGGGCCGGTGCCCGGGCCGGTGCCGGGGCCGAGGGCGCGCGTCATCACCTGGTAGCGGCGGACCGTGCGGTAGCCGCGCTTCCCGAGGAGGGCGAGGTCGAGTGTGGGTGCCACGTTGAGCTGGATCCGCAGCCGGGCCCCCGGTGCGCCGGCGGCCAGCACGGCGGCGCGGGCCTCCATCAGGGTCAGCAGCCGCTCGGCGGCCTCGTCCTCGCCCGGCAGCACGTAGTGATCGCCGTCGACGCGGCCGGGGCCGGAGTCGTTCCAGACCAGGGCCCAGGCGACGAGCCGGCCGCCGCGGAAGGCCAGCCAGGAGTCGGTGGCCAGGTCCACGCCGGGGTGGTTCAGGTCGGCCTCGACGGTGCCGAGGTCCGTCTCGGGTCTGCCGATCTCGATGACGTCGACGGCGTTGAGCAGTGCGCAGATGTCGGACGCGTCCCCGGGCCCCGCCGGACGGACGGTCAGCAAGTCGGTCATCCGCCCACTCTCGGCGCCAACGGGGGCCCGCCGCAACCGGCTTTGCCCGACCACGGCGACGGCCCGGCCGTCAGGAGCCCGGGCCGAACGCCGGAGCGCCCGGCACCGGAGTATTCCGGTGCCGGGCGCCTGGGCGTTCGCGGCCGTGGCCGCCCCGCGGGGTCAGACGGGAAGGACCGCCCGCTCCTCCGCGAAGTGGCACGCCGACTCGTGCGCGGCCGGGGTGTCCACGCCGGTGAACCGGGTCGGGATCGCCAGCAGCGGCTCCTCCTCGGCGCAGCGCGCCTCGGCCTTCCAGCAGCGGGTGCGGAAGCGGCAGCCCGACGGCGGGTTGGCCGGCGAGGGGACGTCACCGGTGAGGATGATCCGGTCGCGGCCCTCGCGGGCCTCCGGGTCCGGCACGGGCACGGCGGAGAGCAGTGCCTGCGTGTACGGGTGGGTCGGGTGCTCGTAGATCTCGGCGTCGGAGCCGATCTCGGCCATCTTGCCCAGGTACATGACGCCCACGCGGTCCGAGATGTGCCGGACGATCGAGAGGTCGTGCGCGATGAACACGTAGGACAGGTTGAACTCGTCCTGCAACTTGCCCATCAGGTTGATGACCTGCGCCTGCACCGACACGTCGAGCGCGGAGACCGGCTCGTCGCAGATGATGATCTCCGGGTTGAGCGCGAGGCCGCGGGCGATGCCGATGCGCTGGCGCTGGCCGCCGGAGAACTGGTGCGGGTAGCGGTTGATGTACTCCGGGTTCAGACCCACGACGTCCAGGAGTTCCTGGACCTTGCGGCGCCGGTCGCCCTTGGGAGCCACCTCGGGGTGGATCTCGTAGGGCTCGCCGATGATGTCGCCGACCGTCATGCGCGGGTTGAGCGAGGTGTACGGGTCCTGGAAGACCATCTGGATGTTGCGGCGGACGGCCTTGAGGGCCTTGCCGGACAGCCGGGTGATGTCCTGGCCCTTGTAGAAGACCTCGCCCGCGGTGGCCTTCTCCAGGCTCATCAGCAGCTTGGCGACGGTGGACTTGCCACAGCCGGACTCGCCGACGATGCCGAGGGTCTCGCCCTGGTACAGGTCGAAGGAGACGCCGTCCACGGCCTTGACCGCGCCGACCTGCTTCTTGAACAGGATGCCCTGGGTCAGCGGGAAGTGCTTGACCAGGTTGCGCACCTGAAGGATCGGCTCGCCCTTGGGCTTGGTGAGGTCAGCCATGGATCTGCTCCTTCCAGAAGTGGCACGCGCTGCCGCGGCCGGGCAGCTCGGTGCCGTCCTGCTCGGTCACCTGGTGCAGCACGGGAACCTCCGTGCGGCAGATGTCCTGAGCCTTGGGGCAGCGCGGGTTGAAGGCGCAGCCCGAGGGGATGGCGAGCAGGTTGGGCGGCAGGCCCTTGATCGCGTAGAGCTCCTGGCCCTTCTGGTCCAGGCGCGGGATCGAGTCGAGCAGGCCGCGGGTGTACGGGTGCGCGGGGCGCTTGTAGATCTCGTGGACCGGGGCGTTCTCGACGATCCGACCGCCGTACATGACGGCGATCTTGTCCGCGACGTCGGCGACGACGCCGAGGTCGTGGGTGATCAGGATCAGGCCCATGTTCATCTCGCGCTGAAGTTCCGCGAGGAGGTCCATGACCTGGGCCTGGACCGTCACGTCGAGGGCCGTGGTCGGCTCGTCGGCGATGATCAGGTCGGGTTCCAGGGCCATCGCCATGGCGATCATGATGCGCTGGCGCATGCCGCCGGAGAACTGGTGCGGGTAGTCGCCCACGCGCGCCTTGGCGGCGGGGATCTTCACCCGGTCCATGAGCTCGATGGCCTTGGCCGTCGAGTCCTTCTTGGACATGCCGCGGTGCACCTGGAACATCTCGCCGAGCTGGGCGCCGACGGTGTGCACGGGGTTCAGCGAGGACAGCGCGTCCTGGAAGATCATGGCGATCTTCGAGCCGCGGACCTTGCGGAACTCCTCGGTCGACAGCTTGAGCAGGTCGGTGCCCTGGAACAGGATCTCGCCCTGCGGGATCTTGCCGGGGGGCATGTCGAGGATTCCCATGATGGCCTGCGCCGTCACGGACTTGCCCGAGCCGGACTCGCCGAGGACGGCGAGGGTCTCACCGGCGTTCACCGAGTACGAGACGCCGTTGACGGCCTTGGCCACGCCGTCGCGGGTGTGGAACTCGACGTGCAGGTTGCGCACGTCCAGCAGGGGGGTGGTGCCCTCCGGCGCCGATCGGGGCGCGGGGACGTTCGAGGTCTTGTCGATGATGGTCAACGTACGCCCTTCCTCAGCGCAGCTTCGGGTCGAGGGCGTCGCGCACCGCGTCGCCGACCATGATGAACGCGAGCACCGTGATGCTCAGCGCGACGGCCGGGAAGAGGAGCACGTGAGGTGCCTGCAGCCAGCGGACGGAGGCGTCGCTGACCATCAGGCCCCAGGAGATGCCGGGCGGCTGGACGCCGATGCCCAGGTACGACAGCGCGGACTCCGCGCCGATGTACACACCGAGGCTGATCGCACCGACCACGATGACGGGCGCGATCGCGTTCGGCAGGATATGCCGCAGCGTGATGCGCATCGTGCCGGCGCCCAGTGCGCGGGCGGCGACGACGTAGTCGTTGTTCTTGTTCTGCAGCACCGAGGAACGCATGATGCGGAAGATCTGCGGCCAACCCAGGGTGGCCAGTACGACGGAGACCGTCCAGGCGTTGCCCTTGCCGAGACCCGACATGATCAGCATGCCGCCGAGGAGCAGCGGGATGGCGAAGAAGATCTCGGTGAAGCGGGACAGGATGCTGTCGACGAATCCACCGATCCAGCCGGCGATGAGGCCGAGCGCGCCGCCGACGACGACCACCAGCGTGGTGGTGACGATGCCGACGATGATCGAGTTGCGGGCGGCCCACACGGTACGCGTGTAGACGTCGCAGCCCTGGACGTCGAAGCCGAACCAGTGCTCGGCGCTCGGCTTCTTGAGCGAGTCCTGGAGCTTGCACGCGCCGGCCTCGAAGGGGCTGCCGGGCGTGAACCACTGCGGGACCGCGGAGAGCACGAGCAGGATGAGGACGAGCGCGCCACCGATCAGGAAGATCGGGTTGCGCCGGAGGTCGGAGACGGCGTCGGACCAGAGGCTGGCCTCGCGCTCCTTCTTCGGCTTGCCGTGGCCGGGCTTGCCCGCGGTCGGTCCGCTCGCGGAGGGAGCTTCGGCGGTCTGGGTGTCGGTCAACTCATCCCCCACCGTAGTTGTGTCACGCATAGCGGATCCTCGGGTCGAGCACTGCGTAGAGCAGGTCCACGATCAGGTTGGCGACGAGGTACACGATGATCAGGAGCGAGACGACGCCCACGATCACGGTGCCCTCCTTGCGGTACACCGACTCGGCCAACAGGCCGCCGATCCCGTGGATGTTGAAGATCTTCTCGGTGATGACCGCGCCGCCCATCAGGGCTCCGAGGTCGGCGCCGAGGAAGGTGACGATCGGGATGAGGGCGTTGCGCAGACCGTGGTTGACGACGACGCGGCGACGGGGCAGACCCTTCGCGGTCGCGGTGCGCACGTAGTCCGAGCGCATGGTCTCCATCATCGACGTACGGGTCAGTCGGGCCACGTACGCGAGCGAGGTCGAGGCGAGCACCAGCGCCGGGAGGAGGTAGGCGCGGATGCCGTCGTTCTCGTTGAAGGAGACGGAGAAGAAGTCGATGCCCCAGCTGTTCTTGAGCTGGACGCCCAGCGTCAGCTGAAGGACGAACCCGCTCACGAAGACCGGGACCGAGATGACGAGCAGGGTGGAGAGCAGGACGAGCTGGTCGAGGAACTTGCCCCGGCGCAGGGCGGCCATGATGCCGGCGGTGACGCCGACGGCGGCCTCGATGACGAACGCGACGACCGCGAGGTTCATCGTGTAGGGGAAGGCTTCGGTGATCTTGTCCCAAACGGAGCGTCCGGTCAGGGTCTCGCCGAAGTTGCCCTGGAACAGGTTGGTTATGTAGTTCCAGTACTGCGACAGGAACGAGTCGTCGAGGTGGTACTTCTCGCGAAGCATCGCCGCGACGATCGGGTCGGCCTTCTTCTCGCCGGCGAGTGCCTGGATGGGGTCACCGGGGAGTTTGAAGGCGAGCCAGTAGATGAGGAACGTGGCACCGATCAGGACAGGGATCGCCTGTATGAGTCGGCGGATGAGGTAGCGGCCCATCAGACCTCCAGCAAGAACAGGGGGAAAGGGCAGGCAGGCGGAGACCTGCCTCCGCCTGCCCGCCCCCGGGTTCCCCTAAGTGAAGAGGGGTGTTAGTTGAGTTCGACGTTCGCCAGGTCCATGCGGCCCTGGGCGTCGACCTGAACGTTCTTCACGGACTTGGAGTAGGCCGCAGAAGACATGTAGGTGAAGACCGGGATGTACGGGAGGTCCCGGATGATGATGTCATCGGCCTTCTGGTACAGCTTCAGACCCTCGGCCGGGTCGGTGGCCTTGTCGGCCTCCGCCATCAGGGCCTCGAACTCGTCGTTCTTGTAGTGGCCGTAGTTGGAGCCGTTGTCGATCGCGACCTTCGAGAAGATCGGACGGAGGTAGTTCTCCGCCGCCGGGTAGTCCATGGACCACGCCATGCGGAAGGCACCCTTGTACTTCGAAGCGCCCAGGTCGTCCAGCAGCTCACCGAACTTGGCGTACGGCTTGGTGGTCACCTCGACGCCGAGGTTGGCCTTCAGCTGGTTCGCGACGGCCTCGATCCACTCCTTGTGGCCGCCGTCGGCGTTGTAGCCGAGCTCCATCTTGTTGCCGGGGACCCCGCCGGCCTTCGTGAAGACCTCCTTGGCCTTGGTCGGGTTGTACGTACCGACCTCGCCCAGGGCGCCCTTGCGGTAGCCCGGGATGATCGGGCTGATGAAGTCGTCGGCCGGCTTGCGGGTGCCGTTGAAGATGGTCTTCGTGATGGCGTCCCGGTCGATGGCCATGGAGATGGCCTGACGGATCTCCACCTTGCCGTACGTCTCGGGGTTCTGCTCCAGCGGGAGACCGAGGTAGCCGACGCCCGACTCGGGCTTGTACAGGTACCGGTCGCCGAACTCCTGCGAGACGTTGGCCATCGCGGAGATCGGGAGCTTGTCGACGATCTGGAGGTTGTCGGCGCGCAGGTCGTTGTACGCCGTGTCCAGGTTGTCGTAGATCTTGAAGGTGACGCCGGACAGCTTGGCGCGACCCTCGGCCGGGAACTTGTCGTACCGCTTGACCTTGATCTGCTTGTTGTGCTCCCAGGCGCCGTCCATCTGGAAGGCGCCGTTGCCGATCGGGGCCTCGCCGAACTTCTTCGGGTCGGCCTCGAACGCCTTGGGCAGCGGGTAGAAGGCGTTGTAGCCCAGCATGGTCTTGAACTGGGAGAAGGCTTCCTTCAGCGTGACGGTGAAGGTCTTCTCGTCAACGACCTTCAGGCCCTTGAGCTCCTTGGAGGTGGGCTTCTTGTCCTTGCCCGGCGCGAGCTCGTCGGAGCCCTCGATCTTCGAGAAGAACGGCAGGCCCTCGGCCGCGTTGTCCTGGTTGGCACCCCAGTTCCAGGCGCGGACGAACGACTGCGCGTCGACCTTCTCGCCGTTGTGGAAGGTGTAGCCGTCCTTGATCTTGACGGTCCAGGTCTTCGAGTCCGTGGTGTCGATGGACTCCGCGACCGCGAGCTTCGGCTCGTTGGTCTTGTTGTCGTAGTCGACCAGACCGACGAAGAGCGCGTTGAGGACCTCGGCGCCCTCGGACTCGGCGGTGTTCTGACCCACCAGTCCGTGCTGCGGCTCGCCGAGCAGCACGGTGATGTTGCCGCCCTCGCCGCCCGCGTTGTCCTTGCTGGTGCTGCAAGCCGTGGCAGCCATCGCCACGATGACGGCACCCGCGACCCACTTGGCGCTCGTTGCTCCGCGCATGGGTAATTGCCTCCTCAGGAGTCACTGTCGATTCGTGAAGGACCCGGCTCCGCTGACACCCCTGACAGCGAAATCCGGTCCCATCGTGTGTGCTCGTGAGTCGACGCTCCCCACAGCGTGTGACCCATTGACCCGAGCTCAATGGAGCCATCCTCGGGGACACCCCGACCGTAAACCACACTTAAGTGGTCTCGTTTTCACAACATCACCTCATGCCTAAAACCCGATATCCGGACAAACGGATATGAGACAGACACGTGCGAAACGGACGGTTAGCCCACCTTCCGGAGTGTCACGGTCGGAATGCGGACACCTGAACCGAACAATCCGCTTGACAAAAGCGAACGGCCCCTCCCCTCGCCTGCTCGGCGAGGGGAGGGGCCGTTTCCAGCCGTACGACTGTTCGACGGTCGATCGGGTGGGCGCACTCCCGCTGCGGTACCGCGCTGACGGTACGACAGCACCCCGGGAACCCCTCTCGGGACCCTTCGAGGGCACCACCGCGGCCGGCTACCGCCGGCCGCGGCCGTTGACTACTTGGCGGACTTGGCGCGCGAAGCGGTGCGCGAGCGGTCCTTCTGGTCCAGGACGACCTTGCGGATGCGGACGGCCTCCGGGGTCACCTCGACGCACTCGTCGTCGCGGCAGAACTCCAGGGACTGCTCCAGGGAGAGCTTGCGCGGCGGCACCACGTTCTCGGTGTTGTCCGCCGAAGCCGCACGCATGTTGGTGAGCTTCTTCTCCTTGGTGATGTTCACGTCCATGTCGTCGGAGCGCGAGTTCTCGCCGACGATCATGCCCTCGTACACCTCGGTGCCGGGGTCGGTGAACAGGACGCCGCGCTCCTGCAGGTTGATCATCGCGAACGGCGTGACCGAACCGGAGCGGTCGGCGACCAGGGAACCGTTGTTGCGGGTCACCAGCGGGCCGAACCACGGCTCGTGGCCCTCGTGGATCGAGTGGGCGATGCCGGTGCCGCGCGTACCGGTCAGGAACTCGGTACGGAAGCCGATGAGGCCGCGCGACGGGACGACGAACTCCATGCGGACCCAGCCGGAGCCGTGGTTCGACATGTTGTCCATGCGGCCCTTGCGGACGCCCATGAGCTGCGTGACGGCGCCCATGTGCTCCTCGGGGACGTCGATGGTCATGCGCTCGACCGGCTCGTGCACCTTGCCGTCGATCTCCTGCGTGACGACCTGCGGCTTGCCGATGGTGAGCTCGAAGCCCTCGCGGCGCATCTGCTCGACCAGGATGGCGAGCGCGAGCTCACCACGGCCCTGGACCTCCCAGGCGTCGGGACGCTCGGTGTCGAGGACGCGGAGCGAGACGTTACCGATCAGCTCGCGGTCGAGACGGTCCTTGACCTGGCGGGCGGTGACCTTGCGGTCCTTGACCGCGGACTTGGCGTCCGCACCCTTGCCGCTGCCGCCGCGACCGACCATCGGGGAGGTGTTCGTACCGATCGTCATGGAGATCGCCGGCTCGTCGACCGAGATCAGCGGCAGTGCGATCGGGTTCTCCGGGTCGGCCAGCGTCTCGCCGATCATGATGTCGGGGAAACCGGCGACGGCGCAGATGTCACCGGGGCCCGCCACCTCGGCCGGCTTGCGGGTGAGCGCCTCGGTCATCATCAGCTCGGTGATGCGGACGTTGGAGATCGTGCCGTCACGCTTGATCCACGCGACGGTCTGACCCTTGCGGAGCTCACCCTGCTCGACGCGGACCAGGGCGATGCGGCCCAGGAAGTTGTCGGCGTCCAGGTTGGTGACGTGGGCCTGGAGGGGGGCCTCCTCGTCGTACACCGGGGCGGGGACGTGCTCCAGGATGGTGGAGAAGAACGGCTCCAGGCTGTCGCTGTCCGCGGGGACGGTGCCGTCCTCCGGCTTGGTCAGCGACGCGACGCCGTCACGGCCGCAGGCGTAGACGATCGGGAACTCGATCTGGTCCTCGTCCGCGTCCAGGTCCAGGAACAGGTCGTACGTCTCGTTGACGACCTCGTCGATCCGGGAGTCCGGGCGGTCCGTCTTGTTGATGCACAGGATGACCGGCATCTTCGCCTGCAGGGCCTTGCGCAGGACGAAGCGCGTCTGCGGCAGCGGGCCCTCGGACGCGTCCACCAGCAGGACGACCGCGTCCACCATCGACAGACCGCGCTCGACCTCACCACCGAAGTCGGCGTGGCCGGGGGTGTCGATGATGTTGATCGTGATGGGCGCCCCGCCGGACTTGGGGTGGTACTTCACCGCCGTGTTCTTGGCGAGGATCGTGATGCCCTTCTCACGCTCCAGGTCGTTCGAGTCCATCATGCGGTCGTCGAGGTGCTGGTGGGCGGCGAAGGCACCGGCCTGCTTGAGCATGGCATCGACGATGGTCGTCTTGCCATGGTCGACGTGGGCGACGATGGCGACGTTACGGATGTCGTGGCGCGTGGGCACTTCGGCGCTTCTCCCGGGATCGTGGATGGCGTCGCGTACGGCCTGGCACGCGCGCCTCGACCGGGCGAAAACCTGCCACGGCCTTACCCCATCGTACGTCGGTTGGCGGGAACCGGCTGCCGGGGGGTCTGTCAAGAGGCCGGACGAGCGAGGACGACCGGGTGTGGGGTGGGGTGTCCCGGTCATCGGTGGAGCCTGTGTTCATGCGGGTCAACGGGTATGAACGACCTTGCCCGCCGGGTGTCCGGCGGGCAAGGGACTTGAGTCACTTCTGAGCTTGTGACCCGCGGGTCACCCGCCGGCGCACCCGTTTGTCACCACTTCTCCTCCGGCGGTACGCCCGCCGGCCGCCCCTACTTCTTCTTGTCCTTCGCCTGGACGGCCTTCTTCCACCCGATGTCCTGGAAGCGGGGCGCTCCGAGGCCGAAGGCGCCGGCGTTCACCAGCCCGGGCTTGGCCGCCACCAGCTCGGGGCGCTGGTAGAGCGGGACGGATCCGGCGGCGGCCCAGATCCGGGCGTCCGCCTTGCGCATCAGTTCGCGGGCCTGCTTCTCGTCGAGCTCACCGAGGGCCTCGTCGAAGAGCTGGTCGATGTGGTCGGTGCCGACGCGGGTGTAGTTCTGTTCGACGAGCAGCGAGCCGTCGGCGGCCGGCTCCGGCTTGGCGAAGATCGGCCGGGCGTCGGTGGCCGGGTAGGCCGTCGCGGGCCAGGAGTAGAGGGCCAGGTCGTACTGGCCCGAGGCGATGTGGTCCTTGAAGAAGCTCTCGTCCGCGACCTTGGTGATCTCGGTGCCGATGCCGATCTCGCGGAGCATCACGGCGATCCGCTCGCCGACCGAGCGCAGGGCCTCCGAGCCCGGGCCGGCGGGGAGCACGAAGCGCAGGGTGAGCTGCTTGCCGTCCTTGGCGAGCATGGTGCCGGAGGTGCGGGTCGTCTGCTTGGCGGGGGCGGGGGCGGGGCTGGCCTCCGCGGGCTCCTTGGCGTCGTCCTCGTCCGCCGGCGCCTTGCCCTCGGCGTCCGCCGCGCCCTCGGCGCGCTTGCCGTCGTCCACGGCCTCGGCCTGCGCCAGCAGGACGTCCTCCTGCTGGGCGGCGAGGGAGGCGGGGGCCAGCGCGCCGGGCCGGTCCTGCCGGGCGCCGGGTCCGCCCGGCAGGAAGGCGTCGGCGTCGACGATCTCCCCGTCGAGGCCGTACGCGGACCCGTCCGGGAGCGGCGGCAGGGCGTCGTGCCCCGGCGCCCCCTCGTGGTCGCCCGGAGCCGCGGCGGGGCGGCCGGGGAGGGCTCGGGTGCGGGCGGTCAGCTGGGCGGTGGCCGAGCGCAGGTCGCCGTTGCGGCCGTCGTCCTCGCCCACGATGTACAGGCCGTCGTTGCCGGTGCCCGGGCCCGCGGCGGCCGAGGGGGTCTTCGAGTCGTCCTTCGCGGCGCCCTCCGGGCCCGCCTTGGTGCCGGCGGGGTCGGTCAGCCGGCCGCCCCGGCGCCAGCCCGCGTCGGCGAGGAGCGCCTGGGAGGCCTTGGGGTCCTGGCCGCCGAGGGCGTCGCTGTTGTCGGCGTACGCCTGCTGCCCGGCCAGCGCCAGGTGGCTGCCGACGGGCTCGGCGGGCAGGCCGAGCGGCTTGAGCACGATCTCGGCCAGTGCCTTGCGGTCCAGGGCCCGCGCGACGGCGCGCCGGACCCGTTCGTCGGCCAGCGGGCCGGAGGCGCCGTTCATGGCGAGCTGGGTGTAGGCGGGCTCCAGCGACTTGCGGACGGCGAAGGTGCGCAGGGCCGCCTGCTCGTCGGCGTACTTCTTGACGGCGTCGGCGTTCTTCTGCCGCAGCTCCTGCTCCTCCCGGGCCTTGCCCTCGTCCGCGCCGTGGGCCAGTGCCCAGGACAGGGTGGCCTGCGCGGGCGTCAGGGCGGCGGCGGGGCCGTGCGCCCCGTTGGCGCCCCGGTCGCGCCCGGCGTCGCGGTGGGCGAGGGCGATCCGGTCGGCGCCCGCCCGGTCGAGCTCGCCGAGGTCGATCTTCCCGGCGGCCAGCGCGGCGGGCCGCTGCGCGCGCGGCACCGCCGTCAGGACCAGGGTGTCGAGCTTCGCGGGGTGGCCCCACCAGCGCGGGTTGCGGGTCAGCGCCGCGGTGCCGGTCTGCTTGTCGACGGCCCCGAGGGAGAAGGGTCCGGCGGTGACCTTGAGGGTGCCGCGGGCGCCCTCGTTGAAGGCGTCCGGGGTGCCGGTGACCTGCTTGGGGTACAGCGGGCTGAACAGCGAGCGCCAGTCCGCGTAGGGCTTGGAGAAGGTGACCTTGACCTCCAGGTCGGTCTTGCCCTTCTCGATCTTCTCGATCCGGTCGTAGCCCGCGTTGCGCGCCGTCCAGTACGCCGAGTCCTTGCCGTTCAGGGCCCGCCACTGGGCGACGAAGTCGGCGGCCCCGATCTCGCGGCCGTCGCTCCAGACCGCCTGCTGGTGCAGCTTGTAGAGGACGACCTGCTTGGGCTCGCGGTCGACGACCTCGGCCTTCTCCAGGTAGTCGGGATTGGCCACGGGCCGCCCCTTGCCGTCCAGGACGAACAGGTGCGGCAGGACGGCGCCGGCGATGCGGGAGGTGGTGGCGTCCGCGTCGGCCTGGAACGTGTTCAGCGTGTTCGGCACGCTGTCCACCGCCCAGCGCAGGACGCCGCCGTCGGTGACCCGGTCGCGGGCCGTCGTCGCGATGTCCGGACCCGCTGCGGCCCGTCCACCTTCCTCGTCGCCCGCGCCGCAGCCCGCGAGGAGCGGCAGTGCGAGGACTCCCGAGGTCAGGAGCGCCAAGGACCTGCGCGTTCGCTGGGACATGGGTGGTACCTCCGGAGCGGGGCGTGATGGGACGCGAGAGGGGGGTCAAGATCACGTTCGGCGGTATATGGAGCTGATCACACTGGTGTTGAAACCCACTGAAATAGACAGCCCCCCGGGCGCCCCGGAGCCGGACCGCGCCACGCCGCGAACCCCACCCGGGCGGACCAATCCGGCTCGCGAACGGGGCCGTCGCTGCGCCGATCGAGGGACGGGACGGGGCGGGAGGGGCGCGCGTTTCGGCCTGCGCGCCCGCAATCGCCGCACGCGTCTTCACAACCGGGGACGGCAGGGGCGACACTCGCAGGCGCCCATGAGCACGGTCACCGCACCCGCGGAAGTGAGGGCACGTCATGTCCCTGCAAGACGATCTGACCGCCGTACGACGCAACCTGGACGAGCTGGTCCGCTCGGTGGAGCGGCTGGAGCGCGACGTTGCCCGGCAGGCGTCGGGCGACGCACCGCAGCCGCCCGGTCAGGCCCCGATGATCACCGTCCCGGACACGCCGTACGACAGCTCGCTCTGGACGGACTCCGACGACGAGGGCCTCGGAGCCCGCGACCGCCGCGCCCCCTGAGGCGCCGTCGGACCGTCCGCACCCACCCCATCTGGCCCGGCGCCCGCGGCGCCGGGTCTCCTGGGCCACCCCTCGACACTCCACCCGGAGTTCTCCTTGGCCACAGGCACGGAACCATCCCAGCAGCGGCCCGGCGGCGTCCACGGGCCCTCCCGGGCCGCCATCGCGGCCCGACACCTGCGCACCGACCGGTGGTGGCTCTCGCCCGCCGGCACCGCGGCCGGGCTGCTCGCCTTCATCGCGTACTCGACCTGGCGGGCGTTCGCCAACGCCCACTACTACGCGGCCCCGTACGTCTCCCCGTTCTACTCCCCCTGCCTGGCGGAGAACTGCGAGCGGATGCGCGGCGGCCCCAACCTGGACCTGTTCGGCAGCTGGTGGGGCCTGTCCCCCGCGCTGCTGATCCTGATCTTCCCGCTCGGCTTCCGGTTGACCTGCTACTACTACCGCAAGGCCTATTACCGGGGCTTCTGGGCGTCGCCGCCCGCCTGCGCCGTCGCCGAGCCGCACGCCTCGTACACGGGTGAGACGCGCTTCCCGCTGATCCTGCAGAACGCGCACCGCTACTTCTTCTACGCGGCGGTCCCGGTCGCCGGGATCCTCACCTACGACACCGCGCTGACCTTTCGCGACGCGCACTACGACTGGGGCCACGCGGGCCTGGGCACCTTGATCTTCCTGGCCAACACCGTGCTGATCTGGGCGTACACCCTGTCCTGCCACTCCTGTCGGCACATCATGGGCGGCCGCCTGAAGCACTTCTCGAAGCACCCGGTGCGCTACCGGCTGTGGGGCCGGGTCAGCCGGCTCAACGCCCGCCACATGCAGTTGGCGTGGGCCTCGCTGATCAGCGTCGCCCTGTGCGACCTCTACGTGTACCTGCTGGCCACCGGCACCTTCGACGACCCGAGGATCTTCTGACATGGCGCAAGTCGACCGGCAGCAGTGGGACGTGGTCGTGGTCGGCGCCGGCGGCGCCGGACTGCGGGCCGCCATCGAGGCCCGGGAGCGGGGCGCGCGGACAGCCGTGATCTGCAAGTCCCTCTTCGGCAAGGCCCACACGGTGATGGCCGAGGGCGGCATCGCCGCCTCCATGGGAAACGTCAACGGGGGCGACAACTGGCAGGTCCACTTCCGCGACACCATGCGCGGCGGGAAGTTCCTCAACCAGTGGCGGATGGCCGAGCTGCACGCCAAGGAGGCCCCGGACCGGGTCTGGGAACTGGAGACCTGGGGGGCGCTGTTCGACCGCACGCCCGACGGGAGGATCTCCCAGCGCAACTTCGGCGGCCACGAGTACCCGCGCCTCGCGCACGTCGGCGACCGCACCGGCCTGGAGTTGATCCGTACCCTCCAGCAGAAGATCGTCGCCCTCCAGCAGGAGGACTTCAAGGAGCACGGGGACCACGAGGCCCGGCTCAAGGTCTTCCAGGAGTGCACGGTGACCCGGATCCTGAAGGACGGCGACGCCGTCTCGGGGGCGTTCTGCTACGAGCGCGAGTCGGGCCGCTTCTTCGTCCTGGAGGCGCCGGCGGTGGTGCTGGCCACGGGCGGGATCGGCAAGTCCTTCAAGACCACCTCCAACTCCTGGGAGTACACCGGCGACGGGCACGCGCTCGCGCTGCTAGCCGGAGCGCCCCTGCTGAACATGGAGTTCGTGCAGTTCCATCCGACCGGCATGGTCTGGCCGCCCTCGGTCAAGGGCATCCTCGTCACCGAATCGGTGCGCGGCGACGGCGGGGTACTGCGCAACAGCGAGGGCGAGCGGTTCATGTTCGACTACGTCCCGGACGTCTTCAAGGAGAAGTACGCCGAGTCGGAGGAGGAGGGCGACCGCTGGTACGAGGACCCGGACCACAACCGGCGTCCGCCCGAACTGCTCCCCCGCGACGAGGTGGCCCGGGCGATCAACTCCGAGGTCAAGGCGGGCCGCGGTTCCCCGCACGGCGGGGTGTTCCTCGACGTGTCGACCCGGATGCCGGCCGAGCGGATCCGGCGACGGCTGCCCTCGATGTACCACCAGTTCAAGGAGCTGGCGGACGTGGACATCACCGCCGAGGCGATGGAGGTCGGCCCGACCTGCCACTACGTGATGGGCGGGATCGCGGTCGACTCCGACACCGCGGCGACGGTGGGGGTGCCCGGGCTGTTCGCCGCCGGTGAGGTCGCCGGCGGCATGCACGGCTCGAACCGGCTCGGCGGCAACTCCCTCTCCGACCTGCTGGTGTTCGGCCGCCGGGCCGGCCTGCACGCGGCGGAGCACGCCGCGGCGGCCGGGCCCGCCCGGCCGGCCGTCTCCCCGGGACAGGTCGACGCGGCGGCGGAGGAGGCCCTGGCCCCCTTCCACGCCGCCGAGGGCGCGGAGAACCCGTACACGCTCCACCAGGAGCTCCAGACGACCATGAACGACCTGGTCGGCATCATCCGCCGGGACGCGGAGATGGCCGAGGCGCTGGAGAAGCTCGCGGGGCTGCGCGTACGGGCCGCCCGGGCCGGGGTCGAGGGGCACCGGCAGTTCAACCCGGGCTGGCACCTGGCGCTGGACCTGCGCAACATGCTGCTGGTCAGCGAGTGCGTGGCCCGGGCGGCGCTGGAGCGCACCGAGAGCCGGGGCGGCCACACCCGCGAGGACCGCCCGACGATGGAGCGGGACTGGCGTGCGGTGAACCTGCTGTGCGTCCCGGCGGAGCCCGGGCCGGACCCGGCCGACCCGGCGGCCGACCGGATCGCGCTCGTGCGGACCCGGACCGAACCCATCCGCCCCGACCTGCTCGCGCTGTTCGAGAAGGACGAGCTGGTCAAGTACCTCGCCGAAGAGGAGCTCTACGGATGACCACCTACGATGCCGCCTTCCGGGTCTGGCGCGGCGACGCCGAGGGCGGCGAACTGCGGGACTTCACCGTCGAGGTGCACGACGGCGAGGTGGTGCTCGACATCGTGCACCGGCTCCAGGCGACGCAGACCCCGGACCTGGCGGTGCGCTGGAACTGCAAGGCGGGCAAGTGCGGTTCGTGCAGCGCCGAGGTCAACGGGCGACCGCGGCTGCTGTGCATGACGCGGATGTCCGTCTTCGACCGGGAGGAGACCGTCACGATCACCCCGCTGCGGGCGTTCCCCGTGGTCCGGGACCTGGTCACGGACGTGTCCTTCAACTACGCGAAGGCGCGGGAGGTGCCCGCGTTCGTCCCGCCGGAGGGGGTGCCGGCGGGCGCGTACCGGATGGACCAGGTGGACGTGGAACGCTCGCAGGAGTTCCGCAAGTGCATCGAGTGCTTCCTGTGCCAGGACACCTGTCACGTGGTCCGCGACCACGAGGAGAACAAGGGCGCCTTCGCCGGTCCGCGCTTCCTGATGCGGGTCGCCGAGCTCGACATGCACCCGCTGGACGCGGCGGCCGAGGCCGGACTGGACCGCGGGCGCGCGGCCCAGGAGGAGCACGGGCTGGGGCTGTGCAACATCACCAAGTGCTGTACGGAGGTCTGTCCCGAGGGCATCCGGATCACCGACAACGCCCTGATCCCGCTGAAGGAGCGGGCCGTGGACCGCAAGTACGACCCGCTGGTGTGGCTGGGGAGCCGGATCCGCAGGCGCGGCGCCCCGTAGGAACGCCGTGCCCCCCCATCGACCCGACCCCCTGCCGTTCACTTCGCGGTACACAATGCCCCCTGGGGAAACGCCATTGACGTGGAGTCAGGGGGCATGCGCGGTGCGGGTGGGGGATGAACTGGCGGGCCGGTACCGGCTGGACGAGCGGCTCGGTCGGGGCGGGATGGGCGAGGTGTGGCGCGGGCACGACCTGAACCTGGACCGGTCGGTCGCGGTGAAGGTGTTGCTGGAGGCCGCCACCGGCGACGAGCCGGTCGCGCGGTTCCGGCGCGAGGCGACGATCGGGGCGCGGCTCCAGCACCCCGGGATCACCGTGGTGCACGACGTGGGCCGGCAGGACGGCCGGCTGTTCCTCGTCATGGAGCTGCTGTCCGGCGAGGACCTGGCGGCGGTCCTGGCCCGCTCACCGGGCGGGCTACCGGTGGCGACGGCCCTCGACCTGGCCGCGCAGACGGCCGAGGCCCTGTCCGCGGCGCACGCGCAGGCCGTGGTGCACCGGGACCTCAAGCCCGGGAACCTGTTCCTGCTGCCCGGCGGCCGACTCAAGATCTGCGACTTCGGCATAGCCCACTCCTCGGACGCGACGCCGGGCTGGACGGTCACGGGCCGGATGTTCGGCACCCCCGCGTACATGGCGCCCGAGCAGTGGCGGGGCGAGCGGGTCGACGCCCGGTGCGACCTGTACGCGCTGGGGTGCGTGCTGTACGCCCTGCTGAGCGGGGAGCCGCCGTTCGGCTCCGCCGGGAGCCCGTACGCGCTCATGCTGCGCCACGTCGAGGAGGTCCCGGCGGCGCTGCCGGTGGCGCCGGACCTGGCCGCGCTGCTGGCGACGCTGTTGGAGAAGGCCCCGGACGACCGCCCCGCGTCGGCGGCGCGGACCGCGACGGCGCTGCGCGCGCTGGAGCGGGCGTCGGCGGCGGAAGCCGCGGCGGCGGCCGGGGCGACCGGCGCCGGGGCGACCGCGGCGGGCCGGGCGGCGGGGGCGGGGGCCGGGAGCGCCGAGCCGGGGGGCGGGCCCGGGACGGGACGGGCCGGGCGCGCGGACCCCGACGCCGGCCGTGACCCGTCACCCGGCTCCCCGGCCCGGGGCCCCGGGTCCGGGACGGGCCGGACCGCCGGCGGGGGTCCGGCCGCCGGCGGGCCGGCCCGGACGCGGGACGCGGCCCCGCCCGGGGAGGTGCTGTGGCGCTCCCGCGTCCGGCCGCAGGCCCTGCACGCGGCCGGGGACAGCGTGGTGTGGCGTACCGGGCCGGAGGTGGGCTCGGTGTGGGCCGCCACCGGGGCCGCGCTGTGGACGGCCCGCGCCGACGAGGGCGTGCCCGCGTCGGAGCTGCCCGCGGTCTCGGCCGTGTCCTCGGCGGCGGACCCCGGGGCGGTGTACGTGGCCGTGTCGGGCCGGGACGGCGAGGGCGTGCGCGTACTGGCCCGGGAGGCCGGCGACGGCCGGGTCCGCTGGTGGCGCGACCTGCCGGAACCGCCGGCCAGGACCCCGGTGCTGACCGCGCCCGGCGGGCTGGTCCTGTACGGGGCGGGCGGCGGGCTCACCGCCCTGGACGCGGCGAGCGGGGAGACCGTGTGGCGGTACGGGGTCCAGGGCACCGTCTCCCGCCGGCCGACCGTCTCCGGGAACTGCCTGGTCCTGGCGGACGGCCTGCTGCTCACCGCCCTGCACCTGCCCACGGGGAAGCCGCTGTGGCACTGGCCGCGCAACACCCACCGCGGCGGACCGAGACTGCCCGGCGGCCCGGTGCACGTGACGGACGGGAAGACCGTACGGGCACTGCACCGGCGCGAGGGGCACGTCGTCTGGCACTTCGACGCCGGCACTCCGGCTCCGACCGGGCTGCTGTCCCTCGACGACACCGTCCACGTGGCCGCGCACCGGGCGCAGGAGGGCTGGGACACGGTGTGCGCGCTGGACGCGGAGAGCGGCGCGGTGCGCTGGCGGCGGCCGCTGGTCCGCCGTCAGGGCCCGGACTGCGCGGTCGAGCTGCTGGGCGCCGGCCCGGATCCGCGCGGCGTGCGGGACGCGCCCGGCGCGCCCGGCGCGCGGGACCTGCTGTACGTGAAGGCCGCGGACGGCGGCCGCGGCGGGCTGCTCGGGCGCACCCCCCGGCCCCCGTTCCTGGCCGCTCTGGACCTGCTGACGGGGGAACTCCACTGGCGGTGGGAGCACGCCGGCATCGGCAGCGCGGTACGGACCGGCGCCGGCGTCGCGCTCGCCCTGCCGGAGCTGACGACCATCGCGGTCCCGTAGCCGGAGCCGGCCGGTCGCGGCCGGCCCGTCGGGACCGGGTCGCCGCCGGGAGCACGGCAGGCGGTCCACTCCGGGTGCGGGCGGGGCGAACCGACCATAATCTCCGAAATGTGACTCGGCCCCCCTGGACGAAGAGGCGCTCCGCCGCCCGGATATCCCTGCGCACCGGATCGGCCCTGGCCGCCGCGCTGCTGGCGTTCGGCGGGTGGGGGGTGGTCGGGGCGCCCGCGGCCCGCGCCGAGGATCCCGTCACCCTGTCGCGGCAGGGGCAGGTCACCGACCGCGTCGGGGCGCTGGGCGACCGGCTGCCGGCGGTGACGGCGGCGCTCGACCAGTTGTACGCCGACCGTCGGATCCAACTCTTCGTCACCTACGTCAACGACTTCTCCGGGCGCTCCGCGCAGAGCTGGGCGGACGCCACGGCCCAGAAGAACGGGCTGGGGCAGAACGACGTCCTGCTCGCGGTGGCGACCGGGGACCGGCAGTACGCCTATTCGGCCGATACCGAGTCCGGTTTCACGGAGCGGCAGCTGGCGGACGTCGCCCGGACCGCCATCGAGCCCGCCCTGCGGGAGAACGACTGGGCGGGCGCCGCGATCGGCGCGGCGAACGGCTACGGCGCGGTGCTCGGCGGACTGCCGGTGCCGGTCCCGGCCATCACCCCCGGCGCGGCCGATCCGGGGGGCGGCGCGGGCGGCGGGAGCGGCGCGGGCGACTTCGTCCTGCCGGTCGTCGCGGTCGGCGCGGCCGGCGCGCTCGGCGCGTACGCGTACAGCCGCCGCAAGCGCGGCAGGGCCGGCGGCGGCCGCGGTGCGGCGACCTCGCACGCGGGCTGGGACGGGCAGCGCGCGGAGATGCCGCTGCCGGAGCTGGACGCCCGGGCCAAGGCGCTGCTGGTCGGGACGGACGACGCGGTCCGCACCAGCACGGAGGAACTCGGCTTCGCCTCGGCACAGTTCGGCGACGAGGCCGTCGGCACCTTCACGGAGGCCGTGGCCCACGCGAAGGACGAGCTGACGCACGCCTTCCGGCTGCGCCAACAGCTCGATGACGCCTACCCGGAGGACGACGCGACCCGCCGCCGGATGCTGGACGAGATCGTGGCCCGCTGCACGGAGGCCAACCGTCGGCTCGACGCGGAGTCGGAGGCCTTCGACCGGCTCCGGGACCTGGAGAAGAACGCCCCGGGGGCGGTGGAGACCGTCGAGGCGCACTTGCGGGAGCTGACCGGCCGGACGACGACGGCGGTGGCCACGCTGACGGCGTTGGCCGGACGGTACGCGGACTCCGCGTCGGCCCCGGTGGCCTCCAACCCGGAACAGGCCAAGGACCGGCTGCTGTTCGCGACGACCCATCTCGGGGAGGCCCGGGCCGCGCTCCACGAGGAGCAGAACGGCCGGGCGGCCGTGCACGTACGGGCGGCCGAGGGCGCGGTGGACCAGGCGGCGACCCTGGTGGACGCGGTGGAGCGGCGGGCCCAGGAGCTGGCGGAGGCGGCCGGGAAACTGCCGGGCGCGCTGACCGAGACGGAGTCCGACCTCGCCGACGCCGCCGGGCTGCTGACCGGCACCGCGGAGGGCGTCTCGACGGCGGACCTGCGCGGCCGGATCGGCCGGGCGCAGGCCGTACTGGCGGACGTGCGCCGGGAGCAGGAGGCCGGACGGTACGACCCGATCGACGCGCTGCGGCGCGTGGAGGAGGCCGACGCGGCCCTCGACGGGGCGTTGGCCGGGGCGCGGGAGCAGGAGACGGGCCGGCGCCGCGCGGCGGGCCTGCTGGACCAGGCCCTGCTGTCGGCCCGCAGCGCGATCGGCGCGGCGACGGACTACATCACCACCAGCCGGGGCGCGGTCGCCAGCCAGGCCCGGACCCGGCTCGCGGAGGCGCAGCGGCACCTGGAGCGTTCGGTGTCGCTGGCCGCGACGGACCCGGCGGGCGCGCTGACGGAGGCGCAGCAGGCGGATTCGATGGCCCGGCAGGCGCAGCAACTGGCGGAGCAGGACGTACGGGCGTACCAGAACCCGTACGCCGGTTCCCGCGCCGGCGGCGGCCGGGGCGGCGCCGTGCTCGGCGGCATCATCCTCGGCGAGATCCTGCGCGGCGGCGGGGGCTTCGGCGGGGGCGGGTACGGCGGCCGGGGCGGTTTCGGCGGGGGCGGCGGCGGGAGCCGCGGTCCGGGCTCCTTCGGCGGCGGCGGGACGCGCGGCCGGATGGGCGGTGGCGGCCGCTTCTGACCGACCGGCGCGACCGTGGCCACGGCGACCCGGCCACCGGATGTTGACGTTCCCTCACCAGGAGAGACCCATGAGCAAGCAGACCATCCTCGGCCGCGTCACCCAGCTCGCGAAGGCCAACATCAACGCGCTGCTGGACCAGGCGGAGGATCCGCAGAAGATGCTGGACCAGCTGATCCGCGACTACACGAACAACATCTCGGAGGCCGAGCAGGCGGTGGCCACCACCATCGGCAACCTGCGGATGCTGGAGGCGGACCACAAGGAGGACCGGGACGCGGCGGCCGAGTGGGGCGACAAGGCGCTGGCGGCCAGCCGGAAGGCGGACGAGCTGCGGGCGGCGGGGAGCGCCGCGGACGCCGACAGGTTCGACAACCTCGCGAAGGTGGCCCTCGGCCGGCAGATGCAGTCGGAGCGGGAGGCGAAGACGGCGGAGCCGACGATCGCCGCCCAGAGCGAGGTCGTCGACAAGCTGAAGTCGGGCCTGGCGTCGATGAGGGACAAGCTGACGGAGCTCCAGGCGAAGCGGGACGAGCTGGTGGCCCGGGCCAGGACCGCGCAGGCGCAGAACACGATGATGGACGCGGTGAAGAACATCGACGTCATGGACCCGACCAGCGACCTGAACCGGTTCGAGGAGAAGGTCCGCCGGGAGGAGGCCATGGCGATGGGCAAGCAGGAGCTGGCGGCGTCCTCCCTGGACGCGCAGTTCGAGTCCCTGGAGGACCTCGGCAGGAGCGCGGAGATCGAGGACCGCCTCGCCGCCCTCAAGGCGGGCCGGCCGGGCCGGGCGGCCTGACCCGGATCCGGACCGACCCCCGGCCCGGGCGGCGGGGGGTGCGACGGCGGTGCGCGGTGGCGCGCCCCCGCGCCCCCCGGCGCCCCCGCGCCCGGCTATCCGTACAGGCCGAGGAGCTGTTCCGCCGTCAGTTCGGTGACGGACTCGCCCGGGCCGCCTGGCATGGGCAGCGGGAGTTCGAACCAGACGGTCTTTCCCCGGTGGGTGCGGCGGGTGCCCCAGCCCGCGGAGAGCAGGCCGACGAGTTGCAGGCCGCGGCCGCCCTCGTCGGTGTCCCGGGCCCGGCGGCGGCGGGGTTGGGCCAGGTTCGCGTCCCACACCTCGCACACCAGGGTCCGGTCCAGCAGCAGTCGGAGCCGGATCTCGCCCTCGCCGTACCGCAGCGCGTTCGTCACCAGCTCACTGACCAGCAGTTCCGTGGTGTCGAGCAGGCCTTCGAGCCCCCAGGCGGGCAGCTTGCCCCGGGCCAGTTCGCGGGCGCGACCGACCGAACGGGCCTCGCGGGGCAGTTGCCAGTCGCCGACCGCGTCCAGGGGCAGTCCCTGGACGCGGGCCATGAGCAGGGCGATGTCGTCCTCCCCGTGCCGGGTGTCGAGGGTGTTCAGTACGTGGTCGCAGACGTCCTCCAGCGGGCGCACCGGGTCCGCGAGGGCTTCGCGCAGTCCGCGCAACCCCTCCTCCAGCGGGTGGTCGCGGGATTCGACCAATCCGTCGGTGTAGAGCGCGAGCAGGGCGCCCTCGGGCAGTTCCACCTCGACCTCCTCGAAGGGCTCGCCGCCCACGCCGAGCGGCATCCCGGTGGGGATCTCCAGGAGCAGGCCGGGGCGGGGGGCGCCGCCCTCCTCGGCCGGTTCGACCAGCACGGGCGGCATGTGGCCCGCGTTGGCGATGGTGCAGCGCCGGGTGACCGGGTCGTAGACGGCGTACACGCAGGTGGCGAGGTACACCTCGGAGCGGTCGGCGTCCCGCGAGTGCAGGGCGGCGCGGGACGCCTGCTGGGAGCCGCCGGGGGCGCCGAGACCGCGCGCGACCTCGTCGAGGGCGGTGAGGACCTCCGCCGGTTCGAGGTCCAGCAGGGCCAGGGTGCGGACGGCGGTCCGCAGCTCGCCCATGGCGACGGCGGCGCGCAGGCCGCGCCCCATCACGTCGCCGACGACGAGCGCCGTGCGGTGTCCGGGCAGCTCGATGACGTCGAACCAGTCCCCGCCGACCTCGGTCGCCGCGTTCCCCGGCAGGTACCGGCAGGCGATGTCGAGGCCGGCGGCCTCCGGGTCGCCGGGGGGCAGCAGGCTGCGTTGCAGTATCAGGGCCCTTTCGTGTTCCCGCCGGTAGAGGCGGGCGTTGTCGATGCAGACGGCCGCCCGCGCGGCCAGTTCGACGGCGACGGCCCGGTCCCGCTCGCCGAAGGGCTCGCTGCCCTTCGTACGGGAGAACTGGGCGAGGCCGACCACCGTGTCGTGGGCCACCATCGGCACGAGCAGCGTGGACTGCACGAGGTCGTCCGATCCCCCGGCGGGGGTGAGCCGGGGCCGCGCCGTGCGCAGGGCGAGCGCCCCGGGCGAGGCGGCCGGATAGCGGTGGATCTCCCCTACGGATACCAGCGCGCCGGGCCCCGACAGCGGGGCGTCCGACACGGCCGAGGCGAACGCGACCCGCCGCAGCGGCGCGGACGGGGCGCGGCCGGCCCCCTGGCCGGGCAGCGAGGGCACTCCGGGCCCCTGCGGGCGGGCGGGGCGGTCGTCGTCGCCGAGCAGCAGCCCCTGGTACAGGTCGACGGCGGCCAGGTCGCAGAAGCCGGGGACGGTGACGTCGAGCAGTTCCCGGGCGGTGGTCTCCAGGTCGAGGGAGTTCCCGATCCGGTGCCCGGCCTCGTTGAGGAGCGCGAGGTTGCGGCGCACCCCGGCGGCCTCCCGGGCGGCGAGGTGCCGGCGGGTGACGTCGGTGCCGAGGCCGGCGATGCCGATGGGCAGGCCGGTGCCGCCGTGGACCCGGTAGAGGTTGATGGACCAGTGGCGCTTCTCGCGGCTGCCCGGCGCCGCGCCGGTGATCCTCAGGTCGGTGACGGACTGACCGGTCTCCAGGACCCGGCGCAGGGCGTCGGCCATCCGGTCGGCCTCGTGGGCGGGCAGGTAGTCGTGCACGGTCCGGCCGCGGTGTTCCTCCACGGCTCCCCCGAACACCGTCGCGAAGCGGCGGTTGGCGCGCTGCACCGTGAGGTCCGTACCGAAGAGCAGGAACCCGAAAGGAGATTGGCCGAATATCGCCTGCGAAGCCGCGAGATCGGATTCGATCCGCCGCAGCGCGCGCACGTCGACCACGACGCACAGCGCCGCCCGCTCGGCGGCCTCGGTCAGCGTCGGCATCACATAGATCTCGGCCACCCCGTGCGCCCCGTCGCCCTCGGGCAGCCGGAAGGGGACCAGACCGGTCCACTCCTTGCCGTCGAGGATCTCCGCGACCTTGCGGTGCCCGCCGGCCCGCAGCTCCGGGGGCATGAAGGCCTCGACCGGATCGCGCCCGACCGCCTGGGCGGCGGTGAGCCCGAACAGCTCCTCGGCGCGCAGGCTCCATTGGTCGACGAGCCCGTCCGGACCGATCGAGAAAGAAGCGACCTTTATGTAGTCATATATCGAGCCAGGCGGACTGCTGTGCCACAAGGAGTCGTGCCACGTCTCCCTGGGCACTCGGCCCTGATGTGCCTGCGCAGGTATCTCGCTCACGCGACCGTCCCCTCCAGCTCACCGCAACCGGACCGGCCATGACCGAAGTATTCAGCACCACGGCCCCGGACGGCACGGCGTTCACGATCACAAAAAGGTCCCGTTGTTTTCGAGCCATGTCCGGTGATCGTTGGCCACCCTTCACCTTGTTACTCACCAGGAAGAGCCAACTCGAACCACACAGTCTTGCCCGATTTCCCGTGACGGGTTCCCCAGCGCTGTGCCGAGACGGCCACGAGGTGGAGTCCCCGGCCCCCTTCGTCGTCCGGCTGGGCGACCTTCGCGCGGGGCGGATCCGGAAGCGGATCGGAAACTTCCACGAGCAGCGCGTCGCCGCCCGCGAGATCCCCGGCGGCCGGTTTGCGCCGTACCAGACGGACCCCGATGGGGCCGGAGGCGTAGCGCAGGGAGTTCGTCACCAGCTCACTGACCAGCAGGACGGTCACATCGCCGACGGAGTCCAGGCCCCAGGAGCGCAGGGTGCCGCGGACGGCGTGGCGGGCGGTGCGGACGGCACCGGGTTCGGCGGGGAAGGCCCATTCGGCACGTTCACCGTCTGCGTCGATCACGCCGATCACTTCCCGGGCCAGCGGTGACCCCAGTCCGGTTCGTCGGGGACGAAAGGGGGACGAGATAGGGATTAATAGCGACATACCCGATATTCGGGGCGTCGTACCACTCGATCCCCCACGCACCGGCGCACGGTGGCGCAGACGGCCTACCGCGTGAGCTTCACGCGCCCCGGTGCGCCCCGTCGTGCGGCTCCGGGAGCGCGGCGGCGCGCAGCCGGCGCCCGGCCTCGGCGACCGCGGGCCGGTCCTGGTCGAGCCAGTCGACGGAGTCCAGTTCCGCGGGCCCCAGCCAGCGCAGCTCGTCGTGGTCCTCCAGCGGGGCGGGCTCCCCGGACACCAGCCGGGCCGTCCACACGTGCAGCACGAGACCCGGCTTGAGCGGCCACTCCCCCGGGATCCGCTCCAGCGCCTCGGTCTCGACGCCGAGCTCCTCGCGCAGTTCGCGCACCAGCGCCTCGGGTACGGATTCGCCGGGCTCGGCCTTGCCCCCGGGCAGCTCCCACCGTCCGGCCAGCTCGGGCGGGGCGCTGCGCCGGGCGGCCAGCAGGCGCCCGTCATGACAAAGGGCTCCGCCCACGACCACGCGTTCAGTCATGGACGGAGCCTATGCCAGTGCCGTCGGGGTTCCGGCGGCCTCAGTTCGTGGTGGCGGTCTGGCTGCCCTGTCCGATCCGCTCGACCCAGTAGAGCTGCTTGTGTCCCCGGTCGTCGAGGCTGTCGACCACCTTCTGGGCCTCGACCCGGGTGGGGTACCGACCCACCCGGTAGCGGTTGCCGTTGTCGTCCTGACGTATGACCAGCCACTGGAGCAGGGCACCGCTGTCGTTCATCGCGCTTCACCCTCCGCCGATGTACCTGCCCAGGAAACCGCATTGCGCATATGCCCGAGCTTACGCCCGACCTTTACTGTGCGGATACGGTTTTTCACGAAGAGGTACCTCGGGGGCGTACGCATCCGGCCAGGCGTACGAATGACATGCGCGCCGGAGCGTCCTCGCAGGTGCGTGGAGGTGGCGGCCCGGCGAACGGGTCGGCCCGGGCCGGGCCGGGCGGTCCGCGGTGCCCGGGGGCTCGTACGCCGTCCCCGAGGCGGAGCGGATGCGCGGGCGGCGCCGTCCGCGACCTCCGCGCCGGAGCGGTTCACGACGTTCGGCCCGGCCGGACCGTTGCTTCCCCCGGTCGCCCGCGCGGTCAACGGACACGACGCGAGCGCCGGTCCGGCGGCGACCCTGGCGGAGGAGGGCCCCGGCACCGCTACCGCCGAGCCCGCCGGGGGCATGGCTCGACACCGCGAAGCCGATCACCATCGCGCCGAAACCCACCGGGTGGACGGCGCCCAGGAAACGCCGATCGCGCCGACCGCGGGGGTCGGCGCCCCCACCCGGCGCACGCCACCGCGCGCCCCGCCGGGGTCGGGGGCGGCGTTCGCGCGGGGTCGGTTGTCGTGCGGCTACCTCACCGGTAGGTGGTACGCGAGGCGGTAGCGGTCCGCCGGGACGACGACGTCGGCCGTTTCCACCGCCCGCCCGGACGCGAAGTACGTACGGCTGACGACGAGGACCACGTGGCCCGGTACCCCGCCGAGCGACATGATCTCCTCCGCCAGACCGGGTCTCGCGCCGACCTCCTCGACCACGTTGTCGACGACCACGTCGATCGCGGCCATCCGGTCGACCACCCCGGAGCCGCCCAACGGCCCCTCCTCCGGCAGCATCACCGGGGTGCGGCCGGTCACGGCGAGCGGCTCCCAGGAGGTGGAGAGCATCATCGCCTCCCCCGCGTCGCGGAACACGTACCGCGTGCGCATGACCCGGTCGCCCGGTTCGATGCCGAGCCGCTCCGCGATCTCGGCCGGCGCCTGCGCCTGCTCGCTGTTCGACTCCCACGTGCCGCGCGCGCCCGTCTCCGCCTGCTCCTGCCGGAACGGCGTCGACGTCCCGCCCGTGCGGTAGCCGGAACGCGCGACCCGGCGCGGTACGGGTTGCTCGCGGACGTAGGTGCCGGAGCCCGAGCGGCCCTCGACCAGCCCCTCGGCCATGAGGACCTTGCGCGCCTCCAGGGCGACGGTGTCGGAGACCCCGTACTCCTCGCGGATCCGGGCCTGTGAAGGGAGCCGGGCGTGCGGGGGCAGGGACCCATCGACGATCTTCCGTCGCAGATCACCGGCGACGCGAAGATAGGCCGGCTGCTCACCGAAAGTCACTGGCCACTCCCATCAGGTTGACAGACAGCTACACCCTGGCAACCGACGGTTGTACTGCGCAAGCACGGGCCAGAGTTTCACCCGAAGTGATGAAGCCAGGTCACCCAAACCCGTGACCACCCGTTACCCACGAGGCCCCGGACCGATCCGACCGCCGTTGCGCGTACCGACCCCGCGAAGGACCCCGCCCGCCCCGGCGCCCGCACCCTCAGACCGACTCCGCGGAGGGCGCGCCCCCCGCATCCTCGCCCGCGTCACCCGGGTGGTCCTCAAGCCACTCCGGAACCTCGGTCGACAACCCGTAGGCGCCGCGCAACGCCCGCTCCGTGTCGACGGAGACCGCCGCCAGCGCCTGGTCCCACGCGGCCTGGAAATCGGCCGGGCGCGACGCACCCGACGCCTTCTGCCACGCCCGGCGCGCCGCCTCGATCTCCCCCAGCTGCGCGGCCGCCGCCGGACCCGTCCCCGGCCGCCGCGTCACGTCCTGGAGCATCCGGACCTCCGCGCCCAGCGCCTCCTCGACCTCCCGCGCCCACGTCCGGTACCGCGGCAGCGCGTCGGCGACCTCCGCGTCGGGACCGCGCCCCAGCGCCTGGTCCGCCGTGTTCAGCGAACGCAGCAGGGTCACCTGCTCCGGCGTCAGCATCCCCTCGTCCCGGCGCAGGCTGCCCCGGTGCTCCTCCCCCGAGGTGCCGATCACGCAGATCAGGCGCCGGTCGCCCTCCCGCCAGGACTCGCGCGTGGGCGCGAAGTAGAACATCTCCGCGTAGCCGGGCAGGGCCCAGGTGTCCATCGCGTACGCGTCCTGCGCCTTCCAGCACAGGTCCGTGACCGTCTGCTGGAGCTGCTGCGTACCCGGGAAGGAGGCGATGTCGAGCAGGGTCGTGGAGGTCACCTCGGCGTCGTGCACCTGCCCGCAGCCGATGCGGTGGGCGAGCGGGTCCTCGTCGAGGAGGTCGCCGCCGGGGACGTTGAAGCACTCGCCCGCCCGCAGCTCCTCCAGGACGGCCGGCTCGCCCTCGGCCCGCTCGTACGCGGGTGACGGGCCCATCCGGTCGAGGAAGGCCCTCCCGTAGGCGTCGACGCCCACCGCCGCGACGACGGTCATCACCAGCGAGAGGACCAGGCCCACGACGGCCAACGTCCGACCCCGCTCCCCCTTGCGCGCGATCTGCACCAGCGCCACGACCCCGAACACGATCCCGAGCGGCGGGAAGCACAGCAGCCCGACCAGCAGGGAGGCGAGGGCGAACCCGTTGAGCGCCGGCGGGTACGCGTGGGCCGGCGGCCCCCACGCCGGCTGCGGGGGCGGCGGAGGCCAGTGGTGGCCGGGACCGGGGGCCTGCGGCGGGGGCGGGGTGCTCACAGGGTGAGGGGCTCCATCACGGGGGGCGCGAACGAATGCGCGAAATAGTACGCAGCGGGGGCGACCGGTCATCCGGTCGCCCCCGCGTTCATCGCGCGATCCAGCCTGTTATCGCGCCCCTTGCCACCCGGTCGCCCGGGAGGTCATCAGAACTGCAGCGCCCACGAGTCGATCTTGCCGACGTCGGCGCCCGCCAGGTCGGCGACCCGCAGCTTCCAGACCCCGTTGGCGACCTCGGAGGAGGCGTTCACGGTGAAGGTCTGGATGATGTTGTCCGCGCTGCCGCCGGTGCGGTTGCGCAGGTTGTAGACGGACCCGTCGGGGGCGACCAGGTCGACCTTCAGGTCACCGACGTAGGTGTGCTTGATGTCGACCGGCACGCTCAGCGTGGCCGGGGCGTTGCCGGAGATCCCGCTGACGGTGATCGGCGACTCGACGGTGGCGTTGTCGTTGATCGCGTAGTCGTTGAGGTTCTCGAAGCGGGTGCCCGGGCCGGGCGGGGTGGTCCCCGCGCCGACGTTCAGCAGCCGGTTCGGGGAGCCGGCGCCGGGACCGGTGACCACGTTCGGGGTGGCCGCGGCGACCAGGCCCGCGGAGACCTGAGCCGGGGTACTGGCCGGGTTCTGCGAGAGGTGGATCGCCGCAGCGCCCGCGACGTGCGGGGAGGCCATGGACGTGCCCGAGATGGTGTTCGTCGCGGTGTCCCCGGTGCCCCACGTCGAGGTGATGTTGGAGCCCGGCGCGAAGATGTCCAGGATGCTGCCGTAGTTGGAGAAGCTGGACTTGGCGTCGGTGTTGGTGGTGGAACCGACGGTGATGGCCTCGCCGACGCGCGCCGGGGACTTGGTGCTCGCGTCCGTCGACTCGTTGCCCGCCGCGACCGCGTACGTGATGCCGGCGGCTATGGAGTTGCGTACGGCCGTGTCGAGCGCGGAGTCCGCGCCGCCGCCGAGCGACATGTTGGCGACGGCCGGCTTGACGGCGTTGCGCGTCACCCAGTCGATGCCCGCGACGACCTGGGCCGTGGTGCCCGAGCCCTGGTTGTTGAGCACGCGGACCCCGACGATCTTGGCCTTCTTGGCCACGCCGTGCGCCGTGCCGCCGACGGTGCCCGCCACGTGGGTGCCGTGGCCGTGGCCGTCCTGGGCGGTGTTGTCGTTGTCGATCGCGTCGTAGCCGTAGGAGGCGCGCCCGCCGAAGTCCTGGTGGGTGATCCGGACGCCGGTGTCGATGATGTAGGCGGTGACGCCCTCGCCGGCCTTGTCCGGGTAGGTGTAGCTGTTGTCCAGCGGGAGCGCGCGCTGGTCGATGCGGTCCAGACCCCAGGACGGCGGGTTGGGCTGGGTGGCGTCGACGGTGAAGAGGCGGTTCTGCACGACCGACTTCACGGCGGGGTCGGCGGCGAGCTTTCTGGCCTGCGCCTCGGAGACCTCGACGGAGTAGCCGTTGAGGGCGGCGCTGTAGGTCCGGTCGATCTTCGCGCCGTACCGCTTGGCGACGGCCTTGCCGCTCTCGGCGGTGGAGCGGGCGGCGGAGTCGTTCAAGGTCACGATGTAGCTGCCGGAGATCGCTCCCTCGACACCTGCGTTCTCGATGACGCCCAGTGCGCCGCGGTCGGCCGCCGAGGCGGGGAGGGCGGCGGCCGCGCCGAGAGCGAGGGCCACGACGGCGGTCGCGCTGATGCCGGCGATCTTCCGGCGGGTGTGACGCATCACGGACATGTGAGGGGTCCTCCTCATAGGTGGTGCGCTGCGGGGGGTGTGCGACGGCGCACGAAGACCCTGAAAGGCATGTCCATGACAATGAACAGCGCCCAACAGGCCGTCGCTTCCGAAAGGTTGACCCACCTGTGCGCCATCCCACAAGAGGACAACGGACGCGTAACATCCGTGCCATACAACGGCCATGATTGAGCAAAGGCGTTCCGCACATGACGCACGCACTCCCTGGTTATCTCTGCCCCGAGGACGGCACCCGCGCGGACGTGCGGACCGCCCCGTGGTGCTGCCCGGTCTGCGGTGGCCCGTGGGACCTCGACTTCGCACCGGATCCGGCCATCGCCCTGGAGCCGGCCGCCGGCCCGCATTCCCTGTGGCGTTTCGCGGCCGCGCTGCCGCTGCCGGGGGCGTTCTCGGTATCCCTGTCCGAGGGGCACACCCCGCTGGTGCCGCTGGCGGAACGCGTTCACGCCAAACTCGACTTCCTGATGCCGACCCTGTCCTTCAAGGACCGCGGCGCCGTGATGCTCGCGGAACTGGCCCGCCGGCTGGCGCCCGAGCGGGTCGTCGCGGACAGCAGCGGCAACGCCGGCACCTCCGTCGCGGCCTACTGCGCGCGGGCCGGCCTCAGTTGTGAAGTTTTCGTGCCCGAGGGCACCTCGCAGAAGAAGACCGAGCAGATGCGGGCCCACGGCGCGACCGTACGGATCGTGCCGGGCGGCCGCGAGGCCACCGCACTGGCCGCCCGGGCCGCCGCGGACGCCCCCGGGGTCTTCTACGCGAGCCACGTCTTCAACCCCTACTTCCTCCAGGGCACGAAGACCTACGTGTACGAGATCTGGGAGGCCATGGCGGGCCGGCTGCCCGAGGTCCTGGTCGTCCCGGTCGGCAACGGCACCCTGCTGCTCGGCGCCGCGCTGGCGGTGGAGGAGCTGGCCCGGCGCGGGGTGCGGCCCCCCGCCCTGATCGCGGTGCAGGCGACGGCGGTCGCCCCGCTGGCCACGGCGTTCGCCGCGGGGGCGGAGGACGCCGATCCGGTGCCCCAACTGCCGACACTGGCCGAGGGGATCGCCATTCCGGCGCCGCCGCGGGCCCGGCAGATCCTGGCGGCCGTACGGAAGTCCGGCGGCACGTTCCTGACCGTCCCGGACGACCGGCTGCGCGAGGCCCAGCGCGACCTGGCCGGCCGCGGCCTCTTCGTCGAGCCGACGGCGGCGGCCTGCTGGGCGGCGGTCCGCCCCGGCGCCCCCGACGACCCCCTCCGGGGCCGCACCGCGGTGATCCCGCTGTGCGGCGCGGGGGCGAAGACGGGCCTGGCGACGTAGTCGACCCCGCGGCCGTCGGGTCGGCGCGGCCCGGCGAGGTGACACGGTGTCGGGAATTCGCCGGCCCGGGCGGGGCCGCTCTGGTGGACTGCGTCCATGACCGACACCCGTGACCCCGCCTCCCGTGACCTCGCCTCCCGCGCCGCCGCCTTCGCCGCGCTGCACACCCCCGCCGCCCCGCTCGCCCTCGCCAACGCCTGGGACGTCGCCAGTGCCCGCGTCGTCGAGGCCGCCGGGTCCCGCGCCGTCGCCACCACCAGCGCGGGCGTGGCCTGGTCCCTCGGGTCGCCCGACGGGGACGCCCTGGCCCGCGAGCGGGCCCTCGACCTGATCGCCCGCGTCGCCGGCGCCGTCTCCGTACCCGTCACCGCGGACATCGAGGGCGGCTTCGGCGCCGACCCCGCCGGGGTCGGGGAGACCGTGACCGGGGTGCTGGCCGCCGGCGCCGTCGGCGTCAACATCGAGGACGGCGACCGCGCTCCCGCCGACCAGGCGGAGCGCCTGGCCGCGGCCCGCGCCGCCGCCGAGGCCTTCGGGGTCCCGCTCTTCATCAACGCCCGCGTCGACACCTACCTGCGCGGCCTCGGCGCACCGGAGACCCGGCTCGACGAGACCCTGGCCCGCGCCGCCGCCTACCTCGACGCCGGCGCCTCGGGGATCTTCGTGCCCGGCGTGGTCGACCCGGACACCCTCGCCGAGCTGGCCAAGGGCATCGGGGCCCCGCTCAACGTCCTCGTCGGGCCGGCCGCGCCGTCCGTCGCCGCGTTGGGCGCCCTCGGGGTGGCCCGGGTCAGCCTCGGGTCCTGGGTCGCGGAGGCCGCGTACGCCGTGGCCCGTCGCGCGACCGAGGAACTGCTCGCCGGCGGCACGTACGGCTCGCTCGCCGACTCGCTCCCCTACGGCGAGCTGAACGGCCTGCTCAAGGGCTGAGATACCCGGAAGCCCCGACGGGCCGACGACCCTAGGATCCCGGCATGCGCACCTCAGCCCCGACCGTGAGCGGCCCGGCCGCACCCCCGACCGGCAGGATCACCGGCGCGGTCTGGACCGCCCTCGCCCTGGTGTACGTCGTCTGGGGGTCGACCTACCTCGGCATCCGGATCGTCGTCGAGACGATGCCGCCGTTCCTCTCCGCAGGCGTCCGCTTCATCATCGCCGGCCTGCTGCTGGCCGGCATCGTCGCCCGGCGGTTCGGGCCGGCGGCGCTCAAGGCCACGGGCGCGCAGCTGCGTTCGTCGGTGCTGGTCGGGCTGCTGCTGATCCTGGGCGGCAACGGCCTGGTGGTGCTCGCCGAGCGGGACGTGCCGTCCGGACTGGCCGCGCTGCTGGTGGCGAGCGTGCCGATGTGGGTGGTCGTGCTGCGGGCGGGCACCGGGGACCGGCCGCCCGTGCGGACGCTGCTCGGGGTGCTGGTCGGTCTCGCCGGGCTGGCGGTGCTGACCGGTCCGGGGCTGAGCGGCGAGGTCCGGCTGTCGGGGGTGCTGCTGGTGGTGGCCGCGTCGGTGCTGTGGTCGCTGGGCTCGTTCTCGGCGTCGAAGTTGCCGCTGCCGGGCAACCCGTTCACGGGCAGCGCCTACCAGATGCTCGCGGGCGGGACGGGCGCAATCGTCGTCGGCCTGCTGCGCGGCGAGCAACGCGGCCTGGACCTCGGCGCGTTCTCCACGGCGTCCTGGGTGGCCCTGGCCTACCTGGTGCTGATCGGGTCGGTGGTCGGCTTCACCGCGTACGCGTGGCTGCTGCGGGCGGCGCCGCTGTCGCTGGTGTCGACGTACGCGTACGTCAACCCGGTCGTGGCCGTGGCGCTGGGGGCGCTGATCCTCGACGAGGCGCTGACCTGGCCGATCCTGCTCGGCGGCGGGATCGTGGTGGCGGCGGTCGGCGTGATCGTCAGCACGGAGCGCGGGAAGTAGCGGGAGGGGGGGCGCGTCAGCCGCCGGCCGCCCGCTCGTAGAGGGCCTTGGCGCGCTCGTCGTAGAGCGCGGCGGTGGAGTCCACGTCGGTGTCGCCGCCGCTCAGCACCCCGATCAGCCGGCCGGGGCTGCCCGTGCCGCCGCGGTCGGCGATCCAGGGGCTGCCGCTGGTACCCGTCCAGAATCCCGAGCAGCTGATGTACAGCATGTCGGGGTCCTCGTCGTCGTGGCGGGTCCGGGTGGTGCAGGAGACCGGCTTGTTCTGCGGGTTGTGCTCGGACTCCGGGTAGCCGATCACGGTCACCTCGCGCTCGTAGCCGGAGGTCCAGTCGGGTCGGGGGGCCTCGCCGGCGCCGACGCGCTGTTGGAGGCTGCGTCCGTCCTCGTCCGGCTCGACGGTGAGGAAGGCGAAGTCGGCGGTGTCGTCGCCCCACTTCGTCCAGCGTTCGTCCACGTGGATCGAGCGGACCTTCCACACGCCGAGCGGCTGGGTGCCCGCGCCCTCCCCGGAGAAGGCGGGGGCGAAGGCGAGCTCGCCGATGGCGAGACCGTCGTGCGCGACCTCGCCCGGGCTGCCGTCCTCGCCCGCCGGGGCCACGCAGTGCGCGGCGGTGGCGACGACGTTGCCCCGGGGGCTGTCGACGACGCTCGCGGTGCACCAGTGCTCCCCGCCCGCCATGAGCACGCCCACGGTGGGGAACGGGTGCACCGACCGGTCCTCGGACGCCTTGAGGAGGACGACGGCGGCCACCGCCGCGATCCCCGCGACGGCGGCGGCCGACACGCTCCACACCACCGGGCTCAGCCCACGGCGGGCTCGGGTGTCGGTGCTCGCAACACCTTGCTGATCCACGCCAGCGAACCCTCCCTCATGCCGCGTACGTACGACTTTCCGTTGTGCTCACCATCCTGGATCACCTGGAGCCGGGTGTGCACGGGACCCTTGCCGTACTGCTTCATGAACTTCTCGGCCTGGGCCCGGCCGCTCTCCTTGGTGCCGATCTGGAAGTTGATGTAGACGTCCGGGCCGCCGGTCCTGATCAGCTTCTCGGCGAGCTTCTCCGGGTTGTTCTCGTCCATGGCCTGCCGGTTCCCCTTCCAGAGCGGGGAATCGGGGACGAAGTCGACGCCGCTGGCGATGACCGCCTTGAAGCGTTCCGGGTACTTCAGGACGTGCTTGAAGGCCCCGAAACCGCCCGAGGAGGAGCCCATGAACGCCCAGCCGTCGCGGGAGGTGAAGGTGCGGAAATTGGCCTTCGCGAAATCCGGGACGTCATCGGCCATCCAGGTGCCCATCTTCGGCTGGCCGGGGATGTCCGAGCCGTCGAAGTGGTTCTTGGCGTCGGCGTTGATCACCGGCATGACGAGGATGAAGGGCAGGCTGGTGCCCTCCCGCACCCCGTCGATCACGGCCTGCTGGAGACCGAGGCCGGGGCCGGTGCCCCAGTAGTTCTTGGGGTAGCCGCGGCCTCCGGGCAGGGAGATCAGCACCGGGAAGGCGCTCTTGGCGTACTGCGGCTCGTCGTACTCCTTGGGGACCCACACCCACACGTCCCCGGTGAACCCGGACTTCGCCCCGGTCAGGGTGGTCACGGCGATCTGTGTGCCGTCCGGCAGCCTGCTGGTACGGCTGAAGCCGGCCTTCGGACCGGTGGGCATCAGCACCTCGGGCCGGATGTCCTCGGCGGCCGCCGACTCCTGGATCTTCCCGAAGGACACCGGATCCCCTATGTCGGAGAAGAGGCCGGCCCAGTACGCCGCCCCGCCGCCCCCGGCGACGAGGAGCAGCGCGAGGGCGCCGATCAGGAGCCGACGGCGGCGCTCGGGGCGACGACCGCCCCCGGTCGTGGGGCCCCCGGTCACGGGGTTGTCGTCGCCTTGCTGGTCTTGCTGCACGGATTGTTCCCGTTCCTTCTGCGGCGCCCCGGTGGGGCGCGAGTCGGACCGATAGGTCCCCCTTACACACCTGACAGAGGTGTGAACGACCGTATGGGTTGCCTGGGACCGGGGCGACGTGGCGAGGGCCACGCGGGGAGGACGGGAACGGGACGGGCGGCGGGGGCCGGGGCCGCGGCGGCGGCCGGACGGATCAGCCCGCTTCGGGCTTCGGGCCCTTCAGGACCTTGCTGACCTCGGCCAGGGCGCTCTCCTTCATGCCCCGGACGTAGTCCCAGCCGTTGTGGTCGCCGCCCACGATCTCGTGGATGGTGACCTTGACGGGGCCCTTGCCGAACTGCTGCTGGAACGTGTTCAGGCGCGCCCGGCCGCCCTCCTTGGTCCCGTACTGGAAGGCGACGTGGACCTCGGGGCCCTTGGCGTCGATCAGCTTCTGCGCCAGCTTCTCCGGATTGTTGGCGTCCATGTCCGCCTGGTGGCCCTTCCACAGCGGGGAGTCGGGAACGATCTCACCGCCGTTGGCGATCACGGCCTTGAACCGGTCCGGGTGCTGCATGACGTGCTTGAGGCCGACGAAGGCGCCGGAGGAGTTGCCCATGAAGGCCCAGCCGTCGCGGGACTTGTACGTACGGAAGTTGGCGCGGGCGAAGTCCGGTACGTCCTCGGACATCCAGGTGCCCATCTTCGGCTGCCCGGGTATGTCGGAGCCGTCGTAGTAGTACTTGGCGTCCGGGTTGAGGACGGGCATGACGAGGATGAAGGGCAGGCTGGTGCCGGCCTTGGCGCCCTCGCTGACGGCCTTCTGGAGGCCGAGGCTGCGGTCGGACCAGTAGTTGGCCGGGTAGCCGTTGCCCCCGGGGAGCGCGATGAGGACCGGGAAGGCGCTCTTGGCGTACTTCGGGTCGTCGTACTCCTTGGGGGCCCAGACCCAGACGTCGCCCTCGAAGCCCGACTTGGCTCCGACCAGTCGGGTCTTGGCGATGATCGTGCCGTCGTCGAGCTTGGCGGTCTGCTTGAAGGCGGCCTTGGGGCCGGAGGGCATGAGGACGTCCGGGTCGCCGCTCGGGGTGGCCGGCGCGACGGCGTCCGGGGACGTGGACTTGGCCCCGCCCTCGGCCGGCGCGCCCTGGTTGTTCTTGCCGAAGCTGACGGCCTCGCCGTTGCCGGAGAACCACTCGTACTTCCAGGCGGCGAAGCCGGCGCCGCCGAGGACCAGCGCGCAGGCGACGCCCGCGCCGATCCACATCGCGCGCCGGGACCGCCGGGGCGCGCGCTCGGGCTCGCGGCTGGACGGCGGCTGCTGCGGGTACTGGTGCACGAACTTCGCTCCGAACGATCATGGCTGCCCCGGGCGGGACAGAACGGCTGGACATCCCGTTGGTTCTGATGGACGAACGCCCGGGACAGTTCCACAACACGGGGAGAACTTGCCCCGAACCTCGGGGGCGGGGCGGTTACCTCAGGGTGTCGAGCACCTCGGCGCAACGGCCCAGCAACCCTACGAGCCGGGCCCGTTCCTCCTCGGAGAAGGCGGCGGCGAGCGCCCGCTCGACCCGTACGGCGGCCTCGTCGGCCAGGTCCAGTACGGCGCGGCCCTCCTCGGTGAGGCGGGTCTCCAGGACGTTGCGGTGCCAGGCGTGGGGGGTGCGTTCGATGAGACCGCGTTCCTGGAGGTTCTTCAGCACCGTGTTCATGGTCGGCGGGGTGACCCCGCAGAGCCGGGACAGGGCCGCCGCCGAGATGCCGGCGTTCTCGCCGAGCCAGTAGAGGGCGGCGTACTGCGGAACCGTTACTGCCGCCGGCTTGAGGGCGGCGTTCTTCGCCCCGAGGAGCGCCTGCTCGGCGCGCTTGACGTGCGAGCCGATGCGCTCCTCGGCGGGCATGGAAGTCATGGGGGCATCCTACGACCCTTGCCAATCATTAGGGTTCTAACTACTGTGCGCCTACACCTGATCGAAAGAGGACACCCATGCCCATGTGGTCGAAGTTCCTGCCCGTGCCCCTCCTGCTGGCCGCCGCGCTGTCGCTGGGGGCGGCGCCGTCCTCGGCGTCCGGGGGGTCCTCGGCGTACGGGCCACCCGGGTCCTCCGGTCCCGCCGCCCGGGTCACGACCGCCTTCACGCTGCCCGGCGCGAAGGTCTACCCCGAGGGGATAGCGGCCGACGATCGTACGGGCACGGTCTACGTCGGCTCGTACGCGGACGGCACCGTCTACCGCGCCCGCCCGGGAGCCCGCACCGCCGAGGTCTTCCTGCCGGCCGGCGCGGACGGTCGCACCACCGCGAACGGCCTGCGCGTCGACGCTCGCGGCCGCCTCTGGGTCACCGACTCCACCAAGGGCGTCACCGTCTACGACACCCGGACCGGCGCCCGCCTCGCCCGCTTCGACGTCCCCGGGGACGCCCCCCGCTTCGTCAACGACCTCACGATCACCCCGGACGGCTCCGCGTACCTCACGGACAGCCTGCGCGGGGTGATCTACCGGGTCACCCCGGGGCAGTTGGCCGCCGCGCGGTCCTCCGGCGGCGGCCCGCTGCGCGTCGCGTACGACCTGACGCCGTCCCTGCGGCCCCGTCCCGCCAGCGGCTTCAGCCTCAACGGCATCGTCTCGGACCCGGCGGGCCGCTACCTGCTCACCGTCGACATGCCGGAGGGCGAGCTGCTGCGCGTCGACCTCCGCTCCGGCGCCGTCGGCCGCGTCGCCCTGACCGGCGGGACCCTCACGTCCCCCGACGGGCTGGACCTCGCCGCCGACGGGACCCTGCGGGTCGCCCAGAACGTGCCCAACACCCTGACCCGCTGGCAGCTCTCCGCCGACGGCACCCGGGGCCGCCTGACCGGCACCCTGACGGACCCGTCGCTGCAGATCCCCACGACCCTGACCCACCGCCCGGGCCGCACCCTGGTGGTCCGCTCGCAGTTCGACAAGGACGGCCCGCTGACCCCGTCCACCGGCGCGCCGACGACGTTCACGATCGCCTCGGTCCGCGGCTTCTGACCGACGGACCACCGCTCACCGCTCGCGGGGACGGACGGTAACGGTGGGGGCCGCCGCGGGAGGGGGCCGGCGGCGGGGTGATCGCCTCGGCCCGCTGGGCGACGTCGGCCGGCCCGGGGCTGTGGCGGCGCGGACGACAGCATCTGCCACGCCTCGTCGGGCCGCTCCTCGTCCAGTAGCTTCGCCGCCTTCGCGAGCCACAGGTCGCGGCTCGACTCCAGCCGGAAGTCCACGTACCCGCCGATCCGGAACCGCGAGAGCAGCGGCGTACGCAGCCGGGCGCGCGGCGCGCCGAAGGCGTGCGCCCGGGCGTACATCGCCGGGACGGCCTCACCCCGCCCCAGACCCGCGGCGTGCAACCCGAGCCACGCGTCGGCAGCCCCCGGATCGTGCCCGACGGCCACCCGGAAGGCCAACCCCAGCGAACGCAGGTCCTACGAGGGGGCGCCCAGCACCCATCCAGCACGGTGACGACGAAGGGGCCGACTCCCGCAGGAGCCGACCCCTTCTGACCTGCATGTTCGCCCCGTCAGCGACGTGGTGTTACTGCAGCCGCTCAGACGTTGAAGCGGAACTCCACCACGTCGCCGTCCTGCATGACGTACTCCTTGCCCTCCATGCGGGCCTTGCCCTTGGAGCGGGCTTCGGCGACCGAGCCGCATTCGACGAGGTCGGCGAAGGAGATGACCTCGGCCTTGATGAAGCCGCGCTGGAAGTCGGTGTGGATGACGCCGGCGGCCTCGGGAGCGGTGGCGCCCTTCTTGATGGTCCAGGCGCGGGTTTCCTTCGGGCCTGCCGTCAGGTAGGTCTGGAGGCCGAGGGTGGTGAAGCCGACGCGGCCGAGGGTGGCCATGCCGGGCTCCTCCTGGCCGACCGACTGGAGGAGTTCGAGGGCCTCGTCGTCCTCCAGCTCGATGAGCTCCTGCTCCAGCTTCGCGTTCAGGAAGATCGCCTCGGCCGGGGCGACCAGCGCGCGCTGCTCGTCCTTGAAGGCCTCGTCCGTCAGCTCGTCCTCGTCGACGTTGAAGACGTACAGGAACGGCTTCGTCGTCAGGAGGTGGAGCTCGTGGAGCAGGTCGCCGCGCTCGGTGCCCTTGGTGATGCCCTTCGAGAAGAGGGTGTCGCCGGCTTCGAGGATCTTCTTCGCCTCGACGACGGCCGCGAGGACCGCGACCTTCTCCTTCTGGAGGCGGGACTCCTTCGTCAGGCGCGGCTCGGCCTTCTCGATGGACTGGAGGTCGGCGAGGATCAGCTCGGTGTTGATCGTCTCGATGTCGTCCTTCGGCGAGACCTTGCCGTCGACGTGCACGACGTTCTCGTCCTTGAAGGCACGGATGACCTGGCAGATGGCGTCCGACTCGCGGATGTTCGCGAGGAACTTGTTGCCGAGGCCCTCGCCCTCCGACGCGCCGCGCACGATGCCGGCGATGTCGACGAAGTCGACCGTCGCCGGGAGGACCTTCTGGGAGCCGAAAATGCCCGCGAGGACGGCCAGACGCGAGTCCGGGACGCCGACGACGCCGACGTTCGGCTCGATGGTGGCGAACGGGTAGTTGGCCGCCAGCACGTCGTTCTTGGTCAGGGCGTTGAACAGGGTCGACTTGCCGACATTCGGCAGGCCGACGATTCCGATCGTGAGCGACACGTTGGCGACTTCCCGTAGCTGGAGGGGGCGGCGGCCCGGAGGTGGGCCACCGGACAGTTTACTTTCAGATGAGTGCCACTCGATGTACGCGTGTCCGGGCGGCCGAACGGGGGCCTCACGCCTAGTTTGGTGGGGTGGAGCAATACAGGATGCGTTCGGTACGTCACCCTCAGGCGCCCCAGACGCCTCAGCCGCCCCAGGAGCCCCCGGCGCCCCGGCGTGCGGCGCCCGTCGGCGGCGTGCCCGCGCAGGCACAGCGGTTCCGGCCCCGGGTGCCGGCCGGTCGCCGTCGTCGGATGCCCCGGCCCCGGCTGACGGGGCTCGGCGGCGGGCTGCTCGCGTGCACCGGCACGCTGTTGGCCGCCGGGATCTGCTGGCTGCTCTTCGGGGCCTCGCTGTTCGTGTACGGGCTGCTCTTCCTGCCCGTCGCCGCCGTGACCGCCCTGTGGGTGCGCCCGGCCGACCTGATCACGGCGCCGATCTCCGTCCCGATCGCCTTCGCGGTCGGGGTGTGGCCCGTCTCCGGCGGCTCCGGCGGCTTCGCCGGGGAACTCATGGGCGTGGTGTCCGCGCTCTCCCTGCACGCCGGCTGGCTGTACGCGGGCACCCTGATCGCCGCCCTCATCGCGCTGGCCCGCCGCGCGGTGCTGAGCGACCGCCGCCGCGCCGCCCGACGCGGCACGGCGGCCCACTGACGGCACCGGTCCGTACGCGCTACCCCGCCAGGTCCCGCGCCGCCATCGCCGCGCCGACGATGCCGGCGTCGTTCTGCAGCTTCGCCGGGACGATCTCGGCCCGGATGCCCTCGATCAGCGGGACGAACTTCTCCGGCTTGCGGCTGACGCCGCCGCCGAGGATGAAGAGGTCCGGGGAGAACAGCATCTCCACGTGGGCCAGGTACTTCTCCAGCCGGCGGGCCCAGTGCGGCCAGCTGAGGTCCTCGTCCTCCTTGGCCTTGACCGAGGCGCGGGTCTCCGCGTCGTGGCCCTTCAGTTCGAGGTGGCCGAGCTCGGTGTTCGGTACGAGCAGGCCGTCTCGGAAGACGGCGCTGCCGATGCCCGTGCCGAGGGTGAGCAGGATGACCGTGCCCGAGACGTCGCGTCCCGCCCCGTAGGTGATCTCGGCGATCCCCGCCGCGTCGGCGTCGTTAAGGACCGTCACCTTGCGGCCGCCCAGCCGCGAGGACAGCAGGGACGCGGCGTCGAGGCCGATCCATCCCTGGTCGACGTTGGCGGCCGACCGGGTGATGCCGTGCGTGACCACGCCGGGGAAGGTGACCCCGACCGGGCCCTTCCACGAGAAGGCGTCCACCACCTCGGCCACGCATCCGGCCACCCCCTCGGGGGTGGCCGGATGCGGTGTCAGTACTTTGTGGCGCTCCTGCGCCAGCTCGCCGCGGTCCAGGTCCACGGGAGCGCCCTTGATCCCTGAACCGCCGATGTCCACACCGAAGATCTCCATGGGATCACCGTACGAAGCCCGCGCGCCGGGAGCTAGTCGTCCGGGCCGATGGGCCCGGCGTTCGAGCCCCCGGCCTCAGCCCTGCGAGCCGCCCGCGACCAGCCCGGCCGCCTCGGCGCGCAGGTCGCGGCGCAGTTCCTTGGGCAGCGAGAAGACGATCGACTCCTCGGCGGTCTTGACGATCTCGACGTCCGCGTACCCGCGCCGCGTCAGCCACTCCAGGACCTCCTCGACCAGTACCTCCGGCACCGAGGCGCCCGAGGTGAGGCCGACGGTGGTGACGCCCTCCAGCCAGGCCTCGTCGATCTCGGACGCGAAGTCGACCAGGTGGGCGGCGCGCGCGCCGGCGTCGAGGGCGACCTCGACGAGGCGGATGGAGTTCGAGGAGTTCTTCGACCCGACGACGATGACCAGGTCGGAGTCGGCGCCCATCACCTTGACGGCGGCCTGCCGGTTCGAGGTGGCGTAGCAGATGTCGTCGCTCGGCGGCGAGACGAGCAGCGGGAACTTGGTCTTCAGCGCGTCGACGGTCTCCATCGTCTCGTCCACCGAGAGGGTGGTCTGCGACAGCCAGACGACCTTCGACTCGTCGCGCACCTCCACGTTCGCGACGTCGTCGGGACCGTCGACGATCGTGATGTGGTCCGGCGCCTCGCCGGAGGTGCCGATGACCTCCTCGTGGCCCTCGTGGCCGATGAGGAGGATGTCGAAGTCCTCGTTCGCGTAGCGGATCGCTTCCTTGTGCACCTTGGTGACCAGCGGGCACGTCGCGTCGATCGTCGCCAGCTTGCCGCGCGCGGCCTCCTCGTGGACGACGGGGGCCACGCCGTGCGCGGAGAACATCACGATGGAGCCCTCGGGGACCTCCTCCGTCCGCTCGACGAAGATGGCACCCTTCTTCTCCAGCGTCTGGACGACGTACTTGTTGTGCACGATCTCGTGCCGTACGTAGACCGGCGCACCGTACTGTTCCAGGGCCTTCTCGACGGCGATCACGGCTCGGTCCACGCCCGCGCAGTAGCCGCGGGGGGCGGCGAGCAGGACGCGGCGGGATGCGGGAGCGGGAGCGGGTGCAGTCATGCCCTCCATCGTACGGGGGCCTCCAGCAGGCCGTACGTCCCCCGTCCGGCACACACTTGCCCGAAACCCTGTCCCGCCTATCCCTCGGAGGACGGATGGCGTCCGTCACGGATTCCGGTACGCCCGCGCCCACCGCCCTGCGGCGGAGCCTCGGCTTCCGGGACCTGGTCGTCTACGGTCTGCTCTTCATCGCGCCCATGGCGCCGGTCGGGGTCTTCGGGACCCTGGACGCGAAGTCGCACGGGGCGGTGGCGCTGGTCTACCTGGTCGCGACGGTCGCGATGGCCTTCACGGCGTTCAGCTACGCGCAGATGGTGCGGGTGGCCCCGCAGGCCGGTTCCGTCTTCACGTACGCCCGCAAGGGGCTCGGGGAGGGGCCGGGGCTGATCGCCGGCTGGATGGCGATGCTGGACTACCTGCTGATCCCGGCGGTGGCGTACCTGTTCTCCGGGATCGCGATGAACGCGCTGGTCCCGGAGGTGTCCCGGTGGGTGTGGACGGCCCTCGCGGTGGTGATCACGACCCTGCTGAACCTGTGGGGCGTACGGGCGGCCGCGCGGGTCGGGTTCGCCGTGCTGGCCCTGGAGATCGTGGTGCTGTTGGTCTTCCTGGTCGCGGCGGTGGTGGCGCTGGCGGACGGCGGGGCGCGGCGCGGCTGGCTGTCGCCGCTGACCGGGGACGGCTCGCTCGGCTTCTCGACGGCCGCGGTGCTGGGCGCGGTGTCGGTGGCGGTCCTGTCGTACCTGGGCTTCGACGCCATCGCCTCGTTCGCGGAGGAGGTGACGGGCGGTTCGGCGCGGGTGGCGCGCGCGGTGCTGTTCTGCCTGGCGGTGACCGGGGTGCTGTTCATCGCGCAGACCTATCTGGCGGCGCTGCTGACCCCGGTGTCCTCGGCCGAGCTGGCCGCGGATCCGGGGCTCCAGGGGCCCGCCTTCTACGACACGGTCGAGTCGGCGTCGGGGTCGTGGTTGCACGACCTGGTGGCGGTGAGCAAGGCGATCGGGGCGGCGTTCGCGGCGTTGGCCGGGCAGGCGGCGGCGGGCCGGCTGCTGTTCGCGATGGCCCGGGAGGGCCGGCTGCCGCGGGTCCTGGCCCGTACGTCGGACGGCACCCCGCGGGCGGCGCTGCTGGTGGCGGCGACGGTGACGCTGGTGGCGGCGGTCTGGGCGGCGCGCCGCGACGACGGCCTCGACCATCTGGTGTCGGTGGTGGACGTGGGCGCGCTGGTCGCGTTCACGCTGTTGCACGCCTCGGTGGTGGGCTGGTTCGTGGTGCGGCGCGCGGGGGGTCCGCCCAACTGGTGGAAGCACCTGGTGGTGCCGGTGCTGGGGGCGCTGGTGACCGTCGCCGTGATCGTCGAGGCGTCCTGGGAGGCGCAGGTCGTGGGGGCGGTGTGGCTGGCGGTGGGCCTGGGGGTGCTGGTGGCACAGCGGGGCCGACGGACCCCCGAACGCTCCGACGGGCCCGGCACCGGTGTCGGCTCCGGCGGCTAGCCTGCCTGCATGGGTCTGAATACGTCGGCTGATGCGCCGCTGCCGGTCGGTCAGGTGTCCCGGCTCATCGGGGGCTGGATCGACCGGCTGGGTCAGGTGTGGGTGGAGGGGCAGATCACGCAGCTGTCCCGGCGGCCGGGCGCGGGGGTGGTCTTCCTGACGCTGCGCGATCCCGCGCACGACATCTCCGTCGGCGTGACCTGCTTCCGGCAGGTCTTCGAGGAGGTCGCGGACGCGGTGACGGAGGGCGCGCGGGTCGTCGTCCTGGCGAAGCCGGAGTGGTACGCCCCGCGCGGGCAGTTGTCCCTGCGGGCGACGGAGATCCGGCCGGTGGGCATCGGGGAGCTGTTGGCCCGCTTGGAGCGGCTCAAGCGGTCGCTGGCCGCGGAGGGGCTGTTCGCCCTGGACCGCAAGAAGCCGCTGCCGTTCCTGCCGCAGCTGATCGGGCTGGTGGTGGGGCGGGCCTCGGCGGCCGAGCGGGACGTGCTGGAGAACGCCCGGCGGCGCTGGCCGGCGGTCCGCTTCGAGGTCCGCAACGTGGCCGTGCAGGGGGTGCACGCGGTGCCGCAGGTGGTGCGGGCGGTCCAGGAGCTGGACGCCCGCCCCGATGTGGACGTGATCATCGTGGCGCGCGGCGGCGGCAGCGTGGAGGACCTGCTGCCGTTCTCCGACGAGGAGGTCGTGCGGGCGGTCGCGGCGGCCCGTACGCCGGTGGTCTCGGCGATCGGGCACGAGCCGGACTCGCCGCTGCTGGACCTCGTCGCGGACCTGCGGGCCTCGACGCCCACGGACGCGGCGAAGAAGGTGGTCCCGGACGTCGGGGAGGAGCTGGAGCGGGTACGTCAGCTCCAGGGCCGGGGGCTGCGCGCGCTGCGCGGGCTGCTCGACCGGGAGGATCGGGGGCTCGCGCACGCCCTGGCCCGGCCGGTCTTCGTCCATCCGCAGCGGATGGTGGAGACCCGGGAGGCCGAGGTGGAGGCCCTGCTGGCGCGCGGCCGGCGCACCCTCGGGCACCTGTTGGACCGGGCCGATTCGGAGCTGGCGCACACCCTGGCCCGGGTGGTGGCGCTGTCCCCGGCGGCGACGCTGGAGCGCGGGTACGCGGTCCTGCAGCGGGCGGACGGGCACGTGGTGGGTGCCCCGGGCGAGGTCGCGGTGGGCGACGTGCTGCGGGCGCGGGTGGCGGCGGGGGCCTTCTCGGTGTCGGTCGTGGACGTACCGGCCGAGGCGCAGGAGGCGGACGGGGCGCAGGAGGCGGAAGCGGGCGCGGGAGGCGTCCGGAACCCCGGCGGCGACTCCCTCTGAAGCGACACACTGCGGCAACAAATTCGATGTACGACACACATACGATGGGATCGGGAATGACTGACACCGAAACGGCGCTGGGCTACGAGCAGGCCCGTGACGAGCTCATCGAGGTCGTCCGCAAACTGGAGGCGGGCGGCACCTCGCTGGAGGAGTCGCTGGCGCTCTGGGAGCGCGGCGAGGAGTTGGCGAAGGTCTGCCGGCACTGGCTGGAGGGGGCCCGCGCCCGGCTGGACTCGGCGCTGGCCGCCCGGGACGCGGCGGACGTCCCCGACGGGGACGTCGGCTAGGACGGCCCGGAGTGATCTCGATCACCCCCCTACCAATTTAGTTGAAAATTCACCTACTTTCGCCCTAGAGTCGGAGACACCGCGCTTCACCTCCGTTAAAGAAGAAGGCTTTCCGATGTCTCTCGTTCTCGACGCCGCCGCTCAGGACCTGCTGTTCCGCGAGGCCCGTACCGCCAACACCTTCTCCGACGAGCCGGTGACCGATGAGCAGGTCCAGGCCATCTACGACCTGGTGAAGTTCGGCCCCACCGCTTTCAACGCCACCCCGCTGCGCGTCACGCTGGTCCGCTCCCCCGAGGCGCGCGAGCGCCTCGTGAAGCACATGGCCCAGGGCAACCAGGCCAAGACCGCCACGGCGCCGCTGGTCGCGATCCTCTCCGCGGACAACGAGTTCCACGAGGAGATCCCGCAGCTGCTGCCGAGCTACCCGCAGGCCAAGGACTTCTTCACCGAGCGCCCGGTCCGCGAGCAGAGCGCGCTGGTCAACGCCTCGCTCCAGGCCGCGTACTTCATCGTCGGCGTCCGCGCCGCCGGTCTGGCCGCCGGTCCGATGACGGGCGTGGACTTCGCCGGCCTCCAGAAGGAGTTCCTGGACGACGACCACACCCCGCTGATGGTCGTCAACATCGGCAAGCCGGGCGAGGCCGCCTGGTACCCGCGCAGCCCGCGCCTGGCCTTCGACGAGGTCATCACCACCGTCTGAGCCCCGCCCGGCAGACACCGCAGCACACCGAAAGAGGCCGCCCGCCCCGGAATCCCGGGGCGGGCGGCCTCTTTCGGCTTGCACGTACGCGCACGCGGCCCCTCGCGGGCCGGCGAACGACTACCGCGCGTCCGGACCCTGCTTGAACTCCAGCGCGCCCGCCATCCGCGCCAGCTGTTCGAAGGAGGCCGTCCCGGTCACGACGGTGACCCAGCCCTGCTCCTGCCGTACGAGGGCGTCGTACTTCTCGCCCTCCCAGCGCTCCCAGGCCCGGTCACCGATCTGCTCGGTCCCGCCGGCGGCCTTGGCGCCCTGGGTTACCTTCGCCAGGTACTTCGGCGAGACGTCGGTGGACTGCTCCACCGCCACGTACTCCTTGTCCGAGGCGAGGAAGCCCAGGTGCCAGGCGTTCGCGTTCTTGCGCTCGTACGTCACCGAGGTCGCCCGCCACTGCGCGGGCAGCCCCACGGGGGCCGCCACCGGGTACGGCGCCGCGCGCCGGGCCGTGACGGTCTCCACCCGGTAGTCCACCGTGCGCGTCGGATCGGCGTCGTCGTCGTGCGGGACGAAGATGTAGATCCCCGCCACGACCAGACCGATCACCGCCAGCGACCGGACCATGTCCCAGATCGTCTGCTTGCCCTTCATACCTGCCACGGCACCATCGTCCCGCATCGCGCGGGGGCGATCACCGCCGGGGTGGACGTGTCGGGTGAGCGGGGTAACGGGCCGCCCGAACGCAAGGCGTCCGCTCACGCCAACCCCTTGACCGATATTCCGCTCATACGTGACCCGCTCTGCTCAATATGTCGACGTACCGATAGAGTTCCAGCACCCTCACATCCCGGCCGTCGTCGTACAGAAAGGTGCGCTCCGATGACCGAGCACAACCTGCCGCCCCAGCTCGAAGTCCATCCCGACTCCCCCGACCGCAACCTCGCCCTGGAACTCGTCCGGGTCACCGAGGCCGCAGCCCTGGCCGCCGGCCGGTGGGTCGGCCGCGGCGACAAGATCGGCGCCGACGGCGCCGCCGTCAACGCGATGCGCACCCTGATCTCCACCGTCTCGATGAACGGCGTCGTCGTCATCGGCGAGGGCGAGAAGGACGAAGCGCCCATGCTCTTCAACGGCGAGCGGGTCGGCGACGGCACCGGCGCCGAGGTCGACATCGCCGTGGACCCGATCGACGGGACCACGCTCAACGCCAAGGGCATGCCCAACGCCATCGCCGTACTGGCGGCCGCCGACCGCGGCACCATGTTCGACCCGTCCGCGGTCTTCTACATGGACAAGCTCGTCACCGGCCCCGAGGCCGCCGACTTCGTCGACATCAACGCCCCCGTCGCGGTGAACATCCGCCGCGTCGCCAAGGCGAAGAGCATCGCCGTCGAGGACGTCACCGTCGTCATCCTGGACCGCCCGCGCCACGAGGGCATCGTCAAGGAGATCCGCGAGACCGGCGCCCGCATCAAGTTCATCTCGGACGGCGACGTCGCGGGCTCGGTCATGGCGGTGCGCGAGGGCACCGGCGTGGACCTGCTCCTCGGCATCGGCGGCACCCCCGAGGGCATCATCTCGGCCTGCGCCATCAAGTGCCTCGGCGGCACCATCCAGGGCAAGCTGTGGCCGAAGGACGACGCCGAGCGCGGGCGCGCGATCGACGCGGGCCACGACCTGGACCGCGTCCTGACCACGACGGACCTGGTGTCCGGCGAGAACGTCTTCTTCGTCGCCACCGGCATCACGGACGGCGAGCTGCTGCGCGGCGTCCACTACCGCTCGGAGACCGCGACCACGTCCTCGCTGGTCATGCGCTCCAAGTCGGGCACGATCCGACAGATCGACTCCACCCACCGACTGTCGAAGCTGCGCGCGTACAGCGGGATCGACTTCGACCGCGCCCAGTAGGAGCGGCCGGAGGGAACGGTCGCGGAAGCGGCCGACCCTGAGGGCGGTACGACGGTGAGGGGCGGTCCCGCGTGCGGCGGGCCGCCCTTCTCGCGCGTCCGTACGTCGTACCGCGCACCCGACCGGGGCCGGGGTGCGGCGGGGTCGGGCTCAGCCCGCCGCGGCGATGGGCCCGGACCCGGCGGCGCCGGGCAGCAGTTCGGTGGCGCGCCGCCGGCGCCGGCCAAGTACGACCCGCCGCTCGGCGGCGGTCAGGCCGCCCCAGACGCCGTAGGGCTCGGGCTGGAGCAGGGCGTGCTCCCGGCAGGCGACCATGACCGGGCAGCGCGCGCAGACCCGCTTGGCGGCCTCCTCGCGGGCGAGCCGGGCCGCGGTGGGTTCCTTGGAAGGGGCGAAGAAGAGTCCCGCCTCGTCCCTGCGGCACACCGCCTCCGCGTGCCAGGGGCCGTCCTCTTCCCTCGCCGGCACCCGCGGCTTCGGCACGGCGGCCGCCCGCGTCGGAAGGCTCTGGACGACGGCTGCCTGCAGGGACTGATGCGGCGGATGCGGCACGGTCTACTCCTGACGACGTATACGCGAGCGAGAGACGATGCACCAGTCCCTACCCGCTGGGCGTGCCGCTATGCCGCACGGGCCGTCGGGCGCGGGAGGTTCGACCGAAATACGACGCAGGCCCGAAACCCTCGTGCGGTCCCGGGTCCCGGGTCCCGTTCCCGGTCCCGGCGCTCGGCGCTCGCCGCTCGGCCGGGGTCCCGGCGGCGCTCAGCCCTCCGTGCGCTTGCGGAGCTTGAGGGCCAGGTCGACCAGTCGGGCCCCGGGCTTGGGGCGGGCCTCGATGTTGCCGAGCAGCGAGAAGCCGCGGACGATCACGACCGGCGCCTGCGGGTCGGTGGCGCCGCGCCCCTGGCCGCGGACCTCGAAGTTGCCGAGGACCCCGCTGCCGTAGCCGCGCAGGGTGACGTTCTCCGGGACGATGATCTCGACGTTGCCGAGCACCGAGGTCACGTTGATCTCGGTGATCTGCTGCTCGAAGACGGCCTCGGTCAGGTCGATGTTGATGTCGCCCATGACCGAAACGGCCCGGGTACGGGCGCCCGGGCGCCAGCGGCCCTTGCGGGCGGAGGCGCTGCACACGGCGACGACGGTCTCGGTCCAGCCCGAGCCGGCGGCCGTCACGGGGGCGGCCGCCGCGGACCCGCCGGGAACGGCCGGGAGGTCCCGTACGAGGACGTCCAGCTCACCGACCGTCTTGAAGGCGTAGAGGGAGTCCAGGCGGTCGGAGTGCTCCTCGGCGGTCAGCCGGCCCTCGGCGAGGGCATCGGAGAGGATCTGCGCGATCCGGTCCCGGTCGGCGTCGGAGGCGCGCAGCTCGGAGGGGGCGGCGGCGGGGGCGGCGGGGTGCTTTTCCAGGTCCACGACGCCAGCATAGCGAGACACGATAGATCGCGATACTACTGAGTGAGCCCTACCTCACAGAGTTGGCGCCGCCGGGAGGTCCTACGCTGGACACCGCGCTGCCAATTGGTCGCCAGCGCCGTCTGCCGATTGAAGGAATGCCCCCAATGTCCCTTAGCTCCCGCCCCCCCGGCCCGGCGTTCGCGTACACCGACCTGCTGCCCCTGGGCGAGGACACCACCCCCTACCGGCTGGTGACCGCCGAGGGCGTGTCCACCTTCGAGGCGGACGGTCGTACGTTCCTCAAGGTCGAGCCGGAGGCGCTGCGCAAGCTCGCCGAAGAGGCGATCCACGACATCCAGCACTTCCTGCGCCCCGCGCACCTCGCGCAGCTGCGTCGCATCATCGACGACCCGGAGGCGAGCGCGAACGACAAGTTCGTCGCGCTGGACCTGCTGAAGAACGCGAACATCGCCGCGGCCGGCGTGCTGCCGATGTGCCAGGACACGGGCACCGCGATCGTCATGGGCAAGCGCGGCCAGAACGTGCTCACCGAGGGCGGCGACGAGGCGGCGCTCTCCCGCGGCATCTTCGACGCGTACACCCGTCTGAACCTGCGCTACTCGCAGATGGCCCCGATCACCATGTGGGAGGAGAAGAACACCGGCTCGAACCTGCCCGCGCAGATCGAGCTGTACGCGACCGACGGCGGCGCGTACAAGTTCCTCTTCATGGCCAAGGGCGGCGGCTCGGCCAACAAGTCCTTCCTCTACCAGGAGACGAAGGCGGTCCTCAACGAGGCCTCCATGATGAAGTTCCTGGAGGAGAAGATCCGCTCGCTCGGTACGGCGGCCTGCCCGCCCTACCACCTGGCGATCGTCGTCGGCGGCACCTCCGCCGAGCACGCGCTCAAGACGGCGAAGTACGCCTCCGCGCACTACCTGGACGAGCTGCCCACCGAGGGCTCCCCGCTCGGCCACGGCTTCCGCGACGAGGCCCTGGAACAGCAGGTCTTCGAGCTGACCCAGCGGATCGGCATCGGCGCGCAGTTCGGCGGCAAGTACTTCTGCCACGACGTGCGCGTGGTGCGCCTGCCGCGCCACGGCGCCTCGCTGCCGGTCGCCATCGCCGTGTCCTGCTCGGCCGACCGCCAGGCCACCGCGAAGATCACCGCGGAGGGCGTGTTCCTGGAGCAGCTGGAGACGGACCCGGCGCGCTTCCTGCCGGAGACCACCGACGAGCACCTGCGCGAGGCCGCGGACGTCGTCTCCATCGACCTGAACCAGCCGATGGACGACATCCTGGCGACCCTGACCAAGCACCCGGTCAAGACCCGCCTGAGCCTGACCGGACCCCTGGTCGTGGCGCGCGACATCGCGCACGCCAAGATCAAGGAACTGTTGGACTCGGGCGCGGAGATGCCGCAGTACCTGAAGGACCACCCGGTGTACTACGCCGGCCCGGCCAAGACCCCCGAGGGCTACGCCTCCGGCTCCTTCGGCCCGACCACGGCCGGCCGCATGGACTCGTACGTCGAGCAGTTCCAGGCGGCGGGCGGCTCGAAGGTCATGCTGGCCAAGGGCAACCGCTCGCAGCAGGTGACGAACGCCTGCGGCACGCACGGCGGCTTCTACCTCGGCTCCATCGGCGGCCCGGCGGCGCGACTGGCGCAGGACTGCATCAAGAAGGTCGAGGTCCTGGAGTACGAGGAGCTCGGCATGGAGGCGGTCTGGAAGATCGAGGTCGAGGACTTCCCGGCGTTCATCGTGGTCGACGACAAGGGCAACGACTTCTTCCAGAATCCGGCCCCGGAGCCGACGTTCACCCACATCCCGGTCCGCGGCCCGGGCCTGTAGCAGGGATGCGCCGGAGGGGCCCGCTGCCGATCGGCAGCGGGCCCCTCCGGCGCATCCGCCGATCGGGGTCGGTCCGTCGGCTTCGTCACGGGACGCGGCGCGTCAGGACACCGTCGTCCGGGCCCCGCACAACAGCGCCGCCTCCGCCGGGGTGGCGTCGATGCCGGTGGTGCGGGCCGTGCGGAGTTCCGGGAGGGTGAGCCCGTACAGGGCGCGGACCGCGATGAGCGGGACGCCGTTCGGGCCGCCGACGAAGTGTCACGAAGTGTTCAGCCACGGGTGGAGCATGACGTCCCGGGGTCCTCGGGCGCATCGGGATAACGTCGGCGGCATGACGCAGTCGTTCCCTTCCACCGCCCGTGACGTGCGGGTCGTCGCCCATCGGGGGGCTTCGCACGAGCACCCCGAGCACACCGCCGCCGCCTACCGGCAGGCCATCGCCGACGGGGCCGACGCCCTGGAGTGCGATGTGCGGCTCAGCGCCGACGGGCGGCTCGTGTGCGTGCACGACCGGCGGGTGGAGCGGACTTCGGACGGGCGCGGGGTGGTGTCGGAGCTGACGTACGAGGAGCTCGCCGTCCTCGACTTCGGTGGCTGGAAGGGCGCGGAGCACCGGGGAGCCCGGGTGCTGCTCTTCGAGGACCTGCTCGCGGAGGTGCTCGCCGCGCCCCGGCGCGTCGGGCTGGCAGTGGAGACCAAGCACCCCACGCGGGCCGGCGGCCGGCTGGAGGGCGAACTCGTACGGGTCCTGCGGGCGCACGGCCTCGCGGACGGCGCGGACGGCCGCGTCGAGGTGATGAGCTTTTCCCGCGGCGCCCTGACCCGGCTGCACCGGCTGGCGCCCGGGCTGCCCGCCGTGTACCTGATGGAACGCCGACTGCGGCCCGCGCGGCCCCCGTACGCGACCCACGCGGGCCCGGGCATCGAGTTGGTGCGTCGGGATCCGGGACTGGTGGGGCGGCTGAAGGCGAAGGGGCTGGCGGTGCGGGTGTGGACCGTGGACGAGCCCGAGGACGTGGAGTTGTGCGTACGGCTCGGCGTGGACGCGATCATCACCAACCGCCCCCGGGACGTGCGGAAGCTCCTGCGCGACCTGTGAGACGGCCGCACGGCCGCACGGCCGGAACGCCGGCCCGCCGAACCGGCGGGCCGGACGGTGGATCACCCGGCCGGGGTGCGCCGGCCGGGCGTGGGGGGACGCGGGGACGTGGGGGCGTGCCCCAAGGGCGGGCGGGGGTGTGGTTACGCGAAGCGCTGGTTCGCGGCACCGTTGCAGGGTTGCAGGCGCAGTTGCTCGTGCGCGGCCGCCAGCGTCAGGCACATGCCGGTCGCGGCGGCGGGGCGCAGGGTCGCGCCGTCCCGGACGAACTGCTGGTTGGCGCCGCCGTGGCAGTTCCAGAGGATGAGGCCGCTGCCGTTGCCGTAGCCGCCGGGGACGTCGAGGCAGCGGTCATGGGTGAGTTCGACGCGCAGGGACTTGCGGGCGGTGTCGTACCACCAGCCCTGGTTGCGGCCGCCGTGGCAGTCCCAGCCGACGACCTTGGTGTTGTTGGCGCTGGAGGAGCCGGAGGCGTCGAGGCAGTTGCCGGTCGCCGCGTTCGTCAGGGGTGCGTGGAGGTCGTCCCAGGCGCCGGCCTGGAGGACGGGGGTGCCGGTGCTCGCCGGGTCGGCGCAGGAGGCCTCGCGCAGGCCGGAGTCGTAGAGCTGGGTGAGGCAGGACGCGAAGGCGCCGTGGCCGCGGTAGTTGGGATGGAAGGACTGGCGGGCGGTGTTCTCGTCCCACGGGAAGTGGTCGCCGAGGTCCAGGTAGAGGCCGCGGGCCCAGGGGTCCTCCATGCAGACCTCGTGGCCGTGGAAGAGCCGCGAGTTGTCCAGGTAGAGGGCGCCGGAGTCGCGGGCGGCGGCGCGCATGCCCTTCTCGAAGGTGGGGACGGCGTGGTTGCGGCCCCAGGCGGCGTCGGAGTCGTAGCCGGCGCAGCCACCGGGGAGCTTGCCGGGGAAGTTCGGGTTGTCGCCGAAGTCGGGTCCGATGGGGCTGGGGTAGCCCATGACGACGAGCTTGTAGTCGGATTCGGCGTAGCCCGCGTCGCGCATGACGGTCTTCAGGTCGGCGACGGTCGACTGGACCTTGGGCTTCAGGCCGTCGACGCGGGCCTGCCAGCCGGGGGCGTACTTGGGTTCGCAGGTACCCTGGATGAGTACCCATCGGGTCACGCAGTCGGTCATGACGGGGCCGAACTGCAGGTCGTCGTTGGCGCCGGCGACCAGCACCACCATCTTGATCCTCGTGTTGCGCGCCTTGATCGCCAGGCTGTCGCTCTGGACGAGTTCGTCGGCGTACTGCTTGCTGCCGCCGATCCGGATGTTGCCCGTGTACCCGCCGGAGCAGGCCACGTTGAAGGTCAGGTCGGTCGGGATGCCGGTGCGGTGGATGGCCGCGTCGGGCGAGCGGTGGCACTGGTTGGTGGGCGTGTTCGTCGCGGGGTCGTAGGCGCCGACGCCCTCGCCGGAGATCTCGCTGTCGCCGAGCGAGATGAGCCCGGTCTTGCGCTGGGCGGGCGGCCGGATCGCCGGGTCGCCGTAGATCCGGGTGGCCTCGGCGGCCCGGACGGTTTCCAGTTCCGGCGGCAGGGGGGTCACCGCGGCCGCGGCCACCGGAGCGGCCCGGGCCGCCGGAGCGGCTTGGGCCATGGGGGTGATGGCGGTGACGCCCCCGAGGGCGGCCGCGATCGCCGCGACCGAAGCGAAGGTAGATCTGCATCTGGATTTCGTACGCGCACGTGCCATGAACGCCTCCCCGAAATCGGTGTTACCCACGGTATTTACTGGTGGGTAGGGGAGTTGGGAACACTTTGAACAAGACAATTGCTCAACTTTTCCAGGAGGTCACGCACATGACTGAAGATCAGCAGCCCGAAGCGTTCCGGATCGAGCACGACTCGATGGGTGACGTACGGGTGCCCCTGCACGCCAAGTGGCGCGCCCAGACGCAGCGCGCCGTGGAGAACTTCCCCCTGTCGGGACAGCGGCTGGAGCGCGCGCACATCGCGGCCCTGGCCCGGGTCAAGGCGGCCGCCGCCGTGGTGAACGCCCGGCTGGACGTCCTGGACGCGGACCTCGCGGAGGCCGTCCGGTCGGCCGCCGAGGAGGTCGCGGACGGCCGTTGGGACGAGCAGTTCCCCCTCGACGTGTTCCAGACGGGGTCGGGGACCTCGTCGAACATGAACGCCAACGAGGTGATCGCCACCCTGGCCACCGAGCGGCTGGGGCGCGAGGTGCACCCCAACGACCACGTCAACGCCTCGCAGAGCTCCAACGACGTGTTCCCCTCCTCCATCCACATCGCCGCCACCGCCGCCATCACCGGCGAGCTGATGCCGGCGCTGGAGCACCTGGCGGCCGCGCTGGAGCGCAAGGAGACCGAGTTCGCCGAGGTGGTCAAGGCCGGCCGCACGCACCTGATGGACGCCACCCCGGTCACCCTGGGGCAGGAGTTCGGCGGGTACGCCGGCCAGGTCCGCTACGGGGTCGAGCGGCTGCGGGCGGTCGTCCCCCGGCTGGCCGAACTCCCGCTCGGCGGCACGGCGGTGGGGACCGGAATCAACACCCCGCCGGGGTTCTCCTCCGCCGTGATCGCCGAGGTCGCCCGGGCCACCCGGCTGCCGCTGACCGAGGCCCGCAACCACTTCGAGGCGCAGGGCGCGCGCGACGCCCTCGTGGAAACCTCCGGAATGCTGCGGACCATCGCCGTATCACTCACCAAGATTTCGAACGACCTGCGCTGGATGGCCTCCGGACCGCGCACAGGATTGGCCGAAATCAATCTCCCGGATCTGCAACCGGGGTCCTCGATCATGCCCGGCAAGGTCAATCCGGTCGTCCCGGAAGCCGTTCTCATGATCGCCGCCCAGGTGATGGGGAACGACGCGACCATCGCCGTGGCAGGTGCCGCCGGCAATTTCGAACTCAACGTGATGCTCCCGGTGATGGCGCGGAACCTGCTCGAATCGATCCGCCTGCTCGCCAACGGCAGCCGGCTCCTGGCCGACCGCACGGTGGACGGGATCACCGCGAACGCCGAGCGTGCCAGGGAGTACGCCGAGTCCTCGCCCTCCGTGGTGACCCCGCTGAACCGCTGGATCGGGTACGAGGAAGCGGCCAAGGTCGTCAAGAAGGCGCTCGCGGAACGCAGGACGATCAGGGAGGTCGTCCTGGAGTCCGGCTACGTGGAGCGCGGAGACCTCACCCTCGAACAACTCGACGAGGCACTGGACGTCCTGCGGATGACCCGCCCCTGACCCGGCCCCGAGCTGTTACCGGACAGGGGCCGAATCCGGTCGTTTACCGTCCCCGGCCACCTCGGTGACCTGCACCGCAGCCACCGTACGGGCGCCAGCCCTAAGATCTGCGCATGACAGGTACCTTCCGGCCCGGGGACGGCCCGGCGCGGCACGGAGCGCGCGACGGGGCGCGTGGCACGCACTGGACGCCCGGGGAGCAGATCCTCTGGCGCTACCGCGACCACGCCCCCGGGCTCCAGGGGCCGGTGCACATCTGCCGCCCGGTCACCGTCGTGCAGGACACGGACGAACTGCTGGCGGTGTGGATGGCACCGGGCACCGAGTGCGTCAAGCCGGTCCTCGCCGACGGCACCCCCGTGCACCAGGAGCCGCTCGCCACCCGCTACACCGCGCCGCGCACCACCGTACGGTCGCGCTGGTTCGGCAGCGGCGTGCTGAAGCTGGCCCGGCCCGGGGACCCGTGGTCGGTGTGGCTGTTCTGGGACCGGGGCTGGCGGTTCAAGAACTGGTACGTGAACCTGGAGGAGCCCCGCGCCCGGTGGGCCGGTGGAGTGGATTCCGAGGACCACTTCCTCGACATCGCCGTCTATCCGGACCGCAGCTGGGAGTGGCTCGACGAGGACGAGTTCGCGCAGGCCCAGCGGACCGGCCTGATGGACCCGCACCAGGCGCGGCGGGTGCGGGAGGCGGGCCGCGCGGCGGTCGAGGTGATCGGCGCGTGGGGGGCTCCGTTCTCCGGCGGCTGGCCCGACTGGCGGCCCGATCCGACCTGGGACGTTCCCCCGCTCCCCGAGGATTGGGACCGCACCCCGGCGCATATGACCTCATGAGACCCTTGATGCGCCCCCGGGGTGGAAACGTAGGATCGACCTCCGCCGGTCGCGCGCGGGGCGAAAATCAGGTCCCGTGAACGCAATTGACCTGCGGCGACCGGGACTTGACCGGAGGTCAACGCCGAACGAGAGGTAACGAGCGGGACGCGGAACCAGGGGGCGGAGGTGTCCCCGCCGCTGAGCGGGTATACCGCGACTGACCGAGTTGAGTGCAGCGCACATCCAGCGCAAACGGACGGAATTCCACGCGTGACGGAGTACCCCACCTCTCAGGAGGGCCCGCAGCCCGCCGGTGTCTCCGGCGGGGGTTCGGACGAGGCAGGCCACGGCAAGGCCCCGATCGCGGCCGCCGAGGCCGTACGCACGCATGCGCAGGTTCCGGTCTCCGGCCAGGGCGGCGCCGCCGAGGTACCGCGTCCGCGCGGCACCGGCGCCCCGGGCCCGGGCTCCGGGCAACCCGCCGAAGCCGCCCGGGCCTCCGGGCACGGCGCGGCGGACCCCGGTCCCGGCGGCGCCCGCACCCGCGACGACGAGGCCGCCCGCAACGCCGGCCGGCGTGACGCGGCGGACGCCGGTCCGGGTCCCGCGGCGCCGGCGCGCACCGGTCCGCCGGGCCCCCGCGCCCCGCTCGGAACGGCCCCCCTGCTGCCCTCGGCGCCCGAGGGCCCCTCCTCCGCCGGCGGCGGGACGGCGATACCGGGCTCGGGGACCGGGGAGGTGACGGCGGCGCGGCGCGAGGGCGATCGGCTGCGGTTCGTCGGCGCGGCGACCCGGCGCATCGCCCGCGGCATCGACCTGGACGAGATCGTGCTCGGCCTGTGCCGGGCGACGGTGCCGACCTTCTCCGACGCGATCCTGGTCTACCTGCGCGATCCGCTGCCCGTCGGCGACGAGCGGCCCGTCGGCCCGGTCGTCCTGCGGCTGCGGCGCACCGACCGGCTCCGGCCGATCGACGACCTCACCGACGGCGGGACCGGCGACCCCGCCGGGGCCGCGGGCGCCGCGGGCGCCGCGGGCGAGCTCGACTTCAGTCAGCTTCCGCTCGTCGGCCCGCAGGGCGACCTGCCGGCCGCCGAGCTGTGCGAGATCCAGCCGGGCGGGGCCCTCGCCGAGGTGCTGCGCGGCGTACGGCCCGTCTTCGGGTCGGCCGCCGGGGCCAAGGACGCGCTGCCGGAGCTGCTGGGCTCCGAGCATCCCGTGCCGCGCGGCCAGCGGGCCATCCTGGCCCCGCTGCGGGGCCGCCGGCGCGTGATCGGCGCGGCGGTGTTCCTGCGCACCCCGGACCGGGACGCGTTCGAGCAGAACGACCTGCTGGTCGCCGCGCAGCTGGCGACCCACACCGCGCTCGGCATCGACAAGGCGGTGCTGTACGGCCGTGAGGCGTACATCGCCGACGAGCTCCAGCGCACGATGCTGCCCGACAGCCTGCCCCAGCCCACCGGGGTCCGGCTCGCCTCCCGCTACCTGCCGGCCGCCGAGACGGCCCGGGTCGGCGGGGACTGGTACGACGCCATACCGCTGCCCGGCAGCCGGGTCGCGCTGGTCGTCGGCGACGTGATGGGCCACTCCATGACCTCCGCCGCGATCATGGGCCAGCTCCGCACCACCGCGCAGACCCTGGCGCAGCTGGACCTGCCGCCCGCCGAGGTCCTGCACCACCTGGACGAGCAGGCCCAGCGGCTGGGTTCCGACCGGATGGCCACCTGCCTCTACGCGGTCTACGACCCGGTCTCGCACCGGATCACCATCGCCAACGCCGGCCACCCGCCGCCGGTGCTGCTGCACCTGGGCGGTCGCGCCGAGGTGCTGCGGGTGCCGCCCGGTGCCCCGATCGGCGTAGGCGGTGTCGACTTCGAGGCCGTGGAGCTGGACGCGCCGGCCGGCGCCACCCTGCTGCTGTACACGGACGGGCTGGTGGAGTCCCGGCTGCGGGACGTGTGGACCGGCATCGAGCAACTGCGCGAACGGCTGGCGACCACCGCCCAGCTGACCGGGCTGGACCACCCGCCGCCGCTGGAAGCGCTCTGCGACGACGTGCTGGACATGCTCGGTCCGGGCGACCGGGACGACGACATCGCCCTGCTGGCGGCCCGGTTCGACGGAATCGCGCCGAGCGACGTCGCGTACTGGTTCCTGGACCCGGAGGAGACCGCTCCGGGCCGGGCCCGCCGGTTCGCCCGCCGGGCGCTCGCCCGGTGGGACCTGGAGGAGCTCAGCGACTCCCTGGAGCTCCTCGTCAGCGAGGTCGTCACGAACGCCGTGCGGTACGCCGAACGGCCCGTGACGCTGCGGCTGCTGCGCACGGACGTGCTGCGCTGCGAGGTCGGCGACGACTCCCCGCAGCTGCCCCGGCAGCGGCGGGCCCGGGACACCGACGAGGGCGGGCGCGGCCTGTTCCTGGTCAACCGGCTGGCGCGGCGCTGGGGCGCGACCCGGCTGAGCAGCGGGAAGGTGGTCTGGTTCGAGCTCCCGTTGCCGGGGGCGCAGGACCTGCGTTGACCGGTGTACGCGCGGGAGGGTGCCTCGCTGCGGCGCGAGCCGGGAGGCAGCCACTGATCCCACCGACTCCCGGGGGAGGGCCGCTCGTGAGCCAGGCCGCGCCGAAGGTCCCGTACACGCCGAGCCGGCCCCGGTCGCACGTGTCCCGACCCGGACGCACCACCGCCCCGCGGCGTGATCGCTGCGGGGCGGTGGTGCGTACGGCCATGGGTACGGGCGGGCCGTACCCGGGGCTACTCCTCCTGCGGCGGGTTGGGCCGGGGGAAGATGAAAGACCTCGTCGGATCGGCCGACTTCGTCGGGTCGACGGTCTTGGTCGGATCGACGGTCTTCGTCGGACCGGTCGACTTCGTCGGGTCCGGCTTGGTGCTGCTCTGCGACGGGTTCGGCGAGGTCGCCGGCCGGCTCGGGCTGGTGCTCGTCGTCGGGCTGGTCGCGGGCGAGGTGGAGGGGGCCGGCGGGGACACGCTGCGGCTCGGCGCGACGGGAACGCCCATGCGCGCCTCGGTCAGGCTGAACTCGGCCGTGTCGACGCCCTTGAGCGCGGCGAGGGTGTAGGCCTTCCAGATCTCGGCGGGGAAGCTGGAACCTCCCGCGCGGCCCTTGCCGGCGGTGCCGGTCAGGGTGACCTGCTTGTGCGTGTTGGGGTCCTCACCGAACATCGCGACGATGGTGACCAGTTCCGGGGTGTAGCCCGTGAACCAGGCGGCGACGTTGAGTTCGGCGGTGCCGGTCTTGCCCGCGGCCTGGTAGGCGCCGCTGCGCACCGCCTGGCCGGAGCCCTCGGCGACGACCCCGGTGAGCACCTTGGTGACGGTGTCGGCGGTCTGGCGGGTGATGGCCTGGCCGCCGATCGGGTTGACCGGCTCGAACTCGCCGTCCTTGTGCTCGGCCGACTTGATGATGGTCGGGGTGACCTTCTTGCCGTGGTTGTCGAGGGTGGCGTAGACGGCGGCCATCTCGACGGTGTTGGCGCTCATGGTGCCCAGCGACATGGCCGGCTGGTTCTCGTCCCATCCCTTGCGGTCCACCATGCCGAGCTGGAGCGCCGTCTTCTTCACGTTCCTCGGCTTCGTGTCGACGATCATCTGCGCGTACACCGAGTTGACCGAGGAGTTCGTGGCGTCCTGGACCGTCATCATCGGGTCGCCGTAGTTGATGTCGTCCTGGTTCTGCGGGCTGAACGGGATGTCGCTGCCGACGACCTTGCGCTTGCTCGTGCCGTCGTACAGGGCGTTCGGAGTGATCTCCTTGCCGTCCTGCGTGGTCGCCCCGTTCTCCAGGGCGGAGGCCAGCACGATCGGCTTGAAGGTCGAGCCCGGCTGGTAGTCGTTGCGCAGCGCGTTGCTCGCGGACTTCTCCGTGAGGCCCTGGCCGCCGTACATCGCGACGATCGCGCCGGTCTTGGGGTCGACCGAGGTGGCGCCGGCCTGGACGTTCTGGTCGACGGGGCGGTCCTTGGTGTTCTTCCGGTCGAGCTTGGACTCCAGCTCGTCCTGGACCGCCTTCTCCAGCGCGGCCTGCTTCTTCTTGTCGATGTTGAGGACGATCGTCCAGCCGCCGGCCGCGATGTCGGCGTCGGTGATCTTCTGCTTGTTCAGCTCGACCTCGGCGGCCTGGACCAGGTAGCCCTTCTGCCCCTCCATACCCGGGCGGGGCTTCGGCTTGATCGGCTCCTGGAACTGCAGGGTCTTGCGCTTGGCCTCGTCCAGCTCGCCCATCTCGACCATGTTGTCGAGGACCGCGTTGAAGCGGATCATGACGAGGTTCTTGCCGTTCGGTCCGGCGGTCGCCCAGTCGTACTGGCTGGGGGCCTGGATGACGGCGGCGAGGTAGGCGCCCTGCTCCAGGGTCAGCTTCTCGGCGTCGACGCCGTAGAAGGCCTGGGCCGCGGCCTGGATGCCGTAGGCGTTGCGACCGTAGAAGTTGGTGTTGAGGTAACCGGCGAGGATGTCGTCCTTCTCCATCCGCTGGTCGACCTTGAGGGAGATGATCAGCTCCCGGATCTTGCGGGTGGGCGACTGGTCCTGCGTCAGGTAGTAGTTCTTGACGTACTGCTGGGTGATCGTCGAGCCACCGGCGGTGCCCTTGCCCCGGACGGTGTTGAAGAGGCCGCGGCCCACGCCCATCAGGTCGATGCCGCGGTCCTTGTAGAAGGACTTGTTCTCGATCGCGATGAACGCGTTGCGCACGTCCTCCGGGATCTTGTCGATCGGAAGGTTCTCGCGGTTGATCTCGCCGGTGCGGGCCATGACCGAGCCGTCGGCGTACTTGTACGTATTGCTCTGGAGCGTCGCCGTCTTGTTCGGGTCGGTGGGCTCGTCCACGAGGAAGTAGAGGAGGACGACCGTGCCTATGCCGAGCAGGATCATCACGAAGAAGGCGCCGAGGATCTTCTTCCAGGTGAAGAAGCGGCGTATGCCGGTTGGTCTGCCGGCGCTGCCATTGGCGCGCCCGCGCGGCGTATTCCGCGCACCGCTGCGCTGCTGCGCTCGTCGCGCTTCTGCTCGGCCCATCGCTCCCGCTCCGCTCGATTACCCCCCCGACGTCAGCTCAGAAAACTAACACCGCAGGCTGTGACAAAGGTTGGTCATCCCTGATCAATACCGGTCAATTCGGACGTGAGAATCAGCACCCACTCCAATGGAACCGACGCTCACGATGCCTGAAGGGTTGCGGACTCCGCAAAAAGTGATATCACTTTGATAGACGCTTCGGCCCATCCCGATCGGACGCCGAGCAACAAACGGGGGTATTCCATGACAGCGACAGTGGGCACACGACCGAGCGAGGTACGGGAGTTCGCGGCGCGCAGCGTCGGCGGCGGGGCGGCCCTGCTGGGCGGACTGGTGGGGGTGGTCGCGGGAGCGGCCGTGATCGTCGTCGGCGCGAACGCGTCGACCGTCGCCGCACAGGCCTCCCTGATCCTCCTGGGCATCCTCCTGACCCTCCTCTCGATCGTCGCCATGACCGGGCTCAACACGGTGGCGCCGGGCGAGGCCAGGGTCGTCCAGTTGTTCGGCCGCTACCGGGGCACGATCCGCGACGACGGGCTGCGCTGGGTCAACCCGCTCACCTCCCGCGAGAAGATCTCCACCCGGGTCCGCAACCACGAGACCGCCGTCCTGAAGGTGAACGACGCCTACGGCAACCCGATCGAGCTGGCAGCCGTCGTGGTGTGGCGCGTCGCCGACACCGCGCGGGCCGTGTTCGAGGTGGAGGACTTCACCGAGTTCGTCGAGACGCAGACCGAGGCCGCCGTCCGGCACATCGCGATCGAGTACCCCTACGACTCCCACGACGAGGGCGGACTCTCGCTGCGCGGCAACGCGGAGGAGATCACCGAGAAGCTCGCCGTCGAACTGGCGACCCGCGTCGAGGCGGCGGGCGTGCACATCATCGAGTCCCGCTTCACGCACCTCGCGTACGCTCCGGAGATCGCCTCGGCGATGCTCCAGCGCCAGCAGGCCGGGGCCGTCGTCGCCGCCCGCAAGCAGATCGTCGAGGGCGCGGTCGGGATGGTGGAACTCGCCCTCACCCGCCTCGCCGAGGAGGACATCGTGGACCTGGACCCCGAGCGGAAGGCCTCCATGGTCTCGAACCTGATGGTGGTGCTCTGCGGCGACCGCGCGGCCCAGCCCGTCATCAACGCGGGCACCCTCTACCAGTGAGCCCCGCAGGCGGCGCCCGGCCCGGCGACGAGCCCGAGGGCCCCGAGCCGGGGCGGGGCGGTGCGGAGCCGGGCGCCCCGGAGCAGGGCGGCCGGCCCCGACCCGGGAAGCAGGCGCGCAAGCAGGTGCTGCTGCGCCTCGACCCCCAGGTGTACGAGGCCCTCTCCCGCTGGGCCGGGGAGGAACTGCGCAGCGCGAACGCGCAGATCGAGTTCCTGCTCCGCCGGTCCCTGTCCGACTCCGGCCGGCTGCCGGGCGGAGCCGCCCCGATCAGGCCGCGCGGCCGCCCGCGCAACACCCCCGAGCCCTGAGGGCCCCCTGACGGCTCCCCGCGCCCACCCCGGGGCAAGTCGGCCCCGCCCTCAGTCGGTGGGCCACACCGGCAGCGGACGCACCGCCTCGCGCAGGGCGCCCGCGATGGCCCGGAACTCCTCCTCCCGGGCCGTGCCCGTACGGATGGCCAGGGCGATCCGCCGGGAGGGGGCCGGCTCGGCGAAGTACCCCGTCGACAGGTGTTCGTTGCGGGCGGTCTCCAGTCGCAGCGCGGTGCGCGGCAGCAGGGTCACGCCCAGCCCCCCGGCGACCAGCTGTACGAGCGTGGACAGCCCGGCGGCCGTCGTGGTGACGTCCGCGCCGACGGTCCGCCCGGCCTCGCGGCAGATGTCCAGGGCCTGGTCGCGCAGGCAGTGCCCCTCGTCGAGCAGCAGCAGTTGGAGCCCGCGCAGCTCCTCGCGGGGGATGTCCCGGCGCCCCGCGAGCGGGTGTCCGCGGGGCGCGAGCAGGACGAAGTCCTCGTCGAAGACGGGCAGTTCGGTGACCCCGGGGACGCCGAGCGGGACGGCGAGCAGCAGCAGGTCCAGCCGGCCGCCCGCGAGGCCCTCCAGCAGCGAGGCCGTCTGTTCCTCGTGCACCTGGAGGTCCATGCCGGGGTAGCGGCGCTGGAACAGCCCGAGCGCGGTCGGCAGCAGGTACGGGGCCACCGTGGGGATCACCCCGAGCCGTAGGACCCCGGTGAAGGGGGCCCGTACCGCCTCGGCCTCCTCCAGCAGCCCGCCCAACGCGTCGAGCACGCCCCGCGCCCGCAGGGCGATGCGCTCGCCCGCCGGGGACAGCAGCACCTTGCGGGTGGTGCGTTCCAGCAGCCGCACCCCGAGCGCCTCCTCCAGCGCGGACACGGCCCCCGACAGCGCGGGCTGGCTCATTCCGATCGCCGCAGCGGCGTCCCGGAAATGCAGGTGCTCCGCCACCGCCGCGAAGGCGCGCAGCTGCGCCAGCGTCGGCTGCTTCGGTTGCTTGGACTGCTTGGACTGCTTCGGTCCTCTACTACTGACAGCCACTGATAGGTACCTCCGATCACCCGACACAAGACTAGCTATTTCCGTAATCAATGCAGCTGTGTCAGCATGTGAGATCCGTCCAACCCCTTCGGAAAGCCCCCATAAGGGTCACTTTCCATTTCGCAAGGAGAGTTCGTGCTCACTGTCGGTGACAAGTTCCCCACCTACGATCTGACCGCCTGCGTCTCGCTCGAAGCGGGCAGCGAGTTCGCTCAGATCGACCACAAGACCTACGAGGGCAAGTGGCGCGTGGTGTTCTTCTGGCCGAAGGACTTCACCTTCGTCTGCCCGACCGAGATCGCCGCCTTCGGCAAGCTGAACGACGAGTTCCTGGACCGTGACGCCCAGATCCTCGGCGTCTCCGGCGACTCCGAGTTCGTCCACCACGCCTGGCGCAAGGACCACGCCGACCTGCGTGACCTGCCCTTCCCGATGCTGGCCGACTCCAAGCACGAGCTGATGCGCGACTGCGGCGTCCAGGGCGCCGACGGCTTCGCGCAGCGCGCCGTCTTCATCGTCGACCAGAACAACGAGATCCAGTTCACGATGGTGACCGCCGGTTCCGTGGGCCGTAACCCCAAGGAGGTCCTGCGGGTCCTCGACGCCCTGCAGACCGACGAGCTGTGCCCCTGCAACTGGACCAAGGGCGAGACCACCCTCGACGCCGGCGCGCTGCTGGCCGGTGAGTGACGGATGTCCCTCGACTCCCTGAAGTCGGCCGTACCGGACTTCGCCAAGGACCTGAAGCTGAACCTCGGTTCGGTCATCGGGAACCAGAGCACCCTGTCGCAGCAGCAGCTGTGGGGCACCGTCCTGTCCTGCGCCATCGCGGCCCGCTCCCCCCGCGTCCTGCGTGAGCTGGAGCCGGAGGCGAAGGCGGCGCTGACCCCGGAGGCGTACGCCGCCGCCAAGTCGGCCGCCGCGATCATGGCGATGAACAACGTCTTCTACCGCACCCGCCACCTGCTCTCCGACCCGGAGTACGGGACGCTGCGCGCGGGCCTGCGGATGAACGTCATCGGCAACCCCGGTGTCGAGAAGGTCGACTTCGAGCTGTGGTCGCTCGCGGTCTCCGCGATCAACGGCTGCGGCCAGTGCCTGGACTCGCACGAGCAGGTCCTGCGCAAGGCCGGCGTCGACCGCGAGACGGTCCAGGAGGCCTTCAAGATCGCCTCGGTGATCCAGGCCGTCGCCGTCACCCTCGACGCGGAAGCCGTCCTCGCCTCCGAGTGACCTCCCGCCGCGCGTACGAAGGGGCCCCCGCCGCCGATTCCGGCGGCGGGGGCCCCTTCGTTCACTTCCTGAGCCGGACCATCAGGGCCCGGGCGTCCTCGATCAGGGCCGCCATGACGGTGTCCTCGTCCCGGCCCGGATCCCCGGCCGGGGAGAACCACTGGAGGTTGACCGTGAAGACCGCGCCCCCGTCGAGCACCTGGATGCGGGGCGACTCCACGTTCCGGAAGAACAACGCCCGCTCCCCCAGCCCGGGAACCTCCTGCACCTCGCCGGTGACCGGCCAGTTCAGGGAGGTGATCGGGGGGCCGGCGCCGAACTCCGCCTCGGGGTCCGTCCGCTTGTGCAACTCGACCAGGACCTGGCCGTAGTAGGCCGTCCGGCCCTCGGCCTCGTCGTTCGTCGTGGCGAAGTCGCAGTACGACCAGTCCATCGCCGGACTTTCGGAGTGCCGCCTCGGCCCCTGCTCCTCCAGGGGCCCCGCGAACCCCGAGACGGCCTTCAACTCGGCTTCCTCGCACAGGTCCTCGGAGTGCCGGTAGGCCAGCGGCGGCGCACTGGGGAAACGGTCCTGCACGACCAGTACCCCCGCCCACACCGCGGAGGCCAGCACGACCCCGCCCAGCGCCCAGAGCCAGGACCGGCCGGGCCCGCCCCCGCCCTCCCGCGGCGGCGGCCCGAGCGCCCCCGCCGACTCGGCGGGGCGGTCCGAGGTCCACTCCCCTTCGAGCTCAGGCTCGCTGATCATCCCCGGCCTCCCGCACGGCGACCTCCACCGCGGTCGCCCCGTGCGGACCGGGGCCGCTCAGGGCCGCGATGCCGCGCTGCTCGCGGGAGTACGCCCGCAGGTAGCCGACCACCGTGTTGGTGACGGCGGCCAGCGGTACGGCGACCACCGCTCCGCCGATGCCCGCGACCATCCCGCCGGCCGCCACCGCCAGCACCACCGCGAGCGGGTGGACGCGTACGGCCCGGCCGAGGATGAAGGGTTGCAGGACGTGCCCCTCGATCTGCTGCACCGCCAGCACCACGAGGACGACCATCAGCGCGGTGAACGGTCCCTCCGTCACCAGCGCCACCATCACCGCCAACGCGCCGGAGATCACGGCGCCGACGAGCGGGATGAACGCGAACAGGAAGATGAACACGGCCAGCGGCACGGCCATCGTCACGTCGAGGAAGTAGAGCCCGAGGCCGATGAAGACCGCGTCGATGAGCGCGACGAGCACGGTGCCGCGCACGTACGCCGTCAGCGTGCGCCAGGCGCGCGGACCGGCGCCCGCGACACCGGGCCGGGCCGCGGCCGGGACCAGGCCGAGGACCCAGGTCCAGATCTTCTTGCCGTCGTAGAGCAGGAAGAGCGTGGAGAACATCGCGAGCAGCATGCCCGTCATCACCTCGACGAGCACCGTCACACCCTGCAGACCGGCGGAGGTGATCTCCTCGGTGTTGGTGCCGATGGTCTCGCTGAGGTTCTTCGCGACGTCGTTGATCTGCTTCTCGGTCACGTGGAACGGACTGTCCAGCGCCCAGGTCTTGAGTTCGTTGATGCCTTCGCGAAGCCGGTTCGAGAGGTCGTCGAGGTTGTCCATCACCTGCCAGACGACGAACCAGCCGACCAGCCCGATCACCACGAACCCGAGGATCGCGGTGACGGCGGTGGCCAGGCCGCGCGGCAGCCCCAGCCGGCGCAGCCGGACCACGAACGGCTGGAGGAGCGCGGTCACCAACATGGCGGCGGCGAAGGCGAGGACGACCAGGCGCACTTCGCTGATCACCCTCATCAGCACCCACAGCAGTCCGGCGAGCAGCAGCAGCCGCCAGCTGGCCTCCGCGGCGACGCGCACCCCCCAGGGGATGACGCTGACCGGGTCGGGGCGCTCCGGGGCGCCGCCCGGGCCCGCGCCGACGCGCGCGGGCGTCGCCCGCTCCTCGGCGCTCACCGCGGGGGCGGGCGGCGGCGGTTCGCCGACCGCGCCGCCGGCGGACTCGGCCTCGACCTCGGCCCGCCGTTCGTCCAGGCGCGCCTCCATCCGGCTGAGCCTGCTCCCGAGCCGGCCGAGCCAGCCTGCCGTCTTCGCCATGTCGTTCCCTTCCCCCCGCCCGCCGCGTCGGCGTGCCTCGTCCGGCCGCGCCCCGCACGACCGTACACGCGAGCAGCCCCGCACCGGAGGACGGTGCGGGGCTGCTCGGGGTCGGGCGGACCGACTAGTACCAGTTGTTGGCCTGCCAGAAGCTCCAGGCGCCGCAGGGGCTGCCGTAGCGCTCGTTCATGTAGTTCAGGCCCCACTTGATCTGGGTGGCCGGGTTGGTGCGCCAGTCGGCGCCGGCCGAGGCCATCTTCGTACCGGGGAGCGCCTGGACGAGACCGTACGCGCCCGAGGAGGCGTTGACGGCCTTGTAGTTCCAGGTGGACTCGTGGTTGATGATGTTGGAGAAGCACTGGAACTGGCCCGACGGCACCATCTGCTGGGCCATCGCCTTGACCTGGGCGACCGTGTAGGAGCCCTGGACGGGGAAGTCGGCCGAGTCGCGGGACGCGGACCGGCTGGCGATCTCACCCTCCTCCTCGCGCTCCGCCTTGGCCTTGGCCTCCAGGTCGGCCTTTTCCTTGTCCTTCTTCGCCTTGTCGGCCTTCTCGGCCTCGGCCTTCTTGGACTTGGCGTCCTCGGCGGCCTGGACGCGAGCGGCCTCCTCCGTCGAACGCTTGGCGTCGGTGTCGGCGGCGTGGGCGATGGCGTCGGCCTGCTGCGCGAGGGTGGCGCTCTGGACCTGGGCCTGCTCGTCGACCGGGATTTCAGCGAGGAGAGTCGCGCCGGAAGCGGTCGTCTCGAGATCGTTCGAGGAGGGGTCGCCGGTGGCGACTCCCACGACTGCGCCGACGGTGGTGACCGCGGTGGCCGAAGCCACTGCGAAACCCCGAACCGAGATCCGGCTCACACGGTGTCCTTCCAGCAGCGTCCGCAGTGACCGCGCGGGCGCAAGAGTGCCCCTCGACACTGGCCTCCGTGGTGGTGCGGTCACTGGAGGCGCGGGCCCGTGGGCAACTCCCCTGCGGGAGTCGCCGCGTACTGCTCGGGCGGCATACGGCCAACGGTTGTGGAGTTGTGGTGCTGCGCGTACCTCACGGGAGGTACAGGTGTGCCGTATGCGGGGCCTGACGGGAAACAGACTCTGCCGGACCCCGACGCCGCAGGGCAATTCTCCGTTGCGTGGGAAAGGTCACACCTGCCCTGCGGCAGTCGATTGCGACAAAGGGCTGTGCGACGCGACGCCGCCCGGCTAGGCTCTTGGCCTTTTGCCGGGCGGCGTCAACTGGTGCTGCGGTTAGGGGGCTTTTGGCCCGTTCGGGATCAGAGGTTCTCCAACATCTCGGTGACCAGCGCGGCGATCGGGGAGCGTTCGGAGCGGGTCAACGTGATGTGCGCGAACAGTGGATGCCCCTTCAGCTTCTCGACGACGGCGACGACTCCGTCGTACCGGCCGACCCTCAGGTTGTCCCGCTGGGCGACGTCGTGGGTCAGGACGACCCGCGAGTTGGCGCCGATCCTGGAGAGCACCGTCAGCAGGACGTTGCGTTCCAGGGACTGCGCCTCGTCCACGATGACGAAGGCGTCGTGCAGCGAGCGGCCCCGGATGTGGGTGAGCGGCAGGACCTCCAGCATCCCGCGGTTCAGCACCTCCTCGATGACCTCGCGGCCGGCGACGGCCGAGAGGGTGTCGAAGACCGCCTGCGCCCAGGGGCTCATCTTCTCGGAGGCGTCGCCCGGCAGGTAGCCGAGGTCCTGGCCGCCGACCGCGTACAACGGCCGGAAGACCATCACCTTCTGGTGCTGCCGGCGCTCCAGGACCGCCTCCAGGCCGGCGCACAGCGCCAGCGCGGACTTGCCGGTACCGGCCCGGCCGCCCATGGAGAGGATGCCGATCTCCGGATCGAGCAGCAGGTCGAGGGCGATGCGCTGCTCGGCGCTGCGGCCATGCAGCCCGAAGGCCTCGCGGTCGCCGCGTACGAGCTTCACGTTGCCGTCGGCCGTGACCCGGCCCAGTGCCTTGCCGCGCTCGGACTGGAGGACCAGTCCGGTGTGGACGGGCAACTCGGCGGCCTCCGGGACGTAGAGGCGCTCCTCGGAGAAGAGGAGGTCCACCTGTTCGCCGGAGAGGGCGAGCTCGCTCATGCCCGTCCAGCCGCCGTCGGTGATGGCGAGCTCGGCGCGATACTCCTCCGCCAGCAACCCCACGGAGGAGGCCTTGATGCGCAGGGGAAGATCCTTCGACACGACCGTGACGTCGTAGCCCTCGGCCTGGAGGTTGCGGGCGACGGCGAGGATCCGCGAGTCGTTGTCCCCCAGTCGGAAGCCGGCGGGCAGGACGCCCGGGTCGGAGTGGTTGAGCTCGACGCGCAGGGTGCCGCCCAGATCCCCCAGCGGGATGGGGGCGTCGAGACGTCCGTACCGGACCCGGAAGTCGTCGAGCAGGCGCAGGGCCTGGCGCGCGAAGTAGCCGAGTTCGGGATGGTGCCTCTTTGCCTCCAGCTCGGTGATCACCACGATCGGGAGCACGACCTCGTGCTCGTCGAAGCGGGTGATCGCGTTGGGGTCTGCCAGCAGGACGCTGGTGTCGAGGACGTAGGTGCGCCTGTCGGGCAGGCGGCGCTTTGTGCTGGTCACCACGGAAGGACGTACCCCCTCGGAAGAGGTCGGGCCATGAAGACCGGACCGGTCAACGGCGCCAATGCGCGGGCCGCGTTCCGGCCCTCCCGTCCGACCGTGCGAACCGCACGCGCGTCCTGGTGCAAAGGGCCTCCCGGGCGGACGGCCCTGTGCCGTCCGCTGAGACTCGACACCCGTGGATCGGACGTCGACCTGCCAGGGTTATGCCCTCGAACACGCGCGGCCATGCCACGGCATATGACGGACGCTCGGTGAACCCCTGGTGAAGGCCTTGCGCGGGGGACGAACGGGGGCAGAGGGGATGTTCACGTACGGAGCAGCCGCCGGCCGCCGCGAGGGCGGCGGCGGGGGCGGCGGCGGGAGGGATCAGCTGCCGTAGCGCCGGTGCCGGGCGGCGTAGTCGCGCAGCGCGCGCAGGAAGTCGACCTTGCGGAAGGCCGGCCAGAACACCTCGCAGAAGTAGTACTCCGAGTGGGCGCTCTGCCACAGCATGAACCCGGACAGCCGCTGCTCACCGCTGGTGCGGATCACCAGGTCCGGGTCGGGCTGGCCGCGGGTGTAGAGGTGCTCCGCGATGTGGTCGATGTCGAGGACCTCGGCGAGTTCCTCGAAGGAGGTGCCCTTCTCGGCGTGCTCCAGCAGCAGCGAGCGGACCGCGTCGGCGATCTCCTGACGACCGCCGTAGCCGACCGCGACGTTGACGAGTATCCCGTCGACGTCGTGCGTGGCCTGCTCGGCCTCCTTGAGCACGGACTGGGTCCGCGAGGGCAGGATGTCGAGGTTCCCCACGTGGTGGACCCGCCAGCGGCCGTCCGCCGCGAGGCCCCGGACCGTGTTCTCGATGATGTTGAGCAGCGGGCGGAGCTCCACCTCGGGCCGGTCGAGGTTGTCCGTGGAGAGCATCCACAGGGTGACGACCTCGACGTCCGTCTCGGTGCACCAGCCGAGCATCTCCGAGATCTTGTCGGCCCCGGCCTGGTGGCCCTGCTCCGTCGTGCCTCCGGACGCCTTGGCCCAGCGCCGGTTCCCGTCCAGGATCACGCCGATGTGCTTGGGCGACGCGTCATGGTCGAGGCGGCCTTCCACCCGGCGTGCGTAGAGCCTGTACACCAGGTCGCGCAGCTTCACGATCTTCGAGCCCCTCCGTGCAATGCCCCCGAGCGAATTGCGGTCTCCCCCGAGGCCGCCACATTACTGCGCGGTGGGATGGGGTACCCAACTCGGTCTGTCACAAGTCCGTGATAGGGAGGACATCGTGACTGATACCAATCCCTATCGGGCAGAGCCTTCGCGCTACGACTCCATGGAGTACCGCCGCACCGGCCGCAGCGGCCTCAAGCTCCCCGCCGTCTCCCTCGGCCTCTGGCACAACTTCGGCGACGACGCGTCGCTGCAGAACCAGCGGGCGATCCTGCGCCGGGCCTTCGACCTCGGCGTGACCCACTTCGACCTGGCCAACAACTACGGGCCGCCCCCGGGCTCGGCCGAGCTCAACTTCGGCAAGATCTTCGCGCAGGACTTCGCGGCGCACCGCGAGGAGCTGGTGCTCTCCACCAAGGCCGGCTATTTCATGCACCCGGGTCCGTACGGGGAGTGGGGCAGCCGCAAGTACCTGCTCGGCTCGCTCGACGCCTCGCTGAAGCGGATGGGCGTCGATTACGTCGACGTCTTCTACTCGCACCGCTTCGACCCGGAGACCCCGCTGGAGGAGACCATGGGCGCGCTCGCGTCCGCGGTCCAGCAGGGCAAGGCGCTGTACGTCGGCGTCTCCTCCTACACCGCGGAGCAGACGGCCGAGGCGGCCCGGATCCTGACCGGCATGGGCGTGCGGCCGCTGATCCACCAGCCCTCGTACTCCATGATCAACCGCTGGACGGAGGAGGACGCGCTGCTGGACACCCTGGAGGAGGCCGGCATGGGCTGCATCTCCTTCGCGCCGCTCGCCCAGGGGCTGCTGACGGGCAAGTACCTCAAGGACATCCCGGCGGGCTCGCGGGCCACCCAGGGCAAGTCCCTGAACCCCGAGCTGCTTTCGGACGACGTCGTCCGTCGACTGAACGGCCTGAACGAGATCGCCGCCCGACGCGGGCAGTCGCTGGCGCAGTTGGCGCTCAAGTGGGTGCTGCGCGACGACCGGATGACCTCGGCGCTGATCGGCGCTTCGAGCGTGAAGCAGCTGGAGGAGAACGTGGCCGCGTTGGCGGCGGCGCCTTTGTCGGAGCAGGAGTTGAAGGAGATCGACTCCTTCGCGGTTTCCACCCCCGGCACCAACATCTGGGCCCAGCACGGCTGACCTGCGGCGATGTCGCACGACTGAGGTGGGGGCGCGGTGAACAAAAAACGGGCCGGTCCGTGGGGGGGATACGGACCGGCCCGAGGGGGGGGTTCCACCATAACCCTTCGTAAAGCATGCTGCGTGCATCGGCGCGAAATGATTACGCTCCGAATCCGCCCAGCAGCACTCCGGTGAGCGCACCGGCCGTCATGAAGGGGCCGAAGGCGAAGCCCTGCTTGCGGGTGGCGCGGCCCCTGAGGAGCAGGCCCAGCCCGTACAGGGCCCCGTAGAGGAAGCCCAGGAACGCGCCGACCATCCATACCCCCCACCCGTACCACCCAAGAGCGACCCCCAGGGGGAGCGCCAGCTTGACGTCGCCCAGGCCCATCCCGGCGGGGTTGATCAGGAACAGCACGAGGTACGCCGCCCCGAGCGCGCCCCCGCCGAGCAGCGCGAGCCGCCAGGAGCCCGCGGCGCCGGGGAGCAGGGCGGCGGCGCCGAGGAGGCCGGCGGTGGCGGCGGCGAGCGGCAGGGTGAGCACGTCGGGCAGGCGGTGCACGGCGAGGTCGACGAGGGCCAGCAGGACCAGGACGGGCGCGAGGGCGACGAACACGGCCGCCTCGGGGCGCGGCGCGACGGCGGCGGCGAGGACGGCGCAGAGCGCGGCGGTGCCGGCCGCCGCCGCGGCGGCCCCGGAGCCGGTGGTCCCGTAGCGGTGTTCCCCGAGTGGGGCAGGGCGGCAGCGGGCGGGGCCCAGCCAGCCGGGGATCGGGTGCCCGTCGGGGCAGTGCGCCCGCCAGGACTCCCGCGACGGCACGGAGAGCCGGTAGGCGGCGCGGGGCAGCAGCAGCCCGGCGCCCGCGCCGTAGGAGGCGGCGAGGATGGCCGCGAGGATGCCCATGCCGTGACGGTAGGCGCTGCGGCGGGCCGGCGGGGAGGTTCCGTCGGCCGCACGCGGCCCGTGACCGCTCAGCCCCGACCCCGTGCCCCCTGGCCGGGCGCCCCGCGACCCGGCAAGGTGGCCGCATGGGGAAGTGGGCGGACGGGTACGGGACGCTGCGGGCCGGGGCCGTGACGGTGCGGCTGGAGGTGGCCGCCTCGTACGGGGCGCGCACGCGGGGGTTGCTGGGGCGCGACGGGATCGAGGGAGCCATGCTGCTCGCGCCGGCGGCGAGCGTGCACACCTTCCGGATGCGCTTCCCGATCGACGTGGCGTACCTGGACCGGCACTTGGGGGTCCTCGCGGTCCGCACGATGGTCCCGGGCCGGCTCGGCCTGCCCCGCCCGCGCGCCCGGTACGTCCTGGAGGCGGAGGCGGGCGCGATGGGGCGGTGGGGCGTGCGCGCGGGCACCCGCGTCGAGCTGACCGGGCCCGGGCGGCGATGAACGGGGTCGGGGCGACCCCGACCGCGGCCCCCGCCGCGATGACCGGAGCCGGACGCACCCCGGACGGCCCCCCGAACGGGCCCGGACGACCCCCCGACGGCCCTTGAGCGGCGCCGGCGTCGGCGTCCACCGGGCGGGACGGCGGCGCCACGTGCTGGGGCCACGGGCTCACGGGCGGTAGGTTGGGGCGGTTGAGCTGGGGTGGCAGGGGAGCGGCATGAGCGGTATGAGCGGCATGACGGAGAACGCGCACATCAAGGCGCTGGAGCAGATCATGCCGGCGACGCACGGCGCCGACGAGGACATCGACTGGCAGGCGGCCGAGGCCGTCTGGGGAACCCGGTTCCCCTCCGATTACGTGGCCTTCATGGGCCGGTTCGGCGCGGGCTCCATCAACGGCGAGGCCGGCGTGCTGCTGCCGCTGCCCAAGCCGGGGTTGCAGTGGGACCCGGCGGAGATGGCCGAGGAGACCGGCAACGCCCGTCAGGTGTGGGAGGCCGAGGGCGGTCGGGCCGCCTTCGACGTGGACCCCGAGTCGATCATCGCCTGGGGGGTCACCGGCGGGTCGGACATCCTGTGCTGGCTGACCTCCGATCCCGATCCGGACCGGTGGCCCGTCCTGGTGGTCGGGCGGCACACCGCCGACTCCTTCGCGGTGCACCCGTACGGCATGGCCGAATTCCTGCTGCTGCTGTGCTCCGACGAGTTCGACGTGAGCCCCGTCAGCATCACCTTCTGGGACGCGGGCCACCTGAGCTTCGTGCACTGGCGCAAGGCGCAGCAGCGGTGGCAGGAGGGCCGCAATCCGGAGACGGGCGAGCCCGACCCGTACGCGGGCGAGTTCGCCGACTGATTTTTTCCGGACACCCACAGCCCGTTTCCTTGGCCGGAAACGGGCTTTTTGGTGTGTCTACGCGCGTCCGATTTCTCGATCATTTATCGGAAAACACCAGCCGGAATAGGAGCACTTGGAGCATTGAACATAACTTCCGCCCCCATGGAATCAGCCACCCGGTGGACAGGAGAGAATTCCGGCCAACGGGCCATGGCGGGACACCCCGGCCCCGAGCAACTCATAAGTAATAACGGGACTCAAAAGAAAATCAGGGGAACCCACCGTGCGAAGAAGAATGTTCGGCCCGGCCGCTTCGGCCGCCGTGCTAGGCCTCCTGCTACCGCTGTCCGGCTGCGGAGGTTCCGACAGCACGGCGGGGGACGACGGCACGCTGCGGCTGGTCGCCGCCGAGTACGGCAACACTCCGGCCAACAGCTCCAAGGCCTTCTGGGACAAAGCGACGCGTGATTTCACGGCCGCCAACCCCGGCATCAAGGTCGAGGTCCAGCTCCTGCCGTGGGCGGACATCGACCGCGAGGTCACCCGCATGGTGAACGCCGGCAAGGCCCCCGACATGGCCCTCATGGGCTCCTACTCGGACTTCGCCGCGCAGGGCAAGCTGTACTCCGCCGACGAACTCCTCTCCATCACCGCTGAGGCGAACTTCCTCCAGCCGCTCGCCGAGGCCGGTTCGGTCGGAAGCACCCTCTACGGCCTGCCGTTCGTGGCGAGCAGCCGCCTCCTGTTCTACAACGAGGCGCTTTTCGCGAAGGCCGGCATCCAGTCCGCCCCCAAGACCTGGACGGACCTGAAGACCGACGCCAAGGCGCTCAAGGACAAGGGCGTCAAGTACCCGTACGCGATGCCGCTGGGCCCCGAGGAGGCGCACGCGGAGGCGATGATCTGGGAGCTGAGCAACGGCGGCGGGTACGCCGACAGCAGCGGCAACTACAGCCTGGCCTCCGAGCAGAACGTGGCGACGTTCCGTTGGATCAAGGAGAACCTGATCACCCCGGGTCTGGTCGGTCCGACGCCGCCGGCTCAGCTCAACCGCGCGGACGCGTTCGCCGCGTTCCTGCGCGGCGAGGTCGGCATGGTCAACGGCTACCCGTCCCTGCTGCACGAGGCGACCGCGAAGGGCATCGGGGTCAAGGCCGTGCCCATGCCGGTGTCGGACAGCCTCGGGACCGGGGAGAGCACGCCGACCGTGGGCGTGGCGGACTGGATGATGGCGTTCAAGCAGAACGGCAAGGGCAAGCAGATCGGCACGTTCCTGGACTTCATCTACCAGGACAAGATCCTTTCGGACTTCGCCGACCGCTACCACCTGCTGCCCTCGACGGTCACCGCCGCGCGCAACCCGGCGGGCGGCGGACTCGGCTCCACCGACGAGGCCTTCCTGACGGCCCTGCGCGGCGCGCAGCTGTACCCGGTGAACGACCCGTCGTGGGTGACGGTCAGCGACTCCATCAAGCGCAACATCGGCCGCGCCGTGGAGCCCTCCGTCGATCCGAAGACCGTGCTGGAGGAGATCGCCACGAAGGCGAACGAGGCCGGCAAGAAGCACTGAAGGACCCGAAGGACCCCCCGAACACGGGACCTTCGACTCCCTGCCCCACCCCATCCCGTGCGGCAGAATGGCTGACGGCACTTGATCCAAGGCCGTGGCCCAGTCGCCCGCCGAGCACCCACAAGGTGCGCGGGGCGACCGGCCTCCCTCCTCCCCCCGTGGTCACCGCCTCAGCGCTGCCGCCCGTTCTCCGCGGAGAACGCCGTCCGGTACTGACCGCAGTCGGAGTCCCAGCGCAGCGTGCCCGTGAGCGTGCCGTAGCCCGAGCGGGTCAGCGACCATTCCACCGTGTACTCGCCGGTGTCGCACGCGATCCGCTTGCCCGCCTCGACCTTCCGGCTGCTCGACGCCGGCTGATCCGTCAACTCCCGGTGCACCTCGGCCGCCTTGGCGCCCTTCGCGGTGCGCAGGACGGCGTGCACGACGATCGGGTGCTTGCCGTCCTTGGTGGTCAGCGCCTTCTTCAGCAGCTTGGAGTCGGACACCGACCAGGCGAACTCGTACGAGGGCTGCCAGGCCAGCGTCTTGGGGTCGGGGACCTGCCGTTCGTACTCGCGGGCGCCCTCGGGGCCGGGGCCGGTCACCGTCTTGTACTGGATGCCCGGGTGGAACCGGAAGCGGCCTTCCACCTTGTGCATGTCGTCCTTGGTCCACAGCGACTTCATGGCCTTCTCGCCGCCGGCCGGGTCCTGGAGGTACGAGGTGCTCGGCGCGGCGCCGGCGACGCCCTGACCGAGGGCGGGGGCGAGGGCCGCCGCGGCGGCGACGAGGGCGAGGGCGGCGGTACGGGTGCGGTTCATGCCCCGCCCAACGGGCGCCCGCGGCGGGCCGGAACGACGGGCCGGGCGCGTTCACCCGTACGGAGCGGACGCGGCGCCCCCAGGTGACGAACGCCGCGCCGGCGCGGAACGCGTCCCGGACGCCCCCCGCGACGGGCATCGCGTACGGGTACACGCGCCGCCGGCGCCGATGCGGGGAACGTGTCGGGCGGCGGCGTCAGGCCTGGCCGGTCTCGAAGCGGGTGACGCGGCCGTCGGGGGTGACGTCGAAGCGCCAGGCGGTGCGCATCTCGCCCCAGGTGTCGTTGCGGTAGTCGACGACGAGGGAGCGGCCGTCGGCGGACTCGGACGCCACGGACATGTGGCCGTTGCAGGAGAACACCTCCTTCTCGGTCCACTCGCTGACGTCCCGGTCCGAGCCGTCGTCGGACATGGTCGCGCCGGGAGCGAGGACGGCCTCGAAGGCGGCCCGGTCACCGGCGTTGACGGCGGTGACGAAGGCGCGGACGGTGGGGTCGGTGAGCTGGGCCGGGTCGATCACGGGAGCCTCCTGGTCGGGCGTACGGGCCCTCGTACGGGCCCGCTGCGCGCGACCAGGGAACACCGGGGGCGGCGCCGGGGCGCCGACCCTCACCCGTTCGCCGCCGGACGGCGTGTCAGGGGTCGGGGGCCCGGGGCTCGGTGCGGCAAGGCGTCAAGCCCGGTCGGGGGCGGTGCGGACCGGGAAGCCGGTGGGGCGGTCCTGCTCCCTGAGCCAGGTCAGCACCTGGTCCAGGGCGTCGACGGTCTGCCGGCGGTCGCCGCCCCCGTCGTGGAACAGCACCGTGGGACCGTTGCCGATCCCGCGCTGGACCGCGGCGACGATGGCGGCGGCGCCCGGCTTGCCGAAGTCCTTGGTGTCGACGTTCCAGCCGAGCGGGCGCATGCCGTGGGCCGCCGCGATGCGCCGACTGTCGGGGGTGAACGCCCCGCCCGGGGCCCGGTAGTACTCGACCTTCGCGCCCGCTCCGGCCGCCTCCTCGATCAGCCTCTTCGCGTCGAGGATCTGCGCCCGCTGGTAGGCGACGGGCTTCTTGTCCATGGTCGTGTCGTGGTCCATGGAGTGGTCGCATAGCCGGTGGCCGGCCGCGACGACCTTCTTGACGAGGTCCGGATGGGCCTTGGCCTGGAGTCCGACCATGCAGAAGGTCGCCTTCACGTCGTGTGCGGCGAGGACGTCGAGGACCTCGGGGGTCCAGCGGGGGTCGGGGCCGTCGTCGATGGTGATGTTGACGGCGTTGCCGCCGCCCTCGGAGGCGTGCGCGATGGTCTCGGGGACGGTGGTGGGTGATGCGGGGGCGCCGGGCGCCGCGCCGGGGCCGGTCGGGCGGGCGGCGGGGGCGCGGGAGCCGTCCGTACCGATGAGCGCGGTGACCCCCACCGCGGTCACCACGACGGCCGCGGCCGACGCCGCGACGGCTGTGCGACCCCGGAGACCGAGCTTCTGCGTACGCGTCATGAGTCCACTCCCCATCCGCCCTTGAAGGGTTATGTGGGTCAGGACGCCTTCGGACGCACTGGGGTTCCACCTAATTGCCCTATAAATTGCAGGTAATGAGGACTTTGGCCCTTCATAGGCGCAGATGACACGACAGGCGCGGCAGCCTCGGCAGGCACGACGGCCCCGGCCGCCCCGAGGAGCTCCCGCGCACCTCGGGAACGCGAACGGCGGGCCCGGCGCGGGGGGTCCGTCCCCGTGCCGGACCCGCCGATTCGGTGTCCGTGCTGCGTGCTGCGTGCTGCGTGCTGCGTGCTGCGCGGGTGTACTGCGTGCCGCATGACGTGTGACGCGTACTGCTCGGTGTGATGGTGCCGGGTGCCGGCCGGCGGCCGGCGGCGCGGGTGTCAGTGCGCCGGCGTGTCCTGCGGGGTCGGGCCCGCGCCCCGCAGCGGGACCTCCTTGACGAACCAGGCCGCCACGAAGCCCAGTACGGCGACGGCCGCGCCGAGCAGGAAGGCCGAGTGCGTACCGGCGGCCACCGCGTGCTGGTAGGCGTCGCGCACGGCCTCCGGCAGCTTGGCGAGGCTCGCCGCGTCCAGTTGGGCCGAGCCCGCGGCGGCGGCGGCCTGCGCGCCCTGCCGCTCGACCATGGTGTCGGTGACCTGGGTGGTGAACAGGGAGCCCATGAGGGCGACGCCGAAGGAGCCGCCGAGCGTACGGAAGAGGGTGGCCGAGGACGAGGCCACGCCCATGTCCTTCATCTCGACGCTGTTCTGCGCGACGAGCATGGTGATCTGCATCAGGAAGCCGAGGCCCGCTCCCAGGACGGCCATGTAGACGCCGGAGACCAGACGCGAGGTGTCGGTGTCCATCGTCGCGAGCAGGAACAGGCCGACGACCATGAAGGCCCCGCCGACGATCGGGAAGATCTTGTACTTGCCGCTGTTGGTGGTGACCCGGCCCGCGATGAGCGAGACGAGCATCATCGAGAGCAGCATGGGCAGGAGCAGCAGCCCGGAGTTGGTGGCGGAGGCGCCCTGGACGGCCTGCTGGAAGAGCGGCAGGTAGAGCACGCCGCCGAACATCGCGAAGCCGACGAGGAAGCCGATCACGGACATGAGGGTGAAGTTGCGGCTGCGGAAGATGTGCAGCGGCATGATCGGCTCGGCGGCCTTGGTCTCGACGTACAGGAAGGCGGCGGTCGACGCGATGCCGACGGCGATCAGACCGAGGACCTCGACGGAGCCCCAGGCGTACTCGGTACCGCCCCAGGTGGTGACGAGGACGGTCGAGGTGATGGCGATGGTCAGCAGCGCCGCGCCCAGGTAGTCGATCTTGCTCTTGGACCGCTTCTTGGGCAGGTGCAGCACGGCGGAGACCATGGCGAGGGCCACGGCGCCGAGCGGCAGGTTGATGTAGAAGGACCACCGCCAGCCCATGTGGTCGGTGATGGTGCCGCCGACCAGCGGGCCGCCGATCATGGCGAGGGCCATCACGCCGGCCATCATGCCCTGGTACTTGCCGCGCTCGCGGGGCGGTATGAGGTCGCCGATGATCGCCATGACGCCGACCATGAGACCGCCGGCGCCCAGACCCTGGACGGCGCGGAAGCCGATGAGCTGGCCCATGTCCTGGGCCATGCCGCTGAGGACGGAGCCGATTAGGAAGATGACGATGGAGACGAGGAAGGAGCCCTTGCGCCCGTACATGTCGCCGATCTTGCCCCAGATGGGGGTGGAGGCGGCGGTCGCGAGGGTGTAGGCGGTGACCACCCAGGACAGGTGCTCCAAGCCGCCGAGTTCGCCGACGATGGTCGGCATGGCGGTACCGATGATCATGTTGTCGAGCATCGCGAGCAGCATCGCGATCATGAGGGCCATGAGGACGACGCGCACGCTGCGCGGCTTCGGTCCCGTTTCCACCTCCTCCACGGGTACGGCCGTCTTGACTGTCTCGCTCATGTCCACTCCCCTGGCACCGACACTTCGACTCACACCCGCCGGGAACTTACTTGCCGCCCGGCTAGTTCACTACACTGGGGACGGTAGACGTGTCACTAGCCGGTCGTCAAGTAAGTACATGTGTCGTACGTAAGTGTGGGGAGAACCATGTCCAACAGCTCCAGCGGCGGTCCGCAGCAGCGGCGCGGCAACACGCGCCAGCGCATCCAGGACGTCGCGCTGGAGCTGTTCGCCGAGCAGGGGTACGAGAAGACCTCGCTGCGGGAGATCGCGGAACGGCTGGACGTGACGAAGGCGGCGCTGTACTACCACTTCAAGACCAAGGAAGACATCATCATCAGCGTCTTCGACGACTCGACGCGGCCGATCGACGAGCTGATCGCCTGGGCGCAGGAGCAGCCGCCGACACTGGAGACGAAGCGTGAGGTGCTGCGCCGCTACAGCGAGGCGATGGCCGCGGGCGCGCAGCTGTACCGCTTCATGCAGGAGAACCAGGCGACGATGCGGGAGCTGAGCATCGGCGAGACCGTGAAGCGGCGCCTGTTCACCCTGGTGGAACTGCTGCGCACGGAGGAGGGCCCACTGACGGACCAGGTCCGCTGCGTGAGCGCGCTGTTCACGTTGCACGCGGGGATGATGTTCCTCCAGCACGTGGAGGGCGACCCGGAGGAAACCCGTCAGGCGGCGCTGGAGGTCGCGACGGACCTGATCACGCAGGCGCACCACGAAGGCAAGTAGCCGGTCGCGCGCCTGCTAGCCCAGGCCCGGCACCGTGCGGGCCCGACGAGCGGCCGACGGCTGCCGCAGGGCCGCCCGCCGGGGCCGGCCCGCCCGACGCCGACGGCAACAGCCGCCGGCACGGCCGCAGCCGAAACGCCCGCGCGGAGCCCGTTCGACCGGAACCCACCTACTCGTTCAGGTACCCGGAGGCGCCGGCCCGGGGCAGCCCGGCCACGTGACGTCGCTCGGGCCCAATTGGAGCATCTGAACAGCGCCGCCGAACGAGACAATGTCGTCCTGCGTGTGCTGACCTTCGATGCGGGCGAGTTCCCGGGGGCGGGTCGGACCGTCAACTACCTTGCAGGCCCTGTGCCACGACTCGACACGGTCCAGGTGGACAGCACGCACGGAACCGACTTCCTGCACACGGAAGCCCAACTGGACACATACCGGGCCCAGCTGGACTGGATGGAGAAGCTGAGCCTCTCCCCCGAGGCATGGCGGGACTTCATCCATACCGTGGCCCGCCAGCTCTGAGAGGAATTCAATGGCCGACATTACCTGGGAAGAGGCGTTCTGCGGCTAGGGGGGCAAGCTGCTACCGGCTCGGTACGGACGGGGACGGCAACAGCTACATCGCCGTCGCGGGGGCGGAATCCGCGCACCTCACCGACTCGGCGGAGTCGCTGCGCCAACTGATCCGGGACATCAAGGCCGGCAAGGCCGACCACCTCCTCACCGACTGACGCCCGCGCCCCCCGGCGGCGCGCGGGGCGCCCGGCGCGGCGTAGGGACGGTCAGGCGGGCCGGTCGAGACGGCGTTCCGAGGCGGTGATCGGAACGTCGTTGATGCTGGCCTCCCGGCGGCGCATCAGGCCGGCTTCGTCGAACTCCCACTGCTCGTTGCCGTGGCTGCGCCACCACTGGCCGGAGACGTCGTGCCACTCGTACTCGAAGCGGACGGAGATGCGGTTGCCGGTGTACGCCCAGAGCTCCTTGCGGAGCCGGTAATCCAGTTCCCGCTCCCACTTGTCGGCGAGGAAGGCGCGGATCTCGGCGCGGCCGGTGAGGAAGCGGTCGCGGTTCCGCCAGACCGAGTCCTCGGTGTAGGCGAGTGCGACCCGTTCCGGATCGCGACTGTTCCAGGCGTCCTCCGCGGCCTGGACCTTCGCCCGGGCGGACTCCTCGGTGAACGGCGGCAGGGGCGGACGTACGGCGGCTGAACCCATGGCAGGGCCTCCCGGGATCGATCGGAACGCGGAGAACGAGCGTTCTCACCGTAGAGAACGATCGTTTTCCCGGCAAGCCGAATGCGACTACGCTTTCCCCATGGACTCCCCCGTGCACGACGACGAGGCCCGGACCCGACTCCTCGACGCCGCGGAGGCCCTCTTCTACGCCGAGGGCATCCAAGCCGTCGGCATGGACCGCATCCGCACCGAATCCGGCGTCGCCCTCAAGCGGCTGTACCGGATCTTCCCTGCCAAGGAAGCCCTGGTCACGGCCTATCTGGAACGCCGGGACCGGCGCTGGATCGCCGGCCTGCGCGAAGCGCTCGCCGGCGCCCCAGACCCGGTCGCCGCGGTCTTCGACTGGCTCGCGGACTGGTTCTCGGAGCCGGACTTCCGCGGCTGCGCGTTCCTCAACGCGCACGGGGAGCTCGGCGCGGGGCCCGCCGGCGTGCTGGACGTCGTCCACCGCCACAAGGCGGAGCTTCGGAACCTCCTGGCCGGCCTGACCGGCCCGGGCGACCCGCCCGGCCTCGCCGATCAGCTGCTGATCCTGGTCGAGGGCGCGACGGTGGTGGCGGCCCTCGACCCCGGCCCGGCCCCGGCCCACCACGCCGCCGCGGCGGCCCGCACCCTCCTGGGCCGAGCCCACGCCGCCGCCGTCCGCGCCTAGCTCGCGCCGCGGGGGAAGGTGATCTCCACGCGACGGTTCTTCTTCCGGCCTTCCTCCGTGCCGTTGTCCGCGATGGGGTAGTCCTCGCTGTAACCCCGCACGTCGAAGGTGACCGAGGGGTTCGTGACGGTCTTGACCAACTCGGTCTGCACCGCGTCGGCCCGCTGCTTGGACAGCTCCTTGCCGTGTTCGTAGCTGCCCTGGTCGTCAGTGAACCCGAACACCCGCACGCGGGTGGCCTTCTGCTGGTTGATCTCGTTGGCGATGGCCTGTATCCGGGCCGCCGCCTGGGCGTTGAAGACCGCACTGTTCTCGGGGAACAACACCTCGGACTGCAACGCCATCATGACGGTCTGGTTCGTCTCCTGCCGCCGCTGCTCCCCGCCGAGGTCCTCGACGACCTCGGCGATGTCGAGCACCTTGACGGGCGCGAGCGTCCCGCCTTGCGGGATCTTGAGCCCGGGGGACGCGGAGTCAATCGCCACGGGCGCGGCGGCGGACGGCTCGGTGCCGGGGGGTACGGAGGGCTGGGGGTCATCAGCATGCGCGCTGGTTGCACCCATAAAGTGGACCCCGGCAATGACAAGACCGACTACGGCTGTCGAGGCGGTTGTGCGGTGGATTTTTGTCATGACGTCACCCGGTGATTTTGACGGTGGCCGAGGCGAAGGTGGGAAGACTGAACTCAACCTCGGTCGTAGCGGCGGGCGGTGCGGGGAACTGTGCGAAGAATGGCACGGTCTGACCGACAGCGACGCTGGAGATTCCGGTCGTACACAGGCACCTGGACTCGGTGTCCCGCAGCACGTAGTACCGCTTCTTGCCGACCTTGTCGACCAAAGTGGCCCCCGCCACTGATTCGCCGCTCCCCTTGAGTTCGATGCCTCGCCAGGCCGACGTTCCAACGAAACTTTCGCTGCCGGCGTTCTTGATCTGACCGTTCACAGTGAGGAAACCACCTGCATCACGCTGCAAGGAGTTGATCTCCAAGGTCATCCCGTTCGCCCCCTTCACCGTTGCGAGCACCGTCGCACTGTCCGGACTCTTCTCGGCGCCCGCACTCGATGGAGGTGACTGCGCGCCCGACTTGGCCTGCTCGGACGCTTTCGGGGTTTTGGAGTCCTTGGTGTCGCCGTCACTTCCGCACCCGGCCAATGCGGCAGCCAAAACCGCCGCCACAGCAGCAGCCGCTCCACCACGGACCATTGCCGTCTGCCGAATGCTCATGTGCACTGCTTCCTAGTCGGGTCGTTCACAGTCAGTTCGCCAAGCGCACATCGAAGAGCGCCCGCGCCAATTTCTTCCACGGAGCGGGCTTCGCAAGATCGATCACGACTTCCCTCCCCCCTTTGCACTCGATTTCGACGGCGCGAGCTACCGGCGTCGCCTCTCCCGTCGGCGTGGGGCTCGAGCCCGGGGTCGGAGCTCCCGTCGGAGTCGACGTCGGGCCACTCGGGGGAAGTACGGCAAGGTGACACCGCGGTTCGATCACAGCCGTGGCGGAAGCCGTCCCCTTCATATCTTCAGTCCCCGGGACAACGGAACTCCCCACACTCCGCTCGGTTTCCACGGACACCGTGAACTCAAGTCCGGCAACCACGCACGTCGCCGTAGCATCGTTCCTCTGGGCAAAGGAGTCCGCCTGCGCGCACCCGCGCCCCGGGGCGAAGCGACCACCCTCTAGCAGGTCAACCCACTCCGTTGCATCCAGCATCGCCAAGTCCACGCCTCCCGCCAAGTGGTCACGCGCGTCCTGCGCCGCAGCCAGCGCCGCCGCGTCTGCGGCGCCCTGAGCGTCGCTTCGCGTGACGGAGGCCTGGCCTACGGCAAAAAGCGCCAGCGCGCCAAAAAGCAGGCCGGCAACAACCACGATGTAGACGGGAAAGGCTTGCCCCCTGCTGGAATCGGGCGGGAACGGCATGCCGCTCAGCCAGCTTTGATGTCCGTCACTGCCTTCTTGATGCGTGTGGTGATCTCCGAGCCGATGCCCGAGCCGACGATTGCGCCGATGATCACTACGACCACCAGGATGATGCCCAGGTATTCGAAGGCCGTCTGGCCGCGGTCCTGGTTGGCGTAGCGCTTGCGGAGTCGGGTGATCGCCGTGTCCGTCCAGGTGTTCAGTCGGATCGTGGCCTTCAGCAGCGAGTTGTGTGACATGGGGGTCCCCTCCCGGGCCGGTGCCACTGTTGATGGGCGGACGGTACGGGGAGTTACGGGTGATAACCAAGGGTCCCGGGGCCCAAATGCGGACCCATTGCGTCCTGTGGTCAGCCATGGCCGGTCACCCCCGGGCGGGCGGTTCCCAGCCAGCGGGCTATCGCTTCGCTGCGGGTGGTGGTCCTGAGCTTCGCGAAGATGCGGTTGATGTGGTTCTTGACCGTCTTCTCGCTGATGAAGCAGGCGCCGGCGATCTGCTGATTGTTCATTCCGGACGCGATCAAGTCCATGATCTCGGTCTCCCGCGAACTCAGCCCGTATGGAACGGAGTTGTGCATGCGCTCCGAAGAGGATGCCACATTTCGTTGCGGTTGCGAAGAGGCACGGAGGTCTTCCAGCAAGGTCGTCGCGACCGACGTCGAGAAGTGGGCGCGGCCCGCGCGGATGTCGCGGACCGCGCGGATCAGGTCGTCCGCCGTGAACTCGCCGTGGACCAGGTAGCCGCCCGCGCCCAGGAGCAGGGTTTCGTGGATCGTGTCGGCTTCGCGGCTGTGCGTCAACATCAGGACGGGGGCCAGCGGTACCAGGTGCGGGAGCGCGGAGATGCCGTCGACGCCCGGCATGCGGACGTCCAGCAGGATCACGTCCGGGGTGTGGCGGCGGGTCAGGCTCAGGGCCTCGCGGCCGTCGCGGGCCTCGGCCACCACGTGGAGGTCGTCGGTGGCGGCCAGCAGGGCGGCGAGGCCGGCCCGGACGACGGGGTTGTCGTCGGCGATGAGGACGCGGATCGGCATCATGGCTCAGCCGCCTCCGAGGAGGGCGCCGAAGTCGACGTCCGCACCGTAGACGAAGCCGCACACGAGCAGGATCAGGGTGCCCGGGAGCATGAACATGGTGACCGCGAAGGTGGCCTTGGGGACGGCCCGGGCGGCGCGCCGGCGGGCGTTCTGGGCGTCGGTGCGGCGCATGTCCTCGGCGATGGCGATGAGGGTCTCCACGATCGGGGAGCCGAGTTCCTCGCCCTGTTGGAGGGCGGTGACGAACTGGGCGACCTGCTCGGAGTCGTTGCGGCGGCGCAGTTCGTCGAAGGCCTGGCGGCGGCTGACGCCCATGTCCATCTGCTGGAGGGTGATGCGCACCTCGTCGGCCCAGGGGCCCTCGTACTTGTGCGACACGCGCTCCAGCGCCTGACGGAAGCCGAGCCCGGCGCTGACGACGACGGCGAGGACGTCGAGGAAGTCGGGCAGGGTCCGCTCGATGTTGTCGCGGCGCACCCGGATCGCGGACCACAGGCCGGCCTCGATCCAGAACAGGCCGAAGGCGACCATCAGGAGGGCCGGGACCAGCCGGCCGTTCATCAGCATGGCCAGGGCGCCGAGCCCGCCGAGGAATCCGTACACGGCGCGGCGGGCGGCGTAGCGGTCGATGGTCAGGCCTGACGGGTTGCCGGCCATGTCGATCTGGCGGCGCTTGCGGGCCACCTGCTTGGGGCCCATCAGGCGCAGGACCAACGGGGCCCAGCGGATCCCGAGGCGGTCGACGAGGGAGCCGACGGCGGTGGTGCGGGTGGCGCCGACCTCCAGGGCGAGTGCGAGGTCGGTGGGGAGTTTGACGTCGGCGCGGTAGAGGCGGATGCCGTGGAGGATGCCGAACACGGCGAGGCCGAGGGCCAGGGCGAGGGCGAGGGGCAGCAGCGCGGTCATGTGGTCGTCCGCCTCACACGTCGATCTTCGAGAGGCGGCGGATGAGGACGAAGCCGAGGGCGAAGAGGCCGAGGGAGACCAGCACCGCCACCTGTCCGACGAAGGCGCCCGTCATCCGGTCGAGGGCGCCGGGCATCATCGTGTTCACCAGCAGCAGCGAGCCCACGCCGATCGCGGGGACCAGGTACGCGGTGACGGTGACCTGGGAGAGCTGCGTACGGATCTCCCTGCGGGTTTCCTTGCGCTGTTCCAGGGTGACGGTGAGGTTGCGCAGGCTGTCCACGATGGCGCCGCCCGCCCGCGCGGACAGGACGAGGGTGGAGACGAGGACGACGAGTTCCCGCGACGGCAGCCGGTCGACGATCTCGCCCAGGGCCTCCTCGATGGAGTGGCCGACGGCGAGGCGGTCGGCGACCCGGGAGAGTTCCTCGCCGGCCGGGGCCTCCAGTTCCTCCGCCGCGATGCCGATGGCGGTGCGCAGGGCCAGGCCGGCCTGGGTGGCGTTGGCGAGGATGCGGGCGAGTTCCGGGAGCTGGTTGATGAAGCGTTCGGTGCGGCGGGCGCGCTGCCAGTTGAGGAAGGCGTTGGCTGCCCAGATGCCGATCAGGCCCGCGAGGGGGCCGAAGAACGGCGCCAGCAGGGAGGCGGAGACCAGCCAGACGCCCGCGACGGCCATCAGCATGTAGACGAAGAACTCGCCGGGGGTGAGGTCCATGCCGGTGGTGGCCAGCTTCAGTTCGAGGCGGCGTCCGAACCGGGTTTCGCGCAGTCGGCGGTCCACGGCGGGGAAGCGGCGTCGGCGGCCCGTCGGTTCGGGGGCTCCGCTCGCCGAGAGGCGCTCGATGAGGGCGGCGCGCTGCGCGTGGCCGGAGGCGTAGGCGTGCACGCCGAGGGACACGAGGAGGCCGGCCAGCAGGGTGGCGCCGAGGGTGAGGAGGACGAGGTTGTTCACAGGACGGTCCGGGAGGTGAGCGGGTCGAACGGCTCGTACCGCTCGTCCGACAGGGCGACCCCGAATGCCTGGGGAATCGGCTGACTGTTCATGTAGAGGCGTTCCGCGATCCGGCGCGGCAGCGGGTGGTACGCGAAGTGGCCGTGGACGCGCCCGTCGGCGCCCATGGGCTGGGCGACGTAGCGGCAGACGGTGGTGATGCGGAACGGCTCGCGGCCGTGCGAGTCGAGGATGGAGATCTCCGTGATGCGGCGCGAGCCGTCGCCGAAGCGGGTCAGCTGGACGATGACGTTGACCGCGCTGTTGATCTGGTCCTGGAGCGCTTCGAAGGGGATCTCCACCTCCGACATGGACGCGAGGGTCTGCAGGCGCATCAGGGCGTCCTGGGAGCTGTTCGCGTGGACGGTGGCGAGGGAGCCGTCGTGGCCGGTGGACATGGCCTGGAGCATGTCGAGGGTCTCGCCGCCGCGGACCTCGCCGACGATGATGCGGTCGGGGCGCATGCGCAGGGAGTTGCGTACGAGGTCGCGGATGGTGATCTGACCCTTGCCCTCGACGTTCGGGGGCCGGGATTCGAGGCGGATCACGTGCGCCTGCTGGAGCTGGAGCTCGGCCGAGTCCTCGATGGTGATGACGCGCTCGCCCTCCGGGATGAGTCCGGAGAGGGCGTTGAGGAGGGTGGTCTTGCCGGTGCCGGTGGCGCCGGAGACAATCACGTTCATCTTCGCCTGGACCAGCCCGGACAGCAGCAGGAGCATCTGCTCGTCGAGGGAGCCGAGGCCGATCATCTCGTGCAGGGTGAAGGCGCGCGGGAAGCGGCGGATGGTGAGGGTGGCGCCGGTCAGCGAGAGTGGCGGGATGATGACGTTGACGCGCTCGCCGCTGGGCAGGCGGGCGTCGACCATCGGATTGGCCTCGTCCACGCGGCGGTTGACGGTGGAGACGATGCGCTCGATGGTCTGCATGAGCTGCTCGTGCGAGGCGAAGCGGATGGGGAGCTGCTCGACGCGGCCGGCCCGCTCGACGAAGATCTGGTCCGGCCCGTTGACCATGATCTCGGAGATCGAGGCGTCTTCGAGGAGCGGTTCGAGCACGCCGAGTCCCAGGGCCTCGTCCACGACGCGGCGCACCAGTTGGGCACGTTCGGCGGTGGACAGGACCGGGCCCTCGCGGCTGATGATGTGCCCGAGTACGCGTTCCAGGCGTGCGCGGCGCTCGGCCGGCGCGAGCGCGGACATCTCGGCGAGGTCGATCTCTTCGAGCAGCTTGGCGCGGTACGAGGAAACCAGCCGGCCGTCCTCGCGCGGGCTGTGCCGGTCGTCGGGGGTGTTGACCCGGGAGCGCAGGCTCATGGGCGGGCTCCGATCGGGTTGGGGTCGTCGTTGGGCATGACGGCGGTGGCCGTGGCCGGCTCGGGGTTCAGGCCGGGGATGATCGAGTTGATCCGGATGGAGACGTTCGCGGTGACGGCGTCGGTGTCCTTGGAGACGGTGACGTCGGCGCTCAGGCCGCCGCGGACGGCGGCCCGGCCCGCGGCCTCCCCGCCGGAGCCCTTGCGGGCCTCCACCCGGGCCGCGGTGCGGGCGGCGGTGTCCGCCTGTTCGTGGACGTACGCGATCCAGCCCAGCTGGATCGCGCAGAGCGCGACGAACAGCAGGATCGGTACGAAGCCGATGTACTCCAGGGCCACTTGGCCCCGGTCGGAGCGGATGCGCCGTCTCATGCCCTCACTCCTCCCTCTCCATCGCCGCGCCGGCCGTGCCGTCCAGGGAGCCGAAGTTGAGGCCCGGGAACAGGACGGGGATCTCGACCGTCACCGTCGCCTTGTAGAGGTCCCCTTCCCGGCCGCACTCCGCCCTCGGGCCCCAGGCTCCGCCGATGTGTTCCACCGCCGCCGTTCGGCAGGCCCCGTCGCCCTTGACCGCCCCCGCCCGCGCCGCCTCGTCGGCCGCGTTGCCGACCAGGGAGAAGGCGTAGCCGATCAGTACGCACTCCCACACCGCCGCGACGAGCAGCAGGATCAGCGGGACCATGCCGACGAACTCGACGGCGACCTGACCCCGGTCGGGGTCGGTGCGTGCGGACCGGCGGGCGGCCATCCGTCAGCCCTCCCGGCCGCGGCGCAGCCGGGCCACCGGGCCCGAGGGGCGGACGGCGAGGGCGTGGCCGGGGCCGGCCTTGGGGTCGTCGGGGGCGGGGCCGGCGAGCAGGCCCAGTTCGCCGGCCAGGGTCCACAGGGCCTGTTTCACCGTCGAGCGGTTGTCGAGGTCCTGGACGCGGCCGGCGTCGACGACGCCCTGGAGTTCCTTGAAGGCGGCCGGGACGGGGGTGCGGGCGACCCGGGTCTTGGTGATCTTCTCTATCAGCGCGGGCTGGATCTCGGTGTGCTTGCTCCAGCGGTTGACGACCACGGTGGTGTCCTCGGCCTTGCGCACCTGGAGCCGCTCCCACATGCGGACCATCCGCTTGGCGGCCCGTACGCAGACCACGTCCGGGGTGACGACCAGGACCGCCACGTCGGCCATCTCCACGGCGGTGGCGTTGGCGCCGGTCACCTGGGTGCCGCAGTCGACGACGACGAGTTCGTAGCGGGCGCGCAGGGCGGCGATGACGTGGCGGGCGGCGCGGTCGTCGACCTCCTCGCCGCGTTCGCCCTCGCCCGGGGCCAGCAGCAGCGCCAGGCCGGTGCGGTCCTCGTAGACGGCGTCCTGGAGGACGCGCGGAGAGATGTCCTGGATCCCGGCGAGGTCGGCGACGGAGCGTCGGAACTGCACGTCGAGGTACGAGCCCACGTCCCCGGCCTGGAGGTCGAGGTCGACGAGGGCGGTGCGGCGGCCCGAGGCGGCCGCGGCCAGGGCGAACTGGACGGCGGCGAAGGTGGTGCCGACGCCGCCCTTGGCGCCGGTGACGGTGACGAGCCGGCCGCCGGGCCCGGTGGGCGCGTCGGCGCCCCGGCCCAGGTGGCGGCGTACGCCGGCGGACCACTGGGCGGCGGCCTGGACGCGGGCGGCGAGTTCCTCGTAGCCCAGCGGCAGTCCGACGAGGCCGCGCGCCCCGGAGTCCATGGCGGCGGAGAAGACGCCGGGGCCGGCGTCGGAGGAGAGCAGGACCACGCCGACCGCCGGGAAGCGCAGGGCGACCTCGCGGATGAGTTCCAGGGCGGGGACGGGTCCGATCCGTTCGTGGACGAGGACCACTTCGGGCAGTTCGTCGACGGATTCGGCGGCCATCCGGCCGAGGGTGTCGAGCAGGGAGGTGGAATCGGGGACGGGAGCGGCCGGCTCGGCGTCCGGGAGCTGGCTGAGCAGGGCCACGATGGCGCGGGCGGCGTCCGCGTCACCGGCGGCGGGCAGGATACGAGTGGTCATCCGCGCCTCACTTGTCCCCTTCGAGGGTGTACGTGCGCTCGCTCGGGCCGGGCGCCGAGTCGGTGCCGGGGGCCACGAGGGCCAGGCGCACGTGCTCCGCGAAGGATTCGGCGTACGCGACGCGCTGGGTGTCCTTGGTGGCCAGGGCGAAGGTGATCGGGACGGCCTCGGTCGGGCCGGTGCGGTCGCTGTTCTTCTCCAGGGCGGTGAGTTTGCCGACGCCCAGGACGCGGGCGTTGGCGACGATGATGACCGACCGGGACGGGTCGGTGTCCTTGGCGCCCTTGAAGGTGGCGAGGATGTTGACCTTGGCGCCGGAGGTGATCTTGCCGGCCACGCCCGTCGCTGCGTCGATCATGATGGCGATCTCCTGCTCACCGGGCTGGAGCTGCGGTTTGTCGACGAACATGTCCGTCTGGAGCAGCGACCCCTTCTTCAGGGTGGTGAGCGCGATCTTGTCCTTGAGGGCCCCGAGGTCGGTGACGGCCGTGCCGGACAGCCAGCGCTTGGGGACCGTGACCTCCTCGAACTGGCCGGCGCCGAGGGAGCTGTAGGGGGCGATGTCGCCCTTGACGCGGTAGGCGACGACCTCGGACCCGACCTTCGAATTGACGTCGCCGATGACCACGAGGACCCCGCCGAACGCCGCGAGGGCGCACAGGACCGACAGCAGGAGCAGGATGACGCCGCGGCGCTGGCGTGAGTTCATGAGCCGTACTACCTCGCCGTTCTTCGTTCGTTCGGGCCGGTCAGGAGCTGGATCTGGAGCGGGCGGCCGCTTCGGGCGGCGGCGGCGCGAGCGGGGCGGCGCAGAATCCGCAGCGGTCGCCGATGAGCTCGAAGCCGCACCACCGGCACTCCTCGCGGCGCACGGAGGCGACCAGTTGGTAGAGCACGGAGGGGTCGGGGATGGCCGCGGCGAACTCGACCAGCTTGGGGGTGGCCCACCAGCCGGCGGAGTCGGCCGGCAGCGGGTTCTCCATGACGCCCTGCACCTGCCAGGCGGGAGCCAGTTCGGCCGCGACCCAGTCGGAGGACGACTGCCCGCGGGCGAAGGTGAGGTGGGTGGCGAAGTCGGGTCCCGGCGGCAGCACGCCCTCGCGGGTGCCCGCCGTCCCCTGCGGGCCGAGCTTCGCGAGGTGCGGTGTCGGGTGGGCCAGTACGGCGAACTGGGCGCTCGGCGACCAGGACCGGGCGTGCGCCTTGAGGCCGACGGGGATCCGGTCGAGCTTGGCGACGCTGCCGAGCAGGGCGCCCGCATAGATGTAGTGCGAGAGCAGTCGGGCGGCCGAGGCGATGACGCCGGGGCTGAAGTCGCAGACGCTGAGCTGGCGCAGTTGACGCACCAGCACGGCGGTTCCCAGCGGCGGGAGATCGATGTCGACGAACGCGATCCGGTCGGTCTCCAGGATGGCGCGGACGGTGTGCAGGCGGCGCGCGGTGGCCGCCGGCAGCCACGGCGGTACGACGACCACGAGGTGGCCGTGCCGCTCCAGCAGGGCGGAGGTCTCGGCGAGGGCGCCCTCCAGGTCCGCCTCGCCGGGCGGGCGCAGGACGGCGGCGCCCGGCGTGTGCCGGTCAGGGGCCGGCAGCACCAGATCGGCGCTGGTGACAGCGATGGCGGTCGGCACCCGAATTCCCCCCGTTCACCCGGTACACCACGCACGTTCCCCTGGCCGTCACGTCCGCGCACGTACTGCGCGACCGCAAACTTCCGACGTGCCTCCCCCTTGCCCCAGCACCATATCCGCGACCTCCCTGGTGGGGCAGGGGCTTGCGGATTCCCGTACCGCGAGCACGTGTCACAGGTGGCCGGAAACCCGGACAACCGGGAATCCGGAGGTCGTTCATTTCAAGCCACTTCGCAAAGCCCCTTGACACGGGGATTGGTCTGGACCAACTTGGCTGCGCCAGCACTTGGTTGCGGGGAACCCCACTCCCCCTCGTTCCGCTTGTCCCTTCCTCCCCCCACGGAGCCCACGTGAACCGCATACGCTCCCTTGCCCTGCTGGGCGCGGCCACGCTCGCCGCCGGCGGGCTCACGGCCCTCGCCTCCGGCACCGCCCAGGCGGCCGACGTCAACGTCGTGCGCAACGGCGGCTTCGAGTCCGGCCTGGCCAACTGGTCCTGTTCCGGCGGCAGCGGCGCCTCCGTCTCCTCCCCGGTGTTCGCCGGGACGGGCGCGCTGCGCGCCGCCCCGGCGGGCCAGGACAACGCCCGCTGCAGCCAGACCGTCACGGTCAAGCCGAATTCGACGTACACGCTGAGCACCCAGGTCCAGGGCGGCTACGTCTACCTCGGCGCGACCGGTACCGGCACGCAGGACGTCTCCACCTGGACGCCGGGTTCCGGCGCCGGTTGGCAGAAGCTCTCCACGACCTTCTCCACCGGCCCGAACACCACCCAGGTCAGCGTCTGGACCCATGGCTGGTACGGCCAAAACCCCTATGTCATCGATGAGTTCAGCGTCGTCGGCCCCGACGGCGGCGGCGGCACCGACCCCGGTCCGAGCATCCCGGGCGCCCCCGCCGGCACCGCCGTTTCCGGCCAGAGCGCGAACGGGCTCACCCTTTCGTGGAACGCGGTCAGCGGCGCGGCCGGCTACCACGTCTACCAGGACGGGGTCCGGGTCAAGTCCGTGACCGGCGCCTCCACCCCGATCACCGGGCTCGCCGCGGCGACCTCGTACTCCTTCCAGGTCAGCGCGTACAACGCGGCCGGCGAGGGCACCAAGTCGGCGCCGGTGACCGGTACGACGACGGGCGGCGGCCCGGGCCCCGGCCCGAACCCGGCCGTCCCCAAGCACGCGCTGACCGGCTACTGGCAGAACTTCAACAACGGCGCGACCGTCCAGAAGCTCTCGGACGTCTCGAACGAGTACGACATCATCGCCGTCTCCTTCGCCGACGCCACGACCACGCCGGGCGCCATCACCTTCAACCTCGACTCGGCGGGGCTGAACGGCTACACCGTGCCCCAGTTCAAGGCGGACATCGCCGCGAAGAAGACGGCCGGCAAGTCGGTCATCCTCTCCATCGGCGGCGAGAAGGGCACGATCTCGGTCAACGACTCCACCTCGGCCAACAACCTGGCGAACTCGGCCTGGGCGCTGATGCAGGAGTACGGCTTCAACGGCATCGACATCGACCTGGAGAACGGCCTCAACCCGACCTACATGACGCAGGCGCTGCGCGCCCTGTCGGCCAAGGCGGGTCCGTCCATGGTGCTGACCATGGCGCCGCAGACGATCGACATGCAGTCCACGCAGGGCGGCTACTTCAGGACGGCCCTGAACGTGAAGGACATCCTGACCGTCGTCAACATGCAGTACTACAACAGCGGCGCGATGAACGGCTGCGACGGCAAGGTCTACGCGCAGGGCTCGGTGGACTTCCTGACCGCCCTGGCCTGCATCCAGTTGGAGGGCGGCCTCGACCCGTCGCAGGTCGGCATCGGGGTCCCGGCCTCGCCCAGCGGCGCCGGCAGCGGCTACGTGTCGCCGACCATCGTCAACAACGCCCTGGACTGCCTGGCCCGCGGCACGAACTGCGGATCCTTCAAGCCGTCGAAGACCTACCCGGGTCTGCGCGGGGCGATGACCTGGTCGACCAACTGGGACGCCAAGGCGGGTAGCGCCTGGTCCAACGCGGTGGGTCCCAAGGTCCACGCCCTCCCCTAGGCGGTACGTGTGGGGGTGGCCGATTCAGATCGGCGCACCCGGCAGGTTCTTGACCCGGACATGCCGTGAGAGCACGCTGTGCGCGTCCGCACGGCTACCCCCACACTCCCGACCCAGGAGAACGCATGCGGCTCCACACCCGCCGGAGGGCCGCCGTCACGGCGGCCCTGCTGGCGCTCGCGCTCGGCGCACCCGCCTACGGCCTGAGCGCCACGGCAGCCCAACCCGCCAATCCGTCCACCGCCACCCAGGACGAGTCCATCGTCCAGTACCGGATCCACGGGCCGTCCACCGTCGCCGACCGGACCGCCCTGCTGAGCTCCGGGGTGTCGATCGACGAGGTGGACGACCACACCGTCGTCGTCAGCGCCGACACCATGCAGGCCAAGGACCTCCGCAAGCGCGGCTACCAGCTGACCGCGCTGCCCGGACCCCCGGACCGCTCCGAGCCCGGCATCGCGTCCGGCGCCATGGACTTCCCGTCCGCCGACTCGAAGTACCACAACTACGCCGAGGCGACCGCGGAGATCGACCAGCGCATCGCCCAGTACCCCGGGATCATGAGCAAGCGGGTCATCGGCAAGTCGTACCAGGGCCGGGACATGTTCGCGATCAAGATCAGCGACAACGTCGGCACCGACGAGGCCGAGCCCGAGGTGCTCTTCACCGCGCACCAGCACGCCCGCGAACACCTCACCGTCGAGATGGCCCTGTACCTGCTGAAGGAGTTCGGCTCCAAGTACGGCACGGAGTCCCGGATCACCAACGCGGTCAACAACCGCGAGATCTGGATCGTGCCGGACCTCAACCCCGACGGCGGCGAGTACGACATCGCCTCCGGCTCCTACCGTTCCTGGCGCAAGAACCGCCAGCCGAACTCCGGCTCCTCCTACGTCGGCACGGACCAGAACCGGAACTGGAACTACAAGTGGGGCTGCTGCGGCGGCTCCAGCAGCAGCAAGAGCTCCGAGACCTACCGGGGCCCGGCCGCCGAGTCCGCCCCCGAGGTGAAGGTGGTCTCCGACTTCGTGCGCAGCCGCGTCGTCGGCGGCAAGCAGCAGATCAAGGCCTCGATCGACTTCCACACCTACAGCCAGCTCGTGCTGTGGCCCTTCGGCTGGACGTACAACGACACCGCGCCCGGCCTGACCGCCGACGACCTCGCCGCCTTCAAGAAGGTCGGCACCGGCATGGCGGCCAGCAACGGCTACACGCCCGAGCAGTCGAGCGACCTGTACATCACCGACGGCACGATCGACGACTGGCTGTGGGGCAGCCAGAAGATCTTCGCCTACACCTTCGAGATGTACCCGTCGAGCTCGGGCGGCGGCGGCTTCTACCCGCCCGACGAGGTGATCGACCGCGAGACCTCCCGCAACAAGGAGGCCGTGCTCCAGATCCTGGAGAACGCGGACTGCATGTACCGCTCGATCGGCAAGGAAGCCCAGTACTGCACCTGACGGGTCACCGGCCGCACGGCCCGAGGGGGCGCCCCGCCGCCAGGGGGCGTCCCCTCGGCGCGCTCAGCCCAGGACGGCCAGCGCGTCGATCTCGACCAGCAGCCCGGCGGGCAGGCCCACGTAGACCGTGGTGCGGGCGGCCGGCGCCTCCTTGAGGCCCTGCTCCTCGAAGTAGGCGTTGTAGATCTCGTTCATCTCGGCGAAGTGCGCGGTGTCGGTCAGGTAGACGCGGATCATCATCGCGTCGTCCCAGGTCGCGCCGCCCGCCTCCAGCACGGAACGGACGTTCTCCAGCGTCTGCAGGGTCTGCGCGCGCAGCGTCGGCCCGGCCGGCGTCGGCGCCTGTCCCGCCACCGCGGGCAGGAAGCCGACCTGGCCGGCGACCTGGAGGAGGTTGCCCTTGCGCACGCCGTGCGAGAACCTCGCGGGCGGCGCGGTGTGGGTGTCGGGGGTGATGGCGGTCTTCTCGGTCACGGGGCGTCCTCGCTGGGTTCGGAGCCGGAGTACTCCCGGCTGATGGTGTCGGCGCTGCGGCGTACCAGGGGCAGCAGTTCGAGCAGTTCGTCGGGGCCCGCGACCACACCGGGCGCCGAGACGGACATCGCGGCGACGACCCGCCCGCCCGGGCCGCGCACGGGCGCGCCCACGCAGTTGAGCGCCTCCTCGTGGCCGCCCAGGTCGGCGGCCCAGCCCTGCCGGCGCACCAGGGCCAGCTCGGTCAGGAAGGCGTCCGCGTCCGGGGTGGAGCGGGCGGTGTAGCGGGGGTATTCGATGCGCGCGGCCAGGCTCCGCCGGTCGGCCTCCGGCAGGTCGGCCAGGATCACCTTCGCGACGGCGGCCACGGTCAGCGGGACGGGCTTGCCGATGCGGGAGTACATCCGGACCGGGTAGCGGCTGTCGACCTTGTCGATGTAGACGACCTCGTCGTCCTGGTGCAGCGCCAGGTGGACGGTGTGCCCGGTGAGCCGGTTCAGCTCGACCAGGTGCGGGTGCGCGACCTCGCGCACGTCCAGGTTCTCCACCGCCTCCGCGGCCAGCGCGAACAGGCCGGCGCCGAGCCGGTAGCGGCCGTCCGGCTGCCGGTAGACGAAGCCGTGCGCGTGCAGGGTCCGCAGCAGCCGCAGCGCGGTGCTCTTGTGGACGCCGAGCCCGTCGGCGACGTCCCCGAGCCCGGCCGGGCCCTTCGCGAGCGCCGGCAGGATCTGCAGGGCACGCTCCACCGACTGGCTCACGCCGTGTCCTCTCCTCCGTCCGCCCGCGCGGCGGCGGGTTCCGGCGCCGCACCGGGCTCCGCCCGTTGACCCGCCGTCATCCGGGATGTTAGACAGCATGCAGCGGCATACGCAACGCCCGTTGCGGTACGCGCAACACGCCCGGGAGGCACCCGCACATGCCCAGCGATCCCGTCCAGGCCCTCGCCGACGAACCGGTCGACCACCGGTTCAAGGGCCTCCCCCCGGACGCCGAGCGCGCCGGCCTGACCGTCGGCGCCCTCGCCGCCGAGGCCCGCAACCTGCACACGGGCGGGTTCACCACGCCCGTGCTCACCCTCGACGCGGACGCGCTGGAACACAACCTCACCGCGCTCGGGGAATACTCGAAGCGCCACCACCTCGCCTTCGCCCCGCACGGCAAGACCTGCATGTCCCCGCAGCTCTTCCGGCGCCAGCTGGAACACGGCGCGTGGGGCATCACCGCCGCCGTCCCGCACCAGGCCCGCGTCTACCGCGCCTTCGGCATCGGGCGGATCTTCCTCGCCAACGAGCTCGTCGACCCCGCCGCCCTGCGCTGGGTCGCCGCCGAACTCGCCGCCGACCCCGCCTTCCGCTTCGTCTGCTACGTCGACTCCGTGCGCGGCGTCCGGCTCATGGACCGGGCGCTGGCCGGGCAGCCGGCCGTCATCGACGTCGTCGTCGAACTCGGCGCCGGCGAGGGCGCCCGCACCGGCGCCCGCACCGAGGAGGACTGCCGGGCCGTGGCCGACGCCGTCGCCGCCACGGACACCCTGCGCCTCGTCGGCGTCGCCGGCTACGAGGCCGAGGTGCCCGGCGCCGACCCGGCGGGCGTCCACGCCTACCTGCGCCGGCTCACCGCTCTCGCCGTCGAGTTCGACAAGGCCGGGCGGTACGCCCCCGACCTGGAGGAGATCGTCGTCAGCGCCGGCGGCTCCGCCTGGTTCGACGCCGTCGCCGACGTCTTCGCCGAACTCCCCGCACTCTCCCGGCCCGTCCTGAAGCTGCTGCGCTCCGGCGCGTACGTCTCCCACGACCACGGCTGGTACGGCCGCCTGACCCCCTTCAACCGGATCCCCGAGGAGGGCGGCCTGCGCCCCGCCTTCCGGCTGTGGACCCAGGTCGTCTCCCGCCCCTCCGCCGGCCAGGCCTTCGTCAACGCGGGCAAGCGCGACGTCGCCTACGACCTCGGCCTCCCCGAGGCCGAACTGGTCCGCGACGCCCTCACCGGCGAGGAACGGCCCGCGACCGGGGTCCGGCTCGTCAAGCTCTCCGACCAGCACGCCTGGCTGGAGACCGACTCCGCCGAGGACGTCCAGGTCGGTGACTGGGTGGCGCTCGGCATGTCCCACCCGTGCACGATCTTCGAGAAGTGGCCGCTGATCCCGGTGGTGCGGGCCGACGGCACCGTCACCGACTACGTCCGCACCTTCTTCTAGGCGCCGGCCGTGGACCTGGTCATCCGGGGGGCCCGCGTCGCCGACGGCACCGGCGGACCCTCGTACACCGCCGACGTCGCCGTGCACGAGGGCCGCGTCGTCGACATCGGCCGGATCACCGGCGGCGGCCGGCGCACCCTCGACGCCCACGGCCTGGTCCTGGCCCCCGGCTTCATCGACATGCACGCCCACAGCGACCTCGCGCTGCTCCGCGACCCGGACCACCGGGCGAAGGCCGCCCAGGGCGTCACCCTCGAAGTCCTGGGCCAGGACGGCCTGTCGTACGCGCCCGCCGACGAGCGCACCCTGGACGCCGTACGGGCCGCCATCGCCGGCTGGAACGGCCCCGGCGACGACGTCGACTTCGACTGGCGCACCGTCGGCGGCTACCTCGACCGCCTCGACCGGGCCCACGGCGGGGCCGGCATCGCCGTCAACGCCGCCTACCTCGTCCCCCAGGGCACCGTCCGCGCGTACGCCCTGGGCTGGGACGACCGGCCCGCGACCGCCGCCGAACTGGACCGGATGCGCCGGCTCGTCGCCGAGGGCCTGGAACAGGGCGCCGTCGGCATGTCCTCCGGCCTGACCTACACCCCCGGAATGTACGCCTCCGGGTCCGAACTCACCGAACTGTGCCGGGTCGTGGCCCGGTACGGCGGCTACTACTGCCCCCACCACCGCAGTTACGGTCACGGCGCCCTCGCCGCCTACGCCGAGATGGTCGACCTCACCCGGCGGGCCGGCTGCGCCCTCCACCTCGCGCACGCCACCATGAACTTCGGCGAGAACGAGGGCCGGGCCCCCGAACTCCTGGCCCTGCTGGACGCGGCGCTCGACGCGGGCGCCGACATCACCCTCGACACCTATCCGTACACCCCCGGCTGCACCACCCTCGTCGCGCTGCTGCCCGGTTGGGCCAACGAGGGCGGCCCACAAGCCGTCCTGGCCCGGCTGCGCGACGACGCCGAGGCAGAACGGATCCGGCACGCGTTGGAGGTCGAGGGCGCCGACGGCTGCCACGGCGTCCCCGTCGACTGGTCGACGATCGAGATATCCGGAGTCGGCGACCCGGACCTCGCCCGGTACGTGGGCACCCGCCTCGACGGCTGGGACACCGCCCGCGCCCTGCTGCTCGGCGACCGGCTGGCGCCGACCGTGCTCCAACACGTCGGCCACGAGGACAACGTCCGCGCGATCATGCGCCACCGCGTCCACACCGGCGGCTCCGACGGCATCCTGCGCGGCGCCAAGCCCCACCCCCGGGCCTGGGGCACCTTCCCGCACTACCTCGGCCGGTACGTCCGCGAACTCGGCGTCCTCGGCCTGGAGGAGTGCGTCGCCCACCTCTCCGGCCGGCCGGCGGCCCGGCTGCGGTTGCCCGACCGCGGTCTGGTCCGCGTCGGATACCGGGCCGACCTCGTCCTGTTCGACCCCGACACGGTCGCCGCCGGCTCCACGTACGAGCGGCCCCGGGCGCTGCCGACCGGTATCCCGTACGTGCTGATCGACGGACGCTTCGTCATCCGGGACGGGCGCAGGACGGACGTCCTGGCCGGGCGTTCCGTGCGCCGGACGGCCTTCTCCGTCTGACACCTACGATGGCGCCATGGTCGCCTTCGCCCTCGCCGCCCTCCTCTTCGTCGCCTTCGGCATAAGCGCCCGGAGGGACCGCCGCCGCTTTCGCAACGCCGTCCTGCTCGGGCTGACGGGCGTGGCGCTCTCCTTCGCCGTGGTGCTGCAAGTCGCGGCCCTGCCCGGCTGGCTCGCGGTCGCCGCCCTGCTGCTCGTCCTGTCCGTGCCCACCCTCGGCCTGGTGGCCGCCGGGGGTTTCCTCGTCGCCAACGGCGTGACGATGGTCCGCAAGGAGGGCACGCGCCTGCCCAACCTGCTGTCCCTGCTCGCCGGCCTCGGCATCTTCGCGATGATCGCGCTGCTGGTCTTCGTCGGGGTCTCCGACTCGGCGGTCCTCACCGGGGCGGTCGCGACCCTCGCCCTGGTCGTCGGGTACGTCTCGTTCGTGTTCCTGTCCTTCGTCGGGTACGCCTTCCTCTACGGCCGGATCAAGGTGCGCGGCGACGTCGACCACGTGGTGATGCTCGGCTCGGGCCTGATCGGCGGGGACCGGGTGCCGCCGCTGCTGGCCTCGCGGCTGCGCAAGGGACAGCAGATCCACGACGCCCAGGTGGCGCGGGGCGGCCGGCCGCCGGTGCTGCTGGTGTCGGGCGGCAAGGGCTCCGACGAGAAGGTCTCCGAGGCCCGCGCGATGGCGGACTGGCTGATCGCGCAGGGCGCGCCGGCCGAGCACGTACGGCTGGAGGACCGGTCGCGCACGACCGAGGAGAACATGCTGTTCAGCCGGGAGATCATGGAGGCGCAGACGCCCGGCTACCGGTGCGTGGTCGTCACCAACAACTTCCACGCGTTCCGGGCCGCGATGATGGCCCGCAAGGCCGGCGTCAACGGGCAGGTCGTGGGGGCGCCGACCGCCCGCTACTTCCTGCCGACGGCCACGCTGCGCGAGTTCGTCGCGGTGTTCTGGGAGCACCGACGGGTGAACCTGGCGATCTGCGGGGCGCTGACCGCCTTCGGCGCGCTGGTCTCGGTGGCGGCGCTGCTCACGTTCTGACGGGCCGCGGGAGGGGAGGCGGGCGAACGGCGGGGGCGCCGTGACTCCCCCCTCGGTCGTCACGGCGCCCCCTGGTCACGCGGCTCGCGCGGCGGCTACAGCCGCTGCCACAGGGCCGGGACCGCGGGCGGCTCCCAGCCGGTCTGGGCCTGGTGGCCCTGGAGGCAGCGGTACGTGGCGCCGCCGTAGGTGACGGTCGCGCCGGTGGCGTAGACGCCGCCGGCCTTCCAGGTGCCGCCGGGCTCGGGGTCACCGGGGCCGGGGCCGGGGCCCGGGTCGCCGCCGGTGGTCCTCAGGGTGAGCCCGTAGGCGGACAGGATCGGGTTCAGCGGCTGGAAGAAGGTGGTTCCGCCGCTGGAGCAGTTGCCGGAACCGCCGGAGGTGACGCCCTGGGCCTGGCTGCCGGATATGTAGGAGCCGCCGGAGTCGCCGGGCTCGGCGCAGACCGTCGTCCGGGTCACGCCCGAGATGGTGCCCTCGGGGTAGGTGACGCTCGTGTTGTGCTGCTGGACGGTTCCGCAGTGCCAGCCGGTGGTCGAGCCGGAACGGCACACGGAGGACCCGACGGGTTGCAGCACCGAGCCGGTGACCTGCACGTTCGCCCCGCCGCTGCCCTTGACGAAGGGGGTCGACGTCCAGTTGGCGTTCGCGGCGACCCAGGCCATGTCGTTGCCGGGGAAGACGGACGCCTGGAAGGAGCCCTGCGCGACCTGGTTGAACCGCTGGTGGTGGTGCCGGCCCGGCCGCAGTGCCCCGCCGTCGCGAAGCCCTGGGTGGCGCCCTTGGTGACGGGGAAGCCGACGGAGCAGCGGCCGCTGCCGTTCATGTAGTACGCGTCGCCGCCCCGCAGGTCGTACAGCGGGCGGGGCGCCTCGGCGGTACGGACGACCGTGGCCAGGGCGGAGTCGGTCCCGGTCGCGGCGAGCAGCCGGGCGGCGGCGCCCGGCCGGGTCTCCTCGATGACCAGGGTGTTGGTGCGGGTGTCGACGTAGCGCACCGGCGTCTCGGCGGTGGCGACCCGGTCCAGGGCCGACTTCGCCGCGTCCAGGTCGCTCAGCGACCGGCCGACGAGCCGGGCCTCGGCGCCGGCCGCGCGGATCGCGGCGGTGTCGGCGGCGCGGGTGGTGGCGACGGTCAGGGTGCCCGCGTCGGCCCCGTCCAGCCAGGCACCGGCGAAGGCGGCGCCGAGCCGGTCCCGCAGCCGGGCGGCGGTGGCTCCGGCCTCGGCCTCGTGGGCGAGCCGCGTCCGGGCCCGGGTGGGGGTCAGGCCGAGGTCGCGCTGCATGGCGGCGAGCAGTTCGGGTGGGGCGTCGGCGGTGCGCAGGGTCTCGGCGGCCGAGGCGGCGGCCGGTCGGGGCGCGTCCGAGGCGGTGGCTCCGCCGGTGGCTGCCAGTAGCAGCCCGGCGGTGGCCAGGGCGGTACACGCCGCGCGGGCGTGTCGCTTGAGCATGGGGGATCTCCTCGGTTCGGTGGGGGTCCTCGACACCGTAGGAATCCGAACCGCCGTACGGGAGCCGTCGGTTGGCCCCTCCCCCGGTGGTATGGCCGACCGGCACGGGCCGCCGGGGCGCCTGCGGGGAGCGGCCGGGGCGCGTTCACGGCCCGGCCGAGGTGCGTTCATGGCCCGGCCGAGGTGCGTTCATGGCCCGGCCGCCGCACGATGGGGGCCAGGGGGCAGTGGAAGGGGTACGCGATGGACAGTGAATCGGACCAGCAGCCCACCCGGTCGGACCGGCTCTTCACCGGCGGGGAGCGGCCCTACGACCCTGAGGACCTCGTGATGGCGACCGGCCACGACCCGACTCCGGAGCGGATCGAGAAGGCTCGCCTGATGATCGAGAAGGAGGGTCCGCAGGTCATCGAGCGCTACCTGCCGTAGCCGCCCCCGCCTCGGCGGGCGACCGATGACGCTGCTGTGGGTCCCGGCCCGGGGTGCACACCCCGGGCCGTGGCCCGTTGGTCACCCTCTGCGATGCCGTGTGGCCCGTCCAGCCCCTGAAGGGACCCGACCGCCGCGCCTCCGGCCACGGCCGAGGCCGACCGGGCCAGGGCGTCGGCGTGCGCGGCCCGGGCGTGCTCCAGCACCGCCGGGGCCCGGGTGGCGGTGGGCGCGGCCGGATGCCAACCCAGCAGGTGCCGCCACACCAGCGGGCTCCCGGCGAGCGGCCGGGCCAGTACCCCGGGGGTCACCGGGAACGTCGCCCGGCACAGCCCCACGGCCCGCCCCACCTGGACGAGGTGCACGCACGAAGCGGTGTCCGTCTCGTACACGCAGGCCGGCGTGAACCCGGCGCGCACGCACGCCGCCGCGAAGCAGTCCCCGAAACAGCCGTCGCCCGGTACGTCGGTCCAGGCCTCGGCGGCCAGCTCCGCCAGCTCGATCTCCGCCCGGTGGGCCAGCGGGTGGTCCTCGGCCAGCATCACGTGCACCGGGTCCCGCGCCACCTCCATCCAGGCGAGCCGCCCCGGCTCCGGCGGCGGGCTCTCCCCGCACACCCCGACCAGGGCGAAGTCCAACCGCCCGGCGGCCACCCCGGCCGCGACCTCGCGCTCCGACCAGGACGTGTACGTCGTCACGGACACCCCGGGCTCCCGCCCGGCGAGCCGGTCGACGAGCCCGCCGAGCAGCGGCCCGTGCGTCCCGCCGAGCCGGTATCCGTCCGCGCCCTGCCGGGCGAAGCGCACCGCCTCCTCCTGCAACTCGCACACGGCGGGCAGCACCACCCGGGCCCGCTCCAGCACCAGCTCCCCGAGCGCGGTGGCCCGTACGCCGTCCCGGCCGCGCAGGAACAGCGTCCCGCCCAGCGCCCGTTCGATCCGTTTGAGCTGCGCGCTCAGCGCGGGCTGCGCGAGCCCGAGCACGGTGGCGGCGCGGGTCAGGCTCCCGGCGTCGGCGACGGCCCTGACGATCTTGAGGTGCCTCAGCTCCAGGTCCATGGTCCGAGCTTGGTCCAGACCTGTGCGCATGCGCTACGGGTGTGCCGCATCCAGAATCGAGGGAGGCTCGTTAGCCGTCCGGGGGGCCGCCCTACGGAGGTCAGTAGAGATGAACAGCGTCACCGTCGCCGTCGACTGGGACCACCCCACGGACCCGCGCCCCGGACCGCGGCTCGACCACGTACGCACGTACGTGAGCAGCGGAGGCGCGGACGGTCACCTCTGGCACGGCGTCCCCACCCTCCTGCTCACCACCGTCGACCGGCACACCGGTCTGGCCGTGCGCACCCCGCTGATCTACGGTCAGGACGCCGGCCGGCACCTCCTGGTGGCCGCCGGCTCGGGCGGGCCGCACCACCCCGCCTGGTACGAGAACCTCACCGCCCGGCCGGAGGTCCGCCTCCAGGTGGGCCCGACCGGCCTCACCGGCCGGGCGCGCACGGCGAACCGGGCGGAGCGGGAGACGTACTGGGAGGCGATGACGGCCCTGTGGCCCCTCTTCGACGACCACCAGGCCACGGCATGGCCGCGCGAACTCCCGCTGGTGATCGTCGAGGGCGACGGCGGGCGCCCTGACCTGCGGAGGCCCTAGGCGGCCGGCGCGTCGAAGCGCACCGAGCGGACCTCCAGCTGGTCGGTCGTCGGGTTGCCGTTCGCCCGCAGCCGCCACTCCCGACCCGTGCAGCTCGCGCCGGAGAACACGGTCACCGGGGTGTCCGTCCGGTTGTGCGGGCCGTAGCCGGGGGGTACGTCGTCGTCACCGACGGCGTGGAGGTTGACGCACTTGCCGCTGTGCGGGTCGTGCAGGGTGATCCGCTCCTCGTGGCCGAGGTCGGTGACGTACTTGTACGAGAAGTCCCCCGTGGCCGCCATGGACGACCCGGGCAGCGAGAGGACCAGCGCGAAGGCGCCGAGGGCGGCGGCGACGGTGTTGCGGAGCTTCATGACGGGGTGGATCCCTTCCGAAGGCGGTCTAGGGGTGGTGCTGCGGCCCGACCCTAGGAGGCTCCGGGGGCGGCGAATCGATCCGTCTCCACCGCCCGGCCCGGCGTGGCTCCGCACCACCACCCGTTCGGGCCCCGCCTCGGCCGGGGCCTACGTTGTCCGCCTCGATGAACGCCACCACCGCCGTGAGGGGCTAGTCGGCGACGACACCCGTGTTCTGGCAGGCGGTCAGCAGCCAGCGGCCGTCGTCCTGCTTCGAGACCACGTACAGCGGGGCGCCCCTGGTCTCCCCGGCCGGCGACCGGTAGATCTGACTGACCTTGACGGCCGCCACGTCCGGCCGGATGAACAGCACGTGGGCGACCTCGTAGCTGACCTCCCCGTCCCAGGTCGCCTCGGGAAGGACCTTGCGGGTGAACTCCGCGACGGCGTCGAAGCCGAGCAGGATCCTGCCGTGCGCGGTCGTCCAGATCACGTCCGGGTGGAAGAGGGAGAGGAACTCCTCGGGGTCCTTGTTCCGCTGGGAGCGCTCGACGGTCGCGACGAGTCGGTGAATGGCTTCGATGTCCGTCGCCTGCGACGTGGATTCCGTGGTCATGACCAAATCCTCCGACCTCAAGCCTGGTTGAGGTCAAGCGTCATGGTCATGAACTGTCACCTCGATGGCGCGGGCGCACAGTTCACCGGTGATCAACGGCTCGATCCGGGACCCCTCCCCCTCCTCGGTTCCGCGTCCGACGGTCGTCGTGGGCCGCCCTCCGTGCGTGCACGCGCTGACGGGTGACGGGCCGCCTAGTCGGCGGCCACTCGGCAGGCGGTCACGGCGGTTCCGTTGGTCACGCGGCTGCCGGTCAGGTCGGTCACACACTTCGCGTGGTCGCCGGTCAGGCCGACGTAACACGCCATACGAATGGAGTCGGGGGCCTCGCCGCCCTGTAGCTCCCGCTCGACCTGGTTGATGCAGGCCGTGACGTCCGCGTGGGCGGCGGGGGCCGTGAAGGCCACGCCGCCGACTGCGAGGGCCAGGCCGCTGAGGACACCTGCGATACGGGTGGACGTGCGCATGGACGCACCTGCTCTCCGGGATCGTTGAGCGGCCCGGGACCTGGAGGTGCCGGATCCGGCTCGACGGGACTCCCCCCTCCTGTATTCGACGCTAGAGCAGCCCCTTCCCCCACGCACCCGCACATCCCGTTTCCCCTGCTCAGGAGGGTCGCCCCGCGATGATCCGGCCCGTGCGCCCGCCCACCCGCAATCCACGTCGATCCGGTCACCCTGACGGGCGGGTAGGGCCCGTGGCCGCGCCCGCGGTCCGGCCGCAGGCCCTCAGGCGTGCCCGCATGCCGAGCCGGGCAGCCCCCGCCCCACCCCCAAGGTGACGAGCGCAACACCCCCGCCTCGACCCTCCTCCCCCCTCCTTCCATTCCGCAGGCCGGACCCGCGGTCGGTCGCCTATTCCAAGGGGGACGGCGGCAGCGGCCTCCCATCGCGCGAAACAGGACAATTGCCTCCTGGGAATCCGGCTCGAAAGGTCGAGCGGCGTGGCGCGGGGCCCCGTAAGCTCCCGTCATGCAGGTGATCCAGTCAACGAAACTCGCCAATGTCTGCTACGAGATCCGCGGACCCGTCCTCGAAGAGGCGATGCGGCTCGAAGCGGCAGGTCATCGCATCCTCAAGCTGAACACCGGCAACCCCGCGGCCTTCGGGTTCGAGTGCCCGCCGGAGATCCTTGAGGACATGCTCCGCAACCTGGGCACCGCCCACGGTTACGGGGACGCGAAGGGGCTGCTCTCCGCGCGCCGCGCGGTCATGCAGCACTACCAGACCAAGGGCATCGAGCTGGACGTCGAGGACATCTACCTCGGCAACGGCGTCTCCGAGCTGATCCAGATGTCGATGCAGGCACTGCTCGACGACGGCGACGAGGTGCTGGTTCCCGCGCCGGACTATCCGCTGTGGACCGCCTCCGTCTCGCTGGCCGGCGGTACGGCCGTGCACTACCGGTGCGACGAGCAGGCCGACTGGATGCCCGACCTCGCCGACATCGAGCGCAAGATCACCGACCGTACCCGGGCGATCGTGATCATCAATCCGAACAACCCGACCGGCGCCGTCTACGACGACGAGATGCTGCGCGGGCTGACGGACATCGCGCGCCGCCACGACCTGGTCGTCTGCTCGGACGAGATCTACGACCGGATCCTCTACGACGGCGTCACCCACACGAACACGGCCGCGATCGCGCCCGACCTCCTCACACTCACCTTCAACGGGCTGTCGAAGAACTACCGCGTCGCCGGCTTCCGGTCCGGCTGGCTGGCGGTCTGCGGGCCCAAGAAGCACGCGTCCTCGTACATCGAGGGCCTCACGATCCTCGCGAACATGCGCCTGTGCGCGAACATGCCGTCGCAGCACGCCGTGGCCACCGCCCTCGGCGGCCGGCAGTCGATCGAGGACCTGGTCCTGCCGGGCGGGCGGATCCTGGAACAGCGCAACGTCGCCTACGACCTGCTCACCCGGATCCCGGGTGTGACCTGCGTGAAGCCCAAGGGCGCGCTGTACGCGTTCCCGAAGCTGGACCCGTCCGTCTACAAGATCAAGGACGACCGGCAGATGGTCCTGGACCTGCTCCGGGCCGAGAAGATCATGGTCGTGCACGGTACGGGCTTCAACTGGCCCGAGCCCGACCACTTCCGGATCGTGACGCTGCCGAACGCGAAGGACCTGGCGGACGCGGTGACCCGGATCGGCAGCTTCCTGGACGGTTACGGCCAGCCGTAGCCACCCCCTCCGGACTGATCCCGGATTCAGCTCAACTTTAGAACAGATCCAATGTAGGATGGTCTCCTGACCACGCAGGAGGCCTCCTCATGTACGAGCCGATCCGCACGAAGCCGGTCGTCCACCGCATGGGCGGCAACCGGTCCGACTACCCGCACAGCAGCCGGGGCGAAGCCCTCGACACGCAGCTGGCCGGCCACCTCTCCGCGCTGCTCGCCGTCACCGACGAACTCGGCCTGGACGAGAGCGGTACGCGCATCGCCGACCAGGTGGCGCGCCTGCGCGGGTCCCGGCCCACCCGGGCCGCGCACGGCGCCCCCGGGGACGCCCTCGCGCTGCACCGCCGGGCCCACGACCTCGCCGCCCGCGCCCTGCTCGTCGCCGCGTCCCGCGCCGACACCACCGCCGCGATCCTCGCCGCCCAGCGGATGGACGCGCACGCCGCCGCCCTCGACTCCGTCGACCTGGCCGGCGCCCACTGACGGCCCCGGTCCGGGGCCGCGGAGGCTCCGGACCGGGTGCCACGAACTTGGCTGACTCCGCTCAGAGCACGGCGAGCACCGGGTTCACCAGGAAGCTGTCCAGACCCGCCAGCTCGAACAGCGAGGTCGCGGCGAAGGTCCTGAGATCGTCTCGGCCGAGGCGCGTCGCCAGGACCGACACCATGCGCCTCCGGCCCTGACCCCGAGCGCTCCGCGCCATGTCAGGCGTAGTCGGCTGGGTCGGGGATGCGAAGGAGATCAGGCACGAGGCGAGCTTCGGCTTCATAGAACTGAAGCCGGATCTCCTCACCCCCGGGCCCCCTGTAATCGAACAATCGCATCCCGGGGCGCAGGCTGGGACGACTGAACACCCGGCCGCCCAGGGGCAACGACACCGGACGGCGAGCCGGCCGCTTGAACACCGCAGCCTCCGCATCCCGCGTCAGCTTCCCGTACACGAAGCCACGTCGCCCCAACCCCTGTTTCCACGAAACCCGGCAGGGGATGCCCACATTCTCACCAGCCATTGTTCCCGCCACCCGCCGGGCCGCCCGGCGGGCCATGACCGACCGCATCAACATCCCCGCAGCGAGCACCAAAAGGGACAATATCGCCCACTCGATGAGCATTCTCATCTCCCATTCCAAAGCGGCTGTCGTGCCTCAGCCCACCCCGCCATGCGGCCCTCTTCTTTACCTTCATCCGGTTCATCATGCCGACGCATGCAGGCACCTTCTTGCGGAAATGGAACGGCCCGGAGTCTCCATGGATTGAACCACGGTGACTCCGGACCGACCTACAGATATCCGGTCATCAATTTACGCTGGCAGAATCGGTCCGTCAGTCGGACCGGCGGACCGATCCGGGCACAGCGCTTCTGGTCAGAACCCCTCGGTCACCCTGAGGGCCGAGGCAAGGGACCTGAGGAAACAGCACCCCGGCCCATGCCCCTTGGCCAGGTTCCAGAAGAACCCTGCGGCCAGGAGCACGGCGAAGACTCCCGCGACGATCGCCGCTCCTACCCAGTGCCAGGTAACGAAGACGAAAACTCCGACAGCGACCCAGACCGCGAGCGGTAGCCACTCGGACCTCAGCACGGCGAGCAACGAGACGCGGGGGCTGCCCGGCTCGCGGGCCGGGGGACGGTCGAGCCTGATGTGCTCGGTTGTTCCGCAGAGCCTGCGTTCCATGGCCGACTCCTTCATCGTCCGAAGCGGTTGGTCAGCGCTTCACGCGTGGTCCGCAGGAGCGCCGGGCCGCGCGAGGCCGTGTGGGCCAGAGGATTGCCTCCCGCGAAGAAGCCGGTCGTTCGCAGGTGTTTCCCCTTGGTCGCCCATGCCGCCTTGCTCGCTCCACCCCTCGCGAACGCGAAGAACAGGCCCCGCCCCCACACAGCGCCGGAGGCGCTGCCGATCGCTACGTCCGCACCCGCCTTCAACAGGAACTGGGAGGGGCCCCGTTTCCTCTCTTCCTCCGATGCGACGGCCATGTGAGCACCCAGCCCCACGGTGAATAGGGCGGCGGCGCCCACGACGAACAGACCCATCCCGCACACCGCTGAGGCGATGCACAACGCGGTTCCCATACCTGCCAGGAATTTGATGCCGAGACTCACCGCCTTGTGCTTGCGCCATTCCGAACTGCCTCCGGTGACGTTCCACGCTCCCTTGAAGTCCCCGGTGACGACGTGAGCGAAGAATCCCTTTTTCTCCGGCTTCTTTGCCGCCTTCTTGGCTTTGGGGGACGAATCCGACTGAGATGAATACCCGTAGCTGCGGGAGGACCTGCAGTCGGGGTCGTGGCGGCAGGCGGTCTTGGCGCGGCTCTTCTGCCTGACGTATTCGGGTGCCGGCGTGCCGCCGCTCCTGGAGACCTCCCGTTCGTAGTTGGTGCCGTACCCGGTGGGCTTGGTACCGCCGTTGGTGCAGGTGTACATCCCGCTGCGGCATTCTTCGAGGGCTTCGCCCGTCGGGTCCGATTCCGTCAGCGGGCTGTTGTTGCCGTACTGGTAGCCGTTGTGCTGGCGCGGGTCGTCGACCGTCATCAGCGGGTCCACCGAGAGGAAGCGCCCGAGTACGGGGTCGTACTCGCGCGCTCCGAGGTGGGTGAGGCCCGTGGCCCGGTCCTGGGTGCCGCCGACGAATCCGCGCTCTCCGGGCCAGGCGGTCGGGGCCGCTCCGCGCTCCTCGCCGAAGGGCTTGGTGGCGCGGCGCTGGACCTGGAGGGTGGCGGCGTCCACGGCGGTGGTACCGGTGTTGTGGTGGTCGGCGGCGACGTACGAGATGCTGCCGGCCGATGTGCGGACGATGGTGGTGCCGCCGGGGGTCGCGTAGTAGCGAGTTCCGGAGACGGTGTTGGGCCCGGTGCTCAGGGTCAGCTCGGTGGAGCCGAGGTAGAGGGTGGTCTTGCCCGGGTCCTTGCGCAGGAGGCGGGTGCCGTCCGCGTCATACAGGTAGGTGGAGGTGCCCGTCGGGGAGGTCACCGAGGCCAGGTCCCCCTCGGCGTTCCAGGTGAGGGTCTGGGCGCCTCCCGCGGCGTCGGTCCGGGTGAGGGTGTTGCCCGCGGCGTCGTAGTTCCGTTGGGTGGTGGCTCCGGGGCCGGTCCCCTTCGTGGTGGTGCTGGAGGTCGGGGCGTGCGGCCGCGGGGATCCGGGCGTCGGGTAGGTGTGGGTGGTGGTGACCGTCTTGGCGCTGTCGCCCGCCGGGTCGTGGTCGGTGGAGGAGACGCGGTTGCCGGTCACGTCGTAGGTGAAGGACTGCCGGTAGGGCGCCGGACCGCCGACCCTGCCGGGCTGGGGCGTGGTGTTGGCGCAGGTGCCGACGCCGGGCACGGACGGGCCGGGCCGGGTGGTCGTGGTTCCCGTGTCGGTCCAGGCTTCGGTCAGCCGGCGCAGGTGGTCGTAGCTGAAGCACTGGGTGTCGCGGGCGGCGCCCTGGGTGCTGGTGACGGAGGTGATGTCGCCGGCCGGGTTGTAGGTGTAGTCGGTGACGTCGACCTCGGTGCCCGTGTCCTGCTTGTCGAGGACTGTGCTCAGCAGGCGGCCGGTCGCCGGGTCGTGGACGTTGGTGAAGGCGGCCAGCTTGGGGTCGTCGCCGAAGGTGGTGCGCTGTACCCGGCCCAGTTCGTCGTAGTCGGTGAAGTTGACGTAGGCGGTGTTGTCCGAGCCGTAGGAGACCGGCAGCCCGTTGACGTTGCGGCCGGTGTTGAGCCGCTCGGCGGGCAGGCCGCCCGCGGCGGGCAGGGTGTTGCGGCGCTCCAGGCCGGTGATGGGGTCGTAGGTGGTGGAGGCGGTGTAGGTGCCGGTGAGGGCTCCCTCGCCGGCGGGCACGGTCACCATTGTTCCGGTGGGCCGGTAGCCGGTGTCGTAGCCGGTGGTTTCCGAACGCCAGGGCTTTCCGTCGGCCCACCGGGTGGAGGCGCTGGGCTGTCCGAGGACGAGCGCGTCGTACTCGTAGGCCGCCAGCTTGGTGCCGTCGGCCGCGCCCAAGTTGCGGGAGGTGGGGCGGCCCAGGACGTCGTAGCTGGTGACGACCTTCGTGCCGCGGGAGTCGACGGTGGCCACGGGCCGGTCGGCCGCGTCGTAGGAGACGGACGAGGCGCCCTTGTCCGGGTCGACGGAGCGGATCTGGCGGCCCTGGAGGTCGTACTCGTACGTCCAGGCGTTGCCGGCCGGGTCGGTGATGCGGGTCAGCTCGCCGTCCGTGTCGTAGGCGTAGCGGGTGGTGTCGAAGGCGCCTTCAGGGGCGGCGCCCTTGTACTTGCGCTGTTCGACGGTGCGACCGAGGACGTCGGTGATGACGCTGCGGGCGCTGTCGCCCTGGGGCGGGACGGTGTCGGTGCGGTCCGCGCCGGGGTAGGACGTGACGGTGCGCCACTGCTCCTGCGCTTTGGACGAGAAGATCTTGGCGACCGTGCGTCCGAGGCCGTCGTAGAGGGTGGTGTTCTGGCCGGGGACGGTGTTGTCGTTGGCGACGAACCGGGTCTTGCTCGGCTCGGAGTCCCGGTTGACGTACGGCTCGTTGGTGCGGACGGTGCGGCCGTGGCTGTCGTAGAAGGTGTCGGCGATCAGCCGAGTCGTGGCCGCTCCGTTCTGCGGCGACGACTGGACCTGCACCTGCTGCCCGTAGGCGTCGAGGATGCTGATGGAGGTCGCGTAGGACTGGTCGGAACGCAGGATCTTCGTCGTGACCGAGCTGGTGCCGTTGTTGATCAGGTCGTACGTGTACGTCTTGCTCGCACTGTCGGTGCGTGCGCGGCCGGGTGTCCAGACCGCGGTGGTGCGGCCGAGGGCGTCGTAGGACGCCTCGGTGGTGCGGTCGTTCTGGTCGACGACCTTGAGCGGCACGCCGCGCAGGGGATGCTGGGTGGTCGTGGTGGTCCAGTTCTTGGCGTTGGTCACCTTGACGGTGGTGGCGCGGGCCGGGGCCGCGGGCTCGTAGGCGGTGGTGGTCCTGGCGCCTGCGGCGTCGGTGGCGCTGGTGACGCGACCATAGGCGTCGTAGGCCATGACCGAGGCGACGGCGTACTTCGGTTGGCCGGCGTCGAAGCGTTCGAGCTCTTCGGTGCTGGTGGTGTGGCCGGGGCCGTTCAGGGTGCCGAGGGGCTGGTTGTCGTACAGGGTTCGGTCGTGGGAGAGGGTGTTGGCCTCGGTCGCGGGCGCGCCGCAGTCACCGCCCTGGATCTCCACGGTCTCGGAGACGCGGTCGATCATCCAGGTGGCCGTGTTGCGCGCGTACGAGGTGACGGCGCACGTGTCGGGCTGTCCGTCGGCGCGTTCGAGGACGGTCGTCGGCATGCCGTAGGCGGTGTCGTACGAGATCGTCTTGGAGGTGGACTGCCAGGTCTTGTCCGCGCGGAGGTCCTTGTCGCGGGAGGAGCCGTCACGCTGCATCCGCGCCGTCAGAGGGGGGAGCTTGGTGCCGCGGGCCTGGGTCGCCGTCGCGGCGGAGAGCCATGGTTCGGCCTGGGTGACGGAGACGGGTTCGCCGCCGTCGGCGGCGAAGACCTGGGTTTCGCGGACGGTCCCCGACAGCGCGTTCGCGTCCTTGACCGTGTTACCGGCGAGGCCGGTGAAGGTGGCGGTGCGCTTGCTGCCGTCGGCCTTGACGTCACCGTCCATGCCGCGGAGGTAGAAGACGGCGGTCTTCGAGATGGCATCGGGGGCGGTTCCGCTGCGGGTGATGACCTGTTCGTAGCCGCGGAACTGGCCCCAGGTGCGGCGTTTGTCCTCGGTGAGCTCGTCGTCGTCGCGGTGCCAGGCGGCGGGGCCCACGTACTCGTAGCGGACGTCCTGCGGGCGGGAGCCGCCGTGCGGGTCGCGTTCGGTGACGCGGGTGACGACGTACTTGTGGAACCAGTCGAGCGTCGGGTCGTTGGGGCTCTTCTCGTCCGGGTTCCAGTAGACGGGGTAGCAGCGCGTGGTGTTGGAGTCCTGGGCGGAGGGCAGGCCGGTGCCGGGGGCGCAGTCCGGGTCGGCGTAGCCGATGTCCGTGACCTGGCCGGTCTCGGAGGTGATGGCGGTGAGCCGGCGCCGGTTGAGCGCGGGCTTGTTGTCACTGCTGGAGTCGACGCGGTTGTTGCGGAGCTGACCGGTGAAGGTCACCGGCGGGGTGGCCAGGCTCGACGCGCCGTCGTGGCCGGTGTGGGTGACGGAGGCGAGCCATAGGGCGGGCGCGGTGCCGTCCTGGGGATTGGGGAACTCGTGTTTCAGTTCGTAGGAGTCGACGTTGTCGTAGCCGCCGGTGGTGTTCAGGACTTGGGTGGTGATCCTGGTGAGGCGCTTGGTGGTCCAGAAGCTGGCGGAGTAGTTCTCGCAGGTGCCGGTGGCGGCGCACCGCTGGTCGAAGGGCACGTCCGGCCACTTGGCGGCGTTGGCCTTGGTCAGCTTGGCCGGGGCGCAGTCGAATACCGCGTCGGGCAGGCAGCGTTCGGCGGTGTCGAAGACCACCTGCCCGGTCGGCTTGACGGTGTCCGCATCGGTCAGCCTTGAGCCGTAGGTGATCCTGGTGAGGTTGCCGCCGCGGACATACGAGGTGAGCGTTCCGGTGGGGGCCGCATCGGAGGCGCCGCGCTTGTAGTGGTTGGTTTCGGTGTCGTACCAGTGGGTGGTCACGCCGCCGCGCGGGTCGACGACGAAGTCGAGGTTCCAGCGCCATGCCTGCTGGCACCAGGACGCCGCGAACGTCGACTGGTGGCATTCCTCGCCCGCGTTGTTGCCGTAGATGGGCGTGGTCCACGCCGAGTTGGTCGCGGGGGCGGTGGCACTGCCCGGCTTGCGGCCCACGCCGAAGTAGTACTGGGTTCCGTCGGGGGTCGTGACCTTCCAGTGCTCGCCGTTGTTGTCGCCGTTGGCCGCGCCGGTCAGCCGCTCGACCTTCGAGGCGTCGTCGTTCTCCAAGCGCCAGGTGCCCGAGACGTCGCCCCGGACGAGGGTCGAGGACTTGCCGTTCAGCGAAATCGTGGCGTTGTTGCCCGCCATGCAGTCCTCGCCGGACCCGGTCTGGCCGTCCTTGGAGCAGGGCTTGAAGCTGCGCTCGACGAAGCCGGGCGAGTATTCCCAACCCTCGCCGATCCAGGAGGCCTGGTTGTTGGTGGCGGCGGTGCGGCCGTCGACCGACTGGGAGCTGTAGGAGAGCGAGACGGTGGGCTTGCCGGCGCCGAGGGCGTCCGGGACCGCGACCGGGTAGGACCAGGTGAACCCGCCGGCGTTGCCGCCGCTGCTCCAGGTACCGGAGGGGGCGAGGCTGGTCGCTCCGTAGGTGCCGGCGCTGCCGCCGGGGGCGGCTGTCGCCGCGAGGATGGTCGCGCCGCCGGCGGTGGCTGCCTCGGAAGCGGACTCGGCGGTGAGGCCGTTGGGGCGCGGCCCCTGGGCGGGTGTGCCTGCCCTGAGGGCCACCTCAGTACTCAGGAGGCCGGCACGGTCGCCGTCCTTCGTGGTGGCGACGGGCGTCTGCTTGCGGCATTCCTCGCGCTCGGGCGTGGTCAGCGCACACTCGGGCAGGGTGACGAGGCGGGCCCGGGAAAGCCAGTCGCCGCCGAACGCGCCCGCGATGTGCGAGACGTCGACGGAGACCTTGACCGGGTCGCCGGCCGCCGGCCCGGCGGCCGGCCGGACGGCGAGGAGCAGCCCCTGGACGCCCGCCTTCTCGGCGGCCGCCCGGTCCGTGAGCTGGACCGCCGCTTTGCCGGTGCGCAGTGACGCGGGGGCCGGTGCGGGCGTGACCCAGACGGGTGCGGTGCCCGCACGGCTCGGGTCCGGTGCGGGTGCCGCGGGTGCGCCGGAGGCGGGCGGCGCGGTGAACAGCGATCCGCGCGGGGCCGCAGGGAGGACCGCGCCGAGGTCCACCTCGGCCTGCGTCGCGGGCGGCCAGTACACGTCCTTCGGGGTCCAGGCGGCAGCGCCGTCCCCCTGCGGAATATACGGGTCCGACTTTTCCACCTTCTTGCCGGAAACGGAATCCAGATTTTTCAGCTTGTCCGGCGCCCAGCGCCGAGAATCATTTGGCTTCGACTCCGCACCCTGCGCCGCACCCGCCGACGCAATCAGCGAGAGAGAAACGAGAAGCGGAATTACGATCGTTCTTCTTGTTGCCGGGCGTCTCTTCATCGCCCGGGGCCCATCTGGTGCCGACACGGCACGCCCCCCACGGTCGCCGAGTGGATCAATTGGGGCATGAGAGTAGCCCGTTGAGAATGACCAAAAGACCGAAGAAATCCGGACAAGCCGTTTGCAGCACGCCCTCAATGGCGAATAACAAGGCCGAAAAAGAACGAGTCCGTTGAGCCATGGCCGGATTTCGCTTGTTGAGTTGATCCCGATTCAGGAAGAAACTCCACGGGAACCATTAACTCCGAATGACAGATTCCCTTTGGTGGTCCGGATCGGCTGTTAGCGTTCGCGCCAGATGCAGCCACAACACCATTGGGAGTTCACCGTGGGGGGCACAGTGAAAAGACGGTCGCCGGTCAGACGGCCGGCCGCGCTCGCCGGACTGGTCGCGCTGGCGTTGTCCGTCACTTCGGTCGGCGCGGGACCGGCGGCCTTCGCCGCCGATAGGCCGAGCGCGACGGGGGCCGGCGGACACACCGGAGGGACGGCGGGGACGGGCACCGGGCAACCTCCCGAGCGCCCAACCACCGAGCGGGAGAAGGCCGAACGCGCCGCTCTCGCGGAGGCGAAGCGAACGGGGAAGCCGGTACCGGTGCCGGCCGCCACCACCGAGACCGACACGGTGGTGGCCAACCCGAACGGCACGCTGGGGCTGACCCGCAACGTCGCGCCCGTACGCACCAGGCTCCACGGCAGCTGGGCGGACCTGGACGCCACGCTCGTCAGGAACGCCAACGGAACGCTCCGTCCGAAGGCCACGGTCAGCGGCCTGACCCTGTCCGACGGTGGCACGCAGCCACTCGCCACACTGGAGCAGGACGGGAAACAGCTTTCGCTGACCTGGCCGGAGCCCCTGCCCACCCCGGTACTGGAGGGTGACAGCGCCCTCTACCGCGAGGTGGTCCCGGGCACTGACCTGAAGGTGACCGCCGACCAAGGCGGCGGCATCTCACAGATCCTGGTGGTGAAGTCGGCCGAGGCCGCCGCGCACCCGAAGCTCGCGAAGCTGACCATGGGCCTCAAGGGCCAAGGCGTCACTGTCTCCGCCGACGGCAACGCCAACCTGAAGGCCGTCGACGCTTCGGGCCGCACCGTCTTCCAGGCCCCTTCCCCCACGATGTGGGACTCCGGCTCGGCCGCGAAGGCGCCGCTGGCGAAGCCCGCCAAGGCCGGCGCGTTCTCCGAGTCGGCCAGGGCCGCCGCGCCGCCCTCTCCCGCCTCCCACAACGAGGAGGCGGCCAAGCCCACCTCCGACAGCGACGGCCCGGGCACACACGCGAAGGTGGCCCGGATCCGGGCCGACCTCGGCGAGGATTCGGTGGCACTGACGCCCGACCGGTCCTTCCTGACCGACTCCGGCACCGCCTATCCGGTGTTCATCGACCCGGCGTGGCAGCCCACCAACCGCGGCACCCAGCACTGGGCGTGGGTCCAGGAGGCGTACAGCGGCACGGTCAACTACGACGACTACGGCAACGAGTTCGACCCGGGCGTCGGCTACCAGCGCTGGCGCAGCAGGACGGGCCTGGAGCGGTACTACGTCCAGCTCGACACGAGCAACCTGCAGAACCTGACCATCAGGAAGGCCTCGTTCTTCGCGACCCAGTCGTACGCCGCGGACGCCTCCTGCAGCAAGACGTACAACGTGGACCTGCACTCCACCGAACCACTGCTGTCCAACATCACCTGGAACACCCAACCCCGCGACTGGGAGGTCCTGCGGACCACCGCCCTGAACAGCGCGGGCGGCCCCGGCTGCACGGGCTCCACCACCCGCGGCGAGTGGGACGTGCGCGACCACCTGGCCGGCAACTCCTGGCGCGGCAGCGTCACCTACGGCCTCTTCGCGTCGAACGAGTCGAAGTCCACGAGCAACAACTCCTTCAAGCGGTTCACCCGTGACCGCAACAACCTGCCGTTCCTGTACATCGAGTACAACCAGCCCCCGTACACCCCGTGGGACCTGGGCACCTTCCCCGCCCCGCAGAACGCGAACGGGAACGGTTGCGGCTGGGTCGGCGCCACGAACTACGCCGGGCTGAGCATCGGTGCCTGGATCGGCGACCCGCAGGACCAGGGCAACGATGCGATCTTCCAGGTGGTGGACACCGCCAACGGCGAGATCGCGTACAGCAGTGGCTGGATCGGCGCGGGCAACAGCACCCATTGGGTGTCCACGCAACCCACGAACCTCTCGGACGGGCACACCTACTCCTGGCGCGCCCAGGGAGGTGACGGCGAAATGACCTCGGCCTGGGCGACCGGATGCACGTTCAGCGTCGACACCCAGGCCCCGTCCGCACCCGTCGTCACCTCGTCCGAGTACCCGCCGTCGGGCACGCTGCCCGGATCGGCACGGCACATCGGGCAGGGCGGCACCTTCCGAGTGAAGTCCGACGACCCGCTCAGCGGTGTCCTCCACTATGAGTGGGCCTTCAACTCGGCGATCCCGGTGGGCGGCGCGAACCGCGTCGACGCGGGGGCCGACGGCGGCGCCGCGATCCCGCTGACCCCCACCACCTGGGGCACCAACATCCTGCGCGTGCAGGCCGTCGACCGGGCGGGCAACCGCTCTCAGCAGCAGACGTACGCCTTCTACGTGCCGGACAACCCGAACGCCAAGACCACCCTCGGCGACATCACCGGTGACGAGCGCGTCGACTTCGTAGCGCCCGCCCAGAACGGCGACCTGATCGTCTACCCGACCGCCGTCGACCCGGCGGCCGGCGGTGTCATCGCCTCCGATGTGGCGAACAGCCCCGGCGGCAAGGGCTGGGGCAACGGCACGCTGACCACACATCGCGGCGGCAACGGCATCCGCATCGACGACCTGTGGGTCCACCGCGATGGACAGCTCAAGCTCTACCGCAACTCCCTCACCCAGGGTGGTCTCGCCGCGAACGGCGGCCTCTACTACAACGCCGCTAAGGCACTGACCGTCCAGCGGCCCTACACCGAGGACTGCACCGTCGCCGCGACGGGCGGACCCTGCGGCACCGCGTACGTGGAGAACTGGACCCGCGTCAAGCAGATCGTCGCGGTCGGCGACGCCCTGCCCGAGCCGGGCCTCGACCCGCGCAACGACCTGATCACCGTGGAGAACGACGGCTCCAAGAGCTCGCTGGTGCTGCTCCAGGGCACCGGCGCGACCGGCACGCTGCGCGATCCGGTCGTACTCGTGCTCAGCACCTCCGGCTGGGAGAACCTCACCCTCATCGCACCGGGCGACGCGACCGGCGACGGCCTTCCCGACCTGTGGGCCCGGGACAACGGCACCGGCGACCTCTACCAGTACGCCAACGTTGCCGGGAACCCGGCCGCCCTCGGCGACCACTCCAAGCGCACCCGGATCGGTCAGGGCGTCGGAGCCGTCTCCCACCCGGTCCTGAGCTCGTCGGGCGACACCAGCGCCGACGGCACGCCGGACCTGTGGGCCCTCGACCACCGGCAGCGGCTGGTCACCTGGAACGGCGTCGCCGTCGCGGGCAAGGTCACCGGCTTCGGCAGCGGTCACACGATGGGCGACGCCCGCGTCCCCGCCTCCCAGTGGAAGCTGAACGAGACCACCGGCACCACCGCCGGCGACGTGCGCGGCCGTCACCCGGCGACCCTCGGCGCGGCCGGCGCCACCTGGGCGAACGACACCGTCGCCGGCACGGCGACGAAGGTCCTCGCCCTCGACGGCGTCTCCGGCACCGCGGCCACCACCGGCCCGGTCGTGGACACGACCCGCAGTTTCACCGTTTCCACCTGGGCCAAGTCCGATAAGCCGGGAGTGCTCCTCGGTCAGGACGGCCTCCGGGCCAGTGGCTTCATGCTCTGGCACGATCAGGACGGCACCTGGCGCTTCGCCATGTCGAAGAAGGACGACGACAACTGGGACTACGACCAGACCCTCGTCATGAACGGCTCGGCCCGGGTCCAGACAGGCGTCTGGACCCAGCTCACCGCCACCTTCGACGAGCAGACCGGCCTGATCGCGCTCTACGTCAACGGCACCCTCGCCGGGACGGGCCACCATGCCAAGGTCAACGCCTGGAAGGCCACCGGACCCCTCGTTCTGGGCCGTTACAAGTACCAGGGCCTGCCGACCTCCTACGGCACGGCCCGGCTGAGCGGACTGGCCGTCCACCACCACTCCACCGTCCCCACAGCCGTCGGTACCCTCCTGGTCTCGGCGCTCAGCGAGTCCAAGTGCGCGGACAACGAACTCGGCGGGGACACCGACGGCAACAAGATCCAGCTGTGGGACTGCAACAAGTCCAACGGCGGCGGCGCCCAGAAGTTCGACGTCACCGCCGCGGGTGAGCTGCGCATCTCCGGCAAGTGCCTGGACATCATGGGCGGGGTCGGCGCCAACGGCGCGCCCGTCATTTTGTGGCCCTGCTCGACCGGCGCGTGGAACCAGCAATGGCTGCTCACCGCCACCGGCTGGTTCTACAACCCGGTGTCCGGGCGCTGCCTTGACGTGACGCAGGCCCGTACCGTCAACGGAACCCCGCTCCAGCTCTGGGACTGCAACCAGAGCAACGCACAGCGCTGGACCGCCACCGGTCTCGCCTCGGCGGCGGGCGCCTCCTAGGCGCAGCGCGTACGTGGGGCCCGTCGTCTGCTCCGGCCGTGCCGGAGGAGACGACGGGCCCTTCCGCGCCCGTCGCCCGTTCTCAGGCCCCGGTGAGCCCGGGCGGCAGGGCCGGTGGATTCCCCTGCGTCCAGGTGATGCGCAGGTCGGCGCGGTGAAGGCGCCAGCCGGCGGAGGTCCGCACCAGCTCGTTGTCCGTGCGGCCACCGGAGAGGAACAGGCCGCCGTCACCGGCGAGCACATGGGTACTGAGCTGGTTCCCGCGCAGGGTCGCTCGGTCGGCGTCCACCTCGATGACGTAGTTGGTCCCGAAGTGCACGGTCCGGTCGAAGAGGCGCATCGCGGTGCGCACGTTCTCAAGGACGGCGTCCCGCCCGCGCACGAGTCCCGCGGGGGTCTCGGTGCTCGCGTCCTCGGTGAACAACGATTCGGCCCACGCCCCGTCGAACTTCCGTTCGTCGAGGGAACGCAGGTAGCGGTCGAACAGGTCGGTGACCTTGGCGCGGTCGGTCAGGGCCCGGATGTCGATGTGCAAGGTCTGGCTGTCCATACCGATGATCTTGCGGCCTCGGCAGCGGCAGGAGTCGAACGGGAGGCGGAATATGTCCCAAGCCGCCGCAGGGCCCGGGTGCGCGCGGGTTCCGGGCAGAGCCCCCACCACGGAGGACGACGCGGGTCGGGCAGGATCCGAAAGGACCTAGCGGGGCCCCGGACCGGGTGCCACGAACGAAGCCCCGCTCCCCCGCGCCGCTACCCGCCCGGGATCGGGGGCAGCGGGGTCGGCGGGGGGATGGGTTGCGTCGAGGCCACGCCGCACCAGGGGGTCGTGGCCGGGGGCCAGACCGGGCCGAGGGCTTCGCCGCTCTCCGTCGCGCCCGGGGCGACGCCGGGGATCTTGACCAGGGCCTGGGCCGCGCGGCCGCCGGGCTCCTCCCGGTCGCGGAACTCGACCGTGACGACGTAGCCGCCCGCGCCGGCGTCCCGGCGGGCCGTCACCTCGACCACGCCCACCACGCGCCGGCTCGCCGGATCGACGCGGCACCCGGTGACCCGTACGTCCTGGGCCGCCGGGCCCGGCGGGGGCGCGGCGGGGCGGTCCCCGCCGCTGGCCCACACGTAGAGCCCCAGCGGGGCGAACACCAGCAGTCCGGCCAGCCCCACCAGGCCGACGAGCCATCCCTGCCACTTCAATGCCGTCACGCCCATGGAACGATCCTCCCGGCCGGCCGCCCCGCCCACCAGCACCCACGGGCCCACACAGCATTTCGAAGTGGGACCGCCTGGACACCTGACGTTCACTCAACGCGGCGCGGAACGTGGGTTTCCGCGAGCACGCTGCACCCGTGAGACGCATCCTGGGAATCGCTCTGGCGGTCCTCCTGATCGGCGGCGTGATCGCCGTCATCGCCATCGGGGGCCGCACAGCAGAGGGCACGGCAACGAAGACCGTGCGTGGCGTCATCGGATCCGAGAAGTCCGACTTCTTCCGCGATCCGGACGTCGTCAAGGCCCTTGCCGACAAGGGCTACACCGTGAAGACCGAGACCTCGGGCTCCTGGGCCATGGACCAACTGGCCCTCAAGGAATTCGACTTCGCCTTCCCCGGCAGCAGTGAACCCGCACAGGGGATCGAGGCGGCGGCCGGCGTCAAGGGCGCGCAGACCAGCAAGCCGTTCTTCTCCCCGCTCGTCGTCATCGCCCGCGCCAACGTCGCCAGGGTGCTGTCCGACAACGGGCTGGCGCGGATGACCGGGAAGAACTCCGGCACCCTCCTGATGGGCCCCTACCTGAAGGCCGCCGGCGAGGACCGGAGCTGGCAGCAGTTGTCCGGGTCCGCCGCCCACGCCGAGCTGACCGGGACGGTGTTCATCAGGACCACCGACCCGGCCACCTCGAACTCGGGCGCGCTGTTCATCGCCGCCGCCTCCAACGTGGCCAACGGCAACACCGTCGTCGCCGACGACGCGGGCATCGCCCGGACCGCCCCGCTGATGCGGAAGTTGATCTCCGTGCAGGGCGCCCTGGAGCAGAGCACCGACGACCCGTTCCGGGCGTTCATCAGTGGCAGCGGGGAGCCGCTGATCCTGGCGTACGAGTCCCAGGTCGCCTCGCTCATGCTGCAGAAGCAGGCCGTGGGCAACGCCGCCGACATGGTCGTCCTCTACCCGGACACCACCGTCAACTCCCCGCACACCTTCGTACCGATCACCGAGGCGGCCAAGGACCTCGGGGCGCTCCTGGTCGACGACCCGAAGCTGCGCGAGCTGGCCGTGCGCCACGGGTTCCGCCCGCAGGAGGGCGTCGCCGAGTTCACCGCCGCGACCGCGCCGCACTCCGGCCACCTCAACCCGGGGCTGACCGGCATCCGGCAGGTCGGCGCACCGACCGTCGAGGTCCTGATGGCGCTGGCCGCCCGTGCCAAGGGACAGGGGGACACACCGTGACACCGACACCACCCTCCGGCGGCGACGAAGCGCCGCTCGTCCTCACCGCACCCGAGCCCGTCGCCCCCGTCCGCCGGGAGCAGGCGACCGGCCTCGTCCCGGTGCGGGACGGGGTGCGCGAGGAGATGGCCCGCCGGGCCTCGGAGTACGTCGACTCGCTCGCCGCGATCGACGCCCGCTCCCCCGAGTTCGCGGGGCGGATCGGCGAGATCGCCGGGCTCGGTTCCGCCGACGTCCGCAGCGCCGCCCAGCAGTCGAACCGGATGCTGGAGCGGGCCGTGCGCTCGCTCGGCCGGGACGGCGAGGGCGACGCCCAGGCCCGCGTCGCCTCCTCGCTCGTCGAGCTGCGCCGCACCGTGGAGGACCTCGGTCCGCGGGACGCGCCCCTCAAGGGGGCCCGCCGGCTGCTCGCCAAGTTGCCGGGCGGCAACAAGCTGCGCGACCACGTGGCCCGGTACGCCTCCTCGCAGACCTTCCTCAACCGGATCGTCGGCGCGCTGCGCGGCGGTCAGGACGAGCTGCGCCGCGACAACGCGGCCCTGCACACGGAGCGGGCCCGGCTCTGGGAGACGATGGGCAAGCTCCAGGAGTACGCCGTCCTCACCGAGGCCCTGGACGCGGCCGTCGAGCAGCGGATCGCCGAGGCCGGGCACACCGATCCGCAGGCGGCGGACGTGCTGCGGGCGGACGTGCTGTTCCCCGTGCGGCAGAAGCACCAGGACCTGTTGACGCAGCTCGCCGTGTGCGCGCAGGGCTACCTGGCGATGGACGTGGTGCGGCGCAACAACGACGAGCTGATCAAGGGTGTCGACCGGGCCGCGACGACGACGGTCTCGGCGCTGCGGATCGCCGTGATGCTGGCCTCGGCCCTGGACAGCCAGCGTCGGGTGACCGAGCAGGTCAACGCCTTGCGCGGGACGACCGAGGACCTGATCCGCGGCAACGCGGACATGCTGGCGACGCGGAGCGGGGAGATCCAGCGGATCGCCGCCGATCCCGCGGTCGGGGCGGAGACGCTGCGGACGGCCTTCGCGCAGATCTACAAGACCCTCGACACCATCGACTCCTTCAAGGTGCGGGCCACGGAGAACATGGCGGCGACGGTGGAGTCCCTGACCGGGGAGTTGCGGTCGGCGTCCGCGTACCTGGCCCGCACCCGTACGACGAGCGCGCTGGAAGGCGGGGACCGGTGAACGGGCGTACGGGACGACCTCGCGGACGGCTGGCGGTGGCGGTCGCGCTCGCCGCGACGCTGCTGGGGGCTTCGGCGTGCACCTCGGACGACTCCTCCGGCGGCCCCGGCGGTTCCGGGGAGTCGAAGCCGACGGCGTACGAGGAGGGCCGGCTGCGGGTGTTGGCCTCCAGCGAGCTGAGCGACATGGAGCCGGTCCTGAAGGCGGCGAAGGCGGCGACCGGGGTGTCGGTGGACTTCACCTGGTCGGGGACCCTGGACGCGGTCGAGCAGGTCGCTTCGGGGAAGGCCGACGGGCGCTACGACGCGATCTGGCTGTCCTCCAACGACTACCTGCGGCTGCGGCCGGAGGCGTCCGCGAAGCTCGCCAACGAGACACCGGTGATGTCCTCGCCGGTGGCGATCGGGGTGAAGCCGCAGGCCCTGGCCCGGCTGGGGTGGAAGCCGGAGGAGGTGACCTGGTCGGCGGTCGAGGAGGCCGTGGCCGCCGGGAAGCTGACGTACGGGATGACGGACCCGGTGCGCTCCAACTCGGGCTTCTCGGCGCTGGTCTCGGTGGCTTCCGGGCTGTCGGGGGCGCAGGCGGCGCTGACCGAGCAGGACGTGCGCGCGGCGCAGCCGAGGCTGAAGGGGTTCTTCAACGGGCAGAAGCTGACGTCGGGTTCCTCGGGCTGGCTGGTGACGGCGTACGCGAAGCGCGACGACGTGGACGCGCTGGTGAACTACGAGTCGGTGCTGCTGTCGATGAACGACCGGGCCGAGCAGCCGCTGACGGTGATCCGGCCGAAGGACGGCGTGGTCACGGCGCACTATCCGCTGACGCTGCTGACCTCCGCGCCGGCGGGGGCGCGGGAGTCCGGGCGGGCGCTGACGGAGTACCTGCGGGGCGCCGACGCGCAGCGGGCGATCACGTCGGGGACGTTGCGGCGGCCGGTGGCGGCCGGGGTGGCTCCGGCGGCGGGTCTGGACCCCGCGGTGCGGCGGGAGTTGCCGTTCCCCGGTTCGCGGGCGGTCGCGGACGGGCTGCTGGCCTCGTACGAGAACGAGCTGCGGCGGCCGTCGCGGACGGTGTACGTGCTCGACACCTCGGGGTCGATGGCGGAGGAGGACCGGATCGGGCGGTTGAAGGCGGCGCTCACCGAGCTGACGGGGACGGGGAGTTCGGGGCCGGGTCACAGATTCCGGGACCGCGAGGAGGTGACGCTGCTGCCTTTCGGTGACAAGGTGAAGAAGGTGTTGACGCACGTCGTCGAGCCCGGGAGTCCGGGGGCCTCCCTGGACGCGATCCGCGGGGACGTGGCGTCCCTCCGGCCGGAGGGGGGCACGGCCGTGTACGGCAGTCTGAAGGCCGCGTACCAGCACCTGGGGCAGGGGAACGCCGACGCGTTCACCTCGATCGTCCTGATGACGGACGGGCAGAGCGGTGACAAGGTGCAGGATTTCGACTCCTTCTACGCCGGTCTTCCGGAAGGCCGCAAGCACACGCCGGTCTTCGCGGTCTTGTTCGGCGACTCGGACCGCAAGGAACTGACCCACATCACGGAGCTGACCGGCGGGCGACTGTTCGACGCGACCGACGGCAACGGCTCGCTCGACGGAGCCTTCGAGGAGATCCGTGGCTACCAGTAGGGCGCTCGGCTATCTGGAGTCGAGGAAGAACCTGGCCGGCTCGGCCTGCGGGGTGCTCGGGGTGGTGCTCGCCCTGGTCGGGGTCGCAGGCCCGTACTGGCCGGTGGTGGTCGCCGGGCTGTACGGGGCGGGCGCGCTGATCGCCCCGCCGGAGCGGGTGCCGCTGCCGGCGGTCCCGGACCCGGCGGAGCAACTGGGCGTACTTCGGGCGGACTTCGGCCGGCTGCGAGAGTACTTGGCGGAGGTGGAGCTGCCGGCCTCGGCCGGGGGGAGGCTGTCCGAGCTGACGGAGCTGTACGCGGCGCTGCTCGCGCCGGGCTGGGTCACCGAAGTGCTGGCGGTGGATCCGGAGGCGGTGCACGCGCTGTCGCGGGCGATCCGCACGGACGTCCCGGAGTGCGTGGACACCTACCACCGGACCCGGTGGTGGACCCGGCTGGCGGCGGGCGGGGAGCCGCCGGAGCGGCACCTGGAGCGGCAGCTGTCGGTGCTGTTCGACGAGGCGGAACGCCTGACGGCGGACCTCCGCGAAGCAGAGGCCCGCCGTCAGCAGACGCACACGACCTATCTGGAAGAGCGCGGACGCTCCTGACAGACCAGGCAGGTCGGTGTGCAGCGGTGGGAACCGCTTGGTCGGGGGCTCCCACGTCTTGGGCCCCGGCGGTGGCGGGGCGGGGTGGTCAGCCCAGGCGCTCGACGAGCGCGTGGTACTGGTCCCACAGTTCCTTGGGGGTGTGGTCGCCGTAGGTGTTCAGGTGCTCGGGGACCAGTGCGGCCTCGTCGCGCCAGATGTCCTTGTCGACCGTGAGGAGGAACTCCAGGTCGGCGGCGGGCAGGTCGAGGCCGTCGGTGTCGAGGGAGGCCACGGTCGGCAGGACGCCGATCGGGGTCTCGACGCCGTCGGCGGTGCCGTCGAGGCGGCCGACGATCCACTTCAGGACGCGGCTGTTCTCGCCGAAGCCGGGCCACACGAACTTGCCCGCGTCGTTCTTGCGGAACCAGTTCACGTAGTAGATCTTCGGGAGCTTGGACTGGTCCTTGCCCTTGGCGACGTCGACCCAGTGGCCCATGTAGTCGCCCATGTTGTAGCCGCAGAACGGCAGCATGGCGAAGGGGTCGCGGCGCAGTTCGCCGACCTTGCCCTCGGCGGCGGCGGTCTTCTCGGAGGCGATGTTCGAGCCGATGAAGACGCCGTGGTTCCAGTCGAAGGACTCGGTGACCAGCGGGACGGCGGAGGCGCGGCGACCGCCGAAGAGGATCGCGGAGATCGGGACGCCCTTGGGGTCCTCCCACTCGGGGGCGATCGTCGGGCACTGCGAGGCGGGGACGGCGAAGCGGGCGTTGGGGTGGGCCGCCGGGGTGTCGGACTCCGGGGTCCAGCGGTTGCCCTTCCAGTCGATGAGCTCGGCCGGGGCCTCCTCCGTCATGCCCTCCCACCAGACGTCGGAGCCGTCCGGGGTGAGCGCGACGTTGGTGAAGACGGTGTTGGCGTACATCGTCTTCATGGCGTTGGCGTTGGTGTGCTCGCCGGTGCCGGGGGCGACACCGAAGAAGCCGGCCTCGGGGTTGATCGCGTAGAGCCGACCGTCCTCGCCGAAGCGCATCCAGGCGATGTCGTCACCGACGGTCTCGACGGTCCAGCCGGGGATCGTGGGCTCCAGCATGGCGAGGTTCGTCTTGCCGCAGGCGGAGGGGAAGGCGGCGGCGATGTACTTCGCGCCGGCCGACTCGCCCTGCGGCGGGGTGAGCTTGAGGATCAGCATGTGTTCGGCGAGCCAGCCCTCGTCGCGGGCCATGACGGACGCGATGCGCAGGGCGTAGCACTTCTTGCCGAGCAGGGCGTTGCCGCCGTAGCCGGAACCGTAGGACCAGATCTCGCGGGTCTCGGGGAAGTGCGAGATGTACTTGGTGGTGTTGCAGGGCCACGGCACGTCCGCCTGGCCCTCGGCGAGCGGAGCGCCGAGGGTGTGGACGGCCTTGACGAAGAACCCGTCGGTGCCGAGCTCGTCGAGGACGGCCTTGCCCATGCGGGTCATGGTGCGCATGGCGACGGCGACGTAGGCGGAGTCGGTGATCTCGACGCCGATCGCGGAGAGCTCGGAGCCGAGGGGGCCCATGCAGAAGGGGACGACGTACATCGTGCGGCCCTTCATGGAGCCGCGGAAGATGCCCTGCTCGCCCTGGCCGTCCTCCGCGCCGATGAAGAGTTCCTTCATCTCGGCGGGGGCCTTCCAGTGGTTGGTCGGGCCCGCGTCCTCCTCCTTCTCGGAGCAGATGAAGGTCCGGTCCTCGACGCGCGCGACGTCGGAGGGGTCGGAGGCGGCGTAGTACGAGTTCGGGCGCTTGGTCTCGTCGAGCTTCTTGAACGTGCCCTGGGCGACGAGCTCCTCGCACAGGCGCTCGTACTCGGCCTCGGAGCCGTCGCACCAGACGACGCGGTCCGGCTGGGTGAGGGCGGCGATCTCCTCCACCCACGAGATCAGCGCCTCGTGCCGGGTGGGGACGTTCGTCGGGACGGAAGTGGGAGCCGCGTTGTCGCGCGCCACGATTGCTCCTTGTTGAGGGGTTTGTTTGGTGTTTGCCCCGTGGGGGCTGCGACCCGGACGCTTCGCGCTCCGCTCATCCGGTGCCGACCGCACTCATCTGATCATCCGGTGGATGTGCGCATATGTCCAGGGGGCCTCTCACGTGAGCATGGCCACTCCCGTCAATCTTCCGTAAAGACGTACGTCCGAGGATCGCGGGAAGACGGCTACCGGGAACCTACGGACCCGTAGGTAGCATGTTCGCCATGAATTCTGACGCCGCCGCCGCGGCCGCCGAGCCCTCCCCGGCCGCCGAGGCCTCCCCGGTAGTCGACGCCTCCCCGGTGGTCGAGGCCATGGAAGCGGTCGAGTCCGTCCTGGAGGCCAAGCCGCTGCTGCGCGGTTGGCTGCACCTGGGCATGTTCCCCGCGGTGATCGTCGCGGGCCTGGTGCTGATGACCTTCACCGACACGACCGAGGCCCGGGTGGCCTGCGGGGTGTACATCCTCACGGCCTGCCTGCTGTTCGGCGTCAGCGCCGTCTACCACCGCGGTACGTGGGGCCCGCGCGGCGAGGCCATCCTGCGCCGGCTCGACCACGCCAACATCTTCCTGATCATCGCGGGCACCTACACCCCGCTGACCGTCCTGCTGCTGCCGCCGTCCACCGGGCGGACCCTGCTGTGGGCGGTGTGGATCGCGGCGGCGGCCGGCATAGCCTTCCGCGTCTTCTGGGTCGGCGCCCCGCGCTGGCTCTACACCCCCTGCTACATCGCGATGGGCTGGGCCGCGGTCTTCTTCCTGCCGGACTTCATGCGGACCGGCGGGATCGCCGTCCTCGTCCTGGTGATCGTCGGCGGACTGCTCTACAGCGTGGGCGGCGTCATCTACGGCATGAAGCGCCCCAACCCCTCCCCCCGCTTCTTCGGCTTCCACGAGGTCTTCCACTCCCTGACCCTGGCCGCCTTCGTCGCCCACTACGTCGGCATCTCGATGGCGGCGTACCAGCACTGACGCGCGGCGCGTACGGGGACCCGGTCGCGGTGACGCGGCCGGGCCCCCGTCGCTCCGTACGGGTGCGGCGGGCGGGGTGTCCCCTCGTTGCGGCTCAGCTCCTGGTGGCGGGCGCCGCGCGGGGGCCGCGCGGCAGGTACACGAGCGCCTCGGTCGCGACGAAGCGCAGGACAAAGGTGGTGGCGAGGGCGAGCGCGGTGGCCGGCAGGGCCTCCAGGCCGAGCTTGGCGACGAAGAGCGCGATCAGCGGGATGCGCAGCAGCAGGTCGGCGTTGGCGAGGAGGGCGAACCGGCCCAGCCGGTCCGCCCAGTGGCGGTGCCGACGGTCGCGGAAGAGGAGTTGCTCGATGAGGACGAAGTTCCACAGGACTCCGGCCTGGTTGGCGATGATCTCGGCCGGTAGGTAGTGCGTGCCGGCGTGGGTCAGCAGCCACAGAGCGAGCAGGTTGGGGACGAACCCGGAGAGTCCGATGAGGCCGAAGCCGATCATCCGGGCGAGGGGGGCCGCCGAGCGCAGGGCGGCCAGGTGCGCGAGGAAGCGCAGGCCTTCGCGGACGGCGGACTTGGACTCCCCCGCGTACCGGCCCTCGCATACGAACGGCACCTCGGCGGGGCGCGCGGGGCGACAGCGGACGGCGAGTTCCAGCAGGACGCCGGGGCCGAGCGGGCACGGGGCGGCGGCGGTGACGGCGGTGCGGCGCAGCGCGAAGAAGCCGCTCCTGGGGTCGCCGATGCCGCGCAGGGCGCGCGGGAAGAGGCCCTTGGCCAGCAGGCCGGCGCCCCGGGAGACGGCGACGCGGTAGCCGCCGGCGCGGCCGCCGCCGGGTAGCCGGCGGGCGGCGACGACGAGGTCGGCGCCCGTGCGTTCGCCCGCACCGACGAGTTCGGGAACCAGGTGCGGGGGGTGCCGGAGGTCGGCGTCCATGACGACGATCCAGTCGGAGGCGGCCCGTCCGATCCCGGCGACGACGGCGCCGCCGAGCCCGCCGTCCGGGCTCGTGCGGCGCAGGACGGTGACGGGGAAGGGGCAGTCGGCGGCGGCCTTCTCGATGGCGGCGACGGTGCGGTCGGTGGAATCGTCGGTGTCGGCGGTGTCGTCGGTGGAGTCGGCGACGAACAGCACCGCGTGGGGCGGGTGGGCGGGGAGGGCGGCGGTGAGCCGGGCCAGTAGTTCGGCGACGTGGGCGGACTCGTCGCGGATCGGGATGATCACGGTCACGGTCACGCCGCCGTCCCCGGAGGGTTCGGAGGGCTGCGGAGCCGGAGATTCCGGATCATCCAGGGCGTGCGGGGGCCACAGGTCCTCGCTCATGGTGCGTCAGCTCCCGGTCTCGGCGTCGGTGCGGCGGATCTCGACGCGGTCCTCTCCGGTCCCGAAGACGGCCACCGCGGTCGAGTGCTCCCGTGCAGCCTTCACGGTGGACCGGTCCGTGGCGTCGCGACGCCACGGACGACGAGCGGACGAGGTGGTCGGTGCCGCTCCGGCCGCCCGGCCGGGTCCTGCTTGCCGCGTTGACCGGCGAGGACCCCGGCGGACGTCGGCCCCGGTGCTTCAGGGTCGAACCGTGCCCAACTGCTCCGCGAGCGCGCCCGGTTCGGTCGTGGGTCGCGCGCAGACGAAGTGCCGGCACACGTACGCCGTCGCCAGGTCGTCCACGAGGGTGCGCTCGGCCAGAAGGGGGAACTCCCCGCCGGTGCCGTCCGCCCGGAGCGGCAGACCGGTCGCCACCACCGCCCCGGGAGCCGTCCCCAGCAACGCCGTCCGGTGCAGCGCGGCCCGCGCCGCGTCCTGCGGATGTCCGACGACGGCCACCTCGCGCGGCCCGTCGACGAGCGCCTCCGCGACCGCCAGACCGTGCCCGATGAAACGCGGGGCGCGCGGCCCGAGGGCGTGCACCACCCCGAGCGCCCGCTCGGCCGCCGTCCGGTGCGCCTGCGAGCCGGTGTGCGCGGCGTACGACAGCAGCGCCCCCGCGGCGGCGGTCCAACCGGACGGCGCCGCCGTGTCGGTGGGGTCCTGGGGCCGCCGGATGAGCTGCTCGGCGTCGTGCGCGGTGTCGTAGAGCGAGCCGTCCTCGGCGGTGAACCGGTCCAGCACCAGGTCGACGAGGAACCCGGCGAACTCCAGCCAGACCCCCTCGCCGGTCACGGCGGCCAGCGTCAGGAAGCCCTCGGCGACGTCGCCGTAGTCCTCCAGCACCCCGGCGCTCGGGCCGACCTCCCCGTCACGGCTGGTGCGCGCGAGCCGGGCCTTGCCGTCCATGTGGACCCGTACGAGCAGGTCGGCGGCCTCGGTGGCCCGTTCGATCAGGTCCGGGCGCTCGAAGTACGCCCCGCACTCGGCGAGGGCCGCGACGGCCAGACCGTTCCAGGCGGCGACGACCTTGTCGTCCCGCCCGGGCGCGGGCCGCGCGGCACGGGCGGCGAGCAGCCGCTCCTTGATGCCGGTCAGCCGGTCGGCGTCCACGTCGGGACCGTCCTGCGGCAACCGCAGGACCGAGGTCCCGTGCTCGAAGGTGCCCTCCTCGGTCACCCCGAAGACGGCCGCCGCCAGTGCCCCGTCCTCCTCGCCGAGCACCTCGACCAGTTGGGCCGGCGTCCAGGCGTAGTACGCGCCCTCGACGTGCTCGCCGGTCACCGGGTCCGCGCTGTCGGCGTCCAGCGCCGAGGCGAAACCGCCCTGGTCGGTGCGCAGTTCGCGGACCATGAAGTCGGCGGTCGCCAACGCGACGCGGCGGGCCGGTTCGGATGCCGTGCTGCGCCACAGGTGCGCGTACGCCCGGCACAGCAGGGCGTTGTCGTAGAGCATCTTCTCGAAGTGCGGGACCAACTCGGCGCCCGGCCGCGGGCGCAGCACGTAGCGGTGGAAGCCGCCTCCCACCTGGTCGAAGAGGCTGCAGCGCGCCATGGCCTCGCAGGTGCCCTCGGCCATCTCGCGGGCGCCGTCGGAGCCGGTGCGGGCGTGGTGGCGCAGGAGGAACTCGACGACCATGCCGGCCGGGAACTTCGTGTCGCCGCCGCCGAACCAGCCGCTCGCCGGGTCGTAGTCGCGGGAGAGCTGGAGCAGGGCGTTGGCCTGGGACTCGGCGGTCGGCAGCCCCGCTCCGGCGCCCGATCCGAGCTCGCGTTCGGCCAGGTCGCGGGTGATCTTCCGGGCCACCTCGGCGACCTCGCCGCGCCGGCCGGTCCAGGCGGCCCGCACCCCTTCGAGGACCTGCATGAAGGAGGCCATGCCGTGGCGGGGCTCGGGCGGGAAGTAGGTGCCGAAGTAGAAGGGCTCGCCGTCGGCGGTCATGAAGACGGACATCGGCCAGCCGCCCTGCCCGGTGGCCGCCTGCACGGCTTCCATGTAGACGGAGTCGACGTCGGGGCGCTCCTCCCGGTCGACCTTGACGTTCACGAAGTGCTCGTTCATGTAGGCGGCGGTCGGCTCGTCCTCGAAGGACTCGTGCGCCATCACGTGACACCAGTGGCAGGAGCTGTACCCCACGCTCAGGAACACGGGGACGTCGCGGCGCCGGGCCTCCTCGAACGCCTCGGGCGACCACGGCCACCAGTCGACCGGGTTGTCGGCGTGCTGAAGGAGGTACGGGGAGGTCTCATGGGCCAGTCGATTCGCCATGTGTCCATCCTGCCCTGCCGCCCCGGAGTCCCGCGGGACCCCTGCCGCCGGCCGGTCCGCCTTAGACCCGGCCGAGGCGGGTGGCGAAGGGGCGGAGGGGCCACCCGGTGCGGCGCAGGCCCGACCGGACGCAGCAGGCGGCCGCGACCAGCGCGAGCAGGGCGGCGCCCGACGCGGACGGCATCCCGTTCATCACGAGGACGCCGAGCAGGACGACGACGAGACCGTCGAACTGCCAGACGAAGACGCGGAGGGCGGAGAGGTCGCCCAGCGGCGTGATGATGGGCAGCAGCAGCTCGACGGGCAGGTTCATCTTCATCTCGCGCAGGAACCTGGCACCCAGCGCGAGCACCACCGACCCGGTCGTGAGCAGCACCGCGTCGACCGGTCCGTCCTGGAGCGGCCACCGGGTCAGGACGGTGACGGCGCCCGAGAGCCCCACCGGGACCACCACGGCGACGACCGGCCAGGCCAGGGTGCGGGCGAGCACCCCGCCCCACCACTCGCCGAGCAACGGGGCCAGGGTCAGCTCGTCGCGCAGCCCGCGCCAGCTCTCGCCGACCCAGCCGGACCCCAGGTACACGCCGACCGCGCCCGTCGTCCAGGACAGTGTCGCCAGCCGGGCGTCCGGCTCGGCGACCCCGAGGGCCAGCAGGACGCCGCCGGTCGGCAGGAACACCGCCGCCGCGAGCGCGCGGCCCCGGGTGCGGACCGCGCGGACCGCCCCTTGGGCGAGGTGGCCGCGCAGCCGCCCGTCCGGGCGCGTCAGGGCGGACGTGAGCCCGCTCGGCTGGGGGCGGTACAGATCGAGCGCGTGGTGGAGCGTGCCGGTCCAGGCGAAGGTCTGGGCCTCGGCGGCACGCGCCGACTCCCGGGCGAGCCGGGCGAGATCGACCGTACGGACGGCCCGGAACGCGGACCGGCCGAGCAGGAAGGCCGCGACCACGAGCACACCGGTGACGAGCCACGGCCCGCCCCCGCCCACGAGGGCGGAGCGGCCGAGCAGGGCCACGCCTGCCGCCGCGACGGCCACGGCGGCGGCGAACAGGACGTTCTCGCGCACCGTGCGGACCTGGCCCCACAGCCAGGCCACGGGGGCGGCGGCGCCGATGCCGACCGCGACGGCCAGGGACTGCGGCAGCAGTGGGCTTCCCGGGTCGTCGAGCAGGTCGGTCGCCAGGAACGCCGCCGTGCAGACGACCAGGACCGTGCCGAGTCCCGCGTAGGCGAGTCGGCGGCGGGCGATCGCCGCGAGGTAGTGCGTCGGGGACAGGTCCGTCGACATGAACACGTGCAGCAGGAACGGCTTGAGCACCAGCGGTCCCCAGAACCGGCCGGTGAGCTGGGCGCCCCAGACCACCGCCGCCGCGACCAGGCAGGCCACGGACGTCACCGCCTCGGCGGACGGCAGCGGGACGAGCGCCGCCGTGGTGCGCACCAGGTAGACGACGGGCGCCACGTAGACGGCGCTGAGGATGACGCCGAGGTAGACGGTGTACGCCCAGTCCTGCACGGTGGCGCGGTCGCCGCGGTGGGCGTACCGGTGTCGCACGGCGTGGACGCGGTCCCTGGGGTCGGCCTCGACGGCGTTGATGCTGTCCATGGTCATCCCAGCTCCATGACGCCGTCGCAGGCCTCCACCACGGCGGCCTCATGGGTGGCGACCAGGAACGACGTCCCCTGCTCCGCCCGTTCGGCGAGCAGGGCGGCGACGAGGTCGACACGATCGGTGTCGAGGTGCCGCTCGGGTTCGTCGAGCAGGACGACGTCGGCCGGGCGGACCAGGGTCAGCGCGAGGTTGAAGAGCTGGAGCTGGCCGGAGGAGAGCTGGGAGGGGAAGCGGGTGCCCAGCGCGCTGAGCCCGAGCCGCCCGATGATCTCGTCGGCGCGTTCGGCGGTCTCCGTGGTGTTGCCGAACCAGGAGGCGGCGACCAGGGTCACCTGTTCGCGGAGCGTCATGTCACGGGCGACGGGGATCGGTTCGACGAGCGAGGCCACCAGACGCCGGTGCCGGGGCCTGGCCATGTCGACGGTCTCGCCGCACACGAGGACGGCACCGTCCGTCAGCCTGCGGCTCCCCAGGAAGGCCCGCAGGAGCGTCGTCTTCCCGGAGCCGTTGCCTCCGGTGAGGCACCAGAACGCGCCGGGCATCACCTCGAACGTGGTCGGGGCGAGGAGGGTGGTCCCGTCCAGGACGACCGTGGCACCCTCCGCGGCGATCGCCGGCACTTCGCTCACTGCCGCTCCAGTACGACCAGCATCTCCCGCGAGCGCGCGGTGTACGGCTCTCCCGCGTACGACCCGTTGACGCCCGTCACTTCCAGACCCGCGATCCGCGCCATCAGGCGGATCTCCGCCAGCGTAGCCCAGGTGGCCTGCTCGTGGAACGCGGTGAGGGTCGACGCCCCCTGGACCAGGAAGATGCTCAGGATCTGCTGGGCGGCGCGGTCCGCGGTCTGCGTCACCGTCAACATCCGGTCCCGGCCCAGCGGGTAGGTGACCGAGTGCGCGTCGCCGCCCGTGCGCTGGAACTCGGCGGGGTCGGTGCAGTCCAGGAAGGCCGCGCCGCCCGGCTTCAGGTGCCGGGCGATGCCCCGCAGGAGCTCGATCTTGTCCTCCTGCTCCTGGGCGAGGAAGAAGGTGTTCCGGGACATCGTGACGACGTCGAACGTGGAGTCGAACCGAAGTGCGCGGAAGTCGCCCTCCACCGCCTCGACCTCGCGGTCGAGACGCTTCTTCTCCAGCACGTCCAGGGACGGCCGCGAGGCGTCGACCGCCACGACCCGCGCCCCGGCCTCGGCGAGCGCGAACGAGGACACGCCCGTGCCGCACCCCAGGTCCAGGACGCTCTTCCCGTCCAGGGGCCGGTGGGACGACACCCAGGCCACCAGCCCGGCCCCCGGGGAGAGCATCGACGACACCAGGTCGTACGCCTCGATCGCCGTCTCGTCGTACACGCTCGGATCACTCACCGGAACGCCCTTCCTTCCGCATCCTGTTGGCCACGGCGAGGGCACCCGGCAGGTTGAAACCCACCTCGGCCGTCTGCCGGTTGCTCGCGCGCACACCACTGACCCGCGGCGCGAACGCGACGTTCGGGCGGAGCTTGAGGGTCCGCACGTTGTCCTCGACGATCTCGTTGGACCCCGGGAAGGTGTCCGCGATCACGAGGGGCGCGCCGGTCAGCTGGAGCATCATGAGGGCGGGCGAGTCCGCGCGCCCCTGCGCCAGGCGCATGACGGTGTCCAGCGTGGCGGGGAAGACGAGGAAGCACTCGGAGGCGCCGCTCCTCCCCGAGTTGACCTCGGGCGGCACGTCCGGGTCGTCCCACGAGTCGACCCACACGGCGCCGTTGGCCAGGTGGCGCAGCGCCCGGACCGCCACGAACCGCGACGCGGCGGGCGTCACCGACACGTTCACGACCAGCTCCGGCTGCAACTCGCGCAGCCAGTGGATCCACCACGGCACGAGCGCCGCGCTGATGGAGCCCGTGACATGGACGTGCAGCTCCGCCCCCTCGAACTTCTCCACGTTCACGCGACGGCTCCCGCCGGGCGGGCGGCGGTCCCCAGGGGGATCCACTCGGAGGTGAGGATCGGCTTCATCCGCTGGTCCGCGGGCGCGCTGGGGAACACGTTCATCAGCAGGAACTGCAGCGCCCGGGCGTCGTCGGCCACCGCGGCCCGGCTCGCCGCGAGCACCAGTTCGTACGGCAGGCTCCGGGTGACCCACGAGAAGTCGGCCTGGTTCGCGCTCATGATGGAGAGCTGCTGCATGGCGTCGAAGAGCGCCTTGGGGCCGCGGCTGCGCGGGTTGTACAGCACCTGCGTCCACCCGTGCGGTACGACGGGGGTCACGTCGCGCCACGGAGTCGAACCCTCGTCGGTGGTCTCCCGCACCAGCAGGTGCACGTTCTGCACGCCCGGGTTCGGTGCGAAGAACCGCCAGCCGGGGATGGGCCAGCCGCCCGTGAACGTGCGCATGTCCTGGTTGTACGAGTCGGGGGTGTTCTGCAGCACGGTCGCCACCAGGTGCGCCGCGAGCGCCCCGACCGCGACGGTGGTCGCCCCGCCCTTGATCCGGTCAGTAAGCATCCATGAACCTTCTGATAGCGCCCTCGACCTGTTCGGCGTGCTCCCGGTACCCGATGATCGACCGGTGCGCCGAGCCGCGCACCACCTCGAACTTCGCCCCGAGCTTCTCGGCCAGCACCGCCTGCTGCTCGGCGTACTCGTCCGAGGCGACGACCAGGACCGATTCGACCGCGCCGAGACGCTCCACGGCCCCCTCGGTCCCCATGCGGCGGTACTCGCGGACCGAGTTGACGATGTTCCTCGGCGAGAACACGAACTGCACGTGGCTGTACTGGACGTCGGGCGTGTAGCCCGCCTGCCGCTCCACCGCGTTGGGAGCCCACTCGTAGATCCCGGTGAGCGCCGCCACGAGCGTGTAGACCTGCGCCTGGAGGAACCGGCCGAGCCGCCGGCGGTCCGTGCGGTCCTCGTCCAGCAGCACCGGGTCGGTGCCGTCGACGACGATCAGCTTGTCGACACGGCCGGCGAGGGGCCCCTCGCCCAGGTAGGAGGCGGCGCTCAGCGATCCGATCGAGTGGGTGGCCACCACGATCCCGCCCTCGACGCCGACCTCGTCGAGCACGGCGGCGAGGAGGTCGCCGTTCTCCGCGCGGGAGGTCGTGAGGCCGTATCCGGAGCGGTGGTAGCGGATGACCGTGTGGTGCTCGGCCAGGCTCCGCGCGACCCACTCCCACGATTCGAAGGACTGCCCGAGGCCGCACTCCAGGACGATCACCGCGCGGGAGGGGGTCCCCTCCGCGGGACGGTCCACCCGGTACTCGACCTCGCCGTCGGCGTGGCGGAGCCGTGCTGCGCCCTTGGGGCCGAGCCGGCGCTGCTCGGCGACCCGGCGCTTCTCGCGTGCGATCAGCGCGCTCGTGAGGACGGCGCCGCCGGCGACGGCGAACACGGCCTTCTCGAACGTCCGGGGGGCGCCGCGGGTGTCCAGGACGTAGCCGACGGCTCCGTGGGACCCGAAGAACCCCCAGACGAAGCGCGGCAGTTCCATGGCGGCCGCCACACCGACGTGGAAGGCCTTGACGGCCATGAGCGCGTGGGAGGCCCGCTTGCGCGGCAACAGGTAGATGAGCGGGAAGGACGTCTCCCACACCACCGTCGCGACGGTCAGGGCCCGGCACAGTCGCGGGTGCTCGCGCAGGATCGCCGCGGCGGGTCCCCGGCCGTACGCCTCCGTCTGAAGGACTTCGAGCAGGGCGTCGCCCTGGACCCAACTGCTGCCGAAGGCCTTGGAGATTCCCGAGACCGCGTAGCTCAGCCCGGCCTGGAAGTTGACCGCGCGCAGGAAGAGGTCGTCGGAGAGCCGCTGGTCGGGAATCAGCCCGGTGAGGGCGCGGTACTGGGTGATGACGGCCGTCATCTGGTCCGCGCCGTCCCGCCCGTAGGGGGTGCGGATCTCGCTCAGCCGGTTGCACGTCCCGATGACCGCCGCGGCGGCGATCTGGGCCTTCCGGTTTCCGCGGGCGAGCGCCAGGCCCGCCGATGCGGCGAGGGTCACACCCGCGAGCACGCGGGGAGTCCGCGGATGGTCGATTACACGGCCTATTCGGTGCCGCAATGTGCCTGCCGGATACTGCCGGGCCGATGTGCCCCTCAGATATCCGTCCTCTTCGAATTCCTCACGGAGAAACAAGGTCTCCGCGGCTGCCAGAGCCTGACCGATCGCTATCGGAAGAAATACGCGATCGGCCGCTTCCTGGGCGGCTGTCGCATTCGAGGCGTACTGCCCCCACCACTTCCATTTCACCGGATTGTCCGTCTCCCCCGTCGCATGCCTGGCCGCCGTCGTGAGTACTCTGGACCGCGCGCCGGAGAGGCCCGGTTGCGACGGGCCTCTCCGGCGGCAGTCTCAGTCCTGGGTCAGCAGACCAGGCAGATCGTGCTGCCCTGGATCACGAACTGGGCAACGGTCGGCGTGGCCGGTGTGGCCATGGCCGGCGTCTCGCAGTCCGCGTGGAAGCCCGGGGCCGCCGCGCCGAGAACGGCGTTGGCGAAGTCCTGCGCCGCCAGAGCCTCAGCGGAATTGGAACCCGTAAGAGTCATTTCAGATCGCATTTCCCTAACCTTTCGTCGGTGATCATGCGAGCGAATGGTATCGGCATATTGAACGTTGCCACCCCCGTCGCCCGCTCTGAATGAACGCGCTGCACAACGTTTGCAACTTCGACGTTGCGGACCGACCTTAAGCAGACCTTCAAGAACTCGTCAAGCACAATTGCCCGGCTATTGCCGCATAACACAGGCCCTGTAATGCGGCAGAACCGACGACTTTTTTCGGCCATCCGAACGGATTCTTTACAGCGGGGCGACTCGGACGATTGGGGGCGGCGCCCTCGCCGGCGGCGAAGGATGTTCGAGGACCCGCGGCGCGGGGCGCCCGACGGGGTGGGGGCGGGCGGCGGAGCCCCGGGCGCCCCTGCCCGCGGCGCTCGGGGCCGGCGACATCCGGCCAGTTCTCGACCCACCACACCCTCGCGTTCGTCATGTCGACCGTCCCGCCGGGGCCACCCCGTCCGTTCCGCACGGCGCGTGTGTGGTGGATCTCCAGGGAGGCGCGAGCGGTGAGCGGCCCCTCGCGACCCGGGCGGCGTCACCTCCTCGGCTGGACGGGCTCGCCGCCCCGGGCGGGCGGTTCCTCCTCCGGGAGGGCGTCACGGCGGACCAACAGGGACGCGGTTGCCCGGCGATGGGATCGGTCCTGGTCCAACTCCCTCTGAACTAGCTCAGATTCGCTCGCCTTCAGGATCGTCCCGCAGGACACTTGGCGCACGTTTGCGGAGCTCTCCGAGGAGGATGCCGATGCGGGACAGCCATCGTGTCGAGGCCGAACGCCTGCTGGCCCGGGCCGTCGACGAGGAGGCCCGGCGCGGCGTCGCGGGGTCGGCCCTGCCACCGGCCGATCAGGAGGCGCTGCTGGCACGCGGCCTGAAGGCCCTGGACGGGATGGCCGCGGCCGCGGCCGAGGAGTACGCGGCGTACGCGCTCGCGCTGGACGAGGCGGCGTCCGGGGACCTGTCCCTCGGGGAGGCCTTCCGACGGGGGAACACCTCGACGGCCCTGCTGGTGACGGCGGTCGCCGCCCTCGCCGCGGCGGGCGCGGACCTGGCGTTCGGTGTCGACGCCGGTACGGCGGTCGGCGCGGGCATCGTCGTGGGCGTCGCGGGGGCGGCCACGACCGTGGCGAAGGTGACCGCGCTGCACCTGCCGGCCGCGAACCGGCGCGCCGGGGCCGCCGGCCGGCCGGGCGGGCCGGAGCAGCTGCGGCTCCAGTGGCTGTCGGCACTGGAGGTGCGCGGGGTACGGCCGTTCCTGGAGCGGGAGCGCACCGCGGCGGCGGCCGTACGGGTCCCCGCGCGCGGCGGAACGGCGGGCAGGCCGGCGTCGGGATCGGGGCCGGGAGCGGGATCCGGCACGAACGGCGCCTCTCCCCGGCCCGCGCCGGGCCCGGGAGCCGGGTCCGGTGGCGCGGCGGCCATCGGCAAGCAGGCCTCCGGCGGCGGGCTCGCCCCGCTGCGCGGTACGGACCGCAGCGCGGAGGCGCGGCGGCGCGGCATGTTGGAGCAGTCGTTCGGGCAGCTCCCCGACTCCGGCGCCCTGTTCACGGGCCGGCGGGCGGAGCTGACCCGGATCGCGCAGTGGGTACAGGCGGCCCGGGCCAGCACCGAGACCCGGCCGGTGGTCGTGGTCCTGCACGGCGAGCCCGGCTCCGGCCGCACCTCCCTGGCGCTGCGGGCGGCGCACGCGCTGCGGGACCAGTTCCGCGGCGCGTGCCTGGTGGACCTGCGGGGCGGGTCGGCGGCGCCGGAGACCCCGCTGCCCACCCGGGAGGCGCTGCTGCACCTGCTGAACCGGCTCGGCGCCCCGCGCGAGCAGCTGCTGTTCCGCGAAGGGGCGTCGGCGGACCAGCAGGTGCGCCGGCTCGGCGAGTTGTACCACCAGCACCTGCGCGGGCTCCCGGTGACGGTGGTGCTGGACGACGCGGTGGACGCGGCGCAGGTGCGCACGCTCGTGCCCGAGCGCTCCGAGAGCCTGGTGCTGGTCACGGCGCGGGAGCCGCTGGAGCTGCCCGCGGACCTGTCGGCCTGGGTGCACCAGCTGCCGGTGGGGCGGCTGGCGCCGCCGGAGGCGGCGCAGGTGCTGCGGGAGGGGGCGCGGGCGGCGGGCGAGGCCGCGCCGGCTCCGGAGGCGGAGGCCGGGCTGCTGGAACTGGGGGCCGGGCTGCCGCTCGCGCTGCGCGTGCTGGCCCCGCTGGGGGCGGCGCGGGCCTCCGACAGCGGGGACGGTTCGTTGGAGCACGCCCTGGACCTGGCCTACGCACGGCTGCCGCAGGAGCGGCGCCGGTTGCTGCGGCGCCTCACGCTGGCCGGACGGGCCTCGCTCGGCGCGTCCGCGGCGGCGGCGCTGACGGGCTCGGACCGGGCGGAGGCCGGTCGGCTGCTGAGCGACCTGGCGCAGGCGGGCCTGCTGGACCTCGTACGCGGGGAGCGGTACCGGATGCACGACGCGGTGCGCGCGTTCGCGGCGGCGCGGCTGGCGGCGGACGAGGACCGGGCGGAGGCGGCGGCCGCCCAGGAGAGGCTGATCCGGGACTACGCGCAGCTCGCGGACTCGGTGATCCGGATGGTCGACGGGAAGATGTCGACGCGGGCGAACCACTTCGGCGGGCACGGCTTCGCCTCCCTCGACGCGGCGCTGCGCTGGCTGGACGAGGAGTCGAGCTTCATCACGGCGGCCCTGCGGCACGCGGAGGGCGTCGACCAGCAGACGGTGCTGGACCTGCTGGGCGCGCTCTGCGACTTCTGCCTCTTGCGCGGGGACCTGTACCGGCTCGGGGAGATCAACGAGCTGACGCGGGCCGTGGACGAGGAGCGGATGGCGCGTTCGGTGCAGTGGCGCACCGGTATCGCGGCGCGTCAGCTCGGCGAGCTGGACAAGTCGCGCACGACGCTGACCTCGCTGGTCGACCAGTACCGGGAGGCCCGGCAGGAGGCGGGCGCCGGGATGGCCCTGGTCTCGCTCGGGATCACCCTGCACCACCAGGGCAACCTGCCGGAGGCGGCGACCCGCATCCGGGAGGCGCTGGCCCTGCAGGAGGCGCCGGAGCTGGCGGGCGACCGGGCGTGGGGCCTGCACGCGCTGGCGGCGGTCGAACGCGACCGGGCGCACCTGGCGGAGGCCCTGGCGCTGCTGGAGCGCTCGCTGGTGCTGCACCGGGAGAACGAGAGCGTGCACGGCGAGGCGTGGGCGCACTTCCAGTTGGGCCAGGTCCACCTGCGGCTCGGGGACGTGCCGCGGGCCGAGACGGAGTTGAACCGGGCCCTGGACCTGTACGGGCGCACCCGCGACGACCGGGGCCGGGCCTGGGCGCTGACCCAGCTGGGTCGGGCCCGGGTGGTCGGCGGCGATCCCGGTCCGGCGCAGGAGCGGCTGCGCGACGCGCTGGGCCGGCACCGGCTGGCGGAGGACACGCGCGGGGAGGCATGGACGCTGTACTACCTCGGGCAGGCGTTGGAGGAGGGCGGCGAGCGGGACCGGGCGGTCCGGGAGCTGGAGCGGGCGCGGACGATGTTCTCGCGGATGCGGGACGTGTACGGGCTGGCGCACGCCCGCCACCACTCGGGCCGGGTCACCCGCGACCAGCGGGCGGCGCAGACGGGGAACCTGCGCAACTCCGGCTTCGCCCGTCAGCTGCTGGTGGACGCGCGGGCCGATTTCCGACGCATCGGGCTCGCCCACGGCGAGGCGTGGACCTGCCTGGAGCTGGCGGTGGTGGACGCGGGCAACGGCCGGATCCCACAGGCGCTCGGCCTGTGCGAGGAGGCGGCGCGGCTGTTCGTCTCGTACGGGGACCTGCGCGGCGAGGACTGGGCCCGCTTCCTGCGGTGCACGCTGCTGCCGTACGCGGACCCCGCCGCCCCGGACGAGGCGCGGGCCGAGCTGTCCCGGCTGGTGGCGGCCCCGCATCCGCTGCGCGACGGCAGGCTGGACGACTGCCTGGAGACGTACGGGGTGATCCTGGGCCGGGGCGTGGACCCGACGGAGGGCTGGCAGGCGTGGCGGCTGGGCATGGTCCCGAGCCTGCGCTCGCGCGAGGTCATGGGGGTCCCGGTCCCACCGCGGGCCTGAGCGGAACCGGTACCGCGCCCCCGCGGGAGTGGGCGGAACCCGTCCCGCGCCCCGACGGGCGCGAGCGGGTCCGTACGCGGAGGTGGGCCGGTCCGACCGGCTCCCGCGAGGGGGTCCGGATCCGTACGCCCACGTGCGGGCCGGGCCCCCACCGGCCCGCCCCGGCCCGTACGCACGACCCCAGCGGCGTCACCCCGCCGGGGAAGCGCCGCCCCACCGGTCCTCCGGGCGGGGCGGCGTTCGCGTGCGGGGTGTCAGCCGGTGCTGTCCGGGGTGGCTGCCGTCCGCGCGCCCTTCGGGCCCGCGGCGGCCGGCTCCGGGGCTTCCTGGAAGTCCACCCGCCCCATGTGCCGGGTCATCGACTTCATCAGGAACCACACGCCGAGGGCGAGGGCCGCGAACACGATGAAGCCCAGGATTCCGGGGGTCACCTTGTTCTTGTCGAAGGTGTCGCCGGCCAGGGGGAGGAGCTGGGTCAGGGCTGACTGCGTAGCGCTCATAGCTACGCATTCTCCCGGATGCCCGCGAAGAGGTCGGACTCGGGGAGGGAGGTGTCCACGAGCGACTTCGCCAGCTCGTACTCCTCGGTGGGCCAGACCTCCCGCTGGAGCTCCATCGGAACGCGGAACCAGCCGCCGTCCGGGTCGATCTGGGTGGCGTGCGCGATGAGGGCCTTGTCACGGATCTCGAAGAAGTCCGCGCAGGGCACGTGCGTGGTCAGGGTCCGCTCGGTGCGCTCGAACTCCTTCCAGCGCTCCAGCCACTCCCCGTACGGCGACTCCAGGCCGCGCGCGAGGAGCGCCTCGTGGAGGGCGACGGTGCGCGGCTTGTTGAAGCCCTGGTTGTAGTAGAGCTTCTGCGGCTGGTAGGCGACGCCGTACTCGGCCTCCGGGAACTTCTCGGTGTCGGCCGCGCCGTCGAAGGCCACCATCGTGATCTTGTGGGTCATGATGTGGTCGGGGTGCGGGTAGCCACCGTTCTCGTCGTAGGTGGTGATGACCTGCGGCTTGAAGGCGCGGATCTTCTTCACCAGCTCGCCGGCGGCCTCCTCCACGTCCGCGAGGGCGAAGCAGCCCTCGGGCAGCGGCGGCAGCGGGTCGCCCTCGGGAAGGCCGGAGTCGACGTAGCCGAGCCATTCCTGGTCGATGCCGAGGATCTCGCGGGCCTCGTCCATCTCCTTGGCGCGCACCTCGTGGATGTTCTCCTCGATGTACTTGTCGCCCTGGAGCTTGGGGTTCAGGACGGAGCCGCGCTCGCCGCCGGTGCAGGTCACGACGAGGACGGGCACCCCCTCGGAGACGTACTTGGCCATGGTGGCCGCGCCCTTGCTCGACTCGTCGTCGGGGTGGGCGTGGACGGCCATCAGTCGGAGCTGCTCGGTCAAGGCGGGATCCTCTGTGATTCGGCGCGACGGTCGGCTTCTATAGTGACCGAACGGGGGGTCGGAAAATTCCAACGGGTGCCTCACCCTCCCCACTGAGAGGAACGATCATGAGCGCGGTGCGCGAAGGGCTCCCCGAAGGCCGGTACGGCCGGTCCGAGGACGAGCGTGCGGACCGCAGGCTCAAGGTGGTCGGGTCGGTACTGGGCGTGGTCCTGCTGGGCGTGGTCGGCTGGATCGGCTGGGACTACGTCGGCGGTCAGAGCGTCAGCGGCGAGATGATCAAGTTCCAGATCCTGTCGGACACCGAGGTCAAGGTGCACCTGGAGGTCCGCAAGGACGCCTCGGTGACCGGTGTCTGCACCCTCAGTTCCCAGGACGAGCAGCACGGTGAGGTCGGCCGCGCCGACTTCACTTTCGCGCAGCGCGACACGCGCGTGGACGAGGTCGTCACGCTGAGGACGACCGGGCGTGCGACCGCCGTCGAACTGGTCGGCTGTCAGAGCGCCGCGTCCCCGGTCGGCTGACCCCGGACCGCTCGAACGACGCCTCCTTCGGGACCGGCTGCCCGGCGGGTATCCGGAACGCGATGACACACTTCACTCACCGGGTGTCCTCCCCCTTTTCTTCCCGAATTGTTAGGCTCGTGGTTTCGCCCGCCGCCGGCGGCTTCGCATTCCCCTGTACCGACGAGGAGCACCCGTGACCCAGACGAGCGATAACGTCACCTGGCTGACGCAGGCGGCGTATGACCAGCTGAAGGCCGAGCTGGACTACCTCTCTGGTCCCGCACGCACGGAGATCGCCACGAAGATCGCCGCCGCCCGCGAGGAGGGCGACCTGCGCGAGAACGGCGGTTACCACGCGGCCAAGGAGGAGCAGGGCAAGCAGGAGCTCCGGGTGCGTCAGCTCACGCAGCTCCTGGAGAAGGCGAAGGTCGGCACCGCGCCCGCGTCCGACGGCGTGGCCGCCCCCGGCACCCTGATCACGATCGCCTTCGACGGCGACGAGGACGACACCCTGGAGTTCCTCCTCGCCTCCCGCGAGTACGCGTCGTCGGACTTCGAGACCTACTCCCCGCAGTCCCCGCTGGGCAGCGGCGTGAACGGCAAGAAGATCGGCGAGGACGCCCGGTACGAGCTGCCGAACGGCAAGCAGGCGACCGTCAAGATCCTGGCCGTCAAGCCCTTCAACGGCTGATCCCTCCTTACGCGCACGCGCGCGGGAGCCCCCGTCCGGACCGCTCCGGACGGGGGCTCCCGCACGTGCGGGGGGGGTCTCAGACGGTGGCCGAGCGGTACTTGCGGACCGCGAGGGTGCGGAAGACCACGATGATCAGCACCGACCAGATGATCGACGCCCACACGGGGTGCTGCATCGGCCAGGCGTCCGCGACGGGGTAGCCCTCCGGCAGGTTGCCGAAGAGTTCCCGGGACGCCTGGACGGTGGCGCTGAAGGGGTTCCACTCCGCGATGTGCCGCAGGAACGTCGGCATGTTGTCGGAGGGGACGAAGGCGTTCGAGATGAACGTCAACGGGAAGAGCCAGATCAGCCCGCCCGAGGTGGCCGCCTCCGGCGTGCGGACCGACAGGCCGATCAGGGCGCCGATCCAGGAGAAGGCGTAGCCGAGCAGGAGCAGCAGGGCGAAGCCGCCGAGGACCTCGCCGATGCTGGTGTGGGTGCGCCAGCCGACGAGCAGGGCCACGACCGCCAGGACGACGAGGGTGAGCGTGGTCTGGACGAGGTCGGCGAGGGTGCGTCCGGTGAGGACCGCGCCGCGGGCCATGGGCAGCGAGCGGAACCGGTCGATCAGGCCCTTGTGCATGTCGTCGGCGATGCCCGCGCCCGCGCCGGCCGTGGCGAAGGTGACGGTCTGGGCGAAGATGCCCGCCATCAGGAACTCGCGGTAGTCCGACGGGGAGGTGCTGCCGCCGACGCTGATGGAGCCGCCGAACACGTAGCTGAACAGCACGACGAACATGACCGGCTGGATCACGCCAAAGATGATCATCTCGGGGATCCGGGACATGCGGATGAGGTTCCGCTTGGCGATCACCAGGGAGTCGTTGACCCCCTGGACGATGCCGCCCCGCGGCCGGGGTGCGGCGATCTCCGGGGCCGGGGAGGTGCCCGGGGTCGGGGAGGTGAGGGTCACTTCGCCGTCTCCTTACGCGCCGTGCGGCCCTTGCCCTGGGCGTCGCCCTTGCCGGTGGCGGGCGCCTCGCCGTTCTCCTCCGCCGCCAGTTCGGCCGCGTGGCCGGTCAGGGAGATGAACACGTCGTCGAGGGTGGGGCGGCGCAGGCCGATGTCGTCGATCTCGATGCCGCGGCCGTCGAGTTCACGGATGACCTCGGCGAGCAGCTTGGCGCCGCCCGCGACGGGCACGGTCAGCTTGCGGGTGTGCTCCTCGACCGTGGCCTCGCCCTTGCCGAAGCCCGCGAGGACCTCGCGGGCGGTGGTGATGTGGGCGCGGTCGTGGACGACGACCTCGACGCGTTCGCCGCCCGTACGGGCCTTGAGCTGGTCGGAGGTGCCGCGGGCGATGACCTTGCCGTGGTCCACCACACAGATGTCGTGCGCGAGGTGGTCGGCCTCCTCCAGGTACTGCGTGGTGAGCAGCAGGGTGGTGCCGGCGGCGACCAGTTCCTGGATGATCCCCCACAGTTGCTGGCGGTTGCGCGGGTCGAGTCCGGTGGTCGGCTCGTCCATGAACATCACGGGCGGGCTGACGACGAGGGCCGCGGCGAGGTCGAGTCGCCTGCGCATGCCGCCGGAGTAGGTCTTGGCGGTGCGGTCGGCGGCGTCGGCGAGGTTGAAGCGTTCGAGCAGTTCGTCGGCCCGGGCCTTCGCGGCCTTCGCCGTCATCTGGTAGAGCCGGCCCACCATGTTGAGGTTCTCGCGGCCGGTCAGGTACTCGTCGACGGCGGCGAACTGGCCGGACAGGCCGATGGCCCGGCGGACTTCGTTGGGCTGCTTGAGGACGTCGATCCCGGCGACGACGGCCCGGCCGCTGTCGGGCTGGAGGAGGGTGGTCAGGACACGGACGGTGGTGGTCTTGCCCGCGCCGTTGGGGCCGAGGAGCCCCAGCACGGTGCCTTCGGGGACATCGAGGTCCACGCCGTCCAGAGCCCTTACGTCGCCGAAGGTCTTGACGAGTCCTTCGGCATAGATGGCGCCTGGCATACGGATTCTCCCAGAGCGATTCGGGCCGGATGGTTTCGGGGCCCGAAGAATCAGGACTTTCCTGCACAAATTCAAGGTGGCGTCGGACGGGCAGCGCCCGACGGCCGTCACGCTATCGCGTTATATCGCGTTCCGCCATGCTTTTCTCGGAACCACCGCCGGCTCCTCCCCCGCGCTCAGCCGATGACCGCGTACCCCGCACCGTGCAGGGAACGGGCCACCTCCGCACAGTGCTTCGGCCCCTTGGTCTCCAGGTGGAGTTCCACCTCGACCTCGGTGAGCCCGAGCCGCGGGTCGGTGCGCACGTGGCTGACGTCCAGCACGTTCGCGTCCAGCGCGGACAGTACCCCGAGCAGGGCCGCCAGCGCGCCCGGACGGTCGGTGACCCGCAGCCGCAGCGACAGGTAACGGCCCGCGGCGGCCATGCCGTGCCGCAGGATCCGCTGGAGCAGCAGCGGGTCGACGTTCCCTCCGGACAGCACGGCGACCACGGGGCCGTCGCCGTACCGTTCGGGCTCGCTCAGCAGCGCCGCCACCGGGCTGCACCCGGCCGGCTCGACGACCAGCTTCGCCCGCTCCATGCACAGCAGCAGGGCGCTGGAGAGCGCGTCCTCGGAGACCGTACGCACGTCGTCGAGCAGCTCGCCAATGATTTTGAACGGGACGTCGCCGGGGCGGCCCACCTTGATGCCGTCCGCCATCGTGCTCGGGTTGTCCACCGACACCGGGTGGCCGACCTTCAGCGAGGGCGGGTAGGCGGCCGCGCCCGCCGCCTGCACGCCGATGACCCTGACGTCCGGGCGCAGCGCCTTCACCGCGACGGCGATGCCCGCGGCGAGCCCGCCGCCGCCGATGCCGACGAGGATCGTCCGGACCTCGGGGCACTGCTCCAGGATCTCCAGGCCCACCGTGCCCTGGCCGGCGATGATGTCGCGGTGGTCGAAGGGGTGGATGAACTCCGCGCCGGTGCGGTCCGCGTACTCCTGGGCGGCGGCGAGGGTCTCGTCGACGACCTCGCCGTGCAGCCGGACCTCGGCGCCGTACTCCTGGGTCGCGGCCACCTTGGGCAGCGGCGCCCCGACCGGCATGAACACCGTGGAGCGGACCCCGAGGAGCGAGGAGGCCAGCGCCACGCCCTGCGCGTGGTTGCCGGCGCTCGCCGCGACCACGCCGGCCGCCCGCTGTTCGGGGCGCAGGCCGGCGATGCGCACGTACGCGCCGCGCAGCTTGAAGGAGCCGGTCCGCTGGAGGTTCTCGCACTTGAGGTGGACCGGGGAACCGGTGAGGGAGGAGAGGTGCCGGCTGCCTTCCATCGGCGTGACCCGAGAAACCCCCGACAGCATCTTCTGGGCCCCCCGGACGTCGTCGAGGATGACCTGGGGGACGGGCTGGGGCACGCGGTAGTTCATACCGCCAGTCTCGCAGCCCCCGCAGGTCACGGCGCAGGGACGACCGACGGGTGGACGACCGGCCCGGCCCGCCCCGGCGAACCCCGGAGTCCACGCGGGCAGGGGCGAGATCTCGCCATCCGGGACGACCCCCGGGCGACCGGACCGATGGGCCGCACCAGTTCTCGTACGCGGCGTACGGGCCGCCGCACGGCCGCGTACTCTGTCCCCCATCCTTGTCGGCCCCACGCGAAGAGAGCCCACGGCCATGCCCTCCATCCCGGCCCGTTCCGACCTGCCCACGGCGGCCGAAGCGCCCGCCGGAGCCGGTCTCCTCGACTCGCTCCAGCACCAGGTCGCGGTGTTCGCCCGCCGGGCCGAGCAGACCCGCCTCGGCGGCGTCGGCCAGGCGCGCAACTCGATGGACCGCGCCGCGTACCTGCTCCTGAACCGGCTCGACCTGGAAGGCCCGATGGGCGTCAAGGCGCTGGCCGGCGGGATGGGCATCGACTCCTCCACGGTCACCCGGCAGGTCGCCCCGCTCGTCGACAGCGGCCTCGTCAAGCGGACCTCGCACCCCGAGGACGGTCGGGCCGTGGTCCTCGCGCTGTCCGCGCGCGGGCTGGCCCGCCTGGAGGAGGTGCGGTCCTCGCGGCGCGAGCTGATGGCGCGGGTGACCGAGCACTGGGCGGAGGAGGAGCGCGAGTCCTTCACGACCCTGCTGACCCGCTTCAACCTCTCCCTGTCGGAGCTGATGGCCGCCGCCTCCGAGGGCGGCCCGGCCTCCTGAGCGCGGCGCGCTGATCCCGGCCCGTCCGACCCCTTGACCGGGGTGGTGGCACCGGCCGCACTATGTGGCCTGTGGACCGGCGTTCGGGGCGCGACCCGGAGTTCGAGGCCTTCGTCGCGGGCGCGGCGGGGCGGCTCCTGCACGTCGCGGTGCTGCTGACGGCCGAGGCCCCGACCGGGGCGACGGCCGCGCGCCGGCTGCTCGCCGGGGCGCTGGCCCGTACGTACGCGCACTGGAACCGGTTGCGCGGTGACGACCCGTACGACCACACCCGCCAGGAGCTGTGCGCGGCGTACGCCCGGACGTCCTGGCGCCATCCCGGCGGTACGGGGGTGCTCGCGCGGCTGAGCCCGATGGAGCGGCTGGTGCTGGTCATGCGGGTCTACGAGGGCGTGGCGGAGGAGGTCACGGCCGCGCAGCTGGGGCTGCCGCCCGAGCGGGTCGAGGCCGTGTGCAACCGGGCCGTCGCCACGATGCGGGCGGGGTCGGGACGCGGCGCGGGCTCCGGGCCGGAGCCGGGTGCCGCGTCGGGGCGGGGGGCCGCGTGAGTCCCCTCGACCGCAAGGAGGACCAGGTCCGGAAGCTGATGGAGGGCCCGCACCCGGTGGTGCCGGCCGCTCTCGTGGTGGACGCCGCCGCGCACGGCCGGCGCCTGCTGCGCCGCCGCCGGGCCCTGCGCCGGCTGGGCTGGACGGTGCTGTTCGCGGCGGCGGTGGCCTTCACGGTGTGGACCTCGCTGACCCGGCCGTGGGTGACGCCGCCGAGCGGCATCTCCCCGCCCCTGGAGGGCTGGTAGCGCTCCGGGGGCGGGGGGATCGTGGCCGTTCGGGCCGGGACCGGGCCGTCTCAGCCGAGGGCGCGGGTCAGGTCCGCGACGAGGTCGTCGGCGTTCTCGATGCCGACCGAGAGGCGGATCAGGTCCGCCGGGACCTCCAGGGCCGAGCCGGCCACCGAGGCGTGGGTCATCCGGCCCGGGTGCTCGATGAGGGACTCGACGCCGCCCAGCGACTCGGCCAGCGTGAAGATCTTGGTGCGACCGCACACCGCGACGGCCTCCTCCTCGCCGCCGGCGACGCGGAAGGAGATCATCCCGCCGAAGTTGCGCATCTGCTTCGCGGCGACCTCGTGGCCCGGGTGCTCGGGCAGTCCCGGGTAGAGGACCTGGGTGACCTTCGGGTGGCGCGTGAGCACCTCCACGATCTTGGCGGCGTTCTCCGCGTGCCGGTCCATGCGCACGGCCAGCGTCTTGATGCCGCGCAGCACGATCCAGGAGTCGAAGGGACCGGCGACCGCGCCCATCGCGTTCTGGTGGTAGGCCAGTTCCTCGCCGAGGGCCGCGTCCGCGGCGACCAGGGCGCCGCCGACGACGTCGGAGTGGCCGCCCATGTACTTCGTCAGGGAGTGCACGACCACGTCCGCGCCGAGCGCCAGCGGCTGCTGGAGGTAGGGCGAGGCGAAGGTGTTGTCGACGACCAGCTTGGCGCCGGCCGAGCGCGCGATGTCGGCGACGACGGCGATGTCGGTGATGCCGAGCAGCGGGTTGGAGGGGGTCTCGACCCAGATGACCTTCGTCTTCGGGGTGAGGGCGGCGCGCACGGACGCCGGGTCGGAGGTGTCGGCCACCGACCACTCCACGCCCCAGCGGGAGACGACCTTCGCGAAGAGGCGGAAGGTGCCGCCGTAGGCGTCGTTGGGGATGACCACGTGGTCGCCCGGCGCGAGCAGGGTGCGCAGCAGGCAGTCCTCGGCGGCGAGCCCGGACGCGAAGGCGAGGCCGCGGCGGCCGCCCTCCAGCGCCGCGAGGTTCTCCTCCAGCGCGGTCCGGGTGGGGTTGGCGCTGCGGCTGTACTCGTAGCCGCCGCGCAGACCGCCCACGCCGTCCTGCTTGTACGTGGACACCTGGTAGATCGGGGGTACGACCGCGCCGGTCTGCGGGTCCGCCGTGTTGCCCGCGTGGATCGCACGGGTCTCGAAGCTCTGGTGCTCGTGGCTGTCGTCGCTCATGGGCAGATGCTATGCCCCGTCCGGGCCCCGGTCCTCTTCCGGCCTGACGGGGCGGCGACGGGCCGCTGACCTGCCCCGCCGACCTGGAACGAGGACGGGGAGCCACACCATTGGCCTTGGCCCGGGTGCGTCTGGTTCGCTTGGCGGCATGGAGATTCTCTTGGTCCTGATGGCCCTGGTCCTGATCGTGGCCGTCGTGCTGCCGTACGTGCGTCGCAAGCGGGGTGGATTCGCCGGCGGCATCCGCCAGGTGGCGCCCGGCAGCCCCGACGCCGCCGACCCCGCCGACTACGGCTTCGTGCGCGAGGAGCAGCTGGACATCCGGGTGCCCGGGCCCGACCAGGACCTGATGGACGCGCTGGGCAACGTCCAGCGCAGCGGCCACTGGCAGGCCGCGTCGGCCCTGCTCGCCGGTACCCCGAGGGAGGGCGAGCAGCGCTGGCAGCGGGTGCAGTCCTTCGGCGGCGCGGCGGCGCTGGAACTCGTACGGGAGCCCGGGGCCGGGGCGCGCTGGCTGAAGGCGTGGCGGCTGGAGGCCGAGAAGGACGCGGGCGGCGCGCAGGTGCACGCGGAGCTGCTGGTGCAGCAGGCGTGGCGGCACTCGGGCGGCGTGGGCTCCACCGACCACCGGATCATCCTGGAGGAGGCCCGCGACGCGTGCCGGCGGGCGACGCTGCTGGCGCCGGGCGACCCGGTCCCGTACATCACGGAGCTGGCGGTGGCGCGGGCGCTGGGTTACTCGGAGGCGGACTTCGACGTCCTGTGGGCGCGGATCATCGACCTGGCTCCGCAGCACATGGGCGCGCACCTGGCGGCCCTGCACTACTGGTGCGAGAAGTGGCACGGTTCGCGGGAGAAGGCCGACGCCTTCGCGCACGCGGCGGCCGCCCGCGCCCCGCAGGGTTCGCTGCTGGCGGCGCTGCCGCTGTTCGCGGTGTACGAGCACCTGCCCGAGGTCAACCTGGTGCAGAGCTTCTACCGCAGCGCGGTCGTGACGCGGGCGGTGGAGGGCGCGATGTACGCGGTGCGCACGGCGCGGCAGGACGACCCGATGCTGGCGCACGTACGGCACCTGCTGCTGGTGTTCCTGGTGAACATGGAGCGCTGGGCGGAGGCGATGGAGCAGGTGCGGCACGTGGACGGGTACGTGGGCGCGCTGCCCTGGTCGACGGCCCCGGACCCGGCGGCGACGTACGCGGTGTACCGGGCGCTGGCGGTCGCGGGGTACGAGGCCAACGGCGGGTCCCCGGCGACGCTGCCGCACTGACGCCGGGCGCGTACGCGGGGCGGCGCGGGGACGGGGCGGCGCGGGGACGGGGCGGGGACGGGGCGGGCACGGGCACGGGCACGGGCACGGGCACGGGCACGGGCACGGGCACGGGCACCCGAGAACGGCCCCGGCCCGGCGCGGGTGCCGGATTCTCCGGCCGTCGGCGGATATGTCCCGTCGGAGGCGACGGCTCCCCGCGCTCGACCCCGCAGCCTTGGCCAATAAAGTTGCCGTAAGTGATGATCAGGCCGCATGATTCCGGCCGTGATCGTCAACCGCGCCGCACGCGCGCTCGCCACCCGCTGGGTCCGTACGCGCTTCGACCCGGCCGCCTTCGGTCTCGCCCCCCGGGAGCTGCTCGACCCGCGCGGCGCCGGCCCCGAGGCCGACCCGGAGCGTGCGGACGAGCGCCGGCGCGTCATCGCCGCCGCCCGGGAGGGCGAGTGGCGGCCCGCCGCCGCCCACGTCCGGGCCGCCGGAACGGACTGGGACGAGCGCTGGACCCGGCTGGAGCTGCTGATCCGGCTCGCCGAAGCCGACGACCGCTGGCTCACCGACTGGCGCACCGCCGAACCCGCCGACGGCGACGCCGGCACGGCCCACGCCCGACTGCTGGTCAGCCGGGCGTGGGCGGTGCGCGGCTCGGCCGTCGCCCGCGAGGTGCCGGACGCCGACATGCGCGACTTCCACGCGCAACTGCCCGCGGCCGTGGCCGCCGCGCAGCGGGCCGCCGACCTGGCCCCCGCGGACCCCGGACCCTGGGTCGTCATGATCACGGCCGCGCGGGCGCTGTCGTACACGCACAGCCAGTTCGCCGACCTGTGGCGCAACCTCACGCTCCGCGCGCCCCACCACACGGCCGCCCACTGGCAGGCCATGCAGTACTGGTGCGCCAAGTGGCACGGCTCCGACGAGCTGATGATCGAGTTCGCCGGGCGGGCCGCCGCCCAGGCCCCGGCGGGCAGCCTGCTGCCCGGGGTCCACCTGCACGCGCTGGGCGAACTGCGCGGCGCGCGCGCCGCCCGTACCGCCCGCTCCGAGGCGAACCGGGCCCGGCTCCTCGACATCGCGGGCCGGCTGGACACCGTACGACCCGACCACGAGGGCCTGCCCCGGCTGCGCCACCTGCTGGCGCACCGCATGGGCGAGGCCCGCATGCACGCGGCGGCGCTCGACCAGTTCCGCGCGATCGGCCCGTACTGCGGCGCCGCGCCCTGGAACACCGACGGGGCCGGTCCCGTCGCGGCCTTCGACCTGGCCCGGGGGCTCGCCGCCCACGGCGCGCGCCGCGGCTGACCGCACCCGGCCGCACCGGGGCGGGGCGCCGTCCACGGCACCCGCGCCCGTCATCACCCGCTCCACTTCTCCATCCCCTGGGGGGACCTGTCCTTATGGGCGCTTCACTTCGCGCGCTGCGCGCGCTCGTCCTGCTCGCCGGCTTCTACCTGCTCGGCCTGATCCTGCTCGGCCTCCTCGGCCTGCTCGACTGGGCCGGCATGACCTGGCTGCACGGCGCCTTGGCGGGCAAGCTCGTCATCGTCTCGGTGGTCCTCGCGATCCCGATCGTGCGCGGCATGTTCATGCTCCGCACCCCCACGGCGGACCCGCTGCCGGGCGTCCCCGTCACCGAGGCGCGGGAACCGGTGCTGTGGCAGGCCGTCCGCGAGATCGCCGCTCAGGTCGGCACCCGCGCCCCCGACGAGATCCTGCTGATCGACGAGGTCAACGCGGCCGTCGCCGAGGAGTCCCGGATGCTGGGCCTGCTGCCCGGCACCCGCCGGCTCTACCTCGGCCTGCCCCTGATGAGCGGCCTGGACGAGATGCAGCTGCGCTCCGTCCTGGCCCACGAGATGGGCCACTACGCCAACCTCGACACCCGCCTCACCCCGCTGATCGCCCGCGGTCGCGCCCAGCTGATCCGCACCATCGGCCACTTCCACGACCGCGCCGACACCAAGGTGGCCAAGGAACGCGCCAAGCAGGAGAAGCGCGCCGAGAAGCGGACCGCCAAGGGCAAGAAGGCCAAGGAGGTCGACACCACCGGCGAGGGCCTGACCTACCGCGCCATGGCCCGGATCTACACCGCGTACGCCAAGTTCTACATGCGGGCCACCCTCTCCGGCGCCCGCCGTCAGGAGCTGGCCGCCGACCTGGCCGCCGTACGCGTCGCGGGCCGCGACGCCACCGCCTCCGCGCTGCGCGAGCTGAACGCCCTCGGCGACGCCCACGACTTCTACATGGGCTCCTACGCCACCCTCGGCGTCAACGCCGGACTGCTGCCGCTGCCCGGGCAGGTCTTCGGCGGCTTCCGCCGGCTCCTGGACGCCCGCTCCGAGCAGCTGGACGAGCTGCGCGCCGAGCTGTCGACCGAGCCCACCTCCCCGTACGACTCGCACCCCGCGCTCGCCGAGCGGGTGGCCCGCATCGAGGCCCTGCCCGACGACGGCCGCGCCGGTCAGGCCGCCCGCCCGTCGCTGGAGCTGCTGTCCGACGCGGACGCGGCCATGGCCGCCCTGGAGCCCGTCGTCCTCAGCCCGGAGGCCCTCGGCCTCAAGCGGCTGGACTGGCCGGACCTCGTGCACGAGAGCATGACCCTGTACGTCGGCCAGGGCTCGGGGGAGATCCGCGAGGCCGTGGCCGCCGAGGGCGCCGGTGACGGCCTCGCGCCCCTGCTGGACGCCGTCGACGCCGACCCGCAGTTGCGGTGGCGGCTCGCCGAGCGGTTCCCGACCTCGGAGCAGGCGGCCGCCGCCACCGGTCGCGCGGCCCGCGAGTTCGCCCGCCCGGCCTTCCGCCGGATCCTGAACCAGCTCGTCACCACCGAGCTCACGGCCCGCGGCACCGCCCGCTGGCAGCTGTCCTGGTCCGACTCGGCCGGCCTGGCCTACCCGGCCGGCGACTTCGAGGACCGTCTCAAGGCCGCCCTGGACGCGGCCGTCGCCGACCCGTGCGACACCGAACCGCTGCGGAAGCTGGTGCTCGCCCCGTGATCATCCTCCTCGTCCTGGGCACCCTGCTCCTCGCCGGCGCCCTCTACGTCGCCCGCGGCTTCCACCTCATCCGCAAGGCCCGCGGACTGACCGAGCGGATCGAGGGCCTGGAGTCGGCCGGCGCGGAACTGCGCGCCCGCACCGAAACCCTCAAGGCCGACGCCAAGGCCGGGACGGCGGCCGCTGTCGTCGCCCTGGGCTTCGTACCGGAGGACCGGCTGGACACCGAGAACGCCGCGCCCGTGCCGGCCGAGCGGACGGCCGCCCTGGCCGCCGTCCGGTCCGGGGACTGGGAGGCGGGGGCGGCCTGGCTCGAAGGCGCCGGCGCCGACTGGGAGCTGCGTTGGCGCCGGGTCCGCGCCCTCGCCGAGGCGGCCGTCGAGGACGACGCCTGGCTGACGGCCTGGCGCGCGGCCCGGCCCGGGGACCCGGCGGCGGCCACCGTCCACGCCGACAACGCCGTCCTCGTCGCCTGGGAGGTGCGGGGCTCCGCGTGGGCCCGCCACACCTCCTCGGAACAGTTCGACCTGTTCCACCAGCTGCTGGGCACGGCGCAGGCCGCCGTCCACGAGGCGCAGGAGCTGGCGGACCCGGCCGACCCGGTCCCGTACCTGGTCGAACAGGCCGTCGCGCTGGGGTTGATGTACCCGCACGAGCGGTACGAGCGGCTGTGGGCCGAGATCGTCGCGCGCGCCCCGAAGCTGCTGAGCGCCCACACCAACGCCATGCAGTACTGGGCCCGCAAGTGGCGCGGCTCGCACGAGGCGTCCCTCGCCTTCGCCCGGAAGGCGGCCGCCGGCGCGGCCCCCGGCGAGCTGCTGTCGATGCTGCCCCTGATCGCCTACGTCGAACAGGAGAACTACGAGGACGACCTCGCGGCGGAGGACTTCTTCACGGGGCCCGAGGTGCGCACCGCCGTCGACGAGGCCCTCGTCGACCTCGCGGCGGCCGACCCGGCCGACACCCGCGCGGTCGAGCTGCGCCACCTGCTGGCGTACCTGCTGTTCTGGCAGGACCGGGACGCGGAGGCCGTCGAGCAGTTCCGGCACATCGACGGCCACATCGGCGCGATGCCCTGGTACTACGCGGGCAACCCGAAGCAGCGCTACCTGTACGCCCGCGACTGGGCGGTGCGGGTGACCCTGCTGGAGGACGAGGACTGAGCGGATCGCACGTCGTACGCCGCACGCCGGGGGCGGGTCGGGGAATCCCGGCCCGCCCCCGACCGTTGTCAGGACCACAAGGAGGGAATCCATGTTCTCGTACCGCCGCACGCCCGAGCTGCCCACCCGCGAGGAGGCCCTGAAGGGCCGCGCGCACCCGCTGTTCGCCCTGCCGGAGCGCCACACCGTCCTCGGCAACCCCCTGACCGGCCCGTACCCCGCCCACCTCGAAACGGCCGACTTCGGCCTCGGTTGTTTCTGGGGCGCGGAGCGCAAGTTCTGGCAGACCCCCGGGGTGTGGACCACCCTGGCCGGCTACCAGGGCGGCTTCACCGAGAACCCCGCGTACGAGGAGGTCTGCTCCGGCCTGACCGGGCACACCGAGGTCGTCCGCGTGGTCTTCGACCCGGCGCTCGTCTCCTACGAGACCCTCCTGAAGCTGTTCTGGGAGTCCCACGACCCGACCCAGGGCTTCCGCCAGGGCAACGACGTCGGCACCCAGTACCGCTCGTCGATCTACACCCACTCCCCCGCCCAGCAGGCCGCGGCCGAGGCTTCCCTCGCCGGCTACCAGCGCGTCCTCACCGCGTCGGGACACGGCGGGATCACCACGGCCGTCCTGCCCGCCGCGGAGCGCCCCTTCTGGCCCGCGGAACCGGAGCACCAGCAGTACCTCGACAAGAACCCGGGCGGCTACTGCGGCATCGGCGGCACGGGCGTCTCCTGCCCGATCGGCGTGGCCGCGGCCCCGTCGTCCCCGTCCCCGTCCCCGTCCCCGGACGCCTGACGGTCCGCGTACCGCCCGTGCCGGGTCCTGCGGGGCCCGTGGGGGCATCCGGATCGAGCTGACGGCCTCGGCGGTCGTCGGCGCCGCGCCGCCCGGCCGGGGCGAGCGGGTCGCACACCCGGCCCGCCGCTCCGGACGGGGTCAGCGCACGGTGACGTGCGCGCGGGCCCACGAGGTGTGGTCGAAGGCGGAGTTGCCGTTGGCGTCCTCCACCACCAGGTGGAGCAGGCGCACCCCGGTGACGTCCAGGTCGATCGCGGTGGGGCCGCTCGCTCCCGTGAGGGTGCCCGTGGTCAGCAGGGTGCGGCCGTCGGCGCGGACCACCGCCCGGGTCGCGCCGGCCGCCGACTGCTGCTTCGAGAAGTCGTCGATGCCGACCAGCGCCGTGAAGCGGGCCGCGCGCCCGCCCAGGTGGTAGACGACCTCCGACGGGGCGTGCACGCCGAGCCCCTTGGCGTACGTCACCCCGCCGAACGCGATCGGGGTGCCGTCGCCCGCCTCCTTGCGCCCGTTGGACCGGTCCACCTCGACGGGGCCCCAACCGTTGGCGGCGGACACCCACGGCAGGTCGCTGAGGTACCCGTCCTTGGTGGGCGGGGCGGGCAGCGGGGTGAAGCGGACGGGCACCGAGAAGCGGTACGCGGACGTGGTCGCGGAGGCCGTCAGCAGGGCGGACGCCGCCGCGGGGCCGGTCACCGCCCACACCGTGGTCAGGGTCTGCCCCGGGGCCAGCGAGGCGGCCGTCACCGGGCCGGTCGGGGTCGCCGTCCAGCCCGCCGGGACGGTCAGCGCGACCCGGGCGTCCGGCCAGGCCCGGGCGGCGCCGTTCGCGAGCCGGGTCGTGACGGTGGCGCCGTCCGCGTCCGGGACGGCCGTCAGGCCCCAGGCCCGGCGCGGACGGGTCGGCGCCCAGGACGCGCGCAGCAACGTCGTCAGGGAGGCGACCACCGACGGGTTCGCCGCCGCCACGTCGCGCTGCTCGCCGAGGTCGGCCGTCAGGTCGTACAGCTCGAACCGCCACTGCGCGTCGGGGGCGTCGCGGTCCCGCCCGGGGGCGAACCGGACTCCCTTCCAGCGGTCCTTGCGGATGGCCTCGGCGACCCGCTTGGCGCGGCCGCCGTCCTGCGCGTCGGCCCGGGAGGTGACGCCCTGCTCGTCCCGGTACCAGTACAGGTGGGAGTGGATCGGCGCCAGGGCCGGCGTGCCGGCGAGGACGGGGGCCGCGGAGAGGCCGTCGATGTCCGTGGGCGCCGGGGCGCCCGCCAGGTCGGCGAGGGTGGGCAGCAGGTCGTGCAGCGGGGTGGGGCGGGCGCTGGTGGTGCCCGCCGCGATCCGGCCGGGGCCCCAGGCGATCAGGGGGACCCGGACGCCTCCCTCGTACAGGTTGCGCTTGTAGCCGCGCAGCGGGCCGTTGGCGTCGAACAGGTCGGGGTCCACGCCGCCCTCCTCGTGGGGGCCGTTGTCGGAGGCGACCAGGACGACCGTGCGGTCCGCGATCCCGCGCGCCCGGAGCCGGTCGATCACGGCTCCGACCTGCGCGTCGAGGAGGCCGATCTGCGCGGCGTGCGCCTTGTTGGCCTTGCTCCAGGGCTTCGCGGCGTACGCGCCGAGGTCCGGGACCTCGCTGGGCGCGTGCGGCAGGTTCGGGGTGAGGAGGAGCAGGAAGGGATCGGGCCCGGCCGCGTGCGCGTCGATGAAGTCGAGGGCGCGCGCGGCGATGGCGTCGGGGGCGAAGGTGCCCGCCGCGACCGGCTCCTTGACGCCGTCGCGCCACAGGTACGACGGGTAGTACTGGTGGGCGTGTCCGTGGTCGATGTAGCCGTAGAACTGCTCGAAGCCGCGCGCCAGCGGGTGGCTCGGCTGGTCGGCGGTCTCCGGGCCGAAGCCCCATTTGCCGAACAGGCCCGTACGGTAGCCGCGCGCCCGCAGCACTTCCGCGAAGGTGGTGTCCCCGGCGCCGAGGCCGGCCTGGCCGCCGCTGCCCGGGTTGGCGCGGACGGCGGCGTGCCCGGTGTGCAGTCCGGTCAGCAGGGCGGCGCGGGAGGGCGCGCAGACGGCGGCGGCCGCGTACGCGTCGGTGAATCGCAGCCCCTCCGCGGCGAGTTGCCCGATGCGCGGGGTGGCGATCAGCTTCTGGCCGTACGGGGAGAGGTCGCCGTACCCGAGGTCGTCGGCCAGCACCACCACGAGGTTCGGAGCGCCCCCGGGCACGGCCGGGGCGACCGGCTCCGCGGCCGCGGCGGGCAGTTGGGGCAGTGCGGCGAGCCCGACCGCCGCCGCGGATCCGGCGATGAAGTGGCGGCGGCTGGGCATCGTGAACTCCTCGGCGGCGACGGGTCGGTGAGGAGATCATCGACAGCCGGACCCCGCCGAAGCCATGCACGGGACGTGAAAAGCGTGTGACACGGGGTCCGGGCCCGACCGCCCGGACCCCGCTCCCCCGCACACGTCACGCGTCACACGTCACGCGGCCTCCGCCTCAGATCGTCGCCGTGTCGATCACGAAGCGGTAGCGCACGTCGCTGGACAGCACCCGCTCGTACGCCTCGTTGATCCGGTCCGCCGAGATGACCTCGATCTCGGCGCCCAGACCGTGCTCGGCGCAGAAGTCGAGCATCTCCTGGGTCTCGGGGATGCCGCCGATCATCGAACCGGCGAGGGTCTTGCGGCCGCCGATGACGGAGAACAGGTTCAGCTCGACCGGCTCCTCCGGCGCGCCGACGTTCACCAGCGCCCCGTCGACCTTCAGCAGGGCCAGGTAGCGGTCGAGCCCGAGCGGCGCGGAGACGGTGGACACGATCAGGTCGAAGGTGCCGGCCAGCTCCTCGAAGGTGTTCGGGTCGCTCGTCGCGTAGTAGTGGGCGGCGCCCAGCTTCAGGCCGTCCTCCTTCTTGCGCAGGCTCTGCGACAGGACGGTGACCTCCGCGCCGAGGGCGGCGGCGATCTTCACGCCCATGTGGCCGAGCCCGCCGAGGCCGACGATCGCGATCTTCTTGCCGGGGCCCGCCTGCCAGTGCCGCAGCGGCGAGTACAGGGTGATGCCCGCGCACAGCAGCGGCGCGGCGACGTCCAGCTCGACGCCGTCGGGGATGCGCAGGGTGTAGTTCTCGTCGACGACGATGTGGGTCGAGTAGCCGCCGTAGGTGGGCTCGCCCTTCTTGTCGACGGCGTTGTAGGTGCCGGTCATGCCCTTGACGCAGTACTGCTCCTGGCCGCGCAGGCAGTACTCGCACTCCCGGCAGGAGTCCACGAAGCAGCCCACGCCCACCCGGTCGCCGACGGCGAACTTCGTCACGCCGGAACCGACCTCGGTGACGATGCCGGCGATCTCGTGGCCCGGGACCATCGGGAAGATGCCCTCGCCCCAGCCGTCGTTGGCCTGGTGGATGTCCGAGTGGCAGATGCCGGCGTACTTGATGTCGATGAGGACGTCGTGCTCGCCGACCGGGCGGCGCGGGACGGTGGTGCGCTCCAGCGGGGCCTTCGCGGCGGGGGCGGCGTAGGCGGGGACCTGGGTGACGGACATGGGGTGATCTCCTCTGACGAGGACGCCGGGCTGTGACGTCGTGGGGGTGACGTCGGGGTACGACGTCCGTACTGCGGTACTTCCACCCTGCCCCCGTCCGGGCCGCCCACCCAGCCCCCTGCCGTGCCTAGGACTGGCGAACCTACCCTTGGCGGGGTCAGGCTCGTCGCGCCGTCCGGTGTCCCGCCCGGGGATACTGGCGGTATGGACCAGCTTGATCAGCGAGCCGAACTGGGCGAGTTCCTGCGCAGCCGCCGCGCCCGGCTGCGCCCCGAGGACGTCGGCCTGACCGACTACGGCCGGCACCGGCGGGTTCCGGGGCTGCGCCGCGAGGAGCTGGCGCAGCTGGCCGGGGTGTCGGTGGCGTACTACACGCGGCTGGAGCAGGGGCACGGACAGAACGTGTCGGCGGAGGTGCTGGACGCCATCGCGCGGGCGCTGCGGCTCGACGGTACGGAATCGGACCACCTGACGCACCTGGCGCGCCCCCGTGCCCGCGGCCGGAGCCGCTCGCGGCGCCCGCAGCAGGTCCGCCCGGAGCTGCGGAGCCTGATGGAGGCGATGGAGGGCGTACCGGCGTACCTGGTGGGGCGGCGGCAGGACGTCATCGGCTGGAACCGGCTGGCCGCGGCCGTCTTCGGCGACTTCGGGGCGCTGCCCCCGGCGGAGCGGAACCTGGTCCGGTTGGTGTTCCTCGACCCGGCGACGTCCGAGCTGTACGCGGAGTGGGAGTGCCGGGCCTGCGAGGTCGTGAGCAACCTGCGCATGTACGCGGGCCAGTATCCGGACGACGAGCAGTTGTCCGTGCTGGTCGGGGAGCTGTCCGTGAAGAGCGAGGAGTTCCGCAGGCTGTGGGCGGCGCACACGGTGGCGGACAAGAAGACGCACGGGGTGAAGCGGCTGCGGCACCCCGTGGTGGGCGAGCTGGTGCTGCCGTTCGAGACGCTGGCGCTGCCCGACGACCCGGCGCAGTTCCTGGTGACCTACCACGCGGTGCCGGGATCCCCGTCGGCGGACGCGCTGCGGCTGCTGTCGTCCTGGTCGGCGCCGGCCCACGAGCCGACGCCGGCGGCGCCGGCCGCGCCGACCCGGTCCGCCCGGCCGGCCCCCGGGTCGTGGACGGCGCGCACGGAGGAGCCCGCCTGACGGACGGGCCCGTGCCGTGCGGGCCCGCCGTCAGGGGTCAGAGCGTCAGCCGGAAGACGGCCGCGCCGCGCTCGCGCCGGTAGCCGAGGGCCTCGTTCACGGCCAGCATCGGGGTGTTCTCGTCGGCGACGGTCGTCCCGATCCGGCGCAGCGCGGGGTACCGTACGGCCGCCTCGGCCCGCATCCGCAGTTTGACGGCGCGGCCCAGACCGCGCCCCCGGTGGGCGGGGACGACGACGGTGTCGTACTGGAGGGCGCGCGTCCCGTCCGGATCCGGGAGCACGAGCACCGTGTACGCGGCGATCTCCCCGGCGGCGGTGACGGCGGCGACCATCAGCAGCTTCCCCCCGCGGTCCAGGACGAGCCGCTGCGCGGCGTGCACCCGCTCGGGCGTCCAGGCGGTGAACCGCTCGTCGCCGTCGCCGGAGGGCGCGTCCTCCATCGCCCCGTGGGCCGCGGCGGCGGCCGGGGCCCAGGCGTCGGGGACCAGACCGGCCCAGGTGAGCAGCTCGTACCCGGAGACGTCGGGGTCGGCCTCGGCCGCCGGGTCCTGCCCGAGTTCCTGTACGTACCAGGCCATCGGCAGCACGTTGACGAAGCCGGCGGCCTCCAGGAAGGCCTGGGCGGGCCCGCCCGTGTCGGCGACGGTGGACACCGAGGTACGGCCCTGGTCGATCAGCTCGGCGCGCACCCGCTCCCACAGGGCGCTGCCCACGCCCCGGCGGCGGGAGTCGGGGCGCACGGTCAGCTCGTCGAGGAACGCGGTGTGGGTGTTGCCCTCCTCGGTGAACAGCAGCAGGGCGGCGTGGCCCTCGCCGTCGGCCTGCGCCCAGTGCGCGAACCGGCCCCGCCCGGACGGGACGCGCAGCCGCCCGGCCGTCTCCGCCCGGGTGGGGGCGGGTACGTCGGGCAGCGCGGCGGTGTCGGTCGCGTGCGCGGAGACCTGCACCGCCCACCAGGTGTCCACCTCGGCGTCGGTCGGGGGCACGGTCAGCGTCTCGATCTTCGTCATGCCCCGACCCTAGGCCGTGCCGTCCCCGTCACGCGGACCGGCCACCGCCGCGACCGGCGCGGACGCGCGGACGGCGGGGAGCCCCTCACGGGCTCCCCGCCGTTCGCGGGTCGGACGCGCGGCGCCGTCGGCGGCGCTCACACGGGGTGTCAGGCGGCCGAGCCGGCCTTCCACTCCGCCCAGTTCATGTTCCAGCCGTTGAGGCCGTTCTCCGGCTTGATGGTCTTGTCCGGGGAGTTCTTCACGGTGACGATGTCGCCGATCAGCGAGTTGTCGAAGAACCACGCGCCGGGCTGGTCCGGGTCGTTCGCACCCTTGGCGTCGTTCAGACCGACACAGCCGTGACTGGTGTTCACCTTCCCGAAGATCGAGTCGGCGCCCCAGTAGTTGCCGTGGATGAACGTGCCGGAGGTGGACAGCCGCATCGCGTGCGGGACGTCCTTGATGTCGTACTCGCCCTTGCCGTCATTGCCCTTGAAGCCGACGGTGGCGCCGTCCATCCGGGTCTCCTTGAACTTCTCGGAGATCACCATCTGACCGTTGTACGTGGGGTTGTCCGGGGAGCCCGCCGAGATCGGGATGGTCTTGAGGACCGCGCCGTCCCGGGTGACCGTCATCGTCTTGGCCGTCACGTCGACGGTGGAGACCTGGCTCCGGCCGACCTTGAAGGTCACGGTCTTGTTCTGCACGCCCTGGATGCCGGGCGCGCCCTGCACGCCCTGGAGCGCGAGCTTCAGGGTGACCGTGGAGTTCGCCTTCCAGTACTCCTCCGGGCGGAAGTCCAGGCGCTGGTTGCCGAACCAGTGACCGACGACCTCCTGGCCGCTGCTGGAGCTGACCGTGATCGCCGCCTGGACGGCCTTCTGGTCCTTGATCGCCTTGTTGAAGGTGATCGAGACCGGCATGCCCACGCCGACCGTCTGGCCCTCGTCCGGGACGAACGAGCCGACGAAGCTGTTCTCCGGGGAGAGGGTGGTGAACGAGGCGTTCTCGTGCGCCTCGCGCCCCGCTTCGTCCTTCGCCGTGGCCGCCAGCGCGTACTTCGTGGAGCGCTTGAGTGCGGCGTCGGGCTTCCAGGTCTTGCCGTCGGCGGCTATCTTGCCCGCCACCACGGCGCCCTCGGAGCTCTTCAACTCGACCTGGGTGAGCTTGCCGTCACCGACGGTGACGGTCGCCGCGTCGTTCAGGGCTATGTTGGTGGAGCCGTCCTTGGGCGTGATCTCTATCTTCGCCTTGGAAGCGTCCTTGGCCGCCGCCGCGTCCACGTCCGCCTGCGCCTTGCCCGTTCCCGCGCTGCCCTGAGGCTTCTCGGTACCCCCGTCGTTGCAGGCCGAGAGCATCAGTACGCCGCCGAGCACGGCGGATACGGCCACCAGGGACCTTTTCCGCCGCATGCTGTACGTCCTCACACGTCACTCCATCGTTGCCGGAAACCCCGAGGCTGCATTCCCGGGATTGGGCCGGGCAGGGGGCATCACCCCCTGCTCGTCCTGACAACGCGTTAACAACGCGGATCGGTTCCACACTCCGTTCGAATGTGTGCAACCCCACGGTCAGGCGTTGTCCGCCTCTTCCTCGAAGTCCCCATCTTCCTCGTCGAGGTCCCACTCCAGGGACTCGGGGTCGTATTCGACCGGTTCACTGCTCCAGGACGCCTGTGCCAGCTCGATTCCGGGCAGTTCCGCGACCAGGTCCGTCGGGTCCACCAGGTAGGCCAGCGCCTCGGATTCGTCCTGCCGGACGGCCGCCTCGGCGTGGCCGCGCTCCTCGTCCGGCATGAACTCGTCCGCCTTGATGTGGCCCAGCGCGGCGCCGATCAGTGCCTCGGAGTCGGAGACTTCGAGCACCAAATCCACCCGAAGTCGTACGTATCGTGATGTCTCAGAAGGGTTCATACGACGGAGAGTAAGCCCGCGACAGCCTCGACTTTCCCACGACCCGCCCTCTTCACTAGCATCGGCGCACACGGCCAATTCGCTGCTGCCACAAGGGGGATCGCACCGTGTCCGCACGTCGACCGCTGCTCACCGCTCTCGGAGCGACCACCCTCCTCGCCGTCCTCTGGTTCGTTCCCTCGGCGAACGCCACCGCTCCGGACCGGAACACGACGGGTTCTTCCGGCGGCCCCGCCGCCGCCAACACCGGCACCGTGGGCGGCGTCCCCGCGGGGGACGACGCCACCGGGTCCGGCCCGTCCGACGACGCCGACTCCGGGGACCGGACCGCCACGGTCACCCTCACGCTCGCCGACACCGGCAGTACGGACACCACCCCGTACGTCCTGGGCGGCACCCTCTGCCTGGGTCTGGGCGCCGGGTTCGTGACCTTCTCCGTACGCCGCTCCCGCACCCCGTAGCCGCGTCGGACGGAACGGGAAGGGGCCGGGCCCCGGGGAGCGCTCCCCGGGGCCCGGCCCCTTCCCGTGTCCGGTGCGCCGACCGTCAGGCCAGCGGACCCGTCACCGGCTCCACCGCCGCGACGAGCCCGCCCGCGCGCACGAACGCGTCGGCGGCGGCCAGGTCGGGGGCGAGGAAACGATCCGGCCCGGGACCCTGCACCCCGGCCGCGCGCGCCGCGCCGATGGCGGCCCGGCTCGCCGGCGCCGGGGTCAGCCCGTGGCGCAACTCGATGGCCCGGGTGGCCGCGTAGAGCTCGATCGCGATGATCCGGGTCAGGTTGTCGATCGCCGTACGCAGCTTGCGCGCGGCCGACCAGCCCATGGAGACGTGGTCCTCCTGCATGGCGGAGGAGGGGATCGAGTCGGCCGAGGCCGGCACCGCGAGGCGCTTCATCTCACTGACCAGGGCCGCCTGCGTGTACTGGGCGATCATCAGGCCGGAGTCCACGCCGGCGTCGTCCGCGAGGAACGGCGGCAGGCCGTGACTGCGGTTCTTGTCCAGCAGCCGGTCGGTGCGGCGCTCGGCGATGGAGCCGAGGTCGGCGGCGGCGATGGCCAGGAAGTCCAGCACGTACGCGACGGGGGCGCCGTGGAAGTTGCCGTTGGACTCCACGCGCCCGTCCGGCAGCACCACCGGGTTGTCGACGGCGGCGGCCAGCTCGCGGGAGGCGACCGTCGCGGCGTGCGCCATGGTGTCCCGGCCCGCGCCGGCGACCTGCGGCGCGCAGCGCACCGAGTAGGCGTCCTGGACGCGCGGGGCGGACTCCTCCTGGAAGTGCCCGGTCAGCCCGGAGCCCTTCAGCACGGCCGCCATGTTGGCGGCCGAGGCGCCCTGGCCGGGGTGCGGGCGGATGGCGTGCAGCTCGGGCTGGAGGACCTTCTCCGTACCGAGCAGCGCCTCCAGGGTGAGGGCGGCGGTGATGTCGGCGGAGGTGTAGAGGGTGCCCAGGTCGGCGAGGGCCATGATCAGCATGCCGAGCATGCCGTCGGTGCCGTTGAGGAGGGCCAGGCCCTCCTTCTCGCGGAGCTCGACGGGCTCGATGCCGGCCTCGGCGAGCAGCTCGCCCGCGGGGCGGACGGTGCCGTCGGGGCCCTCGGCGTCGCCCTCGCCCATGAGCGCGAGCGCGCAGTGGGACAGCGGCGCGAGGTCGCCGGAGCAGCCGAGGGAGCCGTACTCGTGGACGACCGGGGTGATCCCGGCGTTCAGCACGTCCGCCATGGTCTGCGCGACGGAGGGCCGCACGCCCGTGTGCCCGGAGGCCACGGTCTTCAGCCGCAGGAACATCAGGGCGCGCACGACCTCGCGCTCGACGCGCGGGCCCATGCCGGCGGCGTGCGAGCGGACGATGTTGCGCTGGAGCCGGCCGCGCAGCTCGGGGCTGATGTGCCGGGAGGCGAGGGCGCCGAAGCCGGTGGAGACCCCGTAGACGGGCTCGGGCTTGGCGGCCAGCGCGTCGACGATGGCGCGGGCGCGGGCGAGGGCTTCGAGCGCCTCGCCGGACAGCTCGACCCGCGCGTTGCCGCGGGCCACGGCGATGACGTCCTCGGCGGTGGTTCCGGACGTCCCCACCACGACAGTGTGCATATCCATATTCAGCACCCTACGGACTGAATCTCTTCATGTCACCACCCGAGTTCGTCACGATCGGGCAGCGCGACCGCCCCTTACGCGCGCACCCGCCGCGCGCCGCCCTCACCCCCGGCCGCGGAACCGGCGCCGCTCGCCCGGGCCCTCCTGCGCGGCCGCGTCCGCGAGGCGCACGACGGCGGTGTCGCGGCCCGCGACGACCGGATGCGGGGAGCGGGCCGCCTTGGCCTTGTACTGGGCGGCGTCGGCGAGCCGGAACAGCCGCCGGGAGGACTTGACGAGCCCGATGGGGTCCCCGGTGGAGGCGATCCCGCAGGCCACGCCCTCCCCGAGTTCGAGCGCGGCGGCCCGCCGGCACACCTCCTCGGTGACGCGGACGACGTCGTCGGCGGGCGGTCCGACGCTGACGAGGCAGAACTCGTCGCCGCCGAGCCGCGCCACGAGGGTGCCGGCGAGCATCGCGCCGCACAGGCTGAGGACGGAGCCGAAGCGTTCCAGCAGCCGGTCGCCCATGGCGTGGCCGAGCGTGTCGTTGACCTTCTTGAGCCCGTTCAGGTCGCACACGACCAGGCTCACCACGACCCCTGTCCTCCGGTGTTCCTCCAGCGCCTCGTCGAGGCGCATGTCCACGGAGCGCCGGTTGGCGAGGCCGGTGAGGGGGTCGGTGAAGGCGAGCCGGCGGGCCTCTTCGAGGCGTTCGTTCTGCGCGAGCCCGGCGGCGACGACGGCCGCGAGCACCGTCGCGAACTCCGCGTCGTCCTCGTCGAAGTCGGGCAGCCCCTCGTCCCGGGCGACGTAGAGCTCCCCCCAGGCCCGCCCGCTGAGCACGATCGGCGCGACCACGCAGGTGCCCCGGCCGCGCCGGCGCAGCGCCTCGCCCCGCCGTCCGGGGCGCTCCCCGACGGCGCTCTCGACCCAGGCGTGCGGCCCGCCGCCGCCGACCCAACGCTCGTGGAGGAACTCGGTGATCTCCGGGAAGTCGTGCACGGGGTAGGACTCGTCCTCGGGGAACTCCTCCTCCCCGGCCCGCCGCTCCCCCTCGTTGACCAGGACGCGCAGCCGGCCCCGCTCGCGCTCCCAGGCGGAGATGGCGGCGAAGGAGCCGTCCATCGCCAGGCGCGCGCCGCGCGCGGCCGCCCGGACGCTGTCCCGCGGCGCGCAGGCGGCCGCCATGGCCTGCGCGAGGCCCACGACGGCTCTGAGCCGCCCGTCAACTCCCATCACTCCAGATTAGGGAGTTTTGCCCGATTCGGTGACGGCCGGCCCGGCATTCGGCTCCGCCGCCCGCTCCGAACCCGCCCGACCCGCCCGGCGGCGCCCACACCGATCGACGCACCGAACCGACCCGGCCCCGCGGCGCGCGCTCCCCTCGGGGCCCCGGACCGGCCCGCCCCGCGGCGCGCGCTCCCGCCGCGGCCCTCGTTACTGCCCGGGCCAGTTCGGCTTGCGCTTCTCGTTGAACGCCGCCACGCCCTCGGCCCGGTCCCCCGAGAAGGCGACCGTCCGCCAGGCCGCGTCCTCGATCTCCAGCCCCGCCGACAGGTCCATCCCGTGGCCCAGCCGCAGCGCCCGCTTGGCCGCGCGCAGCCCGACCGGGGAGTTCGCCGCCATCCGCGCGGCCAGCGCCAGGGCCTCCGTACGGTCCTCGCCCGCCGGGGCCAGCGCGTCGACCAGGCCCAGGGACAGCGCCTCGGCGGCCTCGACCCGGCGGGCCGTGAAGATCAGCTCGGCGGCCCGCGCCGCCCCCACCCGGCGCGGCAGCAGCTGCGTACCGCCGCCGCCCGGGATGACGCCCACGGACACCTCGGGGAGACCGACCACGGCCGTCGCGTCGGCAACGATGACGTCGCAGGCCAGCGCCAGCTCGAAGCCGCCGCCGAGCGCGAAGCCGTGCACCGCCGCGACGGTGGGCATCGGCAGCTCCAGGACGCCCCCGTACGCCCCGCGGGTGGTCGGCCGCTGCCGCACCAGCTCGGCGTCGGAGAGGGAGTTGCGCTCCTTGAGGTCGGCGCCGACGCAGAAGGCCCGCTCGTGCGTCGAGGACAGCACCACGACCCGTACGGAGGCGTCGGCGGCCAGCGCCGCGCACGCCGAGCCGATCGAGCGCGCCATCTCCGTCGACACGGCGTTCATCGCCTTGGGCCGGTCCAGCACCAGCTCCGCGACCGCGCCGCCGTCGCCGTGGCGCCGCACCGCGACGAACTCCCCGAATCGGACCTCGTCCACAGCCACGCCACCCTCCCGGTTAACGAACGTTACCCGGGGATCTTAGGCTTCCGCCGCGTCAACGACCAGGGCTCCACGACGCCCAGTCCGCGCACGGGCCGCTGCCACATCGGCTGGAGCGCGAACCGGTAGGCGCCGCCGCCCTCCTCCAGCTCCGCCGACTTCTCCGAGCGCGGCGCCGCGCCGGTCCGCCCGAGCTCCTCGGCCATCGCCCCGTCGACGAGGACCGCGTCCTTCGGCGCTATGGAGGTGAGCCGGCTGGCGAGGTTCACCGTGGTCCCGAAGACGTCGCCCATCCGCGTCGTCACCGTGCCGAAGGCGATACCGACCCGCAGCTCGGGCATCTGCGGATCGGCCTCCATCGTCTCGATCAGCCGCAGGGCGATCTCCGCCGCCGTCGCCGCGTCGTCGGCGCAGTACAGCACCTCGTCGCCCAGGGTCTTGATCAACCGGCCGCCGTGCGCCGCCACCAGGTCGGCCGCCGTCGTCTCGAAGGCCTCGACGAGCTCGCCGAGCTCCTCCTCCTCCAGCCGGCGGGTCAGCCGGGTGAACCCGACCAGGTCCGCGAAGCCCACCGCCAGGCGCCGGTCGACCATCTCCTCGTCGTCCGCGACCTGCACGACCCGCCCCGTCGCGGCCGCCAGCTGGCGCCGCCACACGTAGACGAGGAACTCCTCCAGCTCCGGCAGCAACAGCTCGACCAGCGGGTAGGTGACCTCGGTACGGGTCATTCCCGGCTCGGGCGGCTCCGTCAGCCCCTCCAGGAAGGAATCGATCTGCCACTCGGCCAGTCGGGCGGTGGTCTGCCCCGTCGACCGGGCCACCTGCACCGCCATCGGCTCGGACAGCAGTCCCGCCTCCACCAGACCCGCGAGCCGCCGCAGGGCCAGTACGTCGGCCTCGGTCAGCGCCTTGGCCTGGCCGATGTCGGCGAAGCCCATGGCCCGCCAGAAGCGCGAGGCCAGCTCCATCGACACACCGGCGCTACGGGCCGCCTGGAAGGGCGTGTACCGCCGCTCGGCGCCCAGGATCAGCTGCTCCAGCCGGATCGCCAACGGATCGGCCGTCGGCTGCGCCGTGTGGTCGACCTCGTGGAGCGGCGTGTGCTGGTCCCGCCCGATGGGGGTCCCGGGGCCGCTCCCCGAGCCGGCCCCGGACGCGCCGGACGTAGGGTCGTCGACGGTCAAGGGCCGCCTCCTGTCCATTCCGCGCGCACTGCCGAACCGGGTGATCACCGGGAGGACCGGGATCGCCTAAACCATACGGCAGGTGTGCCGTAGCTCACTCCCCCACCGGGGAGCCCCGGATCTGCCCCAGCGCCACGACCGGCCACACCGGCCGAATCGGGCCCCGCCGGCGTTCGCGGCGCGGGGGCCCGGGGGCGGAGCCCCCGGCAACCACCCGCACCCGCCCCCGGCGCACCAGGGGCAGGCCCCGCCGGGGTCAGCGCACGGACCGCAGGTGCACCACGTCCCCCGCCCCCACCGCCTCCCGCTCGCCCTCGACCGTCCGGATCACCAGCCGCCCGTCCGCGTCCACCGCTTCGGCCGTTCCGGTGAGGGTCCGCCCGCCGGGCAGGTCCGCCCGTACGTGCTTGCCCAGCGTCGCGCAGCCCGCCGCGTACGCCTCCTGGAGCCCGCTGACCCCCGGGTCACCGGCCGCGTCGCGCCAGTTCCCGTACCACTGCTCCAGCGCGCGCAGCACGGTCTTCAGCAGCGGGTCCCGGTCCGTCGCCGACGCCTTGGCCAGCAGCAGCGAACCGGCCGTCGGGACGGGCAGCTCGTCCTCCGTGAGGGTCACGTTGAGGCCGATCCCGATGACCACCCCGTCCGCCACCCGCTCCGCGAGGATGCCGCCGGCCTTGCGCTCCTCGCCGTCCACCCCGACCAGCAGGTCGTTGGGCCACTTGAGCATGGTGTCCACGCCCGCCGCCCGGGACAGCCCGGTCGCGGTGGCCACGCCGGCCAGCAGGGTCAGCCACCCCCAGCGCTCCTGCGGCACGCCCGGGCCCGGCTTGAGGAGGACGGAGAAGAACAGCCCGGACCGGGCCGGCGCCGTCCAGCTGCGGTCGAGGCGTCCGCGCCCGGCCGTCTGCTCCTCGGCGACGAGCACCGCCCCCTCGGGCAGCGAGTCGGCCCGCGCCGCGAGGTCGGTGTTGGTGGACCCGGTGGCGGGGACCACCTCCAGGGAGGTCCACAGGCCTCCCTCGGTCACGAGGGCGCGTCGCAGGGCGGCGGTGTTGAGGGGAGGACGGTCCAGGCTCGACCAGCGTCCCGCGGAAGCTCCGGTTGGAGCATCTGATGGCGTCATGCAAGTCAATGTAGGTGTGTCAAACGCCGCACTGCCGAGCGCCATGCCCGCCGATACGCTACGCACCAGTAGCCAGCAGCAGTCAATCAATTGACCAGGCAGTTGACACCACACAGGGAGCCGCGACCCCGATGTCCCAACCCTCAGAGCCGATCGACATCCACACGACCGCGGGCAAGCTCGCGGATCTGCGGCGCCGCGTCGAGGAGGCCACCCACGCAGGTTCCGAACGCGCCGTGGAGAAGCAGCACGCCAAGGGCAAGCTGACGGCACGCGAGCGGGTGGCACTGCTGCTGGACGAGGGGTCCTTCGTAGAGCTCGACGAGTTCGCCCGGCACCGGTCCACCAACTTCGGGCTGGAGAAGACCCGGCCCTACGGCGACGGCGTCGTCACCGGCTACGGCACGGTGGACGGCCGCCCGGTGGCCGTGTTCTCCCAGGACTTCACCGTGTTCGGCGGCGCCCTCGGCGAGGTCTACGGCCAGAAGATCATGAAGGTCATGGACTTCGCGCTGAAGACCGGCTGCCCGCTCGTCGGCATCAACGACTCCGGCGGCGCCCGCATCCAGGAGGGCGTCAGCGCGCTCGGCATGTACGGCGAGATCTTCCGCCGCAACGTGCACGCCTCCGGCGTGATCCCGCAGATCAGCCTGGTCGTCGGCCCCTGCGCGGGCGGGGCCGTGTACTCCCCCGCCATCACCGACTTCACGGTGATGGTCGATCAGACCTCGCACATGTTCATCACCGGCCCGGACGTCATCAAGACCGTCACCGGCGAGGACGTCGGCTTCGAGGAACTCGGCGGAGCCCGTACGCACAACAGCACGTCCGGCGTCGCCCACCACATGGCGGGCGACGAGAAGGACGCCATCGAGTACGTCAAGTCCCTGCTGGCGTACCTGCCGTCGAACAACCTCTCCGAGCCGCCCGCGTTCCCGGAGGAGGCGGACACCGAGGTCTCCGGGACCGACCTCGAACTCGACACGCTGATCCCGGACAGCGCGAACCAGCCGTACGACATGCACACCGTGATCGAGCACGTGCTCGACGACGCGGAGTTCCTGGAGACGCAGTCGCTGTTCGCGCCGAACATCCTGACCGGCTTCGGCCGCGTCGAGGGGCACCCGGTGGGCATCGTCGCCAACCAGCCGATGCAGTTCGCCGGCTGCCTGGACATCAACGCCTCCGAGAAGGCTGCGCGATTCGTCCGAACGTGCGACGCTTTCAATGTGCCCGTGCTGACGTTCGTGGACGTCCCGGGCTTCCTGCCCGGCACGGACCAGGAGTACAACGGCATCATCCGGCGGGGCGCGAAGCTCATCTACGCCTACGCCGAGGCCACCGTCCCGCTGATCACCGTCATCACCCGCAAGGCCTTCGGCGGCGCGTACGACGTCATGGGCTCCAAGCACCTCGGCGCGGACCTGAACCTGGCCTGGCCGACCGCCCAGATCGCCGTCATGGGCGCCCAGGGCGCGGTGAACATCCTGCACCGGCGGGCCATCGCCGAGGCGGAGCAGGCCGGCACCGCCGACGAGACCCGCGCGCGGCTCATCGCCGAGTACGAGGACGCCCTGCTCAACCCCTACACGGCGGCCGAGCGTGGCTACGTGGACGCGGTGGTCATGCCGTCCGAGACGCGCGCGCAGGTGGTGAAGGGTCTGCGCCAGCTGCGCACCAAGCGGGAGTCCCTGCCCCCGAAGAAGCACGGCAACATCCCCCTGTAAGCCCGCGAGGCAAGCCCCCGAGGAGGACTCTGTGGTGATCAAGGTCGTCAAGGGCAACCCGACCCCCGAGGAGCTGGCCGCCGCACTGGCGGTGGTCCAAGCGCGCGCGGCGGCGCTGGCCTCGGCCCCGTCGGGCGCGCCCCGGGTTCCGGACGAATGGGCCGCGCCGGCCCGGGTGGCCCGCCGCAGGCTGCCGCGGCCGGGACCCCGCGCCTGGGGTCGTACGTACTGGCCCGGCCAGGGCTGAACCCGGGCCCGCGTCCCCCGGGAGCGGGCCCGGCGAAGATGGCGTGGACGCACGCCGGCGCCTGAGTACGCGTACTCAGGCGCCGGCGGCGTACCGGCGTCAGGATCGAAACATGCTCTGGTCAGACCCGAAGGACGAGCCGCCCGAGGACATGCGCGACGCCCAGGCGATGCTCCGGCGCCTGCTCGTGGTCCTCGTCCTCGCGATGGTGGTGGGCGTCTACCTGCTGGGCGTCGCCCCGTTCTAGGCGGCCCGCGGAGCCGCCCTACGATGGCCCCATGACCGCTACCCCACAGCCCGCGCCGCCCGCGGGCCCGCGCCGCCCGCTGGTCCTCGCCTCCGCCTCGCCCGCCCGGCTGAACCTGCTGCGCCAGGCCGGGCTCGCCCCGCACGTGATCGTCAGCGGCTTCGACGAGGACACCCTGGACCACGACGAGCCGGCCGCCCTCGCGCTGGCCCTCGCCGAGGCCAAGGCCGCCGTGGTGGCCGCCCTCCCGGAGGCCGCGGGCGCCCTGGTGATCGGCTGCGACTCGGTGCTGGAGCTGGACGGGGAGGCGCTGGGCAAGCCGGCCGACGCGACGGAGGCCACCGCCCGCTGGACGTCCATGCGGGGCCGCTCGGGCGTGCTGCGCACCGGCCACTGCGTGGTCGACACCGCCACCGGCCGTCAGGTCTCGGCGACCGCCTCCACCACGGTCCGCTTCGGCGAGCCCACGGACGCGGAGGTGGCGGCGTACGTGGCGAGCGGGGAACCGCTGCACGTCGCCGGGGCGTTCACCCTGGACGGACTGTCCGCGCCGTTCATCGACGGCATCGACGGCGACCCGGGCAACGTCATCGGCCTGTCGCTGCCGCTGCTGCGCTCCCTGCTGGGCGAACTGGACGTGTCCATCACGGACTTGTGGGCCTGACCTCCCCCACCGGCCCGGGGGGCGTCCTCGGCCGGGCGCCGGGGGCGTCCCCGTCGGTCCTGGCGGTCCCGGCGGTCCCGGCGTAGAGCAGCAGGCACAGCACGAGCAGGCACAGGACCAGCATCAGCGCGCCCCAGACCGGCCAGCCGGCGAGCCCGACGGCGAGCGTGCCGAGCAACGCGTGCAGGACGGCCGCGACGATCAGCAGGACGCGCCCGAAGCGGCCCGGCGACCGGTCCCGTACGGCGGCGACGGCGAGCACGACGGCGCACAGCAGCAGGAACGCGCCGACTCCGGCGCCCATCGCGTAGGTGGCCGTGGACATGAGTTCCGGGTCGCTGCCCGCGATGGACATCGACTGGTTCGCGGTGGTCAGGCCCAGCACCAGGTGGACGAGCACGAGCAGCGCCGCCTCGGCGACGAGCACGACCGCGGCCAGCCCGGCCACGATTCTGCGCAGCACGACGCCCCCATCCCCCACACGTCACGAGCGTGTTCGACGACCTGGAGGCTACTAACGAGTAAACCTGCGGACAAGGGGTCGGGGCGGCTTCGTTACGGAGGCCCTCCGTGACGGCTCTCACGCAAAGAATGCATAGGCCGTTCGTAGGGACTCCACAAAGAATCAACGGGGGCGGCTGACCCGGAGAACAGAGACCTGCGCCGTCCATCAGGGTTACTGTGCAGTCTGGGATCTCCCTGACCTGGGGCGACACAAGGGTTTTCGGACTAGAGCCTGCCTCGAATCACGCTCCGTGTGGGCAAGCTCACCTCCGGGAAAGGGTCGAAAGGCCGTGTCGACTATCCCTAAACTCAGCTTGTTTCAAGGAGGGAGCCATCGTGCGCAAGGTGCTCATCGCCAACCGTGGCGAAATCGCTGTCCGCGTTGCTCGGGCATGCCGGGATGCAGGGATCGCGAGCGTAGCCGTCTACGCCGATCCGGACCGGGATGCCCTGCACGTCCGCGCGGCAGACGAAGCTTTCGCGTTGGGCGGTGACACCCCGGCCGCCAGCTACCTCGACATCGCGAAGGTCCTACAGGCCGCCGCCGATTCCGGGGCCGACGCCATTCACCCCGGCTACGGCTTCCTGTCGGAGAACGCCGAATTCGCGCAGGCCGTCATCGACGCCGGACTCACCTGGATCGGGCCGCCGCCCCAGGCGATCCGCGACCTCGGTGACAAGGTCGCCGCCCGCCACATCGCGCAGCGCGCCGGGGCCCCCCTCGTCGCGGGCACGCCCGACCCGGTCTCGGGGGCCGACGAGGTCGTCGCGTTCGCCGAGCAGCACGGTCTGCCGATCGCCATCAAGGCGGCGTTCGGTGGTGGCGGCCGCGGCCTGAAGGTCGCCCGCACCCTCGAAGAGGTGCCGGAGCTCTACGACTCGGCCGTCCGTGAGGCCGTCGCCGCCTTCGGCCGCGGCGAGTGCTTCGTCGAGCGCTACCTCGACAAGCCGCGTCACGTCGAGACCCAGTGCCTCGCCGACTCCCACGGCAACGTGGTCGTCGTCTCGACCCGTGACTGCTCGCTCCAGCGCCGCCACCAGAAGCTGGTGGAGGAGGCCCCGGCGCCGTTCCTCTCCGAGGCGCAGAACGCCGAGCTGTACGCCGCGTCGAAGGCCATCCTCAAGGAGGCCGGCTACGTCGGCGCCGGCACCGTCGAGTTCCTCGTCTCCGCCGACGGCCTGATCTCCTTCCTGGAGGTCAACACCCGCCTCCAGGTCGAGCACCCGGTCACCGAAGAGGTCGCGGGCATCGACCTGGTCCGCGAGATGTTCCGGATCGCCGACGGCGAGGAGCTCGGCTACGGGGACCCCGTCCTGCGCGGCCACTCCTTCGAGTTCCGCATCAACGGCGAGGACCCGGGTCGCGGCTTCCTCCCGGCGCCGGGCACCGTCACGAGGTTCGACGCGCCGTCCGGCCCCGGTGTGCGCCTCGACGCCGGCGTCGAGTCCGGTTCGGTGATCGGCCCGGCCTGGGACTCCCTCCTCGCCAAGCTGATCGTCACCGGCGCCACCCGCGAGCAGGCCCTCCAGCGCGCCGCCCGCGCGCTCGCCGAGTTCAACGTCGAGGGCATGGCCACGGCCATCCCCTTCCACCGCGCGGTCGTCGCCGACCCGGCGTTCGCCCCGGCGGGCGGCAACCCGTTCACGGTCCACACCCGTTGGATCGAGACCGAGTTCGTCAACGACATCAAGGCGTTCGTCGCTCCCGCCGCGGAGGAGACCGAGGACGAGCCCGGCCGCGAGACGGTCGTCGTCGAGGTCGGCGGCAAGCGCCTGGAGGTCTCGCTGCCCTCCTCGCTGGGCATGACCCTGGCGCGCACGGCCGCCGCGGGCGGGGCGAAGCCCAAGCGCCGCGCCGCGAAGAAGTCGGGCCCGGCCGCCTCCGGTGACACCCTCGCCTCCCCGATGCAGGGCACCATCGTCAAGGTGGCCGTCGAGGAGGGTCAGCAGGTCAACGAGGGAGACCTGGTCGTCGTCCTGGAGGCCATGAAGATGGAGCAGCCGCTGAACGCGCACCGCTCCGGCACCGTCGTCGGGCTGAGCGCCGAGGTCGGCGGCTCCGTCACCTCGGGCGCCACCATCTGCGAGATCAAGGACTGACCTCCGCGACACGCCGCGTACGAAGGCCCCGCCCGGTCCGCCCGGGCGGGGCCTTCGCGCGTGCGGGCACCACGGCACGGCCCGCGTCGGGCCCGACGGTGTTCCGGTACGGGTCGCCCGGCCGCCGCTTCCGGGCGGCGGCCGGGCGACCCGTCCGGTCAGCGTCGGCGCATGTCCGCGACCCTGGCCCGCTCGCCCGGATCGGCCATCGCGGCCGACCGGAGGGCGCCGGGTCCGCCGCGCCGCTGGACCGGGAGCGGGGAATCGCGCCGGGGCCTGCGCCCCTGCATCCCGTCACCGCCCGCCCCGCCGCCGGGGCCTCCGCCGGAGGCCACGGCCGCGCCGGCCACGGTGATCTGGACGCCCTGGTCGGCCAGTGCCTGGAGCTCGGTGCCCGCCCGGTCGTCGTGCGGCGGCGGCTCGTCCGTGACCAGCCGGGTCATCACGTCCGTCGGCACGGTCTGGAACATGGTGTCGGTGCCGAGCTTCGTGTGGTCGGCGAGGACCACCACCTCGGCGGCGGCCTGCACCAGGGCCCGGTCCACGCTCGCGGAGAGCATGTTGGAGGTGGACAGGCCGCGTTCGGCGGTCAGACCACTGCCCGACAGGAAGGCCCGGGAGACCCGCAGCCCCTGGAGGGACTGTTCCGCACCACTGCCCACGAGGGCGTAGTTGGAGCCCCGCAGGGTTCCGCCGGTCATCACCACCTCCACCCGGTTGGCGTGCGCCAACGCCTGGGCGACGAGCAGCGAGTTGGTGACCACGGTCAGACCGGGCACCCGCGCGAGCCGGCGGGCCAGCTCCTGGGTCGTGGTGCCGGCGCCGACGACGATGGCCTCGCCCTCTTCGACGAGTCCGGCCGCCACATCGGCGATGGCCGTCTTCTCGGCCGTGGCGAGATGGGATTTTTGCGGAAAGCCGGATTCCCGCGTGAATCCACCTGGCAATACCGCACCGCCGTGCCGGCGGTCGAGGAGTCCTTCTGCCTCCAATGCCCGCACGTCCCGCCGTACGGTCACTTCGGAGGTCTGGACGACGCGGGCGAGCTCCCGGAGCGATACCGCTCCGTTGGCCCGCACCATTTCGAGGATCAATTGGCGACGTTCTGCAGCGAACACGAAACTGACAGTAACCCGGGTGACCGTCTGCTTTCAGCTCCTTGCACCGGAATACCGAAGTTGTCCGTACGACAGGTCGACAAGTGGTATACGCGGCCGGACGGAACCTCACCCGCCCCGACCGACCCCCGGATCACACCCCTGCGACCACCCCAACCCGCATGTGGGGAGGGGTGGTTGTCGGTTCCTACGCCTCGCCGCCGGCCTTGCGCGTGTGCAACTGGCGGGCGACCTCGGCGATCGAACCGGACAGCGAGGGGTACACGGTGAACGCGTTTGCGATCTGCTCGACCGTCAGGTTGTTGTCGACGGCGATCGAAATCGGGTGGATGAGCTCGCTCGCGCGGGGCGCGACGACCACGCCGCCGACGACGATGCCGGTGCCCGGGCGGCAGAACATCTTCACGAAGCCGTCGCGGATGCCCTGCATCTTCGCGCGCGGGTTGCGCAGCAGGGGGAGCTTCACCACGCGGGCGTCGATCTTCCCGGAGTCGACGTCGGCCTGGGTGTAGCCGACGGTGGCGATCTCCGGGTCGGTGAAGACGTTGGAGGAGACCGTCTTGAGGTTGAGCGGGGTCACCGCGTCACCGAGGAAGTGGTACATCGCGATCCGGCCCTGCATGGCGGCCACGGAGGCCAGCGCGAAGATGCCGGTGACGTCGCCGGCCGCGTACACGCCGGGCGAGGAGGTACGGGAGACCTTGTCGGTCCAGATGTGCCCGGACTCCTTGAGCCGGACCCCGGACTCCTCCAGGTTCATGTCCTTGGTGTTCGGGATCGCGCCGACGGCCATCAGGCAGTGCGTGCCGGTGATGACGCGCCCGTCGGACAGCGTGACCTCGACCCGGTCGCCGACCCGCTTGGCGGACTCGGCGCGCGAGCGCCCGACGACGTTCATCCCGCGGCGACGGAAGACGTCCTCCAGGACGGCGGCCGCGTCCGGGTCCTCGCCCGGCAGCACGCGGTCGCGGGAGGACACCAGGGTCACCCGGGAGCCGAGGGCCTGGTACGCGCCGGCGAACTCGGCGCCGGTGACGCCGGAGCCGACGACGATGAGCTCCTCGGGCAGCTCCTCCAGGTCGTAGACCTGGGTCCAGTTGAGGATCCGCTCCCCGTCGGGCATCGCGTCCGGGATCTCCCGGGGGTGGCCGCCGGTGGCGATCAGGACGGCGTCGGCGGTGAGGATCGTCTCGGTGCCGTCGGCCGCGGTGACGATGACGTCGCGCGTGCCGTCGATGCCCTGCGGCCCGCCGAGCTTGCCGCGACCGCGCAGGACGCGGGCGCCGGCCCGGGTCACGGAGGCCGTGATGTCGTGGGACTGGGCCAGCGCGAGGCGCTTGACGCGCCGGTTCACCTTGCCGAGGTCGACGCCGACGACGCGCGCGGCCTGTTCTATGTGCGGGGTGTCGTCCGCGACGACGATCCCGAGTTCCTCGTACGACGAGTCGAAGGTCGTCATGACCTCGGCGGTCGCGATGAGGGTCTTCGATGGCACGCAGTCGGTGAGCACCGACGCCCCGCCCAGACCGTCGCAGTCGACGACGGTCACCTCCGCGCCGAGCTGGGCCCCCACCAGGGCCGCCTCATACCCGCCGGGTCCGCCGCCGATGATCACGATCCGGGTCACGAAAAGTCCGCCTCACGTCTACCCGGCCGGCTGCCGCCCCGGCCGGTGTTCCGGGGGGTCTCCCCGGGGGATGCATTCCGTGCCCCATTGTCCCGCACGCTCCGCCGTGCTTCGCCCCCGGTCCCGCCATCCGGGCACGCGCGGCGGCCGGGCCCTCCCGTACTCTCGACCACATGTCGCTCTACGCCGCGTACGCCGGCAACCTCGACCCGCGGCTGATGACGCGCCGCGCTCCCCATTCGCCGCTGCGCGGAACGGGCTGGATCAACGACTGGCGGCTGACCTTCGGCGGCGAGCAGATGGGCTGGGAGGGCGCCCTCGCCACGATCGTCGAAGCCCCCCGCCACCAGGTCTTCGTGGCCCTCTACGACATCGCTCCGCTGGACGAGGACTCCATGGACCGGTGGGAGGGCGTCGGGATGGACATCTACCGCCGGATGCGGGTGCGGGTGCACACGCTCGACGGCGAGGAGGCCGCCTGGGCGTACGTCCTCAACGGGTACGAGGGCGGCCTGCCCTCGGCGCGGTACCTGGGCGAGATCGCCGACGCCGCCGAGTCCGCGGGCGCCCCGCACGACTACGCGATGGAACTGCGCAAGCGCCCCTGCTGAACCCGGACCGGATCCCGGCCCGGCCCCGACCGGATCCCGACCGCCCGGCGGGCCGGGGAGAGCCCGTCCGACCAGGCCCCGCAACGGCTCCCGGGGACGATTCGGCGGAAACGACAAGGCAACGATCCGAACACCGTGAGCTGCGCCATCTACGCGCGTAGGCCGAGAGCGGCTACGCTCGTCCGCGTGAACGCATCTGTTACCGACCCCTTCGCCGCCGCCGACGCCGCCGCCACCCGCCTGCGCGAGCTGACCGGCGTCGATTCCCACGATGTCGCCCTCGTCATGGGCTCCGGCTGGGCCCCCGCCGCAGAGGCCCTGGGCGCCCCCGAGGCCGAGTTCCTCGTCACCGAGCTGCCCGGCTTCCCGCCCGCCGCGGTCGAGGGCCACGGCGGCAAGATCCGCTCGTACAAGATCGGCGAGAAGCGCGCCCTGGTCTTCCTCGGCCGGACCCACTACTACGAGGGCCGCGGCGTCGCCGCCGTCGCCCACGGCGTGCGCACCGCCGTCGCCGCCGGCTGCAAGACCATCGTCCTGACCAACGGCTGCGGCGGCCTGCGCGAGGGCATGAAGCCCGGCCAGCCCGTCCTGATCAGCGACCACCTCAACCTGACGGCCACCTCGCCGATCGTCGGGGCGAACTTCGTCGACCTCACCGACCTGTACTCGCCGCGCCTGCGCGCGATGTGCAAGGAGATCGACGCGAGCCTGGAGGAGGGCGTCTACGTCCAGTTCCCCGGCCCGCACTACGAGACCCCGGCCGAGATCAACATGATCCGCGTGATGGGCGCCGACCTGGTCGGCATGTCCACCGTGCTGGAGGCCATCGCCGCCCGTGAGGCCGGCGCCGAGGTGCTCGGCATCTCCCTGGTCACCAACCTGGCCGCCGGCCTGTCCGGCGAGCCGCTGAACCACGAAGAGGTCCTCCAGGCCGGCCGCGACTCCGCTGCCCGCATGGGCACGCTGCTGACGCAGGTCCTCGCCCGCATCTGATCGACGTACGAGAGGTAAGGCGGAAGCAGTGCAGGAACAGGTACAGGACGACCTGATCACCCGGGCCCGGGCCTGGCTGGCGGAGGACCCGGACCCGCAGACCGCGGCCGAACTCGCCGCGATCATCGAGGCGGGCGACACCGCCGAACTCGCGGACCGGTTCGCCGGCACGCTCCAGTTCGGCACCGCCGGCCTGCGCGGCGAGATCGGGGCCGGTCCGATGCGGATGAACCGCAGCGTGGTCATCCGGGCCGCGGCGGGCCTCGCGGCCCACCTGCTGGCCCAGGGGCACGCCGGCGGCCTCGTCGTCGTCGGTTACGACGCCCGCTACAAGTCGGCGGACTTCGCCCGCGACACCGCGGCCGTCATGACCGGCGCCGGGCTCCGCGCGGCCGTCCTGCCCCGCCCGCTGCCCACGCCCGTCCTCGCGTTCGCCATACGGCACCTGGGCGCCGTCGCCGGCGTCGAGGTGACCGCGAGCCACAACCCGCCCCGGGACAACGGCTACAAGGTGTACCTCGGCGACGGCGCGCAGATCGTCTCCCCGGTCGACGCCGAGATCGCGGCGGAGATCGACCGGATCGACACGCTGGCCTCCGTGCCCCGCCCGGATTCGGGCTGGCAGGACCTCGGCGAGGAGGTCCTGGAGGCCTACCTGGCCCGTACGGACGCCGTCCTGACCCCCGGCTCCCCCCGGGGCGTGCGGACCGTCTACACGGCCATGCACGGCGTCGGGAAGGACGTCGTCATGGCGGCCTTCGCCCGGCACGGCTTCCCGGAGCCGGTCCTGGTCGCCGAACAGGCCGAGCCGGACCCGGCCTTCCCGACGGTCGCCTTCCCCAACCCGGAGGAGCCGGGCGCGATGGACCTGTCCTTCGCGAAGGCCGCCGAGGTCCGCCCCGACATCGTCATCGCCAACGACCCGGACGCGGACCGCTGCGCGGTGGCCGTACCGGACGCGTCGGCCGCCTCCGGCTGGCGCATGCTGCGCGGCGACGAGGTCGGCGCGCTGCTGGCGGCCCACCTGGTCGCCAAGGGCGTCAGCGGCGTCTTCGCCGAGTCGATCGTCTCCTCCTCCCTGCTGGGGCGGATCGCGGAGGCCGCGGGCGTGGGCTACGAGGAGACCCTGACGGGCTTCAAGTGGATCTCCCGCGTCGAGGGCCTGCGCTACGGCTACGAGGAGGCCCTCGGCTACTGCGTGGACCCCGAGGGCGTCCGCGACAAGGACGGCGTCACCGCCGCCCTGCTGGTGGCGGAGCTGGCCTCCGAACTCAAGGAGCGGGGCCGCGGCCTGACCGACCTGCTGGACGACCTGGCGCTGGCCCACGGCCTGCACGCCACCGACCAGCTGTCGGTCCGCGTCTCGGACCTCTCGGTGATCGCCGACGCGATGGCCGCGCTGCGCGCGGAGCCCCCGGTCTCCCTCGCGGGCCTGCGGGTCGTCTCGGCCGAGGACCTCGCGGTCGGTTCGGCGGCGCTGCCGCCCACGGACGGCCTGCGCTACCACCTCGACGGCGCCCACAAGGCCCGGGTGATCGTCCGCCCGTCCGGTACGGAGCCGAAGCTGAAGTGCTACCTGGAGGTCGTGGTCCCGGTCGCGGACGCCGACGACCTCGTCCCGGCCCGCACCCGCGGCCAGGGCATCCTGGACGCGATCAAGAAGGACCTTTCGGCAGCCGCCGGGATCTGACCCATCGCGCCACCCGACGGCCCCCCGAGCTCCGGCCCGGGGGGCCGTCGTCCTCCGTAGGGACCGCCGCCCGGCCGTGCCTCAGGAGGGCGTCGGGCGGACCAGTTCGCCCAGCGTCGGCACCGACTCCGGACGGGAGCGGACGGCTTCCGTGCACTCCCATGCCCGCGGCGGGTCCGCGTCCGGCCCGCCCAGCACCACCGGGCCCGGCCCGGCCGAGATCGCGTCGCTGCCGGCCAGGGTGCACACGACCTGCGACAGCGCCACCGGCGGCAGGTCCTCGGGCCGCCGGCTGAGCCGGACCGTCCCCGCCGGATCGCCGGCCCGCGGCGGGGCGGCCGTCAGCCCACCGGTGACGCCGGTGGTGAAGCCGGCGCCGCGCTCCTCCGCCGAGGTCCGTTCCAACTGCTCCAGCAGCGCCTGCGCGACGAGCACCTCGGCGTCCTTGGCCGGCCTCTTCTCGGGCACCGGGACGATCCGCTCCACGCCCACCAGCTGCGATCCGCAGACCAGTTCCACCGTGGCCCGGAACCCCTGCACCCCGCTCTGCCCGGCCGGCCGTTCCGGGGTGTCGCAGGACACCCGCGAGGGGGCCGGCCCCACGTCCACCGGCACGGTCGTCGCCCGGATCCCGCACGCCGAGGTCCCGCACAGCAACGCCGCCGCCACGACCTTCGGCAGCGCCCTACGCGTCCACGTCATCCGTGCTCACCTTCCCCACGTCCCCCGGCAGCCGCAGGGTGAAGACGGCCCCGCCGTCCGCCCCGTTCTCGGCCGTGATGTCACCGCCGTGGATGTGCGCGTTCTCCCTCGCGATCGACAGGCCCAGACCGCTGCCGTCCGACTTCGGCCGGGACGCGCTTGCCTTGTAGAACCGGTCGAAGACGTGCGGCAGGACGTCCTCGGGGATGCCCGGCCCGTTGTCCCGGATGGTCACCACCAGCCAGTCGGCGTCGGCCGTCTCCACCGACACCCGCACCGGGGAGCCGCCGTGCTTGAGCGCGTTGCCGATCAGGTTCGCCAGGATCACGTCCAGGCGCCGCGGATCCAGCCGCCACGCGATCCCCCGCCCGGCGTCGAGTTCCACCGCGTCCAGCCACGCCCGCGCGTCGATGCACGCGGTGACCTGGTCCGCGACGTTCACGTCGTCCAGCACCAGGCGCGCCGTCCCCGCGTCGAAGCGGGTGACCTCCATCAGGTTCTCCACCAGCACGTTCAACCGGCGCGTCTCGCTCACCACCAGCCCCACCGCGGGCGCGATCATCGGATCGAGGTCGTCGACCTCCTCCTCCAGCACCTCGGCCACCGCGGTCAAAGCCGTCAGCGGCGTGCGCAGTTCGTGGGACATGTCGGCGACGAAGCGGCGGCTGGCCTCCTCGCGCGCGCTCATGTCGGCGACCTTCTTCTCCAGCGCCTCGGCCGTCTTGTTGAAGGTGTGGGAGAGGTCGGCGAGTTCGTCCGTGCCCGAGACGTCCAGCCGGTGGTCGAGTTCGCCCTCGCCGAGCCGGCGCGCCGCGTCCCCGAGCCGCTGGATCGGCTTCAGCACGGTCCGCGCCGCCGCCTGCGCCAACAGCGCCGACCCGAGCAGCGCCAGCCCGGTGGCGATGGTCAACGACCAGCCCAGCGCGTTGAGGTCGTCCCGCTCGGTGGCCAGCGACTTGTACATGTAGCCGGTCGGCCCGCCGCCCACGATCCGCGTCCCGCCCACCAGGTACGGATTGCCCTGCGGCTTCGTCCGCTGCCAGTACATGTGGTACTCGGCGTCGTTGGCGGCCGTGGTCTTCTGCCGGTCGTTCACGGCGTGCTGGAGGGACTTCGGTACGTCGTCCAACCCGAAGGTGGCCGCCCCCGCCGCGCCGAACACCTTCCGGCCGTCCTTGCGCTCGTGCACCAGCAGCACGCTGTACCCGGGGCTGCTGCCCGCCATCAACTCGGCGGTGCGCTGCATCTCCTGGGAGGTCGGCTCGGCGGGCAGCCCCGCGGCCCGCAGCTGCATCTCCTGGCGGAAGTCGCCGAGGGCCGCGTCCTGGGTACGGGTGAGCACGGCCTCGCGGTTGAGCCAGTAGGCGATCCCGGAGGCGGAGACGGCGGCCGTCAGCGCGACCAGGCAGAACACGACCAGGAGCCGCAGCCGCAGGCTGGTCCAACGCCTGCCCGCGAACAGGGCTCGGATCACTGCGGCGAGTCCAACCGGTAGCCGACGCCCCGGACGGTACGGATCAGGGTGGGTGAGGACGGCACTTCCTCGACCTTGGCGCGCAGCCGCTGCACGCAGGCGTCGACGAGCCGCGAGTCACCGAGGTAGTCGTGCTCCCAGACCAGCCGCAGCAGCTGCTGGCGCGACAGCGCCTGACCGGGCCGGCGGCTGAGTTCGAGCAGCAGCCGCAGCTCGGTCGGGGTGAGCTGGAGGTCCTCGCCGTTCTTCGTCACCGTCATCGCGGACCGGTCGATGACCAGGGACCCGAAGACGGCGGAGTCGCTCGCCTCGCGTTCGCCCCGGCGCAGCACGGCCCGGATCCGGGCGTCGAGCACCCGGCCCTGGACGGGCTTGACGACGTAGTCGTCGGCTCCCGACTCCAGGCCCACGACGACATCGATGTCGTCGCTGCGCGCGGTCAACAGGATGATCGGCAGCTGGTCGGTGCGGCGGATCCGCCGGCACACCTCGAAGCCGTCGATCCCGGGCAGCATCACGTCCAGCACGATCAGGTCCGGCCGTTGCTCGCGCAACAGCTTCAGGCCGTCCTCGCCCGTCGCCGCGGTGGCCACACGGTGGCCCTGGCGTGACAGGGAGAGTTCGAGGGCCGTGCGGATGGCGTCGTCGTCCTCGATCAGCAACAGGAAAGGCACGCCCTCATTCTGTCCCATCGGCCGTCGGGACTTCGACCGTCCGGCGCCCCGGATCCGGCCACGGTTGGCTGTGACAGGCCTGTGACAGTCGAAGGACACCCCGGTTATGTGCGGCGGTCAGGCTTCTGTCATCGCAACACGGACCGAAGCAGACTCCACGACGGGGGGCGCGAGATGAACACGCTGCACAGCACCACGACCAGCGCGGTTGTCACGCGGCTGCACGATGTGAACCGCCGGGCGGGTGTCCGTACGACGCCGGTCGCCCGTCCGCGGCCGGTGCACGTCACAGCCATTGACGCGAACCAGTACCAGACGGTTCCCGCACCGCGTACTCCTTCCGCCACCTCGGAGGCCGAGTTCACGGCGTACGTCCAGGAGCGCCGCTCGGCCCTCTTCGCCACCGCCTTCCACCTCACCGGTGACCGGCACGAGGCCGAGGACCTGTTGCAGAGCGCGCTGTTCTCCACGTACCGCGCCTGGGACCGGATCAGCGACAAGGCGGCCGTCGGCGGTTACCTGCGGCGGACGATGACGAACCTGCACATCAGCGCGTGGCGTCGGCGCAAGCTCAACGAGTACCCGACCGAGGAACTGCCGGAGACGGCCTCCGACACGGACGCGATGCGGGGTACGGAACTGCGCGCGGTGCTGTGGCAGGCGCTGACCCGGATCCCGGAGCCGCAGCGCACGATGCTGGTGCTGCGCTACTACGAGGGCCGCACCGACCCGGAGATCGCCGAGATCCTGGGCATCAGCGTCGGCACCGTGAAGTCGAGCATCTGGCGCTCGCTGCGCCGGCTGCGGGACGACGAGGCGCTGAGCTTCGGACGTGACGAGGCGGAGTCCTTCGGGGAGCTCGTCGCGTAACGAGGACCATGGGCCCAGGGGGCCGTCCTACGGGGGTGGGACGGGGGCTTGCGGGGGGAGAAGAGGCGGGATCAAGCGGCCGGGGGTCCGCGTGATCCCGCCTTTTCGCGTGCCCGGGGCGCGGGGCGCGGGCCTGCGGGGTCAGGCCGGGGTGGTCGCGGTGCGGTGCCGGCCGGCCGCGGCGGCGGCCAGTCGGCCGAGGGCCTCGTCGCGGCCGCAGGGGTGGGCGCCGAGGGCGGTGTGCCGGGCGACGATGCCGCGTTCGGCGCGCATCAGGCGCCAGCCGCGGCGCAGCAGGAACGGCAGGGACTTGCGGCCCTCGCGCAGGTCTCGGGCCAGGCGCCGGCGGAAGGTGGTCGAGGGCCGGCCGCGCAGGCAGAGCGCGTCGGCGAGCAGGCCCAGTTCCTGGCAGCGGGCCACGACGTCGGCGGCGAAGATGCCCTCCGCGATGAACAGCGGGGTCCGCGCTATGTCCAGGGTCTCGGTGCCGCTGCGCGAGGACGAGGCGATGGAGTACTCCGGCACCTGCGTGCGGCCGGTGGAGCAGAGTTGCGCGATGGCGGCGACGGCGGCTTCCGCGTCCCACGACAGCGGGGAGTCCCAGTCGATGTCGGAACTGCCCTCGACCAGCGGGAGGGTCGGGTCCGTCCCCTCCTTGTAGAAGTCGTCCAGGCGCAGGACGGGCAGCCCGGAACGGGCCGCGAGCGAGGACTTTCCGGATCCCGAGGGACCGGTCAGCAGCACGACGCGCGTGGGGAGGGGAGATGAACAGCTCACGGGACACCAGTGTGGGGCATGACCGGCCGTATCGGCACACCCGTGACGGTGCCTGCGACGGGCCTCACACGGGGCGCGGACCGTCGGTTGGAATCGGGGAAGCCGGCTCGACTACCCTGTGTGCGCACGCGACTACGACCACAGGCGGGAACCCATGGCACGTCACGCAGCTCCCACCCCTCCCAAGCGCTTCCGCGCCGCCGGGCTGACCCTGTCCATGGCCGGTGCGGCCCTGGCGATGGCGGCGGGCGGGGCCCAGGCCGGTGAACTCTCCGTCCCCGCGGCGCTGGCGGGGGTGGCCGACCCGATCACGAACCTGAAGGTGAACCCGCTCGCGAACACCGGCGTGGACCCCCTCGACAACGGGGTCGCCACGCAGGTCGCGGACTTCCCGTCCGTCGGCACGGGCATGGTGACGGGCACCCTGACGCGGGGGCCGTCGGTCGGCGAACTCCCCACGGCCGCGGTGTCCTCGCTGCTGGGGCCGGTGCTCCCCAAGGGGTAGGGCGCGGCCGCCGGGCGTACGGGAAGGCCCCGACAGCGCGGGGGTCGCTGCCGGGGCCGGTCCATGGGAGGGGTGCCTCTAGTAGGAGGAACCGCCCGCGCCGAGGGAACCCGTCGGGTGCCAGACCGTCTTGGTCTCCAGGAAGGCGGTCATCCGCGCCGTGCCCGGGTCGGCGCTCCAGTCGTCCACAGGCTGTGGACGCACGACGCGCTTGAGGTTGTCGGCGGCCGCGATCTCCAGCTCCTTGGCGAGGGCCGCGTCGGCGCCCGCCAGGTCGATCGCGTTGACGTCCTGGTGGGACGCCAGGTGCGGGCCCATCTCGGCGGCCTTGCCGGACAGGAGGTTGACCACGCCGCCCGGCAGGTCGGAGGTGGCCAGCACCTCGCCCAGGGACAGCGCGGGCAGCGGGGACTTCTCCGAGGTGATCACGACGGCGGTGTTGCCCGTCGCGATCACGGGGGCGATCACCGAGACCAGGCCCAGGAAGGACGAGTCCTGCGGGGCCACCACGGTGACGACGCCGGTGGGCTCCGGGGTGGAGAGGTTGAAGAACGGGCCCGCGACCGGGTTGGCCCCGCCCACGATCTGGCCGATCTTGTCGGTCCAGCCCGCGTACCAGACCCAGCGGTCGATGGCCGCGTCCACGACTGCGGCGGCCTTCGACTTGGACAGGCCCTCCGCCTCGCCGACCTCGCGGACGAACTGCTCGCGGCGGCCCTCCAGCATCTCGGCGACGCGGTAGAGGACCTGTCCGCGGTTGTAGGCGGTCGCGCCCGACCAGCCGCCGAAGGCCTTGCGGGCGGCGACGACCGCGTCACGGGCGTCCTTGCGGGAGGACAGCGGGGCGTTGGCCAGCCACTTGCCCTTCGAGTCCGTCACTTCGTACACCCGGCCGCTCTCGGAGCGGGGGAACTTGCCCCCGACGTACAGCTTGTAGGTCTTGGAGACGTTCAAACGGGTCACAGAGGATTCAACCGTTCCCATTAGCGCTCACCCTTCGGGCTCGACGGGGCGAGGTAGCCCTCCAGGCCGTGGCGACCGCCTTCGCGGCCGAAGCCCGATTCCTTGTAGCCGCCGAACGGCGAGGTCGGGTCGAACTTGTTGAACGTGTTGGCCCAGACGACGCCCGCGCGGAGCTTGCCCGCGACCGCGAGGATGCGCGAGCCCTTCTCCGTCCAGATGCCGGCGGAGAGGCCGTACTGGCTGTTGTTGGCCTTGGCCACGGCCTCGTCCGGGGTCCGGAAGCTCAGTACGGACAGCACCGGGCCGAAGATCTCGTCGCGGGCCACGGTGTGCGCCTGGGTGACGTTCGTGAAGAGCGTCGGGGCGAACCAGTAACCGGCGGACGGCAGCTCGCACGCCGGGGACCAGCGCTCGGCACCCTCGGCCTCGCCGGTGTCCGCGAGGGCGGTGATCCGGGCGAGCTGCTCGGCGGAGTTGATCGCGCCGATGTCGGTGTTCTTGTCGAGCGGGTCGCCCAGGCGCAGGGTCGACAGGCGCCGCTTGAGGGAGTCGAGCAGTTCGTCCTGGATCGACTCCTGCACCAGCAGGCGGGAGCCCGCGCAGCAGACCTGGCCCTGGTTGAAGAAGATGCCGTTGACGATGCCCTCGACGGCCTGGTCGATGGGGGCGTCGTCGAAGACGATGTTGGCGCCCTTGCCGCCCAGCTCCAGGGTGACCTTCTTGTCGGTGCCGGCGATCTGGCGGGCGATGGCCTTGCCGACCGCGGTCGAGCCGGTGAAGGCGACCTTGTCGACGTCCGGGTGGGCGACGAGGGCCGCGCCCGCGTCGCCGTGGCCGGTCAGGATGTTGACGACGCCCTTGGGCAGGCCCGCCTGGCGGCAGATGTCCGCGAAGAACAGCGCCGACAGGGGCGTGGTCTCGGCGGGCTTGAGGACGACGGTGTTGCCGGTGGCGAGCGCCGGGGCGATCTTCCAGGCCAGCATCAGCAGCGGGAAGTTCCAGGGGATGATCTGGCCGGCCACGCCGAGCGGACGCGGGTTCGCGCCGTAGCCCGCGTGGTCGAGCTTGTCGGCCCAGCCCGCGTAGTAGAAGAAGTGCGCCGCGACGAGCGGGAGGTCCGCGTCGCGGGTCTCCCTGATCGGCTTGCCGTTGTCCAGGGTCTCCAGGACCGCCAGCTCGCGGCTGCGCTCCTGAATGATCCGGGCGATGCGGAACAGGTACTTGGCGCGCTCGGAACCGGGCAGCGCGGACCACTTCTCGAAGGCCTTGCGGGCGGCCTTCACCGCGCGGTCCACGTCGGCGGCGCCGGCCCGTGCGACCTCGGCGAGCACCTCCTCGGAGGACGGCGAGACGGTCTTGAAGACCTTGCCGTCGGCGGCGTCGGTGAACTCGCCGTCGATGAACAGGCCGTAGGAGGGGGCGATGTCGACGACCGAGCGGGACTCGGGGGCCGGTGCGTACTCGAAAACAGAACCCATGGTGATCAGTCCACCGTCACGTAGTCGGGACCGGAGTAGCGTCCGGTGCTCAGCTTCTGGCGCTGCATGAGCAGGTCGTTCAGCAGGCTGGAGGCGCCGAAACGGAACCAGTGGTTGGACAGCCAGTCCGAACCGACGGTCTCGTTGACCAGGACCAGGAACTTGAGGGCGTCCTTGGTCGTGCGGATGCCACCGGCGGGCTTCACGCCGATCTGGATCCCGGTCTGCGCCTTGAAGTCGCGGACGGCTTCGAGCATGAGGAGCGTGTTGGCGGGGGTGGCGTTGACGCCGACCTTGCCGGTGGACGTCTTGATGAAGTCCGCGCCCGCGAGCATGCCGATCCAGGAGGCGCGGCGGATGTTGTCGTAGGTCGACAGCTCACCCGTCTCGAAGATCACCTTGAGTCGGGCGGCCGTGCCGTCCTCGCGGACGCAGGCCTCCTTGACCGCCTTGATCAGCTCGTACGTGTCCAGGTAGCGGCCGGCGAGGAAGGCGCCGCGGTCGATGACCATGTCGATCTCGTCGGCGCCGGCGGCGACGGCGTCACGGGTGTCGGCGATCTTCACGGGCAGGGCCGCGCGGCCCGCCGGGAAGGCGGTGGCGACGGAGGCGACCTTGACGTCGGCGCCGTTCAGGGCCGCCTTGGCGGTGGCCACCATGTCGGGGTAGACGCAGACCGCGGCGGTCATCGGCGTCGTGCGGTCGGTCGGGTCGGGGTGGACGGCCTTCGTGGACAGCGCCCGGACCTTGCCCGGGGTGTCAGCACCCTCAAGCGTCGTCAGGTCGATCATCGAGATGGCCAGGTCGATGGCGTACGCCTTGGCCGTCGTCTTGATCGAGCGGGTGCCGAGGGAGGCCGCGCGGGCCTCCAGGCCGACTGCGTCTACGCCGGGCAGCCCGTGCAGGAAGCGGCGCAGCGCGCTGTCGGACGTCGTCACGTCAGCGAATGCGGTGAGGGTGGTGGGCATGGTCACCAGGGGAGCATATCTACGCGCGTAGCTGCCTGTCACCCCCCACGGCGCACATATGGGCGTGAGATCCGTCATCGGTGCGGACGGCCGGTCGCGCTCGCGCGCGCGTACGGCACAATCGGCGGCATGACTACGCCCTCCCCCCACGAGCCGGTCTACGACGACCGCGTCTACCGCTCCCCCATGGCCGTCGTCAGCGGGGTGCTCATGCTCGCCGTGATCGCGTGGCTGTGCGGGGACGCCGTCGTGCGCGGCGAGGGCGCGACCCGCTGGATCGGACTGGCCGTCGCGCTGTTCGCGGTGCCGCTGACCGTGGCCTTCACCATCCGCCCGGCCGTCTTCGCCAACGACGACCGGATGCGGGTGCGCAACCCGTTCCGCGTCATCGAGCTGCCCTGGGCCGCCGTGGACGCGGTGCGCGCCGGGTACTCGGCGGAGGTCCTGGCCGAGGGCTCGAAGTACCAGCTCTGGTCGGTTCCGGTGTCGCTGCGCGAACGCAAGAAGGCCAGTCGACAGCTCAGCCGGCGCGAGGCGCTGAGCGGCCGGGGGCTGGAGAAGGACGCCGACAAGGCGGCGACGACACCGGAGCGGGCCGCGGCGGACAAGGTCATCGACGAGCTGCGCGAGCTCGCCGAGCGCGGGGCGGCGCGACCCGGCGCGCAGGGCTCCGTCAAGGTGACGTGGTCCTTCGAGGTCATCGCGCCGGCCGTCGCGGGAGTGGCGCTGCTGATCGTGCTGCTCGTCACGGGCTGAGGCGGAACCACCGCCACCGGGGGGCGCGTCCTCGCGGGTGTGCACCGTCATGAGGGCAGCGGCAGCGCCGCCACCGCCACACAGCTCCCGCTCCGGCCCCGAATCCTGAGCGGGGCCCTGCTGGCCGCGCATCTGGTCCTCGTGGCATGGCTGACCCTGCGTCCGCTGGACGTGCCCTGGGCCGCCGCCGCCAATCTGACCCCGCTGGAGGGGATCAGGGCGGACCTGGCGTACGGGCCGCTGGAGGCCGCCCGGCGGATGGGTGAGGGGCTGGCACTGCTGGCCCCGCTCGGGGTGCTGCTCCCGCTGGCCGGGGGGCGGCTCGCGCCCACGTCGTGGTCCGCGTGGTCCTCGTTGGCGAGGACGGCGGCCGCCGGCGTACTGGTCTCCCTCTCGATCGAGATGCTGCAGACGGCCGTCCCGGGGCAGGTCGTGGACGTGGATTCCGTGCTGCTGAACACCCTCGGCATGGTGCTCGCGCACCTGGCCGTCGTACCGGCCCTGCGGGCCAGGATGCGGCGGTCTCAGGGGCCCACCCCGAGAATTACCAGGGTCGGGCTCGGCCGCTGGACCGAGGTCCTTTCCGCGGTGCCGCGCGAGTATTGAGGCATCGCGCAGGGGATTCCCGGGGCGCGGTCACCCTACGAAGGAGAAAGCCATGAGCGCGATTGCCCGCCCCCGTGACGGACGGATGATCGGTGGCGTCTGCGCCGGTCTCGCGCGACGTTTCGGCATGAAGGCGAAGACGATGCGGATCATCTTCGTGGTCTCGTGCCTGCTGCCCGGCCCGCAGTTCCTGATCTACCTGGCGCTGTGGCTGCTGCTGCCCAACGAGAAGTACGGGACCGCGGGCGGCGCCGCCGGCGCCGCCGGCGCCGCCTGGTAGTCCGGCCGGCCGGTCAGCCGGCCTTGGCCACCTTCTCCAGTTGCTTGTCGGCGACCTCCTGCGGGACGGTCGCCTGCTGTCCGGCGCCGGCGACGTTGAGCGCCATCAGCCGTACGACGGTGTCGCCCTCGCGCACGACGACCAGGTGCACCTGGGCCGAGACCCCGCCGGCGGCCGCGATCGTGGTCCAGCTGACGCTCTCGTCCCCCGCGGTCCGGTACGGGACCGTCTTCACGTCCCGGTAGCTGCCGGTCTGCTTCTCCACCGTGGCGGCGAACCCCGTACCGCAGGCGGCGACGGCGTCGCGCAGGCGGGAGACGAGCCGCTTGGCGTCGCTCTCGGAGTAGGAACTGACGGAGGCGGACACGGCGAGGCCGACCTGCTTCTGGGAGCCGATGCCCCGGTTCACGGTCTCGCGCGCGGCCGGGTCGGGCTTGTCGCCCATGATGTCGGCCAGCGGCTGGCAGGCCTTCTTGTCGGCCTGCGGCTGTCCGTCGGGGGCGTTGGGGTTCTTGCCCTGCGCGGAGATCTGGTAGCCGGGCAGGTCGCCCTGGACGAGGACGGCCCGCTCCAGCCCGACGGGTGCGGCGGTCCCGGGCGCGGCGGAGCCGGACGCCGAAGCGCCGGGCGCACCCGGCGCGGGGGCGGCGGCGGAGCCCTTGGGGTCCGGGACCTTGCCGGACGCGGGGGAGTCGGCGCTGCTGCATCCGACCGCTGCCAGGAGCAGCGCGGGAAGCAGCGCGATCGTCGTCACCGGCATGGTGGATCGAGCCTTGATGCGCATGACGAAACCTCATACCCCGTACGTCGAGCGGCAGTTACGGGCGATCGTGGCACACCGCGCGGCGCGACGCACACCTCCTCGAAGAGGCGTGCGCCAGCCGTACACACGTGCGCGTCGCGGCAGGTCAGCCGCCGACGGGCAGACCGCCGGCGAGGGCCGGGAGGCCGCCGAGGAGACCGGTGACGGGGGCGGCGGGGTCGGACGACTCGCCCTGGTGGCCCTCCTGCGTCTGGTTGGTGACCGAGCTGGTGGCGCTGGTGACGGCGCCGAGGGCGTCCGTCAGGTTCGCGGCGGGCAGGCCGGCGGCGGAGGCGGTGCCGGCGGCACCCGCGGCGAGGGCGGCACCAATGACAGCGACACCGAGGGACTTGGCAGCAGACTGCTTCATGAAAGATCGTCCTTGCGACGGGGAATTGAGCGGCTCCGCAAACTAGTCACTTGAAACCCCCGACCGCAAACATCATCACATACGAGAAAGCGCCCGGGAATTGCCCCTCCCGGGCGCTTTCAGTACGTCATGCCGTGGCCTAGGCCGATACGGAACCGCTGGTCGAAGCCGTCTGACGGAACAGCCATTCCGACTTCAGCTCCGCGTAACCGGGCTTGATGACCTCGTTGATCATGGCCAGTCGTTCATCGAAAGGAATGAACGCGGACTTCATCGCATTGACGGTGAACCACTGCATGTCGTCGAGCGAATAACCGAAGGTGTCGATCAGGTGCTCGAACTCGCGGCTCATGCTGGTGCCGCTCATCAGCCGGTTGTCGGTGTTCACCGTGAGCCGGAAGTGCAGCTTGCGCAGCAGGCCGATCGGGTGCTCGGCGTACGAGGCGGCCGCGGCCGTCTGCAGGTTCGACGTCGGGCACATCTCCAGGGGGATGCGCTTGTCCCGGACGTACGAGGCCAGCCGGCCCAGGGTGACCGAACCGTCCTCGGCGACCTCGATGTCGTCGATGATCTTCACGCCGTGGCCGAGCCGGTCGGCGCCGCACCACTGCAGGGCCTGCCAGATCGAGGGCAGGCCGAAGGCCTCGCCCGCGTGGATCGTGAAGTGGTTGTTCTCGCGCTTGAGGTACTCGAAGGCGTCGAGGTGGCGGGTGGGAGGGAACCCGGCCTCGGCGCCGGCGATGTCGAAGCCGACCACGCCGTTGTCCCGGTAGCGGTTCGCCAGCTCGGCGATCTCCAGCGCTCGGGCCGCGTGGCGCATCGCGGTGAGCAGGGCGCCGACGCGGATGCGGTGGCCGTTGGCCTTCGCCCGGCGCTCGCCCTCGCGGAAGCCGTCGTTCACGGCCTCGACGACCTCTTCGAGGGTCAGGCCGGCCTCCAGGTGCTGCTCGGGGGCGTAGCGGACCTCGGCGTACACGACGCCGTCCTCGGCCAGGTCCTCGGCGCACTCGGCGGCGACCCGGAAGAGCGCCTCCTTCGTCTGCATGACGGCGCAGGTGTGCGCGAACGTCTCCAGGTAGCGCGGGAGGGAGCCGGAGTCGGCGGCTTCGCGGAACCAGACGCCGAGCTTGTCGGCGTCGGTCTCGGGGAGGCTCTCGTAGCCGACCTCGCGGGCCAGCTCGATGATGGTCCCGGGGCGCAGCCCACCGTCGAGGTGGTCGTGCAGGAGCACCTTCGGGGAGCGGCGGATCTGGTCCGGCGTGGGCAGGGTGGGGGTGTCGCTCGTCATCTGGGCACTCTAGCTCCTACGCGCGTAGAGCGTAGCCCCGGCAACGGTCGCCGATATGTAACAGTGACCGTCCGGACGGGTGGCGTACACCTGGCGGTCTGAGACTGTTCCGCCATGGCACAGCATGCGCCGCCGGCGCGCGGGGCCCGCCTGGGGCGGCCCGCCGGAGCGAACGGTTCGGTTTCCACGGTCAGTGGTGTGGTGCTCCTGCTCCCCGGGGCGTCCAGATTCTCCCCCGGCCCGCTGCGGCCGCTCGCGCGGGCGTTGGCCCGGGCGGGCGGGACGGACGGGCTGGTCGCGCACACCGTCCAGCACGGTTCGGGGCCGCAGGAGGAGGCCGCCGACTGGGCGGCGGACGAGGCCCTGAGACGGTACGGGGACGTCCCGGTGTGCCTGGCCGGGTACGGGGCGGGCGGCCGGACGGCGCTGCGCGCGGGCGGCCACGGGGCCGTCAACACCGTGCTGGCGCTGGCCCCTTGCCTCGGGGACGCGGGCGCGGAGGGCTCCCCCGAACCGGTGAAGCACCTCGCGGGGCGCCAGGTGCTGATCGTGCACGGCACGAACGACGCGCGCAGCGACCCGGAGTCCTCCTTCCTGTTGGCGGCGCGGGCGAAGAAGGCGAACCGTTCCACCTGCCGGTTCGAGGTGCACTCCGATGGGCACGGGCTGCGCGAGCACCAAGCAGAAGTGGTCGCCCTCGGGGTGGACTTCGTGCTGGGCGCCATGGTGTCGGGGCGGTACTCGCGGCCGGTCACGGACGCACTGGCGGCGCCGCCGCCGCTGGGTCTGCGGATGCCGCTGGCCTCCGGCTTCGGCCGCTCCTTGCGGGGCTGACCGGGCCCGCCCCGGGCGGTGGCGGGCGCGTAGGGTGAGAAGTGGACTCGGGGCACTCCTCACCGGGAGGCGGCGACGCGTCATGGCCGGACTGGTGCGCAGGAACTTCGACAGCGCCGACGAGACCCGGCCGTTCCGGGACGCCACGGGCCGGCTGGACCTGCTGATGACGAACGGCGGGCCGGTCGGCCGCGCGGTGTTCGAGCCGGGATGGCACTGGACGGAACACGTCGGCCCGCTGGTCGGCACGGACCGTTGCACGGCGGCGCACACGGGGTACGTGGTGAGCGGCCGGATGAAGATCGTGATGGACGACGGGGCGAGCACCGAGTACGGCGCCGGTGACTTCATGGAGGTCGCGCCGGGACACGACGCCTGGGTCGTGGGCGACGAGGCGTGCGTGGTCCTGGACTGGACGGGGTTCGGGGACTACGCGAAGCCGCGGTCGGGCTGACGCGGCGGCCGGCAGGGCCGCCCCGGCGCCGGGTCCCGGGGGTCGCGGGTGAGGAGGTCGGCGGCGTCGTCGAGGGTGCTCCTCAGTAACGCGGCCGTCGGGGCGGTGGCCAGGAGGTGGGCGTGGTGGTGGCCGCCCGTCGGGGCGGTGCGGACCACCATGTCCGGCGGCACCGTGAGCCGCGCCCGGACCACGCCGGGCACGGCGCGGGCCGCCGCGAGGCGGGGGCCCGCCTCGGCCAGTCTGCGGCCGGGCGGGAAGTCCACGTAGCGCAGGCCCGCGTGGGCCTCCCGGGGGCGGCGCGGCGGCTCCGGGAGGCCGAGGCCGGCGGCGAGCGCGAGGGCGAGGACGTCGGTGCCGTGCGCGAGGCGCAGCAGCTGGGTCAGTTCCTCGGAGCCGGGTCGGGCGTGTGCCTCGACCAGGCGGGGGCCGCGCGGGGTGAGCACGACCTCCGTGTGGGAGGGGCCGTCGTGATGGCCGGTGAGGTCCAGGACGCCGCGCACGAGGGCCCGTACGGCCTCGGCGGTGGCCCGGTCGAGGGCGACGGGCAGGTCGTGGCCGGCGGCGGTGAGGCCGGCGCCGGGGCCCGGGAGCCGGCGGGTCCAGCCGAGGACGCGGTGCCGGCCCCCGCGGGAGAGCGCCTCCACCGCGAGTTCGGGGCCTTCCAGGTACTCCTCGACCAGCAGGTCGGTGATCTCCGGGTAGTGCGGGGCGGCGGCCTCCGCGGCGGCGGCGTCGCCGACGAGGCGTACGCCCTCCCCGTCGGCGCCCGCGCGGGGCTTGATGACGCAGGGGTATCCGATGAGGGTGGTGAGGAACGGGATCAGCGCGGCCCGGCCGCAGCGGGCGAAGGAGACCGGCCGGGCGGGGTGCAGGGCGTTGGAGCGGGCGCGGAGGGCGGCCTTGTCCATGAGGGCGGTGACGGCGGTGGTGGGGGTCCCCGGCAGGCCGAGGGCCTCGTTGGCGCGGGCGGCGGCCAGGGTCGCGGCGGGGCCGAAGCCGAAGACGCGGGCCCGGCCGGCGCGGACCTCCGCCAGTCGGCCGACCTCCGCGACGAGGCGGGGGTGGTCGCGCCAGTCCGTCCGTACCCGCCGCTCCGCCCCCTCACGGTCGGATGGCACCGACGGATCCGGCGCGACCACCACGGTGCGCGCGCCCGCGCGGCGGGCGGCGGCAACCTCGGCGGGACGCGGGCTGAGCAGGACGGCCAAGGGTTGGTGCCGTTGGTCGGTCGGTCCTTGCCGCATCCCGCGCTCCCCCCGTCACGCCGTGCCCCCACTGTGCCGGTTCGGCATATGCCGGAAGCGGCCGCGCACGCGTCGAGTTGCCGCCTTGCGGGAACACGAGGGGTTTATAAACGGTCACATGCAGGGACGAATACGCATATGCCAGCCGCTACCGACGGAGACGACGGGGTCGATGAGGTCGATGGGGTGAACGGGACCGAGGGCCTCCCCGGGGGGCGAGGGCAGCACGCGGACCACCGGGACCACGGGGGCGAGCTGACGCCCGCCGCGCGGCGGCTGTACGCGTACGCCGTCGAGCGCCGCGCCTTCACGGCGGCGGAGGCCGGCGCGGCGCTGGGCGCCCGGGCCGGCGCGGCGATCACCGAGCTGGCGGCGGCGCAGCTGCTCCAGCGGGCCCCGGGCGAGGGGCCGGAGCGGTGGAGCGCGGTGGCGCCCCGGGCGGCGGCGGCCCGGGTCCTGGCCCCGCTGGCGCTGCGCGTACGGGAGACCCATGACGAGATGGACCGGCTGCGCGGGCGGCTGGAGTCGCTGGTGCCGGCGTACGAGGCGGGGGCGGCGTACCGGGAGCTGAGCGGCTCGGGACATCTGGAACTCGTGACGGACCTGGGCGCGGTGCGCGGGCTGATCACCGAGCTGGTGGCGGGGTGCGAGCGGGAGCTGTTGACCTCACAGCCGGGCGGGGGGCGGCCGTTGGAGACGCTGGAGGACGCGGTCGGGCGGGACGAGTCGCTGCTGACGCGCGGGGTGCGGATGCGCACGATCTACCAGCACACGGCCCGCTACTCGCGGCCGACGGCGGCGTACGTGGAGCGGGTGACGGCGCTGGGCGCGCAGGTGCGCACGCTCGGCGACGGGCTGATGCGGATGCTGATCTTCGACCAGCACACGGGGTTGATGGCGGTGCCGGACCGCAGCGGGGCGGCGCTGGTGGTGCGGGAGCCGAACGTCGTGCACTTCATGACGGCGGCCTTCGAGCGGTCCTGGTTGGGGGCCGAGCCGTTCCCGACGACGGTGAGCCCGGACGCGGCGCGGTCGATCTCGGACGAGCTGCGGCAGACGATCGTGCGGCTGCTGTCGGAGGGGCTGGAGGACAAGGTGATCGCGCGCCGCCTCGGCATGTCGGAGCGGACCTGTCAGCGGCACATCGCGGAGATCATGCGGGCCGTGGGCGCCAAGTCCCGCTTCCAGGCAGGGTACTTGCTCTCCCAGACGGCGGGGTCGCCGCCGTAGGCCGCGCCGGTCGGACCGGCGGGCCGGTCAGGGCAGGGGTTCCGGTTCCGCGATCAGGCGGCCGCGGCGGGACAGCAGGAAGCGCTTGAACTCCGCGACCGGCGGGGTGTCGGGGTGCCCGTCGAGCCAGGCGACGCCGATCTCCCGCACCGCGCGCGGGGCCGTGACCGTCAGCTCGACCACGCCCGGCCGGGGCACCGCCGGCGGGGGCAGCAGGGCCACGCCGAGGCCGGCCGCGACGAGGCCGCGCAGGGTTTCGGCCTCCTCGCCCTCGAAGGCCACCTTGGGGACGAAGCCGGCCTCCGCGCACAGGTCGTCGGTGATGCGGCGCAGGCCGTAGCCCGCCTCCAGGGTGACGAAGGTTTCCTCGGCGGCCTCGGCGAGCCGGACCCGCTTGCGCCCGGCGAGGCGGTGGTCGTCCGGCACGACCAGGCGCAGCCGCTGCTCGTCGAGCCGGCGGGCCACCAGGTCGGGGGCGTCCGGCAGTGGCGAGGTCAGGCAGAGGTCCAACTCACCGGCCCGGAGCTTCTCCAGCATGGCCTCGCCGTAGTTCTGCACGAGGGAGAACCGCACCCGGGGGTGGTCGGCCCGGAAGGCCCGGATCAGGCCCGGCACGGTCTCGGGTCCCAGGGTGTGCAGGAACCCGAACGCGACCTTCCCGAAGGCCGGGTCGGCGTCCTGCTGTACGGATTCGGCGGCGCGCGCGATCCCTTCGAGGGCCTGCTCGGCGGAGGCGAGGAAGGTCCGACCGGCCGTGGTGAGGGCGACGGTACGGCCCTTGCGGGCGAACAGCGTGACGCCCAGATCCTGTTCGAGGCGGACCATGGCGCGCGACAGGGTGGACTGCGGAACGCCCAGTTCGTGCGCGGCGCGCGTGACGTGCTCGTGCCGGGCGACGGCGACGAAATGGGCGAGCCGGGGGGCCAGCTGACGTGTCACGGCCATGTCTTCTTCGTAACGGTTCATTGACATCCGCCGCCCTGAGCTGTGGTGATGCGTGAGTGGATCGATTATGGCGAATCTGTGCATTGGACGCATGAAAAAGGCGGGCCTACGGTCGTCGTATGCCTCCCGCTCATACCGGGGCACCCGTCACCTCGGGTGCCTCCACCCTGTCGTCCCCGCTCCCGCCCGCTCCCGGCACCTCCGCCGACGCCACGGACGGGCCCCTCTCCCCCGGCCGCCCCGGCTACCGCCGGATGAGCCTGGCGCTCTTCGCCGCGGGACTGGCGACCTTCGCCCTCCTCTACTCCACCCAGGCCCTGCTGCCCGCGATCTCCGGCGGGTTGGGCGTGACGGCGGGTCAGGCCAGCTGGACGGTGTCCGCGGCCACCGGCGCCCTCGCCCTGTTCGTCCTGCCGCTCAGCGCGCTGTCCGAGCGGTTCGGCCGGACCCGGATGATGACCTGGTCGATGGTGCTCGCCGTCGGCGTCGGCCTGCTGGTGCCGTTCGCGCCGAACCTGGAGTGGCTGGTGGTGCTCCGCGCGGTGCAGGGCGCCGCGATCGCCGGCATCCCGGCCTCCGCGATGGCCTACCTGGCGGAGGAGGTCCGGCCCAAGGCGCTGGTCGGCGCGATCGGCCTGTTCGTGGCGGGCAACTCCATCGGCGGGATGAGCGGGCGCATCGTGACCGGCTGGGCGGCGCAGCTGTGGGGATGGCGGGTCGGGCTGTTGAGCGTCGCCCTGATGGCGCTGGCCTGCGCGGTGGCCTTCCTGATGCTGCTGCCCCGGGCCCGGTTCTTCCGGCCGGCGTCGCTGAACCCGCGCGCGGTGGGACGTACCGTCACCGGGCACCTGCGCGATCCGCTGCTGCTGCGGCTGTACGGGATCGGCGCGCTGTTCATGACCGTCTTCGGCGCGGTCTACACGGTGATCGGCTTCCGGTTGGTGGACGCGCCGTTCTCGCTGGGTCAGGGCGTCGTCGGATCGGTGTTCCTGGTCTACCTGGTCGGTACAGTCTCCTCGGCGGCCGCCGGGAAGCTGGTCGCCCGCACCGGGCGGCGCGGCGCGCTGTACCTGGCCGTCACGACGACGGCCCTGGGCCTGCTGCTGTCGCTGGCCGACTCGTTGGCCGCGATCCTGGTGGGTCTGGTGCTGATCACGGCGGGCTTCTTCGCCGGCCACGCGGTGGCCTCCGCGGCGGTGAGCCGGACGGCGCGGACGGGCCGCGCACAGGCCTCCGCGCTCTACCAGTCCGCGTACTACCTGGGCTCCAGCGCGGGCGGCACGTTGGGCGCGCTGGCCTACCACGCCTCGGGGTGGGCGGCCACGGTAGGCATCGCGCTGCTGGCGGTGGTGGGCGTCGCCTCGATCACCCTGTACGGGTCCCACGCGGCCCGCGTCGAGCGGCGGATCCCGCTGTCGGCGGCGACCGCCCGCTGAGACGGGAGGTCCAGGAGGGGCCAGGAGGAGACAAAAGGGGTTCCGGTGCGGTCGGCGCCGGGAAATCCCAGGTCGTTACACAACTTCCCCTGTCCTTGCGCGCACCCGTGCCCCAAGATGCGGTGCAGGACAAGGGGAGGGTGAATGGCCGCGATACGCACGCGTGCGAAAAAACGGGCAGCAGTGGTGTTCGGCGGGGCGTTGGCACTGGCCGCGCCCCTGGTGGTCGCGGGCGGCGGGGCGGCGCAGGCCGCTTCCTGCAACGTGACCACGGGGCCGTACCAGCGGCAGGTGGAACAGTTCCTGGGCAGGCCGGTGGACGGCGTCCAGTCGGCGGCCGACTGCAGTGCCATCCAGTCGTTCCAGGCCGCCCACGGGATAACCCCCACGGCGGGGTACGCGGGGCCGCTGACCTGGCAGACGATGAACACGATGCTGGCCCAGCGGGCGGCCGGGAAGAACCCGAACGCCGACCGCAAGTGCCCGACCAATCTGGGGCGGATCGCCTGCGTCGACCTGACCCGGCAACTGACCTGGATCCAGGACGGCGCGACGCTCAAGTACGGGCCGGTGCCCGTGCGCACCGGCAAGGCCGAGACCCCGACGCGGACCGGCCTGAAGAAGATCTACTACCGCAGCATCAACCACTGGTCGACGCTCTACAACGTCGCGATGCCGTACTCGCAGTTCTTCGACGGCGGGATCGCCTTCCACTCCACGCCCAAGAGCATGTGGAACCCCCCGGGTTCGGGCGGCTGCGTCAACATGACCACCGCCGACGCCAAGGCGTACTGGAGCATGCTGACCAACGGCGAGGACGTGTACGTGTACGGGCGCAAGCCCGGAACCTGACCCACCGGGCCGCTCGCGGCTGCCGTTGTCGGTGCCCTCGGGTAGTTTCCGAAGCATCGGAATCCTTCTGGGGAAACGGCAGCCATGAGCGACCTCGCTACGACACCACCGGAAGCGGACCTCGACGCCGCGATGGACCGCTACCGGGTGGAACTGACCGGATACTGCTACCGGATGCTCGGCTCGGCCTTCGACGCCGAGGACGCCGTGCAGGACACGTACATCCGCGCCTGGCGCGGCTTCGACAAGTTCGAGGGCCGTTCCTCGCTGCGCTCGTGGTTGTACCGGATCGCCACGAACGTCTGCCTGGACCTGCTGAGCGCGGGGAACAAGCGGGCCCGTCCGATGGACCTCACCGCCCCGCAGCACCAGGCCTCCGCCGTGCTCAACGAGCGGTCCGAGGTGACCTGGCTGGAGCCGGTGCCCGACGGCCGGGTGCTGCCGCAGACCGCCGACCCGGCGGAGATGGCGCTGGCCAAGGAGTCCGTCCGGCTGGCGTTCGTCGCGGCCCTCCAGCACCTGCCGGCCAAGCAGCGGGCCGTGCTGATCCTGCGCGAGGTGCTGGCCTGGAAGGCCGACGAGGTCGCCCTGCTCCTGGACACCACGGTGGCCTCGGTGAACAGCGCGCTCCAGCGGGCCCGGGCGACGCTGGCCGGACGCAGGATCCAGGAGAGCGAGGCGGCGGACCCGCTGGACGGGGAGCAGGCGAAGCTGCTGGAGCAGTACCTGTCCGCCTTCGAGGCGTACGACATCTCCCGCCTCACCGCCCTGCTCCACGAGGACGCGGTGCTGTCGATGCCGCCGTTCGACCTGTGGCTCCAGGGGCACGCGGACATCGCGGCGTGGCACCTGGGCCAGGGCATCGGCTGCAAGGGCTCCCGCCTGGTCCCGACGACGGCGAACGGCATGCCGGCGTTCGGCCAGTACCGGCCGGACCCCTCGGGCAAGGGGCACACGCCGTGGGCGCTCCAGGTGCTGGAGGTCTCAGGGGGGCGGATCGTCGGGCTGAACGCGTTCCTGGACACCGCCCGGTGGTTCCCGCTGTTCGGGCTCCCCGAGCAGCTCGACGAGACCGACGAGGCGCAGTAGGCCGCGCAGCCGCGGGCCCGCTCCGGTGATGCGGAACGGCCGGTCCCGGGCGGTGAGCCGCAGCCGGGCCAGGGCCTCGACGGCGCCCAGGCCCGGGGCGGTGACGGCCTCGGCGTCGCACACCACCGCGGCCGCGCCGGCCTCGTACAGCAGCTCCAGGCGGGCGCACAGCCCCGCCACGTCCTGCGGGGCCGGTCCGGGGCCGGGCAGGACGAGTCGCATGATCTCCACGCAGGGGTGACTGCCGGGCCCGACCGAACTCATCGCCGCCGGGCGCTCAGGTCACGGCGCGGGGTTCGTCGGCCCCTGCTGTGCGGTGCGTGCGCTCATGGTGTCGCTCATCGAGCTGTTGACACCGAGCCCAGCATGGCGAAACGGGACCGGTGGGCGTCCACCGGTCCCATTCACCCGTACGGGAAGCCGCAGGTCAGGCGATGCGGTCCAGGACGATCGGCGTGGCGGAGAACGCCGTGCCGGCCGGGGCCACGTCGTAGGAGCCCTCCAGGGAGGCGAGGGCGTACTCGAACTTCTCCGGGGTGTCCGTGTGCAGGGTCATCAGGGGCTGGCCCGCGGTGACGGTGTCGCCCGGCTTGGCGTGCAGCTCGATGCCGGCGCCGGCCTGGACCGGGTCCTCCTTGCGGGCGCGGCCCGCGCCCAGCCGCCAGGCGCCGACGCCGACGGCGTACGCGTCGAGGCGGGTCAGGACGCCCGAGGCGGAGGCGGTGACGACGTGCCGCTCACGGGCGACGGGCAGGGCCGCGTCCGGGTCGCCGCCCTGGGCGGAGATCATCCGGCGCCACACGTCCATCGCGGAACCGTCCGCCAGGGCCTTCGCCGGGTCGGCGTCCTTGATCCCGGCCGCGTCGAGCATCTCGCGGGCCAGCGCCAGGGTCAGCTCGACGACGTCGGAGGGGCCGCCGCCGGCGAGGACCTCGACGGACTCGCGGATCTCCAGGGCGTTGCCGGCGGTCAGGCCGAGCGGCGTGGACATGTCGGTGAGCAGGGCGATCGTCTTGACGCCGCTGTCGGTGCCGAGGGCCACCATCGTGGAGGCGAGCTCCCGCGCGTCCTCGATGTTCTTCATGAAGGCGCCGGAGCCGACCTTGACGTCGAGGACGAGCGAGCCCGTGCCCTCGGCGATCTTCTTCGACATGATCGAGGAGGCGATCAGCGGGATGGCCTCGACGGTACCGGTGACGTCGCGCAGGGCGTAGAGCTTCTTGTCGGCGGGGGCCAGGCCGTCGCCGGCCGCGCAGATGACGGCGCCGGTGGTGTCGAGGACGTTCAGCATCTCCTCGTTGGACAGCAGCGCGCGCCAGCCGGGGATGGACTCCAGCTTGTCCAGGGTGCCGCCGGTGTGGCCCAGGCCGCGGCCCGACAGCTGCGGTACGGCCGCGCCGCAGGCGGCGACGAGCGGGGCGAGCGGGAGGGTGATCTTGTCGCCGACGCCGCCGGTGGAGTGCTTGTCGGCGGTCGGGCGGGAGAGGGAGTCGAAGTTCATCCGCTCGCCGGAGGCGATCATCGCGGCGGTCCAGCGGGCGATCTCGGCCCGGTTCATGCCGTTCAACAGGATGGCCATCGCCAGCGCCGACATCTGCTCGTCGGCGACGACACCGCGCGTGTACGCGTCGATGACCCAGTCGATCTGCTCGGGGCTCAGCTCACCGCGGTCCCGCTTGGTCCGGATGACGGAGATGACGTCCATGAGGTGACTTCCTTCTACGCGCATAGAGATGAGGGGTGGAACGAGGAGGAGAAGCCGACGGCCCTCCGCCCCGGCGGGGGCGGAGGGCCGTCGACACGGCTATCTCAGGTGGTCGGGCCCGAAGGCCTGCGGGAGCATCGCGCTCAGCGGCAGGATCCCGTCCGGGGTCTCGACGAGCAGCTCCGGCCCGCCGAACTCGAACAGCAGCTGGCGGCAGCGCCCGCACGGGACGAGGATCTCGCCCTTGCCGTCCACGCACGTGAAGTGCGTGAGCCGGCCGCCGCCCGTGGCCTGGAGGGAGGAGACCAGGCCGCACTCGGCGCACAGGCCGAGGCCGTAGCTGGCGTTCTCGACGTTGCAGCCGGTCACGACGCGGCCGTCGTCCACCAGGGCCGCGACGCCGACCGGGAAGCCGGAGTAGGGGGCGTACGCACGGGTCATCGCCTCCCGGGCGTACGTCCGCAGGGCTTCCCAGTCCGCCGCGCGGGGCGGGGTCACTTGCCCTGGCCCTTGCGGTACGGCATGCCGTCCGCCTTGGGCATCCGCAGGCGCTGCGCCGACAGGACGAGCACGAAGAGCGTCGTCAGGTACGGGGCGGCGTCCACGAACTGGCTGGGCACCTGATCGGTGAAGGCGTACCAGAGGTACAGCAGCACCGCGAAGGCGCCGGAGACGCCGGCCTGGACGTACTTCTTCTTGTACAGCTGCCAGGCGAGGAGCAGCGTGAGCAGGATCGCGACCAGCAGCAGCATGGCGTGGACGTTCTCCGCGCCGCCGCGCAGCTTGAGGCTGTCGGTGAAGCCGAAGAGGCCCGCGCCCAGCGCCATGCCGCCCGGCATCCAGTTACCGAAGATCATCGCGGCGAGGCCGATGTAGCCGCGGCCGCCGGTCTGCCCCTCCTGGTAGATGGGGCTGGCGACGATCGACAGGAAGGCGCCGCCGAGGCCGGCGAGACCGCCCGAGACGATCACGGCGATGTACTTGTACTTGTAGACGTTGACGCCGAGCGACTCGGCGGCGACGGGGTTCTCACCGCAGGAGCGCAGCCGCAGGCCGAAGGTGGTGCGCCACAGCACCCACCAGGTGCCGGGGATCAGCAGCAGCGCGACGACGGTCAGCAGCGACAGTTCGGTGACCAGGCCGCCGATGACGCCCGCGAGGTCGGAGACGAAGAACCAGTGCTTTCCCTGGAGGTCCTTCATCCAGTCGGACAACCCCGGCACGGTGATCTTGTAGATCTCCTCGACGCGCGGCGACTGCTTGGAGGAGCCGCCCTCCGCCTCGGCGAACGTGAAGTTCGACAGGTACTGGGTGAAGCCCAGCGCGAGGATGTTGATGGCCACACCGGAGACGATGTGGTTGACGTTGAAGGTGATCGTGATGATCGCGTGCAGCAGGCCGCCGATGGCGCCGCCGGCGATGCCGACGAGGACACCGGTCCAAGGACCCCACTGGTAGCCGGCCCAGGCGCCGAACCAGGTGCCGAGGATCATCATGCCTTCGAGGCCGATGTTGACGACGCCCGCGCGCTCGGCCCACAGACCACCGAGGCCGGCGAGGCCGATCGGGACCGCGAGGGAGAGGGCGCCGGAGACCTGGCCGACCGAGGTCAGGTCGTCGGCCCCGCTGATCAGGCGGACCAGGGAGACCAGCGCGAGCCCGCCCGCGATGATCAGCATGATCCAGGGGAGGGTGAGCTTCTTGCGGCCGCCCGGCTTCTTCGGGGCGGCGGATTTCGCGGAAACGGTGCTGGTGCTCACGCCGCGACCTCCTTGTCGGTCTTGATGGCGTGGCCCGCGGCCAGTTCCGCGCCGACCTTCTGCTGCTGGCGGCGGATTCCGTAGCGGCGGACGAGTTCGTACGAGACCACGACCGCGATCACGATCAGGCCCTTCATGATCGTGCCGATCTCCTTCGCGTACCCCTCGGTGTCGAGCGAGGCCGAGGCCTTGTCGATGAAGGCCATCAGGAACGCGGCGAAGAGGATGCCGACCGGGCTGTTGCGGCCGAGCAGCGCGATGGTGATGCCGGTGAAGCCGACGCCCACCGGGAAGGACAGGTTGTACGTGTGCGTCTCGCCCAGCAGCTGCGGCATGCCGGACAGGCCGGCGACCGCGCCCGAGATGAGCATCGAGGTGATGATCATCTTCTTGGCGTCCACGCCGGAGGCCTGCGCGGCGGACTCGCTGGCGCCGGTGGCGCGCAGGTCGAAGCCGAAGCGGGTGCGGTTGAGGACGAACCAGTAGACGATGCCGAGCGCGAAGGCCACGAACGTGAAGCCGTAGACCTCCAGGCCGTCACCGATCGTCAGGGCCGGGAACCAACCGGACTGGGCGATGTCGCCGGTCGTCAGGTCGTTGGAGCCCTCGGGCTGGACGCCCAGGTTCTTCGGCAGGATCAGCCAGGCGATCAGGCTGGTCGCGATGGCGTTCAGCATGATCGTGGAGACGACCTCGCTGACGCCGCGCTTGGCCTTCAGCACGCCCGCGATGCCGGCCCAGAAGGCACCGGTGAGCATGGCCACGACCACGATCAGCAGGATGTGCAGCGGACCGGGCAGCGCGACGGCGGTGCCGACCACGGCGGAGACCATCGCGGCGAGGCGGTACTGGCCGTCGACGCCGATGTTGAAGAGGTTCATCCGGAAGCCGATGGCCACGGCCAGGGCTGCCAGGTAGTACGTACCGGCCTGGTTCAGGATCAGGACCTGGACGTCCTCGTAGCCGGCGTTCTCCACCATGAGGCGCAGCGGCTCGATCGGGTCGATCCCCGTCGCGGCCAGCACGATCACGGTCAGCAGGAAGGCGCTCAGTAGGGCGAGCACGGGCCCGGCGAAGCCGAGGAGCAGCCGGTCCTTGTCGAATTTCTTCATCGGGCCTCGTCCTCCGGTGCAGCGGTACCCGCGTCGGTACCGGCGGCGGAGTGGTTGTCGGTGGCTTCCAGGTGCCCGGAGGCGGCGCCCGTCATGGCGGTGCCGAGCTCTTCGGGGGTGACGGTCGCGGGGTCGGCGTCCGCGACCAGGCGGCCGCGGTAGATCACGCGCAGGGTGTCGGACAGGCCGATCAGCTCGTCCAGGTCCGCGGAGATCAGCAGGACGGCCAGGCCCTCGCGGCGGGCCTCGCGGATCGCGTCCCAGATCTGCGCCTGCGCACCGACGTCCACACCACGGGTGGGGTGGGCGGCGATGAGGAACTTCGGGTTGTGGCTCATCTCGCGGCCGACGATCAGCTTCTGCTGGTTGCCGCCGGAGAGCGAGGACGCGGTGACGTCGATGCCGGGCGTGCGGACGTCGTACTCGCGCACGATCCGCTCGGTGTCCTTGCGGGCGGCCTTCGGGTCGAGGATGCCGCGCTTGGAGTTCGGCGCCTCGGTGACGTGGCCCAGGATGCGGTTCTCCCACAGCGGGGACTCCAGCAGCAGGCCGTGCCGGTGGCGGTCCTCGGGGATGTAACCGATCCCGCCCACGCGGCGCTTGCGCACCGTGTCCTTGGTGATGTCCCGGCCGTCCAGCGTGATGACGCCGGAGTCGGCGGCGCTCATGCCCATGAGCGACTCGATGAGCTCGGTCTGGCCGTTGCCCTCGACGCCGGCGATCCCGAGGATCTCGCCCTTGTGGATGGTGAAGCTGATGTCGTCCAGCAGGAGGCGTCCCACCGCGGTGTGCTCGCGCAGGGAGGAGTCCTGCGGGTCCGCGCCCGCCATGGTCTCCGGCTCGACGGAGACGACGTCGCCCGCGGCGACGGTCAGGTTCGACACCGTCAGCATCGGGGTGGTCGTCACGGTCGACTCGCGGGTCTCCGGCGAGGGCAGTTCCGCGCCGACCATCAGCTCGGCGAGCTGCTTGGTGGTGGCGGTCTTCGGGTCGGCGGTGCCGACCGTGGTGCCGCGCCGGATGACGGTGATGTCGTCGGCGACCTTCTTGACCTCGCCCAGCTTGTGCGAGATGAAGATGACCGTCAGGCCTTCGGACTTGAGCTCGCGCAGGTTGTCGAAGAGGGCGTCCACCTCCTGCGGCACGAGCACGGCGGTCGGCTCGTCGAGGATGAGGATCCGCGCGCCGCGGTAGAGGACCTTGAGGATCTCCACGCGCTGCCGGTCCGCGACACCGAGGTCCTCGACCAGGGCGTCGGGGCGCACGCCGAGACCGTAGGCCTGCGAGATCTCCAGGATCTTCTTGCGGGCCTTGGAACCGATGCCGTAGAGCTTCTCGCCGCCGAGGACCACGTTCTCCAGGACGGTGAGGTTGTCGGCGAGCATGAAGTGCTGGTGCACCATGCCGATCCCGCGGGCGATGGCGTCGCCGGGGCTGGAGAAGGTGACCTGTTCCCCGTCGATCGCGATGGTTCCCTCGTCCGGCTTCTGCATGCCGTAGAGGATCTTCATCAGCGTCGACTTGCCGGCGCCGTTCTCGCCGATCAGGGCGTGGACGGTGCCCTTGCGAACGGTGATCGCGATGTCCTTGTTGGCGACGACGCCGGGGAAACGCTTGGTGATGCCGTGCAACTCCACGGCGGGGGGCGGGCTGGACGCGTTGATGACGCACTCTCCTTGGCGCGGAAGGAGCTGGAGGCAGGGGAAGACAGGGCGGTCGATCGGCCGGGCGGGTGGGCGGGAGCTGGACGGTATCGCGTCCCCGATGCCTCTACGCGCGTAGCACTGTCGAAAGTGAAAACTTGCGACCAACTGGCCACGAGTGAACACGGAACGTGTCCGACGCGGTGCGGGGCCCGGGAGCGGCGATGACCGCTTCCCGAACCCCGAGCACCACAACGAACTGTCGAGCTGTCAGACGGAACCCTACGGGGCGGTCTTGACGGTGATCTTCTTGGCGATGATGTCGGCCTTGGCCTTCTCCACCGCGGCGATGACGTCGGTCATCTTCTTGTACTCCGGGTTGGAGTCGGCCAGGCCGACGCCGTCCTTGTCCAGGCCGTAGCGGATCTCACCGGTGGTCGGCTTGCCGTCCTTGACCGACTTGATCAGGTCGTAGACGGAGTCGGAGACGTCCTTCGTGACCGAGGTCAGGATGGCGTTCTTGTACTTCGACAGACCGGCCTGGTTGTACTGGTCGGAGTCGACGCCGATGGCCCACTTGCCCTTGGCCGAGGCGGCCTCGATGGCACCGGAGCCGGCCAGGCCCGCGGCGGCGTAGACCACGTCGGCGCCACCGGCGTCGATCTGGCCCTGCGCGGCGGCCTTGCCGAGGTCGGGCTTGGCGAAGCCGTCGAAGTTCGGCGGCTGGGTCAGGTAGGTGGCGAGCACCTTGGCGTTCGGGTTGGTGTCCTTGACGCCCTGCTCGAAGCCCGCCTGGAACTTCTTGATCAGCGGAACCTCGACGCCGCCGATGAAGCCGACCGTGCCGGTCTTCGAGACCTTGGCGGCGGCGACGCCGGCCAGGTAGGAGCCCTGCTCCTCGTTGAAGACCAGGTTGGCGACGTTCTTGTCCTGCACCGAGGTGTCGTCGATGATGCCGAACGTGGTGTTCGGGAACTTCGGGGCGACCTTCTTGATGGCCGGACCGTAGGCGAAACCGACGCCGATGACCGGGTTGTTGCCCTTGCGGGCCAGCTCGGTGAGGCGCTGGACCTTGTCGGCCTCGCCCTCACCGTCCGTGGGCTCCGCCTCGGCGCCCTTGACCTTCAGCTCCTTCTCGGCCTTTTCGAGGCCCGCGAAGGCGGCGTCGTTGAACGACTGGTCGCCGCGGCCACCGATGTCGTACGCGATGGCGGCACTGGCCTCGGAGGAGCCGGAGCTCGACGAGGAGGTGGTGCTGTCCGAGGACTTCTTACCGCCACAGGCGGTGGCCGAGAGGGCCAGCGCCGCGGACGCGATGCCCACGGTGGCGATCCTGGTGATCCGGCGCAAGGGGAGGCTCCTTCAAAACCTGACCGAAGCGCCACGACCGGCGCTGGTTTCGCGGCGATCGTAACGCGCGTAGATGTCAGTTAAAGGCCCGTTCATGAGTCGTTATCGGATCGTCGCGAACCGGACAGTGACCGATCGGTAACTGTTCCGTGTCCCAGCCCTTGCGTACCAAGGGCTGGACACCTCCACCCGATCTCCGGCGGTTGTCGTGGAGACCTCCGCCGGGCGTCGAACGGGACGCCCCCGACGGCCCGGTCCGGCGGCCGGATCGGCCATTGGATCGGGCACCGGATCGACTACCGGGCCGCCCCCGCGCCGGCCCCCGCGCGCAGCCCGTCGAGCAGTGCCGCCGCGGTGAAGAACTCCACGCCGACGCCGATCGCGGACTCGTCCACGTCGAAGTCGCCCCGGTGCAGGTCCCGCTTGGTGGGGTCACCGGGCGTGCGGGTGCCGAGGCGGGCCATCGCGCCGGGGACGTGCTCCAGGTACCAGGAGAAGTCCTCGCCGCCCAGGCTCTGCTCGGTGTCCTCGACGGCGTCGGCGCCGCGGCGGACCGCCATGGCCTCGCGCAGCAGCTCGGTGACCGCCGGGTCGTTGACCACCGGCGGGACCCCGCGGACGTGGTTGATCTCGAACTTGGCCCCGTGCATGGTCGCGACCTCGTCGATCGCCGCGTGGATCATGTCGGGTGCCTCGTGCCAGGCGCCCAGGTCCAGGCAGCGCACGGTTCCGGACAGCTCCGCGTGCATCGGGATGACGTTGCAGGCGTGCCCGGCCTCGATCCGGCCCCAGGTGACCGACATCCCCGAGCGCGCGTCCATCCGGCGGGTGAGCAGCGCCGGTACGTCGACGGCCACCCGGGCGGCGGCGGTCACCAGGTCGGTGGTCAGGTGGGGGCGGGCGGTGTGCCCGCCGGCGCCGGAGAGGCTGACCTCCAGGCGGTCGCAGGCCGAGGTGATCGGGCCGGGGCGCAGCCCGATCCGGCCGGCGTCGACGCGGGGGTCGCAGTGCACCGCGATGATCTTGCCGACGCCGTCCAGCACGCCGGACTCGATGGCGTCGCTCGCCCCGCCCGGCAGCACCTCCTCGGCGGGCTGGAACAGCAGGCGCACGGGCCGGGGCAGCAGCCCCTGCCGGTCGAGCTCGGCGAGCACGAGGCCGGCGCCGAGGACGACCGTGGTGTGGACGTCGTGGCCGCAGGCGTGGGCGCGGTCGGGGACGGTGGAGCGGTACGCGACCTGCGTCTTGGCGTCCGGAATGGGCAGGGCGTCGATGTCCGCGCGCAGGGCCAGCACGGGCCGTACGCCGTCCCACTCCCCCACGTCACAGATCAGGCCGGTGCCGGACTTCAGCACGCGCGGGTGCAGGCCGGCCTGCTCCAGCCGGGCCTTGATCGCGGCCGTGGTGCGGAACTCCTGGTGTCCTAGCTCGGGATGCATGTGCACATCCCGTCGGAAGGCGATCAGTTCGGCACGCAGGTGGTCCGGAAGCTTGCCGGGCAGCTCGGGCCGGTCGGGCGTGCCGGGCAGGGCGGTCTGGGACTCGCGGGACATCAACTGGTTCACCCGTTGAAGGGTAGGCCCACGAACGGGTCAACTGGCCGGAGATCACAAAAAGTTCATGCCGTCAGGGGAAAGAATCCCCGCCTCTGGACGCATGATCGGATGCGACCGGGGGTAAACTCGCGCGCTCATCGGGCCGCGGGGGCGGCCTGCGCGGGCAGTCTGCGCACATCGCGGGCGGTGTCGGTGACTCCGGCCAGGAAGCTGCGGGCCCTCGGCGAGGCGGCTCCGGTGAGCCAGGCCGGATCGAGGGGGCACACGGCGACGGTGACCCCGGTGCCGGCCAGGGCGTACGGCAGCGTGTGGACGACCGTGGACGGAAAGCTGACGACGGTTCGGCCGATCGGGCCCCGCCGGGCGATCAGTTCCAGCGGCAGGTCGGGCCGGACGATCTCCAGCCCGCTCGCCTCGCTCAGCGCGCGCAGCTTCTCCGGGGACTCCCTGCGGTGCGCGAAGTAGCGGGTCACGCCGTGCTCGCGGGTCAGGGCGCGGACCGCCTCCAGGTAGCGGTCCGGGTCGACGACGCCGGTCTCCACCAGCGAGGTGCCGACCAGGTCGGTGCCCCGGGTCAGCCGCGGCGGCCCGAAGCGGGAGCGGGTCCAGGCGAAGTCGTTGACCCGCAGCTCCATGCCGGGCAGGGCCTCTACGGGCATGGACGTGAACACCTCCACCCGGCGGCGCGTCCCCGGGGTGAGCCGGCGGCGGGCCGTACCGGAGACCGGGGCGTACACGAGCTCGCGCGCCCGGGCGGCGGGACCGCCGGTGGCGCGGTGCCAGCGGCGCAGTCGTTCGCCCCGGCCGAGCTGGGCGACGAACTCCATGGTGGCGGTGCCGTCGTCCACGACGACGAGTTCGGCGGCCCTGGCCGGCGCCAGCAGGAGTTGCACGAAGCGGGAGAACGGGTCGCCGACGACGATCCGTTCGGCGCCGCGCACGGCGGCGGTGAGCGAGGCCAGCGCCTTCAGGGGGGCGCCGGAGCCGCCGCGGGCCTCCTGCCAGTGGACGTCGTACCCCTCGTCGCGGGCGATCGAGGCGACGCGGCGCAACTGGCCCCGGGACATGGGGTCGGTGGGCGGCAGCACCACGATCCGCGGCGCGGCGACGGCGGGGGTCGGCGCGCCGGCGCGCCGGTCGCGCTGGGGCGGTACGCCGTCGAGCAGCGGGCCGGCGCCGTTCGGGCGGGCGCCGGCGGGGGCGGCGTCGCGGTCGTACGCCCACTCCAGCACGTTCAGGAGCTGGACGGGGCTCTCGACGAAAGCCAGGGTGGGGGCGGCTGAGGCAGACACCACGTACTCCTCGTCAGGGGGCGGGGCCGGGGCGGACGTCAGACGGCTGTCGGGACCGGGGCCTGGACGCGGCGGAGCTTCTTCATCGGGCCGAGTTCGGACGCGTAGACCCGCTTGACGCCGTCGCCGAGGGCGGTCTCGATGGTGCGGATGTCACGGACGAGGCGGGTGAGGCCGCCGGGTTCGACGGAGGCGGCCTGGTCGGAGCCCCACATCGCGCGGTCCAGCGTGATGTGCCGTTCGACGAAGGCGGCGCCGAGGGCGACGGCGGCCAGGGTGGTCTGCAGGCCGGTCTCGTGGCCGGAGTAGCCGATGGGCACGTTCGGGTACTCCTCCTGGAGGGTGTTGATGACCCGCAGGTTGAGCTCCTCGGCCTTGGCCGGGTAGGTCGAAGTGGCGTGGCAGAGCAGGATGTTGGCGCTGCCGAGCACCTCGACGGCGTGCCGGATCTGCTGCGGGGTGGACATCCCGGTGGACAGGACCACGGTGCGGCCGGTCGCCCGCAGGGTGCGCAGGAGTTCGTCGTCGGTCAGGCAGGCGGAGGCCACCTTGTGGGCGGGCGGGTCGAACTTCTCCAGGAAGGCGACGGCCTCGGTGTCCCAGGGGGAGGCGAACCAGTCGATGCCGCGCTGGGCGCAGTGCGCGTCGATGGCGAGGTAGTCGGCCTCGCCGAACTCGACGCGGTGGCGGTAGTCGATGTACGTCATCCGACCCCAGGGGGTGTCGCGTTCGATGTCCCACTGGTCGCGCGGGGTGCAGATCTCCGGGGTGCGCTTTTGGAACTTGACGGCGTCGCAGCCGGCTTCGGCGGCGGCGTCGATCAGGGCGAAGGCGTTGCCGAGGTCGCCGTTGTGGTTGATGCCGATCTCGCCGACGACGTAGACGGGGCGGCCGGGGCCGGCGGTGCGCGAACCGAGGCTGCGCAGGCGGGAGTCGGGGGTGACGGTCATGGCAGGGGGTGTCCTTCGTTCGATGCGGGCCGGGGCCGGTGCTGCGGGCGCCGCGGGGGCGGGGTCGAAGAGCGGGGCGAGGAGGCGGGCGCGGGCGAGGTCGTGGGGGTCGTCGATCTCCAGGACCCGCGCCGGGTCGGTGGCGACGGGCAGGGTCCGCCCGAAGAAGCGGTGCCGGGCGGCCCGGAAGCCGGGTACGGACATGGCGTAGGCGGCGCCCGTCTCCAGCAGTTCCGCGGGGCGGTCCTGGCGGCGGGGCCGGTACGCGGCGTCGTGGTTGACCCCCGTCCCGGAGCCGTCGGGCCCCGGACGCCAGAGGAACCCGTGGAACGGGGCCGCGGTCAGGGCCGAGTCGGCCGCCCCGCGGGCGACGGCGGCGGCCACGGACTCGACGTCCGAGGGCGTCAGGAAGGGGCTGGTGCACTGGACCAGGACCACCACGTCCACGCCCGCGCCGCCGGCCCCTCCCGTGGCGCCCGGAGCCTCTGCGGCCTCCGCGGCCTCGAAGGCGTCGAGGGCGTGCAGGACCGCGGCCTCGCTGCTCGCGGTGTCCCCGGAGAGCGCGGCCGGTCGGCGGATCACCCGGGCCCCGGCGGCGCGGGCGGCGTCGGCGACCGCGTCGGAGTCGGTGGAGACGGCGACGTCGGTGACGGTGGGCGCGGCCAGGCAGGCGCGGACGGCGCGGGCGACGAGCGGTACCCCGCCGACCGGGGCGGTGTTCTTCCCCGGTACCCCCTTGGAGCCGCCCCGGGCCGGGATCACCGCGAGGACCCTCACAGCTCCCCCAACCGGCGGATGGCGGGGGCGACGCGCTGGACGCCGTGCCGGTAGGCACCGCGGGCGCCCTCGCGCAGCCGGGCGCGCAGCCAACGGCGCGGCCCGGACCCGGCGACCGACTGGCGGGCGGCCCCGGGCAACGGGGTCCCGTCGACGTCGAGGTGGTGGCGGGCCAGGATGCCGGGCAGGTACCCGGGCGCGGTGGCGGCGGTGTAGTACGGGGCGACGGCGGGGAGCCGGTCGCGGGAGAGCAGTTCGGCGAGCCGGGCCCGGGCGGCGGCGTGCGCGTCGGGGGTCCCGCCCGGCGCCGGGGGGGTGCCCGGCGGGTGGGCCGTGACCCCTTGGGCGGCGAGCCAGTACGGGTCGGCCCGGGGCAGCAGGCCCTCGTCGAGGCGGTCCCAGGAGGTCAGGCAGCCGGAGCCGAGGAAGTGGTGGTTGCCGAGCGCCTCGCGGATGCCGAGGTCGGTCAGGACGGCGGTGGGGATGCCCCGGTGCAGGGACTCCAGGGCGGCGGTGGAGGAGACCGTGACCAGCAGGTCGGCGGAGTCCAGCACCTCGCCCATGTTCCCGTACACCAGGCGGCAGTTGGCCGGCAGGCCGCCGGGGAGCCGCTCGGCGAGCCGCTGGTAGGGGTGCTCCTCCAGGTGCGTGGTGTGCTCGCCCGGCTTGCTGCGCAGCTTGATCAGCACCTCGCGGCCCGGGTGGAGCCGGGCGTGCCCGGCGGCCCGTTCCAGGAGGTACGTACGGTCGGCGCGGCTCTCGGGGACGGAGGGCTGCACGGCGAAGACGACGGTGGGGGCGCGGCCGCCGGTGGGGGCGTACGGGGCGCCGCCGAGGAAGGGCAGGGCGGTCTCGGTGACGGCGCTCGGGTCGGCGCCGACGCCCTCGTACACGGCGCGGAACCGACCGGCGTCGTGCCGGGAGTTGGCCAGGACGAGGTCGGCGCCGTGCCGCAGCAGCAGTCCGTCGGCGAGCTTCTCGTAGACGACGCCGACGTACCCGGTGACGAGGACGGGCCGGTCGGCCGGGCCCGGCCACAGGGCGCGGACGCCGTGCAGGACGGCCTGGACGGCGCCGCCGACGAGCGCGAGGACGACCACGTCGTACCGTTCGCGCCCGAGGGCGTCGAGGAACTCCGCGCAGGTCACCTCGGTCGGCAGGCCGTCTGCCCCGACGCCGGCCTCGCCGAGTTGGCGCGGTGTGGGGGTGGCCCGGCCGCGCAACAGGTAGCCGGTGACCCGGCGGTGCTCCGGGTCCGGGGCGAGGCGGCGGGCCGTGAGCGCGCCCCATTTCCACCGCGTGTCGGAATCGGCGATGACGGCGACGCGGAGTTCGGTTCGGAAACTGCTGCTGAGTGGCACTGGCACCCGGCAGAAGTTATTCCGCATTTCCGGTGTTCGGCCCAACGAGCGCACAACGGCGGGTTAACAACCCGTCGACGACGTGCGAATGCGTGTGGGTTAACGCGCCCGCCGCCCGTCGTTCACATGGAATCCGCGTACGGGCCATGGTGAATGACGGGCCGCCGCCTATTGTCTCGCAGGTGCTCAAGCTCTCTGTCGTCGTGCCGTTCTACAACGTGCGGACATACGCACCGGATGCCCTGAAGAGTCTCGAACTGAACGCCCGTGAGGATTTCGAGTTCCTGCTGGTCGACGACCGTTCCACGGACGGGACGTCCGAGCTGCTGGAACGGGCGGCCGTCGCGCTGCCCGGGGCGGTGCGCCTGAGACGGGACCGCAACGGCGGGTTGGCCTCGGCGCGCAACACCGGTCTGGACGCGGCCCGCGGCGAGTACATCACCTTCCTGGACGGCGACGACTGGCTGGAGCCGGGGCACCTCGCCCGTACCCTGGCCGCCATCGAGGCCCTGAACTGCGACTTCGTCCGTACCGACCATGTGCAGGTGACGGGTCGGACCCGGAGCGTGCAGCGCGTTCCGTACGGGCCGCAGGGCGTGCCGGCCGATCCGCGCGCGGGGATCCTGCCGGTCTCGCGGGCCACCTCGGTGGACTATCCGTACGCCTGGGCCGGGATGTACCACCGGCGGCTGCTGGACCGTGGGTTGCTGCACTTCACCGACGGATTGCGGACGGCCGAGGACCGGCCGTGGATCTGGCGGCTGCACCGGGAGGCGCGGTCCTTCGCCGCGGTCGGAATGCCCGGGATCTTCTATCGGCGCGGCATTTCCACGTCGTTGACGCAAATCGGCGACGAACGGCAGCTCGATTTCATCCGGGCATTCGATCAGGTCCTGTCGGACACGGCCGCCGATCCGGATTGCGAACTCTTGATCCACAAAGCGGTTCGAACGTATTGCGCGATTATCGCGCACCATGTCGGGTCCATCGAAAGGTTCGAACCGGCCGTGGCCAGAAAACTTCGGTCGATGAGCGCGGACGCGCTCGACCGCATGCCCCGGGCGGTACTGGACCGCACCCTGGCCTCGATGGACGCCGAACGCGCGGCCCTCCTGCGCACACTGCGCCGCCGTACGCCGTACCGCCGCGGCGGCGCCGCCCGGACCGCGGGAGCCGTCGCGTGAACGGCCGCGGAGTCACCCAGGTCTTCCTCGCCTCGACCCTCTACGGGACGGCCACGCTCGCCGCCGCCCTCGACTCCGGCGCCCTCCCCCCGGCCGGCCGCCGGATCCTGCTGACCAGCAACCACTCCCCAACCCCCGAGATCACCCCGGGCCTGCCCGCCCTGCCCGGCTTCGCCGCGCTGCGGACCCGCTTCGACGAGGTGCTCGACTGGAACGCCGTCATCGCCCCGCAGCACCCCAGCAGCTGGGCGCCGCGCCCCGAGGACGTCCCGCTGTGGGAACGCCAACTGCGCGCCCTGTGGGGGCTCGGCGAGGACCGGGTCGAGCTGATCGTGGAGTCCCTCCAGGTGCCGCCCGCGCAGAGCCTGTGCCGGCTCTTCCCGGGCGCCGCGGTCGAGGTGTACGCGGACGGACTGATGTCCTACGGCCCCACCCGCTTCCGGCTCGACCCGCAGATCGGCATGCGGGTGCGGCGCGTCCTGCACCTGGACCTCGTACCGGGCCTGGAACCGCTGCTGCTCACCGAGTTCGGGGTGCCGGCGGAGGTGGTGCCGGCGGCGGCCGTCCTCAAGGTGCTCGCCGAACTCGCGGAACTCGCGGAACTCGCGGAACCGGCCACGGCGTACGAGGGACCCCGACCCGCGGCCGACGGCGAGGGTCCCGCCCTGCTGCTCGGCCAGTACCTCTCAGCGCTGGAACTCATGTCCCCGGCGCAGGAGGAGGAACTCCACGTGGACATGGTGCGGGGCGCCGTCGCCCGCGGCCACCGGGACCTGGTCTTCAAACCGCACCCCAGCGCCCCCGCGGCCTACTCCCGCGGGGCGGAGGCGGAGGCCGAACGCCTCGGAGCGCGCCTGACCGTGCTGGACGCCCCGGTGCCGGCCGAGACCCTCTACCAACGGCTGCGTCCGGCCCTGGTCGTGGGCTGTTTCTCGACGGGCCTGCTGACGGCCCGGGCGCTGTACGGGATCCCCGTCGCCCGCACCGGGACGGGCGACGTACTGGCCCGGCTGAGCCCGTACCAGAACAGCAACCGGATCCCGCTGACGCTGGTGGACGCGCTGGTCCCGGACCTGGCGACGGGAACGCCGGCCGCCGGGGCCGCCGGGGCCGCCGACGCCGAGGAACCGGAGCCGGCCGACCTGTCGGCGCTCGTCACCGCGGTCGGGTTCACCATGCAGCCGAAGGTGCTCGCGGAGCGCCGCGCGGACGCCGAGCGCTACCTGGCCCGGAGCCTGGACGACACCACCCGGCGGTACTTCACTCGCCGCCGGCTGACCACGCTGGGCCTGCCCGGCGGCGTCCCCGCCCCACTGGCGTTCCTGCCCCGCAGCCCGGCCGTGCGCCGGGTCGCGCACCGGCTGCGCCGCCGGTTCGGGGCGGTGCCCGGCAGCCGGCCGTAGCGGCGGCGCGCCTCGCCGCAGGGGCCGCCGCTCAGCTGGTGGCGAGCTTGGCGGCGAAGCCCAGGAAGAGCACGCCCGCCGCCGAGGTCGCCCCCGCCGAGAGGCGCTTGCGGCGGCGGAAGGCGGCCGACAGCCGGGTCCCGGTGAAGATCAGGGTCGACAGGTACACGAAGCTCACCAGTTGCGACACCACGCCCAGCAGCAGGAACGACAGCGCCGGGTAGGCGTAGCCGGGGTCCACGAACTGCACGAAGAACGACAGCAGGAACAGGATCGCCTTCGGGTTGACCAGGCTGACCACCAGCGCCCGCCGGTAGGGCCGCTCGGCGGCGCCCGTCGGCTGCTCGCCGGTCAGCAACTCCTCCTGGTGGACCTTGCGGTCGCGCCACATGGCCCACGCGGCCCGCATCATGCCGACCGCCAGCCAGCCCAGGTAGCCGGCGCCGAGGAACTTCACGACGGTGAACACCAGCGGGCTGGCCTGGAGCAGCGCGCCCGCGCCGGCCGCGGTCAACACCATGAGGACGGTGTCCCCGGTGAACACCCCGGAGGCCGCCTTGTAACCCTCCTTCACCCCGCTGCGCGCGGCGACGGACAGCACGTAGAGCGAGTTCGGCCCCGGCAGCAGCACGATCAGCACCAGGCCGGCGAGGTACGTAGGAAGGTCTGTGACACCCAGCATGGGCAGGAGTGTCCCACAGGGACGCACCTGTACCGCCAGTGAGTTTCACGGGGTGGTCGGAGGGACCCGCGAGGACCGCCGGGGCGCCGCTGCGCGGGCGGGTCCGGGGGCTGGTACAACCGTCCCCCGACGGCCCCCGGTCACAATGGCGCAACATCCCGGAACCCTCCGCAACTCTCCGCGCCCCCGAAGCATCACTTGCATACACACGACGTTGAAATCGGGGGACCGCGATGTACCGCCAGAAAGTCATGATCCGTACGCTCGCCCTGGCCGCATCGGTCGCGCTCGCCGCGACCGCTTGCGGCCCGCAGGGCTCCGCTCCGGCCGCACCGGGCTCGTCCGCGTCGGCGCCGGCGGCCTCGCCGTCCGGGTCGGACAACAAGCCGGGCGGGTCCTCGCCGGCGCCCGGCGCCTCGGCATCGGCCTCGGCCGGACAGCCGTCGGCGCAGGGTGGCGCGAAGCCGATCATGGCGAACGGCGACGAGAGCGACCAGATCCGCGACCTCCAGGCCCGGCTGCGGCAGCTCAAGCTGGTGTCGGTGGCCCCCACCGGCTTCTACGGGTCGAAGACCACGGCCGCGGTCAGGACGTTCCAGTCGAACAACGGGCTCCCGGCGACGGGCGCGGTCGACGAGGCCACCTGGCAGAAGGTCCAGAGCCTCAGCAAGGCGCCGACCGAGGAGGAACTGCGTCCGCCGACCAGCAACGAGCTCGCCGCCCCGGACCCGCGCTGCATGGAGGGCCGGGTCATGTGCATCAGCAAGGAGAGCCGCACCCTCGCCTGGATGATCGACGGCAAGGTGGTCTCGTCGATGGACGTGCGCTTCGGTTCGGAGAACACCCCGACCCGCGAGGGCCTGTTCAAGGTGGACCGCAAGGAACGGAAGTGGACGTCGACGCTCTACCACACGTCGATGCCGTACTCGATGTTCTTCAGCCAGGGTCAGGCGGTGCACTTCTCGCAGGACTTCGCGAACCGCGGCTACAGCGGGGCCTCGCACGGCTGCGTGAACGTCCGTGACATGGCCAGGCTGTCGGCCATGTTCGAGCAGGTGCAGGTGGGCGACAAGGTCGTCGTCTACTGGTGATCCGCTCCCGGTGATCCACCGGGCGGAAGTTGAGGGCGCGGGCAGGGCCGGGGGAACGTGCCCCGCCCGCGCCGGTTGCGCAGAGCCCAGGGGTACGGGGGGAACCCCGGCTCATGCGCGGCCGATGACCAGTCGGCTCGTTATGTACTGCGCCGGCGGTTCGAAAAGTGTTACTGGGGGTGTGCGAAGCCGTTCCCGGCGACGCGCCGGCCGGTTCAGCGACGGTTGCGGGAGCCGAGCGAGACGCCCGGGGCCGGGACACCGGTGGCGGGGGCGGGGACCTTCAGGACCTCGCCGCCGGGCCCGTCCCAACCGCCCTGCGGGAGGCCGTCGCGGGGCCCGTCCAGCACGGACTCGCAGTACCGGGGGATCTTCGCGAGGGCCCCGGCGAGCTTGCTGAGGCGCGAGCGGCGGTCGTCGTTCATCCGGCCCGCGCGGTAGTCCTCGCACAGGTCCGCGGCCCGCGCCAGCTTGTCACGGTCACGGTCCTTGCCGGCGCCGCCGCCGGCGCCCGGATCCGGCTTGCCGGTCCGGTCGGTGAACAGTTCCCGGCCGGCGTCCTCGGTCTCGTTAGCGCCCGATCCGGTGCTCGCGCTCGTGCCGGTCCCCGCGCCACCGCCGGGGAAGTGGGACGCGGAGCCACTGCCCGAGGTGGTGCCCGGAGTCGTACGGCTGTCCGTGCCCGGCATCCGCGAGGTGCCCGGGGAGGCCACGAAGCCGTCGCCGCGCAGCGGGGCGGTGGGGTCCGGGCGCGGGATGAGCGGGGCGGGCTCGTCGCTCCCGTCGCCGGCGGGGCGGTCCGTGTCGGCGCTGACGGAGACGGCCGGCGCGGGGCCGGCGGCGTGCCGGGCCTCCCGGTCCAGCAGCCCGCTGCCCGCGACGGCCGCGATCCCGCCGACCGCGACGCCCGCCAGGGCCGCCGCGAGACCGAAACGGACCGGGGTGCTCGTACGCCGCTGCGCGGGGATCCGTACCCGGGGCACCGGGGTGAGGGAGATCAGGGGTTCGGCGGCGGCGGGGACGGGTGCGACGGGGGTGGGGCGCGGCGCCGGGGCCGTAGCGCGCGCGGCGCGGAAGGCGGCCAGGGCGGCGTCCTCGCCGGGCAGTTCCCGGTCGGGCCGCGCGGGCACGGTGAGGGAGTCCAGGGCGGCGCGCAGCCGGGCCTCGTCGGCGCGGGCCCGCGGGTCGGCGCCCGGTCCGGCGGGTTCTCCGCGCAGCAACCTGTCCGCCGCGGCTGCGTCCAGCCACCCGTTGTGCTCGTCGGCCATCACATGTCCTTCTGCGTCCGCCAACGTGAATGCGTCACACCGGTTTGTTCCACGAGGCCCCCGGCGCGGCCGCGTTGCGCCGGTACGGCGTCCAGATCGCGCTCCCGTGCCTGATCATCGGCATTATGGCCGACGCGGAAGGCGGATTCCGCTTCGTTTTCGGAACTGGCCAGCAGTTCCGCGAGTCTCTTCAGTCCCCGGTGCGCGGCGGTCCGGACCGCGCCGGGCCGCTTGCCCAGGGTCTCGGCCGCGCTCTTCGCGTCCAGGCCGACCACCACGCGCAGCACGACGGCCTCGGCCTGGTCCTGCGGGAGCTGGGCTATCAGCGCCATGGTGCTGCCGGTGGACAGGGCCTCCATGGCGGCGCCCGCGGTGTCGCTGTCGGCGGCGTGAGCGGTGAGTTCGCTCTCGTCGCCGCCTATGGCGGGCCGCCGGCCGCGCATCCGGATGTGGTCGAGGGCCCGGTTGCGGGCGATGCGGGCGGCCCAACCGCGGAAGCGGTCGGCGTCCCCGGTGAAGGAGTCGAGGTCGCGGGCGATCTGCAGCCAGGCCTCGGACGTCACGTCCTCCGCGTCGCCGTCGCCGACGAGCGTGCGTACGTATCCGAGCAGGCGCGGGTGCACGGCGCGGTACACAGTCCGGAACGCGTTCTCGTCGCCGTCCTGTGCCGCGAGCACCGCGGCGGTCAGCTCCGCGTCGTCCCCCAGCAAAGTCCCCAACCCGTTCACTGTCCTGTACGTGTGGCGCAAATCCGCACGTTACGGCTTTCAAGCACCTCTCGTCCACGAGTTGTACAACCTGCAACCAACCCTGCGCGGAGCGGGGTGTGACACAAAACGCACTCGCGGCGCTGACAGGGGTACGGGCTTGTCGCACGAGTCCGTGTCGGATGGCGACCGGGGCCTCTCCTGTGGGGGGTGGCGGCCTCGGTCGTCCTCCTCCTTTGCACATCCTCCCGGGTGCCGCGGGGCGCACCCGCCGGATCCGGCCACGCGCCGGCGACGGACACCTCCGGACACCGGGGGACATCGCCGGACGGCCGGCCCGTCGCGGCACAACTCATCCTTTCGGCTCACTTCCGGGTGAAATCTCCGCACGGGTACGACACTCTCCCGGGGAGATCGCTAGCGTGGCGGTACACCCGCGCCGCGCCCCGAGGAGAACTCCGCTGTCCAGCCACCTTCCGGCACAGGTCCGCGGCACAGCCTCCGGTTCCGGGCCGGCCCGGTTCAACTCCCTGGCCCCCGAAGCCGCCCGGGCGGCGCTGCTGCACTGCTGCGGCAGCCGACGCTGGGCGCACCGGGTCGCCACCCACCGCCCCTACCCGGACACCGCCTCGCTGATCGCCGCCGCGGAGGAGGCCTCCTACGACATGTCCCAGGCCGACCTCACCGAGGCGCTGGCCGCGGAGTCCTCGGCGGAACTGGGGCACGGGGCCCCGTACGCGGCGATGCTGGCGCTCGACGCGGCCCGGGCGGAGTACGAGCGCACCTTCCGGCACGCCTTCGTGATCTGTCTGGACGACCACCCGCCGGAGGAGCAGGTGGACCAGCTGTTGGCCGCGATCCGGCGCAGAATGGCTCACGAGATCGACGAGGAACGCTCGATCTCGGCCGAGGAACTGCGCCTCGTCGCCCGCGGCCGGCTCCTCCGACTGCTGGACCGGCTGCCCTCGGCACCGGAAGGCTCGTCCGGGACGGTCCCCGACGGTGGACCATATGAGGCCGATTTCGGGCTATTCGCCCCTGTGGGATAGTCCGTCCGTGCCTGTTTGATCACACCGATGGCCCCCGCGCAAGGGAACCGACAAAGCGTCGCTACGATGTCCGGGGCCGGAGGACCGTACCCGGCCGGGCCCGACCGACAAAGAAGCCGGCTGGCCCCCGCCCCGCTTCCGGAGGGTTTTCCGTGCCGGCTGGAACGTTGTACCGCGGCCGGGAAGGAATGTGGTCCTGGGTGGCTCATCGAGTCACCGGCGTCCTCATCTTCTTCTTCCTGTTCGTACACGTCCTCGACACCGCTCTCGTTCGCGTCTCACCCGAGGCGTACGACGATGTCGTGGCTACCTACAAGACTCCGATCGTCGCGCTGCTGGAGTACGGCCTCGTCGCCGCAATCCTGTTCCACGCGCTCAACGGTCTTCGTGTCATCGCTGTGGACTTCTGGTCCAAGGGACCGCGCTACCAGAAGCAGATGCTCTGGACCGTCGTGGGCATCTGGGTCGTGATGATGATCATGGCGATCCTCCCCGTTCTGGGCCACGCCTACCTCGAACTGTTCGGGAAGTGACACGCATGTCTTCTGACACTTCTTTCGACAAGGGCATCGGCGGCGTGGAGGGCGTGTCCCTCTACGACGTCGACAACCCGGCGCCGTACATCGAGGCCCCGCGCAAGCGGACCAGCAAGACCCCGCGCTCGACCCGGGGCAACTTCGAGATGGTCGCGTGGCTCTTCATGCGCCTCTCGGGCATCGTCCTGGTCGTGCTCGTGCTCGGCCACCTGCTCATCCAGCTGGTGCTGGACGGCGGCGTCTCCAAGATCGGCTTCGCCTTCGTGGCCGGCCGCTGGGCGTCCCCGTTCTGGCAGATCTGGGATCTGCTGATGCTGTGGCTGGCCATGCTGCACGGCGCGAACGGCCTGCGTACCGTCATCAACGACTACGCGGAGCGTGCCAACACGCGGCTGTGGCTGAAGGGCCTGCTCTACACCGCCACGGTGTTCACCATCCTTCTGGGCACGCTGGTGATCTTCACCTTCGACCCGAACATCCGCTAGGCAACGGGGCTGAGGCGAATCCCATGAAGATCCACAAGTACGACACCGTCATCGTCGGCGCAGGTGGCGCCGGCATGCGCGCCGCCATCGAGGCGACGAAGCTCAGCCGCACCGCCGTGCTGACGAAGCTCTACCCCACCCGCTCCCACACGGGCGCCGCGCAGGGCGGCATGGCTGCCGCGCTGGCCAACGTGGAGGACGACAACTGGGAGTGGCACACCTTCGACACGGTCAAGGGCGGTGACTACCTGGTCGACCAGGACGCCGCCGAGATCCTGGCGAAGGAGGCCATCGACGCGGTCCTCGACCTGGAGAAGATGGGCCTGCCGTTCAACCGCACCCCGGACGGCACCATCGACCAGCGCCGCTTCGGCGGGCACTCCCGCAACCACGGCGAGGCGCCGGTCCGCCGGTCCTGCTACGCCGCGGACCGCACCGGCCACATGATCCTCCAGACGCTGTACCAGAACTGCGTCAAGGAGGGCGTGGAGTTCTTCAACGAGTTCTACGTCCTGGACCAGCTCCTGGTCGAGGAGGACGGCGTCACGAAGTCGGCCGGCGTGGTCGCGTACGAGCTCGCCACCGGCGAGATCCACGTGTTCCAGGCGAAGTCCGTCATCTACGCCTCCGGCGGCACCGGCAAGTTCTTCAAGGTGACCTCCAACGCGCACACCCTCACCGGTGACGGCCAGGCGGCCTGCTACCGCCGGGGTCTGCCGCTGGAGGACATGGAGTTCTTCCAGTTCCACCCGACGGGCATCTGGCGCATGGGCATCCTGCTGACGGAGGGCGCCCGCGGTGAGGGCGGCATCCTCCGCAACAAGGACGGCGAGCGCTTCATGGAGAAGTACGCGCCGGTCATGAAGGACCTCGCGTCCCGTGACGTCGTCTCGCGCTCCATCTACACGGAGATCCGTGAGGGCCGCGGCTGCGGTCCCGCCGGTGACCACGTGTACCTGGACCTGACGCACCTGCCGCCGGAGCAGCTCGACGCGAAGCTCCCGGACATCACCGAGTTCGCCCGCACGTACCTCGGCATCGAGCCGTACACGGACCCGATCCCGATCCAGCCCACCGCGCACTACGCCATGGGCGGCATCCCGACCAACGTCGAGGGTGAGGTCCTGCGCGACAACACCACCGTCGTCCCGGGCCTGTACGCGGCCGGCGAGGTCGCCTGCGTGTCGGTGCACGGCGCCAACCGGCTGGGCACGAACTCGCTGCTGGACATCAACGTGTTCGGCAAGCGCTCGGGCATCGCCGCGGCGAAGTACGCCCACGCGCACGACTTCGTCGAGCTGCCGGAGAACCCGGCGCAGCAGGTCGCCGACCTGGTCGAGCAACTGCGCGACTCCACGGGCCACGAGCGGGTCGCCGACCTGCGCCTGGAACTCCAGGAGACGATGGACGCCTGCGTGATGGTGTTCCGTACGGAGCAGACCATCAAGACCGCGGTCGACAAGATCGCGGAGCTGCGCGAGCGGTACAAGAACGTCTCCGTCCAGGACAAGGGCAAGCGCTTCAACACGGACCTGCTGGAGGCCATCGAGCTGGGCAACCTGCTCGACCTGGCCGAGGTCATGGCCGTGTCCGCGCTCGCGCGCAAGGAGTCCCGCGGCGGTCACTACCGCGAGGACTACCCGAACCGCGACGACGTCAACTTCATGCGCCACACCATGGCGTACCGCGAGGTCGACTCCGACGGCAAGGATTCCGTCCGGCTGGACTACAAGCCCGTCGTCGTCACCCGCTACCAGCCGATGGAGCGTAAGTACTGATGGCCACCCCGACCCTGTCCAAGACGGACCAGATGGAGGCGGCCGCCGCCGCTTCGCCGTTCATCACGGTGACGTTCCGGATCCGCCGGTTCAACCCGGAGGTCTCGGAGGAGTCGACCTGGCAGGACTTCCAGGTCGAGATCGACCCGAAGGAGCGCGTGCTCGACGGTCTCCACAAGATCAAGTGGGACATCGACGGCACGCTGACCTTCCGTCGCTCGTGCGCGCACGGCATCTGCGGCTCCGACGCGATGCGGATCAACGGCAAGAACAGGCTCGCCTGCAAGACGCTGATCAAGGACATCAACCCGGAGAAGCCGATCACCGTCGAGGCCATCAAGGGCCTCACGGTGATGAAGGACCTCGTCGTCGACATGGAACCCTTCTTCCAGGCGTACCGGGACGTCATGCCGTTCCTGGTCACCAAGGGCAACGAGCCGACGCGCGAGCGCCTGCAGTCCGCCGAGGACCGCGAGCGCTTCGACGACACCACCAAGTGCATCCTGTGCGCCGCGTGCACGTCCTCGTGCCCGGTGTTCTGGAACGACGGCCAGTACTTCGGCCCGGCGGCGATCGTCAACGCGCACCGCTTCATCTTCGACTCGCGCGACGAAGCCGGTGAGCAGCGGCTGGAGATCCTGAACGACAAGGACGGCGTGTGGCGTTGCCGCACGACCTTCAACTGCACCGACGCGTGCCCGCGTGGCATCGAGGTCACCAAGGCGATCCAGGAAGTCAAGCGCGCGCTCATCACGCGCCGCTTCTGATCCTCCCCGTCGCCGCGCCGGAGGCCCGCACCCCCGAGGGGGTGCGGGCCTCCGGCGCGTCCCGGCCGGCGCCGCGCCGGCTCGCGGCGGCCCGAAGGGGCCCGCCGGGCGGGTACGGAGGCACCGGCCGCTGTGGAAAGATCGGCCGTATGAGTGAGCAGCAGCCGAATCCGTATGCGGGCGGGCCGGGCGGGCAGCCCGGGCCGGGTGACTACACGTGGGGCCCGGGCGAGCCCAGTTACGGTTACCCGCAGCCCTATCCGACCGCGCCGCCGCCCTACCAGCCGACCATGGGCGCGGGCCTGCCCGCGCCCGTTCCCGGCCCGATGGGCGGCTCGTTCGCGCTGGGCGACATCACCATCGCGGGCGACCAGATCATCACGCCCTCGGGGACGATGCCGCTGCGGGGCGCGATGTGGAACGCCACCGACTTCTCGCGGACCGAGGAGAAGATCCCGACGCACGCGATCGTGCTGGCCATCGTCTTCGCCCTGTTCTGTCTGATCGGCCTGCTGTTCCTGCTGATGAAGGAGAAGGTCACCACCGGCTACATCCAGGTGACGGTGACCAGCGGCGGTCGCCACCACTCGACGATGATCCCCGCGAGCGACCCTTACGCCATGCAGTGGGTCATGGGGCAGCTCAACCACGCCCGGTCCCTGAGCATCTGAGGTCCGCGCGCCCGAACGCGCGCCCCGATGCCCGAACGCGCACCCCCACGCGCACCCCCACGCCCGCCCGCACGACCGCCCGCCCGAACCACCGCCGACCTGCGGAGATCCGTGGAAACGCGGTGGCGACGGGGTCCCGGCCGCGGGCGGATCACGGGATGACCCTTTCTCATGAGGTGACCGGGCCCGGCCCCGTACAGCGACCACGGCGCCGTCCCGGCGCTGCTGGACCGACTCGGCGTCGGACGCGCCGCGTTCGTCGGCTCCTCCTACGGCGGCCGGATCTCGCTGCGGATCGCCGTCCCCACCCCGAGCGGGCCTCGCGCCTGGCACTGCTTGGGGGACGTGCGTCTTCGAATGCGTTCAAAAGTTTGCTTGAACCTGTTCAAAAAGAGGTCTAGAGTCAACGACGTCAGCAGTTGAACACGTTCAAAGGGGCTGGGGCAATGGACCTCACCGTGGTCGCGTACGTCATCTACCTGCTCATCAGCATCGGACTCACCGTCTGGGTGGCCCGCACGCTCAGCCGCAACGGCCGGGTCTTCATCGGTGACGTCCTCCAGGGGAACGAGAAGCTCGCCGACGCCGTCAACCAGCTCCTGGTGGTCGGCTTCTACCTGGTCAACATCGGGTTCGTGACCCTCTACCTGCGGTCGAGCGAGGACATCCTCGCGGCCCGCGACCTCTTCGAGGCACTGTCGGTCAAGCTCGGCGTCGTCCTGCTCGTGCTCGGCGTCATGCACCTCGGGAACGTGTGGGTGCTCAACAAGATGCGCCGCCGGGGCGTCATGGAGCGTCAGCACACCCCGCCCGTCGCCCCGCAGGGGTGGACCCCGCAGACCGGGGTCTGAGCGATGGGACCGTCGTCGCCGCCCGTACGGCACCTGACCGTCCTCTACGACGCCAACTGCCCGGTCTGCGTGCACATCCGGCAGTGGTTGCTCGCGCAGCGCTGCCTCGTACCGCTGCGGCTCGTGCCGGCCGGGTCCTACGAGGCGCGGCGCCGCTTCCCGCGGCTGGACCACGCGGCGACCCTGCGCGACATCACGGTGGTCGGTGACAAGGGGCAGGTCTGGAGCGGTACGGACGCCTTCATCGTCTGCCTGTGGGCGCTCGTGGAACACCGGCCGAGGGCCAACTGGCTGGCCACCGCGGCCGGCCGACCCTTCGCCAAGGCGGCCATGTACACGGTCTCGGCCGTACGGCAGGCGGTACGGACCGACCCCGCAGCGGAGCCCGGGGAACCACTCTGTGACGAGCAGTGCCCCGCACCCCGATAAGGTCGGACACCGTGACAGATCAGAAGGCGCCCAAGAGCGAGCAGACCCGGACGCTCATCCTCGAAACCGCGCTCCGGCTCTTCCAGGAGCGCGGGTTCGACAAGACGACCATGCGGGGGATCGCCAAGGAGGCGGGGGTCTCGGTCGGAAACGCCTACTACTACTTCGAGTCGAAGGAACACCTGGTCCAGGGGTTCTACGACCGGATCGGCGCGGCCCACCAGGCGGCCGTCCGGCCGATCCTGGACCAGGAGACCGACCTGCAGAAGCGGCTCGCCGGGGTCCTGACGTCGTGGCTGGACATCGCGGCGCCGTACCACGAGTTCGCCTCCCAGTTCTTCAAGAACGCGGCGGACCCGGAGAGTCCGCTCAGTCCCTTCTCACCGGAATCCGAACCGGCGCGCAAGGCGGCGATCGACATGCACCGCGAGGTGCTCGCCGGTGCGAAGACGAAGGTTCCCGAGGAACTGGCCGACGTACTGCCCGAGCTGATGTGGCTTTCGCAGATGGGGCTGGTCCTGTACTGGGTCTTCGACCGCTCGCCGGACAGCCGCAAGACCCGGCGGCTCGCGGAGCGCGGCGCGCAGCTGACGACGCGGGGCATCGTCCTGGCCAGGTTCCGGGTGCTGCGGCCGTTGGTGCGCGAGGTGCACGAGCTGTTCGCGGACTTCCTGCCGGGCATGGCCCAGACGGCGGTCGCGCGCGGCAAGCGGGCCTCGGACCCGCACCCCGACGAGGCGTAGCCGGACAGCCGACCCGCAGGCCCGTCGGACGGTCGGACGGTCGGACGGTCGACGTCAGGCCCCGAGGACCAGGAGGCCGGCCACGGCCGGGCCGAAGGCGCCGCCGAGCTGGTGGGCCAGGGTGAACAGGCCGATGGCGGCGGGGCGCCGGCCCGCGTCGGGGGCGGCGGCCACGGCGTGCGTGGACAGGACGGCGTTGGCGGCGGTGGCGGTGAACACGCCCGCCGCCGTGGCCGCCAGCAGCAGCGGGCCCGAGTCGGCGAGGACGGCGGTGAGGGCCGAGGCGGCCCCGAGCGCGGCCAGGACCGTACGCAGGACCCCGCGGCCGATCCGGGCCGAGGCGGCGGCGAGCGGCCAGGACAGGGCGGATCCGGCGAGCAGCGCCACGAGTTGCCCGGTCCCGACGGCGGCCGGATCCCAGCCCGCGCGGTCGGCGAGCAGCCGGGGCGCCGTCAGCAGCACCGTGAATGGAGATCAGCGGGAAGGTGATGGAGGCTCACCTGCGGCACTACGCCCGGCTGCTGGACCCACTGGGCCGCGACGGGACGGCCGCCGTCGCCGAGGCCCTGCGGACCCTCCTGCTGGCCCACGGGGACACGCCCGCGTTCGACTGAGCGGGGCGGGCCGGCGCCTCGGAGGGGGGCCGACCCGGGCCCGTCAGAGCCAGTTCAGCTCCCACAGGCGCCACACGCCCGTGCCGTCGGAGAGGTACTGCGCGCCGGTGACGGCTTCGCGGGACAGGACGTAGTCCTTCTTCTGCCAGAGCGGCAGCATCGGGACCTGTTGGGCGACGACCTTCTGCAGTTCGCGGAAGTCGGTGGCGGCCCCCGCCCGGTCCGAGAAGGACTGGGTACGGGTGATCAGCTCGTCGACGCCCTTGTCGGAGTAGCCGTTGTTCATGCTGGAGCCGGCGCCTACCAGCGGGGCGAGGAAGTTGTCGGCGTCCGGGAAGTCGGCGATCCAACCGATCGTGTAGGCGTCGTACTCCCCCGCCGCGTAGCCCTTCTGGAAGTCGGCCCACGCCTCGACGGGCTTGACCGTGACCCGGAACAGGCCCGTGGACTCCAGCTGCCGCTTGATCTCCGTCGCCTCGGCCACGTTCGCCCCGCGCGTGTTGACGCCCAGCGTCAGCGGGACGGCGGTGGTGACGCCGGCGTCCTTGAGGAGCTTGCGGGCGAGCGTCCCGTTGGGAGAGGGGTACGCGTCGAAGAAGGGCGTGCTGTGCGCCGCGATGCCCGCCGGGACGAGCGAGTACAGCGGGGTGACGGTGCCCTTGTAGACGTCCCCGGAGATCTTCGAGCGGTCCAGTACGGCGGCCACGGCCTGGCGGACGGCCGGCTTCTCGGCCGCGGCGCCCGGACGGACGTCGAAGACCAGGTTGCGGGTCTCGGTGCCGCCGGAGGTCTGGTAGCGGATGTCCTTCAGGCCCGGGTTCAGGCCCGCGAGGACCTCGGGCGGCATGTCGCGGTGCGCGACCTCGACCTTCCGCTCCCGCCAAGCCCTGTCGAGGTCGGCGGAGTCCGCGAAGTACCGGACGGTGACGCTCGCCCGCGCGGGCCCGGCCCGGCCCTTGTACGCCGGGTTCGGCTCCAGCTCGGCGCTCGCGCCGGGCCGGTACGCGCCGAGGGTGTACGGGCCGGTGCCGTCGACCCGGTCGCCCTCGCGGAGCGCCTCCGCCGGGTACTTCTCCTTGTCGACGATCGAGGCCGCGCCCGTCGCGATCTTGAAGGGGAAGGTGGCGTCGCGGGCCGACAGGTTGAAGGTCACCGTGCGGCCCTCGGCGCTCACCGACGCCGGCGTGTTGAACAGCGGGGCCGGCCCCTGCTCCGAGTTGATCCGCTTGATCCGGTCGAAGGAGAACTTCACGTCCTCGGCCGTGACCGCGCGGCCACCGGAGAACTCCAGGTCCGGACGCAGCTCGCACCGGTAGGTCGTCAGGTTCTGCCCGACGAACGCGCAGGAGGAGGCGGCGTCCGGGACGGGGGTGTCGGAGCCGGGCTTGATGGTCAACAGCGACTGGTAGACGTTGCTGAACAGGGCCCAGGAGCCGGCGTCGTAGGCGCCGGCCGGGTCGAGCGCCGAGACGACGTCGCTCGTCCCGACGTGGATGACCCTCCTGCCGTCGTCCCCGGTGGGCAGCATCTGCCACCCGCCGACGCCCGCGGCGGCCAGGACCAGCCCGGCCGCAATGATCTTCGAGCGGACAGACCGCATCCCCTGAACCCCCGCTATTCGAACCAGCTATCCGATTATCGGTCACCCCATCACAGAAGATCAGCCGGCGGAAGGGTCACGATGCTTCGGTCAGCCCTGGTCAGGCCTGGTATGAGGCGAGTTCGACCACGGTGATGTCGGACGGCGCCCCGACCCGGACCGGCGGCCCCCACGCGCCCGCGCCGCGGGACACGTACAGCTGGGTGTCGCCGTAGCGCTCCAGGCCCGCGACGGTGGGGTTGGCCAGCTCGGCGAGGTAGTTGCCGGGCCAGAGCTGTCCGCCGTGGGTGTGGCCGGACAACTGGAGGTCCACCCCGTGCCGGACGGCGTCGTCGATCACGACCGGCTGGTGCGCGAGGAGCACCGACGTACGGGAGCGGTCGCGGTCGCCGAGCGCCGCCGCGAAGTCGGGGCCGTGGCCCTCGGTCTCGCCGGCGATGTCGTTGACCCCGGCGAGGTCGAAGTACGGCAGTTCGCGGCGGGCGTTCTCCAACGGGGTCAGGCCGAGTTCGCGGACGTGGTCGACCCACTGCTGGGCGCCGGAGAAGTACTCGTGGTTGCCGGTGACGAAGAAGGTGCCGTGCCGGGCGGTCAGCCCGCGCAGCGGCGCCGCGGCGGGACCGAGGTCCTGGACGTCACCGTCGACGAGGTCCCCGACGATCGCGATCAGGTCGGGCTGCGTGCGGTTGACGGTGTCGACGATCCGCTGGGCGTGGGCCCGACCGAGGACGGCGCCGAGGTGGACGTCGCTGACGACGGCGATGCGGAAGCCGTGCGCGGCACGGGGCAGCCGGGCCAGCGGCACCTGGACCCGCTTCACGCGCGGCCCGCGGAGCACCCCGTAGGTGCCGGTGCCGACGGTGGCGGCGGTGGCGACCAGGGCCGCGCCGCCGAGCGCCCGCGACACGAACAGCCGACGGGTGACCCCGTCGGGCCCCTCGCCCGGAGCGCCCCCGGTGACCGGCGCGGGGGCCGTGGCCACGTCACCCGGTCCGGAGCCGGCGGCGCCGGTGTCGGCGTCGGTGTCGGCCACGGTGGGGGCCGCGTCCTCGCGGACCAAGGGCTCCGGCGCCCGCTCCGGCGCGCCGGTGGCCGGCGCCGTCGTACGGGCCGGGCGGCGCAGCCAGACGCGGCGGACCACCTCGGCCACCAGCACTGCCAGCGTCAGGTAGAGCAGCACCGCCAGCCACATGAAGCCGGGCCAGGCGACCAGCCGCTGGAGCCAGAACGGCGCGCCCGCGCGGCCGGCCGTGAGGGCCGCGACCGCCAGCACCGGCAGCACGAAGGCAGCGACGGTGCCCGCGCGGCGGGCCGGGCCGCCCGCGCGCGTCGTGTCGCGGACCAGCCGGATCCAGAGCCAGCGGTGGACGGAGGCCAGCAGCGCGAGCACCGCCAGGACGATCAGCACAAAGACAAATACGGTCATCTTGATTCCCGACGCAGAGCCATCACACTACGCAAGCCGATCACACCAACGGCCGTCCCCAGGAGAAAGGAAGCCACCGCAAGGAGAAGGTGGACCCAGAAGTACCCCGTAGGGTCGCCGGCCGCGTCGAAGGACAGGCCGCTGCCGTTCCTCCACAGGTTCCGGACGAAGGAAATCCAGATGAACCAGCTCCACACTCCGAAGGCGAGCAGGAACCAGGAGGAGGTTCGGCTGAGTTTCATGACCCCAGTATCGGTTCGGTACCCAGGACGGACGCGCCGGGGTGGGCTGTCCCGGCGGTGGTTGCGGCGGGTTGGCCGGTCCACGACGGCAGACAGTCCATCAGGATGTACTTTCACCTGCGTGTCTGCAAAGAAGACCGCGCTGACGGTCCTGTCCGCCGCGCTGCTCGTTCCCGCCATGCTGGCCGCCCCCGCCCACGCAGCCCAGGAACCGGCGCCGCCGGCCGCGGACGGCAAGGGGCAGCCGCTCAGGGCCAAGGCGGCTCCGGCGCCCCCCGCGTCGATGTCGACCGTCGGCGGGGCCTCGCTCGGACAGCCCGGCACCCAGGTGAACCTGCTGCCCGGCGCGCCCGCCCTGCCGGCGAACCTCACCGGGCGGTCCTGGATCGTGGCCGACGCCGAGACGGGCGAGGTGCTGGCGGCCCACAACGCGCACTGGCGGCTGCCGCCGGCCTCGACGATGAAGATGCTGTTCGCGGACACCGTGCTGCCGAGCCTGCCCAAGGACCGGGTGCACAAGGTCACCGACGAGGAGATGTCCGAGGTCGGGCCGGGCAGCAGTCTCGTCGGGGTGAAGGAGGAGCTAGAGTACACGGTCCACGACCTGTGGCTCGGGGTCTTCCTGAAGTCGGGCAACGACGCCGTGCACGTACTTTCGGCCATGAACGGCGGCATCGAGAAGACCGTCAAGGACATGCAGGCGCACGCCGAGGAACTCCAGGCGCTGGACACCCACGTGGTCTCGCCCGACGGGTACGACGCCCCGGAACAGGTGTCGAGCGCCTACGACCTCACCCTCATCGCCCGCTCCGGCCTGCAGAAGCAGGACTTCCGCGAGTACTGCGGCACGGTGACGGCGCAGTTCCCGGGCCGGCAGGAGGGCGGCAAGCCGCGCGAGTTCTTCGAGATCCAGAACAGCAACCGGCTGATGACGGGCGCCGGCGGCATCAGCCCGTACAAGGGCATCGCCGGGGTGAAGAACGGCAACACCACCATGGCGGGCTCGACCTTCACCGGAGCCGCCCAGCAGGGGTCGAAGAAGCTGCTGGTCACGGTCATGAACCCGGACACGGGCGGGGCCAACTCGGTCTACGAGGAGACGGCCGCGCTCTTCGACTGGGGCTTCGCGGCCGTCGGGAAGGTACGGCCGGTCGGTGAGCTGGTGCCGCCGAAGAGCGAGGACACCAAGTCGCACGGCTCCCCCGCCCAGTCCCACGAGAACAACCCCAGCGCGGGCGGCGACGACTCGGGCAGCAGCGGCATCGGTACGGCGATGGGCATCGCGGGCGGTGTACTGGCCGTCCTGGCGGGCGGGGCCTTCGTGGTGAACCGCCGCTGGCCCCGCGGCCGCCGCGGCCCGGGCGGCGGCCAAGGCGCGTAAGCCCTGGCCGGGCGGGGGGCTACCGGGGCGCACCGGTCGGGCCGTGCGTGCGCCTTGGCCGAGGCGGCCAGGCCGTCGAAACTCGGCCGGCGAGGCCGCCGGGCAACCGGGACTCGGGCGTGGCAGGCGTCAGGCAACCGGAACTCGGCCGGACAGGCCGACAGGCAACCGGGACTCGGCCGGGCAGGCCGCCGGGCAACCGGGACTCGGGCGTGGCAGGCGTCAGGCAACCGGAACTCGGACGGGCAGGCCATCGGGCAACCGGGACTCGGCCAGGCAGGCCGTCAGGCAACCAGAACTCGGACAGGCAGGCCGTCAGGCGGCCGGGGCTCGGGCGGTCAGGCCGGTCGCGGCGGGGGGCCGGTGTCCGGCGTCGGTCGCGGGTCGCCCTTGCCGTCCCCGGAACCGGCCCCGGGCTCGGACCTGGCCCCGGACTCGTCCCCGGACTCGGACCCGTCCCCGGCCGCGCCCGCGGCTTCGGCTTCGGCTTCGCGGGTTGCCGTCCACGCGGCGCAGAAGAGCAGCAGTTTGGCCATGAAGTTGATCCACAGCAGCAGGGCGATCGGCACGCCGAAGGCCCCGTACATGCTCTTGCCGGCGACCTCCCGGATGTAGCCGCTGAGCAGCAGCTTCAGCAGCTCGAAGCCGGCGGCGCCGATCAGGGCCGCCTGGAGCAGGCGGGCGCGCGGGGGTTCGACGCCGGGCAGCAGGGTCAGGACGTAGAGCAGCAGCAGGAACGCCGCGACGACGCCCACGAGGAAGGCCGCGGTGCGCAGCAGCACGCCGCCCGCGCCCCCGGAGGACAGGCCGAGCGCCTCGCCGGACTTGCCGACCGCGCTGGATCCGATGATGGAGGCCGCGGCGGAGGCCAGGCCCGCGCCACCGAGGCCGAGGAGGACGAGGGCGTCCTTGCCCTTGCGGGCGATGGGGTTGCCCTCGTCCTCGTCGTCCTTGTCCCACACCGCGCGCAAGCAGTCCCGCATCGAGCCGACCCAGCCGATGCCGGTGAACAGCAGCAAGGCGGCGGCGACGAGGCCGATCGTCCCGGCGTTCGCGACGAGGCCGTTGATGTCGAGCTGGTCGGAGATGCCGGGGACCTGGTCGGAGAGGTTCTTCTGGAGCCGGTCGAGCTGTTCCTGGCTGAGCAGGCCCGCGCCGACGGCGGCGGCCACCGTGATCAGCGGGAAGAGCGCGAGGAAGCTGATGAAGGTGATGGCGGCCGCGAGCCGGGTCCAGTGGACGCGGTCGAGCCGTTCGTAGGAACGCCACGCGTGCGTCCGCATGGCGGTGGACACCAGCGGCCCGATCACCGGGAGTTTCGTCAGCCAGTCCATGGGGCCACCGTAATTGAGCTGCCGGAAATAGCAGGGATTGCCGGTTTCGGGTACTACGGTCGTCGATTGTGACTTTTTTGCCGACGGCCAGTCCGTTCCACGTCCTGGTCCTGCGCAGCGTCAGGTTCCGCACCGTCCGGGCCCTGCGACCGCTGCGTCAGGAGCGACGGCCCGTCGCCTCGGCGGCGGCTCCGGCGGGTGAGCCGGACTGCGCGGGAATGCCCGTCGGGCCGGTGCCGAACGGGTACTCGTGCAGCTTGCGCCAGACCCCGTCCGAGCCCTGCTCGTAGAGCGCGAAGCCCTCGCACAGCCACTCGGCGGCGTAGTCGGCGAGCTCGGAGTAGGCCCGGTCCATCGCCTCCTCGGAGATTCCGTGGGCGACCGTGACGTGCGGGTGGTACGGGAAGGCCAGCTCGCGGCTGATGGGCCCCTCGGGGTCCCGGACGCAGCTCTGGAGCCGGGTGCAGCCCGCGGCGCCCTCGGCGAGCTTGACGAAGACGACCGGCGAGAGGGGACGGAAGGTTCCCGTCCCGGCCAGTCGCATCGCGAAGGGACGGAAGGACAGCGCGACCTCGGCCAGGTGGGCCCGGATCCGCGGCAGCCGGTCCGTGTCCACCTCGGTGGGCGGTACGAGGGTGACGTGCGTGGGAATGCCGTGCGCGGCGACGTCCCCGAAGCCCGCGCGCAGCTCCTGGAGTCGGCTGCCGTACGGCTCCGGGACCGCGATCGAAACGCCGAGCGTTGCGGTCCCCACGTCTGTCTCCTCCGTGTGTCTGTGTGCGCGGTGGCGTAACGGTGCGGCCGCCGGTCGGGGCGGTGCGGCACCGCCGGTCCGGCAGTGCTGCCGCCAGTGTGGCGGCAGCACCCCCCCTACCGCCAGGGGCGTCGGTCCGTCAGTGCTTCGCGGGCAGGAAACCGAGGCGGTCGTACGTCTGTGCCAGGGTCTCCGCGGCGACCGCCCGGGCCTTCTCCGCACCCTTGGCCAGCAGGGAATCCAGCGTCTCCGGGTCGTCCAGGTACTCCTGGGTGCGCTGCTTGAACGGTGTGACGAAATCGACCATCACGCCGGCCAGGTCGGTCTTCAGCGCGCCGTACCCCTTGCCCTCGTAGCGGGTCTCCAGGTCGGGGATGCTGTCGCCCGTGAGGGTGGAGTAGATGGTGAGCAGGTTGCTGACGCCCGGCTTCTCCACGGCGTCGAAACGGATCTCCGCCTCGGTGTCCGTGACCGCGCTCTTGATCTTCTTCTCGGTGACCTTGGGCTCGTCGAGGAGGTTGACGAGGCCCTTGGGGGACGACGCCGACTTCGACATCTTGATCGCCGGGTCCTGGAGGTCGTAGATCTTCGCGACCTCCTTGACGATGTGCGCGGCGGGCAGCGTGAAGGTCGGGCCGAAGCGGGTGTTGAAGCGCTCGGCCAGGTCGCGGGTCAGCTCGATGTGCTGGCGCTGGTCCTCGCCGACCGGGACGGCGTTCGCCTGGTAGAGCAGGATGTCGGCGACCTGGAGGATCGGGTACGTGAACAGGCCGACGGTCGCGTTGTTGACGCCGCCCTTGGCGGACTTGTCCTTGAACTGCGTCATCCGGCTCGCCTCGCCGAACCCGGTGATGCAGTTCATGACCCAGCCGAGCTGGGCGTGCTCGGGCACGTGGCTCTGGACGAAGAGCGTGCAGCGCTCGGGGTCCAGGCCGGCCGCGAGGAGCTGGGCGGCGGAGAGGCGGGTGTTCGCGCGGAGGTCCTTCGGATCCTGCGGCATGGTGATCGCGTGGAGGTCGACCACCATGTAGAAGGCGTCGTGCGTCTCCTGCAGGGCGACGTACTGACGGATGGCTCCGAGGTAGTTCCCGAGGTGGAACGAACCGGAGGTGGGCTGGATACCGGAGAGCGCGCGAGGACGATCAGAAGCCATGGCCACATTCTCTCAGGTGCGGGGGCGCGCTCCGGCCCGGCGCCGGCCGGAACCGGTGCGCCGCGACGACGGCCCGTGCGCCGCGGCCCCGACGTGCGGCGGGACCCGGCCGCGTACCGGGCGGTAGCGGGGCGGCCGGATACCGCCCCGGCCGAGCGACCGCTTTGCGCCGCCGGCCGGGGGTCCGCCGTACCGGCCGAGCGACCGCTTCGGACCCCCGGCCGCCCCGTTCCCCGGGCGGGGAACGGGGCGGCCGGCCGGGCCGGCCGGGCCGGCGGACCGCCGGATCGTCAGGCGAGCGGCAGGCCGGGCGCCGGGAAGGCCGCCATCAGGTCCGTGACCTCCGCGCGGATCGCGGCCAGGGCCGCCTCGTCCCCCTTCGCGGCGGCGTCGACCGACCGGGAGATCCAGTCCGCGACCAGCGGCATGTGCTCCGTCGTCAGGCCGCGCGAGGTGAGCGACGGGGTGCCGATGCGGATGCCGGACGGGTCGAACGGCTTGCGCGTGTCGAACGGGACGGTGTTGTAGTTGACCACGATGCCCGCCCGGTCCAGCGCCTTCGCGGCGACCTTGCCGGGGACCTCGCGCGAGGTCAGGTCCATCAGGATCAGGTGGTTGTCCGTACCGCCGGACACCAGGTCGAAGCCCCGGCCCGACAGTTCGGCGGCCAGCGCCTTCGCGTTGGCCACCACCGCGTGGGCGTACGCGGTGAACGACGGCTGGGCGGCCTCGTGCAGGGCCACCGCGATGCCGGCGGTCGTCTGGTTGTGCGGACCGCCCTGCAGACCGGGGAAGACCGCCTTGTCGATGGCCTTGGCGTGCTGCTCGCGGCACATCAGCATCGCGCCGCGCGGACCGCGCAGGGTCTTGTGGGTGGTCGTCGAGATCACGTCGACGTGCGCCGCCGGGGACGGGTGCGCACCGCCCGCGATCAGACCGGCGATGTGGGCGACGTCCGCGACGAGGACGGCGCCCGCCTCCTCGGCGATCGAGGCGAAGGCCGCGAAGTCGATCGTGCGCGGCAGGGCCGTACCGCCACAGAAGATGATCTTCGGGCGTTCGGCGAGGGCCAGCTCGCGCACCGCGTCGTAGTCGATCCGACCGGTCCGCTCGGAGACGCCGTACTGCACGCCACGGAACCAGGAGCCCGTCGCCGAGACGCCCCAGCCGTGGGTGAGGTGCCCGCCCATCGGCAGGGCCATGCCCATGACCGTGTCGCCGGGCTTCGCGAACGCCAGGTAGACGGCCAGGTTCGCCGGGGAGCCCGAGTACGGCTGCACGTTGGCGTGGTCCACGCCGAACAGGCCCTTCGCCCGCTCGACGGCCAGGGCCTCGACGCGGTCGATGTTCTGCTGGCCCTCGTAGTAGCGGCGGCCCGGGTAGCCCTCGCTGTACTTGTTCTGGAGCACCGTGCCGGAGGCTTCGAGCACGGCGGCGGACACGTAGTTCTCACTGGGGATCAGGCGCAGGGTCTCGGCCTGGAGCGTTTCCTCCGCCGCGACGAAGGACGCCAGTTCGGGGTCGGTCGCGAAGAGGGCGGGGTGGCGGCGCGCGTTCATGGCGGCTCCTCCGGGGTCGATGTCGACAACTCGTCCCCGCGAGGCCCAGGCGAGCGGCCCTGTGTGCGGTCGTGCGCGCACGGCTCCCCCGGAGTCCGTTCTCCGTGCGCCAGTCGCCGTGCGTGGCGCCCACCCTAGCGGGCGCGCCACGAGAAAGGTTTCTCCGTCCGGTCCGCGAGCGAGGATGGACAGTGACGCCACCCTCGTCACAGGACCTGACCGACGATCGGAGACCCCGTGTCGACCACTGCTGATGCCATCCGCGCCGCCGACGCGCACAGCGCGCACAATTACCACCCCCTGCCCCTCGTCGTCGCGTCGGCGGAGGGCGCCTGGATGACCGACGTGGAGGGCCGCAGGTACCTCGACATGCTCGCCGGGTACTCGGCGCTCAACTTCGGTCACGGCAACCGCCGGCTGATCGACGCCGCCCGCGCCCAACTGGAGCGGGTCACCCTGACCTCCCGCGCCTTCCACCACGACCGCTTCGCCGACTTCTGTACGGAGCTGGCGGCGCTGTGCGGCAAGGACATGGTGCTGCCGATGAACACCGGCGCCGAGGCCGTGGAGACGGCGGTGAAGACCGCCCGCAAGTGGGGCTACGAGGTCAAGGGCGTGCCGGACGGCCAGGCCAGGATCGTGGTCGCCGCCGACAACTTCCACGGCCGCACGACCACCATCGTGTCCTTCTCCACCGACCACGAGGCCCGCGACCACTTCGGCCCCTACACCCCCGGCTTCGACATCGTCCCGTACGGGGACCTCACGGCGCTGGCGAACGCCGTCACCGAGAACACCGTCGCCGTCCTGCTGGAGCCCGTCCAGGGCGAAGCGGGCGTCCTGGTCCCGCCTACCGGATACCTGCCGGGCGTACGGGAACTGACGCGCGAGCGGAACGTCCTGTTCATCGCGGACGAGATCCAGTCGGGCCTCGGTCGGACCGGGAGGACCTTCGCCTGCGACCACGAGGGGGTCGTCCCCGACGTGTACGTCCTGGGCAAGGCGCTCGGCGGCGGCGTCGTGCCGGTGTCGGCGGTGGTGGCCGACCGGGACGTCCTCGGGGTGTTCCGGCCCGGCGAGCACGGGTCCACCTTCGGCGGGAACCCGCTCGCCTGCGCGGTCGCCCTGGAGGTGGTCGCGATGCTGCGCTCGGGCGAGTACCAGCAACGCGCCGCCGAACTCGGCGACCACCTGCACCGGGAGCTGAACCTGCTGGTCGGCGCGGGCGCGGTGACCGCCGTGCGCGGGCGCGGGCTGTGGGCCGGCGTGGACATCGACCCGGCCCGCGGGACGGGCCGGGAGATCTCCGAGCGGCTGATGGAGCTGGGGGTCCTGGTGAAGGACACCCACGGCTCCACGATCCGCATCGCGCCGCCGCTGGTGATCTCCAAGGAGGACCTGGACTGGGGGCTGGACCAGCTCAGGTCCGTCCTCGCCGGCTGACCGGCCGGCCGGTCGGCGGGCCGGGCGCCCGCCGACCGGTCAGAGGATGACGTGGGGCAGGAAGCGGGCGTACTCGTCCGTGACCGGTCCCGCCGATTCCCGGATGCCGAGCCCCGCCGACTCCTCCTCGACGACCCACGCGCCGAGCACGACGCGGTTGCCGTCGAAGTCGGGCAGCGGCGCGAGCGCCTGGAAGACGTACGTCTCCCCCTCGGTCGGGACGAACGGCTCGCCCCGCCCGCCCGCCTCGTGCAGCGTGACGCCGGCGCCCTCGCGGCCCAGCAGCGGCTTGGCCACGTAGCCGGGACCGCCCGCGTCGGCGAGCTCGCGCGGGCCGTCGAGGTAGGCGGGGAGCAGGTTCGGGTGCTCGGGGAACAGCTCCCACAGGACGGCCAGGAGCGCCTTGTTGGCGAGCAGCATCTTCCACACCGGCTCGATCCAGGCGGTGGTCCCGGAGCCGCCGCCGTGGTCGTAGGTGCCGAGCACCTGCGGGCCGAACTCGTCGGTGGCCAGCCATTCCCACGGGTAGAGCTTGAAGCAGCCGCGAATGAAGCGGAGCTTCTCGTCCACGAAGCGGCCCGCCAGACCGTCCCAGCCGATCTGCTCCACCGACAGGGCGTGCGTGGTCAGTCCGGCCTGTTCGGCGGTCTCCTGGAGGTAGGCGACCGTCATCAGGTCCTCGCCCAGCTCGTCCGTCTCGGAGTGCGCGAAGTGCAGCGGGCCGGGCGGCAGCAGTTCGGCCTGTCGGCGCCAGGCGTCGACGAGCCGCTCGTGGAGGGAGTTCCACTGGTCGGCGCCGGGGAAGCGCTCCTCCATCCAGAACCACTGCGGGCTCGCCGCCTCCACCAGGGAGGTGGGGGTGTCCGCGTTGTACTCCAGCAGCTTGGCGGGGCTGCCGGTGCCGTCGTAGCGCAGGTCGAACCGGCCGTAGAGGGAGGGCTGCTCGGCGCGCCGCCGCCAGGACTCGGTGATGAGCGCGATCAGCTTCGGGTCGGTGAGCCCGAGGTCGGCGAAGCGGTTCCGCTCGACGATGTGCGCGGCCGCGGCCAGGCACATGGCGTGCAGTTCCTCGACGACCCCCTCCAGCGCCTCGACCTCCGGGAGCGTGAAGGAGTAGTACGCGCTCTCGTCCCAGTAGGGGCGCAGGGAGTCGTCCGGGAAGCGGGTGAGGGGGTAGATCAGGCCCTGCTCCTCGACGGTCTTCTGCCAGTCGGGGCGGGGTTCGATGGTGTGGCGTTCCACGGGCTCAGCCGCCGCTGGAGCCGGAGCTCTTGTGGCCGCCGATGCCGCCGCGGGTGACGGCCGACTTGTCGAAGCTGCCGCCGGTCACCTTGCCGGCGCTGACGTGGCCGCCGTAGTAGTACGCGCCGCTGCCGCCGCTCTTGCAGTCCTTGTTGTTCAGGTGGTTCAGCGTGGTGCGGGACGCGCAGCGCTTGTCGGGCTCGTCGTTGCTTCCGCAGGCCACGAGGGTGGCGGCGAGCAGGCCCATGCCGCCCAGGGCGACCGCTCCCGACCGCATCCGGCGCCGGGTGGTGTTGCTGGTGTCCATGTGAATTTCGCTCCCCCTGTGTGACGTGTACTGCCGACGGCTGTCCGACAGCGTAGAGCGGGGGCACGCGGGGATGGAATCCGGCCGCCGTCACACCCTTGTCACGGTCGTGACCTACAGTCGCTTCGTGCTGATTGGGATGATTTGCGCACTGGGTGCGGCGGTCTGCTTCGGTACGGCGTCGGTGCTCCAGGCGGTGGCGGCGCGGGCGACGGCGCCGGGGACGGGTTCCGGCGTGGACGCCGCGCTGTTCCTGCGGGCGGTCCGGCAGTGGCGCTATCTGGTCGGACTCGGGCTCGACGGGGCCGGCTTCGTGCTCCAGATCGTGGCCCTGCGGCACCTGCCGATCTACGCGGTGGGCGCGGCGATGGCGTCCAGCCTGGCGGTGACGGCGGTGGTGGCGGCGCGGCTGCTGCACGCGCGGCTGTCGGGGCGCGAGTGGGGCGCGGTGGCCGTGGTGTGCGCGGGGCTGCTGATGCTGGGTCTGGCCTCGGGTGCGGAGGGCTCGGGCACCGGGTCGACGGCGCTGAAGTTCGGACTGCTCGCGGCGGCGGCGCTGGTCCTGCTGGTGGGGGCGGCGGCGGGCCGACTGCCGGACGGGCCGCGGGCGCTGGTGCTGGGCCTGGCGGCGGGTACGGGCTTCGGGGTCGTGGAGGTGGCGGTCCGGCTCATCGACTCGCTGACGCCGCGCGAGTTCGCGAACCCCGCGCTGTACGCGCTGCTGCTGGGCGGCGCGGCGGGGTTCCTGCTGCTCACCTCGGCCCTGCAGCGCGGCTCGGTGACGGCGGCGACGGCCGGGCTGGTGCTGGGCGAGACGGTCGGCCCGGCGCTGGTGGGGGTGATCTGGCTGGGCGACCGGACCCGGGAGGGGCTGACCTGGCTGGCGGTCCTCGGCTTCGCGGTGGCGGTGGCGGGCTCGCTCGCCCTCTCCCGCTTCGGGGAGCCGGAGCCGGTGTCGGGGGCGGAGTCGGGGGCGGGGCCCGACCCGTCGACGCCGGCGAGTTCCTCCTGACCAGCGGCGGCCCCCAGGGGCAGCGCGGCTGACCCGCGACGCGACCGGCGCGGTCAGCGGCGGCGACCTCGCGGGCCGCCGGGCCCTCGGCGGGCGGGGTGCGCGGACGGCGTCCCGGGCTGGTGCGCGGGCGGCGTCCCGGCCCCCGTTCATCCGGCCGGCCGCGCAAGGGATGCCGCCCGCCCCCGGTCGGTGCAGGCTGCGGGCAAGGACAGCCATCACCGCACAGACGAGGACCGTGCCATGTCCCACCTCCGGCGCATCGGCGTCATCACCGGGGCGGCCGCGCTGCTGCTCACCGCCACCGCCTGCTCGGGCCTCGGCCGCAGCACGGTCGGCACCCTCACCTTCCGCGGCCACGACTCCCCGGCCGAAGTGACCTACACCAACACCCCGGTCAAGGGCTGCCACCGGATCAACGTGCCGGCCGGCGCCACCCACGTCGAGAACAACACCGCCGTCGACGTCGTGCTGTACCGGACGCCGGACTGCAAGAAGCCGGACCCGGAGGGCGGCAGCTACATCGCCACCACCCTCTCGAACGTCACCGCCCCCGAGAGCCTGCCCTGGCGCAGCTTCAGCGTCATCCACTGAGCACCGACCGGCAGCCGGCCGGTCAGGGCAGGACCGCCAGCAGGGCGGCCAGGGTCGGGGCCCAGGCACTGTCGGACGGGGCGCCGTACCCCACCACCAGGGCGTCCCGCACGGGCAGCTCCGAGTCCGGGTGCCGGTGGCGCGCCAGGCCCTCCAGGGCCAGGTCCTGCCAGGCCGCGGCCTGCACCAGCGAGCGTTCCGCGCCCGCCGGCAGGTCCAGCACCGCGTGCAGCCCCGCCGCGATCCCGGACACGGGGACCCTCCCGGCCAGGGCGGCCACCAGCTCGTCCCGGCGGCGCCGCTGGCGCAGCCGCATGCCGCGCACGTGGCGGTCGTAGGCCCCCGAGCCGATGAACCGTGCCAACGTCAGCTGCTCCAGCGCGCTGGAGGTCCAGTCGCTGCCGCCCTTGGCCACCAGTACCTCGTCCAGCAGGTCGGGCGGGACCACCATCCAGCCCATCCGCAGCGCCGGCGAGAGGGACTTGCTCGCCGTGCCCAGGTAGACCACCCGGTCCGGGTCCAGGCCCTGGAGGGCGCCGACGGGCTGGCGGTCGTAGCGGAACTCCCCGTCGTAGTCGTCCTCCAGGATCAGGCCGCCGCGGGTGCGCGCCCAGTCCACCGCCGCCGCCCGCCGGCCGGGCGTGAGGGCCGCGCCCGTCGGGAACTGGTGCGCGGGGGTGAGCAGTACGGCGCCGGTGCGGGGGCCGAAGCCGGCCAGGTCCGTGGTGCGGGCCCCGTCCCCGTCCAGCCACAGCGGGCGGGTCGTGAGGCCGGCGCCGGTGAGCAGGTCGCGGTGGACGTCGAGGCCGTAGCCCTCCACCGCCACCTCCCGGACCCGGCGCTCGCGCAGCACCCGGCCCAGCAGCATCAGCCCCTGGGTGAAGCCCGCGCACAGCACGATCCGGTCCGGGTCCGCGTACACCCCGCGCGCCCGCGCCAGGTAGCCGGCGAGCGCCTCGCGCAGCTCGACCCGGCCGCGGGCGTCCGTCGCGTAGCCGAAGGCCTCGTTCGGGGCGTCGGTCAGCGCCCGCCTGGCCGCCGCGAGCCAGGCCGTACGGGGGAAGCCGCCCAGGTTCGGCGAACCGGGCAGCAGGCTGTACGCGGGCCCCCGGCGCGCGGGGTGCCGGGTCCGTGCGGCGGCGGCCGCCCGGCGCGGCCGGGCCCGCTCGGCGACCCGGGTGCCGGAACCCTGCCGGGCCGTCAGCCAGCCCTCGGCGACGAGTTCGGCGTACGCCTCGGCGACCGTGTTGCGGGCGATCCCGAGGTCGGCCGCGAAGGACCGGGAGGACGGCAGCCGGGTGCCGGGCGCGAGCCGTCCGCCGCGCGCGGCCTCCCGCAGCGCCTCGGTGAGCGCGGCGCGCAGGCCCCGGCCGGCCGCGAGGTCCAGGTGCAGGTCGGCACCGAAAGTGGCCCATGATCCCGTCATGGGGATGGACCATAGTCGCGGGCCGCCCGGTCCCTACGGTGGAGACATGAGCAACCACAGCGCGTCCACCTCACTCGCCGCCGCACACACCCCCCGCATGCAGCTGGCCAAGCTGGCCCCCGAGTTCTACAAGGCCGTCATCGGGCTGGAGATCGCCTCGAAGAAGGGCCTGGACCCGGCCCTCGTCGAACTGGTCAAGATCCGTGCCTCGCAGGTCAACCACTGCGCGTTCTGCCTCGACATGCACACCAAGGACGCCCTCGCGGCGGGCGAGAGCGTCGAGCGCGTCGTGCAGCTCGCCGCCTGGGAGGAGTCGCGGCACTTCTACACGGAGAAGGAGCTGGCGGCGATCGAACTGACCGAGGCCGTCACCGTCCTGACGGACGGTTTCGTACCCGACGAGGTGTACGCGCGGGCCGCCGCGCACTTCGAGGAGGCGGAACTGGCCCAGCTGATCGCCGTGATCGCGACGATCAACGTCTGGAACCGGATCGGCGTCACCACCCGCAGCACCCCCGGCCACTACACCCCGGGCCAGTACCAGCAGGGCTGAGGACGGATCCGGGGTGCCGGTCGGCCGGTCACCGCGGGCGGAACGACTCCACCGCGGCCGTCAGGCGGGCCCGTACGGTTTCTCCGTCGGCGGCCGGGCCGGCCGCCAGCAGCGCCCACCGGCCGCCGCCCGGCGTGGTCACGATCCGCTCCACGCCCCGGCGGCGGTCGCCGGTCTCCGCGCTGTCGTACTCGTAGACCAGCTCGCAGGCACCGCCTGCGACCGGTTCGAGGGAGACCTCGCGGTAGCCCGGGTTCGCGCCCAGGGCCCCGGAGGACATCCGCAGCAGCTCGCACTCGCCCGTCGCGGCGGACTCGGTGATCCGGAAGACCTGGAGCAGGGCGCTGCGGTCGCCGGGCAGCCGGTAGAAGGATCCGCTGCCGTTCTCGTCACGGCTGCGCTGCCAGCCGTCGGGGACGGCCACCGAGAAGCCCGCCCCGTCGCGCACCACCGTGTAACCGGCGGGGCCGGTACCGGTGCTCGGGGCGGCGCTCGCGCCCGTACCGGCGCCCGTGCCGGGGACCGTGCCGGGCGTCGTCGGCGCGCCCGTACCGGGCCCGGTACTCGGGACCGGGCTCGGGACCGCGCTCTGCGCGGGCGCGGCGCCGGTCGGGGCCGCCGACGGCTCCTCGGAGGTGGTCAGCGAGACCGCCGGGCCGGGGCCCGCCGCGTTCTCGGTCCCGCCCTGCCCGGTCAGGACGAACCACCCCGCCACGAAGGCCCCGGCGACCACGACGGCCAACGCTCCGACCAGCAACGGCCCCCGCGCCTTCGACGCCGGGCGGGCCCGGGGCGGCAGCGGAACCACCACCGGCGGCTCCGGCGCCCAGGCGACGTGCTGCGGCAGGGGCGGAAGCGGCAGCCCGGAGGGCGGCGCCACCGGGTAGGGGAAGTCATCCTTCACCGGCGGCACGGAAGGCGCGGACGGCATGGACGGCAGGGGCGGCGCGGGCGGCAACCCCGGACGCGGCGGCTCGGCGGGGCGCGCGGGTGCGTCCGTGCGCGGTGGCTCGGCAGGACGCGGGGGATCGAGGGGACGCGGCCCCCAGTCCCACCGCTGCGACTGTGGTTCCCGCTCGTCCTCGCTCACCTGGCGACCCTATTTTCCGCTCGGCGCACTCGACAGTCGCATTCACGCCAAAGCGCCCCGGCCAGGTTTGGCCGGGGCGCTCGACGTTCAGGGGATCGGCCGTCCGGGCGGGCCGGACGGGCGGATCAGATCAGGCCGAGCTCGCGCACCGCGTCGCGCTCCTCGACGAGCTCCGCCACGGACGCGTCGATGCGCGCACGGGAGAACTCGTTGATGTCCAGGCCCTGGACGATCTCGTACTTGCCGTCCTTGGTGGTGACGGGGAAGGAGGAGATGATGCCCTCCGGGACGCCGTAGGAGCCGTCCGACGGGATGCCCATCGAGGTCCAGTCGCCCGCGGCGGTGCCGTTGACCCAGGTGTGCACGTGGTCGATGGCGGCGTTGGCGGCCGAGGCGGCCGAGGACGCGCCACGGGCCTCGATGATCGCGGCGCCGCGCTTGGCGACGGTCGGGATGAAGGTGTCGGCCAGCCACTGCTCGTCGGCGACGACCTCGGCGGCGTTCTTGCCGGCGATCTCCGCGTGGAAGACGTCCGGGTACTGGGTCGCCGAGTGGTTGCCCCAGATGGTGAGGCGCTTGATGTCGGTGACGTCGGCGCCGGTCTTCTTCGCGAGCTGCGAGATCGCCCGGTTGTGGTCCAGACGGGTCATCGCGGTGAAGCGCTCGGCCGGTACGTCCGGAGCGGCGGCCTGCGCGATGAGCGCGTTGGTGTTGGCCGGGTTGCCCACGACCAGGACCTTGATGTCGTCCGCGGCGTGCGCGTTGATCGCGGCGCCCTGCGGCTTGAAGATGCCGCCGTTGGCGGAGAGCAGGTCACCGCGCTCCATGCCCTTGGTGCGCGGGCGGGCGCCCACGAGCAGCGCGACGTTGGCGCCGGCGAAGCCCTGGTTCGGGTCGTCGAAGATGTCGATGCCCTTGAGCAGCGGGAAGGCGCAGTCGTCGAGCTCCATGGCGGTGCCCTCGGCGGCCTTCATGCCCTGGGGGATCTCCAGGAGGCGGAGCTTGACCGGCACGTCCGCGCCGAGCAGGTGGCCGGAGGCGATGCGGAAGAGCAGCGCGTAGCCGATCTGGCCGGCAGCGCCGGTCACGGTGACATTCACGGGAGTGCGGGTCATGGCCTTCTCCGTTAGACAGCTGGCGGTGGGGCGTCCCTGCCCCATGTGCTGGTCCCCGGGTGCGGGGCGGACGCCGCTTCGCAGCCTGTGAATCTTGACGTGAAGAGACATCCGCCGTCAGGCTATCCGACCCGCGGGGCCCCCAACCCCCGGCCCCGTGTGGTCCACGGCACACGCGCCGCGTCCGGACCACCGGGGAAGGGGTCCCCGTAGGCGTCCATGGCCTCGGTGAAGGCGGTCGGGCTGACGGCGTCGATCCGCTGACGACCGGGCAGCTAGATCGCGGGGGCCCGGACGAACGCCTCGACCGCGCCGTTGACGAGCGAGGCGACCGAGCCCGTCAGCAGGGGCTCCCGGGCCACCGGACCGGGCGGCACGGCGGCCGTGACGGCCCGCCGCGCCGGTCCGGCGCGCGGACCGCTCAGCGGACGGTGAAGCGGACCGCGGTTTCCAGGAACGGGATCGTCAGCCACGGACCGGGCTCGATGACCATCGCGAGCAGCGTGATCGCCACGCCCAGCAACCCGTACGTGACCATGTCCGTGAAGCGGGAGCGCACCGCGAGCATGCCCACCGAGGGCAACGCGCGCCGCATCACGGCCGCCGCGAGCAGGGCGATGCCGATCGCCAGGCAGCCCGCGCGCGGCCGGCCCGTCGCGGTCAGCAGCAGCCCCACCGCGGTCGCGGCGAGGACGCCGAGCATCGGCCACTGCCGGGCGGGCGTGGACACGGCCCCGGGGATGGCCCGGCCGCCGCCCTCGGGGCGGGCCGTGTCCTGGGTGACGGCGGGGAAGCGCCGCGACCGCGCGGCCGCCCGGTCCGACGCCACGGGGCCGACGGCCCCTTCGGGCCCGGCCTCCGCCGGCTCGGGCGCCGCCGGCTCGGCCGCCGGCTCCGGTCCGCCGTCCGCTCCCGCGCCGGTGTCCGTCCCCGTTGCGGCGTCGGTACCGGGCTCCGGGCGCGCCCCCGGTCCGCCCGGCTCCGGCTCGCCCCCGGCGGTCGGGCCGCCGTCCGCGTCGTGCTCAGCCCGCACTGGTGATCCGCTCCGCCGCCTCGACCACGTTCACCAGCAGCTGCGCGCGGGTCATCGGGCCGACGCCGCCCGGGTTGGGCGAGATCCAGCCCGCCACCGCGGCGACGCCCGGGTGGACGTCCCCGACGATCTTGCCGCCCTCGTCGCGGCTGACGCCCACGTCGAGCACCGCCGCGCCCGGCTTCACGTCCTCCGGCTTGACCAGGTGCGGCACGCCCGCCGCCGCGACGATGATGTCCGCCTGTCGCAGCAGCCCGGAGAGGTCGCGCGTACCGGTGTGGCACAGGGTCACGGTGGCGTTCTCGGACTTGCGGGTGAGCAGCAGGCCGATGGACCGGCCGACGGTGATGCCGCGGCCCAGGACGACCACGTGCGCGCCGTTGATGGCCACGCCGTGGTGGCGCAGCAGTTCGACGATGCCGTACGGGGTGCAGGGCAGCGGGCCAGGCTCGTTGAGCACCAGCCGGCCGAGCGACATGGGGTGCAGGCCGTCCGCGTCCTTGGTGGGGTCCATCAGTTCCAGGACGCGGTTGGTGTCGATGCCCTTGGGGAGCGGCAGTTGGACGATGTAGCCCGTGCAGTCGGGGTTGGCGTTGAGCTCCCGCACGACCTCCTCGATGTCCTCCTGGGAGGCGGTGGCGGGCAGTTCGCGCTGGATCGAGGCGATGCCCACCTCGGCGCAGTCCTTGTGCTTTCCGTTGACGTACCAGCGACTGCCCGGGTCGTCGCCGACGAGCAGCGTGCCGAGGCCGGGGGTGATGCCCCGGTCCTTCAGCGCCGCCACCCGGGCGGTCAGTTCGGACTTGATCGCGGCTGCGGTGGCCTTGCCATCGAGAATCTGGGCGGTCATGTCGCCATCCTCCCGGATGGAGTGGCCCCGGTTCCAGTCAAGGTGCTCGACGGGGTCCCCCGTTGATTGCACTTGCACAACAAGTAAGGGGCCCAGCGGCAACCGGCTGGACAAGCAACCGTCGGCCCGACGACGATGCATCGAACCAGAGTGCCGCGGGCAGTGCCGGGGGGCGGACCGCAAGTTGCAGAGTTCCTCCGCGCGTGTTGCCGTGCGTCCCCGCACTTCCACGGAGGAACACCCAAAGATGAGCTTCGGCGACCCGAACAACCCGTACGGACAGCAGCCCCAGGCCCCGCAGGGCCAGCAGCCCGGCTACGGCTACCCGCAGCAGGCCCCCCAGGGCGTCCCCGCGCAGGCCGGCTACGGCTACCCGCAGGGCACCCCGGCCGGCCCCGGCGGCTACCCGGGCATGCCGGTCACGATGCCCGGTGGTGTCAAGGCCGCCCGCGTCATGCTCTGGGTCATCGCCGGCCTCCAGATCGTCGGCGTCGGCGTGCTGTTCGCGGTGATCGCCCTGATCGAGCAGCTGAAGAAGGACCCCGAGCTCCAGGGCAACGCCCAGTTCGCGGACATGGCCAAAATGGGCTCCGGCGTGGTGTTCGCCCTGATCGCCCTCGCGGTGGTCTACCTGATCGTCTCGATCGTGCTCGCGGTCAAGATCGGTAAGGGTGGCAACGGCACCCGCATCGGCATCATCGTCTACGCGTCCCTCGGCATCCTGCTGAGCCTGTACCCGTTCTTCCCGCTCAGCCTGGTGCACCTGGTGCTGCTGATCCTCGTCATCGTCTTCGTGGCGAAGTCGGACGGCTCGGCCTGGTTCAACCGCCAGCGCTGATCCCCGCTCAACGGCGAAGGCCGCGTCCCGCAGTGCGGGGCGCGGCCTTCGTCGTGCGAGGGGTCCGGGGTCAGTGGAAGAAGTGGCGGGTCCCGGTGAAGTACATGGTCACGCCGGCCTTCTTCGCGGCCTCGATCACCTGCTCGTCGCGCACGGAACCACCCGGCTGGACGACGGCCTTGATGCCGGCGGCCGTCAGGATCTCCAGCCCGTCGGGGAAGGGGAAGAACGCGTCGGAGGCGGCGTACGAGCCCTGCGCGCGCTCGGCGCCCGCCCGCTCGACGGCCAGCTTCGCCGAGTCGACGCGGTTGACCTGGCCCATGCCGACCCCGACCGAGGCGCCGTCCTTGGCGAGCAGGATCGCGTTGGACTTGACGGCCCGGCAGGCCTTCCACGCGAAGGCCAGACCGGCCAGTTCCTCGGCGGACAGGGCGTCACCGGTGGCCAGCGTCCAGTTCGCCGGGTCGTCGCCCTCGGCCTGGAACAGATCGGACTGCTGGAGCAGCGCGCCGCCGCTGATCGGCTTGAGGTCGCCCGGCTGGTGCGGGGTGCCGTCCACCTTCAGGACGCGGATGTTCTTCTTCTTCGCGAGGACCTCGACGGCGCCGTCCTCGTAGGCGGGCGCGGCGACGACCTCGGTGAAGATCTCCGCGATCTGCTCGGCGAGCTCGACGGTCACCGGCCGGTTCACGGCGATGACGCCGCCGAACGCCGACAGCGGGTCGCAGGCGTGCGCCTTGCGGTGGGCCGCGGCCACGTCGGTGTCCACGGCGATGCCGCACGGGTTGGCGTGCTTGATGATCGCGACGCAGGGCTCGTCGTGGTCGTAGGCGGCCCGGCGGGCCGCCTCCGTGTCGACGTAGTTGTTGAAGGACATCTCCTTGCCGTGCAGCTGCTCGGCGTTGGCGAGCCCGCCCGGCTGACCGTCCGTGTAGATCGCGGCGGCCTGGTGCGGGTTCTCGCCGTAGCGCAGGGTCGACTTGCGCTCCCAGGCGCCGGCGAGGAACTCGGGCAGCGCCGCGTCCTCGGACTCGGGCGCGTACGCGTTCGTGAACCAGGAGGCGACGGCCACGTCGTAGGCGGCGGTGTGCTGGAAGGCCTCGGCCGCGAGCCGCTTGCGGGCGCTCAGGTCGAAGCCGCCGTTCTTCGCCGCGTCGAGGACGTCGGCGTAGCGGGCGGGGCTCGTGACGACGGCGACCGACGGGTGGTTCTTGGCCGCGGCGCGGACCATCGAGGGGCCGCCGATGTCGATCTGCTCCACGCACTCGTCCGGCGTGGCGCCCGACTGGACGGTCGCGAGGAAGGGGTAGAGGTTGACGACGACCAGGTCGAAGGGCTCGACGCCCAGCTCGGCGAGCTGGTTGCGGTGGTCCTCCAGGCGCAGGTCGGCGAGGATGCCGGCGTGCACCCGCGGGTGCAGGGTCTTGACGCGGCCGTCGAGGCACTCGGGGAAGCCGGTGAGCTCCTCGACCTTGGTGACGGGCACCCCGGCCGCGGCGATCTTCGCGGCGGTCGAGCCGGTGGAGACGAGCGCGACGCCCGCCTCGTGCAGGCCGCGGGCCAGCTCTTCCAGTCCCGTCTTGTCGTAGACGCTGACGAGCGCACGACGGATCGGCCGCTGGGTCGTGGTCGGTTCGTTGTTGTTCGCGCTGGCTGCGGGCTCTACGCGCTCTGCGGCGGTCACTGGATCGTTACCTTTCGTCCCTCAATGCGATAGCCGTGCCGGGCCAGGCGCCCCACGACGTCGACGAGCAGCTGACGCTCGACTTCCTTGATCCGCTCGTGCAGAGCGGCTTCGCCCTCCGCGTCCCTGATCTCCACGACACCCTGGGCGATGATCGGCCCGGTGTCCACGCCGCCGTCCACGAAGTGGACCGTGCAGCCGGTGACCTTCGCGCCGTAGGCGAGGGCGTCCCGTACGCCGTGCGCGCCGGGGAAGGCGGGGAGGAGGGCGGGATGGGTGTTGATGAACCGGCCGCCGAAGCGGTCGATGAAGCTCGCGCCCACGATCTTCATGAACCCGGCGGAGACGACGAGGTCCGGGGCGTGGGCGGCGGTCGCGCCGGTGAGCGCCTCGTCCCACTCCGCACGGCTGCCGTAGGCCTTGACGGGACACACGAAGGTGGGGATCCCGGCCTTCTCCGCCCGTTCCAGGCCGGCGATGTTCTCGCGGTCCGCGCCGACGGCGACGACCTCGGCGCCGAAGCCCTCGGCTCCGCCGGGGTGGGCTTCGATGGCGTCGAGCAGGGCCTGGAGGTTGGTGCCGGAGCCGGAGACCAGCACGACCAGGCGGGAGGCGGGCATGGGAGGCCCTTTCTTACGGGAATGCCGTTGTTGGTCTTGTGTGGTCGTACGAAACTACGACGTGCCGACTCATGGGCAACCGTACGAAGCCACCGACCGCCTGCAACGATACCCGCACACCCGACCGCCCCCGAGGGACGGGGGGACGGGCGGGCGGTAGCGTCTGCATACGAGCCGCGCACGCCGCGGAGCGCGCCGCCGGACGCGGCACCCACCGCGTCCACGACACAGGGGAAGTAACGCACTCGATGCCGGACCGCCGTCAGCCCGACTCCTCGACCGACGACAACCCCTTCGCGGCTCCCCCCGAGGGCCGGCCCGACCAGCCGTGGAAGCCGCGCGGCGGCGGCCCGGGCCAAGGCCCGGGCCAGGACCCCGGCCCAGGTCAGGGGCCCGGCCAGGGCCCCGGCGGAACCCCCGAGGGGGGTGGCGGTCCCGCGCGCTGGGACCCGATGGACCCCGTGCAGCGCCGGGCGCGGTACGCGCTGCTGGCGGGTATGTGGGGCTTCTTCTTCGGCATCTTCGGCATCCCCTCGATGGGGCTGCTGCTGGGCGCGCTCGCCATGTACTGGGGCATCAGCGCGCTCCGCGGCGGGCCGGCTCCGGAGTCCGGGGCCGCCGCGGCGGCCGTCTTCGGCGGCGCGGCGCAGCCCGCGCGCACCGGGTCGAAGCCCGACCGGCTCGCCGCCCTGGGGCCCGCGGCCCGCCCGCAGCGGGCGGCCGCGGTCAGCGGCCTGGTGACGGCCTCGCTGGCGCTGCTGCTGGCGGCGAGCTCGTACGCGCTGCAGATCGCGTACAAGGACTTCTACGTCTGCCGCGACGACGCCCTGACGCGCACGGCGGAACTCCAGTGCAACACCCTGCTCCCGGACAACGTCATCGGCGACATCCTGAAGGTCCAGCGCTGACGCGAACCGCTCCCCGCACGCGGACGGCCGGCCCCGGAAGGGGCCGGCCGTCCGCGTTCGGGCGAAGTGACGTCACTCCTCCGGGGGGCGCCGCGCCAGGATCCTGGACCCCGCCACCGGCGGGAGCAGGGGCGCCGGCGCGGCCCCCCGGAACGCCTGCGCGTCGGGCAGCGGCGCCGGCACCGACTCCGGGGCCGCCGCTCCGATGACGGCCGACGGGGGCTGCTCCGTCGGCGGGACCGCGACCGGCGCCGGGGTGCCGCGTCGGGTCGTGGGCGGGACCGGCACGGGAGGGAGCGACGTGGGCGGGAGCGGCACGGGAGGGAGCGACGTGGGCGGGAGCGACGTGGGCGGGACCAAGGGCTGCGCGGCGCTGCGCAGCGCCTGCCAACGCAGTTCCCGGATCCCCGAGTCGTGCCAGGTGTCGGCGGCCGCCTCCTCGGCGGCCCCGCGCGCCGGTCGCGTCCGCCAGGCGTGCACCCCGACCGCCAGCGGGACCGCCGATACCAGGGTCCACGCCGTCGCCGCGCCCCCGACGGCCCACCACACGGGCCCGAAGCTCGCCAGCGCCGCCGTACCCATCGGGCCGCCGGACACCGCCGCCAACGCGGCCATCACCGCTCCGCACACCACCGAGCCCAGGGCCGCCGTCAGCGCGGTCTCCCCGTACGGGACCTCCCGCGCCCGACGCACCGCGAACCAGCCCACCGCCAGTCCGGCGGCCACCGGAATCCCGGCCGCCGCCCAGGTGACCGGGGTGCCCGGCCCCTCCGGCGGCAGCGCCGCCAGCAGCGGGAACCCGGGCAGCGCCGCCGCGCCCTCGAAGCCGAGCGGGGTGGCCGTCGCGCCCGCGCCGAGCGCGAAGCCGGGTCCGAGCCCGTAGGCCGCGCCCCACACCATCGCGTTCGGGATCAGGGCCACCGCCAGCAGCAGCACCGCGAACCGGCCCGACCAGACCCCGGTCAGCTGGAGGAACGACGCCTGCACCTGGGGCCCGTGCCAGGCCAGGGAAGCACCGACGAGCAACGTCCCGCCGCCGAGCAGGACCAGGACCCCGGCCGCCCCGGAGCGCAGCGCCAGCGCGTACCGGGGGCGCGTGATCGCCGTCCGCACGCTCCTCGGGACCCGGTCCGGCAGGGGTCCCAGAGGTCGGCCCTTCGCGGCCCACACACCGCTCGCGGCGGCCAGCGCCGCCACCAGCGGCAGGTGCCAGGCCGCGCTCAGCGGATCGGCGGGCATCGGTCCGCCGGCCGCGTACACGGTGGCCAGCGCGCCGACGGCGAGGTAGCCGCAGAGCACCGCGGAGAACACGGCGCCGGCCGGCAGGACCTCCTCCCCGTCCGCCCCGGCGGCGTCCCCGGAGGCGCTGCCCAGCCGGGCGGCCCGCCGCATCAGCAGGGCGGGCAGGGCCACCAGGAGCAACGGCGTCACGCCCACGGGTGCGGGCACCCCGGACAGGGTCTCGTAGCGGACGAGCTCCGTCCCGTGGGCCATCAGCCACAGCCCGGCGGCCAGGTGCAGCGCACCGCCGGGCCCGCTGTCGGGATAGGGGGAGCTGATCCACAGCACGATCACGAGCACGGCGAGGAAGCCGAGCCCCAGTCCGGCAGCCACGGCGCCGCCCAGCACGCAGGCGGCGGCGGCCGGTGAACGGCGCCGCGGGTCGGGGCGCGGGGCCACCGGCAACGGGGTCCCGAGTTCAGTCACTTGGGTCACCCCGCCCATGGTGCCAACGACACGCGCTATGGGCGGGTAACAGGCGAATGCCCGTGGTGTCGCTCAATATACGTTTATGTACTTTTTCGCCCAAGGCTGCCGGGTCGCGGGGAGTGTGGCATGACACAAGGCGTCGATACGACCTCCGGGTCGGAACTGGGCCTGCCCTCCCCCAAGGAGCGCCGCAGGCTCCGCGAGGCGGGCGAACTGAGCCACGAGGAGGTCGCGGGGGTCATCGGGGTCACCCCGGCGACCCTCCGTTCGTGGGAGACGGGCCGCACCGAGCCGCGCGGACGCAAGCGCGAGGTGTACGCCGAGATCCTGGCCCGCCTCGCCGCGGCGGCCGCGGTCCCGGACGCGGACACCCCGGACCTGCGCGTCACCGCTGCCGGACGCCCCGGGCCGACCCGGCCCCCGCGGCCCCCCGAACCCCACGCGCGCGAGCCGGAGGCGGAACCGGCGCACGACCGGGCCACGCCCTTCGCCAGCTGGGCGCCGCGTGCCGGCGGCGGCGTACGGGCCTTCGCGAACGGGGCCCAGGCGCGGTCCGGCGGGCCCGGTACCCGGCCCAGGTCGGCGACCAAGCGGGCCGCGAAGCCCCCGGTCGGCGCCGCCCGCCACGACACGAAGACCCCCGCCAGGACCGGCGGCGGCTCCTCGGGCGGCTCCGGCGGTTCCGCCCCGGGGAAATCCGCCGACGCGCCCGCACCCCCCACGCCGGCGCCCCCGGCCGACGCCTCCGCGCCGGCGGACTCCGGCGCACCCGCCGACGCACCCGCCGAGGTGCGCGCCCCCGAACCACCGGCCCCCGACGCGGGCGCGGGGGCGGGGGCCGCGCCCCCGCCGCCCGACCCGTCCATGGAGCCGTCCATGGAGCCGTCCATGGAGCCGTCCATGGAGCCGTCCATGGAGCCGTCCACCGAGCCGTCCATGGTGCCGGAGGCCGAGGAGGTCACCGCCGTCCCGGAGTCGACCGAGCCGGCGGCGGCCGTGCCGCGCCCGTCCGACCCCGTCCAGGCCTTCGAGGCCCTCTACGCCTACGCCGCCCCCGCCCTCGTCCGGCAGGCCTACCTCCTCACGGCCCGTCGCGCCCTGGCCCACGAGTCGGTGGAGCGGGCCTTCCAGCAGGCCTGGGACCGCTGGCCCGAGGTGGCCACCGACCCCGACCCCGTCGGCTGGGTGCGCGCGGCCGTGTACGAGTACGCCCTCTCCCCCTGGCACCGGTTCCGCCGCGCCCACCGCCACCCCGACAAGCCGCCGGCCGAGCCCGCGGACCGGATCCTGCTCGACGCCCTGCTCGCGCTGCCCCCGGTGCACCGCCGCACGGTGCTGCTCTACGACGGCGTCGGCCTCGACCTGCCCGACACCGCCGCCGAGACCGAGGCCACCACCCCGACCGCCGGGAGCCGCCTGCTCCACGCGCACGCCGACCTCGCGGATCGCGTACCCGAGCTGGCCGACGTACCGCCCGAGAAGCAGTCCGCGCTGCTGCGCGAACGGCTCGGGGCGGTCCGGCCCGTCGTACGGCTGGAGCCGCGCTCCGCGGCCGTCGTCCGCGCCGCCGGCGAGCACCGCGGCCGGCGGTGGATCCGGGCCGGCCTGGTCATGACGGCGCTGATCGCCGTCGCGACCGCGTACACCACGGCGACCGCGCCGCGGGAGTACGAGCCCCCGAGCTCCCCCGGTACGAGCGTCTCCGGCGTCCCGCCGCACAGCGGACCCCAGCGGCTCACCGAGGAGAGCCGGGAACTCCAGGACAAGCTGCGCGCCGACCCCGCGGCCGGCCCCGCCCGGGTCTCGCCCGGCCTGGAGTGAGGCCGACCCGACCCGGCACGAAAACGGGCGTGGGCCCCCCCCCCCGGGGGGGGGGGCCCCCCCCGGCGCGCGCCCCCCCGCCCCCCCCCCCCCGGCGCGCCCGGCGGGCGGCGCCCCCCCCCCGCGCGGGGGGGGGGGCCCCGCGCCCCCCCCCCGCGGGCGCGGGGGCGGGGGCCGCGCCCCCGCCGCCCGACCCGTCCATGGAGCCGTCCATGGATCCGTCCATGGAGCCGTCCATGGAGCCGTCCATGGAGCCGTCCACCGAGCCGTCCATGGTGCCGGAGGCCGAGGAGGTCACCGCCGTC
>NZ_JBVHZI010000004.1:421685-609594 GCF_055574495.1 Streptomyces sp. NPDC029836 | reverse complement strand
GCCTACGCCCACCAAGACCTCCCCTTCGAACGCCTCGTGGAAGCCCTCAACCCCACCCGCACCCTCTCCCACCACCCCCTCTTCCAGACGATGCTGACGTTGCACAACACCGAAGGTGCGCGGGCGCGTTCGGAGGTGCCGCGGTTCGCCGGGCTCCATGCGCGGGTGGAAGGGGCGGAGGGGGCTTCCGCGCGCTTCGACCTGTCGTTCGCGTTGGCCGAGCGGTTCGGTGCGGACGGTGGCTGCGAGGGCATGTCGGGCAGCGTCACGTACAGCACGGACCTGTTCGACCGGGAGACCGTGCAGGGGATCGCGGACCGGCTGGTGCGGGTGATCAGTGCCGGGGTGGCCCACCCCCAGCGGACGATCGGGCAGTTGGAGATTCTCAGCCCGAGCGAGCGGCAGGCGCTCCGCGGGTGGGGCGGGACGGCCGGCCCGGCGCCCGAGGCGTCGGTGTCCCGGCTGGTCGAGCGGCAGGCCGCGCTGACCCCGCGGGCGCCGGCGCTGGTGTGCGCCGGTGTCACCCTCTCGTACGCGGAGCTGAACGCGCGCGCCAACCGGCTGGCCCGGCACCTCGTCGCGCGGGGCGCGGCCCCGGGCCGGTTCGTGGCGGTGGCGCTGCCGCGCTCTGCGGACCTGGTCGTGACGTTGCTCGCGGTGCTGAAGTCGGGCGCCGCGTACCTGCCGCTCGACCCGGGATATCCGGCGGACCGCATCGCGTACATGCTCGACGACGCGGCGCCGGCGATCACCGTCACCGAGCCGGTGTCGGCTGAGGAGGTGGCGGCGTACGAGGGCACCGATCTGGCGGACGCCGAGCTGCGGACGCGGGTGCTCGGCGCCCATCCCGCGTACGCCATCTACACGTCCGGGTCCACGGGCCGCCCCAAGGGTGTCGTGGTGCCCCGGGCGGCACTGGACGCCTTCCTCGACGCGGTGGGGCGGCGCTTCGCGCCGGGCGTCGGGGACCGGCTGTTGGCGGTCACGACGGTCGGCTTCGACATCGCCGGTCTGGAGCTCTTCCTGCCGCTGCTGCACGGTGCCGCGGTGGTCCTCGCGGACGAGGAGACGGCCAAGGATCCGGCGGCGCTGCTGCGGACGGTCGCCGACTCGGGGATCACGCTGCTCCAGGCGACGCCCAGTCTGTGGCAGGGGTTGGTGGCCGCGGACCGCGGCGAGCTGGCCGGGGTGCACGTGCTGGTGGGCGGTGAGGCGCTGCCGGCCGAGCTGGCGCGGACGTTGGGCGGGCGGGCGCGTTCGGTGACCAACCTGTACGGGCCCACGGAGGCGACGATCTGGGCGACGGCCGCCGAGGTGTCGCGGCCGGGTCCCGCCGGGCCGGTCATCGGACGGCCGTTGGCCAACACGTCGGCGTACGTGCTGGACGCGGCGCTGCGGCTGGTGCCCGTCGGGGTGCCCGGCGAGCTGTACCTGGCGGGGGCGCAGCTGGCGCAGGGCTACCACCTGCGTCCGGGGCTGACGTCCGAGCGGTTCGCCGCGGACCCGTACGGGCCGCCCGGCGCGCGGATGTACCGCACCGGGGACCTGGTGCGGCGGGAGCGGGACGGTGCGTTGCGCTATCTGAGCCGGGTCGACCAGCAGGTGAAGCTGCGCGGGTTCCGGATCGAGTTGGGTGAGGTCGAGTCGGAGCTGGTGCGGCACCCGGGTGTCGCGGAGGCCGCGGTCCTGGTCCGTGAGGACCGGCCGGGTGACCAGCGGCTGGTCGGGTACGTCGTCGCGGACGGCCCGGAGCCCACCCCCGCGGCGTTGCGGGATCATCTGCGGCGCGGGTTGCCCGAGTTCATGGTGCCGACGGCCCTGGTGTTCCTGGGCGGGCTGCCGTTGACGCCGAACGGGAAGCTGGACCGGGCGGCGCTGCCCGCGCCGGACCGGGGGGCCGAGCCGGCGGGGCGGGGGCCGCGCGATCCGCGCGAGGAGATCCTGTGCTCGCTGTTCTGCGAGGTCCTGGGTCGGACGCGGGTCGGCATCGACGACGGCTTCTTCGACCTGGGCGGGCATTCGCTGCTCGCGAGCCGGTTGGTCAGCCGGATCAGGACGGCGTTGGGCGTCGAGCTGTCCGTGCGGCAGTTCTTCGAGACGCCTACGGTGGCCGGGCTGTCGGGTGCGCTCGACACGGCGTCCGGGGCGCGGGCTCCGTTGGTGGCGATGCCGCGGCCGGAGCGCGTGCCGCTGTCGCCGTCGCAGCAACGGCTGTGGTTCCTGCGGCAGTTCGAGGGGCCGTCGGCGACGTACAACCTGACGACCGCGTTGCGGTTGACCGGCGCGTTGGACCGGGAGGCGCTGGAGCGGGCCGTCGATGACGTGGTCGCGCGGCACGAGAGCCTCCGGACCGTCTTCGCGGACGACGAGCGGGGTTCGCATCAGATCGTGCTGCCCGCCGATCTGGTCCGCCGCCCCCTGGACGTCACGGACGTGACGGCGGAGGACCTGGACGAGCGGCTGGCGGAGGCGACCGGGCACGTCTTCGACCTGACCGGTGGGATCCCGTTCCTGGCGCGCCTGTTCCGGCTGTCGGACACGGAGCACGTGCTGCTGTTGCTGATCCACCACATCGCCGGTGACGGCTGGTCGATGGCTCCGCTGGCCCGCGACCTGACGGCGGCGTACGCGGCGCGCGGCGCGGGCGGCGCGCCCGGGTGGGCGCCGCTGCCCGTCCAGTACGCCGACTACGCGCTGTGGCAGCACGAGCTGCTCGGTGACGAGGCGGACCCGGACAGCACGGCGGGCGTCCAGCTGGCCTACTGGAAGGAGGCGCTGGCCGGTCTGCCGGAGCAGTTGGAGTTGCCCACGGACCGGCCGCGTCCCGCGACGGCCGGCTACTGCGGTGACCGGATCCCGTTCACGGTTCCGGCGGCGTTGCACGCCCGGCTGGCGGAGCTGGCCCGGGCGGCGCACGCGAGCCCCTTCATGGTGGCGCAGGCGGCGTTCGCGACGTTGCTGACCCGCCTGGGCGCCGGTGAGGACGTCCCGATCGGCACGGCGGTGGCCGGTCGTACGGACGAGGCGACGGAGGACCTCATCGGGTTCTTCGTCAACACGTTGGTCCTGCGGACCGACACGAGCGGGAACCCCACCTTCCGGGAGCTGTTGAACCGGGTCCGTAGCGCCGATCTGGCCGCCTACGCGCATCAGGACGTGCCGTTCGAGCGGTTGGTGGAGGCGATCAATCCGACGCGCAGCCTGTCCCACCACCCGCTCTACCAGGTGATGATCACCTTCAACAACACGGCGGACCCGGTCCGCGAGGGGGCGCGCGGTCGCGGTTCCGTGGCGGGTGGTGACGTCCTGCGCGACGCGACGCGGCTGGCCGCCCGGACGGGCGTCGCGAAGTTCGACCTGTCGCTCACCCTCGGGGAGAGCCACGACGCGTCCGGCGCGCCGGCGGGGATGCGGGGTTCGTTGGAGTACCGGACGGAGCTGTTCGACCGGGAGACCGTCGAATCGATCATTTCGCGGCTGCTGGCCGTGCTCGGTTCGGTGACGGCGGATCCGGACCTGCCGATCGGCGGGATCGGTCTGCTGGATCCGGCCGAGCGCCGGCAGGTGTTGGAGGAGTGGAACGACACCGCCAGGCCCCAGCGGGAGGCGACCCTTCCCGAGTTGTTCGAGGAGCAGGTGGCGCGGACGCCGCTGCGTCCGGCGCTGTCCGCGGACGGGACGACCCTGTCGTACGAGGAGCTGAACGCCCGCGCCAACCGGCTGGCCCGGCTGCTCGTCGCGTCGGGGGCCGGACCGGAGCGGATCGTGGCGCTGTGCCTGCCGCCGTCGGTGGACCTGGGGGTGGCGGTCCTCGCGGTGTTGAAGAGCGGCGCGGCGTACCTGCCCGTCGATCCGTCCGCGCCGCCGGAGCGGGTCGCCGTGATGGTGGACGACGCCCGTCCGGTGTGCGTGCTGACCGCGGGCCGGCTCCCCGAGGGGTTGTTCCCGGACGGGTTGCGCCGGCTGGAGCTGGACGGTCCGCAGGTGCGCGCCGAGGTCGCCGGGCAGGCCGCCCACGACCTGGGTGACGCGGACCGTACGGGTCGGCTGTCGCCGTGGCACGCGGCGTACGTCATCTACACGTCCGGGTCGACGGGCCGCCCCAAGGGGGTGGTCGTGGAACACCAGCCGGCGGTCAACTACCTGGCGGTGTCTACCGAGTTGTATCCGGGGGTGAGCGGGCACGCGCTGTTGCATTCGCCGCTGTCGTTCGACCTGACGGTGACCGGTCTGTTCGCGCCGCTGCTCAGCGGTGGCTGCGTGCACCTCGCGGACCTGGAGGAGCTGCACGAGCGGCACCTGGCGGGCGAGGTCCCCGAGGGCCTGCCGCAGATCACCTTCCTGAAGGCGACGCCGAGCCACCTGCCGTTGATCACCGAACTGCCCGGGGTGTACGCGCCGCGGGGAGACCTGGTGCTGGGCGGCGAGTCGCTGACGGGCCGGGCGGTGCGGACGGCGTTGGAGGCGCACCCGGGGATGACCGTGCTCAACGAGTACGGGCCGACCGAGACCATCGTCGGCTGCACGACCTGGCGGGTGGGTTCCCCCGCGGACCTTCAGGACGGGGTCCTCACCATCGGCCGGCCGTTCCCCAACACCCGGATGCTGGTCCTGGACCAGTTCCTGCAGCCCGTGCCGGCGGGCGTGCCCGGGGAGCTGTACGTCTCCGGGGTGCAGCTGGCGCGCGGCTACCTGGCGCGGCCGGGGCTCAGTGCCTCCCGGTTCGTCGCGAACCCCTTCGAGGGGCCCGGGGAGCGGATGTACCGCACGGGTGACATCGTCCGCTGGAACCGGCGCGGTGACCTGGAGTTCATCAGCCGGGTCGACGACCAGGTGAAGATCCGCGGGTTCCGGGTGGAGCTGGGCGAGGTGGAGTCCACCCTGGCCCGGCACCCCGGGGTGTCGGAGGCGGTGGCGGTGGTCCGCGAGGACCGGCCGGGCGACCGGCGTCTGGTGGCCTACCTGGTGGCCGCGGAGGGCGCCGGTGGGCTCGTGGACGCGGAGGAGCTGCGGGCCTTCGTACGGGACGCGCTGCCGGACTACATGGTGCCGTCGGCGTTCGTCGCGCTGGACGTGCTGCCGCTGACGGGCAACGGGAAGCTGGACCGCAAGGCGCTGCCCGCGCCCGACTACGGGCAGCGCTCCACCGGCCGGGCGGCGGACGGTCCGGTCGAGGAGCTGCTGTGCCGGCTGTTCGCCGAGGCCCTCGGGTTGGAGTCCGTCGGCGTCGACGACGGCTTCTTCGACCTGGGCGGCGACAGCATCCTGTCCATCCAGCTCGTCAGCCGGGCCCGCGGGCAGGGTCTGACGATCTCCGTCCGGGACGTGTTCGAGCACCAGAGCGTCGCCCTGCTCGCCGAGTCCCTGGCCCGGGCGGACGGGGAGCGGCCGCAGGGCTCGGACGCCGAGGTGTTCGGGCCGACCGGTCCGGTCCCGCCGACGCCGATCATGGGCTGGCTGCGGGAACTCGGCGGTCCGGTCGCCCCGTTCAACCAGTCGGTGGTGGTGGCGGTGCCCGCCGGGCTGAACGAGGACCGGCTGCGGGGCGCCCTGCGGACGCTGCTCGACCACCACGACGCCCTGCGCCTGCGGGTGGCCCCGGACTGGACGATGGCCATCCCGGAGCCGGGGGTTCCGACCGTGGAGGCCCTGCTCACCCGGCACCGCGCCCCCGGCCTCGACGGGGCCGGGTTGCGGACGACGGTCACCGAGTTGGCCGCCGCCGCCCGCGACCGGCTCGACCCCGAACAGGGCCGGATGCTGGAGGCCTGCTGGCTCGATCGCGGGCCGGAGACCGACGGGCTGCTCGTGCTGGTCGCGCACCACCTGGTGGTCGACGCCGTGAGCTGGCGGTTCCTCGTACCCGATCTGGCCGCCGCCCACGACGGCCGGCCGCTCGCCGAGGGCGGCACCGGCTGGCGGCAGTGGGCCGAGACGCTGCGCGACCTCGCGGCCCGGCCCGCCACAGAGGCGGAGACCGACCACTGGCTCCGTACCCTCGACCACACCGCCGCCCTCACCCTCGACCCGGTCCGGGACACGCACGCCGGGGCGGGGCAGGTCACCCTGGACCTGGACGCGGAGACCACCGAGGCCCTGCTGACCTGGGTGCCGGGCGTCTACCACGCGGAGATCAACGACCTGCTGCTGACCGCGTTCGCGCTGGCCGTCGCCGACTGGCGGCGCACCCGGGGCGAGGACCCGGGGGCGCCGGTCGTCGTCGACCTCGAAAGCCACGGCCGGCACGAGCACTTGGCGGCCGGCGCCGACCTCACCCGTACTGCGGGCTGGTTCACCTCGATGCACCCGGTGCGGCTGGACCCCCGGGTCGGCGGGGACTGGGCGCGGGTGTGGGACGGCGGCCCGGCGGCGGGCCGCGCCCTGAAGCAGGTCAAGGAGCAGCTGCGCGAGGTGCCGGGCGACGGGGTGGGCTACGGCCTGCTCCGGTACGTCAACCCCCGGACCCGGGAGCCGCTGGCGGACCTGCCCGCCCCCGAGTACGGGTTCAACTACCTGGGGCGGTTCACCGGCGGCCGCGAGGTCCGGGAGGGCGGGCCGGCGCCCGCGTGGGGCGTGGTGGGCCGGGGGGTGGCCGGGCAGCACCCGGACACCGCGCTCGGCCACCCGGTGGAGCTGGTCGCCGGCGCCCACGACACCGAGCACGGGCCGCGGCTGCACAGCGTGTGGACGTACGCGGCGGGCCTGCTCACCGAGGACGCGGTCCGCGGGCTCGGCGAAGGCTGGTTCAGGGCGCTGAAGGCGCTGGTGGAGCACGCGGGTCGGCCGGAGGCCAGTGGCCTGACGCCCTCGGACGTGTCCCTCACCTCGCTCAGCGCGGACGACATCTCACGGCTCGAAAGCGAATGGGGTTCCCTCTGATGGCCAAGTCAGGTCTGGAAGACATTCTTCCGCTCTCTCCGCTCCAGGAGGGAATGCTGTTCCACAACCTCTTTGACGCCGATGAGCTGGACGCCTACAACGTCCAGGTGTTCATCGAGCTCGAAGGCCGCGTCGACGCGCAGCGGCTGCGCGGCGCCACCACGGCGATGCTGAGGCGGCACTCGAACCTGCGCGCCGCGTTCCGGCACGAGGGGCTCAAGCGGCCGGTGCAGCTGATCCCCCGCGAGGTGGTCGTGCCGTGGCGGGAGGAGGACCTGAGCGCGCTGCCGGCCGACCGGCGGGAGGCGGCGGCGGAGGCCCTCGCCGACGAGGACCGCTGGACCCGGTTCGACCTGGGCAAGCCGCCGCTGATCCGGTTCACGCTGATCGGGTTGGGTGGCGGCCGCCACCGACTGGTGATGACGAACCACCACATCCTGCTCGACGGCTGGTCGATGCCGGTGCTGCTGCGCGAACTGCTCACCCTGTACACGGTGCACGGTGACGTCACGGCGCTGCCGCGGGTTCGCCCCTACCGCGAGTACCTCACCTGGCTGGACGCCCGCGACCGGGACGCGGCCGAGGCCGCCTGGACGGAGGCCTTCGAAGGGTTCGACACCCCGAGCATCGTGGCGCCGGAGCGGGGGGCGCTCACGGCCGCCCCGCAGCGGATCCACTTCGTGGAGGACGAGGCGTTCACCGCCGCGCTGACCCGGTTCGCCCGCTCCACCGGGGTCACCGTGAACACCGCGATCCAAAGCGCGTGGGGCCTGGCCCTGGCCCATCTGACGGGCCGGGACGACGTGGTGTTCGGCGTGACGGTCAGCGGCAGGCCGCCGGAGCTGCCCGGCATCGACACGATGGTCGGCCTGTTCATGAACACGCTGCCGTTGCGCGTGCGACTGCGCCCGGCGGAACCCCTCGCGGACCTGCTGCGCCGGGTGCAGCGCGAGCAGGCCCGACTGATCGACCACCAGTGGGTGGGCCTCGCCGACATCCAGCGCTGGGCGGGCTCCGGCGAGCTGTTCGACACCGCGATGGTCTTCGAGAACTACCCGCTGAACTCCAGTCGCGGCCGGCCGCCGGGCACGGACACCGCCACCGACCTGCCCACCGTCCTGAAGATCCACTCCAAGGACCAGACGCACTACCCGCTGGGCCTGCTGGCGCTGCCCCGGGACAACATGCTCCGGTTCTCCCTCGGATACCTGCCGCACCTGTTCACCGCCGAACGGGTCGACGAGGTGATCGCCGTGTTCCGGCGCGCCCTGCGGGCCATGGTCGAGCAGCCGCGGGTCCCGGTGGGCGCCGTCCCCCTGCTGGACCCCGCCGTGCGGGCCACCGTGCTGGAGCGGTGGAGCGGCTCCGACTACGAGCGGGCCCCGGAACTGTTCACCGACCTGTTCGAGGAGCAGGTGGCGCGCACCCCGCACGACCCGGCCCTGATCGCGCCCGACGACACCCTCTCGTACGCCGACCTCAACGCGCGCGCCAACCGGCTGGCGCGCCGCCTGGTCCAGCTCGGCGTCGGCCCGGAACGCCTCGTCGCGATCGCCGCGCCGCGCTGCACGGACCTCGTCGTCGGCATGCTCGCCGTCCTCAAGGCCGGTGGCGCCTACGTGCCCGTCGACCCGGCGTACCCGGCCGACCGGATCCGGCACATGATCGAGGACTCCGATCCGGTGCTCGTGCTCACCACCGCCGAGGTCGACGCCCGGCTGGGCCTCGACAGCGGCGCCCCGCTGACGTTCGTCATGGACGACCCGATGCTGCCCGGCACGCTGCGGGAGCACTCCGCCGCCGACCTGCGCGACCCGGAACGCGCCGCGCCGCTCGGCCCGCACCACCCGGCGTACGTCATCTACACCTCGGGCTCCACCGGCCGCCCCAAGGGCGTCCTCGTCGAGCACCGGGCCCTGTCGGCGTTCGTCAGGCACTGCCGGGAAACCCAGGCGCCCGACGTGTCGGGCCTGTCGGTGATGCAGGCCTCGGCCTCCTTCGACCAGAGCGTCGGCTCGCTGCACGCCCCGCTGATCAGCGGCGGCTGCGTCCGGCTGTCGGACCTGGAGAGCCTGGCCGAGACCGCCGTCGCCGAACCGGACTTCCAGCAGGCCACGTTCATGAAGGGCACCCCCTCGCACCTGGCGCTCCTCGCGACCATGCCGGAGTCCGTGTCCCCGTCCGGGCTCCTCACCCTCGGCGGCGAACAGCTCCTCGGCGAACACCTCTCGCCGTGGCGCGCGTCGAAGCCCGAGGTGACCCTGGTGAACGTCTACGGCCCGACCGAGGCCACCGGCCACTGCCTGGAGCACTGGATCCGGCCCGGTACCGAGGTACCGGCCGGCCCGGTACCGATCGGCACCCCGCACCACGGGGTCCGGCTGTACGTCCTGGACGCCGGGCTGCGCCCGGTGGGCCCGGGCGCCGACGGCGAGGTGTACCTGGCGGGCGCGCAGCTCGCCCGCGGGTACCTGGGCCGCGGCGGGCTGACGTCCGAGCGGTTCACCGCCAACCCCTTCGGGGGGCCGGGCAGCCGCATGTACCGCACGGGGGACGTGGCCCGCTGGAACGACGACGGGCAGCTCGTCTTCGTCGGCCGCGCGGACGACCAGGTCAAACTGCGCGGGTTCCGCATCGAGCTGGGCGAGATCGAGTCCGCCGTCGCCGCCCAGCCCGGCGTGCTCCAGGCCACCGTCCTGCTCCGCGAGGACCGTCCCGGCGACCAGCGGCTGGTCGCGTACGTGGTGCCCGACCGCGCGCTGTGGAACGAGGACGCCGCCCGCGCCGGGCTCGCCGAGCGGCTGCCCGACTACATGCTCCCCTCCGCGCTCGTCGCCCTCGACGCGTTCCCGCTGTCCCCGAACGGCAAGCTCGACCGCAGGGCCCTGCCCGAACCCAGCTACGCGGCGCGGGCCGCGGGCCGCGCACCACGCGGACCGCGCGAGGAGATCCTCGTATCCCTGTACGCGGAGATCCTGTCCCTGCCGCACCTGACGATCGACGACAGCTTCTTCGACCTCGGCGGGCACTCACTCCTCGCCACCCGTCTGGTCAGCCGCATCCGCACCACCCTCGGCGCCGAACTCTCCATCCGGCAGCTCTTCGAGACCCCCACCATCGCCGGTCTCGCCACCGCCCTCGACCGGGCGACCGACGCCCGGACGCCGCTCACGCCCCAGCCGCGGCCGGAGCGCATCCCGCTGTCGTACGCGCAGCAGCGCCTGTGGTTCCTGCACCAACTCGAAGGCCCCAGCCCGACCTACAACATCCCGACCACGCTCCGACTGACCGGCCCGCTCGACGCCGACGCCCTCGAAGCGGCCGTCAACGACCTCGTCGGCCGGCACGAGATCCTGCGCACCGTGTACGCCGAGGACGAGCTCGGCGCGCGTCAGGTGGTGCTCGACCTGCGACGGGCCCGACTCGACCTCGTACGGGCCGACACGACGGAGGCGGACCACGAACGGGACTGCGCGGCGGCGGCCCGGCACGCGTTCGACCTGACGTCCGAGATCCCGATCCGGGCCTCGCTCTTCCGCATCTCCGACGAGGAACACGTACTCCTGCTCCTCATCCACCACATCGCCGGCGACGCCTGGTCCCGCACCCCCCTCGCCCACGACCTCACCACCGCCTACACCACCCGCACCACCAACAACTCAGCCCCCCACTGGACCCCGCTCCCCGTCCAATACGCCGACTACGCCCTCTGGCAACGCCAACTCCTCGGCAACGACAACGACCCCACCACCACCGCCGGCCAACAACTCACCCACTGGAAAAACACCCTCCACGACCTCCCCGAACAACTCGACCTCCCCACCGACCGACCCCGACCCCCCACCGCAAGCCACGCGGGCGACCGCATCACCTTCACCATCCCCACCACCACCCACCAACAACTCACCGAACTCGCCCGCACCACCCACACCACCCCCTACATGGTCCTCCAAACCGCCCTCACCACCCTCCTCACCCGACTCGGCGCCGGCACCGACATCCCCATCGGCACCCCCATCGCCGGCCGCACCGACGACGCCACCGACCACCTCATCGGCTTCTTCGTCAACACCCTCGTCCTCCGCACCAACACCAGCGGCAACCCCACCTTCCGCGAACTCCTCACCCGCATACGCGAAACCGACCTCACCGCCTACGCCCACCAAGACCTCCCCTTCGAACGCCTCGTGGAAGCCCTCAACCCCACCCGCACCCTCTCCCACCACCCCCTCTTCCAGGTGGTCCTCTCCCTGCAGAACACCGGTCCGCGCGGACCCGAGGCGCAGGGCGCTCCGACCCTGCCGGGCGGGCTGACGATCTCCCGGGCCGGCGGGACGGCCACCGCGGCCAAGGTCGACCTGGGCTTCTCGGTGTCGGAGCGCCGCGACGCGGACAACGCCCCGGCCGGTATCGGCGGCGTCCTCGACTACAGCACCGACCTCTTCGACCGCTCGACGGCGCAGGCACTGGCCGACCGGTTCGTCCGGGTGCTGGTCGAGGCGGTGGCGAACCCCGCCCAGCCGCTCAGCCGCATCGACGTCCTCGGCCCCGAGGAGCGCGGACGGGTCCTGCGACAGGCGGCGGGACCGGCGAAGAACCTCGCCCCGACCGACTTCGCCGCGCTCTTCGAGGAGCACGTCCGCCGGCGCCCCGACGCCGAGGCGCTCGTCCTGCGCGCGGAGTCGCTGACCTACGCGGAGCTCAACGCGCGCGCCAACCGGCTGGCCCGGCTGCTGATCTCGTACGGGGCCGGTCCCGAACGCCTCGTCGCCCTGGCGCTGCCGCGCTCCACCGAACTGGCCGTGGCCGTGCTGGCCACCGCCAAGGCCGGCGCCGCCTTCCTGCCCCTCGACCCGGGGCACCCCGCGGAGCGGATCACCGGCACCCTCCAGGACGCGGCCCCCGTCGTCCTCGTGACGGCCGGTGCCACGGGCGCCGCGCTGCCCGCCACCGACGTGCCCCGCCTGGTACTGGACGACCCCGCGACGGCCGACCTGCTCGCCGCCCGGGCCGCCGCCGACCCGGTCGACGCCGACCGGACGGCCCCGCTCAGCCCCCTCCACCCGGCCTACGTCATCTACACCTCGGGCACGACCGGCCGCCCCAAGGGGGTCACCGTCACCCACGCGGGCCTTCCGGGCCTGGTGGACATCTTCACCTCGTACGCCGGGGTCGTCCCCGGCAGCCGGGTCCTGCACCACCTGTCCCCCGCCTTCGACGGCGCCGTCTGGGAACTGTCCATGGGGCTGCTGACCGGATCGACGCTGGTCATCGCACCCCCGGAGACCGTTCCCGGGCGCGAGCTGGCGGAGCTGGCGGTCCGCGAATCCGTCACCCACGCCGCGATCCCGCCGGCCATCCTCCAGCTGATCCCCGAAGGGGCCCTGCCCGCCGGGATGACCCTGGTCGTGGCCGCCGAGAGCTGCCCGCCCGAGCTGGTCCGGCGCTGGTCCGCGGGCCGGCTGATGCTCAACTCGTACGGCCCGTCCGAAGCCACCGTCTGCGCCACGATGAGCGGCCCGCTGACCGCCGCGCTCACCCCGCCGATCGGCGGCCCGGTGGCCGACACCTCGGTCCACGCCCTGGACGAAGCCCTCCAGCCCGTGGCGCCCGGCGTCCCCGCCGAGCTGTACGTGAGCGGCCCCGGCCTCGCCCGCGGCTACCTCGGCCGGTCCGCCCTGACCGGCGAACGGTTCGTCGCGAACCCGTACGGGCCGCCCGGCAGCCGCATGTACCGCACCGGGGACCTGGTCCGCTGGAACCGGGACGGCCAGCTGGAGTACCTGGGTCGCACCGACACCCAGGTCAAGCTGCGCGGCATGCGCATCGAGCCCGCCGAGATCGAAGTGGCCATGACCCGCCTGCCCGGCATCGCCCAGGCCGCGGTGCTGGTCCGCGAGGACACCCCCGGCGAGCGCCGGCTCGTCGGCTACGCGGTCCCCGAGCGGGGCTTCGCCGCCGACCCGGCCGAGTTGCGCCGGCGGCTGCGGGAGCTGCTGCCCGAGTACATGGTGCCCGCGGCGGTCACCGTCCTGGCCGCGCTGCCGCTCACCTCGAACGGCAAACTCGACCGGCGCGCCCTGCCCGTGCCCGCCCACCACGCGTCGAGCGGCCGGGCCCCGCGCACCCCGCGCGAGGAGGCCCTGTGCCGGCTGTTCGCCGAAGTGCTGGAACGGGAACTGGTCGGCCCCGACGACGGCTTCTTCGACCTGGGCGGGCACTCCCTGCTGGCGGTCCGGCTCGTGGAACGGGTCCGGGCCGAGCTGGACGTGGTGATGACCGTGCGGGACCTGTTCGCCGCGCCGTCCGTCGCCGACCTCGCGGCGCGGATCGCCGCCGGCGGGGCCCGGGAGCCGATGGAGCGCCTGCTGCCGCTGCGGGCCTCGGGCTCCGAACGTCCCGTGTTCTGCGTCCACCCGGGTTCCGGGATGAGCTGGTGCTACTCGGGTCTCGTCCGCCACCTGCCCGCCGAGATCCCGCTGTACGGGATCCAGGCCGCCGGGCTCGACGGTGACGGCGTCCTGCCCGCCACCTTGGAGGAGATGGCCGCCGAATACGCCGACCTGATCCGACAGGTCCAGCCCGAGGGCCCGTACCGGCTGCTCGGCTGGTCGCTCGGCGGGAACGTCGCCTTCGCCATGGCCGACGAACTGCGCCGGCGCGGCCAGGAAGTGCAGCTGCTGACCCTGTTGGACTCCTACCCGCGGCGCCCGGCCGCCGGCGCGGAACCCTCGCTGGCCGAGGTGTTCGCCCACAACCTGCGCGACTCCGGCTTCGACGTGACCCCGGAGGAACTGGCGGGCGGCGCCTTCCCGGCGGCCCGCTACCGGGAGTTCCTGCTCGCCGCCGGCGACCCGATGGGCCGGCTCGAAGCGGACGAACTGCGTTCGGTGCTGGACGTGTTCATGAACAACGCGGGGCTGATGCGCGGCCACGTCCCCGGCCACTTCGACGGCGACGTGCTGGTGGTGTCCGCGGAGCGGGTGTCCGCGGACAAGGCGGCCCGCCGCGACGCCCGGTCGTGGCACCCCCACGCCACGGGCCGGATCGACCGCGTCGGCGTCGACTCGGACCACCTCGGGCTCGTCCAGTCCGACGACGCGCTCGCCCGGATCGCCCGTGCCCTGACCGAACGGCTCCTGCCGACCGAAGGAGACACCGCCATGTCCCGTCCGAACGAAACGGCCTGATGCCATGCCCCTCGTACACGTCAACGGCATCCGGCTCCACTACTACGACGACCACCCCGCCGCGGCGGCCGACGCCGGCCGCACCGCGCCCGCCGTCCTGCTCATCATGGGCTCGGGCAGCAAGGGCCGCGCCTGGCACCTGCACCAGGTGCCGGCCCTGGTGCGCGCGGGACTGCGCGTCATCACCTTCGACAACCGGGGCATCGCCCCCAGCGACGAGTGCGCGGGCGGCTTCGGCCTCGCCGACCTCGTCGCCGACACGGCCGCGCTCATCGAGGAACTGCGGCTCGGCCCCTGCCAGGTCGTCGGCACCTCGATGGGCGCGTACGTCGCCCAGGAACTCGCCCTGGCCCGCCCCGAACTCGTCGACCGTCTCGTCCTGATGGCCACCCGGGGACGCGCCGACGCGGTCCGCAGCGCCCTGTCCCGCGCCGAGATCGAGCTGTACGACGCGGACGTACGGCTGCCCGCCTCGTACGAGGCCGTCATCGAGGCGATGCAGATGCTGTCGCCGACCACCCTCGACGACGAGCAGCGGGCCCGTGACTGGCTCGACCTGCTGGAACTGACCCGGTCCTCCGGGCCCGGCAGCCGGGCCCACCTGGGCATCACCGTGGGCTCGGACCGGCGTCCCGCCTACCGGGACATCCGGGTCCCGACCCGGGTCATCGCCTTCGAGGACGACCTCATCTCACCGCCCCGGCTCGGCCGGGAGGTCGCCGAGGCGATCCCCGGAGCAGAGTTCGAGGTCCTGCCCGACTGCGGTCACTACGGCTACCTGGAGCAACCGGAAGCCGTCAACAAGAGCCTCATCGGCTTCCTGCGGACGTGAGGAGCACACCGTGCTGAAGGCGAACCCCCACCCCCTGCCCGGCCTGGCCGAGGGCGAGCGGGAACTCCTGGACCTGGTCCTGGAGGTGTGCCCCGCGCTCCGACCGGCCTCGATCGTCTACCGCAGCCGCACCTCGCTGGTGGTCTCCGGCGAACTGGACGGTACGGAGGTGGTCGCGAAGGTGCGCACGCCCGAGTGGCGCCGGCAGAGCCTGCGCGAGATCGAGGCGTACGACCTGTTCGACGTGTCACCGCCGCCCGTGGCGGTCCCCCGGCGCTTCGCCTCCGACCGGGAGCACGCGGTCCTGGTACTGGAACGACTGCCCGGCGGAGTCATCGCACCGGAGCGGTTCCCGGCCGCACCGGTGCCCGACGCCGACCTGACGGGGGTGCTCGACGCCGTGCGGCGGCTGCGCGGCTGGCGCCCCGACGTGCCCGCGTCCTGGCAGGTCGACTACCGGCCGATGCTGGACGGCGTCACGGCCCGCGGCGACCTCGACCCGGCGCACGCGGCGGCCGTGGCGCGGCTGCTGGAACGGGCCGGGCCGCCGCGGGAGATCGGGCACGGGGACCTCGTCCTCGCGAACGTGGTGCGCACCGCCGGCGGGCCCGCGCTGATCGACTGGGCGAGCGCGGCCGTGTTCCTGCCCGGCGCCGACCTGGCCCAACTGTGGCTGCTGCTGGGCGAGGTGCCCGGGGCCCGGGAGCGGATCGACGCGGTGGCCGCCGGCCCCGGGGTCCCCCCGGCGGAGGTCGCCGGTTTCCTGGTGAACCTGACCCTGCTGCTCTACCGCGAGCGGCGGGCCCACTCCCGCTTCACCGACGGGGCGTCGCGGGCCCGGGCCGCCCGGCTGGACACCGCCTGGGACCTGGTCCGCGAGCGGGTCGGGGCCGTCGCCCCCTGACGGGGACGGGCAGGTCGTACGCGCAGGGGCCGCCCGGACCGCCGACCGGGCGGCCCCTGCGCGTGCGCGGGCTCCGGCGGATCCGGCGGGCGGTGGCGCAGGACGGCCCACACCACCTCCAGGCCGAGACCGGCGACCACCGCGAAGCCCACCGCCGTCCAGGTCGCCGCGGCGCCGGCGGGGGCGATCCGGAAGAAGTCCCGCAGCGGCGCCACCAGCAGCACGGCCAGGAACACCAGGCCGGCGCCGGCTGCCAGCAGCAACCCGCGCGTCCCGAAGGGCCGCAGCAACAGGGCCAGGACCCACAGGCCGACCAGGAAGAGGCCGAGCAGCCCGGCGGCGGCCGCCGGACCCGTGTCCCCGCCGCGCACCGGCCCCGCCGCCCCGTACGCGGCGCAGGTCGCCGCCGCGATCAGGGCGCCCGCGGGCACCGCGAAGCGCAGCCCCCGGCCGGCGAAGGGCGTGGCCAGTTGGTCCGTGCCCCGCCCCCGGACGAACACCAGGAACAACGCCGGGAGGAGCACGACGAGGGAGGCGACCAGGGCGTGCTGTCGCGGCAGGAACGGGTACGGGATCCCGCCGGCGACGACGGCGAGGGTCAGCAGCGCCCCGTACACCGCCTTGGTCAGGAAGAGGACGGCGATCCGTTCGACGCCGCCGATGAGTCGCCGGCCCTCGGCGACGACGGCGGGCAGCGCCGGCAACGCCGGCCCGAGCAGCACGAGGGCCGCCGTCCCGCGGGCGGCGGCCGTACCGGCTCCCGAGGAAACGGCGGTGTCGGCCTGCCGCAGCACCGGGAGGTCGTCGACGCCGTGCCCGACCACGGCGACGCGGTGACCGCGCGCCCGGAGCCCGGCGACGAACTCGGGCCCGCGGCCGGGGCGCGAGGGGACGGCGGCCGGCGGGTCGGTCACGCACCGTTCGGGCAGGGGACGTTCGGGCAGCGGGTGGTCGGGCTCGGCCGGTTGGGCCGGCGGCCACGCGGACCGAGGCGCTCCGAGCGGCGGCGCTCCGGACGGGAAGGCTCCGGGCAGCGGCGCTGCCGCCAGGAGCGCTCCGGGCAGGAGCGCTTCGGGCAGCGTCCGCAAGGTGACGCCCTGCCCCGCCAGGCGGCGCCCGGCCTCGGCGGTCTCCGGGGCGGCCCGTGGCGCGACGGCCACCAGCGCGACGGGTTCCGCGCTGTCGGGCACCGCGTCCGGGTCGGCGAGGAGGGCGGCGAGGCCCGCCCCGGACCGGGCCAGGACCAGGACGTCCAGCCCCTTGGCCCCGTACGCGTCGGCGACGACGCGCAGCGAGTGCCAACCGGGCAGCAGCGCGTCGGGCGCGCCGAGCAGCCACGTCCGCGGGCGGGCGTCACCCCCCTCGCCGCCGGTGACGCTCACACCGCTCCACCCGGGGTGCGGAAACGGTCCGCAGGTCCGCCCCGCGACGGCGGGAGCGGCGTCGGGCCCGGGCGGCGGGAAGCGGGCGGCGACGGCCCGCAGCGTCGGATCGGCGGTGTTCTCCGTACGGCTCAGGAGCCCCAGCACGGCGGCGACGGGCGCCCCCTCGTCCAGGACGTGCACCGCCGCGACCTCCCGCTCGGCCCGCACGGCAGGGGTGTCGGCGCCCAGGACGACGGTGTCCACCCGCCCGATCCCCTCGATCCCGGACGCCCCGCGCACCAGGCACCGGCGGCGCCCCAGGCGCACGACCGCCGCGGAACGGGCCATCGACGTGAACAGCACCAGGCCTCCCGGAAGCATCGGCAGCAGTGCGCTGACCATCTGGCGGACGGCTTCCCCCGGGTCGCTCCGGCCGACCACCCACTGGCCCACGACCGCGACGAGCGCCGCCGGCACGACCAGGTACCGGGTCTGCGCGAGCTGCCCGCGCAGGCTCCGGTCGAGCACGGAGTCCGCGGGATCCGGGGGAGGGTCGCCGGGCCGGCCCCCGTCACCGGCGCCGGCCCGGGCGGCGCGGGCCCCCGCGTCGGTGACGGCGTACGCCCCGGTGCCGGCGAGGACGAGGGCGCCCGACCGGACGGCGTCGCCCCGCTGCTTGACCACCGGGTCGGCCTCGCCCGGTACCGCGTGCTCGTCGATCTCCAGATCCGCCGCACCGACGATCGACCCGTCCACCAGGATCCGGTCCCCCGGCCCGACCTCGACGACGTCGTCCACGACCAGGTCCCGGACGCCGACCGACACCGGTTTCCCGGCGCGCCGCACCACCGGCCGGTCCTCCGCCAGGACGGCGAGCCGGTCCGTGGTCCGCCGGGCCCGCACCCCCTGGAACACGCCGAGGGCCGTGGCGGCCAAGGTGACGACGACGAACACCGCGTCCTGAACGGGGCCGGTGACCATGACGGCCAGGCACAGCAGGCCGCAGAGCGCACCGGCGGGGGTGCGCAGGTGGGCCCGTACCACCGCGTGCACCGCGCGCGGGTCGGATAACGACGACGGCCCGGACCGGCGGGAACCTTGCCCGGCAGCGCTCCCGCGTCGTCCGCTCATGAGTCCCCTGCTCCACGTTCCCGAGGGCCGGAACCGGTCGGCCCCGGCTGAACGTACGGTACGAAACGGGCCCCGCACCACCGCCGAAGGGCAGTCCCCGACCCTGACTTCCGTCAGGGTTCCGGGGGACCGCCGGCGACCCGGGCGCGGCCGGGGCGCGCTACTTGATCAGCAGCTGGTGGCTCGCCAACTCCCGGTAGAGGGGGCTGCTGTCGGTGAGTTCGTGGTGGCTTCCGGTGGCGACGACCTCACCGTGTTCGAGGACCACGATCTGGTCACTGTCCACGACGGTGGACAGCCGGTGCGCCACCACGAGCAGGCTGCGGTCGGCGATGACCTCGTTGATCGCGTTCCGCATGAGCGCCTCGTTGCGGGCGTCGAGGTTGCTGGTCGCCTCGTCGAGCAACATGATCGGCGGCGAGGCCAGGAAGGTCCGTGCCAGGGCCAGCCGTTGGCGCTCCCCGCCGGAGAGCAGCACGCCGCCCTCACCGACCTCGGCGTCCAGGCCGAGGGGGGCCCGCAAGATCACCTGCTCCAGGTTGACCGAGCGCAGCACCCGGCGCATGTCCTCGTCCGACGCCCCCGGAGCCGCCAGGGACAGGTTGTCCCGCACGGTTCCCGCGAGGACGGGCGCCGACTGCTCGACGTAGCCGAGCGAGTGGCGCAGCTCCGTGCGCGGCAGTTCGCGTACGTCGGTGCCGCCGACCCGGACCGCGCCCGAGGTGACGTCGTAGAACCGTTCCACCAGGGAGAGCAGGGTGGACTTGCCCGCCCCCGAGGGGCCGACCAGGGCGGTGCGGGTGCCGCGGGCGACGGTCAGCGAGACGTCGCGCAGGACGGTTTCGCCGTTGCCGTAGCCGAAGGAGACCCGGTCGAACTCGATCGCGGGCGCGGCGCCGGCCGGCGCGGCCGGGGCGGTGCGTTCCCGGACGGTCAGGGGCGCGCGGCCGGCGAGCCGGACGGCGGCGAGGTCCGCGGGGCCGGCGACGTCGCTCTCCTGGGGCAGCACCAGCACCTCCTCGATGCGCTGGAGGGCTCCGAGGCCGGTCTGGAGGCGGGCGTAGCCGTTGAGGGCCCGGCCGAGCGGGAACCAGAGCATGAAGAGGAAGAGGACGAAGGCGACCAGGTCGCCGACCTGGATCGCGCCGGCGGCCACCCGGGCGCCGCCCAGGCCCAGGACGACCAGGAAGGCCAGTTGGATCGTCGTGGAGGTGATCGGGTTGATCATCGCCTGGAGCTTGGCGATGCGCATGCCCGCGTCGAAGGCGTCCTCGGCGTAGCCGTCCACGGCCCGCTCCTCGCGCTCCTCGGCGCCACTGGCGCGGATGGTGCGCACCGCGGAGATCGCCCGCTCGACGGCGGCGGTCATCTCGCCGATGCGGTCCTGTGCGTCGCGGGAGGCCCCGCGGACCCGCCGGGCGAGTCCGAGGACCCCGGCGACGCCCAGCCCGATCCCGAGGGCGGTGGCCGCGAACAGGGTCGGGTCGATGACGAACATCATGCCCGCGGAGCCGACGACCATCAGGACGTTGGTGACGGTGTCGAACAGGCCGGAGGTGACCACCGCCCGCAGCAGCGTGGTGTCGGAGCCGACCCGCGACAGGAGGTCGCCGGTCCGCCGCCGGTCGTACTCGATGATCGGCATCCGCAGCAGCCGGGCCACCAGTCGGCGGCGGGCGGTGAGGACGAGGCCCTCGGCGGCGCGCTGGAGCAGGTAGTCGCGGAAGCCGCTGAGCACGGCCACCACCAGCAGCGCCGCGACGAGCAGCGCCACCAGCGATCCGACCGGCCGCTCCGCCTCTATGTTGGCCAGCACCTCACGGGTCATGACCGGCTGGCTGAGGGTGAGCAGGGTCGTCGCCAGGGACAGCACGGCGACGGCCCCCAGGGTGCGCCAGCGCCCCTGGAGGTAGGGCAACAGGGACCGCAGTCCGACGTCCTTGACGGGTGGTGGCGCCTGGGGCGGAACCTTCCGGGGCGGCTGCGTCGAGGTGTCCGGAGCGGACGGCCTCACCGGGGTCTGCATGCTCGTCATCGCACTCCAACTCATCGCTCGCTGCCGGCGGCCGGTGGGCCCGCCCCGGCGGGGGGTACGGCTACGGAAGGTCTCCCAGCACGTATCCGTCGGCCGGTCGCAGTCCTCGTGAGCGACGCAGGTCGGTCATCACGAAGGTGCGTTGCAGCCAACGGTCGGTGCCGTCGTATCGCGGGGTGAACTCGGTGCGTCCGTGCACGGTGACCCGGTTGTCGACGATGGCGAGTTCGCCGGGGCGCAGCCGGTGGGTCGCCGCGTGCCGGTCGAACTGCTCCTGCAGGACGCGCAGCGCCTCGGCGGCCCGCCCGGTGACCGCGGTCGTCGCGGACAGGTCGACGCGGACGTCGGGGTCCTGCGGGTCCCCGCTGAGCACCGGCGCCGGTTCGGCCCGGTAGTCGTCCATGCCGAAGGACGGCGGCGGCTCGGTGATGAACTCCGCCGCCCACAGGGCCTCGACGGTCGCCGCGGACAGCAGCGGCAGCACCTGACGGATGCTCGCCGTACGCAGTCCCGCCCGACCCTCGGGGTCGGCGCGCAGGCACAGCAGCATCACGAAGTCGGGCCGGTGCTCGTGGAAGACGTTCTCGTTGTGGAACGTGAGCAGCGTCGAGCCCGCGTTGCCCTGGAACTCCTCCATGCCGGGGACGGGTACGACGTCCTGGACGAGGGCCCCGCCCTTCTCCGGCCGGAACGCCCCGGGGTCGCCCAGGCCGCAGGCCACCATCAGCAGCACCGCGGCCCCGATGGACGGCTCCCGCTGGACGGACCCCTTGGCGTCGGGGGTCGCCGGGAGGTCGAGGGCGCCGACCGGAAGGCCGCGCAGGACCAGTCCGCCGTCGGGGCCCGAGTCGCGCCGGAAGTCGGCCAGCGTCCGGCGCAGGGCGACCGGCAGCTCGTGCCAGGAGTTCCTGGCGGCCGCCACCCAGTCGGGGTCGTCGGGCCGGCCCGACACGTGGGTGACGAGTTTCCAGGCGACTTCCTCGACCCGTTCCGCGTCTTTCAGGTCGAGCGTCACGTCATAAGGATGTGCCACATACCCGGCTGTCACCGCCATGTTCAAAGCCTCCGTTCACAGGGATGTGTTTTTTCTCGAAAGCACTGGCCTCGAAAGCACTTGTCTCGAAAGCACTGGTCTCGAAAGCACTGGGGAAACGCTAGGGAAATGCGTTATCGGCCCCGTATCGACGCGACATGGCGCCGGCCGGTCGCCCCCACCGTCCTGCCGATCAACCGGACCGTCGGGGGCGGGAGCTCCGCCGTCAGCCCCGCACGTCGTGCACGGGCTGGGCGCCCGTCCAGACGACGGCGGAGGAACCCCAGGTCAGACCGCCGCCGAAGGCGGTCAGCAGCAGCCGGTCGCCCTCCTTGATCCGGCCCGCGGCGGCGGCGTCGGCCAACGCCAACGGAATGGACGCCGCCGCCGTGTTCCCCACGTTCTCGATATTCGAGATCACGCGTTCCGGCGGCAGCCCCAGGCGTTTCGCCACGGCCTTGAGAATGCGAATGTTCGCCTGGTGTCCGATGAACGCGTCGATATCGGCGAGGTCCCATCCGACCCGCCCGGCGACGGACCGGGCGGATTCCGCCATGGTCGTCACCGCCCGTTTGTAGACCTCCGGCCCGTCCATCGTCAGATAGGCCCCGTCCTTGGGAATCGTGATGAGCCCGTCCCCGGTCCCGTCGCTGCCCAACTCCGTACGGAGCACCGCGCCCGGCTCGTGCGGACCGCCCCGCTCCAGCAGGACCGCGCCGGCCCCGTCCCCGAAGAGGGGGGCCGTCACCCGGTCGTCGGGGTCGACGATCGAGGAGTAGACGTCCGCGCCGATCAGCAGGACGCTGTCACAACTCCCCGCGGTGATCATCGACGTGGCCACGGACAGCCCGTAGACGAACCCCGAGCAGACGGCGGCGAGGTCGAACGCGGGCACCCGCAGCCCCAGTTCGGCCGCCACCCGCGGAGCGGTGGCCGGACAGCGACGGTCCGGGGTGGTGGTCGCCAGCAACACCAGGTCGCAGCCGTCGCGCCCGGCGGACTTCAGCGCCGCCGCGCCCGCGGTGACGGCGAGGTCGCCCGTCTCGATCCCGGACGCCGCCCGGCGCCGCGCCGCGATGCCGGTGCGGCTGTGGATCCACGCGTGGTCGGTGTCCAGGTTCCGCGACACCTCCTCGTTGGTGACCACGGCCTCCGGCAGACAGCTGCCGATGCCCGTGATGACCGCCCCGCCACCGTCACGCGGACCGGTCATGGACGAACTCCTCTCGGTACCCGGGAGCCCCCACCGCGGCCAGGATCCGCCCCCCGTGCGCCGCGGCCACGTGCCGTTCGGCGAAGTCGGGACGGGCGATGGGAGCGGTGATCAGCTCGTCGGGGACCGCGAGCGCCTCCAGCAGATCGCCGGCCTCGAACGGCGCGCCGGCCGCCTCCTGCCGCTCGGCCTCCAGGCGCAGCACGTCGTCCCGGTCCAGGATCCCGGCCGCCAGAGCGGTCAGGGCGTGCTCCAGCACGCAGCTCGCCGCGTACTGCCCCAACAGCCGCCGCTCGAAGGGTCCGTCGACCGTCGCCGCCCACCGCCCCAGCGCCAGCAGCTGGTGGACGGCCCGCGTCCACCGGGTGGTCGCCTCGCCCGGCCCGTGGGCGTCGACCTGGTCCAGCAGGGCGTCGCAGATCGCGCGCAGCTTCCGTACGGCGTCCGGTCCGTCCGCCGGGCCCGCGGCCGCGTCCAGCGCCCTGTCGAACTCCGCGCGCTGCCGCAGCGCGTAGCGGGTGGCCTGGTAGCCGAGGACGGTGTTGTCCCCGCCGAAGGTGACGGCCACCTCGTAGTCGTGCAGCAGCGGGGCGATCTGGTTCGCGTCGTGGTAGCCGAGCCCGCCGCACAGCTCGCGCGTCTCGGCGAGCGTGTGCCGGGCGTCGCCGGTGGATCCGGACTTGCCGCAGGAGATCAGCGCGTGCAGCACCTGATCACCCGCGGGCGGCCCGTCCGCGGCCCGTTCGACCGCGATGTCCGCCAGCGCCTCCAGCGCGTACCGGGAGGCCAGCGCCCGACCCGCCGCGGTCGTCAACCGCGTCCGGTAGTGGGCGTGGCCGAGCAGCGGGGTCCCGAAGGCCCGTTTCACGGCCGCGAACCGGGTGGTGACCGCGCAGGCGAGACGCTGCGCGTGCGCGGCGCCCACGGACGGGAACAGCCGCTCGTGGGTGAAGGTCGCCAGGCACTCCTCGAAGCGCCGGTGCCGGGCCAACGCCGACCGGTAGACGCCGTCGGAGTCGATCGACGCCCACCGGTTCATCAGGGCCGACAGCGGGAGTCGGTGGTCCGTGAACGTCAGGACGCCGGTCTGGTTGGCCGTCACCCCGCCCTTCGGTTCGGCCCGCCCGATGCTGATGCCCGCCAGCACCTTCCCGCCGGCCCGCAGGGGCACCCGGAACCAGTGGTGGCCCTCGTCCCGACCGGCGACGACGAGCCGGGCCAACACCATGGCGACGTCGCCCGAGTGCAGGCTGTTGCCGATCCAGACCTTGCTGGCGGCCGGCTCCGGCGTGCTGAGCACCAACTGCCGGTCCTTTGGGCTGTACGTCGCGGTGGTCAGCACCCGCTTCAGATCGGACCCGGCGTGCAGTTCCGAGGCGGCGAAGCAGTACACCTTGCCCATGCCGTCGATCTCCGGGCCGTAACTGCGCACCTGGACCGGCCCCGCGTGGCTGAGCAGCGCGTCCCCGGCGATCTGGTGGGAGACGAGCACGTTGAGCAGCGACAGGTCGTAGGCGCCGATCCACCCCATGGTCCGCAGGAAGTCGGGGAAGCGGGCACGGTCGCCGCGCCCCAACCACTGCGCGTTCGAGCTGAATCCGGCCCGGTTGAGGATCCTCGCCCGGCGCAGCGTCAGCAGGCTGTAGTCGAGGACGCTCTGGTCGACGGGCCGGACGGTGGCGAACTCGGGCCCGGAGAGGAGGTGGGCCAGCTCCTTTTCGCGTTGCGTCATGATTCCTTCCCCTGGGACGTGACGGACGGGTCTGCGGAGCGGTACGCGGCGGGCTCGGCGACGGGGTCCGCGGCGGGGTCCGCGGCGAGGTCAAACATCGAGCACCAGAGCCGAGTTGCTGCCGCCGAAGCCGAAGGACGTGCTCACGGCGACGGACGCGCCGTGCCGGCGCGCGCCCCCCAGAACGAGGTCGATGTCGGGCAGGTCCGGATCGGCCCGGACCGTGTGCGCGATCGGCGGTACCGTCCCCGTCCGCAGACTGCGCAACGCCAGGACGGCCTCGATGGCGCCGGACGCGCCGAGCGTGTGCCCGAGCAGCCCCTTGTTCGCCGTCACCGACGGCCCGTGCGGGAACACCCGGGCGATGAGCTGCGCCTCCGACCGGTCGTTCTGCGGTGTGGACGTCCCGTGCGCGTTGAACGTCCCGACGTCCTTCGGCACCAGACCGGCCTGGTCCAACGCCTGCCGGACCGCCGCCTCGGCACCGATCCCCTCGGGATGCGGCGAAACCGGGTGGTACGCGTCGGAGGTGCTGCCGTAGCCGAGCAGCCGGCCGAGCACCCGGGCGCCGCGGGCCAGAGCGGTCGCCGGACGTTCCAGGACGACGGCCCCCGCCCCCTCGGAGATGACGAACCCGTCGCGGTCGGCGGCGAACGGCCGGGAGGCGTCCGTCCCCGCGTGCCGCGACAGGGCTCCCATCCGGGCGAAGCCCGAGACCACGAGCGGGGTGACCCCCGCGTCCGTGCCGCAGGCGATGACCGTGTCACAGGTCCCGGCGTCGAGCAGCGTCTTCGCCAGCCCGATCGCCGCCGCCCCCGAGGCACAGGCCGCGACCACCGTGTGACTGGGCCCGGTGATCCCCCACCGCATCGCGAGGGTGCCGGCCGCCATGTTGATCAGCGATCGCGGGTGCATGTACGGCGAGACCAGCTCGGGCCCGCTCCGCGAGAGCCGCTGGTGCCCCTCCTCCAAGGTGGTCACCCCGCCCAACCCGCACCCCACCACGACCCCGACCCGGCTGCCGTCCCACACCCCCGGATCGAGCCCCGCCTCCCGCACCGCCTGGTCCACCGCCACCAGCGCGAACCGGATGAACGGATCGGTACGCGCGGTCCCGCGCCCCGTGAGCTGCTCCCCGAGCGGGGGCACCCGCAGGCTGTGCCGGACCCCCGTCCCCTCCAGCGGCCCCGGATCACCGGACCCGGGCGACCGGGCCGCGCACAGCGCGGCCCAGGTCGCGTCGACGTCCGTGCCCGCGGGAGTCACCAGGCCGGTCCCGGTGATGGCGGCGGCGCCTCCCGTCACGCCGCTTCCAGCACGGAGTGGGCGAGGGCGACGACGTCCCCGACCGTGCAGTCCACCAGCCGGGTCTCGTCACCACCGAGGTCCGCGCCCGTCTCCTCCTTGATGCGCACGATGAGTTCGGCGATGGCGAGGGAGTCCAACTCAAGGGTGCGCAACAGGACGTCGTCGGCGATCTCCGCGGGGTCCACTTCCAGGTCCTCGGCCAGGATCCCGTGCACGATCGTCTTGGGGTCAATGCTCACGGCTTGTCACCTCTGTTAGGGAGAAACGCGGATCGGCCGCCACCGCCGAGCACTTGAGCCGCGCTCAAGACCGGCAAGGGCGACAACAGGGAAAGGAACGAGATCGAGTCCACTGTGCTGCCGCCGGATATGCGCCCCGTATCCCCCGGTTATCCCGCCCCTCGAGCCCCCCGCCCCGCCCCACCCCGCACCCCCGCCCCACCACCCCGTCCCCCCAGCTCACCCCACCTCCCCGCCCCACCCCAAAACCCCTGGACCCCCACCGGACAACAAACCTCACCCCACCCCAACAACGCCCCCGAACCCCGCCCCCAAGCCCTCCCACACGCACGCACGCACGCACGGAGTCGAGACGCACCTCGGCTCAACAACGCTCCGTCAGCACACACCCCATTCGATCACTCTTCGTGGCGAACCGGCCAACCAGCCAGAACCCCCGCCCCTACAAAAGGAGTTCCCGTATGTAGAGATACTCCGCCAGAAGGGGAAATGAATGATCAAGCGCCTCACATCCCGCATCATCGCCGCTCTCACCACGATGGCCGCGTTCGCCGCATTACCCAGCACACCGGCGCACGCCGGCGCCATCGGCTCGACCCCCGTGGCGACCTTCGACTACCAAGTCGGCGGAGTCACCATGAAGGTCCCGACCGGCTGCATGTTCACGCACATCGTGCGCGGCGAGGGCAAGAACATCACCTACCAGAACGCCGGCGTGGACTGCGGCTTCGTGGGCGCCCTCAACGCCGGCTTCTGCAACTGGCGCATCGACTTCACGTACGTGGACACCAGCAACAAGACCTACCGCACCTCCCGCGGCAGGACGCACACCGAGTGCAAGATCAACCCGATGCGCGACAACGCTCCCCAGAAACTCCCGCGCTACGGAAAAACGTGTGCGTACATCCACGTCAACAACGTTCGCCGGGCCGGCCAGTGCCACCACATCACGAAGTGAGCCGCCGCACATGAGCACTCAGCCCCCGCCCGAAGACCCCACCCGGGACCCCAAACGACGCCGCGCCGGCATCACCGCCTTCCTCACCGGCACCGCGGCGTCCTTCGCCTTCTTCGCCTTCTTCCCCGGCCTCCCCCACGTCATCGACTGGGGCGCGATCATCACATCCGTAGCCGTGGGCGCCCTCACCCGCTGGGCCTGGCAATCCCGAACCACCAGAAAGAACACCCCCCTCGGATAGCCCCCAGCCGGCTCGGTCGCCGATCAGCTCCCTGAAGCGGCACCCACTCGCGATTGAGCGACCCCGGCTGGCCCGCTCACCGCCACGGTCTCCCCACCCCAAGACCGAAAGAGCAGGCCCCTGCACCGATCCGCCCCACCCCCTGAGGGCATGAAAAAGCCCCAGGTCACGGCGAGTGAGTCCTGGGGCTAATCCGAGCCGCCTTCGGGATTCGAACCCGAGACCTACGCATTACGAGTGCGTTGCTCTGGCCAACTGAGCTAAGGCGGCACCGCTGGGAAGACAAGAATTTCCCTGGTGGGAGGCTCTCATCAGCAGCGGCGCCAAGTCTACAGGGTTAAACGGGGTGCCCCGAACCGGGTCCGTCGGGGCGCGGTTTCGGTGGGGTCGGGCCCGGTCAGCAGCGCTTTCCGTCCTTCGGCGCGACGCCCTGGAGGAGGTACTGGTTGATGGCGGTGTCGATGCAGTCGCTGCCGCGTCCGTACGCCGTGTGGCCGTCGCCGTCGTACGTCAGGAGGGTGCCGGAGTCGAGCTGGCCGGCCAGGGCCTGGGCCCACTTGTACGGGGTTGCCGGGTCACGCGTGGTGCCGACCACCACGATCGGCGCCGCGCCCTTCGCGGGCAGCGCCTTCGCCTCGCCCGTGGCCTTCACCGGCCAGTACCCACAGTTCAGCGAGGCCCAGGCCAACCCCGCGCCGAACACCGGTGAGGCCTTCGCGAAAGACGGCAGCGCGGCGTCGACGGCGTCCGGGCCGGTGAAGGCGGGCGGCTGGTCGAGGCAGTTCACGGCGGCGTTCGCGAACATCAGGTTCGCGTACTTCCCGTCCGCCCCGCGCTCGTAGTAGCTGTCGGCCAGGGCCAGCAGCCCCGCGCCGTCGCCGTCGATGGCGTTGGTGAGGGCTTCGCGCAGCTGCGGCCAGGCGCTCTCGTCGTACAGCGCCGCGATCACGCCCGTCGTCGCGAGCGACTCGCCCAGCGGACGGGAGACGTCACCGGACGGGACCGGCTGCGCGTCGAGCTTGCGGAAGAACTCCTTCAGGCGCTGCGCGACGGCGTCCGGATCGCCCTGACCCAGCGGGCAGTCGGACTGCTTCGCGCAGTCCGTGGCGAAGGACCGGAAGGCGGTCTCGAAGCCCGCCGTCTGGTCCCGGTTGAGGTCGATCGCCGGCCGGGAGGGGTCCATCGCGCCGTCCAGCACCAGCCGCCCGACGCGGTCCGGGAAGAGGTCGGCGTACGTCGCGCCGAGGAAGGTGCCGTACGAGGCCCCGACGTAGTTGAGCTTCTCGTCGCCCAGCACCTCGCGGAGCATGTCCATGTCCCGGGCGGCGTCGACGGTGGAGAGGTGCGGCAGGATCCGCTGCGAGCGGGTCTGGCAGCCCGCGGCGAACTCCTTGAACGCGGCCACCAGCCGGGCCCGCTCCGCCTTGTCGTCCGGCGTCTGGTCCACCTGGGTGAACTTGTCCATCTGCGGTCCGGTCAGGCACTCGACGGGGTTGCTGCGATCCACCCCGCGCGGGTCGAAGGACACCATGTCGTACTGGGCGCGCACCGCCGCCGGGTAGCCGATGCCCGCGTACGCCTGGAGGTAGCCGATGCCGGAGCCGCCCGGCCCGCCCGGGTTGACCAGGAGCGAGCCGAGCTTCTTGCCGGGGCCGGTGGCGGTGCGGCGGGCGACCGCGAGGTCGATGTCCTGGCCGGCGCCCGGGTTCCCGTAGTCCAGCGGCGCCTTCATCGTGGAGCACTGGAAGCCGGGGACACCGCACGCGCGCCAGCTCAGCTTCTGCTCGTAGTACGGACGCAGCCCGGCCGGGACCGCGGACGAACCCGCCGAGGCGGCCACCCCCGAACCGCCGGACGTGCACCCGGAGAGCAGCAGCCCGGCGGCCGCGATCACGGTCCCGGTGGTACGCAGCAGGCGACTGGTGTCCATGCCAGGAGCCTACGGCTCGGGCCCGCCCGCCGTCGGGTGGAAGCGGTCCGGGCAGCGGACGGCCGAGCCGGAAAAGCCCGTCGCCCGCCCGAAAAGCCCGTCGCCCGCCCGGCAGAGCCCGTCACCCGCCCGGAGCGGCCCGTCCCGCGCGGCCCGCACCGGACCGCTCGTACGGGTGAACCACCGAGGCGGGCCCGGGCCCGGACCGGTGCCATCCGTAGGCCCCCGTCAGCCCGCGCGCAGCGCCATCGTCATGGCCTCGACGGCGAGCAGCGGCGCCACGTTCCGGTCGAGGGCGGTCCGGCAGGCGATGATCGCCTCGATCCGCCGCAACGTGCGCTCGGGACCCGAGGCGCGGGCGATCCGGTCGAGGTCCGGCCGTATCTCCTCGTTCGCGATGGCGAGGCCGGATCCGAGTTGGAGGGCCAGCACGTCCCGGTAGAAGCCGGTCAGGTCGGTCAGCGCCAGGTCGAGGCTGTCGCGCTGGGTACGGGTGCGGCGGCGCTTCTGGCGGTCCTCGAGTTCCTTCATCACGCCCGCGGTGCCGCGCGGCATCCGGCTGCCCGCTCCGGCGCCGGCGCCGAGCGCCGCCCTCAGTTCCTCGGTCTCCTTGCCGTCGACCTCCTCCGCGACCTGCTTGGCGTCCTCCGCGGCCGCGTCGACGAGTTCCTGCGCGGCCTTGAGGCAGCCGCCCACGTCGTCCACGCGCAGCGGGAGCCGCAGGACGGCGGTGCGCCGGCTCCGGGCCGCCTCGTCGGTGGCGAGCCGCCGGGCCCGCCCGATGTGCCCCTGGGTGGCTCGGGAGGCCGCCGCAGCGGCCGCGGGCTCGACCCCGTCGCGCCGCACCAGGAGATCGGCGACCGCCTCCACGGACGGGGTACGCAGGGTCAGGTGCCGGCAGCGGGACCGGATGGTGGGCAGCACGTCCTCCAGGGAAGGCGCGCACAGCAGCCACACCGTCCGCGGAGCGGGTTCCTCCACGGCCTTCAGGAGCACGTTCCCGGCGCCTTCGGTAAGCCGGTCGGCGTCTTCGAGGACGATGACCTGCCAACGCCCGACGGCCGGGGAGAGCTGGGCCCGACGGACGAGGCTGCGGGTCTCCTTGACGCCGATGGACAGCAGGTCGGTACGGACGATCTCCACGTCGGCGTGCGTACCGATCACGGTGGTGTGGCAGCCGTCGCAGAACCCGCAGCCGGGTTCACCGCCGAGGGCGCGGTCGGGGCTGACGCACTGGAGTGCGGCCGCGAAGGCGCGGGCCGCCGTGGCCCGCCCGGAGCCGGGCGGTCCGGTGAACAGCCAGGCGTGCGTCATCTTGGACGTGGCGGGTACGGGGGTGCCGGCCGCGGTGGCGGTGACCAGGGTGTCGGCGTCCCGGGCGGCGGCGGCCAGCTGCGCCTGCACGCGGTCCTGTCCCACGAGGTCGTCCCATACGGGCATCCCGCCCACCACCCTTCCCACTCCGTGTCGATGTGTCGATGTGTCGATCCGGGGTCGTGCGACCCCATTGGCCGTGCGGCCCGCCCGCTGTGCGAACGGGCAGCCGCCCGAAGTCCGGGCGGCCGTCGGCGGCCACGCGCGTGCCGTTCCCATTGTGGCGCCCGCCACCGACAATCCCGGCCGCTCCGCGATCCGCTCGCCGCCGTCAGCGTCCGTGGCGCCGCACCGCGTCAGCGCCTGCGCCGACGCACCGCGTCAGCGCCTGCGCCGCGGGCGGCGCCCCTCGTCCTCGTCGTCATCGTCGCGGCGCGAGCCCAGCAGTTCGTCCGCCAGGGTCGGCAGGTCGTCCATCGGGGTCGCCTCCGCCCAGTCGGAGGGCTCGCGGCGCGGCCGGCCGTCCTCCCCGAGGACGGGGAGCTCGCGGGTCACGTCGTTCCCGGCGTCACGGAAGATGCCGGGCGGAACCCGCTCCGTCGGGTTCTCCTCCGACCGGCGGGCCGTCGGCCGCGACGCGGAGCCGCTCCGACCGCCGGACCCGGTGGCCGGCGCGGCCGGCGCGGTCCGCCGACCAGCGGCCCCGGACGGACCCGTGGCCCCGGAATCACCCGGACCCGCCGCCCCGGCGGGTCGTACGGCGGGCAGCACCGCCGTCTCGTCCGACGCTCCGGCCGCGCCCCGCGGCGGATCGACCTTCGGCACCGGGACGGTCTGGGTCACGTCGTCCGGCTGGACGACCCGCCTGACCACCGGCGTCTCGACGGTGACCGCGTCGTCCGGCAGCGGACCCTTCCGCATGCCGACCTTGGGAGCGGACGCCGAACCCGCGGGCCCGGATGCAGCAGGCCTCGAAGCCGCAGGCCCCGGCGCCGAAGCAGCCGGCGGCGCCGAAGCAGCCGCCGCAGCAGCGGACGCGGCCGCCGCGGCAGCCGCCGAACCCTCCGCCTGCCGGCGTGCCTCCTCGGCCCTCAGCAGGGCCTCCTCGGCGCGACGCTGCTTCTCCAGCCTCCGCGCCTCGGCCTCGGCACGCAGCCGGGCCTCCTCCGCCTCCTGGAGCCGGAGCCGTTCCTGCTCGGCGGCGCGGGCCTTCGCCTCCGCCTCGACGCGCAGCCGTTCGGCCTCGGCCCGGGCCCGGGCCTCCTCCTCGACGCGCAGCCGCTCTTCCTCCGCCTTGCGGGCGGCCTCCGCCTCGGCCCTGATCCGGGCCTCCTCGGCCTCCCGGGCCAACCGGGCCTCTTCCTCTGCCTTCAGCCGGGCCTCCTCCGCCTTGCGGGCGGCCTCCGCCTCGGCCTTGCGCCGGGCCTCCTCCTCCGCGAGTCGGCGGGCCTCGATCTGCGCCGCCACCTCTGCCTCGGACAGCGGCAGCATCCGGTCCAGGCGGTGCCGTACGACGGTGGTCACCGAACCCGGCTCCTGGCCCGCGTCGACGACCAGGTAGCGGCCGGGGTCGGCCGCCGCGAGCGTCAGGAATCCGGCGCGCACCCGCTGGTGGAACTCCGCCGGCTCCGACTCCAGTCGGTCGGGCGCCTCGGTGAAGCGTTCCCGGGCGGTCTCCGGGGACACGTCGAGCAGGACGGTCAGGTTCGGTACGAGTCCGCCGGTGGCCCAGCGGGAGATCCGGGCGATCTCGGTCGGGGCGAGGTCGCGGCCGGCGCCCTGATAGGCCACGGAGGAGTCGATGTAGCGGTCGGAGATGACCACGGCGCCGCGCTCCAGCGCGGGCCGGACGACCGTGTCCACGTGCTCCGCGCGGTCGGCGGCGTACATCAGCGCCTCGGCGCGGTTCGACAGCCCGGCGGAGGACACGTCGAGCAGGATCGAGCGGAGCCGCTTGCCGACCGGCGTGGCTCCCGGTTCGCGGGTCACGACGACCTCGTGCCCCTTGCCCCGTATCCAGTCGGCGAGGGCCTCCGCCTGGGTGGACTTGCCGGCCCCGTCACCGCCTTCGAGGGCGAGGAAGAACCCGGTCGTGGAGGGGGCCTGGACCGGGTCACCGCCGCGCAGCGCCTCGCGCAGGTCGCGGCGCAACGGTACTCCGCCGCGGTCGTCGGCCTTGGTGAGGACCACCACGGCGACGGGCAGCAGCAGCGCGCCGACGAGCATCAGCGTGAAGGCCGCGCCACCGTACGCGACCACGACCTCGCCCCCGCCCACCCGGTGCGGGCCGATCGCGGCGGCGAGCAGCGGCGCCACGACGGCGCCCAGCGCCACCGCGACCCGGACCGCGGCCTGGAGGTGCTCGGTGACCCGGGCCCGCCGGAACTCCTCGGTCTCCTGGTCCAGCAGGGTGTGCCCGGTGTTGGCGGCGACGCCCGCGGCGGTACCGGCGAGCAGGGCCAGGAACACCACGGTGGCCGTGTCCGGGACGAGCCCGATCAGCAGCAGTGCGAGGCCGGTCACGCCCGTGGCCAGGGCCAGCAGGCGGCGCCGCGACAGCGTGGGCAGCACCTTGCCGGCCTGGGTGGCACGAATGCCGAGGGCGGTGCCGCCGACGAGGGCGAGCACCAGCAGGGCGTACGCGGCGGGACCGGCGCCCAGGTCGAAGGCCAGCATCACGGCGACGGAAGCTGCGGAAGCCACCGCTCCGGCGACGGCCGCGCCGGCCAGGACGAACAGTCGCAGGGTTCCCGTACGCCCCTTCTCGCGCTGGTCGCCCGCCTTGGGGGCCCGCAGGCCCTCCAGCGGGGACCGCGGCCTCGGGGTCTTCGTCGCGGGCAGCACCAGCGGCAGCAGCAGCGAGACGGACGCGGCGAACAGGCCGGCCGCCACGTACGAACCGAGCGCCGCCTGGTTCGCGGCGAACCAGTCCACACCCAGGCCCAGGGCCCGCCCGACGAGGGTCGCGGCGAGCAGCGCGCCGGCGGCGACGGGCATCGCCGCGAAGGCCGTACGCAGCGTCAGGCGCCGCAGGGCGTCGAGGTGGTCCGGGAGCGGCCGTACGGTCGCCCCCTCGGGCGGCGGCTCCGGCAGCAGCGCGGGCGCGGCGCTCTCCTTGGCCAGCGTCCACACCCGCTCGGCGGCGCCGGCGACGAAGACGGTGGCGAGCAGCGCGGTCGTGGCCTGCCCGGGGATCCAGTCGAGCCAGAGCGGGGCGACGACGAACAGGCAGATCCGCAGCCCGTCGGCCCCGACCATCGTCCAGCGGCGGTCCAGCCTGCCCCCGGGGGCGGTGAGCTTGGCCAGCGGGCCGAGCAGTACCGCTCCGAACAGCACGGTGGCGAGGATCCGCACGCCGAAGACGGCGGCGACGGCGAAGGCCGCTCCCCGGTAGCCGTCGCCGAAGACGCCTCCCGGGGCCGCGCCGACGGCCGCCTGGAGCGTCAGCAACACCAGGACGAGCAGGGCGAGGGCGTCGCCGATGCCGCTCACCAGCTGTGCGCTCCACAGCCGGCGGAGTCTGGGCGTGCGCAGCAGTGCGCGCACCGCTCGCTCGCGGGAGTCCGCGGCCAGGGCTTCGTCGTAGGCGGTGTTCTCGGCGTCGGTCACGACCGTCGGCTGCTCGGCTCGCGTCATCCGCCCAGCCTATCCGCTGTCCCTGGCGGTTGCGTTGGCCTGTGGACAGGGCCTCGTGTGACCCCGCACCCACTCGTCCCGCACCCCGGTCCGGCATGCCCGAGGGCCCCGCGCGGATCGCGCGGGGCCCTCGGAAAAACGAACCGAAACCCGGACGGAAGGACCGGGAACGGACGGAAGCACGAGCCTCCCGATCGAGCCGCCCGGACCGAGCCCGGCGACCCGCCCGACCCGCCCGCTACGCCCGACCCGCCCGCCAGGCCCGCTCCCCCGACCCGGCCGCTACGCCTCCGCCGCCGGAACGGCCGCCGTCTTCTTGGCCGTCGTCGCCTTCTTCGCCGCCGCCGTCTTCGTGGCGGCGGTCGTCTTCTTGGCCGCCGTCGTCTTCTTCGCGGCGGTCTTGGTGGCCGTCGCCTTCTTCGCCGGGGCCTTCTTGGCCGGCGCCTTCTTCGCGGGCGCCTTCTTCGCGGTCTTCTTCGCCGGGCCCTTGGCCCGCTTCTCCGCGAGCAGCTCGTAGCCCCGCTCGGGCGTGATCGTCTCGACGTCGTCGTCCCGGCGCAGCGTCGCGTTGGTCTCGCCGTCCGTCACGTACGGCCCGAAGCGGCCGTCCTTGACCACGACCGGCTTCTCGCTCACCGGGTCCGTGCCCAGCTCCTTCAGCGGGGGTTTGGCCGCGGCCCGCCCGCGCTGCTTGGGCTGCGCGTAGATGGCGAGGGCCTCGTCCAGGGTGATCGCGAAGAGCTGGTCCTCGGTCTCCAGGGACCGCGAGTCCGTGCCCTTCTTCAGGTACGGGCCGTAGCGGCCGTTCTGGGCCGTGATCTCGACGCCCTCCGCGTCCACGCCGACCACGCGCGGCAGCGACATCAGCTTGAGCGCGTCGTCGAGGGTGACGGTGTCCAGGGACATCGACTGGAAGAGGGAGGCCGTCCGCGGCTTGACCGCGTTCTTGCCCGTCTTCGCGGTGCCCTCGGGAAGGATCTCGGTGACGTACGGCCCGTAACGACCGTCCTTCGCGACGATCTGGTTCCCGCTCACCGGGTCGGCGCCCAGTTCGAATTCACCGCTCGGCTTCGCGAACATTTCCTCCGCGTACTCGACCGTCAGCTCGTCCGGAGCCATGTCGTCCGGTACGTCGGCGCGCTGGTGGCCCTCGGTGTCCTTCTCGCCGCGCTCCACGTACGGCCCGTAGCGGCCGACGCGCAGCACGATGCCGTCACCGACGGGGAAGGAGGAGATCTCCCGGGCGTCGATCGCGCCCAGGTCCGTGACCAGCTCCTTCAGGCCGCCGAGGTGGTCGCCGTTGGCCGGGACGACCTCGGAGGCCTCCTCGGAACCGAAGTAGAAGCGCTTGAGCCACGGCACGGACTGGGCCTCGCCCCGCGCGATGCGGTCGAGGTCGTCCTCCATCTTCGCCGTGAAGTCGTAGTCGACGAGCCGCCCGAAGTGCGTCTCCAGGAGGTTCACCACGGCGAACGACAGGAAGGACGGCACGAGGGCCGTGCCCTTCTTGAAGACGTAGCCGCGGTCGAGGATCGTGCCGATGATCGACGCGTACGTCGACGGGCGGCCGATCTCCCGCTCTTCGAGCTCCTTGACCAGCGAGGCCTCGGTGTAGCGGGCCGGCGGCTTCGTCGCGTGGCCGTCGACGGTGATCTCGTCGGCCGACAGCGCGTCGCCCTCGGCGACCTGCGGCAGCCGCTTCTCACGGTCGTCGAGCTCGGCGTTCGGGTCGTCGGCGCCTTCGACGTAGGCCTTCATGAAGCCGTGGAAGGTGATCGTCTTGCCGGAGGCGCTGAACTCGGCGTCCCGGCCGTCCGACGCGGCGCCGCCGATCTTCACGGTCACCGAGTTGCCGGTCGCGTCCTTCATCTGGGAGGCGACGGTCCGCTTCCAGATGAGCTCGTACAGGCGGAACTGGTCGCCGGTCAGACCGGTCTCGGCCGGGGTGCGGAAACGATCACCCGAAGGCCGGATCGCCTCGTGCGCCTCCTGCGCGTTCTTGACCTTGCCGGCGTATACGCGCGGCTTCTCCGGCAGGTAGTCGGCCCCGTACAGCTGGGTGACCTGCGCGCGGGCCGCGTTCACCGCGGTGTCGGAGAGCGTCGTGGAGTCCGTACGCATGTAGGTGATGAAGCCGTTCTCGTACAGCTTCTGGGCCACCTGCATGGTCGCCTTCGCGCCGAAGCCCAGCTTGCGCGAGGCCTCCTGCTGGAGCGTCGTCGTGCGGAAGGGGGCGTACGGGGAGCGGCGGTAGGGCTTGGAGTCGACCGACCGGACCGCGAACGACGTCTGCTCCAGCGCGGCGGCGAGCGCCCGGGCGTTCGCCTCGTCGAGGTGCAGCACCTCGCTCTTGAGCTGCCCGGTCGAGCCGAAGTCGCGGCCCTGGGCGACGCGCTTGCCGTCGACCGTGTTCAGCCGGGCGACCAGCGTGGAGGGGTCGGAGGCGTCACCGGCGCGGCCGGTGGCGAAGGTGCCGGTCAGGTCCCAGTACTCGGCGGAGCGGAAGGCGATGCGCTCGCGTTCCTTCTCCACGACCATGCGCGTGGCCACCGACTGGACGCGGCCCGCCGACAGCTTCGGCATGACCTTCTTCCACAGGACCGGCGAGACCTCGTAGCCGTAGAGGCGGTCGAGGATGCGGCGGGTCTCCTGGGCGTCGACCATGCGCTGGTTGAGCTCGCGCGGGTTGGCGACGGCGTCGCGGATCGCGTCCTTGGTGATCTCGTGGAAGACCATGCGGTGGACGGGGACCTTGGGCTTGAGGACCTCTTGCAGGTGCCACGCGATGGCTTCGCCCTCGCGGTCCTCATCGGTGGCGAGGAAGAGTTCGTCGGACTCGGCCAGCAGGTCCTTGAGCTTGCGGACCTGCGCCTTCTTGTCCGCGTTGACGACGTAGATCGGCTGGAAGTCGTGCTCGACGTCCACGCCGAGACGGCGCACCTCGCCGGTGTACTTGTCGGGAACCTCGGCCGCGCCGCTGGGGAGGTCGCGGATGTGCCCGACGCTCGCCTCGACGACGTATCCCGGGCCGAGGTAGCCCTTGATCGTCTTCGCCTTGGCAGGGGACTCGACGATGACGAGTCGGCGGCCGCCCTTTGCGGTCTCGCTAGTCGGGGACAACTTGGCTCTTCTCTCCGGTCGGCACTCGGTCGCAGTACGGCGACGCTGCGGAGTGTGACGGTACAACCCGCCCCCGTGTCAAACGGCACAAGCCCGCAACGGCCACTCGAACGGTAACCCGACAAGTGCCGTTTCTGCCGCCCGGATGCCGCGCCGGACCCCTTCCGGTCACCGACCGGGGTGGCCCGAGGGCCGTCTGGCCCCGCCCCCGCACCCGTCTCCACGTCGGGTTTCACCCCGTACGGAGATCATCGGCGAGTCCGCCTCAGAAGCGCTGGAGGCACCAGACGCCGAGGGCCAACGCCCCGGCGCCGGCCAGTAGGGCCAGCGGTACGGCCACGACGGGGCGCACGCCCTCAGCCACCGGAGCGCGGTGCAGGGCGCGCGCCCCCGTCCAGACCAGCAGAGCGGCCCCGAACAGCAGGAACACGGCCGCCGCGAAGATCGCCGGACCGCGTTCCATGCCGTTCCCCTTTACCCCTGGACCGCTCGGGGATCCCCCCGGATCCCGCTGCCCCGGAGCCTGCCGGCCGTGGGGATACGGCGGGCGAACCCCGGGTTACATCACGGGTACGCGGAGAAGTTCCGAAGCCCCCGGGGAGGCCCGGAGAGGCCTCAGGAAGCGCCTTCGCCCGCCAGCGGCTCCAGGAAGCCCTGCTCCACCAGCAGCCGGATCGCCTCCGGGGTGCGGTCGCGCAGGACGACCGGATCCTCCTCCATCAGCTGGGCGATCGCGTCGAGGATCCGGCCCGCGCTGAGTGAGCCGTCACACACTCCGGCGAAGCCCGCCCCGACCGTGTCGACCTTGGTGGCCCGCCGCATGCCGCGGTTCTGCCGCAGCACCACGTGCTCCGGGTCCTCCGCCCCGGGCGCGCCGACCTGCTCCTGGACGACCTCGGCGGTCAGCCGGAAGTAGCCGGCCAAGAGGGCCGCGTCGTCGTGTTCGCGCAGGTAGTCCTGGCGCGCGAAGTGCGCCAGGACGGAATCGCCCAGCGGCTGCTCCACCGAGTGGGGCCACTCCTCGACCACGATCGAGGGCTCCGCCGCGTCGGTGCGGCGCAGGGTGATCCAGCCGAAGCCGACGGCCTTGGTGCCGCGGGCCTCGAACTCGTCCAGCCATTCCTCGTACCGGCGGGTGTACTCGGCCGGGTCGGCGCGGTGGTCGCCCGCGTCACGGAGCCACAGCTCCGCGTACTGCGTCACGTCCTGCACGTCACGCTGCACGATCCAGGCGTCGCAGCCGCGCGGCACCCAGGAGCGGAGCCGGTCGTGCCAGTCCTCGCCCTCCACGTGCTGCCAGTTGCCGAGGAACTGGGCGTACCCGCCGGGGTTGAGGTGCGCGCCCGCCTGCTGGACCAGCGTCCGGCACAGGTCGTCGCCGCCCATGCCGCCGTCGCGGTAGGTCAGTCGGGCGCCGGGGGAGATCACGAACGGCGGGTTCGAGACGATCAGGTCGTACGTGGCGTCCCCGACGGGCTCGAAGAGCGAGCCGGCCAGCAGTTCGGCCTCCGGCGCACCCGAGAGAGCCAGCGTCAAACGGGTGAACTCCAGGGCGCGCGGGTTGACATCGGTGGCGGTGACCCGGGTCGCGTGCTGGGCGGCGTGCAGCGCCTGGATACCGGATCCGGCGCCGAGGTCGAGGGCGGACCCGACGGGGATCCGCACGGTGATGCCGGCCAGCGTGGTGGACGCCCCGCCCACCCCCAGGACCACGCCCTCCTCCCGGCTGCCGATCCCGCCGGCCCCGCCGACGGCGCAGCCGAGGTCCGAGACGATGAACCAGTCCTCGCCCTCGGGGCCGCCGTACGGGCGTACGTCGACGGTGGCGTGCACCTCGTCGCCCTCGCCCCGCAACCAGCCGCCGGCGAGGGCGGCCTCGACGGGCAGCGCGGCCGCGGCGTGCACGTACGGCACGGGCTGCTGGAGGAGGAAGAGCCGGACCAGGCTCGCGAGCGGGGTGTCGCCGGCGGTGCGCGTGGCCCGCAGGGCGGGCACCGTCTCGCTGCGGGCCAACGCCGCGTAGGCGGGGGCGCCGAGCAGGTCGAGCAGCCCGTCGGCGGTGAAACCGGCGGCGAGCAGCGCGGCGCGGAGTTCGGCGGCGCGGTCGGACGAGGGAAGGCTGGTGGTACTCACGCGTCCATTGTGGCCGCTGGGACCGGCAAACCGAACGACCCCCGACACACGGCAGGGCGGCCGGCTCCCCGAGGGAACTCCGGCCGCCCGGAGCGGCGATCGACCCGCGCCGCGAGCAACCCCTGGAGGGGATCGCCTGCGCGCGATGCTCCCGTACGGCGGTCAACCAGTACGACGGTCAGCCAGTACGGCGGTCAACCGTCGGGCGATCGCGCCGCATCGGCGATCAACCGTCGGGCAGTCGCGCCGCGCGGCGGCGGGCCCGTACGTCCGCCCGCCCGCGCGGCGGCCCGCCCGTACGGCGACCGGCCCTTACGGCGATCAGCCCGTCGCGGGCGTGGTGACCTGGCAGCCCTTCTGGCCGTAGATCACCTTGAGCCCCGTGGACTCCAGCTTCTGCTTGCTCGCCGTCTCGTTGGCCGCGACCTCGGTCAGCCCGCCGGCCACCTGCTGGAGCCCTTCCGCGAACTTGCTCTGGTCCTTCGCGTCGAGCGCGTCGATCTTCGTCTTCAGTTCGGTGTAGCTCTTGGCGATCTGGTCGTAGCTCTTCACCACGGCGTCCTGCGCGCTCTTGCCGTCCTTGACCGGCGCCTCGCCGGCCGCGGTCAGCGCCCCGCCCATGGACTTGTAGGCGTCGGACAGCGACTGGAACGCGGCCGAGTCGGTCTGCTGGACCTCTTCGGGCTTGTTGCTCTGGGTGGCCACCCGCTTCAACTCGTCATTGGTGGTCTTGATCTTGGTGAGCTCGGGCTCCCACTTGTCACAGACCTTCTTGGCCCAGGCGTCGGCCTTCTGCTTGCTGTCGTCTTCCCCGTCGCCGCCGCAGCCGGACAGGACGAGCATCAGTACCGCACCGCCGGACACCGCGGCCGCAAACTTCTTGTTCACCGGATTGGTCCCTTCGAAGGCTCTCGGCCCGGAAGATACACGCCCGCCCTCCGCAGACGCACAAAGGCGGACAGACGACGCGTCGCTACGCGTCGCCCGTCCGCCGTTCGGGCGCATCTTCGAGCCGGTCGCCCGAGGAGTTCAGCGCTCGGGAGCGCGCGACACCGGGGGCCGGAGCCCCGAAGGCCGCGGCTCCGGAGCGGGAGCCGGTGGTCGGGGCGTCAGGACACCACCGCCGGGCCCGGGGACTGGGCGGCCCGCTCGGCCTTCGCTTCCTCGTCCTCCCCCTCGTCGCCGACGGCGATGCCCCGGCGCTTGGAGACGTACACCGCGCCGATGATCACACCGATGGCGAGGATCGCCACGATGGCCCGTACCGTCGGGCTGGTGTCGTCCCCGTAGCTGAACTGGACCACGGCCGGGGCGATCAGCAGCGCCACCAGGTTCATCACCTTGAGCAGCGGGTTGATGGCCGGGCCGGCGGTGTCCTTGAACGGGTCGCCGACCGTGTCGCCGATGACGACGGCGGCGTGCGACTCGCTGCCCTTGCCCCCGTGGTGGCCGTCCTCGACGAGCTTCTTCGCGTTGTCCCACGCGCCACCGGAGTTGGCGAGGAACACGGCCATCAGCGTGCCGGTGCCGATGGCACCCGCGAGGAAGGAACCGAGCGCGCCGACGCCCAGCGAGAAGCCCACCGCGATCGGGGTGAGGACGGCGAGCAACCCGGGCGTGGCGAGTTCGCGCAGGGCGTCCTTGGTGCAGATGTCCACGACGCGGCCGTACTCGGGCTTCTCGGTGTAGTCCATGATCCCGGGGTGCTCGCGGAACTGCCGGCGCACCTCGTGGACGACGGCGCCGGCCGAGCGGGACACGGCGTTGATGGCCAGGCCCGAGAACAGGAACACGACGGCCGCGCCCAGGATCAGGCCGACCAGGTTGTTCGGCTGGGCGATGTCGAGGCTGAGGTTCATCTCGCCCGCCTTGGCCCCGACCTCCTTGACGGCTCCGGCGATCGCGTCGTTGTACGAGCCGAACAGCGCGGCCGCGGCCAGGACGGCGGTGGCGATGGCGATGCCTTTGGTGATGGCCTTGGTGGTGTTGCCGACGGCGTCCAGGTCGGTGAGCACCTGCGCGCCCGCTCCCTCGACGTCGCCGGACATCTCCGCGATGCCCTGCGCGTTGTCCGAGACCGGACCGAAGGTGTCCATCGCGACGATGACGCCGACGGTGGTCAGCAGTCCGGTGCCGGCCAGCGCCACGGCGAAGAGCGCCAGCATGATCGACGTACCGCCGAGCAGGAAGGCCCCGTACACGCCGAGGCCGATCAGCAGCGCCGTGTAGACCGCCGACTCCAGGCCGACGGAGATGCCGGCCAGGATGACGGTGGCCGCGCCGGTCAGGGAGGACTTGCCGATGTCCCGGACGGGACGACGGTTGGTCTCGGTGAAGTAGCCGGTCAGCTGCTGGATCAGGGCGGCGAGCACGATGCCGATCGCGACGGCGACGATCGCCAGGACCCTCGGGTCACCCGGGTGGTTCGCGATGGCGGCGTCCTCGACCCCGACGAGCTCCTTGTACGTGCCCGGCAGGTACGCGTAGACGGCGATGCCGACGAGCACCAGGGAGATCGCCGCGGAGATGAAGAAGCCGCGGTTGATGGCGGTCATGCCGCTGCGGTCGGACCGGCGCGGGGAGACCGCGAAGATGCCGATCATGGCGGTGACGACGCCGATGGCGGGCACGATCAGCGGGAAGGCGAGCCCGAGGTCGCCGAAGGCCGCCTTGCCCAGGATGAGCGCGGCCACGAGGGTGACGGCGTACGACTCGAAGAGGTCGGCGGCCATCCCCGCGCAGTCGCCGACGTTGTCGCCCACGTTGTCGGCGATGGTCGCGGCATTGCGCGGATCGTCCTCCGGAATGCCCTGTTCGACCTTGCCGACCAGGTCGGCGCCGACGTCGGCGGCCTTGGTGAAGATGCCGCCGCCGACGCGCATGAACATGGCGATCAGCGCGGCGCCGAGGCCGAAGCCCTCCAGGACCTTGGGCGCGTCGGCCGCGTAGACCAGGACGACGCAGGACGCGCCGAGCAGGCCGAGGCCGACCGTGAACATGCCCACCACACCACCGGTGCGGAAGGCGATCTTCATCGCCTTGTGCGACACCTCGATCAGGTCCTTGGCCGGTTCGCCCTCGGCGGGGGTGGCCTCACGGGCCGCGGCCGCGACACGGACGTTGGCGCGCACCGCGAGGCGCATGCCGATGTAGCCGGTGGCGGCCGAGAACAGCGCGCCGACGAGGAAGAAGCCGGAGCGGCCCCCACGCTGCGACCAGTCGTCGGCGGGGAGCAGGAAGAGCAGGAAGAAGACGACCGTCGCGAAGACGGCGAGGGTGCGCAACTGCCGTCCCAGGTAGGCGTTGGCGCCTTCCTGGACGGCCGCGGCGATCTTCTTCATGCTGTCGGTGCCCTCGTCGGCTGCGAGGACCTGCCGGGTCAGGATCTGGGCGACGACGAGCGCCGCCAACGCGACGACGGCGATGACGATGACGATGAGCCGATTGTCATCGGTGAGTACTGCGGCAGCCAGATCGTTTGCGCGATCCGGCGCGATAGGGGTGAAGAGCCCCGTCATTCGTCCTCCTTGACGTGATGAGCTCAAGATGTGGACGGATTGTAGGGAGCGCGACCTGATCAAAACAGTGGGCGTGAAACGGAATTGGCCCGCACTTGCTCCTCAGCAATGGATCACGTCACTCCATTACCCTCGAAAGAAGTAATGGGACAAAGGCATTGACGACTGATCAACGATCTAGGGAGTTTTTCTGAGAAATGCAAAAGGCCCTGCTCAGCAGGGCCTTGATAAAGATCGGACGATACGATCCGCGCCACCCGGCGGTGCGCCGGACGTGTGCGGGGACGTACGTCACCCCGGGCGCGGCGCACGGGCGGAACCCGGCGGCTTTCGGGTGTCGGTGACGCCGGTGGAGGGGTGGGGGCGACGCCGGGCGGCGAAAACGCCGACCTGACGCTACGAAACCTGCCCGGACCCCGATACGGGCCAGCTCATCCGAATCGTTCCGCCAAACTCGTCCGCCGACACGGAGACGTCGTCGACGAGCCCGCTGATCACGGCGAGACCCATCTCGTCCTCACCGTCGATGTCCGGGTCCAGGACGGCCGCGATGCCCGGAACGCCGTCGATGGCGCCACCGGGCGGCCCGGGTACCTCGTCGCCGACCTCGATGGAGAACGACTTCTCCTCCTCGGTCAGCACCACCCGGACGGGCGCGGTCAGTCCGTTGCTCCGGTGCAGTCCGACGGCACGCGAACACGCCTCGCCCACAGCGAGGCGGACCTCGTCGAGCACGGCTTCCTCCACCCCGGCCCGGCGCGCCACGGCGGCCGCGACCAGGCGGGCCGTCCGGACGTGTTCGGGCTGGGCGCTGAAGCGCAGTTCAACGGTGGCCATGTGCGTCCCCCTCGGACTACGGGCGTGACTTGACAGGGGTCCGGACCGCCCATGGCCCGGTACCCCCGCTCCTCGTCGGCGCCTGCGCCGTTTCCGGCGGCAGCCGCCAGGAGCACGTCAGTCGGTGGCTGCGACTGCGTCTTCCACCGTGGTGTGAATCGGGAACACCTTGGTCAGACCGGTGATACGGAAGATCTTCAGAATGCGCTCCTGGTTGCAGACCAGACGCAGCGAGCCCTCGTGCGCGCGGACGCGCTTGAGGCCTCCCACGAGCACACCCAGGCCCGTGGAGTCGAGGAAGTCCACTCGCTCCATGTCGACAACCAAGTGGTAGCTGCCGTCGTTCACCAACTCCACCAACTGCTCGCGCAGCTTGGGCGCGGTATACACATCAATCTCGCCACCGACCTCTACGACCATGCGGTCGCCGACAGTGCGAGTCGACAGGGACAGGTCCACGGATCCTCCAGCACCTTGCTATCGAGCGGCGCCCCCCAGGGGCCTCCCCACCCGAAGGTAGGGGAGGGATCGGCTGCCGCGATGGCATTCAATCACTTACCGGCAGGCGCGCACGACGCCTTGGGACCATTGTCCCGCACGCCAGTGACACACTCGGTTCCAATGGCCAACACTCACCGCCCCGGTCGGCCCACGGCGCCCGCGGACGCACGACCCACTCCCGACACGGTCCTGGACCGGTTGTCACGGGGGCCTTCCCGAGCTGCGCGCATCACTCATACGGAGCACTTGCCCCCTCGGGCGGGTCGTCATGCGGTCTGGCCCGATCGCATCCGAACGGATGTCGTGGCGGCGATTTCGGCTGCCGGCATCGAACATCCGTGGGAACACCAGGCGGCCGCCGCCGAGCTCGCCCTCGACGGCGAGTCGGTGGTCGTCGCCACCGGGACAGCCTCGGGCAAGTCGCTGGCCTACCTCGCCCCCGTGTTCTCCGCCCTCGCGGACGGCTCCGAGGCCCCGAACGGCCGGGGTGCGACCGCGCTCTACCTGGCCCCCACCAAGGCCTTGGCCGCCGATCAGCGGCGGGCCGTACGGGAGCTGGCGGTGCCGCTGGGCAACGCCGTCCGGCCGGCCGTGTACGACGGCGACACCCCGTTCGAGGAACGGGAGTGGGTGCGCCAGTACGCGAATTACGTCCTGACCAACCCGGACATGCTGCACCGGGGGATCCTGCCCGCCCACCCCCGCTGGGCCTCGTTCCTGAAGGCCCTGCGCTACGTCGTCATCGACGAGTGCCACACCTACCGGGGGGTCTTCGGCTCCCACGTCGCCCAGGTCCTGCGCCGGCTGCGGCGGCTGTGTGCCCGCTACGGCTCCGATCCGGTCTTCCTGCTGGCCTCCGCCACCGCGAGCGACCCGGCGGCGGCCGCGTCCCGGCTGACCGGCGTACCGGTCACCGAGGTCTCCGACGACGCCTCCCCGCGCGGCGAGGTCGTCTTCGCCCTGTGGGAGCCGCCGCTGACCGACCTCAAGGGCGAGAAGGGCGCCCCCGTACGCCGCACCGCCACCGCCGAGACCGCCGACCTGCTGACCGACCTGGTCGTCCAGGGGGTCCGCACGGTGGCCTTCGTCCGCTCCCGGCGCGGGGCGGAGCTGATCGCCGTGATCGCCCAGGAACGGCTCGCGGAGGTCGACCGCTCGCTGCCCCGGCGTGTCGCGGCGTACCGGGGCGGCTACCTGCCCGAGGAACGCCGCGCCCTGGAGCGGGCCCTGCACTCCGGCGAGCTGTTGGGTCTGGCCGCGACCACCGCCCTGGAACTGGGCGTGGACGTCTCGGGCCTGGACGCCGTCCTGATCACCGGCTACCCCGGCACCCGGGCCTCCCTGTGGCAGCAGGCGGGCCGGGCCGGACGGTCCGGACAGGGCGCGCTGGCCGTCCTGATCGCCCGCGACGACCCGCTGGACACCTACCTGGTCCACCACCCCGAGGCGCTGTTCCGGCAGCCCGTGGAGGCCACCGTCCTCGACCCGGACAACCCGTACGTCCTGGCCCCGCACCTGTGCGCGGCGGCCGCCGAGCTGCCGCTGACCGAAGCGGACCTGGACCTCTTCGGCCCGGCCGCGCACGGCCTGCTGCCCCAGCTGGAGGCCGCGAAGCTGCTGCGGCGCCGGGCGACGGCCTGGCACTGGACCCGCCGCGAGCGCGCCTCGGACCTGACCGACATCCGGGGCGGCGGCGGCCGCCCGGTGCAGATCGTCGAAGCCGCCACCGGGCGGTTGCTGGGCACGGTCGACGAGGCCGCCTCCCACACCGCCGTCCACGACGGGGCCGTCCACCTCCACCAGGGCCGCACCTACCTGGTCAAGCACCTGGACCTGGAGGATTCGGTGGCCCTCGTCGAGGAGGCGAACCCGCCGTTCTCGACCACGGCCCGCGACACCACCGCGATCTCGATCCTGGAGACCGAGACCGAGATCCCGTGGGGCGCGGCCCGGCTCTGCTTCGGTTCCGTGGAGGTCACCAACCAGGTGGTCTCCTACCTGCGCCGCAAGCTGATCACCGGCGAGGTGCTCGGCGAGGCCAAGCTGGACCTGCCGCCGCGCACCCTGCGGACCCGGGCCGTGTGGTGGACGGTCACCGAGGACCAGCTCGACGAGGCCCGGATCAACCCGGAGATCCTCGGCGGCGCCCTGCACGCCGCCGAGCACGCCTCCATCGGCCTGCTGCCGCTGTTCGCCACCTGCGACCGCTGGGACATCGGCGGTGTCTCCGTACCGCTGCATCCCGACACCCTGCTGCCCACGGTGTTCGTGTACGACGGCCACCCGGGCGGCGCCGGCTTCGCCGAGCGGGCCTTCCACACGGCACGGGCCTGGCTGACGGCCACCCGGGACGCCATCGCCGCCTGCGAGTGCGAGGCGGGCTGCCCCTCCTGCATCCAGTCCCCCAAGTGCGGCAACGGCAACGACCCCCTCCACAAACGCGGCGCCATCCGCCTCCTCACCCGCCTCCTCACTCCCACGACCCCCCCTCCACCCCCGCCCTGACCCACCGACCGACACCCAGGTCCCTACAGGCCGCACCTCGCCGCGCCACAGCCAGCGGCAGCACTGCCGACCGTCCCCCCGGACGACGCCCCTGCGTGGTCCGGCAGCCCGGGCATCAGGGCCTTGCCGGCGCCCCACAGGAGACAGCGGGCCCTGCCGGGCCGGGGGCAGGGTCCGAGGCATGCCGGGCCGGGGGCAGGCTCCGAGGCCCCACAAACCGCCCTCAGGGCGACTGTAGGCCGTACCCCGCGCGACTGCGCGAACCATCCCGGACCAACCCAAAAGGCTCTTCTGAAGTCGACTGCAAGACGCCCCCACCCCATCACCGAGATGGCCGAAAATCGCCCCTCCGTCCTCCCCAGAAGCCCCACCCGCCCACGAAAACCACTTCTGGACGGCTGACCCGCCCGGGTGACCCACCTCCAGCCACTCCCCGAGCACGCGCCCCGAATCCCCCTTTCGGTCACCACATCCAGGGCCCGTCCGTAGCGGCATCCCAGCCTCCCAACCTGCCCTGCCGGACCTCCCTGCCCCGCCGCCCCCGCCACACCGGGCCCGGCCCTGCCGCTCCGGGCCCCGCACCGACCCCCGGCCCCGCCCCACGGCCCATTACCCGCCCGGACCAGCCGGACCCCGACCCGGACCCGGCGCACCCGCCGCAGCGGGCCGGGCCGGGAAGCGGCTCGGGGTCCCGCACCGACCCCCGGCCCCGCCCCACGGCCCGCCACCCGCCCTGACCTGCCCAACCCTGACCCGGCACATCCGCGTGGCCCATGCCACTCGGGGTCCCGCACAGACTCCCGGGCCGCCCCAAGGTCCACCGTCCGACCCTGACCAGCCGGACCCGGACCCGGCGCACCCGCCTGGCCCATGCCCCTCCGGGTGCCGTTCCGACTCCCGGGCCGCCCCAAGGCCCACCATCCGACCCTGAGCCGCCGGACCCGGACCCGACCCGGCGCACCCGCCGCAGCGGGCCAGGCCGGGAGGGGACTCGGGGTCCCGTACCGACCCCCCGCCCGGCCCCCGAGCGGCCTCCCGGCCCGCCCCGTTCGCGCGGCCGGAGGCCAGCGCCCCTCACCCCCTCCCCGCCGGAGGCAGAGGCGCCGCCAGCGGCGGGCCGGCGCGGGAGGGGAGGGCCGGGGCGAAGGGGCCCGCTCGGACGCGGGCCGTGACTTCGGCGACCTCGCCCTCGACCCGGCACTTCGTCACCCGCGCGCCCTGCGCTCCGGCCACCCTCGCCGCCGCGGCGCAGGCCGCGGCGGGGCCGTGGGACCAGGTCGCGGCCGCCGCCAGGGCGGCGAGGTCGGCTGCCGCTCCCGCCCGGTGGCGGGCCGCGACCGCCTGACCGAGGAGCAGCACGCCCCCGAACACGGCGCCCAGGACCGTGACGACCACCGTGGCCCACACCGTCGCCGACCCCCGGTCCCGGCTCACGGCGGCGGCCCCACGCTGTCCTCGGCCAGGGCCACCGCCCGGGCCCCGATTCGTACCGGCAGCCGGTCGGGGCCCGGCGCGGGCGCCGCGACCGTGACCCGCCACAGGTCGCCCGCCCGCTCCACCTCGACCTCCGCCCCCGGCGGCGCGGCCGACCGGGCCGCCGCCACCGCCACCTCCGCCGGCTCGGAGCGGGCCGCCGCCCGTGCTCCCGCCCGGGCGGCGTCCACGCACCGGATCTGCGCGGCGGCCGCCATTAGCGCCCACACCAGCAACGCCGCGAACAGCACCAGGGCCGGGATCACCATGGCCGCCTCGGCCGTCACATAGCCCCGGTCCGCGTTTCCCACCGGCTTTCGCTCAGAACGGCACATCGAGCGCCTTTCCGATGGTCGACTGGAGCGCCGTCGAGACCACGTCACTCGTCACCACCTTGTACAGAACGGCGGCGAACGCACACGCCGCGATCGTGCCCATGGCGTATTCCGATGTCGACATTCCGGTGTCGCCGCCACGACCGCTCAGAGCCTTACGCAGTCGGAACCAGATGATCCTCATGACAAACCTCCTGTGGGATTACGTTCTTGATGTCATCTCAGGTCGTGATTTTTGTTTTCAGCCCCCGGAGAGCAGCCCCGACGCCATTCCGATCACCACGGGAGCCACTCCGACCGCAAGGAACGCGGGGAGAAAGCAGAGCCCCACCGGCGCCGTGATGAGTACCGCCGCCCGCTGGGCCCCGGCGCCCGCCTGCCGCATGCGTTCCGCCCGTAGGCCGGCCGCCAGGCGGGAGACCGGCTCGGCCGCGGGAGCCCCGGTCCGTGCGGCCCGCTCCAGGCACTCCGCGAGTGCGCGGGCCCCCGGTATCCCGGCCAACCTCCCCCACGCGGAACCTGGTTCGCCGCCGAGCCGCAACTCCGCGCCGGCCAGCGCGAGCCGCTCACCCACCGGACCGCCCACCGACTCCCCCACCACTTCGGCGGCCTCGACCGGGCCGGCGCCCGCCGCCAGACACGCGGCCAACAGATCGGCGGCGAACGGCAACTGTCGTTCTGCCTCCCGGGAGTCGCCCCCGGTCGGCTGCCGCGCGGCCCTGAGCAGCAGGCGCCGCGCCGCGAAGGCCGCCGCACACCCCACCAGGAATCCCCCCGGACCGCCGATCACCCACCAGCTCGCCACCAGGACGCCGCCCGGACCGGCCCACGCCGTGACCGCCGCCCCGCTCCCGGGTTTCCACCGCGGCCGGCGGCGACCCTGTTCCCAGCGGAAGAGGCTCGCGATCCGGCGTCGCGCCGCCCGGCTCCGCAGTCCCGCCCACAGCTCGGAGGTCGCCCACCACACCAGCGCCGCCAGACAGCACGCCGTCCCCAGCCTGTGGACATCCGGCCCGTCCATCACCGCTCCCCCGCCCGTACGATCCGTCGGCACCACAGCAGCCCCGCCGCCTCCAACACCCCGCCCGCCGCCAGGCAGCCCCACCCCATCGGCGAGTGCAGCAGCACCCGCAGCGGGTCGGCTCCCAGTCCGGTCCCGATCAGCAGGCCGACGAGCGGCAGCAGCGCGAGCACGACCGTCGTGGACCTGGCGCCCGCCAACTGGGCCCGCAGCGACTCCTCCCGGTCCCGTTCGGCCCGCAACGCTCCTTCCAGTCGGTCCAGTCCGGCCGCGAGGCCGGCTCCGCCGTCCACCGAGACCCGCCAGCAGGCGGCCATCCCGGCCAGCCCCTCCGCGCCCGGCTCCCGCGCCGCCTGGCGCAGCGCCTCGGGCACGTCCCCGCCGAACGCCGCCGCGGCCAGTACGCCCGTCTCCGCCGCCCCCGGACCGCCGGGGCCCGCGACCGTACGGCGCATCGCCACGGTGAGCGCCTGCCCGGGCTGCGCCCCTGCCCGCAGTTCGCCCACGACGGCCCCGCACAGCGCCATCACCCCGGCTGCCCTGGCCGTACGGGCACGCTCGCGCTCCGCGGCTCGCAGCCAGCGCCGCAGCAGCGGCACGGACACCGCCCCCAGCAGCAGCGGGATCACCGACCCGCCCCACAGGGCGACCAGCAGGGCGCCCGCCGGACCGGCCCACTCCCGCCATCGCTCGGCGCACACCCGAGCCGCGGCCACCAACCGCCGCACACGCACCGGCCCACCGGGCGGGGCCGCACCTCCTCCGGCGAGCACCAGCCGGGCCCGCCGTTGCCCCTGATCGCCCCCGCTCACCACCCAGGCGGCCGCCCCGGCACACAGCAGCCCGGCGAACACGGGCACGGAGCCGATCGGCACGGCGCTCACCGGGCACCTCCCAGCAGCGGACCCAGCCGCGCCCAGCCCTGCTCCCGCACGAAGCCGCGGATCCCCCAGCGCAGGGCGGGTACGGTCACCACCAGCCCGGCCGGGTCCCGTTCCAGTACGTGCACCTCCGCGACCCGGCGGCGCCCGTTGCGATCGCGGGTCAGGTGCACCACCAGGGTCAGCGCCGCCGCCAGCTGGCTGTGCAGTGCGGTCCGGTCCAACCCGGCGGCCGTTCCCAGCGCCTCCAACCGGGCCGGGACGTGCGCGGCGGCATTGGCGTGCACCGTGCCGCACCCGCCCTCGTGCCCGGTGTTCAGCGCGGCCAGCAGGTCGGCGACCTCGGCACCGCGCACCTCGCCCACCACGAGTCGGTCGGGCCGCATCCGCAGGGCCTGTCGGACCAGGTCCGCCAAGGTCACCAGGCCGGCCCCCTCCTGATTCGCGGGCCGGGTCTCCAGCCTCACCACATGGGGGTGGTCGGGTCGCAGTTCGGCGGAGTCCTCGGCCAGCACGATCCGCTCGGCCGGCCCGACGAGCCCGAGGAGGGCGCTGAGCAGGGTGGTCTTGCCCGTTCCGGTGCCGCCGGAGACGAGGAAGGAGAGCCGGGCCTCGACCATCGCCCGCAGGAGGCGTTGCCCGCCGGGCGGCAGGGTCCCCGCGGCGACCAACTCGTCCAGGGTGAAGGCCTTCGGCCTGACCACCCGCAGGGACAGGCACGCCGAACCGACCGCCACCGGAGGAAGTACGGCGTGCAGCCGGGTCCCGTCGGGCAGCCGGGCGTCCACCCAGGGGCGGGCGTCGTCGAGGCGCCGCCCGGCGACGGCGGCCAGCCGCTGCGCCAGCCTGCGTACGGCTTCGGCGTCGGCGAAGGTCACCCCGGTCAGTTCGAGCCCGCCGCCCCGGTCCACCCACACCCGGTCCGGGGCGGCGACGAGCACATCGGTGACCTCCGGGTCGGCGAGCAGCCGCTCCAGCGGCCCGGCGCCGACGAGTTCGGACCGCAACTCCGCCGCCACGCCGAGCACTTCCGCGTCGCCGAGCAGGCGACCCTGCGCCCGTAGGGCTGCGGCCACCCGGGCCGGGGTCGGCTCGCCGCCGCTTTCGGCGAGGTGCTGGCGCACCGCGTCCAGCAGGACCGCGCTCACGCCGACACCCCCTGGGCGGAACCGAGCGCGCGCTGCCAGAAGCCGTCGCAGAAGCGGGCCAACGTGCCCCTCGAGCCCGGCGGTTCCCCTTCGGCCACCCGCCCCGGCAACCCCACCTCGACCGGTACTTCCCCGGCCAGGGGTACGTCCAGCAGCCGCGCCACAGCCTCGGCGTCGAGCCCGTGGGCGCAGCGGCCCCGCACGACCACGCGGACGTCCCGGGCCACCATGCGCACCCCGGCGGCCACCCGCCCCGCCGCGGCCACCGACCGCAGCTCGCCGGGCACCACCATCAGCACCAGGTCGAGTTGGGCCAGCATCTCGGCCACGGCCTCGTCGACCCTGCGGGGCAGGTCGACGACCACCACTCCGCCCCGGCGCCGGGCAGCGGCCACCACCGACCGCATCGCGGCGGGCGGCACCACCACCCGCTCCCCGCGGTCCCAGCTCAGCACGCGCAACGCGTGCAGTTCCGGCAGGGACTCCTCCAGTGCCCCCGCGCCGACCCGGCCGCGGGAGGCGGCGAAGTCGGGCCAGCGCAGCCCTTCGGCGCTCTCGCCGCCGAGCAGCACGTCCATGCCTCCGCCGAGCGGGTCCCCGTCGATGAGGATGGTGCGCTCCCCGGCCCGGGCGGCCCGAAGGGCGAGGGCGCAGGCGAGGGTGGAGGCCCCGGCGCCGCCGCTGCCGCCGATCACCCCGACGGCGAGGGCGGGCCGGCCGGCGCCCTCCACCACATCGGCGATGCGGTCGACGATCAGGCCTTCGGCGTCGGGCAGCCGCAGTACCTCTTCAGCTCCGATCTCGACGGCCCGCTGCCACACCTGGGGGTCGTCGAGGTCCCGCCCGACGAGGAACACCCCGTCCCTGCGCGGCGCCCCGCGCACCCGGCGGGCGGCGTCGTCCCCGACGAGGACGAGCGGGGCGCTCTCCCAACCGGCGCCCCCGACCGGTCCGGCCGGGTCCCGACCGCCGTCCGCCCCGGCGGCCCCGCCCCGATCGGCGCCGGAGCCGGCGGGCTCGGGCACCGCATGGTGCACATGGGGCTCGGCGCCCGCGGCGGCGCACAGCCGCAGCAGGTCGTCGAGCAACAGCGGATCCTCGGTGATGATCAACGGCCGGCCCCCGACGGGGCCGGTTCCACCGGTACGGACGGGCAGGCCGCCCTCACGGGCCACCGAGGCATCGGGTGCCGCACACGACTTCGATCCAGCCACGATCTCCGCCCCCTTCTCACTGCAAATCCAGGAACCGCGGACTTCGCGGCTGGAATCACCGTGCAGGGATCCGGAAATTGAAGTGGATCTTGCGTGAAAACTGTGGATGAGAAGGCGGTTGTGAATAACTTCGCCACACCATCAGGTGAGATCCGGAGCGCTGCGGAACAACTACGCAGCGTCACGAGTCTAAGAGGGTGAGGGCCTTCGCCACGAGGGCCGGCCATCGAGGGAGGGCCGAAGAAATGGTCACTGAAGGTCGTGAACACGGGACGCAAACCGCGTCCGGACATGCGACGACCCCCGCCGGGGGGGAGAGCGGGGGTCGTCCCCACGGTCCGACTCGGGGGGGGAGGAGCCAGACCGGGTTAGCACGGTCGCGAACGATCCGTGACTTCCATGGTGTACCCGAGAGCCTTCTCAAGCAAACCCACGCGCCGCACCTTACGCCGAATGGTGGGCGCATATGCTCGGGGCGTGGAAAATCAGCCCTTGCCGCACTCCTCGCCTCGGACCGCTGCCTTCTTCGACCTGGACAAGACGGTCATTGCGAAGTCCAGCGCCCTGACGTTCAGCAAGTCCTTCTACCAGGGCGGCCTGATCAACAGGCGGGCCGTGCTGCGCACCGCCTACACGCAGTTCATCTTCCTGGCCGGTGGCGCCGACCACGACCAGATGGAGCGGATGCGGGAGTACCTCTCCGCCCTCTGCAAGGGGTGGAACGTCCAGCAGGTGCGGGAGATCGTCGCGGAAGCCCTGCACGACCTGATCGATCCGATCATCTACGACGAGGCCGCGTCCCTGATCGAGGCCCACCACACCGCCGGCCGTGACGTCGTGATCGTCTCGTCCTCGGGAGCCGAAGTCGTCGAGCCCATCGGCGAGATGCTCGGGGCGGACCGGGTCGTGGCGACCCGGATGGTGGTCGGCGAGGACGGCTGCTTCACCGGAGAGATCGACTACTACGCCTACGGCCCGACGAAGGCGGAGGCCGTCCGCGAGCTCGCGGAGTCCGAGGGCTACGACCTTGCGCGGTGCTACGCGTACAGCGACTCGGTCACCGACGTGCCGATGCTGGAGGCCGTCGGACACCCGCACACGGTGAACCCCGACCGGGCGTTGCGCCGTGAGGCCGTCGCCCGCGAGTGGCCGGTACTGGTGTTCAACAAGCCGGTCCGCCTGAAGCAGCGGATGCCCGGACTGTCGATGCCGGCACGACCCGCCCTGGTCGCCGCGGCGGCCGTCGGCGCGGCAGCGGCCACCGCCGGACTGGTCTGGTACGCGAGCCGCCGGCGGGCAACCGCGAGCGGCGTGTCGGCCTGACGCACCTCCCCGTCCCGCGCGGCGCGGTCGGCTCCACCAGCGGTGATAACGGAACGTCCGGATCGCCCTGAATCGTCCGGGAAAGTAAAGAACTGTGGCCAGGGGTTTCGTTCCGCCGGGAAGCGGAGTACAAAGGAATCACGGCCCGCGAGACCAAAGAACATCCGAGAGGATCATCTTTAAAACGCAGTAAGGCCCACGGACCGAAGCACGAACGCCGAGCACCCACGCGACGTCGACCCGTCGATTACGGGCCAGCCGCACCAGGGAACGGGCAAAGTTCCCGACCTGATGGGCAATCATCGAGGACGCTTGGTAACTGGGCGCAAGTGCCAGCGGCGACACCAAAGCAAGACGGTGTCGCCGCAACCCATGTCGGGGGCCGGCCGGCCCTCCCCCGCCCCTCAGGCGGCGCCGCGCTGGAGGGCTTCGCAGACGGCCGTCGACTCGCGCACCCCGAGTTCGATCGCCCGTCCGCAGTGCGCGATCCAGGCCGCCATACCCTCCGGAGTACCGGAGACGTAGCCCTCGAAGGCCGCCAGGTACTCCTCGCGACCCTGTTCGGCGTGACCGGCCTCCGCCGGGCAGATCGCCTTCGGGTCGAGACCGCTGTTGATCAGCACGATGCGCTCGGCGGCACGCGCGACCAGGCCGTTGTAGGAGCCGAAGGGGCGCAGCGCCAGCAGTTCCCCGTGCACGACCGCGCCCGTGATCAGAGCCGGGGCGGAGCCGCCCGCGATGATCAGCCGGGACAGCCCGTCGAGGCGTCCGGCCACTTCCTCGGCGCTGGGCAGCGCGAGCCGCACCACGGGCTCGTCCACCGGTTCGCCGGCCAGCCGGGGCCGACCCACGATGTCCCCGGCCTCCGTGGACCCGGAGGCGACGAGGTGCAGGCGGGCCAGGACCCGGAGGGGTGACTGGCGCCAGATGCTGAGCAGTTGACCGGCCTCGGCGGTCAGGCGCAGAGCCGCACCCACCGCCCGCGCCTGCGCCTCAGCGCCGAAATCGGTACGTCGGCGGACCTCCTCCAACGCCCAGTCGGCGCCGGACAGCGCCGCGCTGCCCCGGGCGCCGCGCAGCGCGGCCTCCGAGGTGATCTCCGCGCTGCGGCGGCGCATCACCCGGTGCCCGTAGACCCGGTCCACTGCCTTGCGTACGGAATCCACGGACTCTGCGACACCGGGGAGCGAGCCCAGGGGCGCCAGCGGGTCAGAAGCACTACTCATAAGTAGGGAGCCTACGCACTGCTCACCCTCAGCACCGACCCCTCCTTGGAGTGGTCTTCTTCACTCACCTCGACCACTGAACGCGATCGACCCACTACCCTTGGTGAACATGAAGATCGCTTTCGTGGGAAAGGGCGGCAGCGGGAAGACCACGCTGTCCTCCCTCTTCATCCGCCACCTCGCAGCCAATGAAGCCCCCGTCGTCGCGGTGGACGCCGACATCAACCAGCACCTCGGCGCGGCCCTCGGGCTCGGCGAGGACGAGGCCGCCGCGCTGCCCGCCCTGGGCGCGCACCTGCCCCTCATCAAGGAGTACCTGCGCGGGTCCAACCCGCGCATCGCGTCCGCCGACAGCATGATCAAGACCACCCCGCCCGGCACCGGCTCGCGGTTGCTGCGGATCACCGAGGACAACCCGGTCTACGAGGCCTGCGCGCACACGCTGCTGCTCGACGGCGATCCCGTCAGGCTGATGGCGACCGGACCGTTCACCGAGGCCGATCTCGGGGTGGCCTGCTACCACTCGAAGGTCGGCGCGGTCGAGCTCTGCCTCAACCACCTGGTGGACGGCCCCGACGAGTACGTCGTCGTCGACATGACGGCCGGCTCGGACTCCTTCGCCTCGGGCATGTTCACCCGCTTCGACGTGACCTTCCTCGTCGCCGAGCCGACCCGCAAGGGCGTCTCCGTCTACCGCCAGTACAAGGAGTACGCGCGGGACTTCGGGGTCGCGCTCAAGGTGGTCGGCAACAAGGTGCAGGGGCCGGAGGACATCGAGTTCCTCCAGGACGAGGTGGGCGAGGACCTGCTGGTCACCTTCGGGCACTCCGACTGGGTGCGGGCGATGGAGAAGGGCCGGCCGGCCGCCTTCGAGCTGCTGGAGGCGACCAACCGGCTCGCCCTGCAGGCCCTCCAGAACGCGGCCGAGGACTCCTACGCCGCCCGGGACTGGGCCAAGTACACCGAGCAGATGGTGCACTTCCACCTGCGGAACGCGGAGAGCTGGGGGAACGCCAAGACCGGGGTCGACCTGGCGGACCAGGTCGACCCCGGCTTCGTCCTGAACGAGGCCGTCGGAATCCGCGACGGGGTGTTGGTCAGCCCTCGCCCGACTCCGCAGCCCGCTCCTCAGCCGGCTTGACCCCGGCAGCACCCGGCGGGGCGGCCGGCGCGGCCGGCGGCCCCGCGGTCAGGAACTTGTTCCAGCCCTCCTTGGGCGTCTCCCCGACGTCGAGGGTGCGCATCCACTCCAGGACCTTGGGGTCCTGGGCGTCGAGCCAGTCGGCGAGCTCGCGGAACGGGACGCAGCGGACCTCGGGCTTGGTGCACATGCTCTTGATCGACTCCTCGACGGCACGCATGTAGGTGCCGCCGTTCCACGACTCGAAGTGGTTGCCGATGATCAGCGGAGCGCGGTTGCCCTGGTAGACGCGGTCGAAGGCCTGGCGCAGCCCGTCGCGCATCTGGTCACCCCAGTACCGGTGCTGCGAGGGGTCGCCCTGGGACGTGGTCCCCGACTGGTTGACCATGTAGTTGTAGTCCATGCTCAGCGTGTCGAAGGCGCGGCCCGGCATCGGGACCAACTGGAGCGGGATGTCCCAGAGACCGTCCGTCTTCTTGGGCCAGATCTGCTTGCTGATGCCGCTGGAGTCGTAGCGGAAGCCCATGTCCTTCGCGGCCAGCATGAAGTTCTTCTGCCCTTCGAGGCAGGGGGTGCGGGCTCCGATGAGCTCCTTGTCGTAGTCGAAGGGCAGGGCTTCCATGTCCTTGAGTCCCGCGTTCGTCTTCCAGTTCTTGACGAAGGACTTGGCCTGATTGATCTCGCTCTTCCACTCCTCCACGGACCAGGTGCCGACGCCCCCCTCGGGTCCGCAGAAGTGGCCGTTGAAGTGAGTGCCGATCTCGTTGCCCTCGAGCCAGGCGGCCCGAACCTGGGAGGCGGTGTCCTTGATGCCCTGCAAGTCGCCGAAGCCGATGTCGGAGCGGCCGGAGTCGTGCTGCGGGGCGGTGTAAAGGGAACGTTTCTCCTCAGGCAGCAGGTACACCCCGCTGAGGAAGTAGGTCATCCGCGCGTTGTACTTCTTCCCCACCTCGCGGAAGTGCGAGAAGAGCTTCTGGCTGTCCTCGCCGGCCCCGTCCCACGAGAAGACCACGAACTGCGGCGGCTTCTCGCCCGCCTTCAGCTTCTGCGGCTTCACCACGTTCGGCTGGGGACCGGTGTAGGCGGTGGAGCCGTCCCCGATCGGCCGCATGACGCTGCCGGGGGCCTCCGGGACGGCGGCCTTCTTGGCGTTCGGGCCACCGGTGGGCTTCACGGATTCGGACGTGCTGCACCCGGCGGCGCCGAGCACCAGGGCCGTGGCGACCAGGCCTCCGGCGATCTTCTTCGTGGCGGCGATCATCCGCACACCTCTCCCTCGCAGTTCCCAACGCAGGACTTCCGCGCCGCAACGTCCCACGAGGGGCGATTTCAGGACGGTATGACAAGCCGGACAAAATGCTTATTCACCCCTGGGGGCTAATTCATAGACCATTTGCCCCAATTACCCCCACCTTCCCTTTACTCTCCATTACCATCCATTTACCGAGTGTTGAGACTCCCGCCGCTTCATCCCTCCTCAGAGGAGACGGGAACCCATGACAACCCCCATCCCGGCCGTGCCCAGCCCGGCCACCCCCAGCACGATCCACGCACCGACGACAGCCCCACCCGACGCCAAGAGCCGCCGGGGCACCAGAGGCGCCAACGGCGCCCCCGGGCCGCACGGGAAGCTCTCCGCGGACCTGTCGGCGTCCATCGCCGTCTTCCTGATCGCCCTGCCGCTCTCCCTCGGTATCGCGCTCGCCACCGGAGCACCGCTGCAAGCGGGGCTGGTGGCCGCCGCGGTCGGTGGCATCGTGGCCGGCCGCTTCGGCGGTGCCCCACTCCAGGTGAGCGGGCCCGCGGCCGGACTTACGGTCGTCACCGCCGAGTTGATCCAGCGCTACGGATGGCGCACCACCTGTGCCATCACCGTGCTGGCCGGCTGCTGCCAGCTCGGGCTGGCCTTCCTGCGGACCGCCCGGTCGGCGCTCATGGTGAGTCCCGCGATCGTGCACGGCATGCTCGCCGGCATCGGCGTGACCATCGCCCTGGCCCAGCTGCACATCGTGCTCGGCGGCACCCCGCAGAGCTCCGCCGTGGCCAACGTCCAGGGACTGCCCGGCCAGTTGGCCGACCTCCATCCGGCGGCGCTCGGCGTGAGCGCGCTGACCGTGTGCGTGCTGCTCGGCTGGCCCCGGTTGCCCGGGCGGCTCGGCGCGGCCCTACGGAAGGTGCCGGCGGCCCTGGCCGCGGTCGCCGCGGCCACCGCGTTCGCCGCCCTCGCGGGGCTCACCCTGCCCCGCGTCGACCTCCCCTCGTGGCGCAGCCACGCCCTGCCGGAGCTGCCCGAGGGGCCCGTGCTCGGCCTGATCGCCGCCGTACTGACGATCACGCTGGTCGGCAGTGTGGAGTCCCTGCTGTCCTCCGTGGCCACCGACAAGCTGATCGCCTCCGAGCGCGGTACGGAGAACCGTCCGCCCCGCGCCGACCTCGACCGCGAGCTGCGCGGTCAGGGCGCCGCGAACATCGTGTCCGGGGCGCTGGGCGGCCTGCCGGTGACGGGGGTCGCGGTCCGCAGCGTGGCCAACGTCAAGGCCGGCGCCGTCAGCCGCAGATCGTCCATGTTCCACGGCCTGTGGGTGCTGGTCGCGGCCGGCCTGCTCGTCCCGGTCCTCGATCTGATCCCGCTGGCCGCGCTGGCCGCGCTGGTGATGGCCGTCGGAATCCAGATGGTGTCCATCACGCACCTGCGTACGGTCACCCGGCACCGCGAGGTCCTTGTCTACGCGACGACCATCGTGGCCGTCGTGCTGGGCGGGGTCCTGGAAGGGGTGGCGATCGGCATCGCCGTGGCCGTCGCGGTGGCCCTGCACCGGCTCGCCCGGACCCGGATCACCCTGGAGGAGCTGGACGGCGTCCACCACGTACAGGCGCGCGGGCAGTTGACCTTCCTCGCGGTGCCCCGGCTGAGCCGGGTGCTCAACCAGATCCCGCACAAGAGCCACGCGGTGATCGAGTTCGACGGCTCCTTCATGGACCACGCCGCCTACGAGGCCCTGCACGACTGGCAGGAATCCCACCGGGCACACGGCGGTTCGCTCGAACTCACCGGCCGCGCCGGCGCCGCGATCTCCGGGGACCACCCGGCCTCGGGAACGGGCCGGACCGGCCGCACGACCGACAGCCGGGACCGCGCCCAACCGGCCGCGCGCGGGACGCACCAGTGCTGCCGCCCCTGGACGCCCTGGCAGAACCACTGCGATCACCGCGCCGTCAGCGCGGCCACCGCCGGCGGCGCGAACGCCGACCGTCCGGCGGACTCCGACGCGGCGAAGTCCCGTACGCTCCCCGGGTCGACCGTGATGCCGGCCGCCGCCCGGCGGCGCGGCGCGGGCCAACTGGCCAGCGGCATCAGCGCCTTCCAGCGGGACACCGCGCCCCACGTCCGCGACGAACTGGCTCGGCTGGCGCGCGAGGGCCAGCAGCCGTCGCAGCTCTTCCTGACCTGCGCGGACTCCCGTCTGGTGACCAGCATGATCACCGCGAGCGGCCCCGGGGACCTGTTCACCGTCCGCAACGTGGGCAACCTGGTCCCGCTGCCCGGCGCCGAGTCGACCGACGACTCCGTCGCCGCCGCCATCGAGTACGCGGTGGACGTGCTCAAGGTCGACAGCATCACCGTCTGCGGGCACTCGGGCTGCGGCGCCATGCAGGCCCTGCTGAACTCCCACCCCGAGGCCCCCATGACCCCGCTGCGCCGCTGGCTGCGGCACGGCCTGCCCAGCCTGGAGCGGATGGGCAGCCGGCACCACGCCTGGGCCCGGATCTCGGGACGGCTCCCGGCCGACGCCGTGGAGCAGTTGTGCCTGACCAACGTGGTGCAGCAACTGGAGCACCTGCGGGCCCACGAGTCGGTGGCCCGGCGGCTCGCCGAGGGCACGCTGGAACTGCACGGCATGTACTTCCACGTGGGCGAGGCACAGGCGTACCTGCTGTCCGACGGTGAGGACTTCTTCGACTGTCGGGTTTTCGACAGCGTCGGTCAGGGCGTCTGAGACGCGGCGCACCTGAACCGATACGCTCCCGAAACCGTGTAAGCGGATGGCCCTTTCCCGCGCCCTGCGGCGGGAAGGGGCCATTCGTGCGTCGTCCTCAGCACGGGCCCAGCCGTGGTATAGGTCTAAACCAATTTCCGGCTACCCCTTGTCACCTGGGCGTCTGAACTGATGAGCTATGCCCGGGGACACAACGGACACCCTGGGAAAGGGAGATGTCGTGAGCAATGACAGCCTGGCCAATCTGCTCAAAGAGGAGCGTCGGTTCGCACCGCCCGCCGCTCTGGCCGCCGCCGCCAACGTGACCGAGGCGGCGTACGCGCAGGCCGACGCGGACCGGCTGGGCTTCTGGGCCGAGCAGGCCCGGCGGCTGACCTGGGACACGGAGCCGACCGAGACGCTCGACTGGAGCAACCCGCCCTTCGCGAAGTGGTTCGCGGACGGCAAGCTCAACGTCGCGTACAACTGCGTGGACCGACACGTCGAAGCCGGCAACGGCGAGCGCGTCGCGATCCACTTCGAGGGCGAGCCCGGCGACAGCCGCTCGATCACCTACGCCCAGCTCAAGGACGAGGTCTCGCAGGCCGCCAACGCCCTCACCGAGCTCGGTGTGCGGGCCGGCGACCGGGTCGCCGTCTACCTGCCGATGATCCCCGAGGCCGTCGTCGCGATGCTGGCGTGCGCCCGCGTCGGCGCCGCCCACTCGGTGGTCTTCGGCGGCTTCTCCGCCGACGCCGTCGCCTCCCGCATCCAGGACGCCGACGCCAAGCTGGTGATCACCGCCGACGGCGGCTACCGCCGCGGCAAGCCCAGCGCGCTCAAGCCCGCCATCGACGAGGCCGTCGGCAAGTGCCCGCAGGTCGAGCACGTGCTCGTGGTGCGCCGCACCGGCCAGGACACCGACTTCACCGAGGGCCGGGACGTGTGGTGGCACGACGTGGTCGGCCGCCAGTCGACCGAGCACACCCCGCAGGCCTTCGACGCCGAGCACCCGCTGTTCATCCTGTACACCTCGGGGACCACGGGAAAGCCGAAGGGCATCCTGCACACCTCGGGCGGCTACCTGACGCAGGCCGCGTACACCCACCACGCCGTCTTCGACCTGAAGCCGGACACCGACGTCTACTGGTGCACCGCCGACATCGGCTGGGTGACCGGCCACTCCTACATCGTCTACGGGCCGCTCGCCAACGGCGCCACCCAGGTGATGTACGAGGGCACCCCGGACACCCCGCACCAGGGCCGGTTCTGGGAGGTCGTCCAGAAGTACGGCGTCACCATCCTCTACACCGCGCCCACGGCGATCCGCACGTTCATGAAGTGGGGCGACGACATCCCCGCGAAGTTCGACCTGTCGAGCCTGCGCGTGCTGGGCTCGGTCGGCGAGCCGATCAACCCCGAAGCCTGGATCTGGTACCGCAAGCACATCGGCGGCGACCGCTGTCCGATCGTGGACACCTGGTGGCAGACCGAGACCGGCGCGATGATGATCTCCCCGCTGCCGGGCGTCACCGAGACCAAGCCGGGCTCCGCCCAGCGCGCCCTGCCGGGCATCTCGGCCACCGTCGTGGACGACGAGGCGCACGAGGTCGACAACGGCGGGGGCGGCTACCTGGTCCTCACCGAGCCGTGGCCGTCGATGCTCCGCACCATCTGGGGCGACGACCAGCGCTTCATCGACACCTACTGGTCCCGCTTCGAGGGCAAGTACTTCGCGGGGGACGGCGCCAAGAAGGACGACGACGGCGACATCTGGCTGCTCGGCCGCGTCGACGACGTGATGCTGGTGTCCGGCCACAACATCTCGACGACCGAGGTCGAATCCGCCCTCGTCTCGCACCCTGCCGTCGCCGAGGCGGCCGTGGTCGGTGCGGCCGACGAGACCACCGGGCAGGCCATCGTCGCCTTCGTCATCCTGCGCGGCAGCGCGACGGAGACGGACACCCTGGTCGGCGAGCTGCGCAACCACGTCGGTGCCACGCTCGGCCCGATCGCGAAGCCGAAGCGGATCCTGCCGGTGCAGGAGCTCCCGAAGACCCGTTCGGGCAAGATCATGCGCCGTCTGCTGCGCGACGTGGCGGAGAACCGCGCGGTCGGCGACGTCACCACCTTGGCCGACTCCTCCGTCATGGACCTGATCCAGAACAAGCTGCCCAGCGCCTCCGACGAGGACTGACGGCAGCGGGCGGGAAACGCCCGGGAGACCGACGCACAGCGGGTGAGGAACACCGGGGCGTCCGGCGCACAACGCGCCGGGCGCCCCCCTCCCGTTTAAGGTGAAGATCACCTGATACGACCGCGCGCACCCTGTAAAGTAAGAGAAGCGTCAATTCTTGACGTCCGAAAGTCTCAGGGTGCGCCGGGAAGTCTGGTCGGCAACAGCATTTGCCATGCCGTCGACCACCCGGAGGTTTCCCACCGTGGCCACCCCCACGCCCACCCGCAAGTTCCTCGGTCGCCTCTCGCTCCCCGAGGCGCGCTTCGTCGCGAACGCGCTGCGCACCGAAACCGTCGGCGGCGTCCTGCTCCTCGTGGCCGCGATCGCCGCCCTCATGTGGGCGAACATCCCCGGTATCTCGGACAGCTACGACAGCGTCCGCTCCTTCCACATCGGGCCCGCCTCCCTCGGCCTCGACCTCTCGCTCCAACACTGGGCGGCCGACGCCCTGCTCGCGATCTTCTTCTTCGTCGCGGGCGTCGAGCTCAAGCGCGAACTCGTCGCGGGCGACCTCAGCGACGCCAAGGCCGCGGCCCTCCCGGTGATCGCCGCGCTCTGCGGCATGGCCGTACCCGCGCTGGTCTACGTACTCGTCAACACGTTCGGCAACGGTTCCATGGACGGCTGGGCCGTCCCCACCGCCACCGACATCGCCTTCGCGCTCGCCGTCCTCGCGGTCATCGGCACCTCCCTGCCGTCCGCGCTGCGTGCCTTCCTGCTGACCCTCGCCGTCGTCGACGACCTCTTCGCCATCCTGATCATCGCGGTGTTCTTCACGAGCCGGATCGACTTCCTGGCACTGGGCGGAGCCGTCGTCGGCCTGGTCCTGTTCTGGTTCCTGCTCCGCACCGGCGTCCGCGGCTGGTACGTCTACGTCCCGCTCGCCCTGGTCATCTGGGCACTGATGTACAACAGCGGCGTCCACGCCACCATCGCCGGCGTCGCCATGGGCCTGATGCTCCGCTGCACCCGCCGGGACGGCGAGGAGCACTCCCCCGGCGAGCACATCGAGCACCTGGTCCGGCCGCTGTCCGCCGGACTGGCCGTCCCCCTCTTCGCCCTGTTCTCCGCCGGGGTCTCGCTCTCCGACGACTCGATCGCGCAGGTCTTCACCCGCCCCGAGACCCTCGGCGTGGTCCTCGGCCTGGTCGTCGGCAAGACGGTCGGCATCTTCGGCGGCACCTGGCTCGCCGCCCGCTTCACCAAGGCCGAGCTGAACGACGACCTGGCCTGGCCCGACGTGTTCGCGGTGGCCTCGCTGGCCGGCATCGGCTTCACCGTGTCCCTGCTGATCGGCGAACTCGCCTTTCCCCAGGACGCCGTCCTGATGGACGAGGTCAAGGCCGCGGTCCTCATCGGCTCCCTCATCGCGGCGATCATCGCGAGCGTCCTGTTGAAGATGCGCGACCGCAAGTACCGGGCCCTGACCGAGGCGGAGGAGCGCGACGAGGACCTCGACGGCATCCCGGACATCTACGAACAGGACAAGCCGGACTACCACCTGCGGATGGCGAGGATCTACGAGGAGAAGGCCGCGGAGCACCGCCGCAGGGCCGCCGCCGCCGCTCCCGCGGACTCCGAAGCGCCGGGCGGGTCCAGCGCCGGCGCCAACCGTCCGGCATGATCTGTCTGACGACGCAGGACAGCCGCCGGCAGCAGACGACAGAGGGAGATCAGAGATGAGCGCAGTGGAGGACCAGGGGACCCCGGGAGCCGAGCGCACGCTCGGCCAGCTGGTCGCCTCGGCCACCGCCGAGATGTCGGCCCTGGTGCATGACGAGATCGCCCTCGCGAAGGTGGAGATCAAGCAGGACGTCAAGCGCGCGGGCATCGGCGGCGGCGCGGCGATCGTCGCGGGGGTGCTGCTGCTCTTCTCCCTCCCGGTGGGGAGTTTCGCCGCGGCGTACGGCATCCACAATCTCGGGCTGGGTCTCGCCTGGTCCTTCCTGATCGTCTTCGGCGCGTTCGTGCTGCTCGCGGCACTGGTCGGGCTGGTGGCCATGAGGATGCTCAAGAAGATCAAGCCCCCGGTGAAGACCATCGACTCCGTCAAGCAGACCGCGGCCCTCGTCGGCACCGTCAAGCCGCACCCGCGCCCGGTCAGTGACAACGTCGTGGGTGTGGCACGCTCGACCTCATGACAGCCCCCTCGCCCGACGCCGGTACCCCGCCCACCGCCGCCACGGCGGTCCGGCTCGACCTGCCCGACGGGCGGCCGGTGACGCACCGGGACGTCGCGGCGAACGGCGCGAGGTTCCACGTCGCGGAGGTCGGGGAAGGCCCGCTGGTCCTCCTGCTGCACGGGTTCCCGCAGTTCTGGTGGACCTGGCGGCACCAGCTGACCGCCCTCGCCGACGCCGGGTACCGCGCGGTCGCCATGGACCTGCGCGGCGTCGGCGGCAGCGACCGCACCCCGCGCGGCTACGACCCGGCGAACCTCGCGCTCGACATCACCGGCGTCGTACGGTCCCTCGGCGAGCCGGACGCCGCACTCGTCGGACACGACCTGGGTGGCTACCTCGCGTGGACGGCGGCCGTGATGCGGCCCAAGCTGGTGCGCCGGCTGGTCGTCTCCTCGATGCCGCACCCGCGCCGCTGGCGCTCGGCGATGCTGGCCGACTTCGGTCAGACCCGGGCGAGTTCGCACATCTGGGGCTTCCAGCGGCCGTTCGTCCCGGAGCGGCAACTCGTCGCCGACGACGGGGCCTTGGTCGGACGGCTGATCCGCGACTGGTCCGGGCCGCGCTTCCAGGAGGACGGCGCGGACGAGGAGGCCCTCGCCGTGTACCGGCGGGCGATGTGCATCCCCTCCACGGCCCACTGCTCGATCGAGCCGTACCGGTGGATGATGCGGTCGATGGCCCGCCCGGACGGACTCCAGTTCAACCGGCGCATGAAGCGGCCCGTGCGGGTACCGACCCTGCACCTGCACGGCTCCCTCGACCCCGTGATGCGTACGCGCAGCGCCGCCGGATCCGGCGAGTACGTCGAAGCTCCCTACCGCTGGCGGCTGTTCGACGGGCTGGGGCACTTCCCGCACGAGGAGGACCCGGCGGCCTTCTCGACCGAGCTCGTGAACTGGCTGGGAGACCCCGAGCCCGACCGCTGACCGGCCCCGCCGCACACCGGGGCCCGGTCGGACGGTTCTTGACGGACCGTCCGGCGGCGGCGACGGGACGGCGCGGATGATTCGTATGCCTGTCTTACGAGCATTCAATTGCCCCGCGCATAGGCCAATTGGCCGCCCCGCACGGGATTACCGACCTTGGGCCCCGGGCACAGCTCGTTGTATGGGCTGGACGCACGACTACGGTGACACCGCACGCGAACGCCGCTCGGCCACAGCGCCGGGCGATCACGACAGGACCGGCCGGGACCTTCACGACCCCCGGCTCGGTATCCCGCGCATCCTGCGCCGTCGGGCCCGCTGGGTCTCGGCCAGGTTGCGCCACCCGCGCATGTAGAGACGCGCAGGGAGACCGCGAAACCAGCAGGGGCACCGCGCGGAACGCGGTGCCCCCTCACACGTCAGTCGACGACCGTCACAGGGCGCAGCCCTGGCTGTCGGCCCGTCGGTCGGCGGTCCGGCCGATGCGGATGTCCTCGCGGATCTCGTCCGCCGTCAGGGCGTACCCGGTGTTCGGGTCGTCGAGCGACTTCGCGAAGACGACCCCGTAGACCTTGCCGTCGGGTGTGAGCAGCGGGCCGCCGGAGTTGCCCTGGCGCACGGTCGCGTAGAGCGAGTAGACGTCGCGCTGGACGGTGCCCCGGTGGTAGATGTCCGGCCCGTTGGCGTTGATCCGGCCTCGGACGCGGGCCGCGCGGACGTCGTAGGCGCCGTTCTCCGGGAAGCCGGCGACGATGGCGTCGCTGCCGCTCGCCGCGTCCTTCTCGGCGAACTCCAGGACCGGGGCCTTCAGCTTGGGCACGTCCAGGACGGCGATGTCACGCTCCCAGTCGTAGAGCACGACCTTGCCGTCGTAGAGCTTGCCCTCGCCGCCGACCTGGACGGTCGGCTCGCCGACGCCGCCGACGACGTGCGCGTTGGTCATGACCTTGCCGGGGGCGAAGACGAAGCCGGTGCCCTCCAGGACCTTGCTGCAACTGGGCGCGGTTCCGACGACCTTCACGATCGAGAGCTTCGCCTGTTCGGCCACGCCGCTGCTGGCCAGGTCCGGGTCGGGCGCCTTGACCTCGGTGATCGGCTCGTTGGAGAACGGGCTGAAGACCTGCGGGAAGCCGTTGCGGGCGAGGGTGGTGCTGAAGTCGGAGAACCAGGTGTTCGCCTGGGCCGGCAGCACCTCCGACACGCCGAGGAGGATCTTGGAGTTGCGGACCTCCTTGCCCAGCGTGGGCAGCGAGGTCCCCGCGAGCAGCAGCCCGATCAACCAGGCCACCAGCAGCATCGCGACGACGTTGACCAGCGCCCCGCCGGTCGCGTCGACGGCGCGCGCCGGTGACCAGGTGATGTGGCGTCTGAGCTTGTTGCCCAGATGGGTGGTCAGGGCCTGACCGATCGAGGCACAGATGATGATCACGACGACGGCGATGACGACGACGGTCGTGGTGACCTGGGTGCCGTTGTCCGTCACCCGGTCCCAGATCAGGGGCAGCAGGGACACGGCGACGAGACCACCGCCGAGGAAGCCGATCACCGACAGGATGCCGACGACGAACCCCTGGCGGTAGCCGACGATCGCGAACCACACGGCGGCGACCAGCAACAGGATGTCCAGCACGTTCACGTGGGCCACCGTCTCATGCACGCCAGTCGAGCGGGACGTGACGTGAGCGGTCCCACGGCAGCTCCCACCCCGCGAAGTGCAGGATCCGGTCGATCACCCCGGCGGTGAAGCCCCAGACCAGGGCCGATTCCACCAGGAACGCGGGGCCCTGGTACCCGCCCGGGTGGACCACCGTGACCCGGTTCTCCGGGTCCGTGAGATCCGCCACGGGCACCGTGAAGACCCGGGCCGTCTCGGCCGGGTCCACCGCGCCGACCGGGGAGGGCTCGCACCACCAGCCCAGCACCGGGCTCACCACGAACTCGCTGACCGGGATGTAGAGCCGGGGCAGCACCCCGAAGAGCTGGACCCCCGACGGATCGAGCCCCGTCTCCTCCACGGCCTCCCGCAGCGCGGCACGCAGCGGGCCGGTGGTGTGGGGGTCGCCGTCCTCCGGGTCGAGGGCGCCACCCGGGAAGGAGGGCTGGCCCGCGTGCGAGCGCAGGGTGCCGGCGCGTTCCTGGAGCAGCAGCTCCGGACCGCGCGGGCCCTCGCCGAAGAGGATCAGTACGGCGGACTGCCGGCCCCGGCCGTCCTCGGGGGGCAGGAAGCGGCTGAGCTGGTGCGGTCGCACGGTCCGGGCCACCGCCACCACGGGGTCCAGCCAGGCGGGCAGGCCGGTGGTCGTCAGGGGCGGGACCTCGGGGGCGGCCGGGGCCACCGTGGTCTCGTCCCGTGTCCCGCGCGTCATAGGCACCCCTGTCCGTGTTCTCCCACACCGCTGAACGCGGTCCGGGTACCGATTCGTTCCGCGACGCCCCGTACGGAGGTACGAGGGGCCACCGGCTCCTCGTACCTCCGTACCCGGCGCACCGGCGCTCAGGCCTCCGTACGGGCCCCCAGCGGCGGAGCCGGCAGGCCCGGGTAGTCCGGGGGCGGGGTCAGGCGCTGGCCGGGTTGGCCGCCCTTCTCGTACTTCAGCAGCTTCTCGGCCTTCTCCGGGTCCGTTTCGCCCTCTCCGTACGACGGGCAGAGCGGGGCGATGGGGCAGGCGCCGCAGGCGGGTCTGCGGGAGTGGCAGATGCGGCGGCCGTGAAAGACGACGCGGTGCGAGAGCATCGTCCACTCGCTCTTGGGGAAGATCGCGCAGATCTCCGCCTCGACCTTCTCCGGGTCCTGCTGCTCGGTCCACTTGAAGCGGCGCACCAGGCGCCCGAAGTGGGTGTCGACGGTGATCCCGGGGACTCCGAAGGCGTTGCCGAGGACCACGTTCGCCGTCTTGCGGCCGACTCCCGGGAGGGTGACGAGGTCGTCGAGGCGGCCCGGCACCTCGCCGCCGAAGGTGTCCCGCAGGGCCTGGGAGAGGCCGAGCAGGGACTTCGCCTTCGCCCGGAAGAACCCGGTCGGTCGGATGATCTCCTCCAGGTCCTCGGGAGCGGCCGCCGCCATGTCCTCGGGCGTGGGGTAGGCGGCGAAGAGGGCCGGGGTCGTCTGGTTCACCCGGAGGTCGGTGGTCTGCGCGGACAGCACGGTGGCGACCAGCAGCTCGAAGGGATTGCGGAAGTCGAGCTCCGGATGGGCGTACGGGTACACCTCGGACAGTTCCCGGTTGATCCGGCGGGCCCGGCGGACCATCGCCAGGTGCGATTCCGGCTTCGCGGAAGCCACCGACCTCGGTTTCTTGGCCGAAACTTTGCCCTGGGGGGCGGGCGGGGCCTTCCTCGGCGCCGCCACGGGGGCTTGTTCGCCCACGGCTGAATTTCGGGTCGCCGTCACTCCTGCGGACCCCTTGGCCTGTGCTCTCACCGGCTTATTGGACACCCGGCCAGCCTAAGGCCGGCCGCTGACACCCGCCCGGACCTCAGGTAACACCACTCCGATTGGTCCCGCGCCGCACAGCACGCCCCTCCGTCCGGCATCCTTGTGATTGATCGCACTGTTTGAGCCGTCCGGCAAAATGGGGAGCGGTCCCCTGGCTGGTCGACATAGGAGAGAGACTCGTGGACGACGTTCTGCGGCGCGCCCCGCTCTTCGCGGCGCTCGATGACGAGCAGGCCGCGGAGCTCCGCGCCTCCATGGGCGAGGTGACCCTCGCACGCGGTGACGCCCTGTTCCACGAGGGCGACCCCGGCGACCGGCTGTACGTGGTGACCGAGGGCAAGGTGAAGCTGCACCGCACCTCCCCCGACGGCCGCGAGAACATGCTGGCCGTCCTCGGCCCCGGCGAGCTGATCGGCGAGCTGTCGCTCTTCGACCCGGGCCCGCGCACCGCCACCGCCACCGCGCTGACCGAGGTCAAGCTCCTCGGCCTCGGCCACGGCGACCTCCAGCCCTGGCTCAACGCCCGGCCCGAGGTCGCGACCGCGCTGCTGCGCGCAGTCGCCCGGCGCCTGCGCAAGACCAACGACCAGATGTCCGACCTGGTCTTCTCCGACGTTCCCGGCCGCGTGGCCCGGGCGCTCCTGGACCTGTCGCGCCGCTTCGGCGTGCAGTCCGAGGAGGGCATCCACGTCGTCCACGACCTGACGCAGGAGGAGCTCGCGCAGCTCGTCGGCGCCTCCCGCGAGACCGTGAACAAGGCCCTGGCCGACTTCGCGGGCCGCGGCTGGCTCCGCCTGGAGGCCCGCGCCGTGATCCTGCTGGACGTGGAGCGCCTCGCGAAGCGCTCGCGCTGACGCACCGCGCCGCGCACCGCGGCAGTCGTCGTGAAGGGGTCCTGCCCGGTCGGGCGGGGCCCCTTCACGCGTCCGGACGTACGAGAGCCGACGGCTCCAAAAAAACGCGTGGGACCCCGGCCGAAGGAAGGGCAGAGTGGGCGCCATGGAACACAGAGGGCTGGACGCTGACGGGTACTTCGAGCGGGAGGGCTCCCTGGGCCGGGTGCAGCCCGGGTTCGCCGCCCTCGTCGCGACCGCCAGGGCCCGGATCGCCGAGGCGTACGGGCAACGGCTGCACAGCGCCTACCTGTACGGGTCCGTGCCGCGCGGGACCGCCCGCCCGGGGCGCTCCGACCTCGACCTGTTGATCGCCCTGCACCGGGAGCCGACCGACGAGGACCGGGACACGACCGAGGCGCTGGGGCGCGGGCTCGACGAGGAGTTCGCCGAGATCGACGGCGTCGGCATCCTGCTGTTCGGCAAGGACCGGCTGCTGAGCGAGCGGGAACGTCACGACCTGGGGTGGTTCCTCGCCTGCCTGTGCACGCCGCTGCTCGGGGACGACCTCGCCGAGCACCTGCCCCGGTACCGTCCGGACGCCCTGCTGGCCCGTGAGCTGAACGGCGACCTGGCCGCCCTGCTGCCCCGATGGCGCGAGCGGGCCGGGGCCGCCTCCACTCCCGCCGAGTACCGCAGGATGAACCGTTTCTTCTCGCGGCACCTGGTGCGCACCGCGTTCACCCTGGTGATGCCCCGGTGGGGCGGCTGGAGCAGCGACCTGCGCGAGTCCGCCGAGGTGTTCGGCCGCTACTACCCGGAGCGCGCCGCACAGCTGCGGGAGGCCGCCGAGGTGGCACTGGAGCCCGTCGCGGACCCGGAGGTGACGCGCCGCTGGCTGGCGGACCTGGGCCCGTGGCTCGCGGACGAGTACACGGCCCGGCTGGGCACGAAGTCGCCCCGGTAGTGAGCGGGGGCCCGTCAGGCCCGCCGAGTGACGTCCAGGGCCTCCACGGCCCTCTTCGCCTCGACCAGGCTCGCGCCGGTGATGCCGCGGTAGGCCTTGATGGCCGAAACCGTGCGGCCCTCGCGCACCAGGGCGCGCACCTCGTCCAGCCCGGCCGGCTCCGGCTCCTCGATGCCGAGGTGGCCCAGGACCGAGCCGAGCCGGCGCTCCAGCCGGTCGACCTTGTGCTCCAGCGCCTTGGCGCGCAGCGTCGCCGACGAGGCGACCCACCCGACGCCTGCCAGTACGGCGAGCAGCACGAGGAACGTGCTCATTCCGGTCCTCCCGGGATCAGTCCGTGATCTTGCAGGTACTCCAGCTGCGCCCGTACGGACCACTCCGCCGCCGGCCACAGGGACCGGTCCACGTCCGCGTAGACCCGGGCGACGACCGCTTCGGGGGTGACGAAGCCGTCCTCCACGGCCGTCTCGACCTGGGCGAGCCGGTGGGCGCGGTGGGCGAGGTAGTACTCGACGGCGCCCTGGGCGTCCTCCAGGACCGGCCCGTGGCCCGGCAGCACCGTGTGCACGCCGTCGTCGACGGTGAGGGAGCGCAGTCGGCGCAGGGAGTCCAGGTAATCGCCGAGGCGCCCGTCGGGGTGGGCGACGACGGTGGTGCCGCGGCCCAGGATGGTGTCGCCGGTCAGGACGGCCCGGTCGGCGGGCAGGTGGAAGCAGAGCGAGTCGGAGGTGTGCCCGGGGGTGGCCACGACCCGCAGCTCCAGGCCGCCGGTGCGGATCACGTTCCCCGCGGCGAGTCCCTCGTCGCCGAGCCGCAGGGCCGGGTCGAGGGCGCGGACCTTGGTCCGGGTGAGTTCGGCGAAGCGGCCCGCGCCCTCGGCGTGGTCCGGGTGGCCGTGGGTGAGCAGGGTCAGCGCGATCCGCTTGCCGGCCTGCTCGGCGGCGGCGATGACGGCCTTGAGGTGGGCCTCGTCGAGCGGGCCGGGGTCGATGACGACGGCCAGCTCGGAGTCCGGCTCGCCGACCAGCCAGGTGTTGGTGCCGTCCAGGGTCATGGCGGAGGCGTTGGGGGCCAGGACGTTGACCGCGCGGGCGGTCGCGGGCCCGGAGGAGACCACTCCGCGGGGCTGGCCCGGCAGGGCTGCGGCGTCGGTCATGAGGGGGCCCCCGGCCGGTCGGAACGGACGCGCTTGGTGAACTCGTCGTGGCCCGGCCAGCTGAGCACCAGCTCGCCGTCCACCAGGGCGGCCCGGGCCACGACGGCGGTCAGGTCCTGCGCTGCGGCGCCCGCGAGCGCCGCCGCGGCGCTCCCGTACGGCTCCAGCGAACGCAGCGTCGCGATGGTGGGCGGCATCATCAGCAGCTCGCCCTTGTCGTAACCGTCGGCCGCGACGGCGGGGCCGATCCAGACGGTGCGGTCGGCCTCGGTGGAGGCGTTGCGGGTGCGCTGCCCCTCCGGGAGGGCCGCGACGAAGAACCACGTGTCGTAGCGGCGGGGCTCGAACTCCGGGGTGATCCAGCGGGCCCACGCGCCGAGCAGGTCGGAGCGCAGCAGCAGGCCGCGCCGGTCGAGGAACTCGGCGAAGGACAGCTCGCGGCCCACGAGGGCCTGCCGGTCGGCCTCCCAGTCGTCCCCGGTGGTGTCGCCGACGACGGTGTCCGCGGTCGGCCCCGCGAGCAGCACCCCGGCCTCCTCGAAGGTCTCCCGTACGGCTCCGCACACGATGGCCTGCGCGGAGGCGGCATCGGTGCCGAGGCGTGCGGCCCAGGCGTCCTGGTCCGGGCCGGCCCAGCCGATGCGGTGGTCCTCGTCGCGGGGGTCGACCCCGCCGCCCGGGTAGGCGTAGGCGCCGCCCGCGAAGGCCATTGAGGAGCGGCGGCGCAGCATGTGCACGGCGGGGCCGGCGGGGGTGTCGCGCAGCAGCATCACCGTGGCGGCGCGTCTGGGCGCGACCGGGGTGAGCGATCCGTCCGCGAGCGCGCGGATGCGGTCGGGCCACTCCGGGGGGTACCACTGACCCCCGGCGGGGCTGGACGACGACTGACCGTGCTGACCGTTCGGCATGGCCGGATGCTACGACCATCCGGCCCGATGTTCGAGGGGCACCCGCGGTGACCTGCCCCGACGGCGAAGCGGGCGACGTCCCCGCGGGCGGCGTGGCGGCCCCCGGGGAAGCGGAAGGGGCCGCTGCGCGAGCAGCGGCCCCTTGCCGCAGACCCGCGCGGTGCGGGGCTCGGGTCAGGCTCCGGGGACCAGCTCGACCTGGATCTCGACCTCGACGGGGGCGTCGAGCGGCAGGACCGCCACACCGACCGCGCTGCGGGCGTGGACGCCCTTCTCGCCGAGGACGGCGCCCAGCAGCTCGCTCGCGCCGTTCAGCACGCCCGGCTGGGCGGTGAAGTCCGGGGCGGAGGCGATGAAGCCGACGACCTTGACGACGCGGGCGATCTTGTCGAGGTCACCGACCACGGACTTCACGGCCGCCAGCGCGTTCAGTGCGCAGGTCGCGGCGAGTTCCTTGGCCTGCTCGGCGGACACCTCGGCGCCGACCTTGCCGGTCATCGGCAGGGTGCCCTTGACCATGGGCAGCTGGCCCGAGGTGAACACGTAGTCACCCGAGCGCACGGCCGGCTGGTAGGTGGCCAGCGGAGGAACGACGTCCGGCAGCGTCAGGCCGAGCTCGGCCAGTTTCGCGTCGACGACGCCGCTCATGCCTTCTCCCGCTTGAGGTAGGCCACGAGCTGCTCGGGGTTGTTCGGGCCGGGCACGACCTGGACGAGCTCCCAGCCGTCCTCGCCCCAGGTGTCCAGGATCTGCTTGGTGGCGTGGACCAGCAGGGGGACCGTCGCGTATTCGAACTTCTTGGTCATGGGGGCGAGCGTAACGCCTGTCGTGCGGGCCTCATGCGCGGCCCGTGGACCGAGTCGTTAGGCTCGGACGCTGTGAGCAGGCTCCAGGTGGTCAGCGGCAAGGGCGGCACCGGCAAGACCACGGTCGCCGCGGCACTCGCGCTCGCCCTCGCACGCGAGGGCAGGCGGACACTTCTGGTGGAGGTCGAGGGCAGGCAGGGCATCGCACAACTGTTCGGAGCGGAAGCGCTCCCCTACGAGGAGCGGAAGATCGCCGTCGCGCCCGGCGGGGGCGGCGGTGAGGTGTACGCGCTCGCCATCGACGCCGAACGGGCGCTGCTGGACTACCTCCAGATGTTCTACAAGCTCGGCTCGGCGGGCCGCGCGCTCAAGAAGCTCGGCGCGATCGACTTCGCGACGACCATCGCGCCCGGCCTGCGGGACGTCCTGCTGACCGGCAAGGCGTGCGAGGCCGCGCGGCGCAAGGACAAGGCCGGCAGGTTCGTCTACGACCACGTGATCATGGACGCCCCGCCCACCGGGCGGATCACCCGCTTCCTGAACGTCAACGACGAGGTCGCCGGGCTCGCCCGGTTCGGGCCGATCCACAACCAGGCCCAGGCCGTCATGAAGGTGCTCAAGTCCCCGGAGACCGAGGTACACCTGGTCACGCTGCTGGAGGAGATGCCCGTCCAGGAGACCGCGGACGGCATCGCGGAACTGCGGGAAGCCGGCCTTCCGGTGGGCCGCGTCGTCGTGAACATGGTGCGCCCGCACCACTTGGACGAGGACACCCTGCGCTCCGCGGTCGGCGAGCACCGGGCCGAGATCGCGCAGGCCCTGTCCCGGGCCGGTCTGGGCGGCTCCCGCCGCGGCGGGCTGGCCGAGCGGCTGGTGGAGCCGCTGCTCGCGCAGGCCGCGGAACACGCGGGCCGGGTCCGGCTGGAGCGCGAACAGCGCGCCACGCTCGCGGAGCTGGACGTGCCGACGTACGAACTTCCCCTGCTCGGGGCGGGGATGGAGCTGGCCGGGCTGTACGAGCTGGCCGCGGAGCTGCGCAAGCAGGCGGACGCCGAATGAGCGAGGGAGTGGACACCATGGGCCTGGACACGCCGCCGAGGCTGGCGGTCGACGCGCTGCTGGACGACCCGAGCATCCGGATCGTGGTGTGCTGCGGCTCGGGCGGCGTCGGCAAGACCACCACGGCCGCCGCGCTCGGCGTACGGGCCGCCGAACGCGGCCGCAAGGCCGTCGTGCTGACCATCGACCCGGCCCGCAGGCTGGCCCAGTCCATGGGCATCGACTCCCTGGACAACACCCCGCGCAGGGTCCCCCTGGAGGGGGGTGGCGAAACCGGCGAACTGCACGCCATGATGCTGGACATGAAGCGGACCTTCGACGAGATCGTCGAGGCGCACGCGGACGGCGAGCGGGCCCGGGCGATCCTGGCGAACCCCTTCTACCAGTCCCTGTCGGCCGGCTTCGCGGGCACGCAGGAGTACATGGCGATGGAGAAGCTGGGCCAACTGCGGGCCCGGGACGACTGGGACCTCATCATCGTCGACACCCCACCGAGCCGGTCCGCGCTGGACTTCCTCGACGCGCCGAAGCGCCTCGGGTCCTTCCTGGACGGGAAGTTCATCCGGGTGCTGATGGCCCCGGCGAAGGTCGGCGGCCGGGCCGGGATGAAGTTCCTCAATGTCGGCATGTCGATGATGACGGGCACGCTGAGCAAGCTGATGGGGGCCTCGCTGCTGAAGGACGTGCAGACCTTCGTGGCCGCGATGGACACGATGTTCGGTGGGTTCCGCACCCGCGCGGACGCGACGTTCCGGCTGCTCCAGGCCCCCGGTACGGCCTTCCTCGTGGTCGCGGCGCCCGAACCGGACGCCCTGCGCGAGGCGGCGTACTTCGTGGAACGGCTCGCGGCGGAACGGATGCCGCTGGCCGGCCTGGTGTTGAACCGGGTCCACGGGAGCGGCGCCGGCCAACTCTCGGCGGAACGGGCCCTGGCCGCCGCAGAGAATCTTGAAGAGGGCGGCATTGTCGATCAGGAGTCCGGGAAAGCTGGACTTCGTGACGCCGCCGACGACGGCTCCCCCGACGTGGACGAGGTCACGGCAGGACTGCTGCGTCTGCATGCGGAACGGATGCAGGTGATCGCGCGTGAACGGCGCACACGCGATCGCTTCACCTCTCTGCACCCGGAAGTGGCGGTGACAGAAGTGACCGCCCTGCCCGGCGACGTGCACGACCTCGCCGGGCTGCGGGCCATCGGAGAGTGCCTCGCGGCCGGGGTACCGGCCGGAGCGTAGGCGTTCGCAGGGTTCTCGTACGACGTGGTGCCCGGGTGATCTACCCGGCCGCCGCGTACGTCTCGTACGGAACGTCGATCTCCGCGTCGACATCCATGGTGAGGATGCCCGTACTGCGTTCGTACTCCGTGCGGGCGGTTTCGAGCAGCCGTCGCCACGAGGTGACGGTGGGACGTCGGCGCAGCAACGCGCGTCGTTCCCGCTCGGTCATTCCGCCCCATACTCCGAACTCGACACGATTGTCGAGCGCGTCGGCCAGGCACTCGGTCCGCACCGGACATCCGGTGCACACCGCCTTGGCCCTGTTCTGTGCCGCTCCTTGAACGAACAGTTCATCCGGATCGGTAGTGCGGCAGGCTGCCTGCGCACTCCAGTCGGTAACCCAGCCCATCCCGGCGCCGTCCTCTCCCGAATCGAGGCTCCCCCACGGCGGTAGCGGCATATTCACCGCTGCCAGTTGAGGACGTTACGGAAGGTGGGCACAGTGCAACACCCCCGACGGGCCCAATCTTGAATGGTCCGAACGGACTATGGGTAAGCGGCAGATCACCCGACGGAGTGATCCGGCGACATGCCCGACCATTCCGGCGATTCGGGTGAAATCGGGGGCTGCCGGTAAGCGGCCGACAGAGCGAAGGGCGAGATTCGGACACGTGTCCACCCCATTCGGGAAGGGTGAAAAACAAGCCGAGGGGTTGATGTCGCACCGCACTGCTGTGACAGTTGGGGCCAGCTTAGGCCAAGGCATTCGCGTGTGTCCGGTGAATGAGAACGTAGGCTGCCCTCCATGGGTAAGAAGCGCTCGGGCGGCGGGCTCACGGGACCACAGCAGGCCGCCAAGTTCCTCGGGGTGTCCGTTCTCTCCGGAGTCGTACTGGCCGGCATCGCGATCCCGGGCGCCGGCGCGCTGGGACTCGCGGCCAAGGGCACGGTAGAGGGATTCGACGAGATCCCGGCCAATCTCAAAACGCCTCCGTTGAGTCAGCGCACCACGATTCTGGACGCGGAGGGTGGCCTGATCGCCACCGTCTATTCACGTGACCGACAGGTCGTCCCGCTGACGGCGATCTCCCCGTACATGCAGAAGGCGATCGTCGCCATCGAGGACTCGCGTTTCTACGAGCACGGCGCGGTCGACCTCAAGGGCATCCTGCGCGCGGTGAACCGCAACGCGCAGGAGGGCGGCGCCGCTCAGGGCGCGTCCACGCTGACGCAGCAGTACGTGAAGAACGTCTTCGTCGAGGAAGCGGGCGACGACGAGACGAAGGTGCGCGAGGCGCAGGAGAAGAGCCTCGGACGCAAGATCCGCGAGCTCAAGTACTCGATCCAGGTCGAGGAGGAGCTCGGGAAGAAGAAGATCCTCGAGAACTACCTCAACATCACCTACTTCGGCCAGCAGGCCTACGGGATCGAATCGGCGGCGCAGCGCTACTTCAGCAAGCCCGCCAAGGACCTCACCATGGACGAGTCGGCGCTACTGGCCGGCCTGGTGCAGTCGCCGAGCCGGTACGACCCCGTCAACGACGCGCAGGAGGCGATGAAGCGCCGCAACACCGTCCTGCAGCGGATGGCCGACATGAAGGACATCTCGCAGGCGGAGGCGGAGGAGGCGAAGAAGAAGCCGGTCCAGCTGAAGGTGACCCGGCCGAAGAACGGCTGCATCACCGCGGTCAAGGGCGCGGGCTTCTTCTGCGACTACGTGCGCAACACCTTCCTGTCGGACCCGGTGTTCGGCAAGACGCGCGAGGACCGGGCGAAGATCTGGAACCAGGGCGGCCTGACCGTCCGTACGACCCTGGACCCGCAGTCCCAGGAGTCGGCGAACGCCTCGATCAAGGACCACGTCAACGAGGACGACTCGATCGCCACGGCCGTGACCATGATCCAGCCGGGCACCGGCCGGGTCCTGGCCATGGGGCAGTCCAAGCCGTACGGCTTCGGGAAGAACGAGACGCAGATCAACTACTCCGTGGACAAGCGGATGGGCGGCTCCAACTTCGGCTTCCAGGTGGGTTCCACGTTCAAGCCCTTCATCGCGGCCGCGGCCCTCGAGCAGGGCATGGCGCCGACCAAGGTCTACTCGGCGCCCAACAAGATCGACTACCCGAGTCCGATCCCCAAGTGCGACGGCAGCCAGTGGGTCAACCTGCCGGACGGCAAGAAGAAGCTCGCGACGGCCGAGAACGAGACCGAGGACGAGATCGGTCCCTACGCGCTGCGGACGGCGATGGAGAAGTCCATCAACACGTACTTCGTGCAGATGATCGGCGAGATCGGGCTCTGCCCGGTGAACGAGATGACGCAGAAGCTCGGCGTGATCCCGGCCGACGGCTCGAAGCTGCCCGAGGCCCCCTCCATCGCGCTCGGCTCCGCCGAACTGTCGCCGCTGACGATGGCCAACGCGTACGCGACCTTCGCCAACCGGGGCACGTACTGCACCCCGATCGCCCTGGAGTCGATCACCGACGCCCACGGCAAGGCCCTCGCGGTGCCGAAGACCAAGTGCGATCGGGCGATGTCCCAGGACACCGCCGACACCATCAACACCCTGCTGCGCGGCGTGGTCGACTCCGGTACCGGTGAGAAGGCCGGCCTGAGCAACCGCGACAACGCGGGCAAGACCGGTACGACGGACTCCCGTTACAACGCCTGGTTCGTCGGCTACACCCCGAACATGTCGGGCGCGGTGTGGGTCGGCTCGGGCGGCGCGAAGAAGATCTCGATGGAGGACATCACCATCGGCGGGCAGTACTACCCGAAGGTCTTCGGCGGTGGCCTGCCCGGCCCGATCTGGCGCGACGCGGTCTCCGGCGCCCTTTCCGGGCGCGAGGCACCCGACTTCGCCACGGTCAGCATCGCGGAACCCCAGCTCCCGAGCACCGGCAACGGCAACAACGGCGGCCGGGGCAACGGGAACGGGGCCGGTAACTCCAACCCGCCGACCCCGAACCGGCCCGGCAAGCCGAACAAGCCCGGCGGCGACGGCAAGCCCGGCGACAGCCGGCCCGGCGGTGCGACGGCTGCCGGAGCCACCGGCGGCGCGGCCGCCGCGGGCGGCGGGGGCGACTCCCAGAAGCCGCCGTTCGGCGGGATCACCGGGGAGCCCGGCCTGATCGGCGGCCGGGAGGAACAGTAGGACCCGCGGTGGAGAAGGGGAGGGCCCCGGCCGGATGATCCGGCCGGGGCCCTCCCTCGTTCCCGCTGCTGTACCTGTACCTGTACCTGTACCTGTTTCCGTACCCGTACCCGTACCCGTACCCGTTTCCGCGCGGGATCGGGTGCTGCTCCTACCGATCCCGCCCGGTTCAGGAAAGCCGGCGCTTGACGACGGCGGCGACCCGGCCGCCCTCCGCCAGACCCGCGACCTTGGGATTCACGATCTTCATGACGGCGCCCATGGCCCGCGGCCCCTCGGCGCCCGCCGCCTTGGCCTCCTCGACCGCCTGCGCCACGATCGCGTCGAGCTCGTCGTCGGCCAGCTGCTTGGGCAGGTACGCGTCGAGGAACTCACCCTCCAGCGTCTCCCGCGCGGCCTGCTCGGCGCGGCCGCCCTGGGCGAAGGCCTCCGCGGCCTCGCGGCGCTTCTTCGCCTCCTTCGCGATCACCTTGAGGACTTCGTCATCGGAGAGCACGCGTGCTTCCTTGCCCGCGACCTCCTGGTTGGTGATGGCGGACAGGGTCAGGCGCAGCGTCGACGAGGCGAGCTCGTCGCGGGCCCTGATGGCGTTGGTGAGGTCTTCCTGGAGCTTGGCCTTGAGCGTGGTCATGTCCATGAGTCTGCCAGGTGAGGGGGCGGTGGCGCCCGCCGGTTTTCCGCGTCTGCGACGATAGGGGGCATGCGCGCGCGTTACGGAGTCCCCCTCAAAGTCACTGCCTCGATCGCGGCGGTGGGGGCCGCCGGAGTGGCCTATGCCGCCGGGTTCGAGGCCCGTTCCTTCCGCCTGCGCCGGGTCACCGTGCCCGTGCTCCCGCAAGGGATGCGCCCGCTGCGCGTGCTCCAGGTGTCCGACATCCACATGGTCGGCGGGCAGCACAAGAAGCGCGCCTGGCTGCAGTCCCTGGCCGGGCTGCGCCCCGACCTCGTCGTGAACACCGGCGACAACCTCTCCGACACGGAGGGCGTGCCGGAGGTGCTCGACGCACTGGGTCCGCTGATGGAGTTCCCGGGCGTCTACGTCTTCGGGTCCAACGACTACTACGGGCCGCGGCTGCGCAACCCGGGGCGGTACCTGATCGAGAAGACCCAGGGCCGGCACGGACTGAACGGCAACAAGCCGGTCGTCGGCGCCGTCCACAACCCGTGGGAGGGCATGCGCGACGCCTTCGACGCGGCGGGCTGGCTCAACCTCACCAACACCCGGGCCCGGCTGAAGCTGGAAGGGCTGGAGCTCGCCTTCACCGGCCTCGACGACCCCCACATCAAGCGGGACCGCTACGAGCAGGTCGCGGGCGGTCCGGAGGCGGACGCCGACTTCTCGATGGCCGTCGTGCACGCCCCGTACCTGCGCGTGCTCGAATCCTTCACCGCCGACCGGTACCCGCTGATCCTCGCCGGGCACACGCACGGCGGGCAGCTGTGCATCCCCTTCTACGGGGCCCTGGTCACCAACTGCGACCTGGACACCAAGCGGGTGAAGGGCCTGTCGACGTACGAGGCCGAAGGCCACCGCTCGTACCTCCACGTCTCGGCGGGCTGCGGCACCAACCGCTACACCCCGGTCCGCTTCGCCTGCCCGCCGGAAGCGACCCTCCTGACCTTGACCCCGAAGGCCTGACACCCGGGCCGGGACACCTCGGCGACACCCTGCCGGGACCTCGTCGGGGCCCCGTCGGCGCTTCGTCGGCGCTTCGTGAAAACCGGATTTCGTCTCCGGGCGAGGGTCCGCTAAAGTAATCGATGTCGCCACGGCAGCAAGACGCCAAAGCGACGATCGGGGTGTAGCGCAGCTTGGCAGCGCGCTTCGTTCGGGACGAAGAGGTCGTGGGTTCAAATCCCGCCACCCCGACGCTGTAGTACCAGGTCAGGCACCTACCAATTTTGGTAGGTGCCTGACCTGTTTTGCGTTCCCGCTCCGCCGGGGCGGGGTGGTGGTGCTGGGCCGGGGTGGGGTCAGTGGTCCAGGGGGTTTGCGGCGATGCGGGTCGCGGCTCCGGACGCGACGTAGGTGGCGGCCGCGCAGGTCGGTTTGCGTACGGCCTGGTCCTCGACGAGCGCGAGGAAGGCCGCGCCGAAGCCCCGTCGCGGGTACGCGGCCAGCAGGCCGGCCGTGAAGGACGGGGCGAACCCCTCCACGCGCAGACCCGAGACGTCCGCGCTCGTGCCCACCTGGAGGAGGTGGCTCTCCGCGTCCTCGGCGGCGTCGACGTCGTCCCGCATGTGGAGGACGATCACCTCCTGCGCCCGCGCCCGGCGGGCGGGCGCCCAGCCCAGGCCCGCCGTGAACACCCGGGCCACGTGCCCGCCGGCCTCCTCGAAGGGCAGGGTGTGGCTGTCGAACGGCGCGGTCAGGCCCAGGTCGTGCAGGAGGGCGCTGACGTAGAGGAGTTCCGCGTCGTACGCGATCCCCCGCTCGCGCGCGTACTCGGCGGCGAAGGCGTAGGAGCGGACGGAGTGGTTGAGCAGCGCCGCGTCCGCGTACTCCGCGGCGGTCTCGAAGGCGGAGCGGGCCGCGGCGGAGTCGAGGTCGTAGGGGGTCCGTGTCCGTGTCATGAACGCACCCTAGTGCGGACGCGCCTCAGGTCCGCGTCTCAGGTTTCCCGGGTGAAATCCACCGTCGACGGGGTCCTGCCGGGCCAGTTCAGCAGGGTCGGCTGCGGGGGCGTCTCCGCGAGGACGCTGCCGCGGGAGACCACGTAGCGGGGGGGGACCTGACGGCGGATCGCCTCCTGCGGGGTGGGGGCGGGCAGCAGGACGAAGGACGCGGGGGCGCCCTCGTGGATCCCGTACTCGGAGGCGTCGAGGCCCAGCACCCGCGCCGCACGGTCCGTCACCATCGAGAAGGCGAGCGGGATCTCGTCCGCTCCGGTGAGCTGGGCGGCGTAGACGCCGACGAGGGCGGTCTGGAGCGGGTTGGCCGTGCCCAGCGCGTTCCAGGGGTCCATCACGTCGTCGTGGCCGAAGGCCACGTTGACGCCGGCGGCCAACATCTCCTTGACCTGGGTGAGGCCGCGCCGTTTGGGATAGGCGTCGAACCGGCCCTGGAGGTTGAGGTTCGCGAAGGGGTTGGAGACGAGGTTGATGCCCGAACGGGACAGCAGCCGTTGGAGTTTGAACGCGTAGGCGCCGTTGTATGAGCCCATGGCCGTGGTGTGCGAGGCGGTCGCGCGCTCGCGCAGGCCTGAGCGCAGGGCCAGGGTGGCGAGCGTTTCCACGAAGCGGGACTGCTCGTCGTCGATCTCGTCGCAGTGGGCGTCGACGCGCAGCCCGTGCTCCTCGGCCAGCGCGAAGGCCGTTCCCAGTGAGGCGATCCCGTCCTCGCGGGTGTCCTCGAAGTGCGGGATCGCCCCTACGACGTCCGCCCCGCGGGCCACGGCCTCGCGCAGCAGCGCGGCGCCGTCGGGGAAGGAGACGATGCCCTCCTGCGGGAAGGCGACGATCTGCAGGGTCATGACGTCCCGCACCCGGTCACGGACCTCCAGCAGCGCGTCTAGTGCGGTGAGGGCGGGGTCGGTGATGTCGCAATGGGTGCGGACGTGCAGCACCCCGTTGGCCGCCTGCCAGCGCAGCACCTCGGTCGCCCGGTCGATGACGTCCTCACGGGTCAAGGTCCGCTTGCGTTCGCTCCAGCAGGCGATGCCCTCCCCGAGCGTGCCGGAGACGTTGGGGCGGGGTTGCCCGGCCGTCAAGGCCGTGTCCAGGTGAATGTGGGGCTCGACGAAGGGTGCGGTGAGGAGACCGCCGTGGGCCTCGATCAGCACTCCGGTCGCGGGCGGTTCCTTCTGGTCGTCGTACGGGACCACGCGCGCGATCCGGCCGTCCTCACCGACTTCCACGTCGGAGAGGGCGTGAGCCGATGTGTGGAGCAGCCGGGCACCCCGGACGATCATCCGCATGGGGCCAGCGTACGGACGCGGTCCTTCGTTTCACGTGAAACGCCCGCGTGCACGCGACCCGGTTTCACGTGAAACGCGCGCATGCCCCTGGTCTTCGCCGATACCGACACTCGTCAGCGATCGACGTCCGCCCGCCGCCGTCCGCCCGTTCGGCCCCGTCGGCATCTCGACGCGTCACCGCCGCCGGTACGGCAAGAATGGAGGGCATGACCAGCGACAGCGATGTGACCCCCGGCGACACCCCCGAGACGCGAGAGATGCCCGACTGGGAGAAGCGCTTCCGGGCCCCGCGCGTAGGCCTTCCCGAATGGGCCGAGGACGCCCCGGACCGCTCGCTCTTCGTCTCCAACGCGACCGGCACCTACGAGCTCTACGCCTGGGACCGCGCCACCGGCACCCAGCGCCAGGCCACCGACCGACCGAACGGCACCACCGACGGCACCCTCTCCCCCGACGGCGAGTGGATCTGGTGGTTCTCCGACACCGACGGCGACGAGTTCGGCACCTGGGTCCGCCAGCCCTTCGCGGGCGGCCCCGACGCACCCGCCACCCCCGGCCTGGAGCCCTCCTACCCGGCGGGGCTCGCCATCGGTCGGGACGGCACGGCGGTCGTGGGTCGGTCCACGGACGAGGACGGCTCGACGATCCACGTCGTCCGGCCGGACGGCAGCGCCCCCACCGTCGTCTACCGGCACCGCGAGTCGGCCGGCGTCGGAGACCTCTCCCGCGACGGCACCCTCCTCGCCGTGGAGCACACCGAGCACGGCGACGCCATGCACTCGGCGCTGCGCGTCCTCACCCTCGACGGGACCACCGTCGCCGAGCTCGACGACTCCAAGGGCGGTACCGAGGAGCTCGGTCTGGACGTGCTCGGCTTCGCCCCCGTCGCCGGGGACACCCGTCTCCTCGTCGGCCACCAGCGGCGCGGCCGGTGGGAGCCGATGGTCTGGGACGTGTCCACCGGCGCCGAGGAGGACCTGGCGATCGAGCTGCCCGGCGACGTCAGCGCCGAGTGGTACCCGGACGGGTCCGCCCTGCTCATCGCGCACAGCTTCGAGGCGCGCAGCGAGCTGTGGCGCTACGACCTGGCCGCGCGGGAACTCGTACGGGTCGACACGCCCCCGGGGTCGGTGTCCGGCGCGACGGCCCGCCCGGACGGGACCGTCGAGTACCAATGGTCCTCGGCTGCGGAACCGGCCTCCGTGCGCTCCACCTCCGGCGGTGTCGTACTCGATCCGCCCGGTTTCCGGCCGCCCGGCTCGGTGCCGGTGGAGGACGTGTGGGTGGACGGCCCCGGCGGCCGCGTCCACGCCCTGACCCAGCGTCCCACCGGACCCGGCGACGGCCCCTTCCCGACCATCTTCGAGATCCACGGCGGGCCCACCTGGCACGACAGCGACTCCTTCCTCGCCACCCCGGCCGCCTGGCTGGACCACGGCTTCGCGGTGGTCCGGGTCAACTACCGCGGCTCCACCGGCTACGGCCGGGAGTGGACCGACGCCCTCAAGCACCGCGTCGGCCTGATCGAGCTGGAGGACATCGCGGCCGTCCGGGAGTGGGCCGTGGCCTCCGGCCTCGCCGACCCGGCCCGCCTCGTCCTGTCCGGGGGATCCTGGGGCGGATACCTGACCCTGCTCGGCCTCGGCACGCAGCCCGACGCCTGGGCCGTGGGCCTGGCCGGCGTACCCGTCGCGGACTACGTCACGGCCTACCACGACGAGATGGAGGCCCTGAAGTCCCTCGACCGCACGCTCTTCGGCGGCACCCCGGAGGAGGTCCCCGAGCGCTTCGAGGCCTCCTCCCCGCTGACGTACGTCGACGCCGTCACCGCTCCCGTGCACATCGCCGCCGGGGTCAACGACCCGCGCTGCCCGATCCGTCAGATCGACAACTACGTCGACCGCCTCGCCGCCCGCGGCGCGGTCCACGAGGTGTACCGCTACGACGCCGGGCACGGCTCGCTGGTCGTCGAGGAACGCATCAAGCAGGTCCGCATGGACCTCGAATTCGCCCTCAAGCACCTGAAGCCCTGATCCGGGAGCCCTCCGGGCCACGCGGTACCCCTCCCGCCCGGCCGTCTCCGGGCGGGACGGGCGGTTGCGGGCCGTGCCCCGGAGGCGGGCCGGCCCCGCGCCCCCCGTACGGTGGTGGGGTGCACCGGTTTCTCCTGACCCCGCGCTGGTGGGGGATCAACGTCTTCGTCGCGCTCGCCATCCCCGTCTGCCTGTTCATGGGGTCCTGGCAGCTCGGCCGCTTCGAGGATCGCGTCGGCAGCCACCGGGAGGCGACCGCGCAGCGGCCCGCCGACCTGACGGCCGCCCCGCTGGACTCCCTGCTGCCGGTGACCACGGAGACCTCCGGACGGCTCGCCTCCACCGCCGGGGAGTACGGGCGCCAGCTGCTCGTCCCCGAACGGCAGCTCGACGGCCGGGAGGGCTTCTACGTCCTGACCCTGCTGCGTGCCGACTCGGGCCGGACCCTCCCCGTCGTACGGGGCTGGCTGCCGGGGCCGGCCGACGCGGCGAAGGCCCCGATCCCGCCGACCGGACGGGTCGAGGTCAGCGGCGCCCTGCAGTCCTCGGAGAACTCCGGGACCAAGGGCGTCCACTCGCAGGGCGGCCTCCCGGAGGGGCAGCTCGGGGTGATCGGATCGGCCACACTGGTCAACCTCGTGCCCGATCCGCTGTACGACGCCTGGCTGACGGTGCAGACGCCCGTCGACGGGATGACGCCGGTCCCCGCGAAGGCCCCGAACAACACCGGTCTCGACCTGAAGGCCTTCCAGAACCTCGGCTACACCGGCGAGTGGTTCGTCTTCGTCGCCTTCGTCATCTTCATGTGGTTCCGGCTGTACCGCCGCGAGGTGGAGACCCTGCGCGACGCCGAGGCCGGGCTGCTGCCGGCCACCCCGGACGCGACCACCGGACCCGATGCCGGGGCCGATGCCGCTGCCACCCCGGACGCGGCCACCGGGTCCGACGCCGACGCGCCGGACCCGGCCTCCGCTACGGCGCGGCCGGGACGATGATGCCCGTCCGGTAGACCGTTCCGCCGCAGGCCGCCGGGATCGTGGTCTGCGTGACCGGAGCCCCCGACAGCGGTGTGCCCGGCGTGTGGGACACCGCCACGCCGGCCGGGTCCGGAGCCGTGGAACCGCTCAGCGGGTCCGCCGCCGCGGCCGGGCTCACGGCCGAACCGTCCGCCGCCGCGGGCTCCGCCGAACCGGCCGGGTGCTGCGCCGGGTCGCTCTGCTCGGCGGGCTTGGCCGAGGGGCCCGGGGTCGCCGCGGGACAGGACTCGGCGGACGGGACCCAGGCGAAGCGCACCTCGTAGGCACTGTCGGGGGCGAGGACCAGCTGGGCCGTCTCCGTCGACGGGGCGGGGAGCAGCCCGCTCGCCGGGTCACCCTCCCGGTGGCCCGTGACCGTCACCGCGGGGCCCTTAGCGGGCGGCGTCGTCGCCAGCGAGGCTGCCGTCACCCGGTCCGGGCCGGTGACCGTGCAGCCGTGCGCCGACACGTTGGTGACCTTGAAGCTGCCGTAGACCTTCCCGTCGCGCTCGGGGGCGCGGGCGCTGCCCCGCACGCCCAACTGTTCGGAGGTGCAGGAGGGGACGACCCCGGGGGCGGACACCGGGGGCGTTCGCTCGATCACCGGTCCGCTGCCGGTCGCGTCGCCCGCCGTGGCGCCGGTACCGGACGGGCCGGCCGTGCCGCCGCCGGAGGGGCTGCCGCTCGCCTGCGGGGACGGTCGTTCGCCGGTGCCGCTCTCCAGGATCGGGCCGGGGGACCGCGTCGGCCGGGGCTGGTTGCCGGCTCCGGCGCCGTTGTGGCGGGGCTCCGCGGGGTCCTCGGCGTTGCCGCCCTGCGCTTGGCCGTGCCCGGCCATCGTCGAGTGGTCGGTGGTGGTGCCCTGTTCGCCTCCGAGGTGCAGGGCCGCCGGCACCGCGGTCGCGGCCAGCAGTACCGCCGCTGCCGCCCCGACGACGGCCTGGCGTTTGCGGGCCCGGCGGGCGGGCACCGCGTGGCGCAGCCGCTCCAGCGCGCCGTCGGAGGGCTCCAGGCCCTGGACGGCGCCGGCCAGCAGGTTCCGTAGCGCCTGTTCGTCACCGTCGCGGCCGGCGGTTCCCGTCGGGTCCGCCGGATTCTTCTGGTCGTCCGTCATGACTGCGCAGCCTCCATCGCCACCCTCAGCGCGGCAATGCCCCGCGAACCGTACGCCTTGACCGAGCCGAGCGATATGCCGAGCGTCTCGGCGACCTGGACCTCCGTCATGTCCGCGAAGTAGCGCAGCACCAGCACCTCGCGCTGGCGGCGCTGGAGTCCGCGCATCGACTTGATCAGGTCGTCGCGCTCCAGCTGGTCGTACGCGCCCTCCTCCGCGCTCGCCATGTCCGGCATCGGCTTCGAGAGGAGCTTCAGCCCGAGGATGCGTCGACGCAGCGCGGACCGCGAGAGGTTCACGACGGTCTGACGCAGGTAGGCCAGCGTCTTGTCCCGGTCCCGGACCCTGTTGCGCGCCGAGTGGACGCGGATGAAGGCCTCCTGGACGACGTCCTCGCAGGAGGCGGTGTCGTCGAGGAGGAGCGCGGCCAGTCCGAGGAGGGACCGGTAGTGGGCCTGGTAGGTCTCGGTGAGGTGATCGACCGTGGTCCCCGCGACGACGACCTTCTCGGCGGCGGTCTCCGCACCGGCGCCGGTTGCCCCGGCCGCGGGCGCACCGGCCGCCGTCGTGTCCGCGGGCGGGCCGACCGGACCCGCGCCGTCGCGGGGCGATGGCAGGCGGCCGCCCGGGGTCGGCAGGGGCAGGGCGGCGGGCGGGGCGCCGGCCGGCGGAACGGGAACGATCACGGGGAAGCCACCGGGTGTGCCGGTGCGTCGCCGCGACGGGACGATTCCGGTGCGTGCGGGTACGACGGCGAAGTCGAGCAATGCCTCTGCCACGCCCTTTGGACACGTATCCCCGCGTCAGGGTTGTACGCGCGGGGCGGAGTCCTTCGCGTTCTTCCCGTTGCCCTCATGCGTACACCCTTCCCGGTTGCCCCGTTTGTCCAGGCGGCAGTCGGGCCATCACCTTGATCAAGGGATCGTCACCGATCCTACAAAGCGAATTACGCGAATTCACCCGCGATGAGTTCCGAGATCTGAACGGCATTCAGGGCCGCGCCCTTGCGCAGGTTGTCGGCGCACACGAAGAACTCCAGGGCGCGGGTGTCGTCGAGCGAGCGCCGCACCCGTCCCACCCAGGCGGGATCCGTTCCGGCGGCGTCGGCCGGCGTCGGGAACTCCCCAGCGGCCGGGTCGTCGACGAGGACCACGCCGGGCGCGGCCTCCAGGATCTCCCGGACGCGCACCGCGTCGACCTCCCGCTCGAAGCGGGCCCGCACGGTCAGGGAATGGCCGGTGACCACGGGGACCTGTACGCAGGTCACGGCGACCGGCAGCGCGTCCAGTCCGAGGATCCGCCGGGTCTCCGCCCGCACGGCCAGCTCGTGCGAGGACCAGCCGTCGTCGCACAACTCACCGGACCAGGGGACGACGTTCAGCGCTAGCGGGGCCGCGAACGGCCCGGTGTCCTCGCCGACGGCCCGTCGGACGTCACCGGGCTGCTCGCCCAGGGAGGTGCCGGCGACCAGGGACAGCTGGCGGCGCAGGGTCTCGGAGCCGGCCCGACCGGCCGCGCCGGCGGCCTGGTACGAGGAGACGGCCAGGTCGGCCAGCGCGTACTCGGCGTGCAGCGCGCCCAGCGCGGCGATCATCGCGGCGGTCACGCAGTCGGGGCCGGCGACGATGCCGCGCGGCCGGATCCGTACGGCGTGGCCGTTCACCTCGGGCACCACCAAGGGCACCTCGGGGTCGTCCCGGAACGCGGCGGAGCGGTCCACCACGACGGCTCCGCGCGCGGTGACCACGGGGGCCCAGCGCGCCGAGACCTCGCCCGGGGTCAGGAAGAGCACGACGTCGCCCACGCCGAGGCCGTCGAAGGCGTCCTCGGTGAGGGCGATCACCTCGATCTCCTCGCCGCGCACGGCCAGCACGCGGCCGGCCGAGCGCGCGGAGGCGATCAGGCGCATCTCGCCCCAGATGTCGGCCCGTTGGGACAGGATCCGGAGCAGGACCGAACCGACCGCACCAGTCGCCCCGACCACGGCGAGCGCCGGGCCGGAGGACCGGGGCGGGTTCATCGTCCGGTGCCTCCGTAGACGACGGCCTCGTCGCTGTCGGAGTCGAGTCCGAAGGCCGTGTGCACGGCGCGGACGGCTTCGTTGACGTCGTCCTGGCGGGTCACGACGGAGATGCGGATCTCGGAGGTCGAGATCAGCTCGATGTTGACGCCCGCGTCGGACAGCGCCTGGAAGAACGAGGCGGTGACGCCCGGGTTGGTCTTCATGCCCGCGCCGACCAGCGAGATCTTGCCGATCTGGTCGTCGTAGCGCAGCGAGTCGAAGCCGATCTGGCCCTTCGCCTTCTCCAGGGCTTCGATGGCCTTGTGGCCCTCGGTCTTGGGGAGGGTGAAGGAGATGTCCGTGAGGCCCGTGGAGGCCGCGGAGACGTTCTGGACGATCATGTCGATGTTGATCTCGGCGTCCGCGACGGCGCGGAAGATCGCCGCGGCCTCGCCCGGCTTGTCCGGGACCCCGACGACAGTGATCTTGGCTTCGGAGACGTCGTGCGCGACTCCGGAGATGATGGCGTGCTCCACCTGCGCGTCCCCTTGCGGATTCTCGTTGCTGACCCAGGTGCCCGGCAGTCCGGAGAAGGACGAGCGGACGTGGATCGGGATGTTGTAGCGGCGCGCGTACTCGACGCATCGGTGCAGCAGCACCTTGGAGCCGGAGGCCGCGAGCTCCAGCATGTCCTCGGAGGAGATCCAGTCGAGCTTCTTGGCCTTCTTCACGACGCGGGGGTCCGCGGTGAAGACGCCGTCGACGTCGGTGTAGATCTCGCAGACCTCGGCGTCCAGCGCCGCGGCCAGCGCCACGGCGGTGGTGTCCGACCCGCCGCGGCCGAGGGTGGTGATGTCCTTCGAGTCCGCGGACACGCCCTGGAAGCCGGCGACGATGGCGATGTTGCCCTCGTCCAGCGCGGTGCGGATACGGCCCGGCGTCACATCGATGATGCGCGCTTTGTTGTGCACCGAGTCGGTGATCACGCCCGCCTGGCTACCGGTGAACGACTGGGCCTCGTGGCCCAGGTTCTTGATCGCCATGGCCAGCAGGGCCATGGAGATCCGCTCTCCGGCGGTCAGCAGCATGTCGAACTCACGCCCGGCAGGCATCGGAGATACCTGCTCGGCGAGATCGATCAGCTCGTCCGTAGTGTCGCCCATCGCGGAAACCACGACGACCACCTGGTGGCCGTTCTTCTTGGCATCCACGATCCGCTTGGCGACGCGCTTGATGCCCTCGGCATCGGCTACGGAGGAGCCTCCGTACTTCTGCACGACAAGGCCCACGTGCGCTCCTCGCTCGGTTCGTCTCATTTTCCGGATGCAGTCTAACGAGCGGCCGCGATACGACCGCTTCGTGCCACATCATGAGACGAAAAGATCAGCGGACCGGTTGCCCGGGCGGGCCCCGACGGGGCAGGTGCGCGGCCCCTCACTTACGACCCAGCCCGCCCAGTTCCTCGGCCATGACCCGGCCGGCCTGCTCCGCCAGATCGTCCTCGGTGATGTCCTCGTCCGTGTCCAGGCCGTCCAGGGCGGCCAGGGGCTGGTCGAGCCGGACGTGCGCGATCAGCGACTGGAGGGCGCGCAGCGTGGCCGAGGCCGTCGGACCCCAGTTGGTGAAGTACGAGAACTGCCACCACCACAGGGCCTCGGTGATCCGACCGGCCTGGTGGTGGATGAGCCCGTGCCGCAGGTCCGCGACCACGTCGGCCAGGTCGTCGGAGATCCGGTGCGGGACCGGCGCCTTGCGCGGCTCGTACGGGTCGAAGACCTCGGAGTAGACGTCGACCGGTTCCAGCATGAGCGCGAACCGCTCGCGCAGGTCGTCCACGTCCGGCTCCGGGCCCAGGTCGGGCTCGTAGCGCTCTTCGGGCAGGACGTCCTGGTACGCGCCCAGCCGACCGCCCGCCAGCAGCAGCTGGGACACCTCCAGCAGGAGGAAGGGCACGGCACTGTCCGGGTCCTCGCCCTTGGCCACCATGGTGACCGCGACGATGAACGACTCGATCTGGTCCGCGATCGAGGCGGCGAAGTCGTCCGGGTCCTGGCCGAGGGCGTGCAGCGTTGCGTCAGACATCGAGAAGTCGCCTTCCTTCAAAGGCCCGCCCGAGCGTGACCTCGTCCGCGTACTCCAGATCTCCCCCTACGGGGAGCCCGCTGGCCAGACGGGTGACCTTGAGGCCCATGGGCTTGATCATGCGGGCGAGGTAGGTGGCGGTCGCCTCGCCCTCCAGGTTCGGGTCGGTCGCCAGGATCAGCTCGGTGACCGTACCGTCCGCCAGGCGCGTCAGCAGTTCGCGGATCCGCAGGTCGTCCGGGCCGACGCCCTCGATCGGGCTGATCGCGCCGCCGAGGACGTGGTACTTGCCCCGGAATTCGCGGGTCCGCTCGATCGCGACGACGTCCTTCGACTCCTCCACCACACAGATGACCGTGGTGTCGCGGCGCGGGTCGCGGCAGATGCCGCACCGTTCCTCCTGCGCCACGTTCCCGCAGACCGCGCAGAAGCGGACCTTGTCCTTGGCCTCCAGCAGCGCGTGCGCGAGGCGGCGGATGTCGGTGGGCTCGGCCTGCAGGACGTGGAAGGCGATCCGCTGCGCGCTCTTGGGCCCGACGCCGGGCAGCCTGCCCAGTTCGTCGATCAGGTCCTGGACCACGCCTTCGTACAACGGACTGCCTTCTCTCGTTCGGTAGGGGTTCGGTCGATGTCACACGGGACGATCCGGCGCAGACGCTAGAACGGCAGGCCGGGGATGCCTCCGCCGCCGCCCAGCATCTGGGCGAGCGGACCCATCCGCTGCTCCTGGAGCGCCTGGGCGTTCTCGTTGGCCGCCTGAACCGCGGCGACCACCAGGTCGGCGAGGGTCTCGGTGTCCTCCGGGTCCACGGCCTTCGGGTCGATCACCAGCGCGAGCAGTTCACCGGAACCGGTGACGGTCGCCTTGACCAACCCACCGCCGGACTGACCCTCGACCTCGGCCGCGGCCAGTTCTTCCTGGGCCGCTGCGAGATCCTGCTGCATCTTCTGGGCCTGCTGAAGCAGCTGCTGCATGTCGGGCTGGCCACCACCGGGAATCACAGGGCACTCACTCCTTCGGGAACGCTTGGTCAATCCGAGCCTACGTGGTCCCCGCGCGGCGCGCCCTACGCCGGGAGGACCAACTCTTTCGAGTGAGAGATACGGCGTGCGCGTACCTGCTGAGGCCCTCCCTGCGGGCGGAAAACCGGGGATTCGTCGTCCATGCCCCGGCATTCGAAGGTAGGAAGAGCATGCGCACCATTACGCACACGCGCACCACCACACGTCAGCGCAGGCAGAGGGAGTGCCGGGTGAGTCAGCCGGAGATGCAGCCCGAGGGGCCACCCCGGGATCCCGCAGAGGACGGCGACGGCGACCTGACCGGCCGGCCGTTCCCCCTCGGGGACTGGGGCGAACCCGCCGAGCGGCTCGACGAGCTCTACCGGCGCGTCGAGGCCGACGCGCTGCGCACCGCCGAGTGGTACCTGTCCGACCGGGCGTGGAAGCGCCGCGGCGCACGGGCGCTGCGGGTGGGCGCGGCCGCCGGCGCCGTCTCCGGCGCCGCGATGCCCCTGCTGGAGCTGACGGGCTCGGCGCCGGGCGCGTCCGAGTACGGGTACCTGTGCCTGCTGTTCGCCGCCGCCTGCCTGGCCTGCGACCGGTTCTTCGGGCTCACCTCCGGGTGGATGCGGGACGTGGCGACCGCGCAGGCCGTGCAGCGCCGCCTCCAGACGCTCCAGTTCGACTGGGCCTCCGAGAACGTCCGCGAGGTACTGGGCCCGACCGAGGGCACCGCGAGCGAGGCCGCCGAGCGCTGCCTGACGGTGCTGCGGCGCTTCTCGGAGGACGTGACGGAGCTGGTGCGCTCGGAGACGGCGGACTGGATGGTCGAGTTCCGCGCGGGCCCCGCCCCCCTGGTGATGCAGTCCCTGGCCGGCTCCACCGCACGCTCCGACCCGGGCGTCCCCCCGGCCCGCTTCCCCCTCCCCCCGGGCACCCGGCCGAACATGCCGCGCCAGCGCCCGCCGGAACAGCCGCGCTGAGGTGCGTGGTTGCGGGGCGCGGGCGCGGGGCGGTGCGCCCCGCACCCGCCGCGCGGTCGGGTCCGACGGGATCGGGCCGGTGGGGCCGGGGCCGGTGGAACCGCTCCGCCCGGTTCGTCCGGTTCAGCTGAAGATGATCATCGATCCCTGGCCGAGGCTGCGTGTCGCCGCCGCGTGCAGCCCGAGCCACACGTGGCGCTCCCGGGCGAAGGGGCTCTCGTCGTACGGGATCGGCCCGGCCGATTCCTCCAGCGACGTCGGCCGGCCCGGCGGAGCCGGTGCGGCGGGCGGGTTCCCCGGGTCTATTCCGATCGCCGGGGCGACGACGGCCAGCTCCCGCAGCAGCCCCTGCGCGGACCCCAGCGGTCCGCCCCCGGCCAGCAGTTCCTCGTTGGCCAGCGGAGCCGCGAAGTCCACCGGCACGTAGGCCCCGGCGTGGTCGTAGTGCCACACCAGGTGCGACTGCTGGGCCGTCGGTTCGAACATCTCCAACAGCTGCTCGTAGTCCCCGCCCAGCTCGTCCACCGGCGTCACCGGCAATCCGCAGATCTGCAGCAGGTACGCGCGCCGCAGGAAGTGCAGCGCGTCGTAGTCGAATCCGGCCACGGGGGCCACGTCCCCGTTCAGGCCCGGCATGTACGCGAACACGGGGACGGACGGCATGCCCGCCTCGCCCAGCGCCTTGTCGTAGGAGGCGATCTCCTCCGCGAAGGGGTTGTCGGGGCTGTGGCACAGCACATCGACGAGGGGGACCAGCCACAGGTCACAGGCCACGCGGGCTCCGATCGGTCGGATCAGTCGTGTCGACTGCCACTGATGCCGCCAGCGTAGTGCGCCGGACACGCTCCGCGAAGGGGTGCGCAAGGACCCGGGGGTGCCGGCGCCGCTCACGGGGCCGGGGGCGGGCGCCGCGTCACGGGGCTCAGAGTCCGGCGGCCCAGTCCAGCCCGTGCTGGTTGTACGCGCGCACGATGCGCCGTACCTCGTCGGCGTCCGCCAGCGTCACGGCCTCGACCAGCTCGTTGTGCCCGTCCCAGAGCGCCGTCCGCAGTTCCGGCGCACCCTGGAGGTACGGCACGGAGAAGACCCAGCACTGCACCCGTATGCGGTGCAGGAACTCGGTGATGTAGGTGTTGCCGACCAGGCCGCTCAGCTCCCGCCAAAACCGCAGGTCATAGCCGATCAGCACTTCGAGCGAGCCGCCGCGCGCGGCCTTGCGCGCCTCCTCCGCCCGGCGGCGCACCGACACCAGCATCTCGCACGCACCGGGGGCGGTGCCGCGTTCGACGAGCCGTCGGAACATGCCGTCCACGATCAGCGTCCGCGCTTCGATCATGCCGACGAAGTCGGCGACGGAGTAGACGCGGACCCGGAACCCCCGGTGCGTGGCGGACTCCAGCAGGCCCTGCGCGGCGAGGTCCACGAGGGCCTCGCGCACCGGCGTCGCGGATACCTCGTACTGCTCGGCGATCTGCTTGACCGTGAACTCGGTGCCCGGCGGCAGCCGTCCCGCGAGCACCTCGTCACGCAGCGCGTCCGCGATCTGCTGCCGAAGGGTGTTGCGGGTGACACCTCCGCTGCCTGGCATAGGGGTCCGTCTCCTCCATAGATCTTCGGACACCTTAGGCCAGGCAGCGCGGCTGAAACCGAACGGTTTACGCACCAGTACGCGACGGGAAGCGGCCGGCGCGCGGCGGCCGTCCGGCCGGTATGCGGACATAACGCCCGTTATCCGGACGCTATCCGGATGGTCAGGCTCCGGTCGTGTGGCGGTCGGCGACCGTCAGCGCGTCGTCGAGCAGCGCCAGACCCTCCTTGGCCTCGGCCTCCGTGATCGTGCAGGGCGGGACGACGTGCGTCCGGTTCATGTTGACGAACGGCCACAGCCCGGACGCCTTGCAGGCAGCCGCGAATTCGGCCATCGGCGCGTTGGCCGAGCCCGCCGCGTTGTACGGCACGAGCGGCTCGCGCGTCGCCTTGTCCCGTACGAGTTCCAGGGCCCAGAAGGTGCCGAGACCCCGGACCTCGCCGACCGACGGGTGTCGCTCGGCGATCTCGGCGAGCGCCGGGCCGATCACGTTCTCCCCGAGGTGCGCGGCGTGCTCGACGATGCCCTCCTCCTCCATCGTGTTGATCGTCGCGACGGCCGCCGCGCAGGCCAGGGGGTGACCGGAGTACGTCAGTCCGCCCGGGTACGGGCGTGTGGCGAACGTCTCGGCGATGGCTCCGGAGATGGCGACGCCACCGAGCGGGACGTATCCGCTGTTGACCCCCTTGGCGAAGGTGATCAGGTCCGGGGTGACGTCCCAGTGCTCGGCGGCGAACCACTTGCCGGTGCGGCCAAAGCCCGACATCACCTCGTCCAGGATGAAGACGATGCCGTGGCGGTCACAGAGCTCGCGCACGCCGGCGAGGTAGCCCGCGGGCGGGGTCATGATCCCGGCGGTGCCGGGCACCGACTCCAGGATGATCGCGGCGACGGTCTGCGGGCCCTCGAAGGCGAGGGTGTCGGCGAGGTGGGTGAGGGCGCGCTCGCACTCCTCGGCCTCGGTGCTCGCGTGGAACGGCGAGCGGTAGAGGAACGGGCCCCAGAAGTGCACGACACCGGCCGAGGCGGTGTCCGAGGGCCAGCGGCGCGGGTCGCCGGTCAGGTTGATCGCGGCGGAGGTGGCTCCGTGGTACGAGCGGTAAGTGGAGAGCACCTTCTGGCGACCGGTGTGCAGCCGGGCCATCCGTACGGCGTTCTCCACGGCCTCGGCGCCGCCATTGGTGAAGAAGATCTTGTCGAGGTCCCCGGGGGTGCGCTCGGCGATGAGGCGTGCGGCCTCGGAGCGGACGTCCACGGCGAATCCGGGCGCGAGGGTGCAGAGCCGGCCGGCCTGTTCCTGCACCGCCGCGACGACCTTGGGGTGCTGGTGGCCGATGTTGGTGTTGACCAGTTGGGAGGCGAAGTCGAGGAAGCGGTTCCCGTCGTAGTCCCAGAAGTACGACCCCTCGGCACCGGCGACGGCGAGCGGGTCGATCAGGGCCTGGGCGGACCACGAGTGGAAGACGTGAGCGCGGTCGGCGGCCTTCACGGTCGCGCCGGTGACATGAGGGGTCATGCGGTCACGCTAGAAGTGCGCAGGTGGGGAGGGATATCGGCGGACTGTATGGGGGTGGGGGGCCATCCTCGGCAGTCTGTCCGCCGCGGCCGGGCGCCGGCGGTTCGCCTGCGTGGGACATTGACAGCATGCTGACGAGATGACAGTCTCTTGTCATCTTCCTCGTCGATGCCGTTGGAGGCCACACCATGAGCGAGACCCCGCGCAAGCCCGTCCACCTCGCCGTCTACGACACCTACGCGGACTGGGAGACCGGCCACACCACCGCGCACCTCGCCCAGCGCGGCCACGAGATCCGTACGGTCGGACCCGCCGCCGGACTTCCGGTCACCACGATGGGCGGCCTCCGCGTCCAGCCCGATCTGGCGCTCGCGGAACTGCGCCCCGAGGACTCGTCGCTGCTGATCCTCACCGGCGCATCCCTGTGGGACACCGGCGACGACCTGGCCCCGTTCGCGGCGAAGGCCCGCGAGTTCCTGGCCGCCGGAGTACCCGTCGCCGCGATCTGCGGCGCCACCGCGGGGCTCGCCCGCGAAGGCCTGCTGGACGGCAGGCGCCACACCAGCGCCATCTCCTTCTACCTCGCGGGGCAGCCGGGCTACGGCGGCGCCGAGCGTTACGTCGACGCTGACGCCGTCACCGACGGCGACCTGATCACGGCCGGCCCGACGGAGCCGGTGGCCTTCGCCCGCGAGGTCTTCGCCCGCCTCGACGTGTACAAGCCGGACGTCCTGGACGCCTGGTACCGGCTGTTCCACCACTCCGACGAGAGCGCGTACCCGGTCCTGATGGCGGCCGAGGAGGCCGGCGATGCCTGATCCGCTCCCGCGGGGGGAGGGTCCGGCGGCCGAGGCCGGGGGCCTTGACCGGGCCGACGGCCTGTCGCTCCGGGGGCGGCAGGACCTGCTGAGCCGTACCGCGCTCGGGGTCTTCCAGCTCAACGGCCAGTTCCTCGCCGTCTCGGAGGAACTGGCCCGCCCGGCCGGGCTCACGGCCGCGTGGTGGCAGGTGCTGGGCGCCGTGCTCCGGGAGCCGCTGCCCGTCGCGGGTGTCGCCCGGTCCATGGGCATCACCCGGCAGAGCGTGCAGCGCATCGCGGACCTGCTCGCGGCGAAGGGGCTCGCCGAGTACGTGCCGAACCCCGCCCACCGGCGCGCGAAGCTGCTGCGCCCGACCGAGGAGGGCCGCGCCGCGATCGCCCGCATCCACCCCGGTCACGCCGCCCTCGCCGACCGCCTCGCCGAGGAACTGGGCGAAGCCGCCTTCGCGGAAACGGCCCGCGCCCTGGAACGCCTCTCCACGGCCCTCGCCGCCATCACCGCGACGCCCGACGCGTAAGGAGCTGCGGGGGGTGAGGGGGGCGCGGGCGCGGGCGGGCCCGGGCGTTGGATGCGCGCGTGGGGCCGGGGCCGTACGGGCCGCTTCGGCGGCCGGACACGTACGGGCCCTCGGCCCCGACGGCGCAACCGGCCGAGCGGCCGGAACCGTCCCTCCCCTTGCGGAGCCCACCGCATTACGCTCGGCCCGTCCGGCCAGTGTCAGGGGGAAGGACCACCCGGCGATGGAACAGTTGCGCCCCGCCGATCCGCATCACATCGGCCCCTACCGGCTCCTGTGCCGTCTCGGCGCCGGCGGCATGGGCCAGGTGTACCTCGCCCGGGCGGATCGGGGACGTACCGTCGCCGTGAAGCTCGTGCACCCGGCCCTGGCCCGGCACGAGCCGTTCCGCAGCAGGTTCCGGCACGAGGTCGCCGCCGCCCGGCACGTCGGCGGGGCGTGGACGGCGCCCGTGCTCGACGCCGACACGGAGGCCGACGTCCCCTGGTTCGCGACCGGCTACATCGCCGGCCCCAGCCTGCGTCAGGCCGTGAGCCACGACTTCGGGCCCCTGCCCCCGCGCACCGTGCGGACCCTGGCCTCCGGCCTCGCCGCCGCCCTCCAGGACATCCACCGCGCGGGGCTCGTCCACCGGGACCTGAAGCCGTCCAACGTCCTGCTGACCGTCGACGGACCCCGCGTCATCGACTTCGGGATCGCCCGGCCCCCGCAACGGCCCCCGGGCGACCCCGACGAAGGCCTCACCCGGACCGGCGAACTCCTCGGCTCCCCCGGGTTCACGGCCCCGGAGCAGGTGCTCGGCGGGCCGGTCACCCCCGCGTGCGACGTGTTCTGCCTCGGCGCCGTCCTGGCGTACGCGGCCACCGGCCGGCTGCCCTTCGGCGACGCGCGGCAGCCCGGCGGCGGCTCCGGGCTGCTGCTGCGCGTCATCGAAGCGGAACCGGACCTGGACGGCGTACCGGCGGAGTTGCGCCCGGTCGTGGCGGCCTGCCTGCACAAGGACCCCACCGCGCGGCCGGATCCGGCGGAGGTGTGGGCGCGGGTCGGGGCGGGGGACGCCGCAGCCGGCGACGGGCGGGCTCCGGAGCCGTGGCTTCCGGCGCCGCTGGTGGCGCAGCTCGGGCGACACGCCGCCCAACTCCTCGACCGCGAGCAGGGTGGGCCGGACCGGGCGCCGCAGGAGGGGGAGGGAGCGGGGGCGGGAGCGGGGGCGGGAGCGGGGGCGGAGGCGCCGTGGGTTCCGCGTGCACCGAGTGCACACGTACCTCGGACGTCGGGGGCGCCGGGGACCGCTCGGACCCCTGAGGGGCGTGCTCGGATACCGCAGGCCGCGCCCATGCCGGCGCCGCCTACCCCGCTGATGCCCCCGCTGCCGGTCGCACCCGCGCCGGTGCCTCTGGCGGTGCCGGTGGCGGTTGCGGCGCCTGTGGCGGTGGCGGTGCCGGTGCCGGTGGCGCAGCCCGCCGGCCGGGACTACGAACCGCCGACCGCCGGGGCCGGGGCCGGGGCCGAACCCCCGTCCCGCCCGCACGTCGCGTCGACGGTGTTCCTGTTGGCGATCGCCGCCGTCGTCGCCGTGGCGGCCGGCGGCTCGGTGTACGCCGTCATGAGCGCGGAACCGGAACCGCCCTCCCCCGCCCCGGCCCCCACCGCGTCCGGCGTCGGCCCGGGCCGGGATTCCGCTCCTCCCGCAGGAAGTCGTGGCGCAGACCCGGGCGAGGGTCCCGGCACCCTACCCAAGAGCTACGTCGGAACCTGGCGTGCCGACCACGGCTCCTCGACGTGGCACCTGACCCTGACCCCCGGCACGGTGGGCGACACCGTCATGGCCCTCCGCGTCGAGAACCCCGGCTACGTCTGCTCCTGGCGGGCGCCCCTGCGAAAGGGCCCGGACCCGGTCGAGCTCGACGCCTCCACCGTCGCCCCGGGTAGCCCTCCCACCTGCACTTCCGGCAGTCCGAGCCGACTGCGCCTGCTGCCCGACGGGACCCTTCGGCGCGAGCTGGAGGAGGCATCGATTCCCCCTCTCACGTATCACCGGGAGTAGGCCGCAGCCGATTGTGTCGAAGTCAATAAGCCTGCAAGCAAAGCTTGTTGCGCGAGAGGGCCCCATCGCACACTGCGGCACATGGAGCCGTTGAAGGTAGTGGCACAACTGTGGGAGCGGATCGAGGCACGCGACTGGGACGGCGTGACCGGGCTCATCGCCGAGGACGCCGTCATCGAGTGGCCGGTCAGCGGCGAACGCATCGTGGGCCGGGCCAACTTCATCGCCGTCCTCCGTGACGAGGGGGACGCGGGCGACGCGGCGGGCGAGGGAGCTGGGGACGAGCGGACCACCGGACAGGTCGAGGTCCTGCGCATCCTCGCGGACGGGGACCTCGTGGTCACCGAGGTGGAGATACCCGAGGACCACGTCCTCTACCGGGCGGTATCCCTGTGGACCGTACGGGAGGGGGAGATCGTCGGGGCCCGCGAGTACTGGACCAGCCCCGGCCAGGACCCCGCGCCCCGCTGGCGAGCGGGGTACGTCGAACCTCTGGTCGCAGACTGAGCCCGCCTGCTCACCCAACTCGCCGCCGCGACCGGGGTACTGGCCCTGTCGACCGTCGTACCCGGCCCGGACATGGCGATCGCGACCGGGCGGGCCGTCTCGCGCGGGCGGGCCGCCGGGCTGCGCACCGTCGGCGGGATCGGCGTCGGGCTGCTGCTTCGGGGCGCCCTCACCGTGGCCTGACCGGCCGCGCTGCTCGCCGTGTCCGCCGAGGTGTACCTGATGGTCGGACTCTCGGGGGCGGCGTACCTGTGCTTCCTCGGCATCCAGTCACTGCGCCGGCCGGCCGGCGCGGGCGGGGAGGCGCCGGGTCAGGGCGCGGGGGAGGCCGCCGGTGGCGGTACCGGCGGCCGGGGCGTCCGGGCGGCCGGGCGACCGGGGCGGCGACGGATCGGCCGGCGCGTGGCGCACCGGCCTGATCGCCAACGACGCCATCAACCCGAAGATCGCCCTCTTCTGCACCGGCCTGCTACCACCCGTCGCCCGGGGGGCCTGCCTGCGGCGGTCGGGATGGCGCTCCTGGTGCTGGTCCACGTGGTGCTGACGGTGGCCTGGTTGAGCACCTACGTCTACGTCCTGTCCCGCGCCCGGCGATTCTTCGCGCGTCCGCGCGTCCGCCGGACGATGGGCCGGGTGACGGGGATCGTCCTGATCGGCTTCGGCGTGCGGGTCGCGACGTCGGCCACGTAGCTCGCGGGTAGGGGTCGACTGCGCCTGGCGGTTTAGCCCAGCAGCCGGTCGAGTTCCTCGGAAACGGCTGCCCGCACGGCGTCGTGGCGGGGGGCCAGCGCATACCGGTCTCCGCGCCAGAACTCCTCGTCCTCGTACAGCCAGACCGGCAGCCGGACGATGTCGTCGGCCTCCCAGTCGTAACGGGGCCAGATGTGGGCGTGCAGGTACGGGTCGGTGTTGCCGAGGATCTCGATGTTCACGCGCCGGAAGGCCGGGTCGAGGCGCGCGCAGGCACGCTCGACGGCTTCCGCGAGCCGTTCCAGGTCGGTGAGGTACGCGATCCGGCGCGTCGGCGGCAGATCGGAGAGCCGGGTCACGGCGGGGTCGTCGGTCAGCAGCACGGAGTACCCGGGCAGGAACTGACGGTCGCCGATGGCCGCGAACCCGGAGTCGAGGCGGCGCAGGACGGTGGGGTTCTCCCCCCGGTGCGCGCTGCCGATGCGGTCCGTTCGCCAGTCGGTCTGACTGTCGGTGTGCCGGGCGGCCTGACTGTCGGGCCGGTTGTCGGTGTCGTTCATCCCCGGACCCTAACGAAAGGTGCGGTAAGGACTCCGTACGGCCGTCACATGGCTCTGGGGTCGGGCCAGTCATACCTGAGAGCTACACGCAAAGGCGGCTCCGCAGCGTGACGACGACGAGGCCTCCTGATTCCTAACTTCGGTACCAGGTCGGGCGCTTGCCCGGTCGGGACCGCAGGAGAAGGAAGAGAACACGCCATGACCACGAGCAGCCGCATCCGCCGTACTCTGCTGGCCGGCCTCGTTGCCGCAGCCGTCGTGTTCCTCGTCTCCGCGGCGGCGTCGCCGCGGACACCCGCTCCGGCGCCCGCGATCATCGCCGAGTCGGCGACCGCGCGGGAACGGTACGCGGCGAACCTCGGCAACCCCGCGGAGGCGGCCCGCACCGCACACGGCGCGGGCCACGTGGCCCGGGCCGCGAAGCTCCGGGCCATGGCCGCCGCCCCGGTCGGGATTCCGTCCGGAGCACGGGAGCGATCAGCTCCGGCTACCGGTGTTCGCGACGGCCCTGGCCGTCTGCTGGGCGGCGTTCCGCTCCCACGAAGACCCCCGCCCCACCCGCCGCCCTCCCTCACGACGCCACTCCTCCCCCGGACCGCCCCGGGCCGCCCCGGGCCGCCCCGGACCGCGCAGCCCACGCAGCCCACGCAGCCCACGCAGCCCACGCAGCCCACGCGCAGAACGCCCGCCCGCCGCGTCGGTCACGGCATGACGGCGCGCAGCACTTCCGACCGCCCGGCCCCCGCACCCACGCCCCTACACCCGCCTCTGCAATTCCCCCTGCTCCCGACCCCGTCGCAAGGTCGGTCCTTGATCCGGGGCCGCAGCGTGGCCGGGGTCGACCGACTTCCGTTGAGGAGATCACCCATGCCTAGGCTGTCCCGCGTGAACAAGCAACCGGCGCCCTTGGGCGGGTCCTTGCCGGCCGACCCCGGCAATCCGGTCGGTGAGCTCTTCACCCTGCGCCCCGCCCCGCTGCCGCCCGTGGCCCGACCGTCATGGCAGGCCCGGCTGCCACACATCGTGGTCCTGCTCCTGGCGGCCTTCTTCGGGCTGGTCGTCAACCATGAACTCACCGAGTACCACCGGCTCACCGGTGGCTTCCCGGCGGTGGCAGCGGGCCTGACCGGCGCATCCGTCGCCCTCGCCCTGATCCGCCCGATACCCGCCTGGTGGCTCGCCCTGATCACGGCGGGGGTGGTCACCGGCGTGGCCCGGGACCCCGTACGGGAGGGCGAACCCTGGCCTTGGCCGCCCAGCGGGTACCTGGCCTCCGCCCTGATCGTCCTGTTGGTGGCACTGCGGGTGTCGCCCCGGGCCACCGTGTGCGTGGTGGCCGTCTCGGCTGGTTCCACCGGTCTGGCCGAGCTGCTCTTCCGGCCGGTGCAGGGCGCGAGCACGTTCGTCGCCTCCGGGCTCCTCTTCGGGATCGCCGGGCTCCTCGGGTGGGTACTGCGCGCCCTGCGACTGGCCCGCCGGCAGCTGGTCGTGCAGGAGAACGTGGCCGACGAGGAGCGGGCCCGGCGGACCCTGCTGGAGGAACGCAGTCGGATCGCGCGCGAGTTGCACGATGTCGTCGCCCACCACATGTCGGTGATCTCCATCCAGGCTCAGGTCGCCCCGCACCTGGTGGAAAGCCCGTCCGAGGAACTGAAGGAGAACCTGGCGGGCATCCGGCAGAACGCCCTGGAGGCCCTCACCGAACTGCGCCGGGTGCTGGGCGTACTGCGGTCCGAGCAGCCCGAGGATCCCGCCGACCCCCATCACCCGCAGCCGACCCTCGCCGAACTGAGCGGGCTCGTCGCCAACGTGCGGGGCGCCGGCATGGACGTCACCACCGAGACGGCGGGGGTCCGCCGGTCGTTGCCGGCGGGCGTCGAGCTGACCGCGTACCGGATCGTGCAGGAGGCCTTGAGCAACTGCCTGCGTCACGCTCCCGGTTCGCGGGTGGAGGTCGGTGTCGCGTACGGGCCGCGCGATCTGCACCTGTGTGTCGCCAACTCCGCTCCGACCCGGCCCGCTCCGCCCTCACCCGGAGCGGGGCACGGACTGCTCGGGATGCGGGAGCGGGCGGGCATGCTGGGCGGCGAACTGGCGGCGGGCCCACGACCGGGCGGCGGTTACGAGGTGAGTGCCGTCCTGCCCCTGGATCCGTCGTTCGGGTCCTCCTCCGAGACGAAGAAGGACAGATGAGCACTCCGATCAGGGTGGTGATCGCCGACGACCAGATGATGGTGCGGCAGGGCTTCACCGTCCTGCTGAACGCGCAGTCGGACATCGAGGTGGTCGGTCAGGCCGTGGACGGGGCGGATGCGGTGGCGAAGGTCGCCGAGCTGGGTCCGGACGTGGTGCTGATGGACATCCGCATGCCGGGCATGGGTGGCATCGAGGCCACGTCGGTCATCACCCGCGCGCCCGGTTCGGCGGTGAGGGTGCTCGTGCTGACCACCTTCGACCTCGACGAGTACGTCTATGAGGCGCTGCGCGCGGGCGCCTCCGGGTTCCTCCTGAAGGACGCCTCGGCGGAGCAGCTCGCCGAGGCGGTGCGCGTGGTGGCCGCCGGGGAGGCCCTGCTGTCGCCGAACATCACCAGGCGGCTGATCACCGAGTTCTCCCGGCTGGGGACGCCGCGGGCCCCGTCGAAGGCGCGCATCGAGGCGCTGACGGAGCGGGAGACCGAGGTGCTGTCGTTGATCGCCCAGGGGCTGTCCAACGCGGAGATCGCCGCGCACCTGGTGGTGGCGGAGCAGACCGTGAAGACGCACGTCAGCCGGGTCCTGGTGAAGCTGGGGCTGCGGGATCGGACCCAGGCGGCGGTGTTCGCGTACGAGACGGGTCTGGTCCGTCCGTCGGGCTACTGAGGGGCCCGCGTAGTACCTGAGAGGGACCCACAGAAATCCCCTTCCCTACCGACGCGGGCTACCGCGGCCCCCACCTACGGTTCAGGTATGACCGAGACGACCACCGGGGCCACCCCCCGACCGCCAGAGCTGCGGATGGCCACGGGCATCATGCAGAGCCTGCGTGATGACCTGATCACCCACGCGTTCGCCTACCGCCCGCTTCCGCCGATGCCCACGGACGGACCGTTGACCCGGCGGCTGTCCCCGAGGATGGCTGCGAGGGTGGCGTACCTGCCGCACGCGGCGATATGCGCGACGGCGTTCTTCGTGGTCCTGCTGGCAAGCGCGGGCAACATCGGTGGGGCGCCCCTCCAATACCTGGTGATGGGACTGATCGCGGCGACCCCGCTGCTGATGACCCTGGTCCGGCCGGTGGGGGCCTTCTGGGCTGCGTTGGCGGCGACGGCGGCGCTGTCCGTCCTCCATGCCCAGAGTTTCACCTGGCCGTGGTCGCCGAGCACCTTCGTGGCCTACCTCGCGACGGTCACGGTCGTGGCGGCGCGGACCCGGCCCAGGGTGGCCGGTTGGATATGGGTCATCACGGTCGTGTTCGGCGAGCTCCTGCCGATCCTGGTCGGTTCCTCCAACGCGGGGGAGGCCGCCCCGATGGCCTTCGCGTCGGCGGTGGCGTTGTTGGTCGTCACGGTGCGCAACACGCGCAGGGAGGCACGGCAGGAGGTCTCCGCGCAGCAGAAGGTGACGGCCGTCGAGCGGGACCGGCGGACGCTGCTGGAGGAGCGGACGACGATCGCGCGGGAGCTGCACGACGTGGTCGCCCACCACATGTCGGTGGTGGCGATCCAGGCCGAGGCGGCCCCGTACCGGGTGAAGAACCCGCCGCCGGAGCTGGAGGCGGCGTTCGTCACCATCCGGGAGAACGCGGTGGCCGCACTGACGGAGCTGCGCCGGGTGCTGGGTGTGGTCCGGTCCGCGGACTACGAGGCACCGGACGCCCCGCAGCCGACACTGGCTTCGTTGGAGGGGCTGCTGGCCAACGTGCGGGAGGCCGGTCTGAGGGTGGAGAAGACCGTAACCGGTGCCGTGCGGGAGCTGCCGCAGGGGGTGGAGCTGTCGGCGTACCGGATCATTCAGGAAGCCCTGAGCAACAGCCTGCGACACGCGCCGGGTGCGGTGGCCGAGGTGGAGGTGTCCTACGTGCTGGGTGGTCTGGGGGTACGGGTCGTCAACGGCCCGCCGGTCGGTGATGTCCGTCCTTCGCCCGGCGCGGGGCACGGCATCACCGGGATGCGGGAGCGGGTGGCCATGCTGGAGGGGGAGATGACCGCCGGGGAGAGCGCGGACGGCGGGTACGAGGTCGCGGTGTTCATACCCGTGCGCAGCCGCCCCGAGTCCGTGGAGGAGTCGACATGACGATCAGGGTGCTCATCGTCGACGACCAGATGATGGTGCGCGAGGGCTTCTCGGTCCTGCTGAACGCGATGGACGGCATCGAGGTCGTGGGCGAGGCGGTGGACGGCCGGCAGGCCATCGCCCAGGTGGCGGCCCTGCGGCCGGACGTGGTGCTGATGGACATCCGGATGCCGGAGATGAACGGCCTGGAGGCGACGCGGCAGATCGTGGCCTCCGACACGGACGCGAAGGTCCTGGTCCTGACCACCTTCGACCTCGACGAGTACGTGTACCAGGCGCTGCGGGCGGGTGCGTCGGGTTTCCTGCTGAAGGACGCCTCCGCCCGGCAGTTGGCGGACGGGGTGCGGGTGGTCGCCGCCGGGGAGGCCCTGCTGGCCCCTTCGGTGACGAAGCGTCTGATCGTGGAGTTCTCCAAGCTGGCGGAGGCTCCCCGGCTCGCCGATCCGGCCGGGGTGACGGAACTGACGGAACGGGAGACGGAGGTCCTCGTCCTCATCGCGCAGGGCCTGTCCAACGCCGAGATAGCGGACCGGCTCATGGTCGCGGAGTCCACGATCAAGACGCACGTGAGCCGGATCCTGGTGAAACTGGGCCTCCGTGACCGAACGCAGGCAGCGGTGTTCGCCTACGAGACCCGACTGGTGACGCCGGCGTAGCACTCGACAACGCCTGAATATGACGATCCATCAGATCGCCCGGCGGAGTCGTCCGGCCCGCCAGGGTTCGACATCGAACTCCTTCGCCCCCACGTCGCGACGGCGCCGACGCCGGCGACGGTCGGGCGCCTTCGGCGCCGCAGCTCGCACGGGGTGTCGCGCCCGGCGACCCGCCCGGACGGTCCCCAGCACGCGGCGGCGCACTCCGTGTGTGGAGCGGCAACCCGTTCCGACAGGTGGAGCGGTGACACCTTGCCGCGTCAGGGAAACGGCCTACGCTGCGTGGATGGGTTTTGATCCGTGGGACGCCGCGTTCGTAGCCGATCCGTACCCCGCCTACCGGGAGTTGGGGGAGCAGGGGCGGGCCCTGTGGTCCGAGGCGACCGGGCAGTGGCTGGTGCCGCACTACGCCGATGTGAACGGGCTGCTGCGGGACCGACGACTGGGCCGCACCTACCTGCACCGCTTCTCGCACGAGGAGTTCGGGCGCGTGGCCCCGCCGCCGGAGCACGAACCGTTCCACACGCTCAACGACCACGGCATGTTGGACCTGGAGGATCCCGCGCACGGGCGGGTGCGTCGGCTGGTGGCGAAGGCGTTCACCCCGCGCACCGTCGAACGGCTTGCGCCGGAGGTGGAACGGCTGGCCCGCGAACTGGTCGACGGGCTGCGCAAGGCCGGGGGCGGCGACCTGCTGACGGCCGTCGCCGAACCGCTGCCGGTCGCGGTCATCGGGGAGTTGCTCGGCGTTCCGGAGTCCGACCGGGGCCTGTTGCGCCCCTGGTCGGCGGACATCTGCGGCATGTACGAGCTGCGGCCGAGCGAGGACACCGCGCGCCGGGCGGTGACGGCGAGCCTGGAGTTCAGCGCGTACCTGCGGGAGTTGATCGCGGAACGCCGTAGGCGTCCCGGAGCGGATTTGATCTCCGGGTTGATCGCCGCCCACGATGACGAGGGGCGGCTCAGTGAGCAGGAGATGATCTCCACCTGCGTGCTCCTGCTGAACGCCGGACACGAGGCGACCGTCAACACGACGGTAAACGGTTGGTGGGCCCTCTTCCGCAATCCGGCTCAGCTCGCGGAGCTCCGTGCGGATTCCGGAACGGCGGATCCGAAAAAGTTATCCACAGCTGTGGATGAACTAATGCGCTACGACACACCCCTCCAGCTGTTCGAGCGCTGGGTTCTCGAAGACATCCAGGTCGGAGGCACTGTGATCCCCCGCGGGGCGGAGGTCGCCCTGCTCTTCGGGTCCGCGAACCGGGACCCCGCGCGGTTCACAAACCCGGACGAACTGGACCTCGCGCGGGCCGACAACCCGCATCTGACCTTCGGAGCGGGCATCCACTACTGCCTCGGAGCGCCACTGGCCCGGCTGGAGCTGGCGGCCTCGTTCGGGGCGCTGCTGGAGCCGGGACTCCCGCCGCTGAGGCTCGTACGGGAGCCCCAGTGGCAGGACGGCTACGTCATCCGCGGCCTGCGCGAACTGCTCGTGGAGTTCTGAGTCGACCGGCGCCCGGCGCCCCCGGCGCCGCTCGACGCCACCCCCGGCGCCGTTCGACACCTCCACCGACCCGTCAGTCGGCGATGTCCACGCGCATGTTGAACCGCACCCCGTTGATCTTCACCAGCAGGTTCCCCTGCACCTTGCGCCGGGCGAGGGTCCCCCCGACCGCCCCCTTGCCCAGCGCGGCCCTGTCCTGCGGGGCGTGGCTGACGAACTCCGTGAAGAGGCCGCCCCCGGCGACCCCGGCGGCCTGCCGCCACTCGTCGCGCAGTTCGCCGTACGCGTCCGCGTCCATCGCGGAGCCGCCGAGGCCCAGGTTGACGCGCTCGCCGCCCACGTACGCGTCGGCGCACTGCTTGAGAATGGTCGGGACCAGCGTGTCCTTGAGGCTGTAGTGCACCTTCACCGCGGCCGGCAGCCCGCTCGGGTCGCCGGACAACTTGGCCTTGCGCGCGTCCTTCGCGCCCGACTTGAAGATGTCCTCCTTGTCGCTGTCGATGGTCTTGCGGGCCTGCTCGAAGCCGTGTTCGGGGTTCTGTGCGATCCCGACCGACAGGTCCCACTTGCCCGCGGGCACCCACTCGGGGTCGAACCCGATCTCGTCGCAGTAGTCCCTGAGGTTCTGGTCGGCTTCGGCCGCGGACTCGGCGTACTTCGGCATGCGTCCCCTCCGATGTCGTTCGTTCGTGCGGCGACGCGGTTCAACGTGCCGCGCGGGGGACGGCCCGTCAGGCGTTCCGGCGAGATGGTGAAGCGGGCCTACCCATGGGGCGACTGAGGCGGCCAGGAGAGCCCCGCCGGGCGGGCGCCCAGCGGCGAACACCAGCAGGTCGAGTGGAACAACCCGCCGACCCGAGGGGTGACCGCCAGGGCGTTCCAGAGGGAGACGGCCCCGGGTGTCTTCGCGGGGAACCGGAACCACTGGGCATACCGGGCGCACCATGGCCTGTCCTGCGCTCCACGATCGCGGTGCGGTCCCGACCCCCGCACCGGTCGACGCCCTCCCCCTCCCGGGGGACGATGGGTCAGGGGGCTTCGGCACGTCAAAGGACTGATCATGTTCGAGGAAACCAAGGCGTTCAGCGGGTTCGCGGTCAACGACATCCCCCGGGCCAAGGAGTTCTACGGCGGCACCCTCGGCCTGCGCGTCAGCGAGGAGAACGGCATGCTCGTGCTGCACCTCGCCGGCGACACCGACGTGCTCGTGTACCCCAAGGACGACCACGAGCCCGCCGGGTTCACCATCCTCAACTTCCCCGTGCCCGACGTCGAGCGCGCGGTCGACGAGCTCACCGCGGCCGGGGTCTCCTTCGAGCGCTACCCGGGCTTCGACACGGACGCCAAGGGCATCGTGCGCGGCAGCGAGGGCCCGCCCATCGCCTGGTTCAAGGACCCGGCGGGCAACGTCCTGTCGGTACTCGAACCGATGTGACGCCGGGCGGGGGAAGCGGCGCGACGAGGGCACACCGGGGCCGCGCTGCGGTGGCGGCGCGGCCAGCGCCCCGGCGCCCTGCCTGGCGTGGGCAGCGCATCCGGACACGCACCGTCCACGCACGCACCACCCACGCTCCCTCCCCCTCACCCCCTCCCCCCGCGGGAAGGGCCCCGCCGCATGCCGTCACGTCCGACAAGCCCTCCATCGTCCTGGTACCAGGACTCCACCGAGGACCGCATGATCCACCCGGACAACGAGCGCCGCATGGCGGAGCGGATGCACCCCCGCAAGACCATCGAGCTGAACGCCTCGCGCGCCTCCCTGCCTCCCAGCCGGGCGCGGTGACGGACCTGATCGAGGCCGCCGCGACGGACCTGTCCGGCCGCTGACCCGCCCGCACCACCCGGCGCTCCGAGCCGGAGGCAGCTGACCCGCCCGCAACCCCGCCCCCGCCCCCGCCCCGCCCCGCCCCGCCGGCGCCCTACCCCCGGGGCAGGGTCAGGGACCACGCCGATCGGCGCAGGGTCCACGTACGCCGCCGGACCGGGCCCGTCAGGACCTGGTTGGCCCGGTAGCGGAAGTCCGCCCCGGACACCGTCACCGTCTCGGCCCGGCCCGTCAGCGGCAGGCCGCCCGACAGCCGGACCACCACCTCCGCGGGCCCGCCCGGCTCGGCCGTCCGTACGGCGACGTCCTCCACCGGCTGGTCCAGATCCGCCAGGACCACCCCGTCGACCTCGATCCGCAGCCGGTGCACCGGCCGCGCCTCGGGCGCGGCCGGGCTCGGCAGCAGCGTGCGCAGCAGGGAGCGGTACGTACCGCCCCACCGCGCGACCGTGAGCGTGCGCGGGGGCGGCGGGATCCGCAACCCGCCCAGCACCACCCCGTCGCTGTCGTCGACGAGGAGGTCCCGCGACCGCGCCACCCCGTCGAGGGCGGCCCGCGCCGCCGGCACCGCCGACAGCGGCACCCCGAGCGCCCCGGCCAGCGTCAGTGATCCCGGCGGGCCGACCGGGACCAGCGAGAGGACGCCCTCGCCCATTCCGCGCTCCCGTTCCCGGTGCAGCAGCCCCACCGCGCGGACCAGCGCGCGGTCGTCACCCACGATCACCGGCCGCCGATGACCCCGGCGGGCGAGGGCGCGCGCAAATTCCTCCTGCGAATCCGGGAGGCAGATTTTCGCCGTCGCTCCCGCTGACAACACATCCTTCGCGATTCGCACCGACTCGCCGTCAAGACGGCGGGCGACCGGGTCGACGAGCACGAGCAGGCCGCCTACCGGCGCGCCCGCATGGCTCATGGTGGGCTCTGGAGCCGACACCTCGGTCCTTCCTCGGGTAGCATCTTTGTGCAAGAGGCCCTTGCGCTATTGCGCCAGGGCCTTCGTCTATTCCGGGGCACCGGTCCGACGGCTCAGCCTGCGGTGTACATCGTCGTACGCCCCCTGACCTTGGACATGCCCCATCCGGAAGAGGTGTACGCCTGTGCCCGCTCTTGTGCTGCTCGGAGCTCAGTGGGGTGACGAGGGCAAGGGAAAGGCCACCGACCTGCTCGGTGGATCCGTTGACTATGTAGTGCGCTACCAGGGTGGTAACAACGCCGGCCACACGGTCGTCGTGGGTGACCAGAAGTACGCACTGCACCTTCTCCCCTCCGGCATCCTCTCACCCGGATGCACCCCGGTCATCGGCAACGGTGTCGTCGTCGACCCGGCCGTCCTGCTCTCCGAGCTTCGCGGCCTGAACGAGCGCGGCATCGACACCTCCAAGCTGCTCATCAGCGGCAACGCGCACCTGATCACGCCGTACAACGTCACCCTCGACAAGGTCGGCGAGCGCTTCCTCGGCAAGCGCAAGATCGGTACGACCGGCCGCGGCATCGGCCCGACCTACGCGGACAAGATCAACCGCGTCGGCATCCGCGTGCAGGACCTGTACGACGAGTCGATCCTCATCCAGAAGGTCGAAGCGGCGCTGGAGGGCAAGAACCAGCTCCTCGCGAAGCTGTACAACCGCCGCGCGATCGAGGCGGAGGCGATCGTCGAGGAGATGCTCCAGTACGCGGAGCAGATCAAGGGCTACGTCGCCGACACCACCCTGATCCTCAACAACGCGCTCGACGAGGACAAGGTCGTGCTCTTCGAGGGCGGCCAGGGCACCCTGCTCGACGTCGACCACGGCACGTACCCCTTCGTCACCTCCTCGAACCCGACCGCCGGCGGCGCCTGCACCGGCACCGGCGTGGGCCCGACGAAGATCAGCCGCGTCATCGGCATCCTCAAGGCCTACACCACCCGCGTCGGCGCCGGCCCGTTCCCGACGGAGCTCTTCGACGAGGACGGCGAGGCCCTGCGCCGCATCGGTGGCGAGCGCGGTGTCACCACCGGCCGTGACCGTCGCTGCGGTTGGTTCGACGCCCCGATCGCCCGCTACGCGACCCGCGTGAACGGCCTGACGGACTTCTTCCTCACCAAGCTGGACGTGCTGACCGGCTGGGAGGAGATCCCCGTCTGCGTCGCGTACGAGATCGACGGCAAGCGCGTCGAGGAGCTCCCGTACTCGCAGTCGGACTTCCACCACGCGAAGCCGATCTACGAAACCCTCCCCGGCTGGTCCGAGGACATCACCAAGGCCAAGACCTTCGCGGACCTCCCGAAGAACGCCCAGGCGTACGTCAAGGCCCTGGAGGAGATGTCGGGCGCCCCGATCTCCGCGATCGGCGTCGGCCCCGGCCGCACCGAGACGATCGAGATCAACTCGTTCCTCTAGGACGTCCGCGGTACCCCGGGCGGCAACGTCCGCGGTACCGGGGCGGTAGCCCCGTGGAGCTACCGCCCAGGTAGCCCCGTAGGGCTACCGCCGCACGACCGAGCGGGGCAGTCGGCAGGTACGCCGACCGCCCCGCTCCGTCGTTCCCCGGGACCGGGGCACGACGGACTCAGCAGAACGCCTCCTTCGCCACGGCGGCGCCCTTGGTCCAGCCCTGACTGAACTGCTCGTTCGCCGAGGCCGGCGCGGTCGCCGCGCAGTTGGCCCTGACGGCGTCCCAACCGGCGACGATGCCGGCCTTCGCGGTGGTGCCGGTGGCCGCACTCGTCGTACCGTCGCCGCTGCACCGGGTGACGGTCGAGCCCTGCCGGACCGAGTACGTGGCGTCCTTCTTCTGCTTGGCGATCGTGAAGGTGCCGTCCGGGCTCATGCTGAAGCCGGCGCCGACCCCCGTGGACGCTTCCAGGAACGCCGGTCCCGGCAGGAACCCGCCGCCGGAGACGTTCACCGTGCCGTCCGGCAGGACGCCCGACAGCGAACACGTGGCGGCGGGAACGGCCGCGGGAGCCGACGGGGCCTGGGCGAGAGCGGTGGATCCGAGGGCAAGGGAACCCACGATCACGGGGGCGAGCAGGGTCAGGCGCGTACGACGCTTCATGGTGTTTCCTCCCGTGCGGGAGAGGGGGCAGGAGGGCTGGACGCCGGAGCGCGCACGGAGCGACGCGCGACCCCCTGCGGGGTCCGCGGCACCGCACGTCGGCCGCAGGGCCGGACGGGTCCGCCGCTACCCATCGTCTCCCGCCCACCCGTACGTCGCGACCCAGGCGGACCGGTCACGCGGCCCCCGCGCCCGCAGCCGTGTACGTGCGCAGGGGCACGCCGTGCCGACTGTGCAGCCGGAAGACCTCGAGGGCCGCGATTCTCGGGGCGGGTCCAGCGCCCGGTCCGGCCCACACCCGTCCGGCCCACACCCGGGCGCGGCCCACCACCCGGTCGGGGCCTACCAACCCAGCTGCGCGATCTCCTCCGAGACCACCGCGCAGGCGTCCGCCGCCGGGTCGATCAGCGGGAAGTGGCCGACCCCGTCCAGCAGGGTCAGGCCGACCGTCTCGCCCGCCTTCGCCGCCGCGGCGACGTACGACTCCGCCACCTCGGGCGGGACCACGATGTCGTCCCGCCCGTGCACGACGGCGGTGGCGATGCCCGTCGGGAGCAGCGCGGCCGGGTCCACGAAGGGGAGCCGCCGCGCCCAGTGCTCGGCGCCGCCCAGCAGCTGCGCCGACGCGCCCCCGCACACCTCCAGCTCCTCCGCGACGGCGAAGTCCGCGATCGGGGCCAGCGCCACCACCCCGCGCAGCGCGGGCGGGGCGGCGAGCCGCCACGGGGAGTCGGGCGGCAGCACGTGTCGGGCCGCGGCCCACAGGGCGAGGTGGCCGCCCGCGGAGTGCCCCGTCACGACGGTGCGCCGCGGGTCGGCCTCGGGGAGCGCGGTCGCGGCCAGCGCGGGGAGGGCGTCCATGGCGGCGGCGACGTCGTCGAAGGTCTCGGGCCAGCGTCCCGCGACGGGTCCGCCCGCCCCCTGGTGCGGAAGTGAACTACCGCGCCGGTACTCGACGTTGGCAACGGCGAAGCCCTGGCGGGCCAGGAAGCCGGCGAGCGGGGTGACGTGCTGCCGGTCGTACGGGGCGCGCCAGGCCCCGCCGTGCAGGACGACGACCAGGGGGGCGGAGCCGGGGCCGCCGCCGCCGTGCGGGGCGTAGAAGTCGATGACCTGGTCCGGGTGTTCCCCGTACGCGGCGCTCGCGTCGGGGAGGACCGGGGGGTGGGCGAAGGCCGAGGCGGCCTCGGCGGCGTCCCGTTCGACTGCGGGGTCCGTCATCGGCTCGACCTCTCGGTAACGCGTGGGACAGCGGGGACTGGTGTTCCGGTGTTCCGGCAGAGCGGGACCGTATCAGGCGCCAACCCGCTCCCCGCCGGCCGGAGTCCCCTTCATCGCGACGGGCGGGGCCGAGGCCCCGCCCATCCGACTGCTGTGACGTTTCGCTACCGGGTCACCCGAAAACGTGACCCGTTGCCGGGCCGAGCGTCCGACCCAGCGTCCGCGCCGCCCGCTCGGCGTCGGCGAACCCGACGTAGAGCGGGGTGAAACCGAAGCGCAGGACGTCGGGGGCACGGAAGTCCCCGACGACGCCCCGCGCGATGAGCTCCGTCATGACCGCGCGGGCGTTCTCGGTGCGCAGCGAGACCTGGCTGCCGCGCTCCGCGTGCCCGGCCGGGGTGACCGACTCGACGCGGCCCTCGGGGACGTACGCGGCGACGCATTCGAGGAAGAAGTCGCCCAGCGCCAGGGACTTGGCCCGGACGTCCTCGACGTCCACGCCCTCCCAGACGTCGAGGGCCGCTTCCAGCGCGAGCATGGACAGGATGTCCGGGGTGCCGACCCGTGCGCGGGCGGCGCCCGGGGCGGGCTCGTACGCCGGGGTCATCGCGAAGGGGTCCGCGTGCCCGTTCCAGCCCGGCAGCGGGGAGTCGAAGGACTCCTGGTGCCGTTCGGCCACGTACAGGTAGGCCGGGGAGCCGGGCCCACCGTTGAGGTACTTGTACGTGCAGCCGACCGCGAGGTCGACGGCGTGCGCGTCGAGGCCGACGGGCAGGGCGCCCGCCGAGTGGCACAGGTCCCAGACGACGAGCGCGCCCGCGGCGTGCGCGGCCGCGGTGAGGGCGGGCAGGTCGTGGAGCCGGCCGGTGCGGTAGTCGACGTGGTTGAGCAGCACCACCGCGGTGTCGGAGGTCATCTCCGGCACCACGTCGCCGGGGTCGACGGCGACGACGTCGAGGCCGGTCATCCGGGCGGCGGAGGCGGCGATGTAGCCGTCCGTCGGGAAGGTGGCGGCGTCGACGAGCATCCGGGTCCGGCCGGGCGCGGCCAGTCGGGCGGCGCCGACGAGGGCCTTGAAGAGGTTGACGCTGGTGGAGTCGCCGACGGTGACCTGTCCGGGGCCGGCGCCGATCAGCGGGGCGATGCGGTCGCCGATCCGCTCGGGGGCGGTCCACCAACCGCTTTCGTCCCAGGACCGGATGAGCAGCTCGCCCCACTGGCGGCGCACGACGTCGGACACGGCGTCGGGGACGCCGGCCGGGAGGGCGCCGAGGGAGTTGCCGTCGAGGTAGGTGACCCCGTCGGGCAGGGCGAACCGCTCGCGCGGCTTGCCCAGCCCGTCGGCGGCGTCGAGCGCGGCGGCGCGGGCCCGGAGCCCGGCCTCGGCCGGGTGCGGCGCGGCGGCGGAATCCGGGTCGACGCCGAAGCGGACGTCCGAGTGGACGTCGGAGTCGACGCCGAAGCGGACGTCGGAGTCGCCCCCGCGGCCCGCGCCGGGTATCGGTCGCGTGTCAGACATGGCTGCGGGCCGTCCAGAGCTCGGGGAACACGTTCTTCGTCGCGCGCTTCTCCAGCCAGGCCACCCCGGCCGAGCCACCCGTGCCGGTCTTCGCGCCCATCGCGCGCCGGGTCGCCACCAGGTGGTCGTTGCGCCAGCGCCAGACCAGCTCGGCGACGTCCGTCAGCACCTCGCCTAGGCGGTGCAGGTCGGAGTGCTCACCGGCGGGCTCGGCGTACAGGGCCGTCCAGACGGCCTCGACCTCGGGCGACGGCTCGTAGCGCGCCGTCAGGTCCCGGTCCAGGACCCGCTGCGGGACCGGCAGGCCGCGGCGGGCGAGCAGTCGCAGGGTCTCGTCGTAGAGGCCGGGCTCGTGCAGGGCCTTCTCCAGCTCGCCGTGGACGCGCGGCGCGCCGCGGTGCGGGACCAGCATCGACGCGGACTTGTCGCCGAGCAGGAACTCCATCCGGCGGTACATCGCGGACTGGAATCCGGAGCCCTCGCCGAGGGCGGAGCGGTACGAGTTGAACTGGCCCGGGGTGAGCTGCGCGAGGGGGCGCCAGGAGGCGTTCAGGGCCTCCAGCTCGCGGAGGGATCGTTTCAGCGCGTCCATCGCGACGGGGATGTCGTCCTCGCGCAGGGCGCGGGCCGCGGTCTCCCACTCGTGGACGATGACCGTGAACCACAGCTCCATGACCTGGGTCGTGACCAGGAAGACCATCTCGCCGGGGTCGTCCGAGCGCAGGTGCTGGAGGTGGGTGAGAACGTCCGCCTGGACGTAGTCCTCGTACGGGGTCGTGCCGGCGAAGTCGAGGTTCGGGGTGTCCGAACCGGCTCCGGAGGCATCAAGGGCGTGCGACATTTCTGTCTCCTCGACACGTGCTTCCGGGTAGCGGTCCGCTCCTTCCGTGAGGTAAGTGGAGCCCCGGTCCCCTGCCTCGCATCATAAACAGGGGATCCGGAACCCCTCTAGGGCACTCGGCGCGCAGTTATGCGAGCGTGTCCGCCGCCGTCTCCGAGGAATCGCGCAGGAAGGTCGAGCAGCGCTCGTACTCCTCCTTCTCGCCGATCGCGCCGGCGGCCCGGGCCAGGGCGTTCAGGGCGCGCAGGAACCCGCGGTTCGGCTCGTGCTCCCACGGCACCGGGCCGTGACCCTTCCAGCCCGCGCGGCGCAGCGAGTCCAGCCCGCGGTGGTAGCCCGTACGGGCGTACGCGTACGACTCGACCGTGTTGCCGGCGGCGAAGGCCCGGTCGGCGAGGGTGGCCCAGGCGAGGGAGGACGTGGGGTACGCGGCGGCCACCTCGGCCGGGTCGGTGCCGGCGGCGAGGGCTTCGCGCGGCGCGGGCTCGTCGGGCAGGTGGGTGGGGGCGGGGCCCCCGAGCAGGTTCTGGTGAATCGACATGGGATCAGTGTGGCCGATGGCCCGCCGCGGCGGGCGGCCGCTGCCCGGCCGGGACCGCCCGGGCCCCCGCCACCGCCCCCGCGCCGCCGGTGTCCGCGGGGAGCCGGGTCGGGAGCCGGGTCGGGGGCCGGGCCGCCGCCAGCTCCCGGCGCAGGACCGGGACGATCCGTTCCCCCAGCAGGTCGATCTGCTCCAACACCGTCTCCCGCGGCAGCCCGGCGTGGTCCACGAGGAAGAGCTGGCGCTGGTAGTCCCCGTACGCCTCCCCGAAGGTGAGGATCTTCTCGATGACCTCGTCGGGGCTCCCGACGGCCAGCGGGCCCCGCGCCGAGCACTCCTCCAGGGACTCCCGGCCGGTGCGCGCGGGCGAGCCGTCGAAGTACGGGCGGAACTCGCGCACCGCGTCCTGCGACCGGGCCCGTACGAAGACCTGCCCGCCGAGGCCGACGACGGCCTGTTCGGCGGCGCCGTGCCCGTGCTCGGCGTACCGGTCGCGGTACAGGGCGACCAGCCGCGCGGAGTGCCCGACGGGGGCGCGGAGGGTGTCGACGAAGAACCCGTCCCCGTAGGACGCGGCCTGCTCCGCGCCCTCCGGCGAGCGCACCGACGCGTGCCACACGAAGGGCGGTACGCCGTCCAGCGGGCGGGGCGTGGAGGTGAAGCCGTCGAGGCGGGCGCGGGAACGACCCCGCCAGTCGATGTCCACCTCCCGCCACAGCCGGTGCAGCAGGGCGTAGTTCTCGCGGGCGAGCGCGACGGCCTGTCGGAGGTCCTGGCCGAACCACGGGTAGGCGTTCGGGACGTCGCCGCGCCCCAGCGTCAGGTCCACCCGGCCGTCCGCCAGGTGCTGGAGCAGCGCGAACTCCTCCGCGACGCGGACGGGGTCGTTGGTGGTGACGAGCGTGGTGGCGGTGGAGAGGATCAGCCGCTCGGTGCGGGCGGCGACGTACGCGAGCAGCGTCGGCGGGGAGGGGAGCACGTGGGGCGGGTTGTGGTGCTCACCGGTGGCGAAGACGTCGAGGCCGGCCTCCTCGGCCCGGACGGCGATGGCCGTCATCGCCCGGATCCGCTCGCGCTCGGTGGGCGTGCGGCCGGTGAGCGGGTCGGGCGCGACATCGCCGAGGGAGTACACACCGAACTGCACCACCCCGCAGCCCACCCCTCCCCCGACGCCGCAGCCCCTCGTACAGGACCGTGCCGGACGCTCCGGGGAGCGGCCACGTCCGTTCCGGCAGTCCGTCAAGTCGCGCGGCGGCGGGCGCAGGAGGTGGGTGGTGGGGACCCCACCACGTTCCGGCCAAGTGCGGTGGCCGGCGCACCTCCCCGCGCGGGGGGTCCGCGACGGACGGTGGGGGTGCAGTCGATGCACGCTAGGGGGCATGTCGTGAAAACGATCATGAGTAGTACCGCCGTGGCACCGGGAACCGGCCCGGCCGCGGTGACGAGGCAGACCACCGAAACGGGAACGGGGACGCACGCGGGAACGAGCACGACAACGGGAACGAGAACCACCGGCGCCGGCACGAGCACCGGCCCCGCACTGATCCCCGCCCGCCGGGATCCCGTCCACGAGGCGGCCGAGGACCTCTGTTCCGTCGTCCTGGCCTCGCTGCGCCGCAAGGACCAGCGGGAGAAGGGGCGGCAGTACGTACGGGGTCTGCTCGCCCTGCGGGGCCGCAAGTCGATGCGCGGCATCGCCGGGCAGGTCGGGGGCCCCGCCGCGGAGCAGAGCATGCACCACTTCATCTCCGGCTCCACCTGGGACTGGGAGCCCCTGCGCGCCTCCCTCTCGGGGTTCCTGGAGGCGACGACCCCGCTGACCGCGTGGGTGGCCCAGCCGATGGCCATCCCGAAGGGCGGCGACCGTTCGGTGGGCGCGGCGCACCGGTTCGACCCCCACCAGGGGCAGATGTTCCGCGGGCAGCAGGCCTTCGGGACCTGGTTCGCGTCGGCCGCCCTGGTGACGCCGGTGGGCTGGCGGATGTTCCTGCCCGACGCGGAGGGACCGCACGGCGTCCTCGACGAGCACGCCGCGCAGGCGGCGTACGAGCAGTGCGCCGCGACGGCCGTCATCGAGACGGTGCGGCACAGCGGGAGCGGCCCGCGCCCGGTGGTGCTCGACATCAGGCAGATCGGGACCCGGTCCACGATGAACCGTTTCGCGGAGGCGGGGCTGCCGGTCATCGCGCGGGCGGCCTCCTCGACCCCGCTGCTCGTCACGGATCCGACCCTGCCGGGGTACGGGGCCGGGCTGCGCGGCGCGCGCGAGATCCTGCAGTCGGTGAAGGGGCTGGCCACGCCGGTGGAGTGGACCGATCCCGATCCGGCGCACCCGGGGGGCCGGCACCGCGGCACCCTGGCCGTCGCCGTGCGGGTGATGATGCCCGACCCGTCGCCGGCCCGACGCCGGCACCTGCTGCTGGTCGGCGAGTGGACCGACCCGCGGCGCCCTCCGACGCAGGTGTGGGTGACCGACCTCGTACGGCTCCCCGTGGGCCCGCTGCTGCGGCTGACCAAGCAGGGGCGTCGGGTGGAGTTCGCCGCGGAGCACGGTGGCCAGGAAGTGGGCCTGCGCGACTTCGCCGGGCGGGCCCTGCCCGGCTGGCACCGGCACGTCACGCTGGCGTCGGTCGCCCACGCGGCCCGCGCGCTGACGGCGGCGGGGACGGCGCACGGTCCGACGCCCTGAGGCCCGTCCGGCCCCCGGCGCCCCACCCGTCACCGACGGCCGGGGCGCCGGGGCGCCGCTACTGCGGCCGGGCGCCCGCCGTGCGGCGGTCGTGCAGGACCGTACGGGCCTTGCGCAGCCGCAGGGCCATCTGGATCTCCAGCGCCCGGCCGGGCTTCTGCCAGTGCGGGCCGAGGAGTTCGGCGATGCGTTCCAACCGCCGGGACACCGTGTTGGGGTGCACGTGCAGGGCCTCGGCCGCGTGCGTGGGGCTGCCGCCGGACGCGAAGTACGCGTCGAGGGTGCGGGTGAGGCCCGTCATGCGGTCGGTGTCGTACTCCAGGACGGGTCCGATCGTCGACGCGATGAAGGACTCCACGTCGTGGTCGGCGGACAACAGCAGCCCGAGGAAGCCCAGTTCGCGCAGCGAGGCCGTGCCGCCCGCCCCGTCGAGGGCGGTCAGCGCGTCCAGGCAGCGCACGGCCTCCGCGTACACGCGGGCCACCTCGCCCGGCCCGCCGGTGGGGCCGGCCGCACCGGTGGAGACGGCGTGTCCGAGGAGCGGCGACAGTTCCGCGGAGGCCCGGTGCGCGGCGGCGGAGGCGTCCTCGCCCGGCAGGACGAGCACGATGCAGCCCCGGCGCACGCCCTTGAGCCCGCCCATCCGGTAGGCGTACGAGGACGCCCAGGCGACGGCCTTGCCGAGTTCCCCGCCCTCGGGCCGGGCCACGACGACGACGTGGGGCCGGTCGAGGTCGATGCCGAGCCGGCGGGTTCGCTCCAGCAGGTGCAGGTCGACGGAGTGGGGCCGTTCCAGCAGGTCGGCGAGGATTTCGTCGTGGACGGGCCCCTCGGCGGCGGCCGTGCCCCGCTGGATCAGCATCAGCGAGGCCACCGACTGCGCGGCCAGCTGGAGCAGCCGTACGTCCTCCTCGGCGAGCGGCGCCGACGCGCTCAGCAACAGCACCCCGAGGTCCTCGGCGCCGGCGAGGACGGGGGCCAGCCACAGCTCGCCGGGCAGCCGGACGGGCCGCCGGTCGATCTGCGCCTGGAGTGCGCCCTTGGCCACGGACTCCTCGTCCAGGTCGGGCAGTTCACCGGTCGCGGTCAGCGGCCGGCCGCCGGGGTCCCGTACCTGGAGCACGCCGTCGAGCGCGTCGGCGGTGGCCCGGGCGAGGGTGGCCAGGCCGGCCCCGTCGAGCACCAGCCCGGCCAGCCGGGCGTGACACTCCCACAGGTGGCGGACCCGGGTGAGGGCGGTGTTGGTGCGCGAACCGAACGCCTCCAGCTCGGTGACCTCGTCGCGGGTCTGCTCCAGCAGCCGGGCCTTCTCGATGGCGACGGCGGCCAGGTCGGCGAGGGAGAGCAGCACGCCGATCTCGTCGGGGGTGAACTGCCGTACGGCCCGGTCGGATCCGTAGAGCGCGCCGAGCGTGGAGTTCCCGCGCCGCAAGGGGACGGCGATGATGGCGCGCAACCCCTCCGCCCGCACGACGGCGTCGATGCCGGGGGCGTGCGCGATGGCGCGATCGGCGAGGTAGTCGGCGGTCCACACCGGGGACCGGCGGTCCTGGGCGATGCTGCCCAACCCCTTACCGGTGCCCAGTTCGAGCCCCACGTTCAGGGCGGTGGTCTCGCCCTCGGAGGTGCACACGTACGCCGATCCGTCCGGGCGGGACAGCGACAGCCAGGCCATGTCGAAGCCGAGCAGGCGCCGGGCCCGACGGGTGATCAGGCGCAGCAGCCCGTGGATGTCGTACGGGGAGGTCAGGTCGTGCGCGGTGTCCACGAGGGCGGTGAGGGCGGCCTCGCGCTGCTTGACCCGGATCGCGTCCGCCCGTACGGAGCGGGCCAGCTCCACCGCGCGGGCGAGAGCGGCGAGGTGCTCCTCCCCGGCGTCGGCGCAGCGGGCGTCCTCCAGCAGCGCCTCGTACCGGCCCTCCGGGGCGTCCGCCGCGAGCAGTTCCAGCACGGCCAACGCCCCCGGTGCCCCGCCGTCGTCCCCGTTCATCCGTCGCCCCCGTCCGACCAGCCCCTTTGTCCCGCGCCCCGAACCTAGGTTCCGTGCGACGAGGGGTCAAGCAGGGTACGGTTCCGGCCCCTCGGGACGCGACACCACGTCAGCACCGGACGGCGCCGGCCAGGGTCAGCCGGGGTGTCGTGCAGGTCGAACGGAGCGCCTCGACGCGTTCCTCGGCGCTGCGCAGCGCCGCCGGCCAGGGGCAGTCCGGGTGGGGGGCCGTCCTGCCGCCCGGGCCCGCGGGGCCGCGCAGGCCGGCGAGTTCCAGGCGCAGCTCGCGGTACCGGCCGAGGGCGAGTTCCGCTTCGACCCACTGGCCGAGCACGGCGATCCGGTCGGCGTCCAGGACCTCGATGCGGGCGCCGAGCCAGGTGCCGGCGTCGATGCCGTCCAGGGCGGGGCCGGTCCACAGGGCGAGGGCGCGGCGCAGCCGCGGGGCCGCCCGCTCGAAGTCGCCGCGCCCCATGGCGCGGTAGCCGGCGCCGGATTCACGGGCGAAGTCCCGGACGTCGGAGCGACCGCCACCGGTGTCGAGGAGATACCCGCCGGGCTGGGTGGAGAGCACGGAATCGGGAGTACGTACCGAGCCGGCCCCCAGCACCTGCGCGAACCGCTCCCGCAGTTGGCGCACGGCGGTGTGCAGGACGCCGCGGGCGTGCTCGGGGCGGGTGTGGACGGCCAGTTCGTCCGCGAGGACCGCGACGGGCACGACCCGGTCGGGCCACGCGGCGAGGACCGCCAGCACGTGCCGGGACTCCGGCGTGGGGGCCGTGATGGGCACACCGTTCTCGACGACCCGCGGCTCTCCGAGTACCTCAATGTCCACAGTGTTCTCCCTGGGCAGGCCAGCAGAAAAATAATACCCGGAAGGATCTTTTAGGGAAGAGGTGGCGCGGACCGGAAGAGGTGAGCGCGAAGGGCCGGCCGCCGCTAGGCGGAAACCCGGTCCACCGGTTCGGCGGGCTCCGCCGCCCCCACCGGCACACCGCCCGGGCAGCCGTGCGCGCACGCGTGCGCGCCGCGGGGCCCGTGGAGCGCCCGCGCGCCCCGGCGGGGAGCGGTGTCCAGCCGGATCGCCACGGCCGGGACCACGATGCTGGGCATCACGTACGTGTAGAGCTCGGAGACCTGTTCCTCCAGGTCCAGACCCAGGGTGTGGGACATGGTGTTCAACCCGGCGAACGAGCCCACGATCATCCGCGAGGGCACCAGGGGGTCGACGTTCGGCAGCAGCTCGCCGCGCCGCTTCGCGTCCTGCAGCACGCGGACGTGCTCGTCGATCCAGGCGCGGTAGGGGGCCGCCTTATCCAGGTTGCGGCCCGCCGCCTGGTCCAGGGTGAGCCGGGCGCTGGCGCGCATCAGCACCTCGTGCCGCAGCCGGTGCGAGAACACCATGCCCATGTCCAGGAATTCCTGGGCCTTGTACTCCTGCGGCAGGACCGTCGGCCGGTGCTCGTTCTGCGCGTCGATGACGGCCTGGGCCAGGCCTTCCTTCGAGTCGAAGTGGAAGTAGAGCGCGCCCTTGGTGACCCGGGCGATGTTGACGATGTCCGACAACTTGGCCGCGTCGTAGCCCTGCTCGTCGAAGACCACGGCCGCCGCCTCCAGGATCGCCTGACGCGTGCGCACCGCCCGATCCTGCTTCACCTGGGGTCGCTCTGTCCTCATATGCCGCGTCGCCTCTCCTGCCCCGGCGGATTTACATAACCCCGGGTACGTTTCTCTGAGTAGATTTCACACCATCACGAGGCCCCAGTCCACCGCCGTGTGTCACCTCGCGCGCTCCTGCACCGGGGAAGGACCCGCCCGGCCGCCCCCGCCGGCCCCCGCGCACGCTCCGCACGCAAAGGGGTCCGCCGGTCCGGGACGGACCGGCGGACCCCTTCAGGTCTGCGGTGCTGCTACTGCTTCGGCTGGGTACCGGTGGAGCTGGTTCAGCTTCGTACCGGTAGCGCTACTACTTCAGCTTCGTACCGGTGGAGCGCAGGTCGGCGCAGGCCGCGGTGACGCGCTTGGCCATGCCGGCCTCGGCCAGCTTGCCCCAGGTGCGCGGGTCGTAGGTGGACTTGGTGCCGACCTCGCCGTCGACCTTCAGCACACCGTCGTAGTTGCGGAACATGTGGTCCGCGACCGGCCGGGTGAACGCGTACTGGGTGTCGGTGTCGAGGTTCATCTTCACGACGCCGTTCTCCAGCGCGGTGGCGATCTCCTCGGCCGTGGAGCCCGAACCGCCGTGGAAGACGAAGTCGAACGGCGAGGACTTGCCGTACTTTTCGCCGACACCGGCCTGGAGGTCCTTGAGGAGCTCGGGGCGCAGGACGACGTTGCCCGGCTTGTAGACGCCGTGCACGTTGCCGAAGGAGGCGGCCAGCAGGTAGCGGCCCTTCTCGCCCAGGCCCAGGGCCTCGGCGGTGCGCAGCGCGTCATCGACGGTGGTGTACAGCTCGTCGTTGATCTCGTGGCTGACGCCGTCCTCCTCGCCGCCGGTCGGGGTGATCTCGACCTCAAGGATGATCTTCGCGGCGGCGGCCTTGGCGAGCAGCTCCTGGCCGATGGCCAGGTTGTCGGCCAGGGTCTCGGCGGAGCCGTCCCACATGTGCGACTGGAAGAGCGGGTTGAGGCCGCGGGCCACGCGCTCGGCGGAGACCTCCAGGAGCGGACGTACGTACCCGTCCAGCTTGTCCTTCGGGCAGTGGTCGGTGTGCAGCGCGACCGTGATGTCGTACTTGGCGGCGACGACGTGCGCGAACTCCGCCAGGGCGACGGCGCCCGTGACCATGTCCTTGTTGTACTGGCCACCCAGGAACTCCGCACCACCGGTGGAGATCTGGATGATGCCGTCGCTCTCGGCCTCCGCGAAGCCGCGCAGGGCAGCGTGCAGGGTCTGGGTCGAGGTGACATTGATGGCCGGGTAGGCGAACTTGCCTGCCTTCGCCCGGTCGAGCATCTCGTTGTAGACCTCGGGGGTTGCGATGGGCATCTGTCCGCTCCTTGGATGTGCGGGGAGTGTGCTTATTACGGGCCCTGACCTGGGGGCGACGTCATCGTCGCGCCTATCTTTCCAGACTCGGCGCGACACTCCACCCCTCCGGTCGCCCCGGGAAGGGTGAGCCGGACGCGGCGTTTCACGTGAAACACCGCGTCGCTCCGCAAAACAGCAGGTCAGAACCGGAACAGAGGCTTCCCAGGACCTTCGTCACGAGTTGTTCCGAGCCGGTCCCGACCACGATCCGAGATGCCCGCGGGCGGTTCAGCCGAGGCCGAGGTCCCCGAGGCGGTAGCCGGTGAGGTAGGCCAGGCCCGCCTCGGCGATGGCGTCCGCGGCGCCGCGGTCCACGATGGTGGCGACGGCGACGACCTCACCGCCGGCCTCGCGAACGGCCTCGACGGCGGTCAGCGGGGACCCGCCGGTGGTCGAGGTGTCCTCGACGACCAGGCAGCGGCGGCCCTTGACGTCGGTGCCCTCGATGCGACGCTGCATGCCGTGGGCCTTCTGCGCCTTGCGGACGACGAAGGCGTCCAGCCGCTGTCCGCGCGCGGCGGAGGCGTGCAGCATCGAGGTCGCCACCGGGTCGGCGCCCAGGGTCAGACCGCCGACGCAGTCGAAGTCGAGCTCGGCGGTCAGGTCGAGCATGACCTGCCCGACCAGCGGGGCCGCCTGGCCGTCGAGGGTGATCCGACGGAGGTCGATGTAGTAGTCGGCCTCCTTGCCGGAGGAGAGGGTCACCTTGCCGTGCACGACGGCCTTGTCCTTGATCTGCTGCAGAAGCGCATCGCGTGTGCCTTGCGGCATTACTTCGTTGACGTCAGTCATACCCCGAGCTTAAATGCGCCCCGGGCGCCCCCCGCACGGCCGGCCCGCACGACCGGCCCGCACGCCCCGGCCGTACGGGCTACGCCGGCCGCCGCCACGTCCAGGTGCTGGACATCTCCAGCGGGTCGACCGGCGTGACCAGGTGCGGGAGCGTGTTCAGCCCGTTCGGCGGGCCCGACTGGGGCTCGACGCAGACGGCCTCGGGCTGCTCGTCGTAGATGACCACCCATTCGGCCCGACTGGTGACCTTCAGCTCCAGCTGCCCGGGCCAGGTCAGGGTGACGTCCACGCCGTGGGGCATGCCGAAGCAGTCGTCCCAGGGGCCGGGGAGGGGGTCGATGCGGCGGCCGGTGGGGAGGTGGTCGTCGCCGCGCTCCTCCTGCCAGGCCGGGTCGAAGGCGAGCTGCGCCTCGGGGCCGCCGGCGGTCAGGGTCCGGTTGAACCAAGGGTGCCAGCCGGCCTGGGCCGGGAAGGAGTTCTCGTAGGTCTCCACGCCCAGGGTGAGGGTGAGGGCGTCCTCGGACAGCTCGAAGATCTGGGTCACCCGGCCGGCGTACGGCCAGGGGTCGACGAGGTCGAAGGCGAAGGCGGCGCGGGTCTCGGAGACCCCGGCCGGCCGCCAGGACGTGTCCCGGCCCAGGCCGTGGATGGCGTGCGGCGGGTGGTTCAGCGGCAGCTGGTGGACGCTCGCGCCGTCCCGGAACCGGCCGTCCGCGGTGCGGCCGCACCAGGGGACCATCGGGAAGGCGCCGAAGTGCGGCCCCTGCCGCAGCAGCTCCGTCCCGTCGACGCGCAGACTGCTGATCCGGCAGCCGTTCTCCTGATCGATGGTGATGTCGGCGCCGCCGACGCTCAGTTGCGTGCTCATACGGCGACCCTACGGCGAGTCAGCGACGGCGGCGCAACGCCCTTCCGACCACGACGGCCGAGGCGATGGCGAGGGCGGCGGCCGGGGCGACCCAGCGCAGGCCGCCGGCCGCGGCGACGGTGGACGGCGCGGGGACCGGGGCGTACCGGCCGCGCGGCGGCGCGTGGTCCACCTCCTCGGCGCTGCGGCCGATCATCGTGCGGCGGGCGTGCGCGGCTTCGGCGGGCGGCCGGGCGGCCGCGGCGGGACCGGTGGTCCCGGCGAAGTCGCCCTCCAGGAAGGGGTCGACGGACGGGGCCGGCACCTCGGAGTCGAACAGCGAGGCGCTGACCGCGTCGGCCGGCCCGGCGGCGTCACCCGCGCCCCCGGGCCCCTCGGCGTCGGCGGCCTCCTCGGCTTCCTCGGCGTCGGCGGCCTCCTCGGCCTCGGCGACGGGGTCGTGCGGATCGAGGTCGGGGGCCGCGTCGCCCACCCCGACGGCCTCGGCTTCGGTCACGTCGGCGGCCGACTCCGCCGCCAGGTTCGCGCCCACCCGGTCCAGCAGGCGCCGACCGGCGACCGCGGTGGCGTCCGGGGCGAAGGCGGCGGCCCGCCCGTCGGCGGTGGCCCCGCCGGTGAACTCCAGGCGGGTCCCGACCCCGTCCGGGACCAGGGTCAGCCCGAGGGAGAGGGTGACGGTGCCGTGGCCGCGCACCTCGGTGCCCGCGCCCTCGACGGTGAACCGGTCCGGGCCGCCCTCGGCGACGAGCAGCGCCCCCCGGTAGGTCACGGTGTGCCCGCCGACCCGCACCTTGAGCCGCCCGGCCGACGGCCCGGCGGCGGCGTCGGCGTCCCGCTGGAGCCCGGGTACGCAGCGCGCCACGCGGGCCGGGTCGCGCAGCACGGCACGGAGGTCTTCCGCGGGGACCGGAACGAACACCTGATGCTCCATGCGGCCGAGCCTACCGAGGAGAGCCGCCGGTGCACACGGACACGACAGTCGCCGCAGCTCAGGAGTAGCGCGGGTAGGGCAGTGTCGAGGGCGGCAGGCCGTGGATCCGGGTCCGGGCGGCGTCCCGGGCCGCGTCCAGCAGGGCCCGCGTGGACACCGCGCGCAGCGCCGGCGTGTCCCGGTCGACCCGCAGCTCGGGCGTCCGTTCGCGGGAGGCGAGGACGAAGCCCCAGTCCTGCGGCGGCGCCCCGCTGCCGCCGAGCGTCCGGTCGGGTCCACCGGCGAAGCCGGAGAGCCGGCCGCCGGTGCTGTAGGGGGTGGTGAGCAGTCCGGCGGCGCGCAGGGTGGTGTCGACGGTCCAGTACGTACGGGCCCGGTCGGTGAGGGCCCCCGCGTGGACGGCGATCCGCCCGCCGGGGTTCAGGGCCCGCGCGGCGAGCCCGTAGAACTCCTGCGAGTACAGCTTCGTGCTCGGGGTGATGCCGGGGTCGGGCAGGTCGGAGACGATGACGTCGAACCGGTCCCGGGCGGCGGGACCCCGCAACCAGCCGAACGCGTCCTGCGTGACGACGCCGAGGCGGGGGTCCTCGAAGGCCCGCTCGTTGAGCGCGGAGAGCATCGGGTCGGTGCGGGCCAGCCGGACGACGCCGGGGTCGAGCTCGACGACGGTGACGGAGGCGACGTCCCGGTAGCGCAGCACCTCGCGGGCGGCCAGCCCGTCGCCGCCGCCGAGGACCAGGACACGGGCGTGCGGGCCGGTCATCGCCGGGTGGACCAGGGCCTCGTGGTAGCGGTACTCGTCGTAGCCGCTGACCCGCAGCCGGCCGTCGAGGTACAGGTCGAGGGAGCGCGGGGAGCCGCCGGCCGGGCCGGTGAGCACCAGTTCCTGCACGTCGGTCCGGACCGCGACGCGGACCTCTCCGCCGTAGACGGCGCGGCGGGCGACCCGTTCGAAGTCGTCGGCGAGCAGGGTCGCGGAGCCGAGCGCGGCGAGGACGGCCGCGTTGGTGGCGATCAGCAGCCAGCGGCAGCGGGGGCTGAGGTCGCGGCGGAACAGCCACAGGACGAGCCCGCCGCCGGCGAGGGCGTTGACGGTGCCGGTGAGCATGACCCCGTTGAGCTGGCCGAGCATCGGCAGCAGCAGGAACGGGAAGGCGAGGCCGCCGACGAGGGCGCCCACGTAGTCGGCGGCGAACAGGTCGGCGACCGCCCCGCCCGCGTCCTGCCGGCGGATCCGCTGGATCAGCACCATCAACAGCGGGATCTCCGCGCCGATCAGGACGCCGATGGCGAAGGAGAAGCCGACGAGCGCGGTCCGGGACTCGCCCAGCCAGGCGAAGCTCGCGTACAGGGCCATGGCGGAGAACCCGCCGAGCAGGGCGAGCGCGGCCTCGATGGCGGCGAACCCGAGGGCCGGCCGGCCGCGCAGCCGTTTCGCGAGGAGGGAACCGACGCCCATGGCGAAGACCATGACGGACAGCACCACGGAGGCCTGGGTGACCGAGTCACCGATCAGGTAGGAGCCGAGCGCGAGCAGCTCCAGTTCGTACACGAGCCCGCAGGCGGCGCAGACGAAGACGGTGGCCAGGACGAGGAAGCGGCCGGTCCGTGGCTGTACGGGCAGGGCGGCCGGGGCGCTCTGCGCGCCCCGTGGCTCCGGCGCCGGGAGCACCCCGTGGGGGGCGGATCGGTCGATCATGAAGCGAACCGTACGTTACCGCCCACCCACACCCTGTCACCCACATGGGTGTAAGTACCGGTTCAATCCCGCCAGTTGGCGTAACCGCACCCCAATCCGCCCCCCGAGCACGGCACGCGGAAGGCACGCGGAGGGCACGCGGAGGCCGAGCGGACAACACGCGGACGGCGTCCGGACGGAGTCCGGACGCCGCGCGGGCGACCCGGACCGAGCCGCCCGGCGAGAGCGCGCGGGAGGAAACGCACTAGACGGGGGCGCCCATGCGGACGCCCACCCGGGTGCGCGTGGCGACGAGCTGCCCCTCCTGGGGGTAGGCGTGCCAGGTCCGCCACCGGACCTGGCCCTCGTGGCGCTGGGCCAGCATGGCGGTGAAGGCGTGCGGGCTGCCGGGGAACGTGCCGGCCAGCCCGTTCGGGTGGTCGGCGACGAGGGCGAGGAGTTCCTGCGCGCGGCCCGCGAAGGAGCCCCGCGAGAGGTTCTCCACGCGGGCGGCGAACTCGTACTCCCAGTCGCCGACCCGCTTGGCCACGCCGAGCGGAAGCGGCGTACTGCTCCCGGGCATGCAGGCGACGGTCTCCGAACAGAGCACCTCCCCCTCCTCCAGGAGCACCTGGTGAGAGGCCCCGAGCAGGCGGAGCTCCACTTTCGCGTCCGCGAGCTGGAGGTTCAGTACGGCCAGGGCGGGCAGCCGGTCCCGTCCCAGGGCCCAGGCGAGATCGGCGGCACGCGTGTCGGTGTAGGTGGTCTGGAGGGTCGTGAGCATGAGTCGGCTCCGCAAACGCGCGAGGGAGATGGGCCGGAGCCCGCCAGCGGTAGTCAACGGGTGGGGGGACACCGGCACGGGTCCACAGGAAGTCCAGGGAGGTCCGAGGACTGGTCTACTCAACCGAGGGAATCATGAAAGGCACGGCACTCACAGCGGATTTACCCAACTTGACGGGGTTTACATCCCCCCGGGGGCTACCCAGTTCACGTGTTCACCAGCATGCCGCCCGTACGCCGTAACGCCCGGCCGAACAAGTAGACGCCCGAGGGAAGTTGTCCCCCACGGGCGCCCTGTTCAACACTCGTCGGCGGGCCTTCCCGAAGGATCAGCTGGAGCCGCAGCCGCCCCCGCCACCGCAGGAGGACGACGATCCGCCACACGAGGACGACGAGGACCCGCAGGAGGGCCCCGAGTCGGACGAGGACCCGCCGCAGGAGGACACCGCGCCCGTACCGCCGGAGGCCGCCCACCAGCTGTCGGAGCGGTCACCACCCGACCGGCGCGAGGAGGGCCGTGAGGAAGACCGCGCGGAGGACCGCGAGGAGGACCGCGAGGAGGACCGCGCGGAGCGCCGGCGGCAGGCCGCCGCCCGCTTCGCCTTCGAGACCAGGATCCCCGCTACGGCACCTGCCGTCACCACGAACGCCACCACCAGGACAAAGACCAGGACCACGGTCCTCGCCTCCTCTCGGAAGCCCGGTTCCCCGGGGTGCGGGATCCCCTCGTCCCGCATGACGGGGGGGATCCCCTCCGGCCGATCGCGCCAAAGCACACTTGAGCAACTCCAGAGCTTCCCCGCAGGATGGCGCCCATGACCGCATCCGCGAGCAGCAGCAGCCGCCCCTTCCTCAACCGCCGCCTGGCGTCCTTCGGCACCACGATCTTCGCGGAGATGTCGGCGCTGGCCGCCCGCACCGGGTCGATCAACCTGGGCCAGGGCTTCCCCGACACCGACGGCCCCGCCGAGATCGCCGAGGCGGCGGTACGGGCCGTCCGCGACGGCCGGGGCAACCAGTACCCGCCGGGTCCGGGCGTCCCGGAGCTCCGTACGGCCGTCGCGGAGCACCAGCGGCGGTTCCACGGGCTGACGTACGACCCGGACACCGAGGTGCTGGTCACGGCGGGTGCGACGGAGGCCATCGCGGCGTCCCTGCTGGCCCTCCTGGAGCCGGGTGACGAGGTCATCGCGCTCGAACCGTTCTACGACTCGTACGCGGCCTGCATCGCGATGGCCGGGGCGGTCCGCGTCCCGCTCACCCTGCGCGCCCCGCACTTCCGCCCCGACCTCGACGCCCTGCGGGACGCGATCACCCCGCGCACCCGGCTGTTGCTCCTGAACACCCCGCACAACCCGACGGGCACGGTCCTCACCCGCGAGGAACTGACCGCGATCGCGGAGCTGGCCGTGGAGCGCGACCTCCTCGTCGTCACGGACGAGGTCTACGAGCACCTGGTCTTCGAGGGCTCGCACATCCCCCTGGCGTCCCTGCCCGGCATGCGCGAGCGCACGGTGACGATCTCCTCCGCCGGCAAGACGTTCTCCTTCACCGGCTGGAAGGTCGGCTGGATCACCGCACCGCCCGCGCTGGTCTCGGCGGTGCGCTCGGCGAAGCAGTTCCTGACGTACGTCGCGTCGGGCCCGTTCCAGTACGCGATCGCCGAGGCCCTGGCGCTGCCGGACGCGTACTACGACACCTTCCGGGCGGACCTCGCGGCCAAGCGCGACCTCCTCGCCGACGGCCTGACGGCGGCCGGTTTCGAGGTCTTCCGCCCGCAGGGCACGTACTTCATCACCACGGACATCTCCCCGCTCGGCGAGAAGGACGGCCTGGCCTTCTGCCGCGCCCTGCCGGAGCGCTGCGGCGTGGTCGCCATCCCGAACCAGGTCTTCTACGACAACACCGAGGCGGGCGCCACCCAGGTCCGCTGGGCCTTCTGCAAGAAGCCGGAGGTCCTCCAGGAGGCCGTGCACCGCCTGGGTCGGTGGGCGGGGTGACGGGGTGACGCGGGCCGCGCGCCTGCGGGAGCGGACGGGTCCGGGCGCGCGGCCGGCCACGCACCGGGTCGTGAATGACCTGGTGCGTGGCCGGGGTGGCGCTGTGTCGGGCGACTAGTTGCCGTCGCCGTCCTCGGGCTTCTCCTCGCCCTCGGCGGAGTCGACTTCCTTCTCCAGACCGAGCTGCTCGAGGAGCCACTTGTCGAACTCGATGGAGGCGCGGACCCAGCTGACCGTGGAGGACACGAAGTGCTCCAGGTTCACGCCGGTGCCGATCAGCATCTGCGCCTCACCGATCAGGCGGACCGAGCCGTCGTCGTGGGTGTGGCTGTAGACCTTCGGCCACAGGGTGCGGCGGTTCCAGTCGTCGATGGACTCCAGCAGCTGCGGCTTGTCCTCGATCGCGTGGGGGCGGTCGTAGAAGGTCCGCACGGAGAAGACCTGCTGCTCGTCCTCGCCGCGGAACATGAAGTACGTGCGGAAGTCCTCCCACGGCGCCGCGAGGTCACCCTCGTCGTCGACGACGTACTTGAGCTCCATCTGCTCCAGGAGCTGCTTGACCAGGTCCTGGTCGGGGACGACGGGGCCCGCCGGTCCAGTGGCCTGCGGATCGGGCTGCTGCCCTCCGAAGTTCGGAATCGAGGCCGGGTCGATGCTCACCGTGTACTTCCCTTCGTGCGGATACAGCCATCCTCCACCATCGCGCCCACCCCGTGTCCACCCCTGCACCCGCGATCCGCTCCGGGCGGACAGGAGTAGGACCGGGGTAAGGGGCGGCGCCCCTTACAGGGCCCGTCCGACCAGCAGGTCTTCGCCGGACACGTCGACGCGTACGGTGTCCCCTTCCCGCACCTCGCCGGACAGGATCTCCTTGGCCAGCCGGTCCCCGATCGCGGTCTGGATCAGGCGGCGCAGCGGCCGGGCGCCGTACGCGGGGTCGTTGCCCTTGTCCGCGAGCCAGGCCAGCGCCTCGGGCGTGATGTCGAGGGTCAGCCGGCGGTCGGCGAGCCGCTGGGCGAGGCGTCCGATCTGGAGCTCGGCGATGTGGGCCAGCTCGTCCCTGCCGAGGGCGGAGAAGACCACCAGGTCGTCGAGCCGGTTGAGGAACTCGGGCTTGAAGGAGGCGCGGACCACGTCCAGGACGCGGGCCTTCTTGTCCTCCGCCGAGGTCGCCGGGTCCGTCAGGAACTGGCTGCCCAGGTTCGAGGTGAGGATGAGGATGGTGTTGCGGAAGTCCACGGTGCGGCCCTGGCCGTCCGTGAGCCGGCCGTCGTCCAGCACCTGGAGCAGGACGTCGAACACCTCCGGGTGCGCCTTCTCGACCTCGTCGAGCAGGACGACGCTGTACGGGCGGCGGCGAACGGCCTCGGTGAGCTGGCCGCCCTCCTCGTAGCCGACGTAGCCGGGCGGGGCGCCGACGAGGCGGGCCACGCTGTGCTTCTCGCCGTACTCCGACATGTCGATGCGGATCATGGCCCGCTCGTCGTCGAAGAGGAAGTCCGCGAGGGCCTTGGCCAGCTCGGTCTTGCCGACGCCGGTGGGGCCGAGGAAGAGGAAGGAGCCGGTCGGGCGGTCCGGGTCGGCGATGCCCGCGCGGGTGCGGCGCACGGCGTCGGAGACGGCCCCTACGGCCTCCTGCTGGCCGATCAGCCGGCGGCCCAGCTCGTCCTCCATGCGGAGCAGCTTCTGGGTCTCGCCCTCCAGCAGCCGACCGGCGGGGATGCCGGTCCAGGCGCCGACCACGTCGGCGATGTCGTCGGGGCCGACCTCGTCCTTGACCATGCTGTCCTTGGCGCCGCCGCCCTTGGACGCGGCCTCCTCCTCGGTGGCCTCGGCCAGCTCGCGCTCCAGCGCGGGGATCTCCCCGTAGAGCAGTTTGGAGGCGGAGTCGAAGTCCCCGTCGCGCTGGGCGCGCTCGGCCTGGCCGCGCAGGTCGTCCAGGCGTTCCTTGAGCTCGCCGACCTGGTTGAGGGACTTCTTCTCCTTCTCCCAGCGGACGGTGAGGCCCCGCAGGTCCTCCTCCTTGTCGGCCAGGTCCTTGCGCAGCCGCTCCAGGCGTTCGCGGGAGGCCGCGTCGGACTCGTTCTTCAGCGCCAGCTCCTCCATGCGCAGCCGGTCCACGGAGCGCTGGAGCTCGTCGATCTCGACGGGCGAGGAGTCGATCTCCATGCGCAGCCGGGACGCGGCCTCGTCGACGAGGTCGATGGCCTTGTCGGGGAGGAAGCGGGAGGTGATGTACCGGTCGGAGAGGGTGGCGGCGGCGACGAGGGCGCTGTCGTTGATGACGACCTTGTGGTGGGCCTCGTAGCGGCCCTTGAGCCCGCGCAGGATCGCGATGGTGTCCTCGACGCTGGGCTCGGCGACCAGCACCTGCTGGAAGCGGCGCTCCAGCGCGGGGTCCTTCTCGATGCGCTCGCGGTACTCGTCCAGCGTGGTCGCGCCGACCATGCGCAGTTCGCCGCGGGCCAGCATCGGCTTGAGCATGTTGCCGGCGTCCATGGCGGAGTCGCCGCCCGCGCCCGCGCCGACGACGGTGTGCAGCTCGTCGATGAAGGTGATGATCTGGCCGTCGCTCGACTTGATCTCCGCGAGCACGGTCTTGAGGCGCTCCTCGAACTCGCCCCGGTACTTGGCGCCGGCGACCATCGCGCCCAGGTCGAGGGAGACGAGGCGCTTGTTCTTCAGGGACTCGGGGACGTCGCCCTTGACGATGCGCTGGGCGAGGCCCTCGACGACGGCGGTCTTGCCGACGCCGGGCTCGCCGATGAGCACCGGGTTGTTCTTCGTCCGGCGCGACAGGACCTGGACGACGCGCCGGATCTCGTGGTCGCGGCCGATGACCGGGTCGAGCTTGCCCTCGCGGGCCGCGGCCGTGAAGTCCGTACCGAACTTCTCCAGGGCCTTGTACTGACCCTCGGGGTCGGGGCTGGTCACCCGCCGTCCTCCTCGTGCGTTCTGGAAGGCGGACAGCAGCTTCTTCGCGGTCGCGCCCTGGGCGGAAAGGACCTCACCGGCCGGTCCGCCCTTGGCGGCGACGGCGATGAGGAGGTGTTCGGTGGAGAGGTATTCGTCCCCGAGCCGGCCTGCCTCGGCGTCGGCCTCGGCCAGTACGGCGAGCAGGTCGCGGCTGGGCTGCGGGGGCGCGACGGTGGAACCCGTGACGCTGGGCAGGGCGGCCAGCAGGCGTTCGGCGCCGGCGCGGACGGCGGCCTGGTCGGCCTCGGTCGCGGCGAGCAGGTCGGTGACGTTCTCGTTGTCCTCGCCGGCGAGCAGCGACAGCAGCAGGTGCGCGGGGGTCAGGTCGGCGTGACCGTCCTTGACGGCCCTGCTGGTGGCGGCGTTCAGGGCGGCACGGCTCTTGTTGGTCAGCTCGGCGTCCACTTGCGGCTTCTCCTCTCCGACGGGAATGACGGGGTACGTGGTCCGAGACGCGTCCCGGGGTCAACTCTGACAGATTCAGCGTCTGCAAAGTTGAGTCTATTCCACTCAAGGCTGAGCGCGGCCCCTATCGACCGTGCTTCGCACGTACTCTCGGCCCATGTCCCATGACGTACTCAACCCGACGTCCGAGTACCTCGCCTTCTGGCGGGAGCGGCACGTCTGCACCCTGACCACCCCGCGCCCCGACGGCACCCCGCACGTGGTGCCGGTGGGCGTGACGTACGACCCCGAGGCGGGGCTGGCCCGGGTGATCAGCAACAGGCACAGCAAGAAGGTGCGCAACATCCTGGCGTCGCCGGACGGGGCCGCGAGGGTGGCGGTGTGCCAGATGGAGGGGCGGCGCTGGGCCACCCTGGAGGGCCGGGCGGTGATCCGCGCCGACGAGGCGTCGGTCGCCGACGCCGTGGCGCGCTACGCGGAGCGCTACGGGAGGGTCCCCTCGCCCAACCCCGACCGGGTCGTCATGGAGATCACCCTCGACCGGGCCATGGGCCGGGCCTGAAGGACCGATGATCCGGTTGAACCGGTGGTCCGGTTCAGCCGATGGTCCGGTTCAACCACTGGACGCGGACATCACAACGGCGCCATCGTGGTCAGGTCCACGATGGCGCCGTTGTGTGGGGGAAGCGCCTGGGCGATCTGCAACGACGGGGGGATCGCGTCAGGCACTGCGGGGGGTGGCGGCGGTGATATCGGGTTCGAAGAGCTGGTGGTCGCGCTGATCGAGATTGACGAAGACCATGCCGTAGCGAACTTCGCAACGAACGGGCTGCGGTGCGCCCCGGGGGCGGCGCAGGCAGCGGTAGGCACGGACGTCCTCGTCCTCCTCGCGCACGACGACGATCGGCTGGCCGAACAGGGTGACCATCAACGAGTCGCCGGTGTGGGGAATGGCGGTGGCGAGATCGATGAACTGCCATCCGGACCGATAGGCGGAGGCCATCTCGCGGCGGAAGTCGCGGTCGTCGGGGGTCATCAGAGCGCCTTCACGGGCACGATGTTCCAGCCGCTGTCCGGCTCTCCGGCGGGCCGGGTGTTCCAGCCGCTGTCGGGTTCACCGGCGGGTGTGTCGTTCCAGCCGCTGTCGGGTTCACCTGCGGGCGCGGCGTTCCAGCCGCTGTCGGCCGGCGCGACGTTCCAACCGCTGTCCGACTTACCCTTCGGCACGATATTCCAGCCGCTGTCACTGGCCAGTGCGTTCCCCGCATCGCCATTGACGGCGCTGACTGCCCCAAATACCGCAACAGCGGAGAAAACAACGGCAAGCGCCGAGCGAAGCATTCTCTTGTACATGGTCGGCTTCGTCCTCACTTGATGGAATCCTCTCCCCCGCACGTCAGACCATGGCTCATTCAGGCACGTTACGGCCACAGGGACGATGCATCATGTTCTTGCATGTTCAGGACCCTGGGGGGTGGAGATTTGCCCATAAACGACACAAACCCGACACATCCCCACCCCGTCACATCCATGTGCGACGAGGGGGCTCGACTTTACGCGGCGGCACTGAGCACCGGCCGGGTACCTCGTAGTGAGGTGGAAAACATCCCCTGCCTGCTCGAATTCGCTCTGCTGCGCCCCGACCCGGATGACGCGAACCAGCTCCGCGCGGTTCCCCCGGCGGTCGCCCTCGCCCAGCGCCTGCATCCCCTCGAGCGGGAGATCCAGGACCGTCGGCGCAGCGCGATCGACCTCACCGATGCATTCGAGCCGTTCCTCACCATCAGTGCGCAGAACCCCGCCAACACGCACGCGATCACCGTGCTGGAGGGATTCGACCAGATCAACGCCGCCCTCGACCTGGCGACGGCCGAGTGCCACACGGAGATGCTGACGGTCCAACCCGGCGGCGCCCGGCCGTCCTACGCCCTGACCGAGGCCCTGGAACGGGACGCCCCGCTCATCGACCGCGGGGTCAGCATCCGCACCCTCTACCAGCACACCGCGCGGCACAGCCAGGGCACGCTCGCCTACGTGGACCGCATCTCCACGGGCAAGGTCGAGATCCGCACCCTCGAAGAACTCATCGAGCGGCTGATCGTGTTCGACCGCACCGTGGCGTTCATCCCCGTCAGCGACGACCGCCGGGTCGCCCTGGAACTGCGCCACCCCGGACTGGTCGACTACCTCATCAAGGTCTTCGAGCAGCTGTGGCGGCGCGCCGTGCCGCTCAGCCAGGAAGTTACCTACACGCACCGGCCCGACGGCATCTCGGGCGTGCAGCGCTCCATCGCGCAGTTGCTGGTCGAGGGGCACGTGGACGAGGCGATCGCCCGGCGCCTGGGGATGAACGTACGGACCTGCCGCGCGCACATCGCCAAGCTGGCCACCGCCCTGGGCAGCGGCAGCCGCGCCCAGCTGGGCTTCCTCATCGCCCGCTCGGGCATCCTGCGCGACTCGACGGGCCCGCCGCCGCCCCCGCTGCCGGAGCTCTGAGGGGCCCTGGGCGGCGCTCCCCGACCCCGGGGGCCCATCGGGACGGCATATGCCCCGGCGCACGCGGAAGGCCCCGCCGGGAGCGTTCCTGGAGGGGCCTTGCGCGGATGCGGGCCGGGCCGCGCCCGGCGTTCAGCTCAGCGGGCGCTTCGGGCCGGGCCGCCAGACGACCAGGGCACTGCCCGGCTGCGGAGCCTGGTACGGGACCAGGTCGCGCCGGTACGAGGCGTGCACCTGGGCCTCGCGGGCCTGGAGGGCGGCGGCCGCCCCGTCCACGGCCGAGGAGAGTTCGGCGACGCGCTGCTGGAGCGCGGCCACCTGGTTCTCCAGTTCGATGATCCGCTTGATGCCCGCGAGGTTGATGCCCTCGTCCTGGGACAGCGCCTGCACGGTGCGCAGGAGCTCGATGTCCCGGGCCGAATAACGCCGGCCGCGGCCGGCCGTACGGTCCGGGGAGACCAGGCCGAGGCGGTCGTACTGGCGGAGGGTCTGCGGATGCAGGCCCGAGAGCTGGGCGGCCACCGAGATCACGTAGACCGGGGTGTCGTCGGTCAGCTGGTAATGGATCCTTCGGCGGCCGTCCATCTCATGCTCCCTTCACCGACTCGAACAGCTCGGCGCGCGGGTCCTCGGGATCCGTCGCGTCGCGATACATCTCCAGGGCCTCGCGGGCCTTGTCGGACAACTCCGTCGGGACCGTGACCTCCACCGTGACGAGGAGGTCGCCGCGAGTGCCGTCCTTGCGGACCGCGCCCTTGCCGCGGGCCCGCATCGTACGACCGCCGGGCGTGCCCGGGGGGAGTTTCAGGGTGACCGCCGGACCGTTCAGGGTCGGCACCTTGATCTCGGCGCCGAGGGCGGCCTCCGCGAAGGTCACCGGGACGGTCACCGTGAGGTTGTCGTCCTTGCGGCCGAACACCGGGTGACCGTCGACGTGGACCACCACGTAGAGGTCGCCCGCCGGACCGCCGCGCTCGCCCGGGGTGCCCTTGCCGCGCAGCCGGATCCGCTGGCCGTCGAAGACGCCCGCCGGGATCCTGACCTGCATCGTCCGCGAGCTGCGGGCGCGCCCGCTGCCCTTGCAGACGTCGCAGGGGGTCTCCGCGATGAGACCGCGGCCCTTGCAGTCCGCGCAGGGGTCGGTCAGCGAGAACCCGCCGCCGCTGCCCCGCGAGACCTGACCGGTGCCGACGCAGGTCGGGCACACCCGGGGGGTGCCGTTCTTGTCGCCGGTACCGGAACACGCCTTGCAGGGCGACTGCGAGGACATCCGCAGCGGGACGGTCGCGCCGTCCACGGCCTCCGTGAAGGAGAGCGTGACCTCCGACTCGATGTCCTGGCCGCGGCGCGGCTGGGTACGGGTGCCCGGACCCTGGCCGGTGCCGCGGTTGAACAGGCCGCCGAAGACGTCGCCCAGGCCGCCGCCGAAGCCGCCGCCCGGACCCCCCTGCGGCTGCTGACCTCCGAAGAGGTCACCGAGGTCGAAGTTGAACGAACCGCCGGCGCCGCCGGGACCGGGGCGGAAGCCCCCGTTCCCGAACAGCGCGCGGGCCTCGTCGTACTCCTTGCGCTTCTTGGCGTCCCCGAGGATGTCGTTCGCCTCGGAGATCTCCTTGAAGCGCTCCTCGGCCGAGGTGTCGCCCTTGTTGGCGTCCGGGTGGAACTCGCGTGCGAGCTTCCGGTACGCCTTCTTGATCTCGGCCTCGGTCGCGTCCTTCGGGACACCGAGGACCTTGTAGTAGTCCTTCTCGACGAAGTCCTTCGTGCTCATCCCCGGTGGCCCTCCTCTCGGTTCCCTACATGGTGGACGTCAGCCCTTGTCGGGGGCATCCGTGTCCTTGTCGGACGGCGTGTCGCCGTCGGCGGACTCGGACTTGCCCGCGGGTGCCGCGCCCGGCTGGGGCTCGGCGACCGCGACCCGCGCGGGGCGGATCGTCCGCTCGCCGATCCGGTAGCCCGGCTGCAGGATCGCCACGCAGGTGTCCTCGGTGACGTCCGGCGCGTACGAGTGCATCAGGGCCTCGTGGATCGTCGGGTCGAAGGGCTCGCCCTCCTTGCCGAACTGCTGCAACCCCATCTTGGCGGCGGCGCTCTCCAGCGATTCGGACACCGACTTGAAGCCGCCGACCAGTTCGCCGTGCTCCCGCGCCCGACCGATGTCGTCCAGGGTCGGGAGGAGCTCCGTCAGGAGGGACGCGACCGCGATCTCCTTGACGGCGATCCGGTCCCGCTCCACGCGACGGCGGTAGTTCTGGTACTCGGCCTGGAGCCGCTGGAGGTCCGCGGTGCGCTCGGAGAGCGCCGTACGGGCCTGGTCCAGCTGCGCCAGCAGGGCCACGTCAGCTGCTGCGGAGTCCCCGGCCGGGGCCGCGGCCTCCTCCTCGGAGGAGGCCGCGGCCTTCGACTCGGCGGCGTCGTCGGGCGTGCCGTCGGCGGGGACTTCGGGCTTCTCGTCGAATCCCGGGGTCTCCTCCGGCATCAGGCAGCGCCACCCTTCGGCTTCTCGTCGTCGACGATCTCGGCGTCGACGACGTCGTCGTCGGCCTTGGCCTGACCGGCGTCACCGGCGGCGGCGCCGCCGGCGGCCTGGGAGGCCTGGGCGTCGGCGTAGATGGCCTGGCCGAGCTTCTGGCTGACCGCGGCGAGCTTCTCCGTCGCCGTGCGGATCTCGGCGGCGTCGTCGCCCTTGAGCTTGTCCTTCAGCTCGGTGACGGCCGTCTCGACCTCGGTCTTGACGTCGGCCGGGACCTTCTCCGCGTTGTCCGCGAGGAACTTCTCCGTCTGGTAGACGAGCTGCTCGCCCTGGTTGCGGGACTCGGCCGCCTCCTTGCGACGGGAGTCCTCGTCCGCGTACTGCTCCGCTTCCTGGCGCATGCGGTCGACCTCGTCCTTGGCGAGCGAGGAGCCGCCGGTGACGGTCATCTTCTGCTCCTTGCCCGTGCCGAGGTCCTTGGCCGTGACGTGCATGATGCCGTTCGCGTCGATGTCGAAGGAGACCTCGATCTGCGGGATGCCACGGGGCGCCGGCGGCAGGCCGGTCAGCTCGAACATGCCGAGCTTCTTGTTGTACGCCGCGATCTCGCGCTCGCCCTGGTAGACCTGGATCTGCACGGACGGCTGGTTGTCCTCGGCCGTCGTGAAGATCTCGGACCGCTTGGTCGGGATCGTGGTGTTGCGCTCGATGAGCTTGGTCATGATGCCGCCCTTGGTTTCGATACCGAGGGACAGCGGGGTCACGTCGAGGAGCAGGACGTCCTTGACCTCACCCTTGAGGACACCGGCCTGGAGGGTCGCGCCTAGGGCGACGACCTCGTCCGGGTTGACGCCCTTGTTCGCGTCCTGACCGCCGGTGAGCTCCTTGACCAGCTCGGCGACGGCCGGCATGCGGGTGGAGCCGCCGACCAGGACCACGTGGTCGATCTCGGACAGCTGGATGCCGGCGTCCTTGATGACGTTGTGGAACGGGTTCTTGCAGCGGTCCAGGAGGTCCGCGGTGAGCTGCTGGAACTGGGCGCGCGTGAGCTTCTCGTCCAGGTGCAGCGGGCCCTCGGCGGAAGCCGTGATGTAGGGCAGGTTGATCGAGGTCTCCGTGGAGGAGGACAGCTCGATCTTCGCCTTCTCGGCGGCCTCGCGCAGGCGCTGGAGCGCCATCTTGTCCTTGGACAGGTCGACGCCGTGACCGTTGGCGAACTGCTTCACCAGGTAGTCGACGACGCGCTGGTCCCAGTCGTCACCACCGAGGTGGTTGTCACCGTTGGTGGCCTTCACCTCGACGACGCCGTCACCGATCTCCAGGAGCGACACGTCGAAGGTGCCGCCACCGAGGTCGAAGACGAGAATGGTCTGGTCGTCCTTGTCGAGGCCGTAGGCCAGGGCGGCGGCGGTCGGCTCGTTGACGATGCGCAGGACGTTCAGACCCGCGATCTCACCGGCCTCCTTCGTCGCCTGACGCTCGGAGTCGTTGAAGTAGGCCGGGACGGTGATGACCGCGTCCGTGACCTTCTCACCCAGGTAGGCCTCGGCGTCGCGCTTCAGCTTCTGCAGGATGAAGGCGCTCATCTGCTGCGGGTTGAAGTCCTTGCCATCCAGGTTGATCTTCCAGTCAGTGCCCATGTGGCGCTTGACGGAACGGATGGTCCGGTCCACGTTCGTGACCGCCTGGCGCTTGGCCACCTCGCCGACGAGGACCTCGCCGTTCTTGGCGAAGGCGACGACGGACGGCGTGGTCCTGGCGCCCTCGGCGTTGGTGATGACGGTGGGCTCGCCGCCTTCGAGAACGCTGACGACGGAGTTGGTGGTGCCCAGGTCGATGCCGACCGCACGTGCCATTTTGATTCCTCCAGCTGACTTGAGTGGAACAGGCTCAAGAATGCCCCACCTTCGCCCGTCCGTCAACAGAGCTGAGCCGAGGCGACTCAACCTTTAGGCCTTCCTTACGCGCAACCCGGCAGCCGCAGGGCCGTGCGGGGGACCGCCGCCGCGCGGCGCGCCGGGCGTGCGCGGGCCGTCCGGCACCGTGCTGGCATGCCTCTGCTCCTCACGCTCCCGGCCCGCCGGTCGGCACGGTGGACCCTGCCCGCCGGGCCGCCCGCCAAGCGGGTGCTCGACCTCGCCGGCGCGACGGCACTACTGGCGGTGACCGTCGTCCCGCTCCTGCTGACCGCCGCCCTGCTGTACGCGGCCGGCCGCGCGGACGTCCTCGTACGCACCCCGGCCGTCGGACTCGGCGGCCGATCCTTTCGCACCTGGCGGCTGCGCACCGCGAACGCCGGGCCGATCGGCGCGGCGGTCCGACGGTGCGCGCTGGACGGGCTGCCGCAGCTGCTCAATGTGGTGCGGGGTGAGATGTCCCTGGTCGGGCCGCGTCCACAAGACGGTACGGACCGACCGGATCGACTTCTCGTACGTCCGGGTATGACCGGATTGTGGCAGGTCAGCGCGCGTTCCGACCTCCCCTGGGAGGAGATGGCCCTGCTCGACCGGCACTATGTGGAGAGCCATTGGCTGGGGATGGATCTCGCGATCCTCGCGCAGACCCCTCGGGCGGCCTACCGACAGAGGCAAGCCTGAGCGACACAGATCACCGCACGCTCGTCTACATTGCGGCGCGGGGAATGGGTAACCTCAAGCCTTGACTCAATAAGTTACCGCTTAGTAAGTCCCGCCCGAGGAGCCCTCCCATGCAACTCGCCGCGATCATCGTGTCGCTGGTTCTGACCGTGGTCGGCGTCGCGCTGCTCGCCCGAGCCGTGGCGCAGATCTACCGCTTCGTGAGGCTCGGCCAGCCGGTACCGGCGGGCAGCCGCACGGACCGCCCGAAGGATCGAACGCTCACCCTGGTCAGGGAGTTCCTCGGCCACAGCCGGATGAACCGCTGGGGCATCGTCGGCTTCGCGCACTGGTTCGTCGCGATCGGCTTCCTGACGCTGCCGCCGACCCTCGCCCAGGCGTACGGCCAGCTCTTCCAGGCCGACTGGACGCTGCCGATCATCGGCGGCTTCCTGCCGTTCGAGATGTACATCGAGTTCATCGGTCTGATGACCGTCGTCGGCATCCTCGTGCTGATCGCGATCCGACTGCTCAGCCTGCCCTCGCGGGCCGGTCGCAAGTCGCGCTTCACCGGCTCGAAGGCCTGGCAGGCGTACTTCGTCGAGTACATCATCCTCACGATCGGCCTCGCGATCCTCGCGCTGCGCGGCCTTGAGGGCGCGATCCACCACGTGGACTCGTACGACCCGGCGTACTTCGTCTCGTACCCGCTGGTGCTGGCCTTCAAGGGGCTCTCGCTCGGCGCGCTGCAGAACGCCATCTACTTCACCGCGATGATCAAGATCGGCACCTCGCTGATCTGGATGATCGTCGTCAGCCTCAACACCAACATGGGTGTCGCCTGGCACCGCTTCCTCGGCTTCCCGAACATCTGGTTCAAGCGGAACGCCGACGGCGCCGTCGCGCTGGGCGCGCTGCAGCCGATGACCAGCGGTGGCAAGGAGATCGACTTCGAGGACCCGGGCGAGGACGACTCCTTCGGCGTCTCCCAGGTCGAGCAGTTCTCCTGGAAGGGCATCCTCGACTTCTCCACCTGCACCGAGTGCGGCCGCTGCCAGTCGCAGTGCCCCGCCTGGAACACCGGCAAGCCGCTCTCCCCGAAGCTCCTGATCATGTCGCTGCGCGACCACGCGCACGCCAAGGCCCCGTACCTGCTCGCGGGCGGCGGCAAGGACATGGAGGGCAACGAGAAGGCCACGGCCGAGCAGCTCGCCGGCGTCCCGGCCGCCGCCCTCGCGGAGGCCGAGCGTCCGCTGATCGGCACCGCCGAGGAGAACGGCGTCATCGACCCGGACGTGCTGTGGTCCTGCACGACCTGCGGTGCGTGCGTCGAGCAGTGCCCCGTCGACATCGAGCACATCGACCACATCGTCGACATGCGCCGCTACCAGGTGATGATCGAGAGCGCGTTCCCGTCCGAGGCGGGAACGATGCTCAAGAACCTGGAGAAGAAGGGCAACCCCTGGGGTCTGGCCAAGAAGCAGCGCGTCGAGTGGACGAAGGAGGTCGACTTCGAGGTCCCGATCATCGGGAAGGACGCGGAGGACCTCTCCGAGTTCGACTACCTGTACTGGGTCGGCTGCGCGGGCGCGCTGGAGGACCGGGCGAAGAAGACCACGAAGGCCTTCGCCGAGCTGTTGAACATCGCGGGCGTCAAGTTCGCGATCATGGGCGGCGACGAGAAGTGCACCGGTGACTCCCCCCGCCGCCTGGGCAACGAGCCGCTGTTCCAGCAGCTCGGCCAGGAGAACGTCGCGATGCTGAACATGGCGTTCGGCGAGGACGACGACGACCCGTCGACGAAGAAGCCGAAGTCGGCGAAGCGGATCGTCTCGACCTGCCCGCACTGCTTCAACACCATCGCGAACGAGTACCCCCAGCTCGGCGGCGAGTACGAGGTCATCCACCACACGCAGTTGCTCCAGCACCTGATCGACGAGGGCCGGCTCACGCCGGTGACCCCGGTCGACGGCTTGGTCACGTACCACGACCCCTGCTACCTGGGCCGCCACAACAAGGTCTACACGCCGCCGCGCGAGATCATGTCGTCGGTGCCGGGCCTGCGGCAGCAGGAGATGCACCGCCACAAGGAGCGGGGCTTCTGCTGCGGCGCGGGTGGCGCGCGCATGTGGATGGAGGAGCGGATCGGCAAGCGCATCAACAACGAGCGCGTCGACGAGGCCCTGTCCCTGAACCCGGACATCGTCTCCACCGCCTGCCCGTTCTGCCTGGTGATGCTGACCGACTCGGTCAACGGCAAGAAGAACGACGGCCAGGCCAAGGAATCCGTCCAGGTCGTCGACGTGGCGCAGTTGCTGCTGGAGTCGGTCAAGGCCCCGGAGCCGACGGCGGAGGAACTCGCCGAGGCCGAGGCGCTGGCCGCGCGGGAGGCGGAGGCGGCGGAGGCCGCGGCTGCTGCTGCTGCTGCTGCTGCTGAGAAGGCTGAGGCCGAGGCGAAGGCGAAGGCCGAGGCGGAGGCGGAAGCCAAGGCGAAGGCTGCTGCGGACGCGGAGGCCGAAGCTGCGGCGAAGGCGGAAGTTGCGGCGGAGCCCGCTGAGGTGGCTCCCGCTGCCGAGGCGAAGGCCGAGGCAGAGCCTGCGGCGGAAGCTGCGGCAGAGCCCGCTGCGCCGACTCCCGCTGCCCAGGCCGAGGACGGGCGCGCTGCCGAGCCGGAAGGCACGGACGTGGTCCGGGCCGAGGCCGCCACGGACGCAGTCGAGCCCGTCGCGAAGGCGGAGACGAAGGCCACGGCCGAGGCCGAGCCTGCCGGCAAGGCGGCGGCGGTCGAGCCCGCGGACACGGCCAAGCCCGCCGAGGCGGCGGCCAAGGACGAGGTCAAGCCCGCCGACGAGGCAAAGGTCAAGCCCGAGGACGAGGCCAAGCCCAACGAGGCGGCAGCAGCCACGACCGAGGGTGACGCCAAGCCCGCCGACGAGGCGGAAGCCGAGGCCGCGGGCGACGCGGTCAAGGGCGAGGCGGGGGCCACGGGCGGCAAGTAGGCCCCGGCCCCACGGCGCGCGGGTGCAGCGCCGCACGACACGCGAACGGCCGGTCCCCCCTCGGGGACCGGCCGTTCGCGTGCGTCGTCGTGCAGGGCGGGACGGGGGCGGTCAGCCGCGGCCGCGGCCGCGCCGCAGCATCGCGAAGCCCAGGCCGGCCGCGCCCATCGCGGCCATGCCGCCCCCGGCCGCCACCAGCGCCGGGGTGTCGCCCTTGTGGGCGACTCCCTCCGCGCCGACCCGCGCGCCGTCCTTGGACGCGGTCCGCTCGGAGGACGTCGTCCCGGCGGGCTTGACCACCGGCGCCGTGGTCGGGGTCGCAGCAGTGACGACGTCGGCGGGAGTGCCCGGCTTCGCCTTCTCCACCGTGTACGTCTCGATCAGCTTGCCGGTGCCGAAGTCGTAGACCCAACTGTCGCCGCCGCTCCGGCCGTCGATGGCGACGAACTTGAGCCGCTTGCCGTCCTGGACCAGCTTGTACGTCCAGCCGTCGTGCAGCGCGTTCGGGTGCTTCAGGTCGATCGTGCCCAGCGGGCGCCCGTGCGGCGTGAAGAGCTCCACGCGCTTGCCCTGGGGGCCGGACGCGTGGCCGTGGCCGTCGACGAGTCGCGCGATCCGCCCGTCGGGCAGGGTGACGCGGATCCGGGTCTCCTTCTTGACGTCCGGCCTCGGCTTCACGACCGGCTTCACGACCGGCTTCTGGACCGGCTTGCCGCCGCCCTCGACCCACGAGGTCACCCGGCCGTTCCCGTGCAAGGTGATGTGGAGACCGCCGCAGGTGGCGTTCGTCGACCGGCCGTTCTCGGCGGCCAGGCTGCCCACCTTCCGACCGCCGGCGAATATTTCGGCCTCGAAGCGGTCGTCGCCGACCCGGTAGACCTTCGCGACGGATCCGTCGGCCAGCTTCACCGTGGTGACGTAGCCGCGCGCCGCGACCGGCGGCGTCGTGGACTGCGTGACGGGCGGCACAACGGGCGGCGTGACCGGCGGGGTGACCGGCGGCGGCGTCGTCGGCGGCGCCGTCGGGTCCACGGCCGGCCGCTCGATCCCGGGCAGCGCCTCGGCCCCCGGAACCGTCGCGGAGTCCGCGAAGGCGGATCCGACGGGCACCGCCAGCACGGCGGCGGCTCCCGTCAGGACGGCGGCGGTACGAAGGGTGCTGCGGCGGGTGCTGCGCATGGTGCGGGCTCTTTCCTGCTCGTTCGTGACTCCGTTGCGACGACACCGACGAAGCTACGGGCCTGATACATAGGCATTCCGTCGGGAAGGTAACGAACCACCGCAGACTGCCGCACAGCCGCGTAAAACACCCACCCGGGCGTCCCCTAGGGGATGTCACAGCTCAGCCGCAAAGGCCACGTGTTCGGGCGGCCCGGCCACCGACGGTCCGCCGAGCAGGTACTTTCGATCACGTGGCTGGATTCAGGATCGGACGCGGCCGGGACAACAACCGCACCCCGCAACAACCCCCGCAACCCCCGCGGCAGCAGCCGTACGGTCAGCAGCAGCGCCAAGCGCCGCAGGCACCGTACGGTCAGCAGCCCTACCCTCCCGCCGGTCCACCCCCGCAGCAGCAGTGGCCCCAGCAGGGTGCCGCCGGGGGTCATCACGGCGAGCCGGAGTACTTCGACCCGTACGGCCAGCAGCAGCAGGCCCCGTACGCGGCCCCGCACGAGCCCTCGTACGCGAACAACCCGGGGCACACCCAGGCCTTCGTCTTCGGCGAGGACCCGTACAACCAGGGCCCGACCTACCAGGCGGGTTCGGCGGCCGCCGCGCCCGCGGGGCCCCGACTGCACTGGAAGGAGCTCCTGCGCGGCATCGTGATGCGGCCGGGGCCGACCTTCTTCCAGATGCGGGACTACGCCGTCTGGGGTCCGGCGCTGGTCGTCACCTTCCTCTACGGCATGCTCGCGGTCTTCGGCTTCGACAAGGCCCGCGAGGACGCCATCAAGGCGACCCTCACGCAAGCGATCCCGATCGTCCTGACCACCGGGCTGGCCTTCGTCATCTGCGGCCTCATCCTCGGCGCGGTCACCCACACGCTGGCCCGCCAGCTGGGCGGCGACGGGGCCTGGCAACCGACCGTCGGACTGTCGATGCTGGTCATGACGATCACGGACGCCCCGCGCCTGCTGGTCGCGGTGTTCCTGGGCGGCGACAACATGTTCGTGCAGGTGCTGGGGTGGGTCACCTGGCTCGCGGCCGGCGCGCTCTTCACCTCCCTGATCAGCAAGTCGCACGACCTGCCCTGGCAGAAGGCACTCGGCGCCTCCGCCATCCAACTGGTCGCCCTGCTGTCGATCATCAAGCTGGGCACGCTCTGACCCGCTGACCGCACGTACGACGAGGGGCCCGCCGCGCGGTCAGCGCGGCGGGCCCCTCTTCGTACGTCTCGCCTCAGGCGTCGAGGACCTGGCCCTCGCGCTTGACCACGGGCGGCTCGACCGACCAGGGGAAGTTGATCCACTCGTCGGTCTTCTTCCACACGTACTCGCACTTCACGAGGGAGTGGGACTTCTCGTAGATCACGGCCGACCGGACCTCGGCGACGTGGCCGAGGCAGAAGTCGTGGACCAGCTTGAGCGTCTTGCCGGTGTCGGCGACGTCGTCGGCGATCAGGACCTTCTTGTCCGTGAAGTCGATCGCCTCGGGCACCGGCGCCAGCATGACCGGCATCTCCAGCGTCGTGCCGACGCCCGTGTAGAACTCCACGTTGACGAGGTGGATGTTCTTGCAGTCGAGCGCGTACGCCAGACCACCCGCGACGAAGACCCCGCCGCGGGCGATGCTCAGGATGATGTCGGGCTCGTAGCCGTCGTCGGCGATGGTCTGCGCGAGCTCGCGCACGGCGCGTCCGAACCCCTCGTAGTCGAGGTTCTCGCGTACTCCGTCAGTCATGCGTCGTGCCTCACCTGGGTGCGGTGGAAGTTCTGGAAGGAGCGCGAGGCGGTCGGCCCGCGCTGCCCCTGGTAACGGGACCCGTACCGCTCACTGCCGTACGGGAACTCCGCCGGCGAGCTGAGCCGGAACAGGCAGAGCTGCCCGATCTTCATGCCCGGCCACAGCTTGATCGGCAGGGTGGCGAGGTTCGACAGCTCCAGGGTGACGTGCCCCGAGAAACCGGGGTCGATGAACCCGGCGGTCGAATGCGTCACCAGACCCAGCCGGCCGAGGCTCGACTTCCCCTCCAACCGGGAGGCGATGTCCTCGGGCAGCGAGATGACCTCGTACGTCGACGCGAGCACGAACTCGCCCGGGTGGAGGATGAACGCCTCGTCCCCCTCCGGCTCGACCATGCGGGTCAGATCGGGCTGCTCGACGGCGGGGTCGATGTGGGCGTAACGGTGGTTCTCGAAGACCCGGAAGAACCGGTCGAGACGCACATCGATGCTGGAGGGCTGCACCATCGACTCGTCGAAGGGGTCAATGCGAACCCGTCCGCTGTCGATCTCGGCCCGGATGTCTTTGTCGGAGAGAAGCACGTCCCGAGGATACGCAGAGCGCCCGGGCCACCCCCAATCGAGAGCGAACCCGCGCGCCCCGCCCGGACTCCCGGCCGGCCCCGGACTCCCGCCCGGACTCCCGGCCGGTCCCGGACTTCCCGGCGCTCGGCGCGTCAGCGCTTGGCGCCGCCCACGGGCGGCGCGTCAGCGCTTGGCGCCGCCCACGGGCACCGCGTGCCTCAGCCGCGCGCACCGCGGACACCTCAGCAACCGCCCGGGCCCGATCCGACCGGCACCGAGGTGCTGGAGCGGAAACGAGGCGGTACTGAAAACGTGCCCTTCGGCACAACGGACGACGGTGTGCTCCATCGAGTCCCTTTCCCCAACGAGCCGTACTGCGATGAATCGCCACATTAAGGGATGTTCGGGACGCGCTCCAGCCGCCACTCCAACCACCGGACCGCGCCCTAGGCTACGCCCCAACTCCCGCGCCCACGCGCCCTGCAGCACCCGTCGACGCACCACCGCCCCCGCGGGCGAATTCACCGCGGGTCGATCATGAGGTACAGTGTGCAACGGTACGGATCCAGGCAACTGGTCCATATTGCGGATGTAGTTTAATGGTAGAACATGAGCTTCCCAAGCTTATAGCGCGGGTTCGATTCCCGTCATCCGCTCCACCGCAAAGCCCCAGGTCCGCGACCTGGGGCTTTGTTTGTTTCCCAGACCCATCCGGGCCCGCGTGCCATTCGCGTGCCGTAAGTGCCGTAATGGGGCGTCGGATTGCGCCTCGAACCGCCACTCGCGGCCACCGCGCGCCGAAGCACCTCGAATCCCAAGGCGCATTTCGAGTGACCTGCGCCACGCGACTCAGGGGTACGGCCCCGGCTGCGTGCCGGGACCGCACCCCTGTGCGTCACCTCCGCCGTGCCGCTCCGGCGGGAGCCGCGAGCGGGGGAACGATCCTGTGGACGGTGGCGGTCGCGCCGGTGCCCGACCCACGATCCGTCGACGCGAGCTGACTGCGGACGGTGGCGTCGATGTCACCAGCGAGCTTGCGCGGGTGCTCCTTGGTGAGTGCTGGTAGATCGGCTGCGCACGCTCGGACGACTGACCCGCGCGGACCATCATGTCCATCAGCTTGGCGCCGGTGTCGGCAGCGAGGGTGTTCCCCGTGTGACGTAGGTCGTAGAAGCGGAACTCCTTCGACATGCCGACCGCGTCACGGGCCTTGCGCCACTTCCGACCGAAGGTGGCAGGTGAATGGTGTGGACACCCGCCGCCGACTTGGTGCCGCCCTCGACTCCTGGACAGGGCCGTTTCCGAGACCCTCGAGGGTGAGGGAAATGACCGGGCGTGGACGCATCCTGCGGAACCGCGGTCAGCGGTGGTCGTCGGGCAGGGTTTCGGTGCTGCCGTCGGGGTGGATGAGGAGGCGGACCGCACCGCCGTAGCGGTCGTCGGTTATCACAGCAGGGGTCGGGAAGCCGAGCTGCTGGGCGCGCTGCTGGAGGATGCCGATGACGACGTCCTGGATGTTGCCGAAGGGCGGGGCCGTCACGGGGACCTCGTCGATCAGGCCCGCGTGGTGGGAGAAGACGCGGACTTCCGCGGCCGGAGGGGTGGGCTGCACGGCGACTGCCTTTCAGGGGTTCGGGACGGCTTCGCCGGTGGACGGCGGGTTCGCGGTGTAGGTGCCGCGCGAGACCCGTAGGAGTCGGCCCGCCTTGACCATGGCGGACAGGGCGTTGCTGACCGACTTCCCCGCGTCCCGGTACGCACCCGGGGGTAGCGCCCCGACCACGTCGCGGCTGGTGAAGTGACCCGGGAAGGAGGACACTGCCGTCTCCACAGCGCGCCGCAGGCTGGGGACGCCCCAAGGACCGGACCCGCCCGCGCCCGTGGCGGAGCGGTGCGGGTGATTGTCGCACTGGATGCCCGCGTGGCCCTCGCCGTGGTCCTGGCGCGGGGTGAGGGGCTGGTAGCGCTCCAGGTGGGAGCCGAGCTCGCGCACCGCTTCCAGTACGGCCGCCAGATTCCGGGCGTGCGCGGCGGCGGCCGGGTCCGCAGTGTGGGCTGCGGGGACGAGCACCGCCGTGATGGCCTCCACATGGTGCAGCGAGTCCGCCAGGCGGCGCAGCAGGGGCTCGAAGATGTCCTGCCGCAGCGCGGCGACGGGGTCGCTGGTCGCGAGCTCGATGCTCACGGAACCGGTCAGAGCGCTGTCCGTCACCTCGTAGGCGGTCTCGTCACCTGCTGCCGCACGCCAGGACTCCAGGCTCACGCGGGTCCGGGTGACCGCGGCGAGGAGCTCGGGTGCCACGGCGGCGGACGGTGTGAACGCGAGCATCCCGGCGAGCTGCTCGGTGACCTTGAGTATGGGGAGCGTGGCGCACACCAGCGGGCCGAGCACGGTCTTCTGTATGGCCAGGGCCGGATCGGCGAGCGAGTAGGTGATCCGTGCTCCCGACAGGGCCGGAGCGCCCGTCTTCGATACCTCGTCTGTGTCGGCGCGCTGTCGGCGGTCTGCTGGAAAGTGCTGTGCCGGATCCTGCCGCTGGGCGGGAACCGGCCCCTGGCCGGAACCCAATGACCGGCGTGCCCGATGCTCCTGGAGGGCGCTGAACGCGTCCAGTACCGCGGCTACTTCAACCGCTTCACCGCAGCCGCCGCCCGTGGCGGACGCGGTGACGGTCAAGCGTCCCCGGCTGTCGCCGATGTGCAGCCACCTGCGGATCCAGCGCCGGTCCTGCTCCGTGGTGGCGGCGGCGTAACCGCCCGGATCGGACCGGACGACGGAGCCTTGCAGGCATTCGGCCCACACGGGGCAGGAGAAGCACAGCTGCCGGGCCGCATGGTTGAGGGCCTGGCTCCGCCGCATGCGGAAGGGAAGTTCCGGAGCACCCGCGGACGGACGTTCCAGGAGCGGCTCCGCGAAGATGTCGGGCCGCCGCTGGCAAGGCAGAAGCGTCGTGGTGGCCGGCAGCATCGCTGTCGGCCGGGTTCTCATCGCTGTCCTCGCCATGAAAGAAGTCCCCCGATGTTCTTTGTGACCAACGGGGACTCTAGAGCAGGGCAATTGGCAGCGGCAAAGCCGTACCACCTGCTGTGGATCACTTATTACACAACGGGAATGCCGGCCCACCACCTCACCGCGCATCCGTGTCAGCGGCTGCCGCGATCCGGCGGAGCCCCCGGCGCTCCAGCCTCGGTTCACGCCGGTTCACGGAGGAGAACGTTCTGCTACGAACCGTCAGAACGCCGACGACGCAAAGAAAACCAAGGGGGACGCCGTATAGCGGCGCCACCATTCCCACCCCCGACGCGCCGACGAGGAGTACGTCGGCCAGTACGACGGTGACGCCCCGGCGGCCCCTGGGCCGCTTGAGCATCCAGGCACCCAGCAGCGCCATACCGCCGAGCGCCCAGTAGCCGAAGACCGCCTGGCCGCTGAGGAGTCCGCCGGAAGACCCACGCGCGATGTCGCCCGCGGCCGCCAGGTAGCCGGTCATCGCGGCGGTGACGACGGTCGAGACGAGACCGAGCAGCAGCTGGCCGCGACGGCGCAGCAGCCACACCAGCACGGCGAGGACGAGCAGCACGGCCATCGTGATGAACGAGGCCATACTGGTCGAGGCGAGCACGAAGAGGGTGTAGGCGCCGGCGATGCCGAAGACGATCCGGCGGAGCAGCCGCACGGCCCAGGCGTCGTCGCGCTCCTGACGGAGCAGCCGGCGGAGGGGGTCGAGGGAGGGGCGAGGGGTCATCACGGACCGTCCATACCTGTTGCGGGTGTGCGGAGGGTGAGGGCCGGAGCGCCCGCGCTTTCAGCTCCGGAGGCCGGTCCAGCGGTCTCGCGCCGGGTGATGGTGGTCGGCTGCTGGAAGCCCATCTGCCAGAGCGGGCTGGGCAGGCGCTTCGGCGTGGCCTGCTGCTCGGGCGCCTCGACGGCGGGGACCTGCGCCTGCCCCGGGGCTACGGCCTCCATCAGATTGTCGATCTTCGCCTTGCGGGCCTCGGGGGTCTCGGCCGCGAAGGCGTGCGGGTCGATGTAGCGGGGGAGGTCCTTGTTGTCGAACTGCGCGACTGCCCGCACGGCGTTCGTGCCGGCCTCGGTCCGGGTCGCCTCGGGCCATGACTGGGGGGCCTCGTACACGAAGTCGATGTTGTGCAGGCCGACGTTCTCGTTCCCGCAGAGCGTGCCGAGCTCCTTCTGGTGCAGGACCGACCGGGTGTTGCCGATGTCCGCGAAGACCACCACCCGGCCTTCGGCCAGCCCGCCGTACGTCGCGGAGATCTCGTCCCATTTGGCCTTGGCGTAGCCCTCGGAAAAGCCCGCCTTCTCACCACCGAGAGCCCGGATGATCGCCGGTTCCCACAGGAACATGCCATCCAGCTCCCGGCCGCCCTGGGTCGTCTCCAGGGTCTGGGCGGAGCCGGCGCTGATCGCGTTCTGCTCGGCGGCCCACTGCTCCGCGATGAAGCGCTGGGACAGGAAGTGCGCGCCCTTGTCGTTCTTCGGCGCGTCCGGGTGCTCGAGGCCGTGCGACCAGAAGGCGCTGATCGGCTTGGCCCCTTCAGGCGGAGTGAGCTTCGCCTTGTCCCGCGCGAGGGCGTCGATGTACTGCCTCTCCTTGGAGAGCAGCGACTTGCCGTCGTCCAGCACGATGTCCTTCAGCCCTGCCGCCACGGCGGAAGCCGAGATCTGCTCCGCCACGGCGTCCGGGTCGAGCCGGGCGTCCTTGGCTGCCAGCTCACGGGCGTGAGCCCGCGCCAAGGCGCCTTCCGCTATGTGTTCCGGTACCGGCTCCGAGCTCACCGTCGCCCGGCTTTCAACGGACGGGGATACACGTCGAGGCTCAGGTTGACCGCTCCGGGACGGGACCCGTCGGCGGTACCCGTCGCGGGGGTGATGGTCAGGCTGGCGAGTGCGCCGTCCGGAGCGTTGAGCTCCCAGTAGGCGATGCGGTAGGGGCGCTTGTACTTGAGGCGGCTCTCCAGCTTGGGCACGGCGTACTCTCCGAGCTCGTCGGGGAAGTCCGTCGAGTCCCAGGCGCCGTCCCAGGCCGGTGCGCCGAGCACCGAGGACACGGCGTCGCGGTAGAGGGGCCATGCCTCGTCGGCCTCGGCCAGCACCTGGGCGTTGCCCTCGGGGGTGACTGACAACGAGCCCCACACCCAGTACGAGAGGCTGTGCACCGGTGCCCAGCTGCCTCCCAGCGCGTTCAGCGTCATCGTGCCCCCGGTCCGCGTGACCACGTTGAGGACGTACTCGAACTGGGTCGGCGTCCAGCCGAACTGGGCACACCACTCGTCCAACCCCTGGCTGGGCAGGGGCGGCCCGTTCCATACGGTCTCCCAGTGGACGTCGGTCAGCCCCCTCAGCTCGGTGACGAGTTCCTCCGGGGTGCGGTCCACCGGCGGTTCGAAGGGCGTTCCCATGTCGTGCTCTCTTTCTCACGTCGCGTACGTCACAACAGCCAACCGGGGCCGTCGAGGGCCTTCGGGTCGGCCGGCCCGTGGAAGGTGAGAGAGATCGTCCCACCCCCCGAATACCCGCCCTCCTGGTGGTCCAGCGCGAGCACGATCACCGGGGCCAGCGGATTGGGGTACCTCCACTGGGCCAGCCGGTACGGGACCCGGAGCTCCCGCCGCTCCTCGGCGTCGCCCCACCGGCCCGGCGCGGGCGGTTCCGGGAAGTCCGGGCTGTCCCAGGCGCCCTCCCAGCCCGGTGCGCCCAACGCGCCGGTCATACGGGCGAGGTGGGCCGCGTAGCGGTCGAGGGCGGTGGCCAGGACCGCCTCACCGTCGGAGGGCGCACCCTCCGCGACCTTCCAGACCGTGTACGACGCCCGGGTCACGGGCCGGCCGAGGCCGGCCCGTGAGGCCAGGTGCAGGCGGCCGCCCCGCCGCGTACGAACCCACAGGCCCGACTGGGACCATAGCGGCTCCCAGCCGAAGCCCGCGCACCACTCGGCGCGCTCGGTCCCACCGTCCGGTATCCCGGGCCATACGGATCGCCAGTCCACCCGCAGGAGCGCGCCCAGCTCGGCGGCGAGCTCCTGTGGGGGCTGGTCGGTGATGATGCTTGTCATGGCTCAGGTCTTCCTACTGGGACACCCGGCCGTCACCGCCGTCCCGCGGCGTCGGCGGGGCGGGCAGCGTCGGCGGGGCGGGCGGTGTCGGCGTGGCGCGCGGGTCGGGCGCGGGCACACGCGGCTGCTGCCGCCCGGGTCCGTTGTCCGGCGTGTTGACCCGGCCCCTGGAGGACTGGGGGTCCTGCTGCGCGGGAACGGCGGGCGCGGGGGCCGGTGCCGGCAGGGGCGGTGCGGGCTGCGGCCGCGGCACGTGGGCCGACGGCGTACCACCGCCAACGAGACGGCCGCTGCTGCTCTGGGCCTGGTCAGCTTCTGCGGCTTGCCGCTCTGGCTTGGTCTCGACCGCCGCGTACTGCTCCGCGAGCTGGTCCTTCTGGACCGTCGCGGTCTGGTACGCGGTCTTGCGCTGTTCACGCTTGGAGGGTTGGGGGGTGGAAAGCTTGCCTTCCTTCTGCCACCGACCGTCGTTCTTCTTGTTGTCGTAGGTCCGTACGGCGGCCAGCGTGCCCTTCTTCGCCACCTTCGCCGTGCCGGCCGCGGTCCTTCCGGCGACGCGACCCGTCGTCTTCGCGACGCCGGCTGCGGCGTTAGGGGCGTACTGGGCCAGCTTGCCGCCCACGGTGTTCGCCATGTCCCCCACGCCCAGGGCGTCCTGCGCGCCGGCAATCTGCGGGCTGAAGTTCCCGGCGAGCAGCTTCTTCAGCATCATCACGACCGAGACGGTGACCAGGAGCAGCATCAGCAGCTGCATGCCGAGGGAGATCTTGGCGGGCAGGATCATCTGGTACAGCACGAGCAGCACGGTCAAAATGACGCCGAAACCGGCCCGGAGCACGAAGCTGTGGATGAACGTCTGCAGCCAGCCCTTGAGCAGCTTCTGCTGGGACGGGTGGATGCCGATCGTGGCGATCAGCGGCAGCATGATGATCATGATGAGGGTGACGGCGTGCCACAGCAGCGTGAGCGCGCTGAGCGCGATCACCATGATGCCGATGATCAGCGCGGCGATCAGGGAGTAGACGGCCAGCCCGATCCGGTTCCCGGCGTCGCGCCCCGCCCATTCGTCGAACGCCACGGGGTAGACGCGCTTCTTCGGGTCCTCGTTCTCCTGGTTGGAGCCCTTACCGCCGGCCATGTCCTGACGGACGCCGTACCAGTCCTTCTTGTACTTGTCCCTCGTGCTTGCCTCGTTCGCGACGTCGATATTGGTCATGGACTGCGAGACCATCTGACGAACGCGCAGGTCCTCGCAACGAGCACCCTTGCCGTAGTCACATTCGGTGGCGGCGCTGGCCGGCTGGCAGGTGCCGTTGACCACCTTGCCGCCGTCCTTCGTCTTGAAGATGCAGTTCGTGCCGCCCGGACCGAACTGACCCAGCGCCCAGGGCCGGAACGCCATCGTGTCGTACATGGCACAACTCGAGATCCGAAGACCACGATTGGGGGCATCGGAGGGCAGGTCGCAGGGCGGCTGCATCTCGTCCGCCATGCCGCCGAGCACCGCTTCGCTGAGGTAGCTGTTGGCTGCGGCGATACCGGTGTCCGCCTCGTCGATCACCTGGCGGAAGTTGCCGCCGGTCAGGAGGGCCACGACCGCGATCGTGGTCAGGGCGGCCCAGCCGACACCGGACCAGGCTTCACGCATCTCACCCTTGCGCCATTTCCCAAAGACCCATATGCCGGTGAGCATGATCACGACGGGAACGGCAGGGATGAGGACCTTCGCCTTCAGTGTTTCCACGACATTGTCGCGTCCGGTGTACAGCCCACTGAGGGGCCTCGGATTGGAAGCGAGTTCCTTGATCGATATGGCTACTCGCGTCAGGATCTTCGTTCCGTCGAAGACCAGGTTCGCGATGCCGTTGTTGACGAAATCCATGACTTTGCAGTTGTCAGCGCCGCTGAAGTCCGTGCTGTCGTCGGTCTGGGAGGCATCGCCGATGTCTCGCTGCGTGCCGGACCAGTTCATGCCGCGCACGCCGTTCAACTCGTACATGGTGTACTCGTTGGCACCACGGGGCATGTTGACCGCGCCGGTGACCATGCCCGTGGTGTCGTTGAGGTTCTTGGCGCGCTGGGCTTCGTTCTCCCACTGGTTGACTGCGGGGAACCACCCCTCGCCGTTGGCGCCCGGTTGGTCCAGCGCGTAGGAGTCGTCCCCGGTGAAGCTGCACGAGAAGTCCGCGGACGCCGTTGCGGGAGCCGCCAGCGTGAGCGCGATCAACGCGAGGATCACGAACACACCGGACCTGGCGGCCCGGCCGGCTCCCTTCACCCGGTCGCGGAACGTCGCGCCTTGGGTGGCGGTTCCGCGTGACTTGGCGCTACGGCGCAAGAACATCGGCTTCCTTCTGGGGTTTCCGCAAGGGACGAGGCGGGTGCTGGGACGGCCTGTGGGCTAGGAGGGGAGGTAGTCGGTCACGAAGCACCCCTTGACGAGTTCCTCGTTGACCTTGTAGCCGCTGGGGATTTCGGCCTTGAACTTGGCCTCGCAGGCCATCAGGAAGAGCCCGGCCTGCTTCAGGCCCTTGGCGCCGTCGTCGCTGCCGGGGATGACCGCGAAGTCCTGCCCGACGAAATAGCTCGAGTCGAAGTCCGCGTCGCCTTGCAGGGCCTTCTGGTTCGCCTCCTGGAACTTCTTCATGTCGGACAGGAGCAGCAGGGTGGCGTACTCGCCCTGCTCGTCCTTGCAGGTCGCCGTCTCCTTGACGGCGAACGCGGGTTCCTTGAGGCGCTTGTCGGCGTCGTTCCCCATGCGGCCCGCCTCGAGCTCGCGGCAGGTCCCACCGTTGTTGATCAGCCTTTCAATACCGGCGATGCTGTCCGCCTTCGGCAGGCCCAGGGCTGACAGCGGCCCGCCCTCCCCTTGCCCGCCGCAGCCGGTCAGTGCCGTCAGTGCGACGGCCACGGTCACGGCGGTAAAGGTCTTGGTCAAACGCATGGTCACTCCTGGAGTTCGGGGGAAGCGCAAGTGGACGTCTGAAGGTGCGCCGCTACCGCGAGGCAGCGGGCTCCGTGTTCTCAGCGGCCGGACGCTCCTCGCGGGCGGCCTCCTGCATGAAGGTCCAGTCCCACACGCTGAGCGGCGGGTCGACGGACTGGCGGCCGGGACGGGTGGTGCCGTTGGTGTCCGTGGCGGCGAGGATCTCCTGGAAGACCAGGTCCACCGCGACCGTGCCGACCCGCTTGTCCACGTCCCGCTGCAGGCAGACACCCGTCCGCAGTTCCTGGAGGGAGTTGGACACCTTGGTGTCGCTCTCCGGCCGGCCGAGCAGCGGGGCCACCAACGAGGCCTCCTGGGTGGACTTCTGCTTGAAGGCGAAGACGGTGTGGATCTGGTTGGCGCCACCGCTGCGAGCCTCGGAGTCCTCGATCTGGACGAGGTCGATGGCCTGCTGCGTGATCAGCACGATGACCGCCAGGTACGAACGGCCCTGCTTGAGCGCGCGCCGCATCAGGTCGCGGCCGCTCTCGGTCGCGGTGACGACGTACGCCTCGTCGACGAACAGCGCCTTGGGCCGCAGTCCGACCTCGCCCGTCACGGGGTTCTTCTCGTAGCCGACGTCGAGCATCTGGCTGCCCAGCTCCACGACCGCCATCAGCGCGGTCGCGGCGAGCCGCTCGGCCGGGTTCCAGCTGCGCGGGTCGGAGGAGGCCGGGGTCTGGAAGCCTCGCAGGGTGATCACCGTGCGGCGCTTGCGCATCGCGGACAGGGTCTGTGGCTTCTCCGCGAAGGCGAGGCGCGCGTACGGCAGGGTACGCAGCTCGGTGAGCAGCATCTGGGCGAGCTTGAGGTCCTTGACGGCCTCGCGGTCCCCGCTCGCCACCGCGTCGTCGTAGGCGCGTACGACCTCGTCGACGACCTGCCACAGCGTCGGCCGGGGCACCTGCCGCTCGGCGTCACGCGCGCTCAGGCCCTGTTCGGTGGCCTGCCGGATCGCGGAGTTGTACCAGCCGACCACCGTGGCCATCCCCTCGATGACGGGCAGGCGCACCCGCTGGTAGTCCTCGTCCCCGAGGAAACCGCGCAGCATCGTCTCGGCGAGCAGTCGCCCGGAGGGCACGTCGCGCGCGACCACCCACGGGTCGAGCACGCCGGCCTGTCCCTTGAGGAGGTCGACGACCTCGGTCTCGGCCCAGAACTCCGGGTTCACCGGCTGGAAGCGGCTCTGCGGGGTGCCGAGGAGGCCCGCCTCGGCGTCGAGGGGGAACTCGGGGTCGTTGACCTGGGATCCGAAGGCCAGGTAGTAGCAGAGCTGGGCGAAGTCGGTCTTGGGGTCGATGACCAGGCAGCGCACGCCCGACTCCGACTCCTCGTAGAACTTCTGCAGGGCCAGCGAGGACTTGCCGCCACCGGACGCGCCGACGATGGCAACGCCACCGCCGTCGTTGCGGGCGGGGCCGACGTGCAGCGAGTAGTGGACCGGAGTCTTGCCGGCCCAGCCGACCAGGTTGCCGACCCAGCCGAGCTGCTTGCCCGACCGGCGCTCGGGGTTGTCGCCCAGTTCGGTGCCGGCCGTGGGCAGTCCGGCGCCCAGCTGCTCGACCTCCTGGAGCCGCAGGTACGGCGCGATCGGCAGCTTGGGCGCGTCACCCGGCAGCTGCGACTGCAGCAGGCGCCACTGCTGGCGGCTCGGGCGCAGCAGGGTGACCTTCAGGTCCTGCTTGAACTGCATCTCCAGGACGCGTCGGCGTCGCTCGAGCTCGGCGAGGTCGGGGGCGGAGATGGTGAAGCGTATCTGCGCCTCCATGCCCGGCATCTTGTGCTCTTCCACATCGTCAACGAGGTTCTGGGCACGGGTGACCTGGGCGGCAAGCTGGGTGCCGGGGGCACGGCCGGAGTTGGCCATGTCGTTCATCTCGTCGACGAGGTTGCCGCTGATCTTCTTCGCCCGGTCCTGGAACTTCAGGTACGGGATGAGGGTGAACCGCATGTCGATCTCGACCGGGAAGTCGACGTGCTGCGCCGCGTAGCGGGCCCACGCGGTGGACTGCCGGAAGCGGGTCTCGGTAGGCCAGCTGGCCGCGACGAGGGTGGTCGTGTAGCTGGTGCGCCGCTCGCCGGTCATCTCGTCGTACTGATGCAGCACGATGTGCGTCTTGCGGTTCTCACCGGAGAAGTCGACGACCAGGTCGAACTGGTCGGGGCCCCAGGCCCGGCTGCCGAGCACCGGCTCGACGGGAATCGGCAGGTCGCCGTGGAGCGGCTTGCGGATCAGCCAGACCAGTTCCTCGCGGCTCAGCGGGCTGCCGCCGAGGCCCTCGAGGCCCTCGTGGATCTCGCGGGCGACCTGGGTCCACCGGGCCAGCAGCTCCGGCGACAGGTACTCGTCGTGCACGCCCGTGGCACCGGTCGCGGCCGCGCCGGCGGCTTCCCGCACCGAGCGCGTGACGCCCGGCTCCTCGACCGGGTCGTCCCCGCCGGGAAGCACCCCGTGGTCGTTGCCGGACTTCCGCTTCATCGAACCCAGCTTGACCAGAAGGATGTTGCGCTCGCGCTGCGCACCGATGCGTTCCTGGTACTCGGCCTTGCGGAAGTTGTACGCCTTGTAGTTCTCCGTCGGCTCCCAGGCCACGGCGTTGAGCTGCTCGGCCCAGTCCTGGGCGGTGATCGGCCGGTACACCTTGCGGTAGTGGCACTCGACGTTGCGGTCGCCGCGGGCGAGGTTGAGCAGCGCGCGGGCCGGGGCCTCGGCCATGGCTTGGAGCTCGACGGCGTTGAGGTACTCGTCGATGGCCGTGGGCAGGGCGATGCCCGTCCAGACGGAGTCCCCGTGGACGAAGATCATGTCGTCGGCGTACCGGTAGGGCAGCCGCATCTCCTCGCGCCGCTTGGCCGGGGCCTGGCCACGGGAGGAGCCGCCGCGCGGCTTCCCCGGGCTACCGGAGCCGCCGTTCTTGGCCCCGGCGTTCTTCTTCGAGGAAGTGGACGCGAGGAGCATGGCGATCAGGAAGAAGGCGACCGCCCCGCCAAAAAAGATCAGCACGAACATGGAGGAGTCATCCTGCGGTCTCGGTGGTTGCGGTCTCGGCGGGTGCGCTCGGTGAGGGCGCGACCCGGGGTGGAGCGGACGCGGCGTACGAGGAGCCGTGCAGGGCCGCCGTCACGAGTGCCGCGTCGTACCGCTTGTGCCAGCGGCTCGCGCCCGGCTGCCAGAGGATGACCTGCCAGTGCAGCTCCTCCGGCTCGCGGTCCGCGGCCAGGCCCTGGAGGCGCTTGGGCTGCATCCAGTAGTCGGCCCACACCACCACCTGCTGGCTGAGGGTGAGGGACGAGGGCAGCGGCCGGCCCCAGACGAAGTAGACGCCGACCGGCGGCCCGAGGTACAGGACCGACGTGATGAGCGACAGGCCCAGGAAGGGCAGGAGGGTGGACAGCGTCAGCAGCAGCACGAACCACAGCACGCCGAAACCGAAGGCGGCGCCCAGGGCGGGCAGGAGCAGACCGGGAAGCGGGATGTTGCCCCAGTTCCAGATGCGCTTGGGCCGGTTCAGCAGGTCCGTGTGGTCGTAGGCGACCATGGGCGCCGGTGCGTCCGGCGGGTCCTGCGTCATCAGTCGGTCCCCCTCTCTGGTGTGGCTGCGTGCTCCGCGCCGCGATCGCGGGCGGCACGTCTACGGTCGCGGGCCGGGTTCCGTTCGTCGCGGCCCGTCCCCGGGCTCAGCCCTTACCGCCGATCTGCTCGCCGAGGCTGATGAGCATTCCGGCCAGACCGGCGGCGCCACCGACGATGAACGCGGCCAGCGCGATCATGCCGAAGCCCTGGAAGGCCTCGCGCATGCCATCGCCGCGCTTCATCGACAGCAGCATCCGGATGCCGAGGATGAGGAGGGCGCAGGAGGCCACCGTAAGGCCCAGGCCGGCCAGGATGTCCTGGATCTTGTCGAACATGCTTTGGAGGGTCGTTGCTGCCAGGATCATGGCGTGTCCTTCGTTGTGAGGGGCGTACGGATGGGTGTCGCGTCGTGCAGGAGGGTCGGTACTCCGCCTTGCGCGATGACGCGTCAGTGGGCCGACTGGGAAGCGGACGGCTTGGGCGATGGGGAGGCGCCGGGGGAGGCCGGGCCGGGCGGAGAGGCCGAGGCGGACGGGGCGGGCGGGGTGCTCGCTCCGGAGGCCGGGGTGGCGCTCGGGGAGGCCGTGCCGGGTGTGTCCGCCCGCCCGCCCGTGGGGTCCATGACACCGCCGCGGATGTCCTTGATGAACCAGCCCTGCGCCGTGTTCACCACGGTCACCCGGTACGAGCGCTTCAGGGCCACCTCCGCCTTCGCGTCGTCGGCCCCTCCGCCGCCCCAGACGACCGTCACCCGTGCGGGGATCGCCTGGCCCTGGCTGTACGTGACCTTCTTGCCGGCCTCGGTGCCCTCGGGCGCCAGCGCCTGGACCTCCTGGACCACCGGTGAGTTCAGCACGCCGGCCAGGCCCGAGACCGCCGCGGGGGTGGCGTCGGGGGTGGTGAAGCGGGTCAGGGCGGTGGTGTCGGACGCTGCCCACGCCTTGAAGTAACCGGCCAGGACCTGGTCCCTGAGCTGGGTGGAGAGTTCCTGGTCGATGACCTCTTCACCCTTCTCCAGCGCGGGCGCGGTGTCGCGGATCGGCAGCGGCATCTCGCCGACGTTGCCGACGACCCGCAGCCCGGACGCACCGGCGAGGTCCTTGACGTACACCGGTACGGAGAGGGTGGTGGTGCGGCCGCCCGTGTAGGTGACCTGGATGTTGAGGTAGCGGCCGTTCCTCCCGTACTCGGGGAGCTCTTCTACGGTCCCGTCCCAGTTCGCCTGCTGGACCTGCTGCTTGCCCTTCCCGTTCCAGCCGCAGTCGCGGTCGACGCCGGCCGAGATGTAGCGGGAGAGGGATTCGCGGCGCTTGTCGGTGTTCTCCGGCGAGTACGTCATGCAGAGGGACGCGTACTCCTCGGCGAAGACCGCCGCCGACTGGACCGGGAAGTCGGTCAGGCGGTAGCGGTCCAGGTCCTTGCCGTCCAGGGCAGCGGGCTGCACGGAGACGGACGACCTGCCGAGGACCAGGCCGGTGACACCGCACGACCCGAGGGCGAACGCGCAGGCGGTGATCATCAGGGTCGCGCGCAGGGCGACGTGCGTGCTCCTGCCGTTCGAGGGCAGCCGACCTCCGGGGCGGGGCACCTCGAACCGGGCTTGCGGCCCCTTGGCACCGCTTCGGCCGGGGGCGGTCACGGCGGCGGCGGACGGGTCCGCTGCAGCAGCGGGTGCGGCGAACGGGGCCGCTGCAGCAGCGGGTGCGGCGGCAGCGGCCGGTATCCCGGGGGCGGGAGCCCTCCCGCCCCCCTTGCGGCTCTCGCGCGCGGCCTTCTTGCTCTCGTACGCGGCCTTGCGGGCCGCCTTCTTGCGTTCGTACTCGGCCTTGCGCTCGGCCTTCGCCTGCTCCCGCTTGTCCTTCTTCGACTCGGCGGCGGGCCGGTCCGCGCGCGGCGGCAGGCTCGGTACGGCCGCCTGACCCGCCGGAACGTTGGACTGCGGGGCCACGCGCACCCACGCGGCGGCCACCTGGCTGCGGGCCGCCTCGGCGGAGAGCTGGGGCACGGCCGGGGAGTCGTACGGACCCGGCGCCTGCTGTGCGGCCTGCCCGGCGGGCGGGTCCTCGCCGATTCCGTCCGCAGAACTGCTGTGGTCCGTCATCGAGTCGGTTCTCTCCCCGCGTGTGATCCCCGTCCGCCGGTCGGGCGTGCGGCGGGCCCTGGCGAGACCAGGTGCGGACGGCAGTGTGGCAAATCGAGCTGACATTCCCCTCTCGCTTTTCCTCGCGGGGAGAGGTGAGGAAAAAGTAAGGAATCCCTGTGAGGAAAACCGAGGGCCGACGGCGCGGCCACCCGTCCACGACTCCGTCACAATGCCGGGTTGTGCCCCAGTCGCGGGCGCGGAGCCGTCCCCGACCTCCCGAAGGACGAGAGTTGAGCGAGCAGAAGCTTCACCCGTGGCAGGACGCGGGCACCGCCCCCGAGGTCCCCGAACCGCCGTTGGTGGAGGCCGAGCACGTCTGGATCTCCGGCTACGAGCCGGGAAACCCCTGGCAGTCGAAGCTCTGCCTGCGCACCCCGCACGGCACGGTCGCGTACCCCCTCACGCCGCACACCATGCCGGACCTCCTGGAGGGCCTGGTGGTGGTCGCGCAGGAGCAGCAAGGGGTGACGGGGGCGGACGCCTTCCACGCCCCCGAAGCCGAGGACTCCGAAACCGACGCGCGCCCTGACGACCCGGCAGACGCTCCGAGCATCCACAACGGCCGCGCGGCGCGACTGACCGGCTGGGCCGTGGTCCACGAACTGTGGGAGCGGGAGGACCCGAAGGTCCGCCTCATCATGGGCGCGATCGTCGTCGCCGTCTTCGTGTTGGGGATCTTGCTTTCCTGACCAGATACCGTCAACCGCACGCCACGCACGAAGGAGCCCCACATGCTGACGGAGACCACCGGCCGGACGCCCCAGGACCTTGCCGCCGAACTGACCGGCCTGCGCACGGTCGACGACTGGCCGTCGGTCTGGTCGGGCCCGCCGCAGGGCGGGACGGCGGAATTCTACGCATGGTGCGAGCGCTACGGCTGGGAGCCTCAGACGACCGAGCGCAGCCTCTGGGTCCGCACGCGCAGCGGAGGAGACTGGACGCTGTTCCCGGTGTTGGGCGGCGACTGGAACCCCCTCGCGAGCCTCAGACACCAGGGATGGCACATGACCGCAGGCTCCGGGGAGGAGAACCCGGACGTACACACGGCAGCGGCGGAGGTGTGGTCCACCTACCTCAAGGCCGCCGCGGCCGCCTTGGGTGCCCCGACCTGGTCCGGGCAGTGGGACTCCCCCGACTTCCCCGAGCCTCCCCATCCCGCCTACTGGCGCGACCGTGAGGAACGGGCGCTGAGCCGCAACCCGTTCCGGTTCGCTTACTGGGCGCCGGAGGCGGCTGTCCCCGGGCAGCCCTGCATCACGCTGAGCCAGTCGGTGTCGTTCCAGACCTGGACCACGGACGGCGGCCCCGGTGGCTCGGCCATCTCCGTGGACGTCTACGCACCGCTCGAGTTCCTCGCAGGTGATCGGTGAGCCCAGTCGCACCGCTCACACGGGAAGAGATCGAGCTCGCGCAGCGACTCGAGGCCAAGCACAAGGCCGGGGAGCCGCGCTCGCGAGCGGACGCGCGCAAGCTCGTCGCCAAGATATTCGCGGACCGGCAGGCGGCCCACGACCGACAGAGGGAGCTTGCCCTGCAGGAAGGCACCGAGCCTGTAGGCGAGAACGAGCTCCCCGACCTGATGTCCTTCATCCGGAGCGTCGCCGAGAAGGAGGAGGTCACCCGCCCTGACCGGGGCGATGACCGGGCGCTCTGGTCCTGGCAGTCCCAGCCGGAGGGCATGGACCGGGAGATAAAGCACCGGTTTCTGGCCCAGGCGTGCGGTGAAACACGTGGGTACCAGGTTCTGGAGGACACTCCGGCAGCAGGCCGGCTGGACGGGTACTACCTGGGCAACAGCTTCATGGCCGAGGTGCTTACGTCGGACTACGGCGTGAGCGAAGCCGACTTGCAGAAGACCACTGCCGAGATCTGGCCCCGCGTCTCGGATCGTTACGCCGAGGCGGCCAAAGGCCAGGTGCTGGTCTTCGCAGCCGAGATCGGTGAAGGCTCCGTCCTGGGTGCGACGGAGCTGAAGCGGGTCCTCGGACCGGAGGGAGTCGGCAAGGAGAACGTGGACTTCCTGGTCGACTTCCCCCACCAGGGGCACCTGCCGGCGGACATCCGCAACCTCATGCTGGACCCGGCTGTACGGTGCCAGCTGCGGAGGGAGGACTACGCCCAGGGAGAAGACAAGTCCCCCACCTCCTTCGCCGGCAAGCTGGCCGCCATCGACGTCCCCGAGCACCTGAAGGAGGCGCACACCGCGGCGGTCGCGAAGCTGAACGCGGTGGCGAGCTACGCCGAACTGACCCCGCCCCAGGTGGAGATCACTGAACCAGAGCTCACCGCACCAGAGCCCCTACAGCCAGGGGGCCACCTCACGTTCCAGGACCCCGAGCTCACCGAACCCGCGCCGGACCAGCCGGCGTCGGCGCCCACGGCGCCCGCCCAGCCCGAACCCCGTGTACCGGCGCACGGTGCCTCGTTCCTCCACGGGGCAAACCTTCCCCGCACCCTCATCGTGCCGCCCCGCCCGGCCCCGGCCGTGGCGAGTACGCCCGGCGTGATGAACCCGGCGGTCGAGGCCGCCCCCAAGGCCCCGGAGATCGGACGGTGACCGGCCCCGCAGACGTACCCGCGCCCGGCGAGCAGGTCGAGCTGTACTTCTCCGACGTCTTCGCCTTCGTCAGCGAGTTCCTCGCCCCGACCGTCCGCCGCCGCCTCAACGGTTCCTCCGCCACCTGGTGCCCCCGCTGGTGGGAGCACCCCGAAGCCGGCGCACGCCTCTCCTCGCTCTGGCTCGCCTGGGAACAGCTGCGCCTGGAGCCCACCCTCGGCCTGTCGACGTGGTGGCTGCACCACGCCGATCCGCACCTGAGGGTGCTGATGGACACGGACCTCGGCCCGTTCGCGGCCTGTTCGCCCAAGGTGGGCGGACACACCGCGTACCCCTTCGACCCCCTCCCGCTGGAGGAGTACGACCCCGCGGCCCAGCCCTTGTGAGGGATCGGTGAGGACCCGGTCGACGTCCCCACCGTTCCCCCGCGAGCCCAACGCCCCGCCGGTCACACCGTTTTCCTGACACCCTCCCCCGCTTTCCTCAACTTTCCCCACGAGGAATTCGCGCGCTCCGGCAGCCGTCCCGCCACCTACCGTGTCTCGGCGACCTGACTGACTGAGGGAGGGCCGGGACGGTGGACTCACCCGCCGAGAACAAGCGAAGTGCGGTACTGGCGCTGGCACTACTGGGTGTCCTGCTGGTCGGCAGCCTCGTCGTGCTCACCGTCTTCAGCGGCGAGGACGAACCCGCGGCCGACGCCAAGCCCAAGGCATCCGCCACACGGGGCACGGGAGCGGCCACCGGCACGGGCGCCGGTCCCGCCGCCGGAGCGGCCACGCCGCAGTCCGGGTCGGCCGCCGGAGTGCCCCCCATCGTCCAGCCTGCCGACCTCGCGGAGGCCCACCGCGCGATGGCCGACTACATGGCGGGCCTCAGCACCTTCAAGTACACCGACAACACCGCCTCCTGGGTGCCCCGTCTGCTGGCCCTCACCGACGGCGGCGAGACGATGAAGAAGCTGACCGTGCTGCCGGCCAACAAGGCGTGGGCCACCTGTCAGCAGGCCAAGTGCTCTTCCGCGGGGCGGGCCACCGTACGCCGGGACGCGCTGATCGCCGACGAACTCACTCGCGGCAGCGGCCAGGCGATCTCGAGCGTGGTGGAAGTGACCGCGATCCGCTCCAGCGACGGTCGCCAGACCGAGACCGAGACCAACACCTGGCTGGTGAGCGCCCGCAAGAACAGCGGGACGTGGCAGGTGAACGGCTTCGACATCTACGGCCTGGGCAACGTGGGTGCGCCCGAGCCCAAGGGAGGGTGAGGCACCCGTGGTGGCTCCTGCCGTACTGGCGGCGGCGTCAAAGGCGGCCAAGGTGGCGAAGGCCGCCAAGAGCGCGGCCCAGGTCGCTTCGGGACAGGGCGGCAAAGGTGGAGGCGGGAAGAAGAACAACCTCAAGTGGGTGTTGATCATCGCCGGCGTCGGCTCGTTGCCGACCCTCGGCATCGTCTTCCTCGTCATGCTCCTGATCATGGCTCTCGTCGGCGGCCTGGGCGGCGGCGCCGCCCAGGCGGCCTGCGGCAACTACGGGGAGAACGCGGGATCGGGCAACACGGGCGACAAGGCCGCGACGAACCCGATCATGCCCGCGGGCAAGATGTACATGCCGAGCGACACCGCCCGCGACGAGATACCCCCGAAGATGATCCTCGCCTCGATGCGGGCGGCCGCGCGCTACGACGGCCTCGACTGGACGATCATCGCCGGGCAGATGTACCAGGAGACGAGGTACGGCCAGGACAAGTCCGCGGCCCCCGGCGGCGACAACGGCTTCGGCTACAAGGGCCTGCTGCAGTTCGGTGACTGGGCCTGGGGCCAGTATGGCGAGGACGGCAACGGCGACGGCCAGAAGGACCGCTACAACATCGACGACTTGGCCTTCGCCGCGGCCAACTACATGCACGCCCTGAAGGTGGAGACCAACGCCTGGGACGCGCTGCTGGACTACTCCGGCTCGCTCAAGACCAACACCGTCTACCCCCGCGTGGTCCTCACCCAGGCCGCCCGCTACCGCGGCACCCTCACCAGCGACAAGGACCTCATCAACCGCTGGTACGCGCACTTGAAGACCACCGTCGAGAAGAATCCTTCCTTTCCGGTCCTGGGCCAGAGCGCGGACATCCCCGAGCCCGTCGGCAACGACGCCCAGCCGAGCGAGGCGCTGAGCATCCGCTCCAAGGGCCCCCACAGCTGGTCCACCCCGCCCCTCGCCGGAGGCGGACAGGGCGGCACGACGACGGCCATGGCACCGATGGGCTTCTCCCGTCCGCTCGCGGCCCCGTTCCGCCCTGACGACCCGCCCGTGACGACCAGCGGCAAGGACTGGCAGTGGCCGATGAAGGAGGGCTCGTACAAGCTCGGCACCAAGTACCACCAGGAGGGCCCGCACTGGAGCCTCGGCTACCACACCGGGGTCGACCTGGAAGCGCCCACCGGCACCCCGATCCACGCCCCGGCCGACGGCAAGGTCGTGAAGATCGGCAGCGGCGGCGCGTACGGCAATCAGACGCGCCTGGAGCACGCCGACGGCGTCATCACCCTGTACGCCCACCAGAGCAGCATCTCCGTGAAGATGGGCGACACCGTCAAGCGCGGCGACCAGATCGGCAAGGTCGGCGAAACGGGCAACGTGACCGGCGCGCACCTCCACTGGGAGGTGCTGATGCCGGGCGTCGACGACCCCTTCCGCAGTGGCCAGGACAACGGCCCGGGCCAGATCGACCCGGCGGCATGGCTTGCCGGCAAGATCACGGGCAGCCCCGACTACGGCGGCGTCCCCGGAGGCAGCGACAACGGCAAAGACGCCGACTACCGCAGCTGCGCCGAGAACGGCAAGGGCACGGCCGTCCCGCCGGACGGCGCCGGCTCGACCGGACCCCTGCCCGACGTCGACGACACGGTCGTCCGCGCGGCGCTCGGCTGGGCCCAGCGCGGCATCGGCAAGCCCTACAAGTGGGGCGCCCCCCGCCTCCAGGGCGACCACCCGACGTCCTTCGACTGCTCCAGCTTCACGCAGTGGATGTACTACCAAGCCAGCGACGGCAAGATCAACCTCGGTCACACCACCTATGACCAGCAGCCCAACCTCGCGAAGTACAAGGTCGACCTGAGCCAGTCCAAGCCGGGCGACGTGATCTTCTTCCAGCCCAGCGGCCCGAATCGCTCCGAGCACGTCGGCATCGTCTGGGATTCCGCCAAGCACACGATCCTGCACGCCCCGAGGCCGGGCAAGAACGTCGAGTTCAGCAGCTGGGAGTGGCAGGGCGAGATCACGGGCGTCTACCGGGTGCCCACGGCCGGGAGCTTCCCCTAGACCAGCGGCGCGCACGGCGCCCCCGGACCACCGACAGAACGAGATGCCGACGTCCACCCCGGGCCCGGCGGAAGGAACGCCCTGACCATGGCCCCCGAACCACAGAAGAAGCCGCGCGCCGAAGACGACTGGACGATCGAGATCGTCCTCCTCGTCGTCAGCGTCCTGGCCCTCCTGTCCGCCGCCTGGCTCGCGGCCCGCCTCGGCGCGGCGTTCACCGAACAGCCGGAGCCCCCGGGCAACCCCTTCTCCTTCGCCATCGCCCTGGCCAAGGGCGACTACTCCTGGCCGGGCGGCGCGGCCAACGCCATCGCCGCCGCCGAGGTGCTGCTGCTCGCGGGCCTGGTCACCGCCGGGTACCGGATACGCCGGCGGCTGCGCGACAAGCCCGACGTGGACCGGGCCGCCAAGCGCATGACGGACGGCGCGGAGCTCGGCAAGCTCACCATGAAGGGGGCTGCCGCGACTGCGGAGCGCCTCGGTGTAAAGGCCCAGGTGCCCGGCGTCTTCATCGGCCGGTCGGTGAAGGGCCGGCAGCCGCTGTTCGGCTCCTTCGAGGACATGCACGTCGACATCTGGGGCCCGCGTACCGGCAAGACGACCCGGCGCGCCATCCCCGCGATCCTGTCCGCCCCGGGGGCGGTGCTCGTCACCTCCAACAAGCGCGACATCGTCGACGGCACGCGCGGACCTCGCGAGGCCCACGGGCAGGTCTGGGTCTTCGACCCGCAGCAGGTGGCCCAGGAGCCGCCGACCTGGTGGTGGAACCCCCTCTCCTACGTCACCGACGTGGCCAAGGCCCGCAAGCTGGCCGACCACTTCGCCTCGGGCTCGCGCGACGCCGACGCCTCCACCGACGCGTTCTTCGATCCGGCCGGCCAGGACCTCCTCGCCAACCTGCTGCTCGCGGCGGCGACCGCCAAGACCTCCATCACCCAGATCTACAGCTGGCTGTCCAACCCGAAGGACGACACCCCCGAGCGCATCCTGCGCGGCGCCGGGCACGTCATGCCCGCCGACTCCCTAAACGGCGTGATCACGGCTCCTGACAAGCAGCGCAGCGGCATCTACGGCGTCGCCCAGCAGATGGCGTCCTGCCTGATCAACCCCGAGGTCAACAAGTGGGTGACCCCGCTCGGCCCGACCGACGACCGCCCCGAGTTCGATCCCCGCGAGTTCGTCCGCACCCGCTCGACGCTCTACTCGCTCTCCCGCGAGGGCAGTGACTCCGCGGGCCCGCTGGTGACGGCCCTGACCGTGGCCGTCGTCGAGGCGGCCGAGGAGTACGCCACCACCCAGCGCGGCGGCCGGCTGTCGCTCCCGATGGTCGGCGTCCTGGACGAGGCGGCGAACGTCTGCCGCTGGCGCGCGCTGCCCGACCTCTACTCGCACTACGGCTCGCGCGGCATCGTCCTGATGACCATCCTCCAGTCCTGGGCCCAAGGCGTCGAGGTGTGGGGGGACCGCGGCATGGAGAAGCTCTGGTCCGCCGCGAACATCCGGGTCTACGGCGGCGGTGTCTCCGACACCCGCTTCCTCGGCGACCTCTCGGAGCTCGCGGGCGAGTACGAGCTTCGCGAGTACTCCGCGACGCGCGAGTCCGAGTTCGGCGGCTGGTCCGGCAACCGCACGGTGAACGAGTCGGTCCGCCGCGAGCGCGTCCTGCAGGTCTCCGACCTGGGCTCGATGCCCCCCGGCCGGGCCCTCGTCCTGGCCTCGGGCACCAAACCCGTCCTGGTGGAGACGATCCCCTGGTGGGAAGGCCCATACGCCCGCGAGGTCAAGGCCTCCCTGTCCATGTACGACCCCGGCGCCGCCTGAGCACCGCCCGATGCCCTCCCGACCAGGTTCGGCGACAGGTCCGCTCGCGTGCTTGCTCGATGCTTTCCGTGTGGCCCTGCCTCTTCCTCGACGTCCTCCACGACGCTGACTCGGTGGCCCATGCCACAACGTGCCAGTAGCGGCGGTAAGCAGCGGTCAGCGGGAGGTCTTCGGTGGTCAACGACCTGGGCCTTCTTCGTTGTCCCGCCTTTTCGACTCTCGCCACACCTCCGCGTGCCCCAACTCGCCTGAATCCCCGGGCCAGAAACGTCTCCTCGCGACATCAACCACCCTGGCCGCGCCACACGGTTCGCGAGGGCGCGCGGCGCATCCCCGATCCCTGGCGCCCCCGACCAGCCAACTTCGCTGCCACCTCCCGCAGCGGGCGGCCAGCACCCAAAAAACGCTGCGGTCAGGGGGAATCAATATCTGTCGCCGCAACCTAAGGATTTAATGGATCCAGCGGGGAGGGTTTCTACCGCAACGCGGCGGCCGCAAATATTCAACGCACGGGCCGCTGCAGCGTGCTACTGTCGATCTCGGTTGCAGTTTTGGTACCCAAGAACTTCAAGTGCCTCCAGACCGGAATTCATTCCACTGGAAGCGCTTTGTATTTCCCGGCTCTTTTGCCGGGCGGGGCATCATCGCGGCGACACGGCGTCCGCACAGTGCAGTCGCCGATGCATTGCCCCAAAGGAGATATGACATGGCTGCTGGTACCGTCAAGTGGTTCAACGCGGAAAAGGGTTTCGGCTTCATCGAGCAGGACGGTGGCGGCCCTGACGTGTTCGCCCACTACTCGAACATCGCCGCCCAGGGCTTCCGCGAGCTGAACGAGGGCCAGAAGGTCACCTTCGACATCGCGCAGGGCCAGAAGGGCCCGACGGCCGAGAACATCGTTCCCGCCTGACGCTGACACGCATTCTGCAGCTGGGGCCCGCATCCCTCGGGGTGCGGGCCCCAGCTGCACGCATTTCCCGTGGTGAGTTCACCCGCGGTATCGATCATGGAGACACTCGGCCGACCGGCCCTTTCGGAGCCGAACCCGAGTTGATTGTTTTTGGTTGTCGCGCCCGTCTGGCGCCACCTTTTTTCAGCGTCTGAGCCGTACAGATTCCTGTCCGCCAGATCCGCTTTCGCATCAAATTCGGCCCGTTCTCGCAATTCCCTGCGCCGCTCCTACGCTGCGGGAATTCCTTGATACGTGCCGCATCAAGGAAGGTTCCGCATGAACCCCACACGTACGAACGAGCGCTCCTCCCGCACCCGCAGCCGCACCGGCGGCCCCGCTTTCGGCTCCGGCGCCGGCTCCGGTTCGAGCCGGGGCAGCAGCCGCTTCGGCTCTTCGCCCCAGAGCCGTTCCGGAGCTCCGACCCGCTCCGGTGGTCCGAGCCGCTCGGGCGGCTATGGTCGTCGGCCCGCCGCGATCCAGGGCGAGTTCGCCCCGCCGAAGACGATCACCCCCGCGCTGCCCGCCGTCGAGGCCTTCGCCGACCTCGCCATGCCGGCCCCGCTGCTCGCCACGCTCGGACGTGAGGGCATGGCCACGCCGTTCCCGATCCAGGCCGCCACGCTCCCCAATACCCTCGTGGGCCGCGACGTCCTCGGCCGTGGCCGTACCGGCTCCGGCAAGACCCTGGCCTTCGGCCTCGCGCTGCTGGCCCGTACGGCCGGCCAGAGCGCCGAGTCGGGTCAGCCGCTCGCACTGGTCCTCGTACCGACGCGCGAACTCGCCCAGCAGGTGACGGCCGCGCTCGCCCCCTACGCCCGGGCGGTCAAGCTGCGCCTGGCCACCGTGGTGGGCGGCATGCCCATCTACCGGCAGGCACAGGCGCTGCGCGCCGGGGCCGAAGTGGTCGTCGCCACGCCCGGCCGGCTCAAGGACCTCATCGACCGCGGCGACTGCCGGCTGAACCAGGTCGCCATCACCGTCCTGGACGAGGCCGACCAGATGGCCGACATGGGCTTCATGCCGCAGGTCACCGCTTTGCTGGACCAGGTGCGGCCCGAGGGCCAGCGGATGCTGTTCTCCGCCACCCTCGACCGGAACGTCGACCTGCTGGTGCGCCGCTACCTGACCGACCCCGTCGTGCACTCCGTCGACCCCTCGCAGGGCGCGGTCACCACGATGGAACACCACGTCCTGCACGTCCAGAACTTCGACAAGCAGGCCGCCACGACCGAGATCGCCGCCCGCGAGGGCCGCGTGATCATGTTCCTGGACACCAAGCACGCCGTGGACAGGCTCACCGAGCACCTGTTGAGCAGCGGAGTCCGCGCCGCGGCCCTGCACGGCGGAAAGTCCCAGCCCCAGCGCACCCGTACCCTCACGCAGTTCAAGAGCGGGCACGTCAGCGTCCTCGTGGCCACGAACGTCGCGGCCCGCGGCATCCACGTCGACAACCTCGACCTCGTCGTGAACGTGGACCCGCCGACCGACCCCAAGGACTACCTGCACCGCGGCGGCCGCACCGCCCGCGCCGGCGAGTCCGGCAGCGTCGTCACCCTGGTGCTGCCCAACCAGCGCCGCGAGATGGCACGCCTGATGACGGCCGCCGGCATCAGCCCGCAGACCGCCCAGGTCCACTCGGGCGACGAGGCCCTGACCCGCATCACCGGCGCCCAGGCACCCTCCGGCATTCCGGTCACCATCACCGCACCGGTGTCCGAGCGGCCCAAGCGCGGCACGGCCTCCCGCGGCCGGCGCGGGCCCGCCTCGGCTGCACGGCGTGCGAGCGCGCGGCAGTCCGCCTTCGATGCGGCGGCCTGAGAACAACTTGATCAGGAAACTGACCCATCTCTGCAGGAGGCAGATCTTGTCGCTGGTCCAGATGCAGCCCCGCCCGGCGCATGCCGATGTTCATGCCGACCTCGTCCTCCGAACGGTGGACGACGCCATGGAAGCGGCCGGTCCGCAGGTTTGTGACGACATGACCGTCGAGGTGGCCCTGGCCGTCATGGCCGGCTCGCGCGCGGACCATCTGCTCATCTGCGACGAGGACGGCCTCTGCACCGGCGTGATCACGCGGGAGCAGCTCCGTGCCATCCGCGACAGCGCCGCGTACACCGACCGGCTCCGGCTGCGCGATGTTCTCGGCGACCGCGGTCCGTTCGCCTCACCCGTGACCACGATGGCCGAGGCCGAGCACGCGATGCGCTACCGCCGGCTCGACGCCCTGCCCGTGGTCGCCGAACAGGGCGGCGCCCTGGGCGTCCTCGTCCTCGCACGCTGAAATCACCGCCCCGTGGTCGGACCGTTCTCCCCTTCTCCCTGTGAGGCATCATGCGCTGTGTCATCGCCCGCTTCCCGTTCGACCTGACCAAGAGCGGTGTCCTGGAGTCCATGAAGGGCATCAAGCCGGAGCAGGTCATCGGCGAGTCCGTGATCATCGGTCGCCGTACCTACCCCGTCAAGCAGGTCGGCCAGGTCCTCACCCGCCAGGACCGCCGTGACTTCAGTGCCGGCGAGGTCCTGCGCGCCATGACCCAGCTCGGCTTCACCTGTCGCGGAGGCCTTCCGCGAACCGCCGTGGCCACGCGCGTGCTCAACCCCCTCCAGCGGGCCTCCGCGATGCTCGGCACCCCCGTGACCGCCTGACCAGTGGGCCCGGCGCGCGCCGCCACCCGAACAGCGAAGAGGGCCCGACCGGCACGCGCCGCTCGGGCCCTTCCGCGTACCCACGGGAAAGCGCGATGGGTGGATTGCACTCCGGGCGGCTCCAGCAGGCCGAGGATGCGTGTGAAGACGGTGGGCAGGGCGTGAGGTGATCCGAGGGGTCGCAGGGTAGGCGAGTGGCTCCTGGGAAGCGGAAGTAGATGGACATCGAGCGCAGGAACAACGTGACCTGACCGGCAATCCGCAGGGCCGGACGGTGGTATTGGCGCACGGGTTCGGCTGTGATCAGAACATGTGGCGGCTGACCGTACCCGCTGCGACGCGCTCCACCTGCGCGACGCGGTGTTCGTGGGGCACTCGGTCAGCGCGATGGTCGGTGTACTGGCAGCCGGCATGGCTCCGGAGCGGATCGGGGCGCTGGTGATGGTCGCTCCCTCGCCGCGGTACATCGACGACGACGGCTACCGGGGCGGGTTCAGCGCCGAGGACATCGACGAACTGCTGGACTCCCTGGAATCGAACTACCTGGGCTGGTCGGCCGCGATGGCACCGGTGATCATCTCGACTGCACCACCGCTCCCGACCTACGTGAGCTCCTCGCCACGCTCGCCCTCGAACCGGGCCAACTCCTCGTCCTGGACCTCACCCGCATGGAATTCTGCGGCTCCAGCGGCATCAGCGCCCTGATCGCCGCCCGCAACCACGTACAGGCCGCCCAAGCCGACATCGCACTCGCCGCCGTACCCGCCCACACCCTGCGCGTCCTGCGCGTCATCGGCCTGGACCAGGTCTTCCGCCTCCTGCCCGGCACCGGCTCCTGACCGCCGGGACTCCGCGCGGAGAGACCCTGGATCGGCTACCCGACCACGGGCTCGCGCCTATCCGCCGGTCCGACGGGGCAGGAGGACCCGTACGATTTTCCCGCCTTCGGGCGTGGACGTGACGATGGTGGCACGGGCGAGGTCGTTGACCATGTGCCAGCCGAAACCGCCGGTGCCGTCGACCAGGTCGGGGGTCTGTAGTCGGTGTCCGGCCTTGCCTGCCCGGCCATCGTTCCCCGACCCACGACTGTTCAACCTGACGGAATCCGATTACCTCAGGGACACGCACTCAAAAATCTATCTCGGCTGGAGTAGACATTGGGCGGGGGCGTGGTTACGGTTTCTCTCGTAACCCAGAGAGACAGCCCAGAGAGACAGCAGGGCCTGGTAGAGACGAACTGCCGGGCAGCAGTACCCGCAGTTGCAGTGCCTGGCCTTTCGGTCGGGTCAGCGGAAACAGAAGGCCGGCCTAGTCTCAGGGCCGGCAGATGGTGTAACCGTTCCTTCGGGGCCGTGGTGCCGTACGCACCAGGGCCCCTCCCCACGTTCTGACCCATTCCTCCATCTGTTTCGCAGTGAGGTGCGATGACAGCAGACGACTCGTTCAGCCGTCTCGACGACGACGGCTACCCCGCCTACACGATGGGCCGGGCCGCAGAGATGCTCGGTACCACCCAGGCCTTCCTCCGCGCCATTGGAGAGGCCCGCCTGATCACCCCGCTGCGTTCCGAGGGCGGCCACCGCCGCTACTCCCGCTCCCAGCTGCGCATTGCCGCCCGCGCTCGGGAACTCGTCGACCACGGCACTCCCATTGAGGCCGCCTGTCGGATCGTGATGCTGGAGATCCGACTTGAGGAAGCTCAGCGCGTCAACGCCGAGCACTCCCCCGCGTCCGAAGGGCGCCCGCGCACGGCGGCCTGAGGTGGACGTGCCCGCCGGTCGCGGCGGGCACTCCCGCCCGCCTGTGTCGGAGGTATGACGCACCTCGCTCCCTATGGTGACGGGCCGCTGGGGGCGTGTAGCGTCTGCGTCAGCTGTCGTGGTTCGGAAGTCCCCTCAGCCCACGCCTTGGTGTGGGCGTTTTGCTGTGCAGTGCCGCAGGAACCAGGACGATCACCTCCGCCTTCCGCATGGAGCGGGAGGCGTCCATCGACTGGAAGGCATGAGACATGGCTACGGGAACTGTGAAGTGGTTCAACGCTGAAAAGGGCTTCGGCTTCATCGCCCAGGACGGCGGCGGCCCGGACGTCTTCGCCCACTACTCCGCGATCAACTCCTCGGGCTTCCGCGAGCTCCAGGAGGGTCAGGTCGTCACGTTCGACGTCACCCAGGGCCAGAAGGGCCCCCAGGCCGAGAACATCAACCCGGCCTAACCCTCCCCCCACCCCGCCCGCGCGGCCGCCGCGATCGGCGCTCGCGGCTGTCCGTACAGCTCGCAGGAGCGCGAGCAGCGGACGTCTGCCATGTCGGCGGGATCCGAGGAGTACTGGATCAGGGCCGCGCAGCGTTTGCCGCGCGGCCCTGATCCGCGTCTGGAGCCGGACCGGCGGCGGCCCGTCCCGGGGGAGGGTCGCGGTGATCGCCTTGCCCGTACCGGCCCGAGCCCGGGCAATGGTGACGTCTTGGGCCAGACGTTGGATCATGCGCCAGCCGAAACCGCCGGCAGCGAGCCGTGGATCACGCGAGTACCTGCGTTCGAACCGACGCGGCTGCGGCGTCATCAGGATGGGCGTCCCCCGCCAAGTGCAGCTGCCGCAGCGTGCTTTCCGTCTCGCGCCAGAGGTGCTCGGCAGAGACCAGACGCTGCCACAGCGGGTCGGGACAGCAGGGGACGGTGGCGCCGCGGGCCGCCCACTCCTCGGCCAGCCGGGCGTACAGGGGCGTGCTCTCGTCCGGGACCTCTCCACCGGCCTGCTCACCGGCGTGCGCCGGACTACGGGAAGGCCACCGGCGCAGCTGTTCCGGGAGACGGGCAGCGGCTCTGCGCTTACCGCTGCCGGCCTGAGCACCGCGGTCGAGATATACCCAATGATCATCCGTCACGTTCGTCAAAACGATTCTTCCACCCCGTTGGACACCGTTTCCGGTTGGCCACAACAGCCCCTCCCCCTCATCCGCTCCCTGGAGCGACCGGGATCGGCACACGCTCGCCGCAGTGGCGCGGCGAACTCGGCGGCGCGCCCGGTGTCCAGGTCCAGCTCAGCAGTCTCCAGGAGCGGCCGTGTTCGAGCCCGATTACCTCCTCACCAACCAGGAGCAAATCTATGTCGGCTGGAGTAGACATTGATCGGTGACGTGGTTATGGTTTCTCTCGTAGCCCAGCGAGACAGCAGGGCCTGGCAGAGACGAACTGCCGGCAGTAGTACACGCGGTACCCGTAGTTGCAGTGCGCAGGACGGTGCGGTGGTGGAGTTCCGAAGCCAGGGTTGTTGCAGGTCGGCGACGGGACTGACGACCGGACCGGGTGGCCCGCAGTGATCAGGGGCCACCACGAGCAGAACCCAGCAGTGAAGTGAGTGAAGCAGTACCTCGGTGAAGGCGTCGGCTGCGGGCGCGCGCATCGGGAAGTTCGGCAGTGGGGTGCTAAGCCAGAGCAGACGCAGGACAGGCGACGGGGCTGGCTGCCGAAACGTGGCGCTGGGGCAGGCCACGAGCAGTAAAAGCGGTTCGCAGTACAGCAGTAGGTCTCACCCTTGCAGTACCCGTAGTTGCAGTGCGCAGGACGGTGCGGTGGTGGAGTTTCGAAGCCAGGGCTGGTGCAGGACGGCGACGGGACTGACGACCGGACCGGGTGGCCCGCCGTGATCAGGGGCCACCACGAGCAGTACCGCAGTTGACGCGGTGGCAGTACCTGTAGGTGCAGTACCCAGCAGTGAAGGCAGTGAGCAGCACCTTGGTGGAGGCGTCGAATGCAGGCGCGGCCACCAGGAAGTTCGGCAGTGGGGTTCCAAGCCAGAGCAGACGCAGGACAGGCGACGGGGCTGGCTGCCGAAGCGGCGCCGGGTCAGGCCGCGAGCAGTACAAGCGAAGCAGTACAAGCAGTACAAGCAGTACAAGCGGTACGCGGTATCAGCAGTAAGCATCACCAGCAGTACGCAGTCCCCCGCTTGGTAAGTAGTTGATCACCGAGGGAAGAACGGAGGAGCTGGGCGCCATCAGGATCGCCCGGGCCGGCAGGTTGAAGCCCGGGTACCGCAGGACATCGTCAGTGAGGTGGTCTCCGGTCAAGCAACCGCGATCCCCGCACCCCCGACAGCCTTTCGGTCGGGTCAGCGGACACAGAAGGCCGGCGCAGTATCAGGGCCGGCAGATGGTGTAGTAGTTCCTTCGGGGCCCTGGTGCCATAGGCACCAGGGCCCCTCCACGCGTTCCAGAAACAGGTGCAATGACAGCAGACGACTCGTTCGGCCGTCTCGACGACGACGACTACCCCGCCTACACCATGGGCCGGGCTGCCGCGATGCTCGGCACCACCCAAGGTTTTCTCCGCGCCCTGGGCGAGGCCCGCCTCATCACCCCGCTCCGCTCGGCCGGTGGTCACCGCCGCTACTCCCGCTACCAGCTGCGCATCGCCGCCCGCGCCCGCGAACTCGTCGACCACGGCACCCCGATCGACTCCGCCTGCCGGATCATCATCCTGGAAGACCAGCTCGAAGAAGCCCAGCGCATCAACGCCGAGTACCGCCGAGCCGCCGACTCTTCGGCTCCACCGACCTCAGCCTGAGGTGATCGTCCCCGTCGGCATCGGCGGGCTCACGATCTTCTCGGCCCGCAGCTTGGACTCTGGACGGAGTGCTACTGGGGCGCGGGAGGCCTCACGTGGGTGGTGATCGCCTGTGCTCACGATCAGGGAGAGCAGGCGACACCCCCGGCGCGGCGCTCGAGCATGCCGTCGGTGAGCATCACGAGCCGGTCACCCGGCCGCAGATCCAGCCGCTGCACCGGGGAGGAGCCGGTGCTGAATCTCGGCCGCCAGGTTCGGGGGACGGGTACGGCGGTCCCACTGGTGGACGTCGGTGAAGGACCGGTTGGCGATGACGATGTGGGCCCGGGCGTGTGCGGTCGCAGCGATCTGCCTCATCCCGTCGTCGTCGGGCGTAGCGCGCCCGCCCGGAATGCTCGGCGCAATCGGTTGCGCGCCAAGCAGGGGGGCATGTGGTCGGGCAGGCGCGAACCGGTGGTGCACCGAGCCACGACGCCCGGTCACCGAGGACGAGGAGACGGACTGTGAGCAGAGTGTGGATGTACGCGCAGGACAGCAGTTACACGTCCGGGCAGTCACTGGTGGGATTCACCGTGGAAGCCGCTGACGGTGTCATCGGGCACGTCGACCGGCAGCAGGATCAGCCGGGCATGCAGCACCTGGTGGTCGACACCGGCGTGTGGGTGTTCGGCAGGAGCGTCCTGATCCCGGCCGGCGCCGTCACCCGCATCGATACGGCGGCGCGGGTGGTGAGGGTCTCGGCCACGCAGGAAGAGATCAAGGCCGCGCCCCGGTTCACGACGGACAGCGAAACAGGTGACCACACCTACCTGTCCGCGGTCGGCGACTACTACGTCTCCCTCCGCCGCCCGCTCGCGCCCTGACCCGAAGCCGGTCGGCAACTCACCGGCCCCCACACGAATGGACGGGCATGCATCGACACGTCGTCGTGCTCAGTGGGCGGCGAGGGAGACGGCGATGTAGTGCGCGGTGAAAGCCGCCACGGTCAGGGCGTGGAACACCTCGTGGTAGCCGAACCAGCGGGGTGAGGGGTCGGGGCGCCGCAGGGCGTACACGACCGCGCCCGCGCTGTAGAGCAGCCCGCCGGTCACGACCAAGGTGAGTACGGCCGCGCCGCCGCTGTGCAGGAAGTCGGGCAGGTAACGCACCGGCGCCCAGCCCAGGGCCAGGTAGCAGGGCGTGTACAGCCAGCGGGGAGCGCCGATCCACAGGACCCGGAAGGCGATGCCGGCCAGAGCGCCCGTCCACACGATCCACAGGAGCACGGACCGCTGGTCAGGGGCGAGGAGGAGCACGGCGAGCGGGGTGCAGGTGCCGGCGATGATCAGGAAGATGTTGGCGTGGTCCAGGCGGCGCAGGACGGCCTCGCCGAGTGGCCCCCAGGTGCCGAGGTGGTAGACGGCGCTCGTCCCGAACAGCAGCCAGGCGGTGACGGCGTACACGGCGGCGGCCACGGTGGCCTGCGGTGTTCCGGCCGTGCAGATGAGGACGATGCCTGCGGCCAGCGACGCGGGGACCATGCCGGCGTGGAGCCAGCCCCGTAGCTTCGGCTTGATCGGTTCCACCAGATCGGCCGCCCGCTCGAACAGATCGGAAGCCGGCTGGGAGGCCTCACTTCCTCCATCCGTCGGTACGGAGACAGCACTGCCGGCTTCGGCGTCGTCCCGGGACATGGCTTCCCGTCCTGACTCGGACTGTTGGGCATCACTGGCAACCATGAGTTCATGCTAGGAGCTGACCCGGAGCAGCATCACGTGAGGTGTGCCGCAGGACGCCGGCGCGGCATCGCCGGCCGCAGCTGGTTCAGCCGCTTCACGTCCGACCCTCTCAGTCTTCCGCCAACTGGGGCCGTGGAACTCGTGTAATTCGGCGGGCCAGGGGAACGATCTGGGCTTCCGCACGAGCCTCTCCGCTCTCCGACGTCCAAGGACCGCCGATGCTTCCCGAGTTCCGCTCCCACGCGTCCGCCCCCCTGTCCCATCAGCTGGAACAGCGGCTGGGGCTGGACCCACGTCTCGAAGCCGGCCGCATCGACGTAGAGCGCGTCGGGAACATCGCAGTCGTCGCATCGGCCCACTCCGACGGATACGTGGCCACCGCTCACCTCCTCGGTCTGCTGGCCGCGCTCCCCGCCCCCACCGCGTCCGGAGAGAACTTCTGGTCGGAACTGTGGAGGTCCTCGGGCTCCCTCTACCTGCTGCCCGCCAACATCAAGGCCTGCGTGCTGAGTTCGCTGGCCGGCGAAGGCACCGGTCTGGCCGGGCAGATCCTCTCGGCCTTCAACGAGATGACCCCGCCCCAGCGCATCGCAGCCGGAGAGGTCATCGGCCAGGCCCTCGCCGAGTCCGACCACCTCCCCGATCTCAAAACGCAGGTCATCGGAGAGCTGTGGCTCCGCGACCTCGAACTCACCGCCTGGCGCGTCCTGCACGCGGACCACAAATCAGCCGATCCGGCGAAGCGGGAGGCCTTCTTCGACGCATGGACGAGCGTCTGATGCGCAAGATCACCCGTACCGTTCGGCCCCGACGGGGCCCACGGAACCAGTGAGGGGAGGAGTCCTGACGCCTCCCTCCCCTCATCCAGCGACCGTCAGGCGCCCCTCGCCCCTCGCCCCTCGCCGCCCGCCGCACGACTCCCTTGTCGCGGGCCGCTCGCACCCGGGCGTCGATGCCCCCGGCGACCTCCTGCTGACGTTCGTCGTCGAAGTGCTGGTAGGCCATCGCGGCCTTCTCCGAGGACTGGCCGGCGCGGACCATCGTGTCCTTGGGGGTCGCGACGGACTGGGTGGAGAGGGTGCGGCCGGTGGGGCCGCAGGTCGTAGAAGCGGAAGCCCTTCGGCAGTCCTTGCAGTTACGCGCCATGGATTCCCAAGCTTATGGCGCGGGTTCGATTTCCGTCATCCGCTCTTCCAAGAAGGCCAGGTCAGCGACCTGGCTTCTTCGTTGTCCCGCCCTTTCGGCTCTCGCCACGCGATCGGCGGGTCGCAGCCGGCGGACGCACTTGCTCCCGAAACGCTGTGCTCGGAGGGAATCAATATCTGTTGCCGCGGTCAGAGAGTTTTATGGACCCTGCGGAGAGGGTTTTTCCGCACCGCACACGATGGCGATATTCAACGCACCCAAACCCCCGCAGCGTGCTACTGTCGATCTCGGTTGCAGTTTTGGTACCCAAAAACTTCAAGCGTCGGCCTCCGCGCCCCAATCAAGCGCTTCATATTTCCGGATCTTTCCGGCGGGACATCATCGCGGCGACACGGTATCCGTACAGTGCGGATTCTGCGTACTGCCCCCCAAGGAGATTCGACATGGCATCTGGCACCGTGAAGTGGTTCAACGCGGCAAAGGGTTTCGGATTCATCGAGCAGGACGGTAGCGGGGACGACGTCTTCGCCCACTTCTCGAACATCGCCGCCCAGGGCTTCCGCGAGCTGCAGGAGGGCCAGAAGGTCACCTTCGACATCGCGCAGAGCCAGAAGGGCCAAACGGCCGAGAACATCGTTCCCGCCTGACGCTGACGCGCCTTTCGCAGCTGGGGCCCGCATCCCTCGGGGTGCGGGCCCCAGCTGCACATATTTTCCCCGCAGTGATGTCACCTGCGGGACCTGCGGGACGCCGCATTCAGGGTCACATCCTCCTCGGATCTCCACCCTCGACTTTTTTCTATTCCGCGTCCACCTGACGCCTCCCCATCTCAGTGCCTGCGACCGCACGGAGTCCCTGTCGGCCGGAGTCGCTTTCGCATTCATTCGGTCCGTTCTCGTGATTCCCTGCGCTGCGATCCGCCGCGGGAATTCCTTGTTACGTGCCGCATCAAGGAGGGTTCTCAATGAACCGCACACGTACGAACGACCGCTCCTCTCGCACCCGCAGCGCACCGGCGGCCCCGCTTTCGGCACTGCCACCGGTTCGGAGCGGGGCCCTGAACCGGATCACCGGCGCCCGCACCCCCTCCGGCATCCCCGTGGTCATCACCGCACCCGTCGTCGAACGCGCCAAGCGCAGCGCGGCCTCCCGGGGAAGGCGCCGGCCCGCTTCGACCGTCCGGGGCGTGAGCGTGCGGCAGTCCTCCTTAGATGCGGCGGCCTGAGAAGCACGTGATCAGGAAACTGACCCATCTCTGCAGGAGGTACGTTGTGACGCTGGTCCAGATGCAGCCCCGCTCGACGAACGCCAACCCCGTGCACCGGACGGTGGACGACGCGATGGAGGCGGCCGGTCCGCAGGTCTGTGACGACATGACGGTCGAGGTGGCCATGGCCGTCATGGCCAGTGCCCGCGGGGGTCATCTGGTCGTCTGCGACGAGGACGGCCTGTGCACCGGGCTGATCACCCGGGCCAGGCTCGCCGGCGTCCGCGACGGCGCGGCGTACACGGACCGGGTCCGTCTCCGCGACGTCCTCGGCGACCGCGGACCGTTCACCTCGCCCACGACCGCGATGGCCGAAGCCGAGCACGCGATGCGCTACCGCCGGCTCGATGCCCTACCGGTCGTCGACGAGCAGGGCAGCGCTCTGGGCGTCCTCGCGCTTGCCCGCTGAACCGCCTCACCACGGCACGACCCACTCGGCAGGACCGCCGTGACCCCAGCGCCGAAAGTGGTCCGGGCCATGACCCTGCTCGGGTTCACCTGCCGCGGCCCCGGGCAGCCGTGCCCAGGTCTGTCCTCAGCCCGCTCCAGCAGGCTTCCGCGATGCTCGGCATCCGGGTGACCGTCCGACCGACAGGACCCGCGCAAGCAAGCCGGCACCCGAACGCTGAAGAGGGCTCGACCGACACATGCCGGTCGGGCCCTTCCGCGTACCCGGGGTTTCCCGCGCGCTGTCGGGTCAGTGGTCGGAGTAGCTGAAGTCGCCCATGGTCCAGGCGCTGACATCGGCGATCGAGACGCGATACATCCCGCCCGTCTCCGGGATCCCCACCGTGCCCTGAAGGATGCGGGCCACATGGAAGTGCAGATGAGTGGGCGGCCCCTCGTGGGGTGCCGCGGCGGTGAAGATGGCGGCGAACTCGCCCAGGCGGGCGGAATCCGTCAGGACCTCCGACACCCGCTGCCTCCACACGGGTTCGGGTGCCAGCCGACCGGTGATGACAGCGCCACCGGTGACCACGGTCAGGGACATCTGATTGCTCTGCCCGGACTCCACCAGGGCGGCGACGTCAACGAGCAGCTCGTCAGGCTTCGACATGGGAGCCGATTTTATGCACTGGTCGTCCCGACCGCTCGACCGGGAGCACTACCGAGCGAGAAGGGCACTCACCGTCTACCCGCCGAAGGGCCGACGGGTGGCAGCGGTCGCCCGGGCCCTGTGCCCGCATCCCCTGACCGGCTGTGCGGGCCGCTCCGCGCATCTGAGCCGACCGTGCAGGTCTAGCTGTCCCCGGAGGGCGCGAAAATCTATGACGGCCGGAGTAGACATTGCGCGGTGGCGTGGTTATGGTTCTTCTCGTAGCCCAGAGAGACAGCAGGGCCCGGCAGAGACGAACTGCCGGGCAGAAGTACCCGCAGTTGCAGTGCGCATGACGGTGCGGTGGTGGAGTTCCGAAGCCAGGGTTGTTGCAGGACGGCGACGGGGCTGACGACCGGACCGGGTGGCCCGCAGTCATCAGGGGCCGCCGAGAGCAGTACCGCAGTTCGCACAGTCGCAGTACTCGTCAGTGCGGTGCGCAGTAGTAGGTGAGCAGCACCTCGGTGAAGGCGTCGACTGCGGGCGCGCGCACCGGGAAGTTCGGCAGTGGGGTTCCAAGCCAGAGCAGATGCAGGACGGGCGACGGGGCTGGCTGCCGAAGAGTGGCGCCGGGTCGGGCCACCAGCAGTACGCAGTGGAGCAGTACCAGCAGTAAGTAGTTGATCACAGAGGGAAGAACGGAGGAGCAGAGCGCCATCAGGATCGCCCGGGCGGAGCCTTGAGCCCGGGTACCGCAGGACATCGATAGTGAGGTGGTCTCCGGTCGAGCAACCGCGATCCCCGCGCTCCCGACAGCATCTCGGTCGGGTAGGCGGAAACACAGGGTCGGCGCAGTATCAGGGCCGACAGATGGTGTAGTAGTTCCTTCGGGGCCCTGGTGCCATACGGCACCAGGGCCCCTCCACGCGTTCCCCGAGAGAGGTTCAATGACAGCAGACGACTCGTTCGGTCGTCTCGACGACGACGATTACCCCGCCTACACCATGGGCCGGGCCGCAGACATGCTCGGCACCACCCAGGGCTTCCTCCGCGCCATCGGAGAGGCCCGCCTGATCACCCCGCTCCGCTCCGAGGGCGGCCACCGCCGCTACTCCCGCTACCAGCTGCGCATCGCGGCGCGTGCCCGGGAACTCGTCGACCAGGGCACCCCCATCGAGGCGGCCTGCCGGATCGTCATCCTGGAGGACCAGCTCGAAGACGCGCAGCGCATCAACGCCGAATACCGCCGCGCCGCCGCAGCGTCCGACCCGTCGTCCCCGACCTAGACCCCGGCCTGAGGCGCGGGCGCCCGTCGACCTCGACGGGCCGCGCCCCGTGGGCGTTCGCGGCGGCGCTCGGGCTTCCGTCGTGCCGACGGCACTTCGCTCCGCGAGGTCCAGGCCGTCGGTCCCGGGCCGGCCGGGGCCGGGGTCCGGTCCTCACGTCCCTGCGCACACAGGATGTGGACGGTGGAGCCCCGCGCCCGGCGATCGGGGACGAGCCGACCGCCACGCCCGCCCCTGCGGGTACGCGAGATCGCCTGACTGGCGGTACGACTCCGCGTCGGCGATCGGCTTCCTGTGGGCAGGCGTTCGGTGCTCCCCCGTGTGAGTGATTCGCGCCCTGACCATTCGGGTGGAACGTCGGATCATCGATCATGTGAGTCGGATTATTTTCATTCCGATTTCCCCCAGGGAATGTGCTTGTATTAATCCCCCCTCCGCACCTCACTCATCATTGGTGCGTGAAATTTCCTGCGTAATATGCGGCAGCGACACACCAGGGCCTCCGAGCGAACGGAAGCGCCCGGTACGCCACGCCCCCACAGGAAATGGCCTCTTGATGAAGCTGAAAATCCAAGCGGCTCAGCGCCGCACTCTGTCCGGCTGGGTGTCCTCGGCCGTCGCCGTAACGGTTGCCGCTGTAATGGTCACCGGATTGCCGACGCAGGCCATGGCCATCGCGACTCCCGTACTGCTGGGCACCACCGCCAGCTACTCCGTTCTGGCCGGTCAGGGAGTCACGAACACCGGCAACTCGGTGCTCGACCACGACCTCGGGACGCACCCGAACCCGGCCATCACCGGATTCCCGCCCGGACTGGTGCTCGGCGCGGTGCATCCCGCGGACGCTGCGGCCCTTCAGGCCAAGAGCGATCTGATCGTGGCGTACAACAACGCGGCCGGCCAGTTGGGCGGACAGGCACCGGACTTCCCGCTCGCGGCGGGAATCGGCGGGGGTCAGGAGCTGCTTCCCGGCGTGCACAGGGCCACATCGGGAGTCGGACTCACGGGCGACCTGGTCCTGAACGCCGGGGGGAACCCCAACTCGGTCTGGGTGTTCCAGATTCCGGAAGCCCTGACCACGGCGTCCAGCAGCCGGATCCTCCTCACGAACGGCGCTTCGCCGTGCAACGTGTTCTGGCAGATCGGAAGTTCGGCGACCCTCGGCACCACATCCACTTTCGTAGGCACCATCTTGGCCCTGACCTCCATCTTCGTGAACCAGGGGGCGAACATCGAGGGCCGGGCACTGGCCCGTAACGGCGAAGTGACCCTCAACAACAACAGGATCTTCCTCGGCGGGTGCGCCACCGGCGGTACGACGACCGGTACGACCACCGGCACCACCACGGGCACCACCACCGGAACGACCACGGGCACGACCACCGGCACCACCACCACCGGTACGACCACCGGTACGACCACCGGCACGCCGACCGCCGGCACGACGACCGGCACCACCGTGGGTCTGATCGGTGGCGGCCTCTTGGGCGGACCGATCGTCGACCTCGTGTCCGGCGGCACCTCGGGGAACATCGCCGGCAACACGGCCGGGAACACCGCGGGCAACACGGCCGGGAACACGACCGGCGGGAACGTCACCGGCGGGAACGTCGGCGGGCCCGGCGGACCGGGCCACGGCGGCCCGGACCACGGGCACGAGGGGAGGCCCGGTAAGCCGGAC